>LNEV01000019.1 GCA_001464335.1 Rhizobiales bacterium Ga0077545 | reverse complement strand
TCGATCTCCCCGATCGAGACCAAGAAGTTCGCCAAGAAGATCGAAGACCTCGGCGGCAAGTACATCGACGCTCCGGTTTCGGGCGGCGAAGTCGGTGCGAAGGCTGCGTCTCTCACCATCATGTGCGGCGGCGACCAGGCCGTGTTCGACGAGGTGAAGCCGCTCTTCGAGAAGATGGGCAAGAACATCACGCTCGTCGGCGGCAATGGCGATGGCCAGACCACAAAGGTCGCCAACCAGATCATCGTCGCGCTCAACATCCAGGCCGTGGCCGAAGCTCTTGTCTTCGCTTCCAAGGCCGGCGCCGATCCGGCGAAGGTCCGCGAGGCACTGATGGGCGGCTTTGCCAATTCGCGCATCCTCGAAGTGCATGGCGAACGCATGGTCAAGCGCACCTTCAATCCGGGCTTCCGCATCGAGCTGCACCAGAAGGACCTCAATCTGGCCCTCAACGGTGCCCGCTCGCTCGGCGTGGCCCTGCCGAACACCGCGAACGCCGCCCAGCTGATGAACGGCCTTGCGGCCAATGGCGGCGCGGCGCTCGACCATTCGGCGCTCATCAAGGCGATCGAGCTGCTGTCCGGTCACGAGATCGGCTGAGGCTGAGGCTGAGGCTGAGGCGATCTGGCATTTGCGTAAGGGCAGGTTCGCAACATAACCTGCCCCTACACGCACCAATAAATGCGAGCGCGGCCTGCGCGCTTGCGAACAAAAAACGAGAGGAAATGCGGACCACCGCGTTTCCAGGGTGAAAACATCGGGCCGAACGCCAATACGGCGTGGCCGTCAGGAGGGACCATGAAGATCTGCATCTACGGCGCAGGAGCCATCGGCGGCTATATGGGTGTGCAGCTCGCGCGCGCCGGTGCCGAGGTCAGCCTTATAGCCCGCGGTCCCCATCTTGACGCCATGAAGAAGAACGGCCTGAAACTCCTCATAGACGGCGAGGAGCGGGTCGAACACCTCAACTGCACCTCCGACCCGAAGGAGCTCGGACCGCAGGATTACGTCATCGTCGCGCTGAAAGCCCATGCCGTGCCGAATGTGGTCGATGCCATGCAGCCGCTGCTCGGCAACGACACCACCGTCGTGACAGCCGTGAACGGCGTGCCCTACTGGTACTTCTACAAATTCGGCGGCGCCTTCGAAGGCCGCACCCTCGATACGATCGATCCGGGCGCGAAGCAGTGGAATGCGCTGCGCCCCGAGCGTGCCATCGGCTGCATCGTCTATCCGGCGACGGAAGTCGTCGAGCCGGGCGTCATCCAGCACGTTTACGGCGACAAATTCCCGCTCGGCGAGCCTTCCGGCGAAACGACGCCGCGCATCGAGAAGCTGTCCGAGGTCATGGCGGCCGGCGGTTTGCGCGCTCCGGTGTTGAACAACATCCGCGATGAGATGTGGCTGAAGCTGTGGGGCAATCTCTGCTTCAACCCGATCTCGGCACTGACCCATGCCACGCTCGACATGATCGCCTCCGATCCCGGCACCCGTGCCGTGGCCAAGGCCATGATGCTCGAAGCCCAGGAAATCGCCACCAAGCAGGGTGTTCATTTCCGCGTGGACGTCGAGCGCCGCATCAATGGCGCGGGTGCCGTCGGCGCCCACAAGACCTCGATGCTTCAGGATCTCGAGCGCGGCCGCCCGATGGAAATCGAGCCGCTCGTTACCGTGGTCCAGGAGATGGGCCGCATGATGGATGTGCCGACCCCTACCCTCGACGTGGTTCTGGCTCTCATCAAGCAGCGCGCGAAGATCGCGGGCCTCAATTAAGTCCTGCGGCACTGCCGTAAAATTAAAAAACGGGGCCTCGGCCCCGTTTTTTTGTTTGCACGGTCTTTTCTTGCGCTTCAGCCGCCCTAAAACTTACACAGCCGCGCGCCGCTCAAGGCCTCTTCCCATGAATACTTGTATCGGCAAGTATTTCGGCAATACTGAACATCTGTTCATTTTCACATATTTTCAATGTGTCAATAAACGGCCATAAAGTTCGGCGTGAATACACGCCTGCAATTCTGACGGAGAATCGGATCAAGGGATGAAACAGATCAAATACATACTTCTCGCCGGCACGATCATTACAGGCTCGACGGGCTTCTCCTATGCTGAGGGACCTGCCGCACATCCGATGATTCTCGCGCAGGCCGTGCCTCCGGCCGAAGAAACGCCGGACCCGCGCAAGCAGCGTCAGGAACGCCCGGCGGGAGCCCAGCAGCCGCGCGGCGAGCGCCAGCAGCGCGCTCCCGAAGGCGCTCCCCGAGGTGAGCGTCAGGAAGCTCCGGCGCGAACCGAGCGACCGCAGGCACCGCCCCGCGCGGAACGTCCGCAGCGCCCGGACGGGCAGGAAGCGCCCCCGCGCGCCGAACGCACCCAGCGTCCGGACGCTCCGCCACGCCGTGAAGCTCCGCCCGCGGCCGAACGCGCCGCACCTCCGGCCGAAGCGCCTCCTGTGCCGCGCGCCACCCCGCCGGCCGCAACGCCCGACGCCCCGCCCGCACCGCGCGGCGAGCGCGCGCCGCGTCCGGACGCAGAGCCACGTGGTGAACGCCAGGTCCGCCCAGAGCGCGCTCCGGCTCCCGATGCCGCCAATCCCTCCGAGCCGCCGGTCCCTCGGGACGCCCGTCCTCCGCGCCGCGCGCCGGACACTCCGCCGCCGCCCGCAGCAGGCGGAACGGATCAGCCTCCTGCACCTTCGCCACGCGGTGAGCGCCCCGGCACCCCGCGCGGGGACGCCCCGGCCACCCCCGGCGGCGCGCAGCGCACCGCGCCTGAAGCGCCGTCCGTGATCCCCGCCCCGCCGCCCGCCGGCGAGAGCCCGGCCATTCCGCCGGAGGAACTGCGCGGAGAACGCACGCCCGAACAGCGCCAGCGCGCCGAACGGCGCGTCGAGGAGGAGTTCCGCAACCGCGACCGCGGTCTCGACAAGCGCTTCGACCGCCGCGTCGACGAGGAAAGCGGCGGCCGCACCGTCATCCGCGAAGGCGACAGCCGGGTCATCATCCGCGAAGGCGACCGGACCATCATCCGCACCGACCAGACCGACCGCATGCGGCGCAACGCCGAGGACTTCCGGCAGGAGCGTGGACGTAACGACGAAGTCGTGTCTGTCATCCGGCGCCCCGGCGGCATCGAGATCGTCACCGTCACCGACCGCGACGGCAATCTCATCCGCCGCTCGCGCCGCGAAGGCGGACGCGAGATCGTCATAATCGACAACAGCCGCGCCTGGGAACGGGGCGGACGCTGGAACCGCGACAGCGGCTGGCGCGATCGCGGAAATCGCGATCGCCGCGGCCCGTATGTCGACTTCTACCTCGATCTGCCGCCGGTGCGGATCGACATTCCGCGCGATGAGTACATCATCGACGCGGACGAGGCCTCGTATGAGGATTACGAGGAAGCGCTTATCGCGCCCCCGCTCGTACGCACGGAGCGTCCATACTCCCTGCAGGAGGTTACGCAGAATGTGCGTCTGCGCGAGCGCGTCCGCTCGATCGACCTGAACACCGTCAACTTTGCCACTGGCGAATGGAGCGTTGCCGACGATCAGATCGACAAGCTCGAAGAACTTGCCCGCGCCCTGAAGGCGGTCATCGACCGCAATCCGAACGAGGTCTACCTTGTCGAAGGTCACACCGACGCGGTCGGCTCGGCGCTCGACAATCTGTCGCTTTCCGACCGCCGCGCGGAAGAGGTCGCCGCGATTCTGACGGAATACTACGAGGTCCCCGCCGAGAACCTCGTCACGCAGGGTTATGGCGAGGACTACCTGAAGGTAAACACGGTGGCGGCAAACGGCGAGAACCGGCGCGTGACCATCCGCAACATCACCGCGCTCCTGAACGCCGAAGCGCAGTAGCACGGCACACAACAGCCGTTCGACATCGAGCCCTCCGGGAAACCCCCGGAGGGCTTTTTCTTTGCTTTGCAGAAAGACTGAACCGGGCCTAGGCTGCTGCGTTGGGGATCAGGGGGCATGGTCACAAAGACATTCAAGGAGAGTGTCGAAATGCAGGTTCCGGTCGAAATCGCCTTCCACAACATCCAGCACTCCGATTGGGTCGAGGAAACGATCCGTGAAAAGATCGGACGTCTCGAACGCATTTTCGAGCGTCTCGTTGCCTGTCGGGTCCGGGTCGAAAAGCGGGCCACCAATGCGTCGAATTCAATTCCCCCGGTCGTGCGCATCGAGATTGGCGTTCCGGGACATAAGGACATCGTCGTCAGCCACGAACCGGAACATCTGCAGCAGAAGTTCGCGGACCCCGATATGCGAAAGGCGATCAACGAGGCGTTCCGCATCGCCGAACGCCAGCTTGTCGCCTTCAAGGAACAGCTGAAGGGCCGCACCAAGGCGCTGCAGAGCGACGCGCAGAACCAGTTTCTCGGCCAGGTTGCCGAGCTTGAAGAGGGGCGGGACCACGGCTTCCTCCTCACCAAGGAGGGCGGCCTGCTCTACTTCCACCGCAACAGCCTGCTGAACGGGGACTTCGAGGCGCTGAAGCGCGGCGATCAGGTCCACTATGTCGAAGATCTCGGCGACACCGGGCCGACGGCCGTCAAGGTGCGCCTCAAGGCTTAGGCGCTGTCAAGAATGGAAGCGGGAGAGCTGCGGGGGCGGCTCTCCCGTCCAATCTTTCCGGCGACGCAATACCTGACTGCCGGTCGCGTGAGCGAGTGGCCAAGATGGGCGATCAGGCTTAACGAGCGGTAACCGCAAGACCCTGAAAAAGCATAATTTTTTCGCCCCGGCAGTCTTTGCAAAATGCACGATTTTCGCATTCTGCGAAATGCTCAGTCCAGCCTGGGGACGTCGCGCGCCCACGGGGCTTTCACAAAGTGCTTCGCCATGAAGTCGATGAGCGCGGTCACGCGCGCGGGCCGCAGATTTCCGGGCGGCGTAACGACATGAAGCGCCAGAAGCTCGGACGACCAGTCCGGCAGGACCTCCACGAGCCTGCCCTCCTTCACCTCCCGCCAGACCAGGAATTCCGGCATGAGGGCGAGAACAAGCCCATCGGCCAGCAGCGGCATGACCACATCCGCGTTGTTGACCGCCAGGCTTCCGGAAATGCGGGCCGTGAATTCGCCGCGATGCGGATGATGCAGAACCAGCGCGTTCGGCGCCGCGAGATGGGAAAAGACGACCACGTCCCGGCTTTCAAGCTCCTGCGGATCGGCCGGTGCGCCGTGCGCCTTGAGATAGGAGGGCGCAGCGACGAGGAGGCGGCGCACCGCGCACAGACGGCGTGCGCGGAGAGAGGAATCGTCCAGTTGCCCGATGCGCAGCGCGACGTCCAGACCCTGCGCCACGATATCCGTACGTGCATCGCTGAGATCGAGATCGACCGAGACCTCTGGATAGGCACGAAGAAACGCGGCCAAAGCCGGACCGAGATGCTGGATGCCGAAGGACATCGGTGCGGACAGCCGCACAAGCCCGCGCGGGACAGCCGCGCCTTCTGCGATCTCCTGCTCCAACGCCTGGCCCTCGGCGAGAATGCGCGCGGCACGTTCGAGCGCCGTGCGACCGCTTTCGGTCAGGGACAGTTTGCGCGATGTGCGATGGAAAAGGGATGTGCGAAGGCGCGCCTCCAGCCGCGACACGGCTTTCGAAACCGTGGCCTTGGACAAGGCCAGCTCGTTCGCGGCCCCCGAAAAGGAGCCATGCTCGGCGACCTTGGCGAAAATCGCCCAGGCCTCGAAATCGGGAAGATGAGGCATGCCGAATCCAGAATGGGACCCGATCATGCCCCGCCCCCGTCCATTTGTCCTCAAAGCCGCGCGAGAAAATCACGCGCGAGCCGGAGATCGGCCTGCCCCAATTGGTGGCCGGACGGCAGGATCTCATGCGCGACCGACGCGCCGCGTTCCGACAGGGCTGCTGCAAGGCGTGCGGCATTGGCGTGCGGCACGATGGAATCCATCGCGCCGGAGACCATGAGAATGTTCATGCCGCGCAGATCCGCATCCGGCATGTCCGCGAGCGGCATCATCGGCCGAAGCAGAACCGCGCCCGCGAACGTGTCCGGACGGAGCAGCAGGGTCGCCACGGCGATGTTGGCGCCGTTCGAGAAGCCGAGCGCGAGCGGCTTTTCGAGGCCGTAGCGGGCCTGCGCCTCGGAAATGAAATCGGCAAGCTCGCTTGCGCGGCGCTTCACATCCGCCTCGTCGAAAACCCCTTCGGCAAGACGGCGGAAGAAGCGCGGCATGCCGTTTTCAAGCACGCGCCCGCGCGGGGATAGAAGCGCCGAACCCGGCGCGACGGCACGGCCCAGATCGAGGAGGTCGTTCTCGTCGCCGCCTGTGCCGTGAAGCAGAACGAGCGGCACACTCCCGCTTGCCGTTGCGGGCTCGAAGCGATGGATGAAGGACATTTCGGTTTCAGTGGACATGGCGGCCTCCGGCAACCGGCGGCTTTTGCAGGCCGCCGGCGCTTTGCAGTTCGAGTTCAGGCAAGCTCCGGTAGCACGCCTTCGATGCGGCTCCGGTGAGGTTCGAGGAAAGACGGAAGCTTCAACGTGCGGCCGAGTTCTGCGACCGGCTCGTCCGCGGCAAAGCCGGGTTCGTCCGTCGCGATCTCGAAGAGAACGCCACCCGGCTCCCGGAAGTAGACGGACCGGAAGTAATTACGATCCTTCTGTTCCGTTGTACGGATGCCGTGCGCCTTTTGAAGCCTGGCCACCATCTCCTTCTGCGCGGCGTCGTTTTCCGCGCGGAAGGCAATGTGATGGACCGAGCCGCCGCCGGCACGCCCGGCCAGGAAACCGCCTGCTTCGTGAAGATCGACGATCCCGCCGTTCTTCGTCTCGCCCGCCTTCAGGCGAATGACCGAACCTTCCCGAGCAATTTCGGTAAACCCGAACACATCGGTCAGGATCGCCGCCGTCGGCGCCGCCTTTGCCAGAAGCAGATTGACGCTGTGGAAGCCGCGAATGGCGTGCTCGGCCGGAATGCCGTCCGAGGTCCACGCAGGCTCGGCCTCCGCACCGGGCGTCCCGACCAGCGCAAGCCGCATGCCGTCGGGATCGCGGAAGGAGAGAACGGTTTCACCGAATGCCTTGGCGACATTTTCATGCTCGATGCCCTTCTCGACGAAGCGGTGCGCCCAGTAGCCGATCGATCCTTCCGGAACGCGGAACAAGGTCTGCTGCGTTTCGCCGACACCGACCCGTCCCTTGGCGACATTGTCCCAGGGGAAAAAGGTGAGGATCGTGCCGGGCGTGCCGTTCTCGTCCCCAAAATAGAGATGGTACGTGCCCGGATCGTCGAAGTTGACGGTCTTCTTGACCAGACGCAGGCCCAGAACCCCGGTGTAGAAATCGACATTGCGGCGGGCCGGACCGGAAATCGCGGTGACGTGGTGGATGCCAGGGTTTTTCATGATCTGTCTCCCAAGCGGTCTGCCCTTGCAGCCGCTGCGTGACATCAAAGTAGGGAGAACAGGATCGGCAATAAATTGAAACTATCGAAAACCATTGTTTCCAATAATGAACATCTAAATCCACGCGCACGGCAACACATAGGGCGCGAGGCGGATGTTGTCGGACATAAAGGGAATGGTGCCGCTTGAGGGATTCGAACCCCCGACCCCCTCATTACGAATGAGCCTTCCAAGTGTTTCACCAGAGTTCATTCAGTCTCAACGCGTCCGCTAAGCGCCTAACGCCTTTACGAAATTCGAAAAATTGGGGCATCATCGCATCTCGTGGGGTGGCGTGAGTGATCAACCGTTTCGTTGCCCCGAGGTTGCCCAATGCAAAAGTGTAGGCTCACCGCTCGATTTTTAAACGCTCTGGCCAGACGTCAGCCACCCCAGCAACGATACGAAGTCATGGACACTGACGTCCCAGGATTTGGCGTCCGCATTTCAGAGAAGGGGCGCCTGACCTTTATCTTGGTCGCCAGATATCCTGCCAGCAGCAATCCGACCCGACGTGCGTTGGGCGATGTCGGCGCGCTCTCTCTCGAAGAAGCGAGAACTATGGCGCGAGCCTGGCTGTCCCTGATCCGCAAGGGCATCGATCCTAAAGTCCAAGCGTCCGCTGATCGACGATCAGAGATCGACAGGAGCCAAAACTCCTTTGGCAAAGTTTCCGAGGAATACGGAGCTTTCGTTGTCGATCGGCTGCGACGGTCAGCAGACGTGCGTGCTCACCTAAAGGTTTTCCGCGAAGCGTTCGGTGCCACGCCCATAGACTCCGTTTCTCCGAGGGATATCCTTTCCGCCATCGACGCAAAAGTTCGCGAAGGGAAATCTGCCCAAGCGCATGCGATGTTCGCCACGATCCGACGCCTGTTCAATTGGGCTATTGCCCGAGGAGTGTACGGGCTGGAGCGCTCCCCATGCGACCGCTTAAAACCGTCGGATTTGATCGGCCCGCATCACGTCCGCACGCGAGTCCTCGCGGATCGAGAAATTCAAGCTGTTTGGAGCGCGGCGGGCCAACTGGGCTACCCTTTCGGCCCACTCGTCCAAATGCTCCTTCTGACAGGCCAACGAAAAAACGAGGTCGCCCAAGCAAGCTGGGACGAGTTTGATTTCGACCGAATGCTTTGGACGATACCGGCGAGCCGGATGAAGTCTGATGTCACGCACACATTGCCGATAACTGCCGATCTTGAAGAACTGCTGACGGGGCTGCCAACATTCGGCAGGAGGGGTTTTGTTTTCTCGACGACGTTTGGCCGACGGCCGGTTTCCGGCTTCAGCAAAGCGAAGAAGCGACTTGATCAACTGGTCGCAATCGAGCTTGGATCACCGCCGGCAGTTTTTGTACTTCATGATCTCCGCCGGACTATGAGAACTGGGCTTTCTGCGCTTCCCGTCGCAGATCTGGTCCGCGAGCTCGTCATCGCGCACCGAAAACCCGGTCTTCATCGTGTGTATGATCAGTTCGCGTACCTCGACGAGAAGCGTCTCGCGCTTGAGCTGTGGAGCGATCGCCTGCGAAATACTCTGACCACTCCGAAGGAAAACGTCATCCCCTTCCGAGCCGCCGGTTGACCGAAAAGCGGCTGCCGCCGATCGAGCGACCAAGCAAGCGCGGGCGACCACTTCTTCGGGAATCCGACCCGGCAATTCTGCAAGAATATGCCGAAGGTCTTTGGACGCATTGGGGGGACATCACTGGCGGAAAGCCGACCCAAGGCTACCCTAAAGGGTACATCGAGTTCGCGGCGGTTTGGCTGCTGTCTCAATACGTCGACGAGCAAATACCGCCGCCGTACGAACTTTTCCGCCTATTTCGCGCAATCGTCGACCCGGACCCCGAACGCACATCGACGACATTCGGCGCAGTGATACCGAAGTCGCGCAAAGCGTGGGACGCTGCGGTTTGGCTCGAAGCGGGCTCTCCTCCCGATCCCCGCGGCAAAAATCCATCTACGAGATCAACGCGCCAGATCGCTCGCATTCTTCGCGAGCTGGAGCTGCTACCATCGATCAGTGAACTCGGTGCAGAAAACACGGTTCGGGATTGGCGGCGAGACCCGACGTATCGAACGAATGTCGAGATTAAGCGAGCCCTGGCGACCTCCCCACGAAACGTTTGACGCTCATTTCGTGGGTGCCAATCAAATTCCCGTACGGGCAGTCTCTCCTCAACGTTCATCATGTTCGAGGAGCTACCATGAAACTTCTTTCGATGTCTGACCTCAGGGCGAAGGGGATATCCTACTCCCGCCCGCACCTTCACAGACTGATCAGGAGCCATCAGTTTCCGAAGCCCTGCAAATTGGGGGCGAACCGAAATGCGTGGCTCGAAGAAGAAATTGAAAGTTGGATTGAGCAGAAGATTGTCGAACGCGATGCTGGCGCCGCGCGCCCCAGGGGGGCCTGATCATGCCGCGTCGGAAAATCCCTGAAGGCCGTTCCACACAGTCTTTCGTCATGCTAGAAAAGTATTTACTTTTTAGCCCAGCCTGGAAGTCATTGTCCATCGCCGCGAAGGCAGCATTTCCGTACCTTCGCGCCCGGTTCATGGGTAGTAACAACGGGCGCATTTCGATGAGCGTTCGCGAACTCGCAGCGGAATGCGCGGTGGACAAGAATACCGCTTCCCGGGTGCTGCGGGAGCTGCAGGCGAAGGGCTTCATCAAGCTGGCGCGGCGCGGCGCGTATAGCCCTTCGCACCGCCACGCCTCCGAATGGATACTTACCATGCTACCCTATAACGACGAACTGCCGACGAAGGATTTTATGCGATGGCGCAAATATAATGATTACCCAGTACCGTTTATTCAGACCGACTGTATGAAACGACCAGACCAAGCGTCGGAATTTTTGGGATCACCATACGGCAACAGTGTCCCATCTCTTGGTACGCGGGCGCACTGAAACCAGTTGGTTCCCGGGTGAAATTAACAGGCACTTCTAATGTACCAGGTGGGGACGGGGAACGGCATCATACGAACCCCGACCGCCGGGTCAGCAAACCCCGACCCAAAACAGCCCATTCGGCAATGATAAGAATTGATAACTTTTGAGAGGTTTTTAGGGATCGAATGAGAGCACCTGATTTCATAAGAGCAGCCCCTGCCATGAAATCTGATGACTTTCGCCAGTTTTTCTTGCTGAGACCGAATGGGGGCAACGCGGGGGCAACAATTACGGCTTCAAAACGGAATCCAGATCCAAAGGATCGGTCGAATGATAGTTCGCAACAGACATCATTTCGTAGCAAACCGCAGAGTGCTTTGGTTTAGCAAAAGGCGCAACATCTACGAATCTGTCCATCAGGGCCTTGGACTGATGGACATTGTCTTGTGGGACATTTGCGAGATCGAACATAAGGTAGAAAGTAAGTTCCGGCTCTGGGGCATCCCATCCTGGCTCGCAACGCACCCGAACTTCCCTTAGCGCGCGGAGAAACTGACCTTCTGGAGTACTGTTATTTACATTCTTGCGGATGCGGTCCTGGATTTTTGCAACTGCCGCCACGAACTTCTCAGGAAACGCTACGCGCGTGTATTTGCGCGCCAAAGCGGCCGCGAACGCACGTTGCTGCTCGGGGGTGTTACACGTCGCTACCCGTTCAGCAGTGCGTCTTTCGAGAACAGCCTTTTCAACAAGCGACGTGCGGTCAAAGTCCGCGACCAGCCTTTTTTCGGCCAGCGCCGGTAGGTAGGCGTATCTAGGACGCCGCTCTGCTTTAATTTGATGCAGTTCGGTATCGTCTACCTCGATTATTCGACATACTTCGACAAACGGGCGATCTTTCGAAGATCGGATGATGTCACACGTCTGCGTGAGAACGACAAAACCGAGTTCATCACTATTAATATTCGCTAGATCTTCCTGGCCGTGACCGCCCAATTCGTTTGCTATCATCCTTGATGAGACGGTTATCGGGCGGCTTAAATCGGCCAGATGGACGAGAGGGATCGGGCCGAGCCAAGCGTCCCCTTGCTGCCAATCAAGCGTCAGCGCCTCGGCGCCAGGATGAGTGTCGTGCAAGATTCTGACTCACCGCCTGATACGGCCCGACAGCTTCCGATTCAGGTTCCGATCGGCGCTGTTCACTGGCTCTGGGATGAGATCTAGACGGGACGCTAAGGGCGTCAAATGCATTGATCTTTCGTGCTTTTGGACCGGCGTCTCGTTAGCGTCATCAAACTGCCCCAGAGCAATCCAAGACTTTGCATCGTCGAGCCGATTCTGAGCGATAGCGTCGTAAAGCCTCAACCCGCCAGCCGAAACTTGGAAAAGCTTATCTCGCGTTGATCGTTGATCGCCGGGCGCGATGCTCTCGAGCAAATCGGTTACCCTCCTAAGGCGATGTTCGTTCTTAGAGCTAAGCGCTTCACCGGCCTTCCAAGCTTGCAGACTGCGTCGCGTGATTCCGAGCAGGGTGCTGAATTCATCCATCGTTAAGCGAGCAGCCGCACGAGATCTCGCGATAAGTGAGGCCGCGAAGCTCTGTCCTTTTGCGATTTGGGCAGGGGGCTTAAGATCAGCATGAACTATCGCTCGATAGACGGGGCTCGTTGAGAGACTAATCTTGTCACGCAACACGCGCCGGACTGCTCCGACTGGCGCAATAACTTCAATGATTCTCAGGGAACTAGGCGATGTAGCCCCCTCAAAAATGGAGCCACGAAAGCACAGCATAGCTAGGTCGTTGAGCAGAGATCCGCCCGATTGGATCGGCAAATCGATCGAAGTTCCGTGCGCGACAATGAGGTATCTACCCGGTCCATCTGTAGTCTGTGCTTTGAGTTTGGGCAGGTAGCCTCTCGGCGTAGACCAAGTGCTCCCTTTAGTTTGGCACACATCTTGGCCTAAGTTAGTCTCCCCAAGGCAGAACGAACCAATTTGACTTGGTCGATCAAGCTTTGCATCGAACAATTTTGCTTGGGTCGGGAGCCCCCCGTGATCCTGATCTAGAAACGGCTGCATCAGCCTTGGGCTCCGAAAGTTTTGAGAAAGTCAGGGGTGACAACAAATCTGAAAACAGAATATGCGCGCTCTGCGAGCAATCGGAAAGACTTCGCCAGAGGGTCACACCGAAATTCATCTTGGGCTTCTCTGAAAGCGTCAATGTCTAATACCCAGGATGGCTCGTTTATCGATGCGAGTAGAGCCGGGTCCACGGTTCCATTCGGCGGCAATCTTCCCCATCGAAGAACCATCCCACCTTCCTCGGTTTCTAAGGATGTCTCGGTTATTGAATGTTTCAACCCAAGCGAAAGCTCCGTACCCGAAACACCGAAGAAAGGAGCGGCGATCAGATCGTTAGCACGATCCAACTCTGGGCCGGTCAGCCGATCAATGTATCGGAGGCCGATCCGAGTAACGAGATTGGGCCGGTAGATTGTTTCGATGTGCTGCACAATTTCAGTAAGGCGAGCCAGAAAATCGTCGCGAGATGTGTAACGTTTAGTCTCTAAGGCCACCCAATCAGAGCCCAATGAGACTCGCCAATCTCTTTCCGAACTTAAAAATCGCCAGACAGTTGATTGTTCTTGACGTGCGACTGGTCCACTCGGGCCAATGTCGATGTGCACATTTGCGCCCTGCTCGGGGGAGAACAGCGGGTATCGCCCACGAATCGCTTCCTGAAACGGAATTAGCTCGGCTTGGCTCGTGAGCCGTAGAACTGTGCTAAATCTGATCTGACCTAAGACCGATTCTAGCGGCGGTCGATTTAAGGGGATCTCCGTTGGCGGAGGTCCCGAGAGGGGGGACTTCAATAGCTGGGTCATGGACGCCTTGTGGGTAGCATGTGAAGTATAGTGTGAAGTCGCGGAATTAAAAGAATCCTTCGCGAGAAAACACTGTTGCCCAACGCGTTGCCCCCAGATCTCTCTGGAGGGTAGGCAGGCTTCTAAGCTATTGGGAGGACTGGTGCCGCTTGAGGGATTCGAACCCCCGACCCCCTCATTACGAATGAGGTGCTCTACCAGCTGAGCTAAAGCGGCGCAGGCGTCTGCCTACCGAAAGCACCTTCGAAAGGCAAGCGCCTCGCTTGTCTCTCAATAAGGACGTGAAGCAACGGCATCGATTTCGTCGTCCGGACCCGGGTCGTCCGGGGCACGATGCAGCGGCAGCAGGACCTCGGAGCGCTGCGGGCGGGGCTTGGCGGGCGCCACATCGACCGCTGGGGCGAACGAAGAAGCTGCTGCGGAGGCCGGTTCGATCATTGCTGCCGAAGGAGCCGCCTGCGGAGGCGGCGCCGCGGGCAATGGCTCCGGTGCAGACAGCGGCGCGGCGACGGCGGGCTGGTCCGGCTCCGATTCGCGCGCGGTCGGCATGTTCTCGTCGATCAGCGGGCTGCCCGGCGCGGCAATGCTCTCCTGCGGCGTTTTCCATTCATAGGCGTCGAGCTGGCCGGACACCGGCGAGACCGGCTCCCAGGTTTCCGACACGATGCCGTCGGCGATCCAGGCCGGATCGTGGGCGGCGGTGAGCGCACGGGCGAGCCAGGCACGGGCGCGCCCGATATCGCCGCTCTCGGCATTCTCGATCTCGGCCATCAGCAGGCAGATGCGTCGCGTGGGAGCGGAAGCGAACGGAGACAGCGCCGTGCGCCCCCGGTCGAACTCACGCGCATCGAGCGCCGCGCGGGCGAGCGCAAGCGCGCCTTCTACATGCCCCGGCGCCATCTTCTGCAAAATGCCGGCGCGCTTCAGGCGATCCGCGGCGCTGTCGCCGGGCCGCAGATGCACATACACTTCGGCAAGATCGGGATGCGGCGCCCGCTTCCATGCCTTTTCCAGCACGGCGGACGCACGGCGGTAATCGTTGTCCTCGGCCATCATCCGCCCCGCGAGGGCGGCCGCAGGCACGAGATCGGGAGCGAGCTTGGTTGCTTCGCGCGCGAGTTCGAGCGCCTCCTCCGAGCGACGATCCGACAGATCGAACGCCTTCGCCGTCAGGAGAACGGCGCGCTGGCGTTTCGCATCGGCCCGGCTTGTTATCCGGTTCGCGGCGTTGCGCTGGACGCTTTCGAGCGCGCGATCCCAATCGCGCCGCACGCCCTGAAGCTCAAGCAAGGCTGGACCCGCCCATGGTGCATTGGGATTGGCTTTCACCGCGCGCTCGGCGAGGTTGTAAGCTTCCGCTGCATCGCCCCGACGACGCGCCTCAACGTAAAGGCCGCGAAAGCCCAGTGGCCTCGTTTCCGGCTGATCGAGCATGGCGCGGAACGCGGCTTCGGCTTCTTCGCGGTCGCCGGACAATTGCGCGGCCTGCGCGCGCAGAAGCAAGGTCAGCGGCTCATCGCCGATGAGGCGGCGTGCCTCGCTGGCGGAACGCCGGGCAATGCGCCCGTCACCGATGCCGACCGCCATCAGGCCGTTTGCGACCGCCGTCATGCCACGGCGGCGGCGACGCCCACGGCGGAAATGCGAAAACGCTTCCGGAACGCCGACAACCGTACGCACGAGCCACCAGCCAAGGAGCAGAAGAATGGTCAGAACGAGAACGGCCGCAAGCGCCACCGGAACCGAGGTGTCGATCTGCCAGCCCTGCCAGACCAGCGAGATCTCACCCGGCCGTTCGATGAGCCAGCCGATGCCGAACCCGAGAAGCGCGATGGCTGCGAGGAAACCGAGAACGCGGATCAATTGAGCGTCCCCGTCTGCGAGAGCGCGGCGGCGCGAAGCCCGTCGAGTGCGGCATCGGCGCCAAGACGCGCCTTCAGCGCATCCGCCTCGCCTTTGGTTGCCTCCTGGGCCACGGAATCGAGCTTTTCCCAATCCGTGAGCGCCCCGGCATAATCTCCCTGCGCCAGCCGCACGGCGACCGCCTTGCGCGCCGACCACGGATCGTCCGCCGAGATTTCCGGCACCGCGCCGTCCACCGGGCGCACGCGCACGAGGCCGAACGCGCCCTCTTTCAGGCGATCGACAAAGGTGGCGGCCGTGCTCGGCGGTGTCCCTGCGCGATCGAGTTTGGCCAGAAGCCGCTCACCCAGAAGGCCCGGCGCGGGCAGGCCGCGTTCGGCGTCCGCCTCCAGAGCGCCGAGCGGCGCTTCCGGCAGATGCTGGCGCACGGAAGAAAGTGCGCCCGCATAGGGCGCGCCGCGCGCGATCGCGCTTTCGAGCGTCGCGACGGCGGCGAGTGCGGCGGCGCTTTTTGCGCCCGCAACGGCCTCTTTGACTTCCGGCCCCGCTTCACGGGGGGCTTGGGCCTGCGCGGCGAGCTCTTCGACGCGGGCCGTCAGCCGCTCGAGGTCCGAGGCGGCGGAATTGTCTTCGGCGGATTTCGTCAATTGGTCGAGCCGGCCGCCAATCTCGGCCAGGCGGGTCTGAATTTCCGGGTCGGTCGCCGGAGGCGCGACAGGCGCTGCACGCAGGGATGCGATCTCGGCTTTCAGGCCCTCGATGTCCGCACGGAGCGCACTGTCGTCCGGCACGGCTGCAGGGGCGGCATCGAGAACCTTCTGGACCTCGGTTTCGAGGCCTGCGATCCGGGTCGCAAGCGCGTTGTCGTCGCTCGCGGGCGGCGGCGACACTTGCAGCAGGCCCGACGAGACCGCGACGACGCCTGCGGCGAGCGCAAGCGCCGCTCCGCCGAACGCGGCAGCCACAAGGCTTCCGACAGGCACGCGGGTTGCCGGATCGGAGAATGGAGGTTGCGGCGCGCTGTCCGGAGCGGCGTCCGAAGCCGGGGTGTCCGAAGCCGGGGTGTCCGCGGCAGCAGATTCGGTTTCGGCGGGCTCGGCAATCCCTTCCGGCGCCGGGCCATCATCCCGAGCGACGTGCGGTGCTGCCTCCTCCGACGCGGCTGCGACTTCGGTTGCCTCAAGCTCGATAATCCCGGGCTTCGGCTTCATCGACCGTTTGCGCCCCGGTTTTTCGTCCGCCATTCGAATCTCCCTGAAGGTCTACCCTCTTTGTAACGCCCCGCTTTTGACTTGGCGAGCGATCAGGCCGGAAGGAGCTTCAGCAGCGCATCTTCGCGCGGCTCCCCGGCGATAAGGATCGTGGCGGCAGCCCTCGCCCGCAACGGGGCGGCAACGTTCTCCGACAGGCAGAGATGGCGCGGGATGAGCGCCTGTTTCGGCAGGCCCGCGATGTCGGACAGCGCCAGATAGGTCTCGGTCAGGCGGCGCGAATAATGCAGCACGGTCTCGATGCGCCCATCGCGCAGAGCCACGACGGTCTCGGCGCCGAGCGCCGTCGCGGGATCGGCGGTGTAGACGATTGCCGTTTCGATCTCATGCTGCGGCAGCAGTTCGGACAAATCGCCCGAGCGCACGGTGGCGGCGATATAAAGAAAGCGCGAGCGCGGCCGGGCCATAAGACGGGCGGTCAACGTTTTCAGATCGAGCGCCTCGCCTGCGATGTCGGAGAAACCGATCTCCCGGGCCGCCTGCGTGGTGCGCATGCCCACCGTCCAGAGCGGCAGAGCGGTGAGGCGCGCAAGATCGGAATGGCCCGCGATGGCCCGCACACCATTGGAGCTCGTAATGACGACCGCATCGGGAGGCGCGCCTGAGAGGAGACGTTCCGGCGGATGAAAATCGAGTGTCAGAAGCGGATCGACGAGCACCTCATACCCTGCCGCCTCAAGGCGTTCCTTGGTGCGCCGCGCCGGCCGTTCCGGGCGCGTGACGAGAATCACCATCTGGGACCATCGGCGATGATGCCATGCGGAACGCGCGCCAGAAGATCGCCGCCAACCTCCTTGCCGATATCTTCGGCGGCAGCCGCATCGCCCGCAGCGGCGCCATGCCAGATCGCCGTGCCATCCGGTGCGACGACGAGGCCGCGCAGCGACAGCCACCCGTCGCTCAACACCGCATGGCCCGCGATCGGCGTGCGGCACGAGCCGTCGAGCACGGCCAGCATTGCGCGCTCGGCCGCGAGAGCCAACGAGGTTGTGTGATGGTCGATGGCGGCAAGCTTTTCGCGTGTGCGGACATCATCCGCGCGGCATTCCAGCGCAACCGTGCCCTGCCCGCAGGCCGGCAGCATGCGTTCCGTCTCGAAGACCTCGGTGGCATGGCCCGACAGGCCGAGCCGCGAGAGACCCGCGAGCGCAAGAAGGGTCGCGTGCATCTCGCCGCTTTCCACCTTGCGCAGGCGCGTCTCGACATTGCCGCGCAGAAGCACCGTTTCCACGTCCGGACGCATGTTTTTCATCAGCGCCGCGCGGCGCACCGAGGCCGTGCCGATGACCGCTCCTTCGGGCAAGGCATCGAAGGTAACGAATCCGGGGGCGATCAGAGCATCGCGTACATCGGCGCGCGGCAGGCACGCGGCGAGCATGAGCCCTTCGGGCAGGAAGGTCGGCACATCCTTCGCCGAATGCACGCCGACATCCACGCGGTTCTCGACCAGCGCCTGCTCGATCTCCTTGGTGAACAGGCCCTTGCCGCCGATCTCGGCGAGCGCGCGGTCGCGCACCTGATCGCCGGTGGTCTTGATGATGACGATCTCGACCTCTTCTTCGGCAATCGCGTGGACGGCACAAAGCGCACTGCGGACGGCATGCGCCTGCCAGAGCGCAAGCGGGCTGCCACGGGTTCCGATTCGGAGGAAAGGATTGGTCATGCGGCTTTTCTTGGTGGAAGGGCGGGTGGCTTGTGGAGAGGAGAAGCCTAAGTCTATAGGGTGACGGAGCGGACCGAAACCTCCCGAATTCCACGAACCCGGATCAGTTCATGCGCGTGCTCGGCATCGAGACCACCTGCGACGAAACAGCCGCCTCCATCGTCGAGCGCCTGCCGGACGGACGCGGGCGGATCCTGTCGAACGTCGTACTCTCGCAGACCAAGAAGCATTCGGCGTTTGGCGGCGTCGTGCCGGAAATCGCCTCGCGCGCCCATGTCGATGCGCTCGACACGATCATCGCGCAGGCGTTCAAGAACGCGAACATGACCATCGGGCACATCGACGGCGTTGCCGCGGCGGCCGGGCCGGGGCTGATCGGCGGCGTGATCGTCGGGCTGACGCAGGCCAAGGCCGTGGCCTTCGCCGCCAACAAGCCCTTTATCGCGGTGAACCATCTCGAGGCACATGCGCTGACGGCACGCCTCACCGACGGCGTCGATTTTCCCTATCTCCTGCTGCTCGTCTCGGGAGGGCACACCCAGCTTCTCGCCGTCGAAGGCGTCGGGCGTTATGTGCGGCTTGGAACGACCATCGACGATGCCGTGGGCGAGGCGTTCGACAAGATCGCCAAACTGCTCGGCCTCGGCTATCCGGGCGGACCGGCCGTCGAGCGCGTCGCCAAGAACGGCAATCCGCGGCGTTTCGAATTTCCGCGCCCGATGCTGGGGCGGCCCGAGCCGAATTTCTCGCTTGCGGGGCTGAAGACCGCCGTGCGCATCGAGGCGGAAAAGATTGCCCCGGTGACCGAGCGCGATGTCGCCGATCTGTGCGCCTCGTTCCAGGCGGCGGTCGTCGATACGGTGCTGGACCGCTCACGCATCGGGCTGCAGATCTTCCAGCAAAAGTATGGACGTCCCTCAGCCTTCGTGGTCGCCGGCGGCGTTGCCGCCAACATGGCCATGCGCGACGGGCTGCAGAAGCTTGCCGACCAGGCCGGGTTGTCTCTCGTCGCGCCGCCGCTCGAACTGTGCGGCGACAATGGCGCGATGATCGCATGGGCGGGCGCGGAGCGCCTGTCGCTCGGCATGAAAGACCATCTGGGCTTCGCGCCGCGCGCGCGTTGGCCGCTGGACGAAGCCGCCGCATTGCCGGGGGCGCGCGCATGAGCACGTTTCAGAGGATCGCCGTTCTGGGCGGCGGCGCCTGGGGCACCGCGCTTGCCAATGCGGCGGCGCGTGCGGGTCGCGACGTCGTACTGTGGGAATTCGACCGCGAACAGGCCGAGAAGCTGATCCGCGACCGCGTCAATACGCTTTATCTGCCGGGCATCGCGCTGGAAGAGGCGGTGACACCGGTAAACGACATGGCCGCCATCGCGGACGCCGATGCCGCACTGTTCGTCGTCCCGGCGCAGGCCATGCGCGCAACGGCCGTTTCGGCGGCCCCGCATCTCAAGACAGGTGCGCCCGCGATTTCCTGCGCAAAGGGCATCGAGCGCGGATCGCTCGCCTTCATGTCGGAGATCATCGGCGCGGCGCTTCCCGGCAATCCCGTCGGCGCCCTGTCGGGACCGAGCTTTGCCGTGGAAGTCGGACGCGGGCTTCCGGCCGCTGTGACCATCGCGGTCAAGAATGAATGGATTGCCGCCGATCTCGCGCGTGCGCTGTTCTCACCCTCGCTGCGGCTTTACCATTCGGACGATGTCATCGGCGTCGAGATCGGCGGCGCGGCGAAGAACGTGCTGGCCATCGGCGCGGGCATCGCCGCCGGGCGCGGCCTCGGCGAAAGCGCGGGCGCGGCTTTCATCGCGCGCGGCTTTGCGGAACTTCGCCGCTTCGGCGCCGCGCTCGGCGGGCGCCCCGAAACCCTGATGGGGCTGTCGGGCCTCGGCGATCTCGTTCTCACCGCGACCTCGACCCAATCGCGCAATTTCTCGCACGGCGTCGCCATCGGTCGCGGCGAGGCGCCCGAAGGCAAATTGGCCGAAGGCGCGTTCACAGCGCAGGCCCTCGTCGATCTGGCTGAGAAGCGCCATGTCGACATGCCCATCGCCCGCGCCGTCCGTGATGTCCTCGAACGCACGATATCGGTCGGCGAGGCCGTCGAAACCCTGCTTGCGCGCCCGCTGACTTCGGAGGAATGAGTGCAGTACTGGCTGTTCAAATCCGAGCCCGACGTCTTCTCGTTCGAAGACCTTACGAAGAAAGGCAAAGCCGGACAGGAATGGGACGGGGTGCGCAATTACCTCGCCCGCAACAACATGCGCCAGATGAAGATCGGCGATCTCGGCTTCTTCTATCATTCCAATGCAACGAAAGACGTCGTCGGCGTGGTCGAAGTCTGCAAGCTCGCGCATCCGGATTCGACCGACACGACCGGCCAGTGGGAGTGCGTCGACATCCGCGCGGTCAAGCCTGTGCCGGTGCCCGTCACGCTCGCCGAGGTGAAGGCCAGTCCGAAGCTTTCCAAGATGGCGCTCGTCACCTCGATGCGGCTGTCCGTGCAGCCGGTAACAGCCGAGGAATGGAAAATCGTCTGCGCGATGGCGGGGCTGTGAGCGAAGCGCGCGACATTCTCCTGTTTTCCTACGGAACGCTCCAGTTCGAGAATGTACAGATCGCGACTTTCGGACGTGTTCTGGGCGGCGAGGACGATGCCATGCCCGGATATCGCAAGGACATGGTCGAGATCACCGATCCCGCTGTTGTTGCAACGAGCGGCGAGCGCTTTCATCCCATCGTCTCCGAAAGCACAAATCTTGCCGACGAAGTGGCGGGACGCGTCTTCGCGATCACCGAAGCCGAGCTTGCGGCCGCCGACGCCTATGAAGTCTCCGACTACCGGCGCGTGCTGGTCGGCCTGAAATCCGGCCGCAGCGCATGGGCCTACATCAAGGCCTGATCCCGAGGTCTTGAAACCCATATTCCACCCCCCATATTGGCTATAACCCACCTAGACAGAGAGGCATCGCCGCATCGCCCTTAGGGGCTTTGAGTTGGCGATGTGACCGGACGGACGGATGTACTCCGCCGGTCCACTCCGGTTGCTTTCTAGAAGCAGCCTACTGGTGGGTTACGAATTGCCCAGGCCCGTAGTTCGCCGGCACCGCACCCGTTTCGGGGTCAACGCGCAGCCCTGAGCGCCGGAGCCTGGGCTTTCATTTTTTCGGCTACCGCCCTTGCCCCGTTGTGGAGGAGTCGCGGCCCGTGTATCATCCTAAAGTCGAAACAGCCCGGACGAGAGGCTGGATATATGGCCGCGTCGGTTCATCCTGCTGCGCCTCACCACCTGCCGGCATTCATTGTCGCTCCGGGCGAGACCGACGTTCTCATGGTGGTGGTCTGGTTCGTCCTCATCGCGGCCATTCTTGGCGTCGGAATCCTGTTCCTGCGTCTGCACACGCTTCCCGAACGCATCGCGCACAAATCCAAAAAGCTGCAGTTCGAAATCGTGGCCGTGCTCGGCCTGCTCGCTCTGTTCACCCACATCCACATCTTCTGGGTGGCGGGCCTCCTTCTCGCGCTGATCGACCTGCCGGATTTCGGCGGGCCGCTCGGCCGGATGGCGGGATCTCTTGAGAAGATCGCGGGCATCGCGCCCGGCAAGGGCGCCGACGAGGTGCCGGACGATCCCGCCGCGGCCGCCGCAGCCGATGACATCGAGCAGGGGCAGACGCCGCAGCTCACCGCCGCCGCGGCCGAGAGGTAGCCATGCTGGAGCTTCTCCTCTGTTCCCTGCTGACGATCCTGCCAGATTACCTTTATCGCCGGTACGGACAGGGCAAACGGTTCGGCCGCGAGATCACGCTCTATTCGGTGTTCTTCGAGCTCCGCTGGGGCATCACCGCATGCGTGATGCTGACCGTCGCCCTGATCACGGTGATCTTCTACTTTCACCCGTCGACGACGAGCGCGACCCTTTTCTATCGCACGGTGCCGATCGTCCCCGAGGCAAGCGGACGGGTCGCGGAAGTGTTTGTCGGCCTGAGCGGCGACGTGAAAGAGGGCACGCCGATCTTCCGGCTCGACAGCAGCGCCCACGAAGCCGCCGCCGAGGCGGCGCGCCGCAAGATCGCCGAGGTCGAGGCCTCGTTTGTCGTGGCACGCTCCGATATCGCGGCCGCGGAGGGCAGGATCCAGGAGGCCACCAGCGCCTACCAGCAGGACCTCGACGAACTCGAAACCAAGCAGGAGCTTTTCCGGCGAAACGCTGCCACGGTGGCGGCGCGGGACATCGAAAAGCTGCAAACCTCGCTCGAAGGGCGCAAAGGCGCCATCGCCGCTGCAACGGCCGCCAAAGAGGCTGCGGAAGCGCGCATCTCCTCTCTTCTGCCGGCGCAGAAGGCGAGCGCCGAAGCGGCACTGGCGCAGGCCGAGGTCGATCTCTCGAAGACAATCGTGCGCGCCGGCATCAGCGGGCGCGTCGAGCAGTTCGCGCTGCGTGTCGGCGATGTCGTCAATCCGTTCATGCGCCCGGCCGGTGTGCTCATTCCCGAAGGTGCGGGGCGCAAGGCACTCACCGCTGGTTTCGGCCAGATCGAGGCGCAGGTGATGAAGGTGGGCATGCTCGCCGAAGTGACCTGCATTTCAAAGCCGTGGACGGTCATTCCGATGGTCGTCACAGGCGTGCAGGACTTCATCGCCGCCGGCCAGTTCCGCGGCGGCGAACAATTGGTCGATGCCCAGCAGGTCGTGCGGCCTGGGACGATCCTCGTCTTCCTTGAACCGCTCTACGAAGGCGGGCTCGAAGGCGTGACGCCCGGCAGCAGCTGCATCGCCAATGCCTATACCAGCAATCACGACCTCATCGCCGCAAAGGAGACCGGCACGTTCTATGGTCTCGTGCTCCACGCGGTCGATGCCGTGGGCATTGTCCATGCCATGCTGCTGCGGATGCAGGCGGCCATTCTGCCGATTCGAACGCTCGTGTTCAGCGGACACTGACCCGCGAGGGGTGGCCTTCGTTCAATCCGGACTTGCCAGCGCAAACCCTTTTCGCCAGTTTGACGCCGCTTCGCGGAGGCTTTCGTGCTCACGTTTTTCGTCCAGATCAAATGCCAGCTCGGCAAGAGCTATGACGTCGCCAACAAGCTGGCCGATGCGGAGATTGCCTCCGAAATCTATTCGACCGCGGGCGATTTCGACCTTCTGGCGAAATTCTATGTGCCGACCGGGACCGATGTCGGGCACTTCGTGAACGAGAAAGTCCAGAACATTCCCGGCATTCAGGACACGCGGACCATCATCACCTTCAAGGCGTTCTGAGGCCGGCAGCTTATACCGGCCACACCGCCTGAACTGGCCAGGCCGGAGCGGATGTTCGCTGCAACACGTACCGCTTGTTTTTGCTCCGACTACACTTTCCGTCGTATTGCGCGGTTCGCGCGCCTGTCCATAATCGGCGCCAAGAAGATCGCGCCAGCGGTCCGGCACACGGAGGAAAGCATGTCGGAAATCCACCCCGTCACAGCGGAATGGGCCAAACGCGCCTTTGCGGATGCCGCAAAATACGATGAAATGTACGCGAGTTCTGTCTCCGATCCCGACGGGTTCTGGGGCGAGGTCGGCAAGCGGCTCGACTGGATCAAGCCCTATTCGAAGGTGAAGAACACCTCGTTCGCGCCGGGCAATGTCTCGATCAAATGGTACGAGGACGGCACGCTGAACGTCTCGGCCAATTGCGTCGACCGCCATCTCGAAAAGCGCGGCGATCAGGTTGCCATCATCTTCGAGCCGGACGATCCGAACGGCAACACGCGCCACATCACCTATCGCGAGCTTCACGAAGAGGTCTGCCGGTTCGCCAATGTGCTGAAGGCGCAGGGCGTGAAGAAGGGCGACCGCGTGACGATCTACATGCCCATGGTGCCGGAAGCGGCCTATGCCATGCTGGCCTGCACCCGCATCGGCGCGGTGCACTCGGTGGTGTTCGGCGGCTTTTCGCCCGATTCCATCGCCGGGCGTATTGACGACTGCACGTCCGAATATGTCGTCACCGCCGACGAAGGCATTCGCGGCGGGCGCAAGATCCCGCTCAAGGCAAACATCGACGCCGCGCTTGAGAAGTGCAAAGGCGTGAAAAGCGTCATCCTCGTGCGCCACACCGGAGGCGAGGTGAATGTGACGGCCGGGCGCGATGTCTGGTACCACGAGGCCGCCGCGAAGGTCTCAACCGACTGCCTGCCCGAGGAGATGAACGCGGAAGACCCGCTGTTCATTCTGTACACATCCGGCTCCACCGGAAAGCCCAAGGGCGTGCTGCACACAACCGGCGGCTATCTCGTCTTCGCGAGCTTCACGCAGCAGATGTCGTTCGACTATCACGACGGCGACATCTACTGGTGCACTGCCGATGTCGGCTGGGTGACGGGCCATTCCTACGTTCTGTATGGACCGCTCGCCAATGGCGCGACGACGCTCATGTTCGAGGGCGTGCCGAACTATCCGACGACCTCGCGCTTCTGGGAGGTGGTCGACAGGCACAAGGTCAACATCTTCTACACCGCGCCGACCGCAATCCGCGCGCTGATGGGCGCGGGCGACGAGCCCGTCAAGAAGACCTCCCGCGCCTCACTGCGGCTTCTTGCGACCGTCGGAGAGCCGATCAACCCGGAAGCTTGGGAATGGTATTACCGGGTCGTCGGCGACAGCCGCTGCCCGGTGATCGACACGTGGTGGCAGACCGAAACGGGCGGCCACCTCATCACCCCGCTCCCCGGCGCGACCGCGCTGAAGCCCGGCTCGGCCACCAAGCCCTTTTTCGGTGTCAAACCGGAAATCGTGGATGCCGAAGGGCAGGTCGTCGAGGGTGCGGGCGCCGGCAATCTCGTCATTACGGATTCGTGGCCCGGCCAGATGCGCACCGTCTACGGCGATCACAAAAGGTTCGAGGAAACCTACTTTTCGACCTACAAGAACAAATATTTCACAGGCGACGGCTGCCGCCGCGACGAGGACGGATATTACTGGATCACCGGACGCGTCGACGACGTTCTCAACGTGTCCGGCCACCGCCTCGGCACGGCGGAGGTGGAAAGTGCGCTCGTGTCCCACGCCCAAGTGTCGGAGGCGGCCGTTGTGGGCTATCCGCATGCCATCAAGGGTCAGGGTATTTACGCCTATGTGACCCTGATGGCGGGCGAGCAGGGGTCGGACGATCTCCGCAAGGAGCTCGTCCAGTGGGTCCGCAAGGAAATCGGCCCCATCGCCTCGCCCGACATCATCCAGTTCGCGCCGGGCCTGCCCAAGACGCGCTCGGGCAAGATCATGCGCCGCATCCTGCGCAAGATCGCCGAGGACGATTTCGGCAACCTCGGCGACACGACGACGCTCGCCGATCCGGCCGTCGTCGAGGATCTCGTGAACAACCGCCAGAACAAGCAGCACGCCTGACGCGCCGCTTCAGCGGCACGTCATCCAGCGGCCCATGTCGAAATGAAAATGATCGGCGTGGGCCGCGTTGTAATCGGGCGAGAGCACCGCGCCGAAGAAGCGGCAGGCCCCGTCGCGGACGGCGCGCAGGAAACCGGCTTCCGGCCCGGCTTTTTTCCAGTCGTTCAGCACGCTGATGCTGCGCCCGCCCGCGAGCGTGAAACCGGCGATGTCGAGCGCGTTCGCCGTCGCGTGCTGCGAGCGGCGCGCGTTCTCCCGGTGGTAGACGTTGCGGCACGAATAACTTCCGAACGTACGCACGCTCGTGACACGGCGACCGAAGGCTTCTTCCGCGGCGGGCTGGAGCGCATGGCGCTCCCACATGACGAGCGCGACCGCCGCCGGGCAGCGCAGCAGAACGCCGCCGCCATAGGAAATCTCCGATCGCGTGATCGTGACCCCATCGGGATAGCCGCACCCGTTCTCGATCGGGCGCGGGGTCGGCCTGAACGAAAGATTTTGGGCCCGTGCCAGCGCGGCCGGGCAGCGCGCGGGAAAGACCTGCATCAGGCCGAGTTGGAACGGCGTGAACAGATGCGGCGGCGCGGAAGGGTCGAGCGGCGCCCGCCAGTCGACATAGACGAATGTGCCGACAGCCACCGCCACCACACCGAGGAGAAGGCGCAGGAAAAGTGTTCCGGCATGCGAGCGGCGTGGAGCGCCCGGCGCAGCGGGTTTGTGTGCGGGAGGACCGGCGGGATCGTTCATCGCGGGCTATAACGTTCCAGAAGCGGAGAACGATCCCTGTCAGGGCAATGCGTCACACCAGAGCCGCCTCGGCCTGTGTCTCGAAGAGGCGGCGGTAATGCCCGTCCGGGCGGCGCACCAGATCCTCGTGCCGGCCGCTTTCGACAATCTCGCCGTTCGCAAAGACGAGAATGCGATCGAGGCCGCGCACCGTCGACAGGCGATGGGCGATGACGATCGCCGTCCGCCCCTGCATCAGACGCTCCGTCGCCTGCTGGATCAGGCGCTCGGATTCGGAATCGAGGCTCGACGTGGCCTCGTCCAGAATGAGGATCGGCGCGTCGGCGAGGAACGCACGCGCAAGCGCGATGCGCTGACGCTCGCCGCCGGAAAGTTTCACCCCGCGCTCGCCCACCATGGTCTGAAAGCCCTTCGGCAGACGCTCGATGAAGCCGAGAGCATTTGCGGCACGCGCGGCCTCCTCGATCTCGTCCATGCCCGCATCCGGACGGGCATAGGCGATGTTCTCCGCCAGCGTGCGGTGGAACAGGATCGGCTCCTGCTGGACGATCGCGATCTGGCTGCGCAGCGAATTCTGCGTCGCATGCGAGATGTCCTGCCCGTCGATGAGAACGCGGCCGCCGGTCACGTCGTACAGACGCTGGACCAGTTTCACGAACGTCGTCTTGCCCGAGCCGGAATGGCCGACAAGACCGACGCGCTCGCCCGCGCGTATTGTCATGTCGAGATCGCGGTAGAGCGGTGTGTCGTGTCCGGCATAATGAAACGCGACATGATCGAAGCGGATCTCGCCGCCGTTCACGCGGATCGGCACGGCGCCCGTGCGGTCCTCGATGCCGAGCGGCGCAGCCTGCATGTCGACAAGCTCCTCCATGTCGTTGACCGATTTCTGCAGGTGATTGATGTGCATGCCGACATCGCGCAGATAGCCGTGGAGCACGAAGGACGTGGTCAGCAGATAGGCCGCATCGCCCGGCGTCGCGCGGCCGTGCCACCACAAGAGGATGGCGCCGCCGACGAGCGACAGCCGCAGCAGGAGAAGCACGGCGATCTGCACACCCGAGGCCCAGGTGTAGCGCGCCCAGGTGCGGTAGGTACGCAGACGCCACTTGCCGACGACCTTCGACAGCCGCGTGTCTTCGCGCGCCTCGGCGCCGAAGCTCTTCACCACGGGGTTGCAGGTTATGGAATCGGCAAGCACGCCGCCCATGCGGCTGTCCCACTGGTTGGACAACCGCGCCGCGGGCGCCGCCCAGCGGGTCGCCAGCAGAACCGTCATGACGATGTAGAGCAGGCTGATCGTGGCCATCACCGCGCCCAGAGGAGGCGAAAAGATCGCCATCAGGACAACCGTGCCGACAAGCACGCAGACGGACGGCAGCATCGCCAGGAAGATGGTGTCGTTCAGGGTGTCGAAGGCCCACATGCCGCGCGTGATCTTGCGGACCGTCGAGCCTGCGAAGGTGTTGGCGTGCCAGTCCGAGGAGAAGCGCTGAACGCGGCGGAAGGCGTCCTGTCCGACATCAGACATGATGCGCAGCGTGAACGGGATGATGCCGTGCCAGGCGATCTGGCGCGTGACCAGACCGAGCAGGCCGAGCCCGGCAAGGGCACCAAGCGCAACGAGCGCGGCCCGCAGCGCCTCGTCACGCGGCAGGCCGGTCGCTGCGATGGCGTCGACGATCCGCCCGGCAAAAACCGGGATGAAGATGTCGGCCAGCGTCGAGCACAGGATCGCGCCGACGATGACGGACAATTGCCCCGGCTGGCGGCGCCAATGGCGGAACGAGAAGGCGAAAGCGGAGCGGAATGCATCCGCCCGCTGTTTTTTGACAGCGCTCATGGCATGTTTCCGGCGCGAAGACCGGCCTTTATTGGCTGCGCATCCCGTGCGGGAGCGGCAGCGTCGGATCGAAAATCGGGAATTCGGCGACCTGAAAACGCGGTCGCGGGGTCCGGCCTAGCCGAGGACCACAGCCGGGATGAGAACACGGCGTCGCAATGTCATTCGCTCTCCTCCCTCTGCTGCTTCAAGAATAGGCAAAACTACCAGCGGCGCGCCGGCCGGGCAATCCGCCGAAAGCATGCGGCATCAAAAATCGCTGACAATGCCCTTCACTTCCCAGTCCCCGTAGCGGACGGGTTCGGGGCCCTTGCGGCCCTTGTATTCGCGCGGCGCGGACGGGGCCTCGGCGGCTGCCTTGCGGCGCGCCTCCGCTTCGGCCAGAGCGCGCTCGGCTTCCGGCGTCGGTTTGGGCTTTTCGAACTCCTGGCCGTCCTCGGGCATGTCCGATTCTCTCCTCGCGCGTTCTTGCAGCGCAATTTCGCCTTTCCACATATAGGTCTCGAAAGGCGCGCGCAAAGCGCGCCGCAGAGGAGACTGGAATGAACTATTTCAAGACCGCCATCCTGCTTGCCGGCATGACGGCCTTGTTCATGGGCATCGGCTACCTGATCGGCGGCTCGGGCGGCATGATGATCGCCTTCTTCGTCGCGCTCGCGATGAACGCTTTCAGCTATTGGAACTCGGCCAATATGGTGCTGCGCATGTATGGCGCGCGCGAGGTCGATGCCCGCACCGCGCCGGAATATTACACCATGGTGCAGCGGCTGGCGCAGAATGCGGGCCTTCCCATGCCGAAGGTCTACATCATGGAGAACCCGCAGCCGAACGCCTTCGCGACGGGCCGCAACCCGCAGAACGCCGCCGTCGCCGCGACGACCGGGCTTCTCAATGCGCTGAGCTATGACGAGATCGAAGGCGTCATGGCGCACGAACTGGCGCACATCAAGAATTACGACACGCTGACGATGACCATCACCGCGACACTCGCGGGCGCCATCGGCATGCTGGCGAATTTTGCTTTCCTGTTCGGCGGCAACCGCGGAAACAACAATGGCGGCATCGGCATGATCGGCACCATCGCCATCATGATCCTTGCTCCGATGGCCGCGATGGTCGTGCAGATGGCGATCTCGCGCTCGCGCGAATACGAAGCCGACAAAGGCGGCGCGGAAATCTGCGGCAAGCCGCTCGCGCTTGCATCGGCGCTCAACAAGATTGCGGGCGCTGCGCATGCGCGTCCGAACATGCAAGCCGAGCGCAACCCCGCCACGGCACACATGTTCATCATCAACCCGCTTTCGGGGGAGCGGATGGACAATCTGTTCTCGACGCATCCGAACACCGCAAACCGCATTGCGGCCCTCGAAGCCCTCGCCGGCACGATGGGGCAGACGCCGCGCCGGGGCTTCGTCGAAACCGCGCCGGGCGGTCCCTGGAACCAGTTCGGCGGCGACGGCGGCGCTGGACGCGGTCCCTGGGGTTGAGCCACGCGGCTGAACGCCGATCCTGATCTCGATGCCCGTCCCGGATAAACGCTTCGCGATTTCCGGGACGGCGTGCATAACGCGCCCATGAATTCGACCTCCGTTTCGCAGGGGCTCGCGGCCCGCCGTGCTGCGACCAATCTTGTCCATGGCGTTCTCCAGCGCGGGCGCCCACTCGACGAGGCGCTCGACGATCCGAAAGGCCCGCTGGCCTCGCTCGAACCGCGCGACCGGGCGCTCGCCCGCGCCATTGCCGGAGCGACGCTCCGCCGTCTCGGCTCGTTGCGCGCCGTCATCGGAAAATTCCTCCGAAAACCGCT
Organism: Rhizobiales bacterium Ga0077545; assembly: GCA_001464335.1. Taxonomy (GTDB): domain Bacteria; phylum Pseudomonadota; class Alphaproteobacteria; order Rhizobiales; family Methylopilaceae; genus Flaviflagellibacter. The sequence continues at coordinate 78,501 of LNEV01000019.1, read as the reverse complement.
CGATCCGCGCGGCGCGCTGGAGAGCATTCTTCTCACGGGCACCGCGCAGATTCTACTGATGGATGTGCCGGACCACGCCGCCGTGGGCCTTGCGGTCGACCAGGCCAATGGCGACCGCGCCGCGCGGCCTTTTGCGCCGCTCGTCAATGCGGTGCTGCGCAATGTGACCCGCGAACGCGACGAGCTGGCCGCTGCTTTCGACGACCCCGTGCGTGACGTGCCGGACTGGATCGCGCAGCGGCGCGAAGCGGCATGGGGCCGGGAGACCGCCCTTGCCATTGCGGCCGCCGAACGCACCGAACCCGCGCTCGACATCACCGCCCCGCGCGATCCGGAGGAATGGGCCAAACAGCTCGGCGGCACGCTTCTGCCGACCGGCACCATCCGGCTTGTGCCGCACGGCCCGGTGCCCGAACTTCCCGGCTTCAACGACGGCGCGTGGTGGGTGCAGGATGCCGCCGCGGCCCTGCCCGCAAAACTGCTCCACGCCGCGCCCGGCCAGAAGATCGCCGATCTCTGCGCCGCGCCCGGCGGCAAGACCGCGCAACTGGCGGCGGCCGGGGCCGACATCACCGCCGTGGACCGCTCGGCGCCGCGCCTGAGGCGTCTGTCCGAAAACCTCAAGCGTCTCGGCCTTTCGGCCAAGACCGTGACCGCCGACGCGACCACCTATGACGGCGGACCGTTCGACGCCGTCCTGCTCGACGCCCCCTGCTCGGCGACCGGCACGATCCGACGCCATCCCGATGTCGCCTGGCTGAAAACGGCAGACGACATCGAAAAGCTCGCGGCGCTTCAGGCCCGGCTGCTCGACGCGGCCGCGCGGCTCGTCCGGCCCGGCGGAATGATCGTCTATTCGACCTGCTCGCTCGAAACGGAAGAAGGCGAAGGACAGATACTGGCTCTGCTGGAACGCAATCCGGCGCTGCAGCGCGATCCGATCTTGCCGGATGAAGTCGGCGGACATGAAGAGTTTGTGACAAAACTGGGCGAATTACGTACATTGCCCTCGCATCTGCCACATTCTGAGGCTCGAATGGCGGGACTGGACGGCTTCTACGCGGCAAGGCTGCGGCGTATGGCCTGACGTTAACGATTATGGCGCTGCGGGAGCGCCTGTTTTGGGAGAGCAGTCGGCCTTGACCGACGTGATGAACCGAAACATGCACCACGGCCTCGTCCCGACAGATGCGGGCGGTCTTCTCGCGCGCATCCTGCCCGGCCGCCTGACGCGCGGGACGGCGCCTTTGCCTGGACGGCTCACAGCCACGCCGCCCGCTTTCATCCGCGGCAATGCGCAGAAGGCGGCACAGCTTTACAGCGGTGTATTTACCTTTGGACGCAGCAGCGTCGATTGCGGCGGCGCGTCCATTTTCGCGCAGACACCTCCCGACGCATCATGGGCGCAGAGGCTTCACGGCTTTGAGGTTCTCGCCGATCTGGCTGCTGCCGACACCGCCCTCGCCCGCGCTTTCGCCCGCTCGCTGATCGAAGACTGGGCGCAGGCTTCCTTGCCGCGCATCGCGCACCGCCCTGCGGTCACCGCGCGCCGCCTCATCAACTGGCTGACCTACGCGCCCGTTCTTCTGATCGACGCCGAGCCCGCTTTTGCGGTGCAGTTCATCCGCCTTCTGCAAAGCCAGACGCTGCGCCTCAAACGCAGGCAGCCTTTTCTTTTCCCGGGCATTGCACGCCTTTCCGCGGACATCGCGCTCATCCAGAGCGCGCTCTGTCTTGACGATCCACGTCTCGTCGCCTCCGCATCGAAACGGCTCGTCGAGGATCTGCCGCGCGTGATCCTGCCGGACGGGGGCGTCGTGACACGCAATCCGCACGATCTTGTTGTGCTGACGCTCGATCTTCTGACCCTGCGCGAAACGTTTGGGCGCCGCGATGTGCCGCCGCCCGCCGCGCTGATGACAAGCCTGGACCGCATGCTGCCCATGCTGCGCGCCTTCCGCCACGCCGACGGAACGCTTGCGCTGTTCAACGGCATGGGCGCGACCGATCGCGAGCGGCTGGAGATCGCGCTCGGCCTCGACGACGCCAAGGGGCGCCCGGTGCTCAACGCCGCGCACAGCTTCTACCAGCGCCTCGAGGGCCAGAACGCCGTGTTGATCATGGACACCGGAAGACCGGCGCGCCAGGGCCATGCGGGCTCGCTGTCCTTCGAATTCGGCACGCAGGCCGCGCGCCTCATCGTCAATTGCGGAACCCCGGACGGCAGCGATCTGGATGAACAGCGCACCGCCCGGAGCGCCGCAGCGCATTCTACGGCGGTGCTTGGCACGCCGGCGCGCCGCTTTGCCTGGCCCGGACATAGCCAGGCCCGCATGATCGAAATCGGACGCGAGAACGGCCCGTCGGCCACGTTGCTGCGGGCGAGCCACGATCTTCACGCGCGCCGCTTCGGGCTGATCCACGAACGCACCGTGCGCCTCGCGGCCGATGGCAGCCTGCTTGAAGGCGTCGACACATTGAAACCCGTTGCGGGGCGTTCGCAGACATCCGCGGACATGCGCCTCGCCTTCCACCTGCACCCCGATCTGCGCGCCCAGCCGCTCGAGGATGGGCGCAGCATCGCGCTTCTTCTGCCCGACGACGATCTGTGGGTCTTCGCGGCCGAGGACCACACGATCGCGCTGGAAGAAAGCGTCTTTCACGGCGATGCCTCCGGCCCCCGCCGCTCGGCGCAGATCGTCATACGGCCCGGCATGCAAGCGGACGCACGCGTGACCTGGTCGCTGCGGCGGACAGCGCCGGCCCCCTCCTGAAAGGCGCGGCACTGTCGCCAAAGCCCGCTCTTGCGTGCTAGGCCCTGTCGATCCCCGCAACAGATGTGGAACCGATGACCGAACGCCCGATCGCCCGTGCTCTCCTCTCCGTTTCCGACAAGACCGGCCTCATCGATTTCGCACGCGCGCTCGCGGACCGCGGCGTCGAGCTGATCTCGACCGGCGGCACCGCAAAGGCCCTCGCGGAAGCGGGGCTGAACGTGCGCGATGTGTCTTCCGTCACGGGCTTCCCGGAAATGATGGATGGCCGCGTGAAGACGCTGCACCCGTCCGTCCACGGCGGTCTTTTGATGGTGCGCGGCAATGAGGAGCATGAAAGCGCTGCGAAAGAACACGACATCGCGCCGATCGATCTTCTCGTCGTCAATCTCTACCCATTCGAGGACGTGCTGAAGCGTGGCGCGCCCCACGACGAGATGGTCGAGAATGTCGATGTCGGCGGCCCGGCCATGATCCGCGGCGCGGCAAAGAACCATGCCTTCGTGACCGTCGTCGTCGATCCTGGCGATTACGAACGCGTGCTGGCGGAGATAAAGGCCAACAAGAACGCCACCACGCTGAAGCTGCGCCAGGCGCTTGCCGCCAAGGCCTTCGCGCGCACATCCTCCTATGACGCCGCGATCTCGGGCTATTTCGCGCGCCATACCGGCGAGAGCGCGCTGTCCTACGGCGCCCTGTCGGGCTCGCTGAAGGAAGTTCTGCGCTATGGCGAGAACCCGCACCAGACCGGCAGCCTGTGGCGCGGGCAGGACAACCGCCCCGGCGTGGCGCGGGCGAAGCAGATGCAGGGCAAGGAATTGTCCTACAACAACATCAACGACACCGACGCCGCGTTCGAGCTGGTGGCCGAATTCGATCCCGTGCGTACCGCGGCCTGCGCCATCGTCAAGCACGCAAACCCCTGCGGTGTCGCGGAGGCAGCAACACTCGCGGAGGCCTACCGCCGCGCGCTCGCGGCCGATCCCGTCTCCGCGTTTGGCGGCATCATCGCGCTCAACCGTCCGCTCGACAAGGAAACGGCCAGCGAGATCATCAAGATCTTCACCGAAGCCATCATCGCGCCCGGCGCGTCCGAGGAGGCCATCGCCATCCTCGGTGCAAAGAAAAATCTTCGCCTTCTCGTCACCGACTCGCTGCCCGATGCGCGCGCCGACGGGCTTACCGTAAAGACGGTCGCGGGGGGGCTTCTGATGCAGAGCCGCGACAATGCCGTGATCGACGATCTGGAATTGAACGTCGTCACGAAGCGCGCGCCGACCGACAAGGAACTCGAAGATCTGAAATTCGCGTTCCGTGTGGTCAAGCATGTGAAGTCCAACGCCATCCTGTTCGCAAAGGACCTCGTGACCGTCGGCGTCGGCGCCGGTCAGATGAGCCGAGTGGATTCCGCACGAATCGCCGTCGAAAAGGCGAAGGAGCTGGCCGGCGCCGGTGCCCCGCCGCGGACGGAAGGCAGCGTCGTCGCATCGGACGCATTTTTTCCCTTCGCGGATGGACTTCTCGTTGCAGCGGAAGCGGGCGCAACCGCAGTGATACAGCCGGGAGGATCCGTGCGGGATCAGGAGGTTATCGACGCCGCGGATGCCCACGGAGTAGCCATGGTGTTCACCGGGGTGCGGCATTTTCGACACTGACCGTGGAATACTACACCAAGCGGGGGTGACAGGGCGAACATCCCTGTCTAACGTCCCTTCCGAGCTTGGGGGCTCGAAGGTTTGGGTTCAGGGGACGGGGTTTCGATGCAGGGTATGGGGACGCGCGTTTGGCGCAATCTGATCGTCGCACTTCTTCTTGGCGCAGCGCTCGTGCCGTTCGCTCCTGATACCGGCGCTGTCGTCGCCGAGACGCAGTTTTCCCACCGCATCGACACCGCCCATCAGATCGTCGGCGCACTGTACCGCTAAGTATTTCGAGACTTTTGAATATGTACGGCGCCCTCGGGCGCCGTTTCTGTTTCAAGGCTCATGTCAGGCACGGCGCGCGGGCGGCACCTTCACCAGCAGCAGAAGAATCGCCCCGACCACGAAGAAGCCGATCAGGACGGTCATGCCCGCGCGTTGGCTCGCGGCGAGCGCCGTCACGACACCCACCAGCACGGGACTGAGGAAGCTCGTCACCTTCCCCGACAGGGCATAGAGCCCGAAGAACTGGGTGATCTTCTCTTCCGGCGAAATGCGGATGAGCAGCGTGCGAGAGGCCGCCTGCAGCTGTCCGGCGACCGCGCCGATGAGCAGACCGCACAGAAGATAGAATTGCTCGGCCGGTGCCGCGAACAAACCATCGCCCGGGACCGGCGGCGCGACCTCGATGCCGAACAGGATGGAATTCGCCGTCGTCGAGAGAATGCCGATGCTCGCGAGGGTGAGACCCGTGATCGCGCCGAGCACGACCGCTTTCGGGCCGAACCGGTCGTCGATCTTGCCGCCGAGCCAGGCCCCCAGCGCGCCGGTGATCGTGAGCAGAATGCCGAACGAGCCGATCTCGGTCGTCGACCAGCCGAAAATTCCCGTCGCGTAAATACCGCCGAACGCGAAGAGCCCGACGAGCCCGTCCGCGTAGATCATGTGCGCGAGCAGATAGGTGAAGACATTTTTCTGGCTCCGTGCGCTGGCGATGGTCGCCTTCAGCGTCGAGAGGCCCTGCGAGATCGCCGTCGTGACCGCCTGAAGGCGCGGCGTGTCGGGCGTGAACAGGAAGAGCGGCAGGACAAAGACGAGATACCAGAGCGCCGAAAGGGGCCCTGCGGCGCGGTCGCCTTCGCCCGCCGCCGGATCGAGGCCGAAGACCGGCGACAGGCCTGCAAGCGTTCTGCCGGTCTCCGGGTTGGCGACGAAGAAGACCAGCATTGCGATGAGGCTGAAAAGACCACCGACATAACCGACCGCCCATCCCGTTCCCGACAGGCGCCCGAGTTTTTCCGGGGGCACGAGCGTCGGCATCATGGCGTTGGTGAAGACGGCGGCGAATTCCGCGCCGATTGTTGCCATGGCAAAGGCGAACATCGCAAGCGGAACCGAATATTCCGCTCCCGGCACCGCAAACCAGAGCAACGCGCAGCCGGTGACGATGAGCACCGAGAACGCCGCGATCCACGGCTTGCGTTGCCCGGCCGCGTCCGCCACCGCGCCAAGAACGGGCGACAACAGCGCGATCGCAAGCCCCGCAGCCCCGGTTGCGAAGCCCCAGAGCGCTTGGCCTTCGACCGGGCTCTCCGCGAGACGCGCGGCGAAGAACGGCGCGAAGATGAAGGTGGTGATCAGCGTAAAGACCGGCTGGGTCGCACAGTCGAACAGGATCCAGCCCGTAACAGCCGAACGGCCGGGATAGGCTCCGGAAGTCGATGAAGCGGTCATGAAGCCTTGCTGATCAGGAGGTTGCGAGGTCTCCCAGCATATCCGCCGCAACGCTGAGCTTTGCAAGCGTAACACCGGATCGCGCAATGTCTGCGAACGCCTTTTTGGTGGATGCGCTTGCAGGAACCGCCACGGACCACGCTTCGAAGGCTTCCTGCCCGACGCCGTGCTGCGCGACCGCGACCGCGATCGTGCGTGCCGCCGAGGCGAGCGCGCCGAGAGCGCGGTCCTTCGCCATGCGCTCGAAATAGTCCGATGTCTCGATCTCGGCGGCCGCATTGCGCAGCGTTCCCATGCCGAAACCGTCATGCACGGCAAACAGGGTCTCGGCCGCATCCGGGATCGTTGCACGCGCCTCCTCGGCCACAAGCTCGATGTCCGGCCCGCCTTCGAGCGCCGCAATGCTTGCGAGCCACAGAGCCAGATCGTCCGGCACACCCGCCGCCGACAATTGCACCGCACGGCTGCGACGCTCTTCTTCCGCTTCCGGCGACAGAGCCGTCGACAAGGCATCGCGCACCGCGTCGAGCCCGTCGCGGAAGCGCGTGACGACCGAATCCAGCCCCTCGCCGAGCGCCCCATAGCGCAGGAACCAGCTCATCCGCGACAGCAGGAGATCCTGCACCAGTGCGTAGAGTTCCAGATGAAGGCTGCCGGGGATTTTCGCATCCAGCGCATCCAGCGCGCCGAGAAGATCGTTGATGCGGTAGCTGTCACGCACTGCGGCGAACGCCGCGGCCACATCCTCAACCCTCGCGCCTTGATGGCGCGCGAGCAAGGAGGGCCCTCCAAGATCGATCATCGCATTGACGAGCCGCGTCGCGATGATCTCGCGGCGCAGGCGGTGATGATCGATGTCGGTACGATAGGGTTCGCGCAAGGCCGCAGGGAAATATCGAGCAAGCTCTCGCCCGAGATACGGATCGTCCGGGACGCCTGTGTCGAGCAGTTCGGAGAACAGCGCATTCTTGGCATAGGCCAGAAGCACGGCGAGTTCCGGCCGCGTCAGCGCGAGCCCTTCGCGTGCGCGGCGCGCAAGCGCGGCATCGTCTGGCAGGAACTCGACATCGCGGTCCAGCAGACCGTCTGCCTCCAGCATCTGCATCAGCCGCTGCTCGAAACCAAGGTCTTCTGCCCCGCGCTTCAACGCGAGAGACAGAGCAAGCGTCTGCCGGTGATTATTGGCGAGGACGAGACTTGCAATCTCGTCCGTCATGCTGGCTAGAAGCGTGTTGCGGGCACCGAGCGGAAGGCGCCCATCCGCGAGCGCCGGTGTCAGCGCGATCTTGATGTTGACTTCATAGTCCGACGTATTGACGCCTGCGGAATTGTCGATCGCATCGGTGTTGAGGCGCACCCCGTTCTGTGCCGCTTCCACGCGTCCGCACTGCGTCATGCCAAGATTGGCGCCTTCGCCGATCACCGTCGCCCGCACATCCCGGCCGGTGATGCGAATGTGATCGTTCGAACGGTCGCCCGCCTCCGCGTCGCTTTCCTCCGAGGAGCGGACATAAGTCCCGATGCCGCCGAAAAACAGAAGCTCGACATCGAGCTTCAGGATCGCCGACATCAACTGCTGCGGCGTCACGGCGTCTTCCGCGAGGCCGGTCAACGCCTTGATCTGCGGCGTCAGCTCGATGCGTTTGGAGGAACGCGGAAAAATGCCGCCGCCTTGCGAGATCAGGGATTTGTCGTAGTCCTGCCAGCTCGAACGCGGCAGATCGAACAGCCGCTTGCGTTCCGCCCAGCTCTTTCCCGCGTCCGGATCCGGGTCGATGAAAATGTCGCGATGGTCGAACGCTGCGACAAGACGGATCTGACGCGACAGCAGCATGCCATTGCCGAACACATCACCGGACATGTCGCCGACACCGGCGACCGTGAACGGCTCGCTCTGGATATCCTTGTCGAGTTCGCGGAAGTGGCGCTTCACCGCTTCCCAGGCGCCGCGCGCGGTGATGGCCATCTTCTTGTGGTCATACCCGGCCGAGCCGCCGGACGCGAACGCATCGCCGAGCCAGAAACTGCGATCGAGCGCGATTTCGTTGGCGACATCGGAAAAGGTGGCCGTTCCCTTGTCCGCAGCAACGACGAAATAGGGATCATCCCCGTTATGACGCACCGTCAACGCGGGATGGACGATCATACCGTCCTCAAGCGTGTCGGTCAGATCGAGAAGCGCGGAAATGAAGATGCGGTAGGCTTCCGTGCCCTCGGCCAGCCAGGCGGCGCGGTCGGCGACCGGAGGCAATTTCTTCGGCACAAAACCGCCTTTCGCGCCAACCGGCACGATGACGGCGTTCTTCACCTGCTGCGCCTTTACGAGCCCGAGAATTTCCGTGCGGAAATCTTCCGGCCGGTCGGACCAGCGAATGCCCCCTCGGGCGACGCGTCCGAATCGCAGATGCACGCCTTCGACACGCGGCGAGGACAGAAAGATCTCGAACAGCGGCCGCGGCTCCGGCAATCCGTCGAGATTTTTTGCGTCGAGCTTGAACGAGATCACCTCGCGCGGAAGCGTTTCGCCCGTACGCTGGAAATAGTTCGTTCGCAGCATGCATTCGACGAGATTAACGAAACGGCGGATGATGCGGTCCTCGTCGAGACTGTCGACGGCGGCAAGCTGGTCCTCAATGTCCTGACGGATCGCGGCCTGCGCGTCAGCACGGCCCGCCTCCTTTGCCGGATCGAAGCGCGCGTGGAACAGATCGGCGATGTGTTGCGCAATGGGGGCATGGCGGACGAGCACCGCCGCCATGTAATTATGGCTGAACGGAATGTTGGCCTGCCGCAGATAGCGCGACATCGCGCGGAGCAGTGCGGCGCCGCGCCAGTCGAGCCCCGCTTCGAGAATCAGCGCGTTGTAGGGATCGCTTTCGGCCTTGCCGGCGGCAAGCGCCGCGACCAGCGCCGTCAACCCGTCGCCATGCGCGTCCACGTCGATGACGCCTCCGGCTGCGCGCGCGAGCGTCATGTCGTGAAGGTACACTTTCCGGTCCGGAAGACCGATATCGTAGGTGCGCTCCTCGACGGCCACGAAGCCCATGTCCGACAGGATGGGCACCCTCTCGGTCAGCGGCAGCGAGCGGTTGAGAGAAAATATCTTCAGCGAGATGCGCTCGGCCTCTCCCGCGATCTTGTCGAACGAGATGGCGAACGGGTGCTCCGCGGACAATCCCTCGACCCGCACGACATGCTCGACCGACTGCGCAGGCAGGAACGTCTCGCGGTATCCGGCATCGAACGCTCGCCCATACAGGGCCGCGAGGCGGCGCCCTTCGGCGCTTTCCCCCGAGGCGCACAGCGCGTCCCGCAGCCGGTCGGCCCAGGTCTGGGTCTCGGCGGCAATCTCGCGCTCGAGCGCTGCAAGATCGGGCTTGGGGGTCGCGCCTTCATAGCGCCCGATAATGTAATGCACCCGCGTCAGAGGCACACCTTCGAGGAAGCTCGGATGGAAGATCGAAACGCGGCCGCCATAGGCTTCGGCGAGGCGCTCTCCAATGCGCGCGCGCACATTCGAATCGTATTTCTCGCGCGGCACGAAAACGAGCGCGGACACGAAGCGGTCAAAACGATCGGTGCGCGCGAGAACACGCACGCGCGGGCGCTCATAGAGCGCGAGAATCTGCATCGAGAAATCGAACAACGTATCGACATCGACCTGAAACAGTTCGTCGCGCGGATAGGTGTCCAGGATGTTCGCCAGCGCACGCGCGGAATGCGAGCCGAGATCGAACCCGGCATGGCGCGTGATGAGCTTCAGCTTGCGACGAATGAGCGGCACGGTTTCGGCGGTGCGCGAATAGGCGGCTCCGGTGAAAAGCCCGATGATCCGCAATTCGCCGGTGACCGATCCGTCCGGCGCGAAACGTTTGACGCCGATATAATCCAAGTGCGAGCGCCGATGCACGCGCGAGCGCAGCGACGCTTTTGTAACAATGAGCGGCACCGGCTCCTTCAGGAATTGACGTATTTCCGGCGTCATCGCGACGAGCTTGGTGCCGCGCCGCAGCACGCGCACTTCCGGATCGCGCAGGATGCCAAGGCCCGTGTCCACCGCCGTGTCGGGCGTGTTGGACAGCGCATTCTCGACATCGCGGTAATCACGCAGGCCGACGAAAATGAAATTGCCGTCGATCAGCCATCGCAGGAAGGCCAGCGCCTCAAGCGCATCCTCCTCCGGCACCGGCGGCGGGCTGCGCTCAAGCTCGGCGAGCTCGTCGGCCACGCGGTTGCGCATGGCGTTGAAATCGCGCGTTGCGACACGGACGTCCTCATAGACGCGGTCGAGTTCGGCCTGCAGATCGGCGAGCTCGCCGTCGTCGTCCACGCGGTCGATGTGCAGATGTATCAGGCTTTCGCGCGCCGTGTCCTCGCCGTGCAGTTCGCCTTCGAAGAGCGTCAGCACGCCGTCGTCGTCACGCTCCACGCCGAGGATGGGATGGGCGACCAGTCGCGCTTCAATTCCGCGCGCAGCAAGTTCGGCAATCGTCGAATCCAGCAAAAACGGCATGTCGGCGTTAATGGCCTCGACCACCGTGATGCCCGAAAGCCCCGGCAGATCGGGATTGAATATCTTGAGGTCGTGCCGTTCGGGAGAGCGCTTCTGAAGGTGCCGCCATGCAGCATCGGCCAGGACCGCGAGATCCTGCGGCTTCAGTCCGGCGCGATCCTCGACCGGCGTGCGCCCGAACAATTGCGCGGCAAAAGAGACAGGCGCCTTGTCGGGGCGTGTTTCCGGCGGGGATTTCGGGGGAAGAACGTCGGTCACTTGGCCATCCTGTTGCGGCCCGTTCTGCGGGGCCTTGATCCTGAGTATAGCCCGTCTGTGGCGTCTGCGAGACGGGTCGCGCTAGAGTTCCACCACGCGATTTGGCAGTTCGTTGCGATCCCCGGCTTGCGGCGGGAAATGCCGCGCCAGCACCTCGCCTGCTTTCCCGACAGCGCTCAGAAGCCCGCCGGAAAGGTTGTCGCTTCGTGCAGCAGCGATGACGGTGTCGGCAATCGCGTCCCATTCGGTCTGATCGACCTTTTCGGCGATCCCGTCATCGGCGACGATCTCGACGCGGTGTTCGACAAGCGCGGCGTAGATCAGAACGCCGGTACGCGCCTTCGTTGTGTGGACGCCGTGCGAGAGAAATTGCTCGCGCGCGGCCCGTTCGGCATTCGCCGCCGCAAGCGGTCCTGGCACCACGCGCAGGCGTATCGCATCCGGCGTCAGCGCCACGCACCACAGCGCAAAAATCGCAGCCTGCACCAAGAGGATCGTCGCCATGCCGAGCGGCGTGAACAGAAAGAGCGGCCAGACAAGCACAAGGGCCGCGACGGCCGCCCATAACACCGGGACAAGCCGATAATCGTCGGCCCGACGCGCCACGACGACGAAGATTTCGCCCGACGTAGCCGTCTCGGCCTCGCCGATGGCTTTGGCGATCTTTTCGAGATCCGTCGGTGAGAGTTCGGCTTTGTCCATCACCAGCTCCCCGAAGAACCGCCGCCGCCGAAGCCGCCGCCACCGCCGCCACCGCCGCCAAAGCCACCCCCGCCTCCAAAACCGCCGCCACCGCCGAACCCGCCGCCCCAGCCGGAGCCCATCCCGGTCCCCATGCCGGTCGGGATGATCCACGGTGCGGACGAACGGCGCACGCGCGCATTGCGCTTGCCGCCTCGGGAATTGAGGGAGAACAGACGCCAGAGCCAGAACGCGATGAACAGCCAGATGATGATCTGGAATATCATGTCGGAACCGTCGGTGTCGGAGCGCTGGGCTTGCTCCGCGCGCTCGGCATATTCGGTGTCGCCTTCGGCCACCTGCACGATGTCGTCGACACCGCGCGAAATGCCGCCCGCAAAATCGCCCGCGCGGAAACGCGGCAGTATCGCGTTCTGGATGATGACGGATGTCACGGCGTCGGTCAGTGATCCTTCGAGCCCGTAGCCGACCTCGATCCTGACCTTGCGCTCGTTCGGCGCGACGATGAGGAGCGCGCCGTTGTCCTTGTCTTTCTGGCCGATGCCCCATTCGCGCCCGAGGCGGTAGCCGTAATCCTCGATCTCGTAGCCCTGAAGGGAGGGCAGCGTCACGACGACGACCTGGCTGGTCGTCTTCTTCTCCAGTTCGGCGAGCTTCTGCTCGATGGCCGCCTCGGTCGGGATGTCGAGAATGTTCGCGTCGTCGACGACGCGGCTCGTCAGCGCCGGGAAGGTCTGGGCGAAGGCGGGCGCGGAAAGGCCGAGCAGAGCCACGACCACAAAGCCCACCGCCCTCATCCTGAGGAGCCCGCGCAACGGGCGTCTCGAAGGATGAGCGGCAATCACCGCACTCTCGGCCCATCCTGCGAGACGAGCCCTGCGGGCTCGCCTCAGGATGCGGGGCAAGGTTTTCATCGTCTCAGAACTGCACCTTCGGCGCGGTCTGGTTTTCAGCGGCGGTCTCGAACGTTGCCTTCGGCGAGGCGCCCCAGATCAAGGCCCAGAGACGGCCGGGGAACGTACGCACTTCCGTGTTGTAGGCCTGCACCGACTGGATGTAGTCGCGCCGCGCAACGGCGATCCGGTTTTCGGTGCCTTCGAGCTGGGACTGCAAGGCAAGGAAGTTCTGGTTCGACTTCAGCTCGGGATAGTTTTCGGAAACCGCCAGGAGACGCCCCAGCGCGCCCGACAATTGCTGCTGGGCATCGAGGAAGCGCTTCACCGCTTCCGGATCGGCAAGCTGTTCGGCGTTGACGGTGATCTGGGTGGCCTTGGCGCGCGCCTCGACGACCGCGGTCAGGGTTTCGCGCTCCTGCGCGGCAAAGCCTTTCACGGTCTCGACGAGGTTTGGAATAAGCTCGGCACGGCGCTGGTACTGGTTCTGCACCTCGCTCCACTGGCCTTTAACCTGCTCGTCCAGCGTCGGGATCGTGTTGACGCCGCAACCGGCGACAAGGCCGCCGAAAATGAGAGCCGCGGCGAATGCGCGGATGCGCGTGAAGATTGGCGACATGATACCCTCCGGATGCCCCATGCTTCCTCTACACCGGAAGCCGGCACGGGGAAACGGCCTCAGGCGGCAGGAGGTTCCGCTTTGCGGCTCGGACCGGACCAGCGGCCAGACGAAATCCAGTAGGCAAGGCCACCGGCAATGCCGGATGCGGCCGCGACCGCAGGCTCAGCAACGAAGGGCGGAAGCATTCCGGGCTCGATGAGCACGCTCGCGATGAACGCCACCGCAAGACCCGCACCGCAGAAGTAAAGCGCGCTCCGCAACGAAAAGGCCTCAGCCGCGCCGATGGCGATGAGACTCGGAATGGCCGCCGTGTAGCCGATCACACCAAGAAGCACGATCCAGTCCGTCACAACCATCATGCCGGTTATGCTGAGCGCCGCCGGATCATGCGCGACAGGCCCGTAGGCACGCAGCCATTCGATCAGAGCCGCGGTCGACGCGGCGGTCAGCACCGCCGCGATGTAGCCGATGGGAATCAGAAAAAGACGAAGAAGGAGGTTCACTCCGCAGCCAGCCTCGCGCGCGCACGCAGGCGCTCGGTTGCGGATTTGAGCTGGCCGCAGGCGGCGAGAATGTCGCGGCCGCGCGGCGTGCGTACCGGCGAGGCATAGCCAGCGCGGAACACGATTTCCGAGAACGCCTCGATCCGCTCCCAGTCGGAGCACTCGTACTGGGTGCCGGGCCAGGGATTGAACGGAATAAGATTGATCTTCGCCGGAATGCCCTTCAACAGGCGAACCAGCTCGCGCGCTTCCGCATCCGAATCGTTGACGCCCTTCAGCATCACATATTCGAACGTGATGCGCCGCGCGTTCGACACGCCGGGATAAGCACGGCACGCCTCAAGCAGCGTCTTGATGTCGTACTTCTTGTTCAGCGGAACGAGCTTGTTGCGCAGATCATCGCGCGTCGCGTGCAGAGAAATCGCCAGCATCGGCCCGCTTTCGGCGCCGAGGCGCTCGATCTCCGGCACCACGCCCGAGGTCGAGACCGTGATGCGGCGGCGCGACAACGAAAGCCCTTCGCCGTCCGACATGACCTCGATGGCCGCTTTCACGCCGTCGAGATTGTAGAGCGGCTCGCCCATGCCCATGAAAACGATGTTCGTCACGGCGCGCTCGGCGTCGGGAACAAGGCCTTCTTTCGAGCGCTCCATGCCCGGCCAGTCGCCGATGGCGTCGCGCGCGATGACGAGCTGCGCAACGATTTCGGCCGATGTCAGATTGCGCACCAAGGTCTGCGTGCCGGTATGGCAGAACGTGCAGGCGAGCGTGCAGCCAACCTGCGAGGAGACACAAAGCGTTCCGCGGTCGGCCTCGGGTATGTACACCGCCTCGACTTCGTGAGGGCGCGTGTCGTCGGCGCGCGGCGGGAGGCGGATGAGCCATTTGCGGGTGCCGTCGGTCGATATCTGCTGGGTGACGATTTCGGGACGCGCAAGCGAGAAACGTTCTTCGAGAACGGCCCGCAGGGGCTTTCCGATATTGGTCATCGCCGCAAAATCCGTGACACCGCGATGATAGATCCAGTGCCAGATCTGGGCGGCGCGCATGCGCACCTCGCGGGGCGACACGTCGGCCGCTTCAAGGGCGGACGCGATTTCACTTCGCGTCATCCCGACGAGAGATGGGACGATGGGCGATGAGATCGCCGGAACGGCGTCTATGGTGGCGGCAGAGGTCAGCATTGCCGCTCATATAAGGTAAAATCGTTCAAAAAGCACGAGGCCACCGCCCGAAGGCGACGGCCCCGCGATTCGGCTTGCCGAAAAATTACTTGCTGCTGCCCTGGTCGTTAGGCTGGACCGTCGGGTTGGTTTCCTGAGCGGCCGGAGAGTTCCGCTCGGCCGGAGTGCCCTGCTCGGACATGCCGCCCGCGCCTGCCGCGCCACCGGCGCCCATTCCGGTACCGTCGGGATTACCCGCTTCCGTGGCGGAACGGCCCGTTCCGACCGGAGCGGTGTTGTCCTGGTTCATCGGGGTCGGGCAGTTCAGATCGCCCGTCTTACAGTCCGCCGCCGGGGACGGGCTCTGCGCATAAGCCGTTCCGGCAAGCATGAGAGTGGCAAGCGCCGGCGCGAAAATCTTGAGGTTCATGATGTTCTCCCTGTCTGGCTCTTTCGGGCCCCACAGGGAAACACATGACCTCGCGGCTTGTTCCTGCCTGATCGGAATTACCGAGCGCTTAAGGGCAAGCCGTGTTTGCGGCATCCAGCGCGGCGGAAACCCCGCGCAGCGAATAGGTGTCTGTCGTGACATTGCCGCGTCCGGACGTCGACTTCACACTCATTTCCGCACCAGACCGCATGGCCTCGACGATCCGCGTGTCGTCCTGACCGTTGGACCAGCCGCGCTGGTCCTGCGTCACGAGCTGGAACGGCGCACCATTGATGGACAGGTCCATCACCGAGCCTTGGCGCAGCGGAAAGCCCACGAGCGTGTAGACCTCGTTGCGGACGCCTTCACCCGGGCGGTGCGACACATAGAAATAGGCCGGGTCCCGATTGAGCCCGTCCGGCGCGCGGCTTTTCGGCTGCGAGATCACGAAGCAGACCTTGCCCTGCGCACCATTGGCAGTATAGGCGCTCCAGTCCGAAAACTGGCCGAGCAGCTGCTGCTGGCTGTTTTGCGCATTGGACACATCCGGCGCGTGAGCCGTGAGGAGCAGTGCGAGAACGAGACGGCGCAAAATCATCTGGTCGAAAACACCCTTCGCCACTGGCAACGGGCCAGCGATGGACACAGCACGGCAAGCGGTGCGTCTGCCGAGCAGGGTGAATCTTGCGACCGGAGTTACGAACAATTCGTAAAAATTGAGGGATTTCGGAAAGGATTTGCTAACGACCAACACGGTTCCTGAACTTTCAGCGCGCCGCCTTCAGGCGTGAGAGCGCCTCACCGGCAGCGGTACGGTGGGTTTCGTTGATGCTGGCGCCGACCGCCAGAAGCGCGGCCGACAGGATGGATGCGTCATCGGCGAAACCGATGATCGGCAGGAGGTCGGGTATGACATCCATGGGGAGGATGAAATAGGCCAAAGCGCCTAGAAGCGTAAAGCGCACGCGGTTCGGCGTATCGCGATCAAAGGCGCAGTACCATGCGGCGAGAGCGTCTTCCGCAAAGGGGACAGAGGCCGCGAAACGACCCATTTTGGGCCAGAAGCCCTCACGAACTTGTGTTTCGTCGTCGTCCATCCGCCCGACGAACTCGCCTTTCGTATCCATTCCCACCCTCATCTCGCGATCACGCCGCCATCTTGTTGATAATTGCGGCAAGTTTTGTGTCCCGCTCGCTCACACCTCCGAGATCGTGGCTCGACAGTTCGATAGCGACCCGATCGTAGGTGTTCGACCAGTCGGGGTGGTGGTCCATTTTTTCCGCCGCGAGCGCGACTCGGGTCATGAAGGCGAAGGCTTCGGAGAAATTCTTGAAGTGGAATGTGCGGGAAATCGCATCTCGTCCATCCACCTCCGCCCAGCCGTCGAGCTGCGCGAGCGCCGATGCGCGCGCCTCACCAGAGAGTTTCGTCATCCTCTGTCTCTCCTTCTTCGTCATCCACGCCGAATCCGAGCGGATAGGCTTCTTCGACCATGTAGGGCCCGCCGCCCGTCGAAGCACGCGATGACAGAAGGACGAAACGGTCGGCCTCGTAGTCGAGGGCCGGGCCACCGCCGCGCAGCGACAGCCAGTCGGCCACGGCATGAGCGCTGACATCGCGCAACCGCGCCAGCGTGACATGCGGTGTGAATTTACGCCCTTCCGGCGCCAGACCCGCGCGGCGCATCAGCCGTTCATGCTCGGCCTGAAGCTCGGTCAGCTCCGTGTTCGGCTGCACGCGGGCGATGATCGAGCGCGGCCGGTCACCGCCGAACACGCCAAGCTCGGTGATCGAGACCTGCACGGGATCGCGTTTGACCCCGACCAGCAGATCGGCCGCCTCGCTCGCGGTGCGCTCATCCACGTCGCCGAGAAAGCGCAACGTGACGTGATAATTCTCGGCATCGATCCAGCGGGCGCCCGGCAATCCACCGCGCAGGAACGACAGGCGCTCGCCGATGACGGAGGGGACTTCGAGGGCCGTGAACAGACGTGGCATGGCAGAACCGATTCGCAGGGTTCAGGATGGCGGCTGGATGCGACGGAGGAAAGACTCCACCGTCGGCAGCATCCGTTCCACGACTGTACGTATGCCTTCGGCGGTCGGGTGCATTCCGTCCGGCAGATTGAGCTTCACATCGCCGGCCACGCCGTCGAGGAAAAACGGGTACAGATCGACACCGTAATCGGTGGCGAGCTTGGGGTAGATCGCATCGAATTTCTCGTAATAGACGGCGCCGAGACTGCGCGGCGCATACATGCCCGCGAGCAGAACCGGGATGTTGCGCGCCTTCAGGCGATCGAGCGCCTGCCGGAGTGCCTTGTCGGTTCCGGCCGGGTCGAGCCCGCGCAGGGCGTCGTTGGCCCCAAGCTCCAGGATCACGCCGTCGGTGCCGTCGGGAACCGACCAGTCGACGCGCGCTGCGCCCGCGCTTGCGGTGTCTCCCGAGACGCCCGCATTCGCGATGGAAACATCGAACCCCTTGTCCTTCAGCGCCTTCTCCAGCACAGCCGGGAAGGCCTCACCGGGATTAAGGCCATACCCCGCCGTCAGGCTGTCGCCCAAAGCAACGAGACGAATGGTGCGGGCTTCGGCGGAGGTCGAAAGACCGACGAAACTCACGGCAAGAGCGAAAACGGCTGCGGCAAAGAGGCGATGGCGCCCAAGCGTTTGTGACTGGCGGTGCGCCGCTGGGCTCTCCATATGGTCCTCTCCACTGTACGGGAATGTGACATGCCGATGATCGATCTTGAGGACATCAACTTAAGCCTTGGTCGCGGCGCCGCCAGAGTTCACATCCTCAAGAACGTGTCCCTTCATATAGGTCGTGGCGAGCGTGTTGGCCTCACAGGTCCGTCAGGCTCGGGAAAATCCTCGCTCCTGATGGTGCTGGCCGGGCTGGAGCGTGCCGATTCCGGGACGGTGCGCGTGCTCGATGCAGATTTCGGCGCGTTGGACGAGGACGCACTGGCGCGGTTCCGCGGCAAGAACATCGGGGTCGTATTCCAGAGCTTCCATCTCATCCCCACGATGACGGCGCTCGAAAACGTCGCGGTGCCGCTTGAACTGGCGGGCCATGCCGATGCCTTCGAGCACGCCGAGAAGGAATTAGAGGAAGTCGGCCTCGGCCACCGGACATCGCACTATCCCGCCGAGCTTTCCGGCGGCGAGCAGCAGCGCGTCGCCCTTGCCCGCGCGCTCGCGCCGGGCGCGCCCATCCTTGTCGCCGACGAGCCGACCGGCAACCTCGACGAGACGACCGGCAAAAGCATCGCCGACCTCCTCTTCGCCAAGACGAAGGAACGCGGCACGACGCTCGTTCTCGTCACCCACGACCTGTCCCTCGCGCGGCGCTGCGACCGTGTCGTGCGGATGCGCTCCGGCGTGATCGAGGAGGCGCCCGCCGAGGTGTTGACGGCGTGAGCGCCTTCGTTCCGACGTCCGCCCGGCCCGAACCCGGACAACCCGGATTCGGCCTCTCGCTGAGGCTTGCGCTGCGCGAACTGCGCGGCGGGCTGTCCGGCTTTCGCATCTTCATCGCCTGTCTTGCGCTTGGCGTCGCCAGCATTGCAGGTGTCGGCTCGATTGCCGGCGGTCTTTACGACGGGCTCGCGCGCGAGGGCCGCACCATCCTTGGCGGCGATGCCAGCTTTCAGCTCATCCATCGTGAAGCGAGCCCGGAAGAGCTGGATTTCCTGTCCGCGCGCGGCACGGTCTCGCCGGTCGCGAGCCTTCGCGCGATGGCGCGGACGGCGAGCGGCGATGCCGCGCTGGGCGAACTGAAGGCCGTCACCGATCTTCATCCGCTGTTCGGCCAGATGGAAACCGAACCGGCTGCCCCGTTGCAGGATCTTCTTGCCGAAAAAGACGGCGTGTTCGGCACGGCGATGGACCAGGCCCTGCTCGCGCGGCTGGAGGCGAAGGTCGGCGACCGGGTCGAGGTCGGCGACGCCACGCTCGAAATTCGTGCGGCCCTTGTGAAGGAGCCGGACAATCTTTCCGGCGGCTTCGGTTTCGCGCCGCATATGTATGTGACGCGCGCGGCGCTCGACGCGACCGGGCTCGTCGTTCCCGGGAGCCTCGTGCGCTGGGATTACCGCCTTGCGCTTCCGCCGGACGCGTCCAGCGATGCCGATCTTGCACGACTGACCGAGGACGCAAAAACCGCCTTTCCCGACGCGGGCTGGCGTGAGCGCACGCGCAATTCCGCCTCCGAGCGTCTCGAACAGAACATCGACCGTTTCAGCCAGTTCCTGACGCTTGTCGGCCTGACCGCCCTCTTGGTCGGCGGTGTCGGCGTCGCCAACGCGGTCAACGCCTATATCGAGAAACGGCGCGAGACGATCGCGGTTTTGAAATGCCTCGGCGCGCCGGGCAGCCGCATTTTCCAGATCTATCTCGTCCAGATTCTGGCGCTGGCCTGCGTCGGCATCGCCTTGGGTCTCGTCCTTGGCGCGGCGTTGCCCTTCCTTGTGCAATGGGCCTTCGGCGCGATCATCCCGCTGCCTTTCGTGGCCTCGCTTCAGCCGGTGCAGTTGGTCCTTGCGGCCGTGTTCGGATTTCTGATCGCGCTTGTCTTTGCGCTGTGGCCGCTCGGGCGCGCGCACGATCTGCCGGTCACGGCGCTCTTCCGCGACCATCTGGGCAGTTCCAGACTTCGCCTGCCGCGCCGCCGCTATCTTGTTCTGACGGTCCTTGCACTGACCGTGCTGGTCGCACTGATGGTCGCGGCCGCCGCGCAGAAAGTGGTGGCGCTCACATTTATCGGGGCCGCCGCCGCGATCTTTCTCGTGCTCCGCGCCGTGGCCTCCGCGATCATGGCCGTGGCCCGGCGCCTGCCACGCCCGAAGCGCACCGAACTGCGCATCGCGCTCGCGAACGTGCATCGGCCCGGCGCGCTGACGCCCTCGGTCGTGCTCTCGCTCGGGCTCGGCCTTGCGCTGCTCGTGGCGCTGACCCTGATCGATTCCTCGATCCGCAATCAGCTCACCGCGTCCCTGCCCGAGCGGGCGCCGAGCTTCTTCTTCGCCGACATTCCGAATGCCGAAGCGAGCGATTTCGTCGCTTTCCTGAAGGAGAAGGCGCCCAGCTCCGAGGTCGAGCAGGTGCCCATGCTGCGCGGCCAGATCACCGAGCTGAAAGGCCGGACCACCGAGAATTACCCGGCGGGCGAAGCCGCCTGGGTGCTGCGCGGCGACCGCGGCATCACGTTTGCCGATGCCGCGCCCGAGGGCTCGAAGGTCGTGGAAGGCACCTGGTGGGAGCCGGGCTACAGCGGCGACAATCTCGTGTCCTTCGAGGCCGAGAGCGCACGCCGCCTCGGCCTGTCCCTCGGCGACGAGATCAAGGTCAATGTGCTCGGCCGGGAGATCAGCGCGAAGATCGCCAATCTGCGTGAAGTGGAATGGGAAAGCCTCGGCATCAATTTCGTGCTCGTCTTCTCGCCGAACACCTTTGCGGGTGCACCCTACCAATATCTCGCGACGCTCGCCTTCCCCGACGGCACGGACACCGCAAGCGAGCTTTCCTTGCTGCGCGACACCGCCGCGCGCTTTCCCGCCATTCTCATCGTCCGCGTAAAGGACGCGCTGTCGAGCATTGCCGAAATCGTCACCGATCTTGCGCTCGCCATTCGCGGCGCGAGCGGCGTGACCTTGCTGGCCAGCGTTCTGGTTCTTGGCGGGGCGCTGGCCGCCGGACACCGCTACCGCGTCTACGATGCGATGATCCTCAAGACCCTCGGCGCCACCCGGGGCCGCATCATCGGGGCGTTTGCGCTCGAATACATGATGATCGGTTTTGCGACCGCCTTGTTCGGCCTTGTTGCCGGCACCCTCGCGGCCTATGTCGTGGTGACCCAGGTCATGAAGATCGCGTTTTATCTCGACTGGGTGGGAGGGCTCGGCGCCGCCCTCTTCGCGCTGGTGTTAACCATCGTGCTCGGGCTGGCCGGAACCTGGCGGCTCGTTCGTCTCAAACCCGCTCCAGTGCTTCGCAATCTGTAAATTTGCAGGTCGCGACATCGTCAGGGTCGGCGGCCGGAAATCCGTAGACCTACGCTTGTGCGATTTCGCGAGATTTCCCATATTGGGGAACGAGACCCCGCGCATGAATGCGGGATAACGCAAGGGATAAACGAATATGTCCGACTTCGACCGCTATGGGACGGCTCGCGTAGGCGGCACCGCTCGCCAGGAGGCCGCTGTCATCGACCAGGGCCTTCGCGCCTACATGGTCTCCGTCTACAACTACATGACGATCGGCCTGGCCATCACCGGCCTTGTCGCGATCGGCATGTTCAAGATGGCCGTCACGCAGGATGCGTCCGGCGCGCAGGCACTGACCGCGCTCGGTCAGGCGCTTTACGCCAGCCCGCTGAAATGGGTTGTCGCGCTCGCGCCGCTCGGCATGGTGTTCTTCCTGTCGGCGCGCGTCCACAAGATGTCGGCCTCCGCGGCGCAGGTCGCGTTCTGGGTGTTCGCCGCCCTGATGGGTCTGTCGCTCTCGACGATCTTCCTCGTTTACACGGGTAGCTCGATCGCGCGCGTGTTCTTCATCACCGCAGCCGCCTTCGGCGCGCTGAGCCTCTACGGCTACACGACGAAGCGCAACCTGTCGGGCATGGG
Organism: Rhizobiales bacterium Ga0077545; assembly: GCA_001464335.1. Lineage (GTDB taxonomy): Bacteria > Pseudomonadota > Alphaproteobacteria > Rhizobiales > Methylopilaceae > Flaviflagellibacter. The sequence continues at coordinate 56,642 of LNEV01000019.1, read as the reverse complement.
CACCTTCCTGTTCATGGGCCTGATCGGCATTGTCATCGCCTCGCTGGTGAACATCTTCATCGGCTCGACGATGGTGCAGTTCGTCATCTCGGTGGTCGGCGTGCTCGTGTTCTCGGGCCTCACCGCCTACGACACGCAGCGCATCAAGGAGATGTACGACGCGGTCGACGACAGCGAAGTCATGGGCCGCAAGGCCATCATGGGTGCCCTGTCGCTCTACCTCGACTTCATCAACCTGTTCATGATGATGCTGCAGCTGTTCGGCAATCGCGAGTAAGCGACCCCGAATGAACATTCAGAGCCCCGGCGAAAGCCGGGGCTTTTTTGTGTCCCGGACAAGCCATGCGACGTATGGCGCCGATCCGGGAGCCAGGATAAGAGAGCGGCTTCGCCGCACATATTCTCTGGACCCCGGATCACGCGATGCGCTTTGCGCACGCCGTCCGGGGAACATTCACGTGGTCTGCCCCCATGATCCGCCCCGGCCAGCTCTCCGACCTTCCCGCCATCGCCGCCATCTATGCCGAGGCCGTCCGCACCGGCACCGCGAGCTTCGAGCTTGTGCCGCCCGATCTTGCCGAGATGCAGGCCCGATTCGAGAAAGCGGTGTCGGGCGGCTATCCCTATCTCGTCGCCGCGGCTGGAAACGAGGTCGCGGGCTACGCCTATGCAGGCCCCTACCGGCCGCGAAAGGCCTATGCCTTCACCGTCGAGAACTCGATCTATGTGGCGCCGGTCTGGCAGGGCAAAGGCGTCGGCCGCGCGCTGCTGAATGCGCTGATCGCCGATTGCGAGAACCGGGGCTTCCGCCAGATGATCGCGGTGATCGGCGACAGCCGCAATGCCGGCTCTATCGCGCTGCACGAGAAGGCCGGGTTCACGATGATCGGCACGCACAGATCCGTCGGGCGCAAATTCGAGACATGGCTCGACACGATCGAGATGCAAAAGGCGCTCGGCTCGGGCGACAGGGACGATCCGCCTTACGAACCGGAGCCTTGACCGACGTCGCAGGATCGCGCGCCGTGCGTGCGGGTGAGGGCTTAGCGATCAGTTGGTGACGAGCTTGAGCCTTTTGTCGAGCACCGAAAGCACCCGGGCCAGATCGTGCCCCCGCTTGAGGATGAGCCCCGTCGCCGTAATGACCGAATAGGCCCCCTGCCGGTTGCGCAGCTTCGGGTCCTTCTCGATCCGATAGGTCGGCACTTCGCCCATGCGCCGGAACAGCGAGAACACGGCCTTCTCGCGCATCATGTCGATGGCGTAATCGCGCATTTCGCCGGAGGCGACCAGCCGTCCGTAAACATTGAGGATTTCGCGAAGTTCTGTGCGGTCGAAGGAGACGGCCTGTGGTGCCGGAGGCGGGATCTTCGTGTCTGTCTTTGCAAACCCGGCACCCCGGAACTGATTTATCGGCTCGACAACGTCGCCCATGAACACCTCGTGCGAGATGCCAATCTTCGCGCCGTCACAAAAGTGACGCAAGCCTTTTCCGTTCTACCTTTGGCGGTAAACCAAGGGTATAAAACCACATCACAAAAATGCCCTTTTCCGGACAATTCCGCGCCTCAGCGCAGCGCGACACTCCAATCGTTGCCTCGGGGTCCGGTCGTTAGCCCTGTTACCAGCCCCCCAGCCCCATGGGGTTGATGATCGGACCAACCGTACAGGCTGCGAAGAAATTCGCAGCGGACTTTGAGAAGGGTCGGCTTGTCCGGCCCTTCTTTTTGTCTGCACGCCGGCCTGCCACGAAGGTCAACGTGAGGCGAGGTGAACGCCGAGAATCGTGCCCGGCATCGAGCCCGATCCCTTCTGCACCAGCACGAAATAGCGGTCAGCATCGCCTGGAACCGCATCCGCGCGCGACACCGTGAAATGCGCGGCCTTGCCGGTCCAGGCGCCGAGGCGCGTCATGCGCCGCACCACATTCGTGTAGTTGACGGTGCGATCCTTGTTCTCGCCGCCCTCGATCCGGACCGACCTCTCGGACGTCACCGCGATCAGCCAGACTTCGCTTTCGCAGTCCTTGCTTCCCGCGAGCTCGACCTCGATCTTGCCATCCGCCTCGCTGATCGACACCGGCACGGACAGAAGTTCGCGATCGCCCGACGTGTCCCGCACCGCGTTCAGGATCGCCGCGCGATCGCTGCCGATGGCCGAGGCGCGGCCGTTGACGACCATCTGCGGCGTAAAGACCTTGCGGTCGCCGCGCACATTCGCATAGGCGCGTTGGCGCGCGGAATTGGCGGAGGAGCCGAGCGTGTCCTTCCAGCCGAGATAATCCCAGTAATCGACGGGGAATGTCAGAACGAGGACGTCCTTGTCGCGGGCAAGCTCCATCGCGAGCTCGTCCGCTTTTGGGCAGGAGGAACAGCCCTGGCTCGTGAAAAGCTCGAGCACCGCCCTCGGCGTTTGAGCCGAGGCCGGTGCCGATATCAGGCCGAGGACCAGACCAAGAAGAGGTACAGCTAATCTCATCTCAGGGATCAATGGCCACAAACGCACACTTTCACCAGTCACGAGGACGAGATCGGCCTCACGCCGCCAGCGACCTCAAGACATAGTGAAGAATGCCGCCGTTCTTGAAATATTCGAGCTCTTCGAGCGTGTCGATCCGGCAGATCAAAGGCACCTTCTTCACTTCGCCCGATCCATAGGTGATCTCGGCGGTCATGATCTGGCGCACTTTCAGCCCCTCGGCGATGCCGTGGAGCGTGACGCTCTCCTCACCGGTGAGCCCGAGCGACTTCCAAGTCGTCCCGGCCTCGAACACCAGAGGCACAACGCCCATGCCGACGAGATTGGAGCGATGGATGCGCTCGAAGCTCTCGGCGATGACCGCGCGGATGCCGAGCAGAACCGTGCCCTTGGCCGCCCAGTCGCGCGAGGAGCCCGTGCCATATTCCTTGCCCGCGAAGACGACGAGCGGCACGCCCTCTTCCTTGTACTTCATCGCCGCGTCGTAGATCGGCATCTGCTCGCCGTCCGGATAGTGACGGGTGAGGCCGCCTTCGATTCCCGCCAGCATCTGGTTCTTGATGCGGATATTGGCGAACGTGCCGCGCATCATGATCTGATGATTGCCGCGCCGCGTGCCGTACTGGTTGAAATCGACCGGGCGCACCTGATGATCGCGCAGGTAATGACCGGCCGGGCTTTCGACCTTGATCGAGCCGGCCGGCGAGATGTGGTCGGTCGTGATCGAATCGAGGAAGAGGCCGAGAATGCGGGCATTCTCGATGTCCGTGAGCGGCTCGGGCTCGCGCGTGATGCCCTCGAAATAGGGCGGGTTCTGCACATAGGTGGAACGATTGTCCCACTCATAGGTCAGGCCCTTCGACACCGAAATCTTCTGCCAGTGCTCGTCGCCCTTGAAGACGTCCGCATAGCGGGTCTGGAATATCTTCTTGGTGACGTTGGCACGGACGAATTCGGCGACTTCCTTCGAGCTCGGCCAGACATCCTTGAGATAGACCGGCTTGCCGTCCGACCCGGTGCCGAGCGGCTCGGTGGCCAGATCGATCTGCAGCGAGCCCGCCAGTGCGTACGCGACGACGAGCGGCGGCGAGGCGAGATAGTTTGCCCGTACATCCGGGTTCACGCGGCCTTCGAAATTGCGGTTGCCGGAGATGACGGCGCCGCCGACCACGTCGTTGCCGTTGATCGATTCCGAAATCGCCTCCGGCAGCGGGCCGGAATTGCCGATGCACGACGTGCAGCCGAAACCGACAAGGTTGAAGCCGAGCGCGTCGAGATCCTTCTGCAGGTCGGCGCTCTTGAAGTAATCCTCGACCACCTGGCTGCCCGGCGCGACCGATGTCTTGACCCAGGGCTTGGTCTTCAGGCCCTTCGCCACCGCATTGCGGGCAAGGAGGCCCGCCGCGATCATGACATTCGGGTTCGACGTGTTGGTACAGGAGGTGATCGCCGCAAGAACGACGTCGCCGTGGCCGATCGTGTAGTCCGCGCCCTCGACCGGGAAGCGCTCGGCGGTCTTGCCGGCCTTGCCGAACTCGCCTTCCAGCGCCTTGAGGAAACCGGCCTTTGTGCCGGACAGGAGAACGCGGTCCTGCGGACGCTTGGGACCGGCCAGCGATGGTTCTACCGTCGACAGGTCGAGCTCCAGCACATCCGTAAAGACAGGGTCCTCGACGTCGGGCGTCCAGAACATGCCCTGCGCCTTCTGATATTCCTCGACCAGGGCCAGCCGCTCGGGCGTGCGGGCGGTTTCGTCGAGATAGCGCAACGTTTCCTGATCGACCGGGAAGAAGCCGCAGGTCGCGCCATATTCGGGCGCCATATTGCCGATCGTCGCGCGGTCTTCGAGCGCCATCGTGCCGATGCCGGGGCCGAAGAATTCGACGAACTTTCCGACAACGCCCTTCTTGCGCAGCATTTCGGTGACGGTCAGAACGAGGTCCGTCGCCGTCACGCCCTCCTTCAGCCTGCCGTGGATGCGGAAGCCGACGACTTCGGGAATAAGCATGGACAAAGGCTGGCCCAGCATGGCCGCCTCCGCCTCGATGCCGCCGACGCCCCAGCCAAGCACGGACAGGCCGTTGACCATTGTGGTGTGACTGTCGGTGCCGACAAGCGTGTCGCAATAGGCAGTCGTCTCGCCGCCTTCGTCCTTCGTCCAGACGACCTGAGACAGATATTCGAGATTGACCTGGTGGCAGATGCCGGTGCCGGGCGGCACGACGCGGAAATTGTCGAACGAGCCCTGCGCCCATTTCAGGAAGCGGTAGCGCTCGCCGTTGCGCTCATATTCCTTTTCGACATTGTGGGCGAAGGCCTGCGGCGTGCCGAATTCGTCGACGATGACCGAATGGTCGATGACGAGATCGACCGGAACGAGCGGGTTGATGCGTTTCGGATCGCCGCCAAGCGCGTTCATGGCGTCGCGCATGGCCGCCAGATCCACCACCGCCGGAACGCCGGTGAAGTCCTGCATCAGGACGCGCGCCGGGCGAAACGCGATTTCATGGCTGGATGTGCGTTCGGCCATCCACGCCGCGATGGCGCGAATGTCCTCGGCCTTCACCGTCCTGCCGTCTTCGAACCGCAGAAGGTTTTCGAGCAAGACCTTGAGCGAAACCGGAAGGCGCGAAATGCCCGTCAGGCCGTTCTTTTCGGCTTCCTTCAGGCTGTAATAGGTGTAGGTCTTGCCGCCGGCGGTGAGTGTTTTCTTGGATTTGAAACTGTCGAGGGATTTTGTGGACACGAGTGCTGATCTCCATACCAGACACTCGGCGGGAGCGTGTGCACTCCGTCACGGGGGAAGCGGGAGCTTCCGGGGCCGCTCCCCTGTTGGGGAAATCGTCGAGCCTGGCCGGAATATAGGCGGAAGCTTCGAACTCTTCCAGACAGGAAATGCGGGCACCCGGCGCTTCCTGCCTCATACTTGGGCAGCATGGCCGTGCGCCTGACGGCCGAAAGCCTCCGCATCGAGCGCAACGAGCGCGTCGTGCTCAACGCGGTCTCCTTCAACCTGCAGGCGGGAGAGGCGCTGGTGCTGATCGGCCCGAACGGCGCCGGAAAGTCCACTCTGCTGCGGGCGCTTGCGGGCCTGCTGCCTGTCGCATCCGGCACCGTGCAGATCGAGAGTGGAGACCCGGAGACCCCGCGCGCCGAGCATGTTCATCTCATCGGCCATGCGGACGGGGTCAAAACGGCGCTCTCCGCAACGGAAAATGCGGTGTTCTGGGCCGAGTTTCTGGGCGGCGATCCATCGGCCGTGCCGGAGGCGCTAAAGGCCGTGGGGCTCGGCCATGCCGCCGATCTTCCCGCCGCCTCCCTGTCTGCCGGGCAGAAAAGGCGTCTCGGGCTTACCCGCCTGATCGTCGCCAGACGCGGCATCTGGCTTCTCGACGAGCCCGCGACCGCGCTCGACACCGACGGGCTCTCCCGGCTCGGAACACTGGTCGAGACGCACCGGGAAACCGGGGGCATCGTCATCGCCGCAACCCATTCGGACCTCGGATGGCCGAACCTGAAACGCATGGTTCTGGGGAGCGCGGTGTGACCTCGACGCTTCTCGCCCTCATCCGTCGCGATTTTCGTCTTGCCGTCCGCTCGGGCGGCGGGTTCGGCCTTCCACTGGTCTTCTTTCTCTCCGTCGTCGCCGTCATCCCCTTCGCCGTCGGGCCCGATCTCGTTTTGCTGGGGCGCATCGGCGCAGCGGTTCTGTGGATCGGGGCCCTGCTCTCGACCCTGATCGGCCTCGACCGTCTGTTCGGCGCCGACGCCGAGGACGGCAGTCTCGACCTTCTCTTTTCAGCGCCCGCCCCGCTGCCGGTTCTCGTCCTGGCCAAGGCGCTTTCGCACTGGGTCGTGACGGGGCTGCCGCTCGCCGCCATCGCCCCGCTGCTCGGCCTGATGCTGAACCTGCCGCCGCATGCGCTTGCCGCCACGGCCTTCACTTTGCTGATCGGAACCCCTGCTTTGACGCTTCTGGGCATGATCGGCGCGGCGCTGACGGTCGGCCTCAGACGTGGCGGGCTCCTGTTGCCCGTCCTCGTTCTGCCCATGACGGTGCCGGTTCTGATCTTCGGGGTCTCGACCACGAACGCGCTGATCGCGGGCGATCCGGCCGCCTCTTCGCTGTCGCTCCTTCTTGCCGTCACATTGGCGGCCTTTGTTCTGGCGCCGCTCGCGGCGGCCGGCGCGCTCAGATCCGCGCGCTCGTGACAGACCGGAGATTGCCAGTGCCGCAGGCGGAGGCTACATCGCGCCCGATGATCGCTCTTGCGAACCCCGCCCGCTTTTCCAGCCTCGCCGACCGGGCATTGCCTTGGCTCGCCGGGCTGACCGCCCTTCTGTTCGTCGTCGGCATGTGGCAGGCGTTCTTCGTCGCGCCCGCCGATTACCAGCAGGGCGACACCGTCCGCATCATGTTCGTGCATGTTCCCGCCGCCTGGCTCTGCATGTTCGGATGGGGCGTGATGTCGGTGTCGAGCCTCGGCGTCCTCGTCTGGCGGCACCCGCTCGCCGATGTCGCGGCGCAGGCGGCCGCTCCCATCGGCGCGGCCTTCACCCTGATCGCCCTCGTCACCGGCTCTCTCTGGGGGCGGCCCATGTGGGGCACGTGGTGGGAATGGGATGCCCGGCTCACCTCGGTTCTCGTTCTCTTTCTGATGTATCTCGGCGTCATCGCGCTGCGGGCGGCGCTCGACGAGCCCGCCAAGGCCGCGCGGCTCGTCGCGATCCTCACGCTTGTCGGGTTCATCAATGTCCCGATCATCAAATTTTCGGTCGACTGGTGGAACACGCTGCACCAGCCCGCCTCCGTTTTCCGTATGGACGGGCCGAGCATCCATCCGGCGATCCTGACGCCGCTCCTGGTGAACGCTCTTGCCTTCACGCTGCTGTTCGTGACGCTGCATCTTCTGCTGATGCGCACGGAGCTGATGAAACGGCGCCTGCGCGGGCTTCGCCTGCGCGCGGCGGAGGCCGCCCGATGACGCATTCCGGCTATATCCTCGCCGCCTACGGATTCACGGGGCTCGTCGTTTTGGGCCTGATCGTCTGGAGCCTTGCGGAATATCGAAGCCAGCGCCGCGCGCTTGAAGCGCTTGAGGCAAAACTCGGCAGGACCGACTGATGCGGCGCCTCGTTGTCCTCATCCCGCTTGTCCTGTTCGTCGCGCTGGCCGGCCTTTTCTACCTGCGTCTTTACGCCGGGGACCCGTCGCAGCTTCCCTCGGCCTTGATCGGACGCGAGGCGCCCGAATTCACGCTCGCGCCGCTTGAGGGGCTGACGAATGCCGACGGCTCGCCCGTTCCGGGGCTCTCTCGCGCGGACCTCGGAAATGGCCGCGTCACCGTCGTCAATGTCTGGGCGTCCTGGTGCGCGCCCTGCCGTAATGAGCACCCCGTGCTCGAAAGACTCGCGGCCATGAATCGCGTCCAGCTCGTCGGCATCAATTACAAGGACGCGGCGGACAACGCGCTGGGGTTCCTCAAGGAAATGGGCAATCCGTTCTCCTCGGTCGGCACGGATGCCAATGGGCGGGCGGCGATCGACTGGGGTGTCTACGGGGTCCCGGAAACCTTCGTCATCGGCAAGGACGGACGCATCGCCTACAAGCATATCGGCCCGCTGACGGATGCCTCGCTCGCCGATGTGCTGCTTCCGGAAATCGCCAAGGCCGAACGCGGCACCGCCATCGCCGCCCATGACCGATTGCACGTGACGGGCCGGTAAGACATTCTGGCAAGATGGAACTTGCGACGATCTCCGAGTCCGCCCTCTCGCCCGAGGGCCTCATCGGCCATGCCAGCTATGTGCTGTTGATCCTGTCGATGCTGATGACGCGGATGTTCTATCTGCGCATCATCGCGATCGGTGCCGGCGCTCTCAGCATCGTCTATTCGGTGATGATCGGCGATTTCGTCAGCGTGTTCTGGGAATTTCTGTTCGTCGCCGTCAACCTCGGCCAGCTTGCGCTCCTGCTGCACCGCAATCGCGCCGCGCACTTTACTCCCGAGGAGCGCATGTTCCGCGAGCACGTCGTTCCCCTGCTCGAGCCGCCCCTCGCACGCCGCCTGCTCGATCTTGGCGAATGGCACGACGTGAAGCCCGGAACGATCCTCATCCGCCGCGGCGAGATGGTGACGTATATGATTTTCGTCGCTTCGGGCGAGGTGATCGTGACCGTCAACGACGTTCTGGTCGGCTATTGCGACCCCGGCACGCTCGTCGGCGAGATCAGCGTACTTACCGATATGCCCGCGACGGCAACGGTGACGGCCCGCAGCGAAACGCGCTACCTCGCATTCGAGCGTCAGGCGCTGCAGAAACTGATCGAGCGGGAACCCGCCATCGAACAGGCCATCGATCTGAGCTTCCGGAAAGGCCTGCGCCAAAAACTGGCCACCACCAACGACGCGCTGGTCGACGCCGAAGCGCGCGCGGCCGGCCTGACCAGCCGTTAGGCGTCGTCCGTCTTGGCCTCATAACGCTGCAGCAGCGGCAGTTGCGCCAGCGCGAAGACGAAGGTGAGAGGCATGATGCCCCACACCTTGAACGCGACCCAGAAATCCGTCGAAAAATTGCGCCACACCACTTCATTTATGATCGCGAGCGCGAAGAAAAACAGCGCCCAGCGGAAGGTGAGCTTCTTCCAGCCCTCGTCCGTCAGGCTGAACGCGGCGTCGAAGACCACGGCCAGCAGCGATTTTCCGAACGCAAGACCGACCAGCAGAACCACACCGAACATCGTATTCACGATGGTGGGCTTCAGCTTGATGAACAGCTCATCCTGCAGATAGAGCGTCAGCCCGCCGAAAATCAGAACGACCACGCCCGTCACCAGCGGCATGATCGGAAGACGGCGGATCAGCAGCCACGAAACAAGCAGCGACACCGCCGTCGCGGCCATGAAAACGCCGGTGCCCCAGAACAGGCCCGCGCGCGAATTCACGAAGAAAAAGGCGACAAGCGGCCCGATCTCGAGCGCGAATTTCAGCCAGGGGTTCAGCTTCTTCGGCGCACCTTCCGCCGTGGTCTTGATGGTCATGCTTAATCCAGTCCCACAAGCGCGCGTGAAAAATCGCGCGCATCGAACGGTTCGAGGTCTCCGACGCTTTCGCCGACGCCGATGAAATGTATGGGCAGGCTGAACCTGTCGGCCAATGCGACCAGAATGCCGCCGCGCGCCGTACCGTCGAGCTTGGTCATGACAAGCCCCGTGATCCCGGCGGTCTTCTGGAAAAGCTCGACCTGGCTGATGGCGTTCTGGCCGACGGTCGCGTCGAGAACGAGCAGCGCGGCATGCGGGGCATCGGGCATGACCTTGCGGATCACGCGCGTGATCTTCTCAAGCTCCTGCATCAGCTCCGTGCGGTTCTGAAGCCGCCCGGCGGTGTCGATGAGCAGGATATCCACGCCCGCTGCGCGCGCTTTCTCGACCGCCTCATAGGCGAGGCCCGACGCATCCGCCCCGACATCCTTCGTAACGATGGGAACGCCGATCCGCTCGGCCCAGACGCGAAGCTGCTCGACCGCCGCCGCGCGGAACGTGTCGCCGGCCGCGAGCATGACCGATTTTCCCTCGTCGGTGTATTTGCGCGCAAGCTTGCCGATGGTCGTCGTCTTGCCCGATCCGTTGACGCCCGCCATCAGGATCACGAAGGGCTTCGCGCCCGTGTTGATGTCGAGCGGCTTCGCCACATCCGAAAGCGCCTTCTCGACTTCACTTGCCACGACGGCGCGCACGCCGTCGCCATCGAGCCCGCGCTCATGCCGCTGGCGTCCGACTTCCTTGGTGACGCGCGCAGCGGCGTCGATGCCGAGATCGGCCTGGATGAGAATGTCCTCGAGTTCATCGAGCGTCGCCGCATCGAACTTCGACTTGTTGAAAAGATCGGAGATGCCGCCGCCGAGCTTTTCGCTCGTACGTGCAAGCCCGCGCCGCAGACGCGCGAACCAGCCGCCGCTTTCGCGCGGAGGTTCGACTTCGGGCGCGAAGGTTTCTTCGGCTTCGTCCGCCGCGGGACGCAGGATGATGCGATCCTCGATCTCGACCTTTTCCATGACGCGCGCTTCCGGCTCGGGTTCCGGAGCAGGTGGCGGAGGCGCTTCCAGCGGCGCAGGCACATCCTCGAGCGCGACCCGCGCAGGCAGCTCGGCATCCGGCTCCGGCGCGCCGACAACGTCCTGCCGCGGCTCCATCGCTTCCGGCTCGGCGGGCTTGCCGCCACCGAACAGGCGGCCGAAAAATCCTGATTTCTTTTCTTCCGTCATTACGCTGCCAGAAGCCTCGTTCCGTCATGTCCGGCAATCGTCACCGGAACAAGCGTGCCTGTCTCAGCCGGGCGCGCGAACTTCACCATCGCGAACCCTTCGGTGCGCCCGACGCCTTCGTTTTCGGCCAGCGCCATGCGTGTGCGGCCGATCTCTCCGGCAAGGTGCCGCCGCAGCATGTCCTCGCCACGCGCGCGAAGCCGCGCGGCGCGTTCCTTCGCAACATCGCGCCCGACCTGCCGCATCTTGGCAGCGGGCGTGCCCGGGCGCGGTGAGAACGGGAAAACATGCAGATGCGTCAGCCCGCATTCGCCGACGAGATCGAGCGTACGGCGGAACTGCATTTCCGTTTCGGTGGGAAAGCCCGTGATGAAATCGGCACCGAACACGATGTCGGGACGAAGCGCACGAATCTCCTTGCAGAAACGCACCGCGTCCGCGCGCAGATGGCGCCGCTTCATACGCTTCAGCACGAGATCGTCTCCGGCCTGAAGCGAGATGTGCAGGTGCGCCATCAGCCGCTCTTCCTCGGCAAAGGCGCGGATCAGATCATCGTCCGCCTCGACCGCGTCGATGGAGGAAATCCGCAGCCGCGGCAGCTCGGGAACGAGCTTGAGAATCGTCCGCACGAGCATTCCGAGCTTCGGCGTGCCCGGAAGGTCCGCGCCATAACTCGTGAGATCGACACCCGTCAGAACGATTTCGCGGCATCCGTTTTCGGCGAGACGCCGCACCTGATCGACCACCGCACCCATCGCAACGGAGCGCGAGGGGCCGCGTCCATAAGGAATGATGCAGAAAGTGCAGCGGTGATCGCAGCCGTTCTGCACCTGCACGAAGGCGCGGGCCATGCCCTGCATGCCGTCGATGAGATGAAGCGCCGTCTCCCTGACCGACATGATGTCGTCGACACGCACGCGCTCGGCGTTGTCCAGACCGAACGGCCGCGCCCAGGTTTCGGCCTTCATCTTCTCGGCATTGCCGAGCACCTGGGAGACTTCCGGCATCGCCGCGAACATGTCGGGTTCGACCTGCGCGGCGCATCCCGTCACGACGATCTCGGACGACGGGTTGAGGCGCCGCAATTTGCGGATCGTCTGACGCGCCTGCGCGGTTGCTTCCGCCGTCACCGCGCATGTATTGACGACAATGAGATTGTCGCGATTGGCGGAAAGCGCAGCCGCGCGGATGGCCTCGGATTCGTTGGCGTTGAGGCGGCAGCCGAAGGTGACGACCTCGACTGTCATGCCGCTGTTCCGGCGAAGATCGCGGGATCGAAACGGCCCTCGAATTCACTTTCGATCGAGCCGGTCATCAGAATGTGATCGTCGTCGCGCCACTGAATGTGCAGCGGCCCGCCGGGAAGCGTCACCGTCACCGAGCGGCCGGTCCGGTTCGTGCGCGCGGCCGTAACGGCCGCCGCGCACGCCGCCGTGCCGCAGGCGCGCGTCAGCCCAGCGCCGCGCTCCCACACTTTCAATGTCAGCGCGTCGGGCGCCGTCACATGGGCGAGCGAGATGTTCGCGCGTTCGGGAAAGATCGGATCGTGCTCGATCTTCGGGCCGAGGGTCGCGAAGTCGTAGGCCGCGATGTCGTCGACCCAGAAGATCGCATGCGGATTGCCGACATTGACGACGGAGGGAGCGCTCAGTCCCGGTGCCGGCTCGAAATCAATCGCCCGCGCATCGCCCGCATCGCGCGACAGCGGAATGTCCTTCCAGCCGAACCGGGGCAAGCCCATATCGACGGTGATCGTGTGCGGCGCGCTCCCGGATGTGGCCACCAGCGGCCCAGCCTTGGTGGCGATGGTCAGGCGGTCTTTGCCGGTCTCGTTCATCAGAAGCCAGGCGATGCAGCGCGTGCCGTTTCCGCAAGCCGCGCTTTCCGAGCCGTCATTGTTGAGAATGGTCGTCGAAAAGTCCGTCCCGCGCCCCGGCTCCAGCGTCATCAGCTGATCGAAAGTCAGGCCCGATCGGTGGATGGCGCGCGCTTCCTCCGGCGTCGGCAAGGGTGTGCCGTCGCGCAGATCGAGAATCAGGATCTCGTTGCCGAGCCCGTTCATCTTGATGAAGGCGTGGTTTGCGAGCGCGCTCATGATCCGCGCTTATATGGCGAAGGAACGGTCGAGCGCCAGCTTTCGCGGGCGGGGCTGCGCGCAGCTTTGTGATTGCACGGTGCATCCGCAAAGCCCCAGATGGCGTACATCTACGGCATGGAGGCCGTCATGAGCGCTTTTTCGTCGAAGGACATTCCGGGGTCCGAGATCACACCCGAGAACATCTATTTCAACCGTCGCAGCCTGCTCCTCGGGGCCGGCGCGGCGCTGGCCGCCAGTTCGGCGGCGCGCGCGCAGGAAGCCTCCTATGCGCCGCTTCCCGCAAATCGCAACGCGGCCTTCACGGTCGACGAGAAGCTGACCTCGTTCGAGGATGTGACGACCTACAACAATTTCTACGAGTTCGGCCTCGGCAAATCCGATCCCTCGGTCAACGCGCCCGACATGAAAACCCGCCCGTGGACGGTCAGCGTCGAGGGCGAAGTTGCAAAACCCGGCATGTTCGACATCGAAACCCTGCTCAAACTGGCTCCGATGGAGGAGCGCGTTTATCGCCTCCGCTGCGTCGAGGCGTGGTCCATGGTCATTCCCTGGGTCGGCTATCCGCTTGCCGAGCTGATGAAGAAGGTGGAACCGACCTCGAACGCGAAATTCGTGACGTTCGAAACCGCGCAGGACACGGCCTCCATGACCGGGCTGCGCCGCAACGTGATCGACTGGCCCTATACGGAAGGCCTGCGCATCGACGAGGCCGCCCATCCGCTGACGCTCCTCACCTTCGGCGTTTACGGAAAGGTGTTGCCCAACCAGAACGGCGCGCCGCTGCGCGTGGTCATGCCGTGGAAGTATGGGTTCAAGAGCGCCAAATCGCTCGTCCGCATCCGCTTCACGGCGGAGCAGCCGACATCGGCCTGGATGAAATCGGCGCCGAACGAATACGGCTTCTACGCCAACGTGAACCCGGACGTGCCGCACCCGCGCTGGAGCCAGGCTTCGGAGCGGCGGATCGGCGAAGACGGGTTCTTCGCGCCCAAGCGCAAGACCCTGCCGTTCAATGGCTATGGCGATCAGGTTGCCAGCCTCTACAGCGGCATGGACCTCGCCAAGTTCTACTGATGAGCGACACCGCACTTCCCCGCACGGCGCCGCGCAGGCGCACTGGACCCCGCCTGCTCGGTCTGCCGTTCGGGATTGCGTGGGCCATTGCGTTCGCGCTCGGCCTTGTCCCGCTCATTCGCTGGGCCGTTCTCATTGCGACGAACGATCTCGGCGCCAATCCCATCGAGTTCCTCACCCGCTCGTCCGGCACCTGGGCGCTGATCCTTCTGCTCGTTGCGCTGGCCATCACGCCGCTTGCGCGCATCACGAAACAGGCCGGGTTCATCCGGCTGCGGCGCATGGCCGGGCTGTTCGCCTTTTTCTATGTCTGCCTGCATCTGATGACTTATGTCTGGTGGGATCAGTGGTTCGACCCGGTCTCCATCGCCGCCGACATCTGGAAGCGGCCCTTCATCACCGTCGGCTTCGCCGCCTTTCTGCTGCTCGTTCCCCTCGCTTTGACCTCCACCAAAGGATGGGTGCGGCGGCTCGGCGGCGCCAACTGGCAGCGGCTTCACCGCCTCGTCTATGTGATTGCGCCGCTCGGCCTCTTGCATCTGTGGTGGATCAAGGCGGGAAAGAACGATTTTCTGGACGCGGGCATCTTTCTCGCCGTGCTTGTTGTGCTTCTCAGCTTTAGGATCGCAATGCGTTTGCGGTCCCGCTGAGAGATCCATGCACCTGTCCCGGCTTCTGACCCTTTGCGGATTTATGTTCGGCGCCGGGGCGCTGGCACTTCAGTTCAGCCTGTCGATACCCGCTTCGATGGCGAACGGGGCAAGCCTTGGCCGCGCGCTCGTTCTGTTCTTTTCGTTCTTCACCATCCTGACGAACGGAGCGCTGGTGCTGATCTATCTGTCGGCGCTCACGCAAACGCCACAGCTCGCGGTTTTCCGCAGGCCTCAGACACGGGGGCTGATGGCGGCGGTCATCCTGCTCGTGATGATCTTCTTCCATCTCATCTTGTCGCCGCTGAAGAACTGGCAGGGTCTGTGGCTGCTTGCGGACACGTTCCTGCACTATCTGCTGCCGACATTTTACGTGGTGTGGTGGGCGGTGACGCAGAAGCACGGCGTGCTGCGCATCCGCGATCTGCCGCTGATGCTGCTGCCGCCGCTGCTCTATCTGCCCTATGCGCTGATCGTCGGCGCGCTTACCGGCGCCTATCCCTACGGGATCATCGATCTCGGAAAGCTCCCGGCCTTGCAGGTCGCGGCCAATGTCTTCTGGGTCGCTCTTGGGCTCGGCGCGCTGATGCTGATCGTCATCGCGGCCGATCGGCTGCTCGTCAGAGCGCGAACACCTGGCCCGGCCTGAAAGCGACGAAGCGTTCCGCCGCGATGTCCGCTGCCTGAAGCGCCGCCGCGAGCGCCTGTTCGGGCGCCTCCACCGCTTCGGCCGTCAGCTGGAACGTGCCCCAATGGTGCCCGATGGCATGCTGAGCTCCAAGAAGACGGAAAGCCTCGACCGCATCCGCCGGGTTCATGTGGTTCGTTTCCATGAACCAGCGTGGCTCATAGGCCCCGATGGGCAGAAGCGCGAGGCGGAACGGCCCGAGCTCGCGGTGGGCGCGGAAGTTCATGCCGTTCGCAAACCCGCTGTCGCCGACATGATAGATGCGCCCGTCCGGCGTATCGATCACGAAGCTTGCCCAGAGCGCCTTGCGGCGGTCTCCGAGCGTCCGCGCCGACCAGTGCGCCGTCGGCACGAGCATCGCGGAAACGCCCGCTCCCAGCTCGACCCGGTCGCCCCAATCATGGATCTCCGCCTGCACGGCCGCGTCGTGATTGCGCATGATGGTGTCGTTGCCGAGCGGCGTGACGATGCGCGGCGCATCGCGCGCGACAAGGCGCGACAGCGTGTCGGTGTCGAGATGGTCGTAATGGTTGTGCGTGACGATGACGGCATGGATCTTCGGCAGATCGTCGAACGCAATGCCCGGCGGATTGACCCGTTTGGGACCGGCAAACGTGAACGGCGAGCACCGTTCGGAATAAACCGGATCGAGCAGGATGTTCAGACCGGCGACCTGCACGAGATAGGAGGCGTGGCCGATCAGGGTGACCCGCAGCCGACGCGACGATGCCGGAGGCACGTCGCGGAACGGGCTCGGCCAGCTCGACGGCCATTTCTCTTTCCCTTCCATCACCATGAAGCGAAAAAGATCGGCCCGGCTCTTGTCCGTCGGAAAGCCCGGATTGAAGAATTGCGTGCCGTCGAAATGGTCGGAGACCGGCCCGGAATAATACGCGCCGCGGGCCGCCTTCGCCGGGGAGGAGCCGAAAAGCCCACCGGCCAGGACGAAGGGAGCGGCCAGGAATTTCAGGAAATTGCGTCTGTTCATGATCGTCTCTTAAGATAGATCGATCGCCCGAGCAGTTCACTTTCTTGACTCTCAGCCTTTCGGAGGGTACCTCCGCAACCGTTCTCAAGCGACCTGACGCCTGAGCAACCGACCGGCCCGAGAGGCCGGAGGTCAACGCCCGACAGCGCGGATGCGCCCTCGGGCGCGCTTTGCGTTGGGCGTTCGGGCACCTACCTCATGCCGGAATGACCCGCAGATGAGGTGAGAGGAAACATGTTCGAGACCCTGCAGGAACGCCTTTCCGGCGTACTCGACAGACTTCGTGGACGCGGCTCTCTGTCGGAGGCCGACGTCGGCGAGGCCATGCGCGAAGTGCGCCGGGCGCTTCTCGAGGCCGATGTGGCGCTCGACGTGGTCCGCGAATTCGTGGCGCGGGTGAGCGAACAGGCGATCGGCGCGACGGTCGTCAAATCCGTCACGCCAGGCCAGATGGTCGTCAAGATCGTCCATGACGAACTCGTCAACACGCTCGGAACCGACAACCAGCCGATCTCGCTGGCTGCCGCGGCGCCCGTGCCGATCCTGATGGTCGGCCTTCAGGGCTCGGGCAAGACGACAACGACCGCGAAAATCGCAAAACGCCTGCAGGACCGCGACAAGAAGAAGGTTCTTCTGGCCTCGCTCGACACGCGCCGTCCGGCGGCGATGGAGCAGCTGCAGATCCTCGGCCAGCAGACTAATGTCGCGACACTGCCGATCGTTGCCGGCCAGTCGGCCGTGCAGATCGCGGAGCGCGCGCTGACCGCCGCGAAGCTCGGCGGCTACGACGTCCTCATCCTCGACACCGCCGGCCGCACAACGGTCGATGAAGAATTGATGGCCGAAGCCGTCGCGGTGAAGAAGATCGCCAAGCCGCATGAAGTGCTGCTTGTCGCCGATGCGCTGACGGGTCAGGACGCCGTGAATACGGCCCGCGCCTTCGACGGGGCTCTGGGCATTACCGGCCTTGTGCTGACACGCGTCGACGGCGACGGCCGTGGCGGTGCCGCGCTCTCCATGCGCGCCGTGACCGGCAAGCCGATCAAGCTGATCGGCGTCGGCGAAAAGATGGACGCGCTGGAGGATTTCGATCCGCAGCGTATTGCCGGGCGCATTCTGGGCATGGGCGACATCGTCGCCCTCGTCGAACGTGCCGCGGAACAGATCGATGCCGAACAGGCCGCGCGCGCCGCCGAGCGCATGCGAAAGGGCCTGTTCGATCTGAACGATCTGAAAAATCAGGTCCAGCAGATGCAGAGGCTCGGCGGCATGTCGGGCGTCATGGGCCTTCTGCCGGGCATGGGCCAGATCAAGAAGCAGATCGATTCCGCCAATCTCGACGACACCCTGCTCAAGCGTCAGATCGCGATCATCGATTCGATGACGAAAGCGGAGCGCAAGAACCCCGACATTCTCAAGGCCTCGCGCAAGAAGCGCGTCGCGGCGGGCTCGGGCACCAAGGTCGAGGAGGTCAACCGTCTCCTCAAAATGCACCGCCAGATGGCGGACATGATGAAGATGATGGGCAAAGGCGGACGCGGCGGTCTTGCGGGCATGGCGGGCAAACTGTTCGGCGGCGGCGGAATGCCGCCCGGCATGCCGGGCATCGACCCCAATGCGCTGAAACAATTGCAGAAGGGCGGAATGCCCTCTCTGCCACCCAATTTCCCCGGCGCGCCCGGCGGCGGTGGACTGCCTCCCGGTTTCCCCGGGGCGCCTGGCGGTCTTCCCGGCCTCGGCCCGAACCCGTTCGGAAAGAAGAAGTAAATACGGGCGTCATCCCGGACATTGCGCTCAACTTGGCTGTCGCCAAGTTGAGTATGAGTTACCGAACCCCGGATTTATCCGGGTTCGGGCAATTTTCCGGGACCGCTCGCAGGATCACTCGAAAACGATCCCGGATGCCGCTGCGCGGTTCCGGGATGACGAAAGAAAGAAGGAAGAGAATATGTCCCTTAAGATCCGTCTGTCCCGTGGCGGCGCCAAGAAGCGCCCGTTCTACCGCATCGTCGTCGCCGACTCGCGTTACCCGCGCGATGGCCGCTTCATCGACCGGATCGGCACATTCAACCCGATCCTGCCGAAGGACGCCGAACGCGTGACGCTCGACCTCGACAAGGCCAAGGAATGGCTCGCCAAGGGCGCCCAGCCGACGGACCGCGTCGCCCGCTTCCTCGACGAGCGCGGCCTGCTGAAGCGTTCGGCCAAGAGCAACCCGGAAAAGTCCAAGCCGAAGAAGAAGGCGCAGGAGCGCCTGGACGCCGCCAAGGCCGCCGAAGAAGAGAAGGCTGCCAAGGCTGCCGCTCCCGCCGAGGCCGCTCCGGCTGAAGAAGCCCCGGCCGAGGCCTGAGCCAATCATGACCCGGGCTCGCCTGAGGCGAGCCCGGATCGCTTGGCTCTGATCCATGGCTCCCGCCCGCATCCTCGTCGGCATTGTCGGCGCGCCGCACGGCGTGCGGGGCGATGTGCGCATCAAGCCCTACACGTCCGACCCGCTCGCGCTGAAGGCTTACGGCCCGCTCGAAAGCGAGGACGGGCGTCAGAGCTTCAAGATCATTTCCGCCCGCCTTCAGGGCGACATGCTCGTTGCCAAACTGGACGGCGTGAGCGACCGCGACCGTGCCGCCACGCTCACCAACACCCGGCTTTTCGTGCCGCGCGAGCGCCTGCCGGCGCCCGATGAGGGCGAATATTACCATTCCGACCTGATCGGTCTGCGCGTCGAGGACGAAGCGGGCAACGACATCGGCACCGTCGTCGCCGTGGACGATTTCGGCGCGGGCGATCTTCTCGACATCGCGCGCTCCGGCGCCCCGAGCTTCCACATTCCCTTCACCGATGAGTTCGTGCCGGTCGTGGACGTTTCCGGCGGCCGCATCGTCATCGCGCCCCCCGAAGGGTTGCTCGACACCGAGGCCGAGAATCTCGACGAAGAGCGCGGCTGATGGGCTGGCGCGCGTCGGTCGTCACCCTCTACCCGGACATGTTTCCCGGCTCGCTCGGCCTCTCTCTCGCGGGCCGCGCGCTTGGCGAAGGCGCGTGGTCGCTCGACACCGTCAACCCGCGTGATTTCACGACCGACAGACACCGCAGCGTGGACGACACCCCTTTCGGCGGCGGGCCGGGCATGGTGCTCAAGCCCGACGTGCTTGCGGCGGCGATCGCCGCCGCAGCGGCCGGGGACGACCGCCCGCGCCTCGTGATGACGCCGCGCGGCAAAGCCATCTCGCAGGAGCGCGTGCGCGCCCTCGCCAACGGTCCCGGCGTGATCGTCGTTTGCGGGCGCTTCGAGGGAATGGACGAGCGCGTGATGTCCGCGTGCGGGCTGGAAGAAATTTCGGTCGGCGATGTCGTTCTGTCGGGTGGAGAGCCTGCCGCGCTTCTGGTCCTCGATGCCTGCGTGCGCCTCCTGCCCGGCGTCATGGGGCATGACGGTTCGGGCGAGGACGAGAGTTTCGAGAAGAACCTTCTGGAATATCCGCAATTTACCAAACCGCAGGACTGGAACGGCGACGGCGTGCCGGAGGTGCTGCTGTCGGGCGATCACAAGGCCATCGCGGCCTGGCGCAAGGCCGAGGCCCTGAGGGCAACGCGGACGCGCAGGCCCGATCTTTTCGCAAAATATGTCGCGGGCCTCACCTCAGGCGTCGACAAGCCGGACAAAAGCGGGTAATAGCCGCCGCTCAATCGCGAATTTCGCAGAGGATCAGCGCCCCCGCATGTCGGGCGCGGCGCTTCGGAGAAGTGTTATGGCCATCGACATCATTCAGGAGCTGGACCGCGAGCAGATGGCGGTCATTGCCGCCCAGCGCCAGATTCCGGATTTCGCCCCCGGCGACACGGTTCAGGTGAACGTGAAGGTTCGCGAAGGCGAGCGCACACGTGTTCAGGCCTATGAAGGCGTCGTCATCGCCAAGTCCGGCGGCGGCGTCAACGAGACCTTCACGGTCCGCAAGATTTCCTACGGCGAAGGCGTCGAGCGCGTGTTCCCGCTCTACTCGCCCATCATCGATTCGCTGAAGGTCGTGCGCCGCGGCAAGGTGCGTCGCGCCAAGCTCTATTACCTGCGCGAGCTTCGCGGCAAGAAAGCCCGTATCGTCGAGAAGACCACGGGCACGGCCGCTCGCTGAGCATCCGGGCGCTTCAGGCGCCTCCGGCACCCAAGTTCAAAAGCGCGGCCTCGGCCGCGCTTTTTGTTTTCCGGGCCCATTTGCCGCCCGTTTCTGGAATTGCTATATTGTAGCCATGGTATCGGCCCGCTCGACCCTTCTGTTTGCCGCGATCGACGATCACGCGCGGCTGCCCGCCCGCTTCTTCGGGCGCTTCACCGCGGCTGTCGCCGCAGGCCTCCGTTCGCTCTGATTTTCGCGGCCAGACCGTGCGACTGCCGTCCGCCCCCGGCGGACTCTTCCTTATTCAGCGAACGAACAGAGACGCCAGATGAACGCCCGCAACGCCCCCCCCAAAACCTTGTACGACAAGATTTTCGACGATCACGTCGTCGACCGTCAGGACGACGGTACGTGCCTCCTCTACATCGATCGTCACCTGGTCCATGAAGTGACCAGCCCGCAGGCTTTCGAAGGCCTGCGCATGACCGGCCGCAAGGTGCACTCGCCGCAGAGAACGCTGGCGGTGGTCGACCACAATGTGCCGACATCCGACCGCACATTGCCCAATCCCGATCCCGAGAGCGCAACGCAGATCGCCGCGCTCGCCGAGAACACGCGCGAATTCGGCATCGAATATTTCGACGAATTCGACCGCAATCAGGGCATCGTCCACATCGTCGGCCCCGAGCAGGGCTTCACGCTGCCCGGCACGACCATCGTGTGCGGTGATAGCCATACGTCGACGCACGGCGCATTCGGCGCGCTGGCGCACGGCATCGGCACGTCCGAGGTCGAGCATGTGCTCGCCACGCAGACTTTGATCCAGAGAAAAGCCAAGAACATGCGCGTGACCGTCGACGGCAAGCTGCCGGACGGCGTGACGGCGAAGGACATTGTTCTGGCGATCATCGGCGAAATCGGCACCGCCGGCGGCACCGGCTCGGTGCTCGAATATGCCGGCGAGGCTGTCCGTGCGCTCTCGATGGAGGGCCGCATGACGATCTGCAACATGTCGATCGAAGGCGGCGCCCGCGCGGGCCTCATCGCGGCCGACGAAACGACCTATGATTACATCAAGGACCGCCCGCGCACCCCGAAAGGCGAGGCCTGGGATGCCGCGCGCCGCTATTGGGACACGCTGCACTCCGATGAGGGCGCCCATTTCGACCGCGAGGTGAAGCTCGACGCCGCCAAGCTGCCGCCGATCGTCACCTGGGGCACGAGCCCCGAAGACGTCGCGTCCGTACAGGGCATCGTTCCGAACCCCGACGACATCGAAGACGAGAACATCCGCGCCGCCAAATGGCGCGCCCTTCAGTATATGGGTCTGACGCCGGGAACGAAGATCACCGACATCAAGGTCGATCGCATCTTCATCGGCTCCTGCACGAACGGGCGCATCGAGGATCTGCGCGCGGCCGCGAAAGTCATCGAAGGCCGCAGCGTGCATGGGGACGTCAGCGCGATGATCGTGCCGGGCTCAGGCAATGTGAAAGCGCAGGCGGAAGCGGAAGGTCTGGACAGGATCTTCAAGGCGGCGGGCTTCGACTGGCGCGAGCCGGGTTGCTCCATGTGCCTTGCCATGAACCCGGACAAGCTGCTGCCGGAAGAGCGCTGCGCGTCGACCTCAAATCGCAATTTCGAGGGACGTCAAGGCTTCAAGGGGCGTACGCACCTCGTTTCCCCGGCAATGGCGGCTGCGGCTGCGATCGCGGGCCGCTTCGTCGATATCCGCGACTGGGGACACTGAAAAACAAGCCGGCCGCCTTGTTCCGGCGGCCGGCTTTCGAGACGTCAGTCGCAGGCGCGAACCGTGCGGACGACCTTGCGGCCGTTGACCCACCGGACCGTGCGACGGGTTTCACACTCGTTCCTGTAGGCGTTGCGGCCGGAATAAACCCGGACCGGACGACGGTCGCGGTAATGGCGGTCTCCGTAGTGGCGCTCGCCGTAATGGGGGCGATCGGGGCCGATGTTGATGCCGATGCCGACCTGGGCCGAGGCCGGGGCGGCGAACGCGGCGACAGCGATGGCCGCTGCCAAGGCGGCGGAAGCGAGATATTTGGTCATGTGGTTCCCTCCGTGAATGTTTTCCGGCGGGACAACGGAGGAAAGGCGGCAGAAGTTGCAGGCGGGCTAGAAAATTATTCCTTTTTCGACAAGGAACTTTTCCCTGCACGACACAAGACTTCTGCAGAACAGGCAGGATATGGACTGGAACAGGACCTTCGCCCCCAGCCTCGATGAATTCGAGAAACTCTCCAGAGCCGCCTATGCGGATCTTCCCGAGAGCTTTCGCGAACTGACGAAGGGCGTGGTTATTCGCGTCGCCGATTTTCCGGACGAGGATGCCCTCGAGGAACTCGGCCTCGAAAACGAGTTCGATCTGCTCGGCCTGTTTCAGGGCATCGGCCTCGCACAGGGCGCCGCGACCGGACAGACGGGCCAGATGCCCAACATGATCTTCCTGTACAGACGGCCGATCCTGGACTACTGGGCGGAACACGAAGAGACACTCGGCGAGATCGTCTCCCATGTCCTGATCCACGAAATCGGCCACCATTTCGGCCTGTCGGACGAAGACATGGAATCGATCGAGGCCAATGTTTAGCGCGCAGCGCACCTGAAGGAGACGAAGACATGCAGCCCTTTACAAAGCTGACCGGAGTTGCCGCGCCGCTGCCGCTCGTCAACATCGACACCGACATGATCATCCCGAAGCAATACCTGAAGACGATCAAGCGAACGGGTCTCGGACAGGGCCTCTTTGCGGAAATGCGCTTCGACGAGAACGGCCGGGAGAAAGAAGATTTCGTCCTCAACAAGCCCGCTTACCGCAACGCGGAAATCCTTGTGGCCGGCGAAAACTTCGGCTGCGGCTCCTCGCGTGAACACGCGCCTTGGGCCTTGCTGGATTTCGGCATCCGCTGCGTGATCGCCACGAGCTTTGCGGACATTTTCTACAACAACTGCTTCCAGAACGGCATTCTGCCGATCCGGGTCACGCCCGAACAGCTGGAAAAACTGATGGACGATGCCGAGCGCGGCGCGAACGCCCGACTGACGGTCGATCTTGAGGCGCAGACGATTTCCGGACCGGACGGCGGCACGATCCAGTTCGACGTCGATCCCTACCGCAAGCATTGCCTGCTGAACGGTCTGGACGCGATTGGCCTTACATTGGAGAAGACGCCGAAGATCGTCGACTACGAGGCGCGGATCGGCGAAGCGCGCCCCTGGGCCTGAGTGCAACGAAAAACTCCCGGCCCTCGTGGGAGGACCGGGAGCGGCAGCACGCCAGTTCGACCATCAGAGATGGCGGTTGGCGGCGCCTTTGACCTTGTTCTTCACATCGCCGACGGTCTGCTGCGCTTCGCCCTTAAGCTCCTGCGCCTTGCCTTCGGCCTCAAGCCGCTCGTTGTCGGTCATCTTGCCGACGCCCTGCTTGATATTGCCGGCGGCCTCGTTGGCCATGCCTTTGATCTTGTCGGTGGTCCCGCCCATGTGACGCTCCATGATTGCTGCGGCTGACGGCCGCTCAGGAACACAACTCGCTGAAAGGCCATGCGTTCCTGCGGCGAACGCTGATCGCATTTATGTGAGCAGGCAGCTCACGCGAGGCGCGCGCGCAGTTTTTCTTTCGCGGCGGGCCATTCATCGTCGAGAATCGAATAGACGGCCGTGTCGCGCTGGGAGCCATCCGGCTGGATCATGTGCCGCCGCATGATGCCCTCGAAAACGCCGCCGAGTTTTTCGACCGCGGCGCGGCTCCTCAGATTTGCGGAGTGAATTTTGTATTGCACGCGCCGCGCGCCCCAGACCTCGAAGGCGTGCGTCATCAAAAGCAGCTTCGCTTCCGGGTTGACCTTCGTGCCCCAGAATTTCGGTATGTACCACGTATAACCGATCTCGAGGCGCTTGTGTGCATCGTCGATTTCGAAAAGACGCGACATCCCGATCACGCGTCCGTTCGCCTTCTCGATCGCCACGAAGGGCACAGCCTCGCCGCTCTCCATGCTTTTCAGCGCCGCCGCCAGATAGGCGTCCGTATCCCCGCGCACCGAGTAACCCCAGATGCGCTCATCACTCGCCGCCTGCGCGAGCGCGGCAAGATGGCGGGGTGCGAGAGGTTCGAGACGGATCGTTTCGCCGTCGAGCGGGATGGCGGGCGGAAGAGCGGACATGCCTTCTGCCTAGCACCGCCGTCCAGGCGCGAACAGGTCTTGCGCCCTTCGCCGTTTGGCGCAATCTGCTGTCCCCACAACAAACGAAAAGAGCACGCTCATGACCCGTCGCCTGATCTCCTCCGGTTCCGACTTCGAAAAGATCGCCGGCTATTCGCGCGCCGTCGTGCAGGGCGATTGGGTCTTCGTCGCCGGAACCACGGGTTATGATCCGGTCACGAAGCAGATGCCGGACAACGTGATCGAGCAGACGCGCAACTGCTTCGCGACGATCAACAAGGCACTCGACGAGGCCGGGTCGAGCCTGAAGGATGCCGTGCGCGTGCAGTATTTCGTGACGAGCCGCGAGGATGCGGAAGCGGTGTTCGGCGTCTGCGGCGAATTCCTCGGCGACATCCGCCCCGCGGCGGGCATCTACATCGTTTCCGGCCTCTACCGCGAAGAGATGAAGGTCGAGATCGAACTCACCGCCAAGAAGCAGGGCTGAGAGCGACATCCATCGCTTGAAAAGGCGGTCCCCGTTCTTTAGGGGATCGCCACCTTCCTTTTCAGCCTTTTCAAGGATTTCCCGACATGGCGACGCACAAGCTTCTTCTCCTTCCCGGCGACGGAATCGGCCCTGAGGTCATGGCCGAGGTGAAGAAGCTCATCGCCTGGCTCGGCAAGACGGGCGCGGCAAGCTTCGAGATCGAAGAAGATCTCGTCGGCGGCTGCGCCTTCGACGCCGGCGGCGCGCCGATTTCCGAAGACGCCATGAAGAAGGCGTTTGCGGCCGACGCGATCATCCTCGGCGCGGTCGGCGGCCCCAAATGGGCGGGTGTCGCCTATGACAAGCGTCCGGAAATGGGTCTTCTGCGGCTTCGCAAGGATCTCGATCTGTTCGCCAATCTGCGCCCGGCGATCTGCTATCCGGCGCTGGCCGACTCCTCCTCGCTGAAGCGCGAGATCGTCGAAGGTCTCGATATCCTCATCGTCCGCGAACTGACGGGCGGCACGTATTTCGGCGAGCCGAAGGAAGTCGTGACGCTCGCGAACGGCCAGAAGCGCGCCGTCGACACGCAGGTCTACACGACGAGCGAGATCGAGCGCATCGCCGCCGTGGCTTTCGATCTGGCGCGTGTCCGCAAGAACCTCGTCCACTCGGCCGAGAAGCACAATGTCATGATTTCGGGCCTGCTCTGGAAGGAGGTCGTCACGAACCTTCACAAGGAGAAGTTCTCCGACGTGAAGCTCGAACACATCCTTGCCGACAATTGCGCCATGCAGCTCGTGCGCAACCCCAAGCAGTTCGACGTCCTCGTCACCGACAATCTGTTCGGCGACATCCTCTCGGACGCCGCGAGCATGCTGACGGGCTCGCTGGGCATGCTGCCCTCGGCCTCGCTCGGCGCGGAGATCAACGGCAAGCGCGCCGCGATGTACGAGCCGGTTCACGGCTCGGCGCCGGACATTGCGGGCAAGGGCGTCGCCAACCCGATCGCCGTCATCGGCAGCCTCGGAATGGCGCTGCGCTATTCGTTCGGCCGGACCGACCTCGCCGACGGCATCGAACGCGCCATTTCGCGTGTTCTCAATGACGGGCTGCGCACCGGCGACATCGCGTCGGCGGGGCAGAAGACCATCGGAACGGCCGAAATGGGAGACGCCGTCATCGCGGCCCTCGGCAAGGAACTGGCCTAAGTCACTTCCTATCGTTTGACTGGACTTGATAGCTCCGGGCTATCGGCCAATGAAAGCAAATGATTTGAAGGGGCCTCGTCCCTGCGTCAGATCTCACGGGCAATCCGGAGATCGCCGATGTCGCAGAAGCGGGGCCCCTATCGTCTGGTACCCTATTTCGCCAGCCTGAATTTCGACCGCGCACCGGACCTGCGCGAAAACCCCGCAAGCCTCGCCGTTCTGGCGCGCCAGAGCGACACCCGCTTCGTCGTTTTCTGGCGCGGCCGCCATCTCATTGCGCGCACCGGGTCGGTCCTCGCGCGCCTGACGCGCGAGGAATTGGGCGTCCGCCCCTACGATCTCGAAGGCTGCCGCAAGCCATTCCTCGGCCGTGACGATGACGGCCTTCTGTTCGGGCTCGACCTCAGCCCGCTGTCCGCGCCGCCCGTGCCGGACGGCTTCATCTTTACCGAGATCGGCCCGCAGCACTTCTTCCTCGGCGAAGAAGACGCCGCCCTCGCCGCCATGCTGCGAGGTCTGGCCGATTGGGACCGCGACGCATCCATTCCGAGGATCGATCTTGTTGCTCTGGCCATGCCGGTGACGGCCGACCGCGTCCTGCTCGCGCGCAGCCGGGACACGGCGGGCCGCACGCTGACGATATTGCCGGCGCCCGTCGAGCCGGGCGAAATGGTCGAACAGGCGGCAACGCGCGACATGCTACTGAATTTCAGGCTGCGGCCGAAGCGCCTGCAATATTATGCCAGCCAGCCATGGCCGTTCCCGAGCGCCATGCTCATGGGCTTCCACATCCTTATCGAGGACACGCAGATCGCGGTTCATGACGACCGCATCGCCGAGGCCCGCTGGCTGACGCGCGAAGAAATCTTCGCGCATGAAGACCTCGGCTTCGACCTGCCCGATCACCGCACCCTCGCGGGCCGCATGCTTCAGCGCTGGGTCAAATGCTGCGACATGTTCGGCAAGGAAAACCCGGACATGACCTATCCGTCGGGCTATGTCCCGGCGCCCGCCTCGCCTCAGGCCGAGAGCGCGTTCAGCGCCTGACCTCCGATGGCCCCGTTCGGACACAAAAAAACCCGGAGCAAGCTCCGGGTTTTGCGTCTGTGGCCCCGCTGGATCAGCGAACGCGGTCGGGCGCGCGGAGCACGTAACGCGAACTGCTGTAAGGCAGATCAAGCGTGTCGTGCAGCGGATAGCGCTCGAAGCCCTTCACGCCGTTGTAGTTCGATGACAGGAACGTATTTCCCGACAGGTTCGACTTGGCATAGTCGCGCGCCGACTGCGGGCGAACCTGATTGCCGGGGCTCAGATACGAACGCGGCGTGATGGTCACGCGCACGCCCGGAAGCTCGGGATCTTCCTGCGCGACGGCCGGAAGGGCGAATACGCCCGACAGCATCAGGGCTGACAGGGCAACGGCGGAAAGACTGCGCATGATGTACCGGCTCCGATCGGAGAGAATCCACTTTGGGCACAATGTCCCTCGCCGGTTAATGTTCCGCAAGCGTCTTTGGGCAACAGCGTGCTGAATTGCGTTTTTCTGAAATTGGGCTAAGGGAGGGCGCGGGCCGCTCAGGGCCCCCATATAACGCGCACCGGCTCGGCCGGACTGAGATCTCTGGAGCAGAAAATGGGCTATCGGATTGCCGTCGTCGGCGCCACAGGCAATGTGGGCCGCGAAATGCTGAACATCCTCGACGAGCGGGAATTCCCCGTCGATGAGCTGTACGCCGTCGCCTCGCGCCGGTCGCAGGGCTCGGAAGTGTCGTTCGGCGATAAAACGATCAAATGCCAGGCTCTCGAGAATTTCGACTTCACGAAGGTCGACATCGTGCTGATGTCGGCTGGCGGCGATGTCTCCAAGGAATGGTCTCCGAAGATCGCCGCGCTCGGCCCCGTCGTCATCGATAATTCCTCGGCGTTCCGCTACGACCCCGACGTGCCGCTGATCGTGCCCGAAGTGAACGCCGACGCCATCGCCGGCTACACCAAAAAGGGCATCATCGCCAATCCGAACTGCTCGACCGCCCAGCTCGTCGTCGCGCTGAAGCCGCTGCACGACGCGGCGACCATCAAGCGCGTGGTTGTTGCGACCTATCAGTCGGTTTCCGGTGCCGGCAAGGACGCCATGGACGAGCTGTGGAACCAGACCAAGGGCATTTTCGTGAACGACGAGCCGACCCCGGCCAAGTTCCCGAAGCGCATCGCCTTCAACGTCATTCCGCACATCGACGTGTTCATGGACGACGGCTACACGAAGGAAGAGTGGAAGGTCATGGTCGAGACCAAGAAAATCCTCGACCCGAAGATCAAGCTCACCTGCACCGCCGTGCGCGTTCCGGTGTTCGTCGGCCATTCCGAGGCCGTCAACATCGAGTTCGAGCGTCCGATTTCGGCGGACGAAGCGCGCGACATTCTCCGCGAAGCCCCGGGCTGCCTCGTGATCGACAAGCGCGAGCCGGGTGGCTACATCACGCCGTATGAAGCGACCGGCGACGACGCCACCTTCATCTCCCGCATCCGCGAAGACTTCACGGTCGAGAACGGCCTCAGCATGTGGGTTGTCTCGGACAATCTGCGCAAGGGCGCGGCGCTCAACGCGGTGCAGATTGCCGAAAGCCTGATCAATCGCGGCTTCCTGAAAAAGGCTGCCTGAGCGGGTTCTGCGGCGCCGCCGCAGGACCCGTCATCGATCGAAACGCTCAGAGAGCGGGCGAGAAATTGCCCGTCTCTTCGTCCATGACCCGCAGATTGCCGTTGGCGATGTCGAGGTGCCCGCCCGAAATCGAGATGAGCCCCTCGGCCTCGCGGCGCTGGATTTCCGGGAAGGTCCGCAGATTGCGGATCGAAACGCGAATCGCCGCCTCTTCCACCGCCGTCTCCAGTGCCTTGCCTTTCAGATCCGGATTGCGCGCCAGCGCATCCTCCTTCGCCCCTTCGATCAGGCTCATCCACGGTCCGATGAATTCGCCGGCCTTGTCGAAATCCGGATTGAGATAGGCCCGCACGCCGCCACACTGCGAATGCCCCATCACGACGATGTGCGGGACGGCAAGACCGCCCAGTGCGAACTCGATGGCCGCCGAAGTGCCGTGATGCTTTCCATCCGGCCGGTAGGGTGGAATGACGTTCGCCACATTGCGCAGCACGAAAAGCTCACCCGGCCCGGCGGAGAAGATGGTCTCGGGCGAGACGCGGCTGTCGCAACAGCCGATGATGAGCGCGATGGGCGCCTGCCCGAGCGCTGCGAGCTGGGCCAGGCGGCCCCTCTCATGGGGAAGGCGCTCGTCGCGCCACTGACGGTAGCCGTCTTCGAGTTCTTTAGGAAACATCTGCCACTCTCTTTGGCGTCTTGGTAGACAAGCTGCCGCGTCTGGTCCAGAGGTTCGGCGGGCTTGCCCTTCGCCCATTGTCGAGCCCAAAGCCGCTTGGCAGCGCCACGTCCGGATGATTAGGTCTTGCTCGATGACAGACACCTCCAATGGCACACCCCGCCCGCGCCGCAGCGCCCTCTACATTCCCGGCTCCAACTCCCGCGCCCAGGAAAAGGCCAAGAGCCTGCCGGTCGATGCGGTGATCTTCGACCTTGAGGATTCGGTTGCCGACGAGGTGAAGGGCGAGGCGCGCGACCAGGTCGTCGCGATGATTCGCGACGGCGGCTTCGGCCACCGCGAGATCGTCATGCGCGTGAACCCCGCCCGCACCGAATATTTCGAGGACGACATGAGCGCCGCGGTCAAGGCGCGGCCCGATGCCGTTCTGTTGTCCAAGGTCGAATCGATCGACGAGATCTTCGCCGCCGAACGCCATCTTCGCGGCCGGCCGGAAACGCACGGCATCGCGCTGTGGGCCATGGTGGAAACCGCGCGCGGTCTTCTCGACATCGCCAAGATCGCCGCTTCCACGCGCACGCCGGAAGGCCATCGCCTGCGCGGCCTCGTGCTCGGCACGAACGACATCGTGCGCGAAACCGCCGTGAAGGCGGGCGGCGACCGCACCCCTGTCCTGCCGTGGCTGTCCATGGCGGTTCTGGCGGCGCGGGCCGAGAAACTCTTCATCCTCGACGGCGTCTACAACGATTTCCAGGACATCAAGGGCTTCGATGCCGAATGCGAGCAGGGGCGCGCGCTCGGTATGGACGGCAAGACGATCATACATCCCAACCAGATCGAGGCCGCGAACCGCCTGTTCGCGCCGAGCCCGGCTGAAATTTCCGAAGCGCGCGAAATCATCCATGCCTTCGAGATGCCCGAGAACGAAAAACGCGGTGTCATTGCCGTCCGTGGGCGCATGGTTGAACGGCTTCACGCGCAGATCGCCGAGCGGACTTTGAAGCTCCACGAGCTAATCACCGCTCAGCACTGAATTTTCAGGCATTCTGGGCACATTTCCCAAATGGGATAAGTCCAAAGCACATAGCAGCCCTGCGTTGCCAGTCCCGGTTTCGTGCGCTACCAAACGCCGCACGAAAGGCGGAATCGTTCTAATGGCCGATCAGTCCCGACGCCTGCCTAACCGGCCCCTCTCGCCGCATCTGTCGATCTATCGCTTCACCTGGACGATGGCGATGTCGATCTTTCACCGCGCGACGGGCATGGCCCTGTATTTTGCCGTGCCGCTTATCGCGGTGTTCCTCGGTGCGCTTCTGGCCGGTCCCGATATGTACGAGCTGTTCGCCGCCGTCGCAGGCTCCTGGTTCGGCATCCTCGTTCTCATCGGCCTCAGCTGGTCCCTCATTCATCACGCCATCGGCGGGGTCCGCCACATCGTGTGGGACACCGGCACCGGGGTCGACCGTGCCTCGCGCTATCTGTGGGCGCAGGGCACATTGATCGGCTCGGTCGCCCTGACGACGCTTCTGTGGCTGTTCGTTTTGCTCGGAGATTGATGTGGTCGCGCGTACGCAACATGCCCGCATCCGCGGCCTCGGCGCCGCCGGCACCGGCTCGCGGGAATACTGGCTCATAAAGCTGACATCGGTCGTGCTGCTCCCGCTGACGCTCTATCTCATCGGCGTCCTCGTTGCGCTGCGCCATGCGAGCCATGCGGAAATGGCCGCGGCCATCGCTTCAGCGTGGGTCGCGCTGCCGCTGTTTTTCTTCATTCTCGCCAACGCGATCCATATGCGGATCGGGATGCAGAACGTGATCGACGACTACGTGCATTCGAAGGGTCTCCGAAAGATCTCCTCCGGCGCCAACACACTCTTCTCGTGGGGCGCTTCGGGCGTCGCGCTCTATTTCCTTCTCAAGCTCGGCATCGGGGCCTGACATGCCGGCCACGTACCCCATTCAGGACCACACCTATGATGTGGTCGTCGTCGGCGCCGGTGGCGCGGGCCTGCGCGCCGTTCTCGGCTCGTCCTCGGCGGGCCTGCGCACCGCCTGCCTGACCAAGGTTTTCCCGACCCGCTCGCACACGGTCGCGGCACAGGGCGGCATGTCGGCCGCGCTGGGGAATATGAGCGAAGACCGCTGGCAATGGCACATGTTCGACACCATCAAGGGATCGGACTGGCTCGGCGATCAGGACGCCATCGAATATCTGTGCCGCAACGCGCCCGCCGCCGTCTACGAGCTGGAACATTGGGGCGTGCCCTTCTCGCGCACCGAGGAAGGCAAGATCTACCAGCGGCCGTTCGGCGGCATGACCACCGAGTACGGCGAGGGCGGCGCCGCGCAGCGCACCTGCGCTGCAGCCGACCGCACCGGCCACGCGATCCTGCACACGCTGTACGGACAGTGCGTGAAGCATTCCTCGGAATTCTTCATCGAATATTTCGCGCTCGACCTCATCATGGACAGCGAAGGCCGCTGCCGCGGCGTCATCGCCCTGAAGATGGACGACGGCACGATTCACCGCTTCCGCGCCCAGACGACAGTGCTCGCCACCGGCGGCTATGGCCGCGCCTATTTCTCGGCCACCTCCGCCCATACCTGCACGGGCGATGGCGGCGGCATGGTGCTGCGCGCCGGCCTGCCGCTGCAGGACATGGAATTCGTGCAGTTCCATCCGTCGGGCATTTACGGCTCGGGCTGCCTCATCACCGAGGGCGCGCGCGGCGAAGGCGGCTATCTGACGAATTCCGAGAACGAGCGCTTCATGGAGCGCTACGCACCGCACGCCAAGGACCTCGCCTCGCGCGACGTTGTCTCACGCGCGATGACGATCGAGATCCGCGAAGGCCGCGGTGTCGGGCGGCAGAAGGATCACATCCATCTGCACCTCGAACATATCGACCCCGCCGTCCTGCACGAGCGCCTGCCGGGCATTTCGGAAAGCGCCAAGATCTTCGCGGGCGTCGACATCACGCGCGAGCCGATCCCGGTTCTGCCGACCGTGCATTACAATATGGGCGGCATCCCGACGAATTATCACGGCGAAGTGCTGACGAAGAAGAACGGCGATCCCGATTTCGTCGTCCCCGGCCTGATGGCGCTGGGCGAGGGCGCCTGCGTGTCGGTGCACGGCGCAAACCGCCTCGGCTCGAACTCCCTCACCGACCTCATCGTGTTCGGACGTGCCGCCGGTCAGCGGTGCGCGGAAATTCTCAAGCCCGGCGCGGCGCAGCCGGACCTTCCCGCAGATTCGGCAGACCTGGCGCTGTCCCGCCTCGACCGCTTCCGCTACGCCTCGGGTTCAACGCCGACCGCGCAGCTGCGCCTCGATATGCAGAAGGTCATGCAATCGAACTGCGCCGTCTTCCGCACGGGCGATATCCTGGCCGAAGGCAAGGAACTGATCCACAAAGTGTGGGCCGCGCGGGACGATATCAGCGTCTCCGACCGTTCTCTCGTGTGGAATTCGGACCTGATCGAAACGCTCGAATTCGACAATCTGATCGCCCAGGCGACCGTAACGGTCGAGAGCGCGCTGAACCGCACGGAAAGCCGCGGCGCCCATGCCCGCGAGGACTTCCCCGACCGCGACGACGGCGAATGGATGAAGCACACGCTGTCGTGGGCCGACACCGAGAAGCGCGAGGTCCACATCGATTACCGGCCTGTGCATTCCTACACCTTGACCGACGATGTCGAATACATCGCGCCGAAGAAGCGCGTTTACTGAAATGTCCCGTGTCCGGTCCCATATGTCATCGGGACCGACCCCTTTAAGGCCTCGCGCCCTCGAGAGAACGACGATCCGACATGGCTGAATTCACGCTGCCGAAGAATTCCAGGATCAAGCCCGGCAAGGTCTGGCCGAAACCGGACAGCGCCCGCCTGACGGAATTCCGCATCTACCGCTGGAACCCGGACGATGGGGAGAACCCCAGCATCGACACCTATTATGTCGACCGCGAAAATTGCGGACCGATGATTCTGGACGGTCTTATCCAGATCAAGAACGAGATCGATCCCTCGCTCACCTTCCGCCGCTCCTGCCGAGAGGGGATCTGCGGTTCCTGCTCGATGAACATCAACGGCGCGAACACCCTGGCCTGCACCAAGGGCATGGACGATGTCGGCTCGGACGTCCTCAAGATCTATCCGCTGCCGCATATGTCGGTGATCAAGGATCTCGTACCGGACCTGTCGGCTTTCTACGGCCAGCATGCGTTGATCGAGCCCTATCTCAAGACCGAGACCATGCCGCCCGACACCGAGTGGAAGCAGTCACCGGAAGACCGCGACAAGCTCGATGGTCTTTACGAATGCATCCTGTGCGCCTGCTGCACCACCGCCTGCCCGAGCTATTGGTGGAACGGGGAGAAATATCTCGGTCCGGCCGCGCTTCTGCAGGCCTATCGCTGGATGATCGACAGCCGCGACGAAGGCCTCGGCGAACGTCTCGACACGCTGGAAGACCCCTTCCGGCTTTATCGCTGCCACACGATCATGAACTGCGCCAATGTCTGCCCCAAGGGCCTCAATCCGGCGGCGGCCATTATCGAGATCAAGAAGCTGATGCAGGAACGCGAAGTCTGACCTTGACCCGCTGCCGGCTTCGATCAGTGAACAACAGCGGCGGAGGTCGCCGAAGCGTGCTCCTTGGGCGCGCGCGTTGCTTCGAGGATCGGCTCGGCGGTCATGGCGGAAAGCGCCAGTTTGAACGGGCCTTCGATCGCCACACCGAAATTCATATGCGTCGAGGAAAACGGGCCCGGCCGGTCCGGATGGGTGGACCGCCAGCCGACATAAATGCCGACCATGGTCGTTGCGGCGCCCGGCGACATGATCGCGCTGCCCGAAGCGCCCTCGCCTGCCGAACAATCGATGGCAATCTCGCGCGCGCTCTTCGCGTCGACGCGGCGCTCGATTCGAATCGCGCAGGGCTCGATGGCCTTGAGGCCGTCATGCACCCAGCCGCGATGGCGGTTGGCCAGGAGCACGATCGGCATGCCGACAGGTCCCGGATTGCCGATTGCGTAGGGCTGCGCCGAGGGCACGGCTTCGGCCAGCCGAATCACCGCCCAGTCGTGAACCGGCGCCACCGCGTAAGGATTGCGGGAGCCGACGCGCAGCGAACTGACATCGAGCCCGATCGCCTTCTGCTTTCCTTCGACCATGACATTGAAGGTGCACTCCGAAAGACTGCCCCGAGGGCTTCCGTCTGCATCGAAGAAAGCATGAGCTGCCGTCGTCACGACATCGTTGCGGATGGTGAGCTGGGCCGTCGAATAGACGCCCGAGCAAACGATCATGCCGGTCGCCGCATAACGCTTTTCGAAGAGGTCCGGATCCTGCCCGGTCTTTGCCGCGAATTCCGGCAAGGTCAGCCGCGCATCGGACGAAATCGTCACCGCACCGGCGCCGCCCACCGCCGCTCCGACCCCGCAGATCAGGGAAATCGCAAAAATCAGCCCGTGCCGCACGTTTCTAATCCCCGCACTGGCAACAGCATGCGGGATCAGAAAAATCCGTCAAGCGCAGGTAACGCAATGCTGATGGAATCGTTCCGGGTGTCGCAAAAAAGTTCCATCATCCTTCCCCCGGACTGTAAGGACTCAGTCAAATATTTGCTGAATCTTATCTTTCATGGCCGGCAGCCGCTTCGGGAGGTGGTGCAGCGTGGTTGAAACCGTGTCTTCCCGGCTGTCCGCGCTCGTCCGTGCGGGTCAACTGGCCGCAGATCCGGCTCAGGAGAACGTCGCCGCGCGGTTCGACGCACTCATCGCCGACCTGAGAAAGAAACCCGGCCTGTTTCGCCGCAAAGTGGATGTTCGTGGCGTCTACCTTTGGGGAGAGGCGGGACGCGGCAAGACGCTGCTGATGGACATTCTGTTTCAGACCACCGACGAACCGCGCAAACGCCGCGTGCATTTTCACGCCTTCATGAGCGAGGTGCACGAGCGGCTGAGGGATTTCCGCGCCGAAGAAGATCGACAGCCCATTGAGGGCCTCGCCGAGGCCATCGCGAAAGAAGCGCGCCTCCTGTGCCTCGATGAACTTCAGGTCAAGGACATTGCGGACGCGACCGTTCTGAACCGGCTTTTCACGATCCTGATCGAAACCGGGACCGTGATCGTCGCAACTTCGAACGCACCGCCGGAAGACCTCTATTACAAGGGCCTCAACCGCCATCTCTTCCTGCCGTTCATTGCGCTCGTGAACAAACGCATGGATGTCGTCCGCATCGAGGTGCCGACGGATTATCGCCTGCGCAAGCTTCGCGCAGCCCCGGTGTGGTCCACTCCGGTCGACAGAGCGGCCATGGACGCAGCTTTCCTCGCGCTTGCCGGCTCCCCCCGCGGCACGCGCGAGGTGCTGCGGGTCCAGGGCCGCGATGTCGTCATTCCCGAGGCGTTGAACGGTGTCGCCCGGCTCACATTCGGACAATTGTGCGAAGAGGCGCGCGGCCCGGCCGACTATGCCGCCATCGCGCGTACGTACCACACGGTCATGGTCGACGACATTCCGCCGCTCGACACCGCCGCACAGGACGCCGTCCGGCGCTTCATCATTCTGATCGACGAGCTTTACGAATACCGCGTCAAGCTTGTCGCATCCGCGCAAATCGGGCGCGATAAGCTGCTGACCAACGGCCGGCAAGCCTGGGATTTCCGCCGTACGGCATCCCGCCTCGCCGAAATGGGTACAGAACACTGGCTTGGCCTGCCCCATGGGCCGGAAGTCGACTTGAATGGCGCGCAGGAAGCGCGATAGTCACCGTTAAAAACTGGGAGAACGCAGAATATGGCCCGCAAGAAAATCGCGCTCATCGGATCCGGACAGATCGGCGGCACGCTCGCCCATCTCATCGGCCTGAAAGAGCTGGGTGACATTGTCCTGTTCGACATTTCCGAGGGCACGCCGCAGGGCAAGGCGCTCGACATCGCCGAGAGCGCGCCGATCGAAGGCTTCGACGCGAAGTACCAGGGCACGAATGCGTATGCGGACATCGAAGGCGCCGATGTCATCATCGTGACCGCCGGCGTTCCGCGCAAACCGGGCATGAGCCGCGACGATCTCGTGGGAACCAATCTCAAAGTCATGGAGCAGGTCGGCGCGGGCATCCGCAAATACGCGCCGAACGCCTTCGTGATCTGCATCACCAACCCGCTCGACGCGATGGTGTGGGCGCTGCAAAAGGCCTCGGGCCTCGCACCGGGCAAGATCGTCGGCATGGCGGGCGTGCTCGACGCCGGCCGCTTCCGCTATTTCCTCTCCGAAGAACTCGGCGTGTCGGTGAAGGACGTGTCGGCCTTCGTGCTCGGCGGCCACGGCGACGACATGGTGCCTCTGGTGCGCTATTCCACGGTCGCGGGCATTCCGCTTCCCGATCTCGTGCGCATGGGCTGGACCAGCCAGGCGCGCATCGACGCCATCGTCGAGCGCACGCGCAAGGGCGGCGGCGAGATCGTCGGCCTGCTGAAGACCGGCTCCGCGTTTTATGCCCCCGCCTCCTCTGCAATCGCGATGGCGGAATCCTATCTCAAGGACCAGAAACGGGTTCTGCCCTGCGCGGTCTTCCTTGAAGGCCAGTATGGTGTCGACGGGCTTTATGTCGGCGTTCCGGCCGTGATCGGCGCCGGCGGCGTCGAAAAGGTCGTCGAGATCGAGCTCAACAGTGCCGAGCGGGCGATGTTCGACAAGTCGATCGAAAGCGTGCGCGGTCTCGTCGAGTCCTGTCAGCAGATCGCTCCGCATCTGGGAGCGTAACGCGCACGGGGCGACACAGGGGCGCCGTATTGCTGATATACCAGCACTGCGGCGTCCTTAAGGGTTGAAACGCGCAGCGTAATCGCGGACTTTGCCCGAAGGGGGTTGGTTATCTCCGCGGCGGCTGGTGGGCCGTCGCAAATGCGGAATTTCGATATGTCACGCCAGCAGGCGAACGAGGCCTTTTTAAACACAGCTTTCCTTTACGGCGCCAACGCGCCCTACATCGAAGAGCTCTACGCGCGCTTTCAGGAAAATCCGGCCTCGGTCGATTCCGAATGGCGGGAATTCTTTTCCAGCTTCAACGATCGTCCGGCCGACGCCGTAAAGCTTGCGCGGGGCGCAAGCTGGGGCCGCGATGAGAGTGCGGACGGCGCCGCGAACGGTGCTGTCTCGACCGAGAAAAGCGTCAGCCAGAAAGTCTCCGAACGCGCCGCAGCGAACGGCCAAGCCGCCAGCCCCGAAGAGGTCCAGCGCGCCACGCGCGACAGCGTCCGCGCTCTCATGCTCATTCGCGCCTATCGCATGCGCGGGCATCTCGCCGCCGACCTCGACCCGCTGAAAATCGAAAAACCGGCCGATCATCCCGAACTCGATCCGGCGAGCTACGGCTTCTCGGAAGCCGATCTCGACCGTCCGATCTTCCTCGACCACGTGCTCGGCGTCGAATTCGGCACGATGCGCGAGATCATCGCGATCCTGAAGCGGACCTATTGCTCGACCATCGGCATCGAGTTCATGCACATCTCCGACCCGGCCGAGAAGGCCTGGCTGCAGGAGCGCATCGAAGGGCCCGAAAAGGGCGTTGAATTTACCCGCGAAGGCAAGCGCGCGATCCTCAACAAGCTGGTGGAGGCCGAAGGCTTCGAGAAGTTTCTCGACGTCAAATTCACCGGCACCAAGCGCTTCGGTCTCGACGGCGGCGAAAGCCTCATTCCGGCGCTCGAGCAGATCATCAAGCGCGGCGGCAATCTGGGCGTTCAGGAGATCGTGCTCGGCATGGCCCATCGCGGCCGCCTCAATGTCCTTACGCAAGTGATGGGCAAACCGCACCGCGCTCTGTTCCACGAGTTCAAGGGCGGTTCCTCCACCCCGAACGAAGTCGAGGGATCGGGCGACGTCAAATACCATCTCGGCGCATCGAGCGACCGCGAGTTCGACAACAACAAGGTTCACCTGTCGCTGACCGCGAACCCCTCGCATCTCGAAATCGTCGATCCGGTGGTTCTCGGAAAGGTCCGCGCCAAGCAAGACCAACTGAAAGACACTGAGCGCACCAAAGTGCTGCCGCTGCTTCTGCACGGCGACGCGGCGTTCGCCGGCCAGGGCGTCATCGCCGAGTGCTTCGGCCTGTCCGGACTGAAGGGCCACCGCACAGGCGGCTCCTTGCATTTCATCATCAACAACCAGATCGGCTTCACGACCAGCCCGCGCGTTGCGCGCTCCTCGCCCTATCCGTCGGATGTGGCGAAGATGGTCGAAGCGCCCGTGTTCCACGTCAACGGCGACGATCCGGAAGCGGTCGTGTTCTGCGCGAAGGTGGCGACCGAGTTCCGGCAGAAGTTCAGGAAGCCGGTCGTCATCGACATGTTCTGCTACCGCCGGTTCGGCCACAACGAAGGCGACGAGCCGTCGTTCACGCAGCCGGGCATGTACAAGGCGATCCGCCAGCACCCGACGACGCTCGAAATCTATTCGAGGAAGCTTGTTTCCGAAGGCGTCCTGACGGAAGCCGAGGCGGACGAGATGAAGAGCGCGTGGCGCACGCGGCTCGACAGCGAATTCGACATCGGCCAGGCCTATCTGCCCAACAAGGCCGACTGGCTCGATGGCCGCTGGTCGGGCCTCAAGCCCGCGGGCAAGGACGTCGAGGACGCACGCCGCGGAACGACGGGCGTCGACGCCGATGTGCTGCGCGAGATCGGCAACAAGATCACCTCCGTTCCGGAGGGCTTCCATCTGCACCGCACGATTGCCCGCTTCCTCGAAAACCGCCGCACGGCGATCGAAACGGGCCAGGGCATCGACTGGGCGACGGCGGAGGCGCTGGCGTTCAGCTCCATCCTCATCGAAGGCCATCCGGTGCGCCTGTCCGGACAGGACGTTGAGCGCGGCACCTTCTCGCAGCGTCATTCGGTTCTGACGGATCAGGAAGACGAGACGCGCTACAAGCCCTTCAATCATGTGCGCGAGGGACAGGCCCGCTACGAGGTCATCAATTCGATGCTCTCGGAAGAGGCCGTGCTCGGCTTCGAATACGGCTACACGCTCGCCGAGCCCGATTGCCTGACTCTGTGGGAAGCGCAGTTCGGCGATTTTGCGAACGGCGCGCAGGTCATCATCGACCAGTTCATTTCCTCCTCAGAGAAGAAATGGCTGCGTATGTCCGGCCTCGTCATGCTGCTGCCGCACGGCTATGAAGGCCAGGGACCGGAGCATTCGTCCGCACGCCTCGAGCGCTATCTGCAGATGTGCGCAGAAGACAACATGCAGGTCTGCAATCTGACGACGCCGTCGAACTATTTCCACGTTCTGCGCCGCCAGTTGAACCGCGACTTCCGCAAGCCGCTGATCCTGATGACGCCGAAGAGCCTGCTCCGCCACAAGCGCGCCGTCTCTCCGCTGTCGCGCTTCGAGGCCGGAACCTATTTCCACCGCTGGCTGCACGACGACGCCGACCCGCGCGTCGGCGGCACGGGCCTTGTGGAACCGGACAAGATCCGCCGCCTCGTTCTGTGCTCGGGCAAGGTCTATTACGATCTGCTGGAAGAGCGCGAGAAGCGCGGTATTGACGATGTCTACATCCTGCGCATCGAACAGCTTTACCCGTTCCCGGCCAAATCGCTCACCCAGGAACTGAGTCTGTTCAAGAATGCCGAGCTGATCTGGTGTCAGGAGGAACCGCGCAATATGGGCGGCTGGTTCTTCGTGGATCAGTACATCAACTGGGCATCCGACAAGCAGGGCGGCGGGCGCCGCGCGCGTTATGTCGGCCGTCCCCCGGCCGCCTCGACCGCGGTCGGCCAGATGTCCAAGCACCAGGCGCAGCTCCGCGCCTTCCTCGACGAAGCTTTTGCGTGAATGACGGCGGCGAGCGCGCCGCAGAAGGTGAAAAATGGCAACCGAAATCCGCGTCCCGACACTCGGCGAAAGCGTCACCGAGGCCACGATCGGGAAATGGTTCAAGAAACCGGGCGATGCCGTCAAGGTCGACGAACCGCTGGTCGAGCTTGAGACCGACAAGGTCACCGTCGAAGTGCCCGCCCCCTCGGCGGGCGTTCTTGCCGCGATCGAGGCCAAGGAAGGCGAGACGGTGAATGTCGGCGCCCTGCTCGGCTCGCTCGACGCCGGCGCCGGTGCGGCGGCCTCCCCTCCGAAGGCCGGTGCGACCGGCAAGCCGACCGAGAAGAACGATACGACAAAGCCCATCAACGCCGCCGAGGAAGAGCCGCAGCCGCGCGCCGTGGCCAAGGACGCGCCCGCCGCCAAGGTTTCCGAAGATACCGCCCCGTCCGTACGGCGTCTTGCCGCCGAGAGCGGCGTCAGCCCCTCCTCGGTCTCCGGCACCGGCAAGGACGGCCGCGTCACCAAGGGCGACATGCTGTCCGTCATTCAGGGTGGCGCCACGGCGAAACCGGCCGCGCCCGCCGCGCCGCGCGCGCCTTCGGCTCCGGACGATGCCGAACGCGAGGAGCGCGTGCGCATGACACGCCTGCGCCAGACCATCGCGCGGCGTCTCAAGGACGCGCAGAACAGCGCGGCGCTGCTGACGACCTACAACGATGTCGACATGACCGAGATCATGGAGCTGCGCACGAAGTACAAGGACAGCTTCGAGAAGCGCCACGGCGTCAAGCTGGGCTTCATGGGCCTGTTCGCGAAAGCCTGCGTCCATGCGTTGAAGGAAATTCCAGCCGTCAACGCCGAGATCGACGGCGAGGATCTCGTCTTCAAGAATTACTACCATATCGGCGTCGCCGTCGGGACCGAACGCGGTCTCGTCGTTCCGGTCGTGCGCGATGCCGACCAGAAAAGCGTCGCCGAGATCGAAAAGGAGATCGGCGCGCTCGGCAAGAAGGCGCGCGACGGCCAGCTCTCTATTCAGGACATGCAGGGTGGAACGTTCACCATCTCCAATGGCGGCGTCTACGGCTCGCTGATGTCCATGCCGATTCTGAACGCCCCGCAATCGGGCATTCTGGGAATGCATCGCATCGAGCAGCGCCCGGTCGTCCGCAACGGTGAGATCGTCGCGCGGCCGATGATGTATCTGGCTCTGACCTACGACCACCGCGTGGTCGACGGACAGGGCGCGGTCACCTTCCTCGTGCGCGTCAAGGAAGCTCTGGAGGATCCGGCCCGTCTCGTTCTGGACATGTAAAAGATGATCCTGCCCGAGGCGCTGACGCTGCTTGGCGTGTTCCTTCTCACTCTCGTCATGCCGGGGGCGGATTTCGCCTGCGTCGTGCGCGAGAGCGTGATGTATGGACGGCGCGCGGGCGTGCTCGCGGCGCTCGGAATCGGCTCGGCGATCCTCTTTCACGTCACCTATACGGTGCTGGGCCTCGGCATCCTCGTTTCGCAGTCGATTCTTGCCTTCAATCTCATCAAATGGGCGGGCGCGGCCTACCTCGTCTTCATTGGCATCCTGTCGCTGAAGGCCGAGGCGCCGAAGCCGGTCGACATCGTGGGAACACCGGCGTCCGGCGCCCGCAGCGCACGACGCTCTTTCGGCATCGGTGTCCTGACGAATCTTCTCAATCCAAAAGCGGCTCTGTTTTTCGTGTCGCTGTTCACCGTCATCGTCTCCCACGGCACGCCCGCGGCCGTGAAGGCGGGATACGGCGTCACGATGGCGCTCATGGTCGCGACCTGGTTCACTCTGGTTGCGGTCTTTTTCACCACGCCGAAAGTGCGCTTGGCCTTCCAGCGCTTCGGTCGCTGGATCAACCGCGTCACCGGCCTCGTCTTCATTGGCCTCGGCGTCCGCCTCGCCTTTCAGCGGGCCACGCCATGAGCGGGCTGTCGTCCGAAATATTGGTGCTGGCGCTCGGCTCCGCGCTTTTGATGTTCCACATCGCTCTGCAGGGCATGCTGGCGACCAAGGAACTCGGCACAACATGGAATGCGGGCCCGCGCGATGAGGGCATCCGCCCGCAATCGCCGCTCGCAGGCCGCGCCGAGCGTGCGCTCCGCAACTACCTCGAAACATTCCCCGCGCTTGTCGCCCTTGCCGCAGCTCTCCTGCTGGCCGGCAAGACGGGCGGCCTCGGCGCGGTCGGGGCCTGGCTGTGGTTCGGCGCGCGTCTTGTCTACATTCCGCTTTATCTTCTTGGCATCCCCTATATCCGCTCGCTCATCTGGGTCGTGTCCGCCATCGGGCTCACTTTGATGTTCGTCGCGGTCTTTTTGTGAGCTGAACATGTCCGATATGTACGATCTTGCTGTCATCGGCACCGGCCCCGGCGGCTATGTCTGCGCCATTCGCGCGGCACAGCTCGGGCTGAAAGTCGCCGTCATCGAAAAGCGCGCGACCCATGGCGGCACCTGCCTCAATGTGGGCTGCATCCCCTCGAAAGCCCTGCTCTACGCCTCGCACGCCTTCGAGGATGCCGGGCACAAATTTGCCGGGATGGGCATCGGCGTCGGCACGCCCAAGCTCGACCTGAAGACCATGCAGGACTTCAAGCAGAAAGGCGTCGACGGCAATGTGAAGGGCATCGATTTCCTGTTCCGCAAGAATAAGATCGATGTCTTCAGCGGCACCGGCACGATCTCCGCTGCCGGCAAGATTTCCGTGAAAGGAGAAAAGGGCGAGCAGGACGTGCTGACGAAAAACATCGTCATCGCCACGGGCTCGGACGTCGCAAAGCTGAAGGGCGTCGAGATCGACGAGAAGAAAATCGTCTCCTCCACCGGCGCGCTCGAGCTCACCAAGGTTCCCGGCAAGCTGCTCGTCATCGGCGCGGGCGTCATTGGCCTCGAGCTCGGCTCGGTCTGGCGCCGCCTCGGTGCCGACGTCACCGTCGTCGAATTCGCCGACCGCATCGTCCCCGGCATCGACGGCGAGGTCGCGCGCCAGTTCGAGCGCATTCTCGCCAAGCAGGGCATGGTCTTCAAGCTCGCCTCCAAGGTCACCTCCGCCGATGCGTCCGGCAAGACGGTGAAAGCCGTGGTCGAGCCGGTCGCGGGCGGCAGCTCCGAGACCATCGAGGCGGATGTGGTTCTCGTTGCGACGGGCCGTGTGCCCTACACATCGGGGCTGGGTCTTGAGAATGTCGGCGTCGCGCTCGACGAGCGCGGGCGCGTCAAGACCGACGATCATTACAAGACATCCGCCGACGGCATCTATGCCATCGGCGATGTCATCACCGGGCCCATGCTCGCCCACAAGGCCGAAGATGAAGGCATCGCCGTCGCGGAAATCATCGCGGGCAAGGCCGGACATGTGAATTACGCCGTCATCCCCAACGTCATCTACACCGCGCCCGAAGTGGCCTCCGTCGGCAAGACCGAGGAAGAGCTGAAGGCGGAAGGCGTGGACTATGCGGTCGGCAAGTTCCCGTTCACCGCCACCGCGCGCGCCAAGGTCAACGAGACGACGGACGGCTTCGTGAAGATCCTCGCAGA
Organism: Rhizobiales bacterium Ga0077545; assembly: GCA_001464335.1. Lineage (GTDB taxonomy): Bacteria > Pseudomonadota > Alphaproteobacteria > Rhizobiales > Methylopilaceae > Flaviflagellibacter. Next base: position 12,687 of record LNEV01000019.1, on the reverse strand, counting down.
TGCCGCGACCGACAAGGTGCTCGGCGTCCACATCATCGGACCGGACGCCGGAACGCTCATCGCCGAGGCCGCGCTCGCGATGGAATTCGGAGCCTCCTCCGAAGACATCGCCCGCACCTGCCACGCCCATCCAACGCTCAACGAAGCGGTCAAGGAAGCCGCGCTCGCCGTCGAGAAGCGCGCCATCCATATGTGATCGGCATGGCGAGCGCGCACGTCATCCCGGACGCGCGAGGCGCGATCCGGGATCGCTCTCCGTATTTAAGAAAATAGTCCTTGAAGCGTGGCGCGCGCTTCCTATCTCCATCAGACGTGCCGCAGCCCCGGAACGTTGTTCTTGATGTTGATGCCGCGGACCCCATGCGCGACTTTCAACATCATCCGCATAAAAAAAGCCCGGCTAAAAAGCCGGGCAATATGTGTGGCAGGGTCTCGAGAGCCCTTCTCAGGTACCGACCGGCTTGTCCGGGTTCTCTTTCTGAGCGGCGTGGGCGGGGCAATCCGCCGAAGCCGGAGCCGCAAAAGCGGCAAGCGCAACAAGCGCCAACATCGCAGCAAGAGTTTTCATCGGTTTCCCTCTCGGTGTGTGCGGGGCCAAGTCTCGCTCATTCAACGCAGGACGCAACCCGCGGGATGCCGGTCTGACGGCTTCGTGAACTCAGCGCGCCCGCTCGACATCGGCGAACGTCATGGGCGGGCCCTTTGCCTCGATCATCGCGAACGGCAGGGACATGAAAACCAGGGCGCCGACATAGGCCGCCAGCATCAGAAGATTTCGTTTGAGCGACATGGTCGCCTCCGGCTTTGTCGAGTGGCGCCGGATGTAGCGAGCCTGCATTTCCGGCGAATGTCTTTGCATGTGTCGCCGCTGAAATGATTCGGGTTCAGGCGCTTCGCGCGCGCGGATGCGTCGCCGCGTGCACCGCGATCAGCCGGGCCGCATCGACCTCGGTGTAGATCTGCGTGGTCGACAGGCTGGCATGGCCGAGCAGTTCCTGGATCGAGCGGAGGTCGCCGCCGCGCGCCAGAAGATGTGTCGCGAAGGAATGGCGCAGCGCGTGGGGCGTCGCGGTTTCCGGCAGGCCGAGCGCGCCGCGCATTTCCTGCATGGCGCGCTGGACGATGCGCGGGGAGAGCGGGCCGCCTTTGGCCCCGACGAACAAGGGACCATCGGGTTTCAGCGTCCACGGACAGGTGTCGAGATAGGCCGTCACCGCGTCGGCCACCGCCGGAATGACGGGCACCTGACGGGTCTTGCCGCCCTTGCCGGTTACGGTCAAAGGCCGCCCGGCAAGCGGAACTTCCGCACGCGTCAGCGACAACGCCTCGGCGATGCGCAGGCCGCAGCCATAGAGAAGAGACAGAACGGCCGCGTCGCGGGCAAGGATCCAGGGCTCGCGCGCGTCTCCTGCGCGGGTTTCCGCATCCACGATCTGCCGCGCGGCGCTTGCCGGCACGGGCTTTGGCAGACTGCGCGCGATCTTCGGCGCGCGGACCGCCGCGAGCGCCGAGGCCGAGCCCCGCCCCTGCCGTTCCAGAAAACGTGCAAAACTGCGCGCCGCGGCCAGCGCCCGCATCACCGACCGGCTCGACAGTCCTTCCGATCTGCGGCGCGCCAGAAACGCGCGGATGTCACGCGGCTGTAGCGCCTCCAGATCGGCCAGCGAGGGCGGCCCGCCGAGATGTTCCTGCAGGAAACCGAGGAAAAACCGCACATCGCGCCCATACGCCTCGACCGACAGCGCGGACAGCCGCCGCTCGGCCGCAAGATGGACGAGCCAGGCGCGGAATTCGCGCTGCGCATCGGGCGCGGCCGGAAGAGCGATCTCGGGAATGTTCATTGAACCACGATGGCCCTGCCCGCTTAACAAAGCCTCTCGCGCCGGAGCGTCTCGCCTTGGCGCCGCCTTGCCCCAGATAAAAGCAATTGCAATTCGATCCGGAAAGGACACCGCATGGCGATCAACAGCAAGGCCGAAGCCCGCGCCCTCACCTCGGAGGAAAATGACCTCGTCGATCAGACGCGCCATCCCGCCTTGCAGGATCTGAGCGATAGCGACATCGGCAAGCTCGTCGCGCTTCTGCGCGAGAGGCGCAACCGCGCCCAGAGCCAGGCGAATCAGCAGCGCCGGGAAATGCGGCGCAAGAGCGAGCCGAAGGGCGCAGCCCCCGCCGCCGGCGATACGGGCAACCGGCTGAAGACGCAGGTGCTGGCCAAGGCAATGGCGCGCCTCAACAGCGAGAGCACGCGCCGCAAACAATTGGCGGCGCGGATTGATCTCCGCGCTTCGGCGCGGAAGGCCCTTGAGATGAAGAAAGAGGCCGAAAAGGACGAAAGCGCCTACAACACCCGCCACGCCCATGATGGCATGCGCGCCATCAAGAGCCAGAAGCGGCAAGACCTGATCCGCCCGATGGAGCGCGGGCGCCAGCGCAAGGCCGGTGCCGTCGCGCAGGCGCGCCGGGATGCACGGCAGGCTGAAGCCTGAGACATCCTGCCGGTCAGCCGGTCGCCGTTACGCGATCGACTGGCCGGTCTTCTTCCAGTCGGCGACGAACTGGGCGAGGCCCTTGTCGGTCAGCGGATGATTGACGAGGCTCTTGATGACGGACGCCGGGCAGGTGGCGACATCGGCACCGATCAGCGCGGCTTCCTTCACATGATTGGGCGAGCGGATCGAGGCGGCGAGAATCTCGGTCTCGAGGTCCCCGTAATTGTCGTAGATGGTCCGGATTTCCTGGATCAGTTCCATGCCATCGAGATTGATGTCGTCGAGACGGCCGACAAACGGCGAGATGAAGCTTGCCCCGGCTTTCGCCGCAAGCAGAGCCTGATTGGCCGAAAAGCAGAGCGTGACATTCACCATCGTGCCTTCGGAGCGGAATGCGCGGCAGGCCTTGAGGCCGTCCCAGGTAAGCGGGACCTTGATGACGATGTTGCTCGCGATCTTCGCAAGCGTGCGGCCCTCTTTCAGCATGCCCTCGAGATCGGTCGCGGCCACTTCCGCCGAGACGGGGCCGGGTACGACGGCGCAGATCTCTTCGAGAATTTCGCGATAGGGTCGGTTCGCCTTCAGCACGAGCGAGGGATTGGTCGTCACGCCGTCGATCAGCCCGGTTTCGGCAAGATCGCGGATTTCACCCACATCGGCGGTATCGACGAAAAACTTCATGGCGTAATGTCCCTCACAGCTGGTCCTGCCGTGAATCGCGCGACCGGCGTTCATTTGCAAGCAGGAACGGATGATCCTCGATCATATAGGTCTAGGCGTTGACGATTATGAGAAGGCAAAAGCTTTTTATGCCGCGGCACTTGCACCGCTCGGCATAAAACTTCTCAGCGACGAGCCGCAGTCCGATCCGCGCTTTCGGGCCGCCTCCTTCGGCGAGAGCTGGGACGAAGCGCGCTTCTGGATCGGCTCGGAAGGCGCGACCAAGCCTGCACTGCACGTTGCCTTTCGCGCCGGATCCCGTGCCGACGTGGACGCCTTTTACAAAGCGGCGATTGCCGCCGGCGGTCGCGACAACGGGTCTCCCGGACTGCGCCCGCACTATCAGCCGAATTATTATGCCGCGTTCGTTTTCGATCCCGACGGGCATAACATCGAAGCCGTCTGCCTGAAGCCAGAATGAGCAAAGCGCGCGTTGAAGTCCTTCTGCCGGTCGCCCTTGATCGCAGCTTCACCTATCTCGTTCCCGAGAGCATGGAGGCGGCGCCGGGAACGATCGTGGAGGTGCCCCTCGGCCGCCAGATGCAGGCGGGTGTCGTCTGGGGACCCGGAGATCCTGAGGTTCCCGAGAAAAAGTTGAAGCCGATTTCCGGCGTCTACGATCTTCCGGCACTGACGCCCGAAGTGCTGCGCTTCGTCGACTGGGTGGCGAACTACACGCTCTCCCCGGCCGGCATGGTGCTGCGCATCGCGCTGCGCGGGGCGCGGCATGTCGGTGAGGAGAGCCCGAAACGCGCCGTCGTTACGACCGGCGAACAGCCCGCGCGCATGACCGCCGCACGCACGCGCGTGCTGGAGGTCTCCGCCGACAATCTGGCCCGCACGAAAGCCGATCTCGCTCGGCTCTCCGGCGCATCCAGCGGCGTCATCGACGGCCTCGTCAAGGACGGCGCGCTGCGGATTGTCGAACTGCCGCCCGAACCGATCGGCTCCGGCCTCGATGCCGATTTCGCCCCGCCGAAACTCAGCGAGGATCAGGCGGCGACCGCCGAGGCGCTGATAAAAACGGTGCGTACGCGCAGCTTCTCGACCCATCTGCTCGAAGGCGTCACCGGCGCAGGCAAGACCGAGGTCTATCTCGAAGCCGCCGCCGAAGCCCTGCGAATCGGCCGGCAGGCGCTCATTCTGCTGCCCGAAATCGCGCTGACGCGCGCGATCATGGATCGCGTCACCCAGCGATTCGGCGCAGCACCCGGCGAATGGCACTCGACGGTTTCGGCCAAGCGCCGCGCCCGCACCTGGGAAGGCGTGACGACCGGCGACACGCAGATCGTGGTCGGCGCACGCTCGGCTCTGTTCCTGCCCTTCCGCGATCTCGGCCTAATCGTCGTCGACGAGGAACACGATGCTGGTTTCAAGCAGGACGACACGCCGATCTATCACGCCCGCGACATGGCCGTGGTGCGCGCGCAGATATCCAAAGCGCCCGCGCTGCTCGTCTCGGCAACGCCGAGCATCGAGACGCTCGTCAACGCGCAGGCGGGACGATACATACATCACATCCTGCCCTCGCGCTTCGGCGGGCGCGCGCTGCCGGACATCACATTGGTCGATCTGCGCGCGGACCCGCCCGAACAGGGGCGCTGGATCGCCCCCTCGCTCGAACAGGATATCCGCGACACGCTCAGACGCGGCGAACAGGCGCTTCTGTTTCTCAACCGCCGGGGCTTTGCTCCGCTGACCCTGTGCCGCGCGTGCGGCCACCGCTTCCAGTGTCCCAATTGCACGTCCTGGCTTGTCGAGCATCGGTTTCGCCGCAAGCTCGTCTGCCATCATTGCGGCCATCACGAGGACGTGCCGCCCGCCTGCCCGAAATGCGCGACGCCCGGAAAACTCGCGGCCGTCGGCCCCGGCGTCGAGCGAATCCGCGACGAGGCCGCGAAGCTTTTCCCCGAGGCGCGGATTTCACTCTTGTCGAGCGACATCACGGTGGGTGCCGAGCGCATGCGCGCGGAGCTCGATGCCATCACGCGGCACGAGGTCGATCTCGTCATCGGTACGCAACTGGTCACCAAGGGGCACAACTTTCCGCACCTGACGCATGTCGGCGTGGTCGACGGTGATCTCGGGCTGTCGACCTCGGACCCGCGCGCGGCCGAACGCACGTTCCAGCTTCTCGAACAGGTGACGGGCCGCGCTGGACGCGGCGCGCGACCCGGGCGCGGCTTCGTCCAGACCTACGATCCCGGCCATCCCGTGATGCAGGCCCTGAAGACGCACGATTCGGTCTCGTTCTACGAAGCCGAGATCGCGGCGCGCTCCGATGCAGCCTTGCCGCCGTTCGGGCGCCTCGCAAGCGTGATCGTCTCATCGCCGATGAAAACGGATGCCGAGCTTTACGCCCGCGGCCTTGCGCAAATTTTCCCGCAAGACGCCGATGCCCGCCTGCTCGGCCCGGCCGAGCCGCCGCTGGCGCTCATTCGCGGACGGCACCGCCTGCGCCTCATCGTAAAGGCCCCCAGAACGACCGATGTGCCATCCCTGATCCGCGACTGGCTGAGCCGCGCGCCGAAGGCGCCGGGTTCGCTTTCCCTACAGATCGATATGGACCCGATCTCGTTTTTGTAACCTGCAGATATACGCATGCCAAACCGTCGCACGTGCGCGTGGCCAACGCCGGTTGCACGGCCATAGAGCGTGTGTTAGTCAACCTCCGGCGCGCGGGGGCAGCCCCTGCTGGCCGGGCCAATCGCGGCCAAATTATCTCGATATTTCAGTCTCTTGCCCACCCGATCATCGGACCGGGCAAAGGGTCTGAATGAACCGACGAAAGACCGCCCTCCGTGTCAGAAATCGACGCGACACCGACAAGCATGGCCGGACGTTACGCGACGGCGCTGTATGAGCTTGCCGAAGACGCGAAATCGACCGACGCCGTCCTGAAGGATCTGCAGCGCTTCGAGGCCCTTGTCTCCGGCAGCGACGACCTTAAGCGGCTGGTGAAGAGCCCGGTGTTCAGCGCCGGAGAACAGCTCGGAGCCATCACTGCCATTCTCGACAAGGCCAAGATTTCGGGCCTTGCCGCCAATTTCATCAAGCTCGCTGCCAAGAACAGGCGCCTGTTCTCGGTCGATGCGATGATCCGCGCTTTCCGCGCGATCGTCGCCAAGGCACGCGGCGAGCTGACGGCCAAGGTGACCGTCGCCGAAGAGCTGAACGATGCCCGCATCAAGGACATCAAGGCCGCTCTCGCCGACGTCACCAAGAAGGACGTCGCGATCGACATCAAGGTTGATCCTTCGATCATCGGAGGCATCATCGTGCAGCTTGGCAGCCGCATGGTCGACGCCTCCCTGAAAACTCGCCTTTCCGCCATCCAACACGCCATGAAAGAGGTGCGCTGATGGACATCCGCGCCGCTGAAATTTCCGCGATCCTCAAGGATCAGATCAAGAATTTCGGTGAAGAAGCCGAAGTTTCCGAAGTCGGACAGGTTCTGTCCGTCGGCGACGGCATCGCCCGCATCTACGGTCTCGACCAGGTTCAGGCCGGCGAGATGGTTGAGTTCCCAGGCGGCATCCGCGGCATGGCCCTCAACCTCGAAACCGACAATGTCGGCGTCGTCATCTTCGGGTCGGACCGCGACATCAAAGAGGGCGACACGGTCAAGCGCACAGGCTCGATCGTCGATGTTCCGGTCGGTCCCGAACTGCTCGGCCGCGTCGTCGACGCGCTCGGCAATCCGATCGACGGCAAGGGCCCGATCAACGCCAAGAAGCGCGCCCGCGTGGACGTCAAGGCGCCGGGCATCATTCCGCGCAAATCGGTTCATGAGCCGATGCAGACCGGCCTCAAGGCCATCGATGCGCTGATCCCGGTCGGCCGCGGCCAGCGCGAGCTCGTCATCGGCGACCGCCAGACCGGCAAGACCGCCGTCATCCTCGACACCATTCTCAACCAGAAGCCCATCAACAAGGGCACGGACGAGAAGGCCAAGCTCTACTGCGTCTATGTCGCCATCGGCCAGAAGCGCTCGACCGTCGCGCAGTTCGTAAAGGTGCTCGAAGAGCAGGGCGCGCTCGAATATTCGATCGTCGTCGCCGCGACCGCGTCCGATCCGGCGCCGATGCAGTTCCTGGCGCCCTTCGCCGGCTGCGCCATGGGCGAATATTTCCGCGACAACGGCCTCCATGCCCTCATCGCCTATGACGATCTTTCCAAGCAGGCCGTCGCCTACCGTCAGATGTCGCTGCTTCTGCGCCGTCCGCCGGGCCGCGAAGCCTATCCGGGCGACGTCTTCTATCTCCATTCGCGTCTTCTCGAGCGCGCGGCGAAGCTCAACGACGACAACGGCGCCGGTTCGCTGACTGCCCTTCCCGTCATCGAGACGCAGGCCAACGACGTGTCGGCCTACATCCCGACCAACGTGATCTCGATCACCGACGGCCAGATCTTCCTCGAGACCGATCTGTTCTACCAGGGCATCCGTCCGGCGGTGAACGTCGGCCTCTCGGTGTCGCGCGTCGGCTCGGCCGCCCAGATCAAGGCGATGAAGCAGGTTGCCGGCAAGATCAAAGGCGAACTCGCGCAGTACCGCGAAATGGCGGCGTTCGCGCAGTTCGGCTCGGACCTCGACGCCACGACCCAGAAGCTCCTCAACCGCGGCGCGCGCCTGACGGAGCTGCTCAAGCAGGGCCAGTTCTCGCCGCTCAAGGTCGAAGAGCAGGTCGCGGTCATCTGGGCCGGCACCAACGGCTATCTCGACAGCCTGCCGGTCGCTCAGGTGCGTCCGTTCGAGCAGGGTCTGCTCAACTTCCTGCGCACCCAGCACACCGACATCCTCGATGCGATCCGCACGTCGAAGGAACTCTCGAAGGACACCGGCGACAAACTGAAGGCCGCCGTCGACGCCTTCGCCAAGACCTTCGCCTGAGGGGTTGACCGCGAATGGCTTCGCTTAAGGACCTCCGCAACCGCATCGCCTCGGTTAAGGCGACGCAGAAAATCACCAAGGCGATGCAGATGGTCGCCGCGGCGAAGCTGCGTCGTGCGCAGATCGCGGCCGAAGCGGCCCGTCCTTACGCCGAGCGCATGGACCGCGTGCTCGCCAATCTGGCGGCGGGCATGATCGACGCGCCCGACGCGCCGCGTCTTCTGCGCGGCACCGGCTCCGACAAGAAGCACCTTCTGATCGTCGCGACCGCCGAGCGCGGCCTCGCCGGTGCGTTCAGCTCCTCGATCGCGCGTCTGGCACGCCAGCACGCCGACAGGCTGATCGCCGAAGGCAAGGACGTCACGATCCTGCCGGTCGGCCGCAAGGGTGCGGACGCGCTGCGTCGCCAGTTCGCCTCGCGGCTTCAGCCGACGGTCGATCTGCGCGAAGTGAAGCAGATCGGCTTCGTCAACGCCCAGTCGATCGCGCAGGCCGTGCTCGACAAATACGAGGCCGGCGAGTTCGATGTCGCGACCCTGTTCTTCTCGCGCTTCAAATCGGTGATCTCGCAGATCCCGACCGCGCAGCAGATCATTCCGGCCCAGTTGCCCGAAGGCACCCCCGCACCGGCGGTTCCCTACGAGTTCGAGCCGGACGAGGCCGAAATCCTGGCCGAGCTTCTGCCGAAGAACGTGGCCATCCAGATTTTCCGTGCGCTCCTCGAAAACGCCGCTTCCGAACAGGGCGCGCGCATGAGCGCGATGGACAATGCGACCCGCAATGCGGGCGACATGATCAAGAAGCTGACGATGAACTACAACCGCACGCGTCAGGCTCAGATCACCAAGGAACTGATCGAAATCATCTCGGGCGCCGAAGCGCTCTGACGGACGAAGGACGGGTATCATGGCCAAAGCAACCACAGCCAAGAAGGCGACCGCTGCACCGGCAGCCGGCGCCAGGGGCCGCATCTCGCAGGTCATCGGCGCCGTCGTCGACGTGCAGTTCGACGATCGCCTGCCGGAAATCCTGAACGCGCTCGAAACGACGAACCAGGGCAACCGCCTCGTCCTCGAAGTCGCGCAGCATCTCGGCGAGAACACCGTCCGCACCATCGCCATGGACACGTCCGAGGGTCTGACCCGCGGCCAGGAAGTGTTCGACACCGGCGCGCCGATCTCGGTCCCGGTCGGTGAAGCCACGCTCGGCCGCATCATGAACGTCATCGGCGAGCCCGTCGACGAAGCCGGCCCCATCTCGAACGAGGGCGGCTTCCGCGCCATCCATCAGCCGGCTCCTTCCTATGCCGAGCAGGCCACCGAATCCGAGATCCTCGTCACGGGCATCAAGGTCGTCGACCTGCTCGCGCCGTACGCCAAGGGCGGCAAGATCGGCCTGTTCGGCGGCGCCGGCGTCGGCAAGACCGTTCTGATCATGGAGCTCATCAACAACGTCGCGAAGGCGCACGGCGGCTATTCGGTGTTCGCCGGTGTCGGCGAGCGCACGCGCGAGGGCAACGATCTCTATCACGAGATGATCGAGTCCAACGTGAACAAGGACCCGAAGGACAACAACGGCTCGACGGCCGGCTCCAAATGCGCCCTCGTCTACGGCCAGATGAACGAGCCCCCGGGCGCCCGCGCCCGCGTCGCGCTCACCGGCCTGACGGTTGCGGAAAACTTCCGCGACCAGGGCCAGGACGTTCTGTTCTTCGTCGACAACATCTTCCGCTTCACGCAGGCGGGCTCGGAAGTGTCCGCGCTTCTCGGCCGTATTCCTTCGGCGGTCGGCTATCAGCCGACGCTTGCGACCGACATGGGCGCGCTGCAGGAACGCATCACCACGACAACCAAAGGCTCGATCACCTCGGTGCAGGCGATCTACGTTCCCGCCGACGACCTGACCGACCCGGCCCCGGCCGCCTCCTTCGCCCATCTTGACGCGACGACCGTTCTGTCGCGCTCGATCGCGGAAAAGGGCATCTATCCGGCCGTCGACCCGCTCGATTCGACCTCGCGCATGCTCTCGCCCGCCATTGTCGGCGAGGAGCACTACAACATCGCCCGTCAGGTCCAGCAGACGCTGCAGCGCTACAAGGCCCTGCAGGACATCATCGCCATTCTGGGCATGGACGAGCTTTCGGAAGAGGACAAGATCACGGTCGCGCGCGCGCGCAAGATCGAGCGTTTCCTCTCGCAGCCCTTCCACGTCGCCGAGATCTTCACCGGTTCGCCGGGCAAGCTCGTCGCACTGGAAGACACGATCAAGAGCTTCAAGGGCCTCGTCGAAGGCAAGTACGACCATCTGCCGGAAGCGGCGTTCTATATGGTCGGCACCATCGAGGAAGCCATCGAGAAGGCCCAGAAACTGGCTGCCGAGGCAGCCTGATCTCTCACCGCGGGACCAGCCGATGAACTCGAAGGCCATGCTGCTTGTTCTTGGGCTCCTCGCGGGAGCGCTCGCCGGCTATGTCACCCGTCCGGAATCGGCGGAGATCAATATCGGCCCGCTGAACATCGAGATCACCGGCGATCAGCCCGCGCGCGGGGGTGGCGAGATCACCTCCGACCAGTGGCAACATATCGGCATCTTCGCCGCCATCGGCGCGATCCTCGGCCTTGGGGCCGGGATCGTCGTCGGGCGGCGCTAAGGGAACATTGTCATGGCCTCTTTCGCGTTCGAACTGGTTTCGCCCGAGCGTCTTCTCATCTCCGAACAGGCCGATGAAGTGACGGTGCCGGGCGTCGAGGGCGAATTCACGGTCCTCGCCAACCACGCGCCGTTCATCACCGTGCTGCGGCCCGGTGTCGTGACCATCAAGACGGGCTCCTCGGTCCAGAGCTTCTACGTGCGCGGCGGCTTTGCCGAAGTGAACGCGGACGGCCTGACGATCCTCGCGGACTTCGCCCTCCCGGCCGCCGAGCTGGACAGCGAGGCGCTTGCCCGCGAGATCGCGGTTGCGGAAGCCGCCCTCGGCCACGCGACGAGCGACGAGACGCGCGCCAAGGCCGCGCAGAACATTGCGTGGATCAAGGATATCCGCGCCGCGGGCGTCACCGTTCACTGACGTCTTCCGACCTCAGCATGATTGAGGTGACATGCACGCAATCTCGCTGACACGGCCCTCTCCGGGTTTTGTTCTCGACATATGCGAGCTGTTATCGATCCTGGGGCCGGTTCTGCCGTCTGCCTTTTGGCAGATATTGCCTTTCGAGAATGAAGGCTCAGCGGTCGGCGACGCATTCGACACCGCAGCGACTGCCGGATTTGATTCGGCACTGACGTCCCGTGCGAGACTGTCCACTCCCGAGTTCGAAAGCCTCTGCGGGGAGCTCCGTCAAGTCGTCTGGGGCGAATTCCGAGCGTTCCGATCCGAGGCGGACGAGCACCCCTTTCTGATCATAATTGTCGTCGACAGTTCGTTCGTGGACCTGTTTTCCGTGGATCCGCGCGCCGTCGATCTGGTCCGTCCTTACTTTGATTGCGCCCCTCCCCGCCTCGACACAGCCTTCTATGGAGCACTCGTTCAATGACGTTCAGCAAGGACGCCTGGGCCGCCAATGCGGCGCTTTATGAGACGATCCGCACCATGCCGTTCAACGCGGCGCTGGCGGAGGGCACGCTCTCCGAGGATCGTTTCAAGCATTACATCATCCAGGACGCCCATTACCTGATCGCGTTCGGCCGCGCGCTGGCTGTGGCCGCCGCGAAGGCCGACGATGCGGACGGCATCGTGCAGTTCTCGGAAGGCGCGAAGGTCGCGATCATCGTCGAGCGGGCGCTGCACGGCGATTTCTTCCAGCGCTTCGGCGTGTCGGCACAGGATTTCGAGGCGATCCCGCTCTCGCCCGCCTGCCACCATTATTCGAACTATCTCATCGCGACCGCCTGGTCGGAGAGCTATCCCGTCGTGCTGGCGGCGCTGCTGCCCTGCTTCTGGATCTATGCCGAGGTCGGCCGCGACATTCATGCCCGCGCGGCGGCGAACAATCCCTATCAGGCCTGGATCGACACCTATGCGGGAGATGAATTCCACGAGGCGGTGCGCGCCGTCATCGCGACGACCGACCGCGCGGCGGCGAAGGCTTCGCCCGAGACCCTGAAGGCGATGCACCACGCCTTTACGCGCGCGACGCAGCTCGAATGGATGTTCTGGAATTCGGCGTGGACTCTCGGCGAGTGGCCGGTGTAAGCGCCTGACGCGAAGGCTGGCGTTTCCCGGACAAGCGCGGCGCAGCCGCGCGCCGATCCGGGTCCCAGGGGTGAGTGCGCCGGAGGCGCTCGAAAGCCAAGTGCGGCTGCGCCGCTTTTGTGCGCTGGGCCCCGGATCGGGCGATGCGCTGCGCGCACGCCGTCCGGGGAACGCTGAGCTTCGGACATGCGCGAATGCCTCCCGGCGGGAGTGGTGCTTGGGCTCGTTCGGGCGCTTCCCGGAGGGATGCGCGGAGCGTCGGGCGCCTCCGCCTTCCGCAGGGCGGAAACGGAAAAGCGCGAAGAAAGTCCCACGAAAGACCGGCACGCCGGCGCTCCGCGCGCGGTGTTCTTCGCCTCTGGCGCTGACCCCGTGGGCACTCCCTTTCGAAG
>LNEV01000018.1 GCA_001464335.1 Rhizobiales bacterium Ga0077545 | reverse complement strand
CCCAAACCTTCCGCCAGTGCGGACACACGGCGTTCGGTATCGCCGGGACCACACGCCATCGGCTTCCGGCTTGCCAGAGCCCGTTACGCCCTGCCTCCCCGGCCACCGCACCCTTTCCCACGATCAGGCCGGTCCGGACCGCCCCTCCTCGGAAAAGAGTGGGTGCAGAGGATCACACAATAGGAATATTGTCACGGATTATTTTCTTGTTGCTCTGCCGATGATGGCCCGGCTTCGGCCGCTGCCGCCGACCGCTATCACTCCACCCGGCAGAAGCAATACATGAACTGCTGGGGTGTTCCCCACGGCGTGTCGTGCCGTTCCGTCGCGCTTTCCAGAAGGCGGAATCTGGGTCCGAACTCGCCGTGCAGGCTTTCCGCGTCGTAGCGAACGACATCCAGCCCGCTGCATGTCTCCGGACCTTCCGGGCCGAAGGTTGCGACGATGACATGGCCTCCGCGCTTAACGGCGTGGGCGACCTGGCGCACATACGCGGCCCTGTCATCGGCGCGCGTCAGGAAGTGGAACACGGCCCGGTCGTGCCAGAAATCGTAGCGCGCCGCCGTCAGCGCGACATTCGTGATGTCGCCGGTGATCCATTGAACCTCGGCAGCGGAAGACCCCAGACGGGCCTTCGCCGCGTGGATGGCGGCTGCGGAAATGTCGAGCACGGTGACGTCCCCGTAGCCCCGCGCGAGGAGATCATCGACCAATGTCGCCTGGCCGCCGCCGACGTCGATGACCGCGCTGCTTTTGTGCGGCGCGGCGCCCTCGATGAGCGTCAGGGACGTCTCAAGATGGAGGCGATACCAACTGACCTCGTCCACCGCCTTGGTCTGATAGACCTTGTTCCAGTGTGCCTCGATCGTCATCGCACCCTTCCACGCCGCTTCGATGCGGCGTCCATCTCCGGCAGCAAGACAGCCTTGTGCGTCACTCAGATGACCTGTCAGGCCGGCGGCGCGGCAAAGCCTGCGAACGCTTCGGCCACTTTCTCATAGGTGGGCCGACGGAACGGCACGACGAGGCGCGGGAGCAGCGCGAGGGGAAAGAAGCCCCAGGCGTCGAATTCGGGGTCTTCCGCGCAGCCTTCGACCACCATCTGGATTTCGCTCAGCGGCCCTTCGTGGCGGAAGGCGACCCAGAGCTGGCGCTGACCGCGGAAGCCCGCGAGCTTGTGCGTGCCCGGGCCGTCATAGGGCGGGAAATCGTAGGACCACCATTCCTCGGTGCGGCCGAGCAAGGAGGCCGTACGTATGCCCGTCTCCTCCCAGAGTTCGCGCCGCGCCGCCTCGACGACATCCTCGCCCTCGTCGATGCCGCCTTGCGGCATCTGCCAGGCGAGCGCCGGATCGATGGTTTCGGGCCCCGACGAGGCGAAGCGATGGCCCGCGAGAACGAGGCCCTCGCGGTTGAACAGCGCAATGCCGACATTCGGCCGGTAGGGCTTTTCGCTCACGCTGTCACGAGCGGCTTGAGCTGGGCGACGACCTCTTCATAGGCCGCGCGCTTGAAGGGCACGATGAGGCCGGGGAGATTTTCGATCTTCTCCCAGCGCCAGTCCGAAAATTCAGGCCTGTGCTTGCCGCCGCCCGGCGCGAGGACATCGATCTCGCTGTCCTTGCCGGTGAAGCGCAAGGCGAACCATTTCTGCTTTTGCCCGCAATAGCGGCCCTTCCAGGCGACGCCCACAAGCTCGGGCGGCAGATCGTAGGTGACCCAACCAGGCGTCTCGCCGATCAGCTCGACGGAGGACACGTTGGTTTCCTCGAACAGTTCGCGCAGCGCGCCTTCATAGGGCTCCTCGCCCTCGTCGATGCCGCCCTGCGGCATCTGCCAGGCGTTTTCGAGATCGCCCTCATTGCCGCCCTTGGTGCGGCGGCCGATGAAAGCAAGACCCTCGCGGTTAACGAGCATGACGCCGACGCACGGCCGGTAGGGAAGCTGCTTTGCCATAGGCTGGGTATTTAGGAGGGATTTGAGAGCTTTACCACCGCGCTGACAGGCACCAGCACGATTCCCTTCGAGGTGAGGCGCGTCACCCACCGGCGCAGGCCTTCGAGCGTGACGGGCAGCGCGCTCGCATAACCGATGGCGCCGCCGGTGCGGCGCGCCCGCTCCTCAAGCTCGGCGAGCGCGGCCTGAATGGCGGCCTCCTCCGGCACCGCATCCACGACCACATGCGCCTGCGCGGTGATGGCGCCCGCCTCCGGTCCGATCTGGCTGACGAGGCTTGCCGGTATGGTGCCGTCGTCGAAATAGACGAGACCGCGGCGGCCGATCTCGGTGAGGACCGGCTGAAGCGCCTTGTCGGATGTCAGGAACTTGCCGCCCATGAAATTCGACAGGCCGTAATAGCCGGACGCCCGGCTCATCGCCCAGGCGAGGCGGTCGCTGTTGGCCTCGACCGGCAGGCTGGCCAGCAAGGCCTGCGGGCCCGGATCGTGGTTCGGATAATCGAACGGCTCCATCGGCACCTGGAGCAGGAATTCGTAGCCGTCCGCACGGGCTTTCGCGACCCAGGTTTCCAGCTCGCTGCTGTAGGGATTGAAGGCAAGCGTGACCGAGCGCGGCAGAAGATCGAACACTTTGGACGTCGCCTCGCGGCTCGCCCCGAGCCCGCCGACCACGATCGCGATCTTGGGGCGCTTGTCGTCGGCCTCGGCGATGGTCGAGCGCGCATACCGCTCGAACGGGCGCGTTCCGTCGTTTCCGATGCGCGGGATCGGCCCGAATCGCGAGATTTCGGCAAGCTCCGGGTCCACGGCCGTCGAGGCCAGCGCGGCGGCGGAGCCGTTACCGTTCTGCGGCACTTTGATGATGAGGGGGCCGGACTGCGGCGCCGCATCGGCGGGCGCAACGGCAGCGGCCGCGGGCGGCGGCGCCTGCTCCGCCGGTGTCATGCGGTCGGGCGCCTCGGCGGGGGGACGGGAGATGCCGGGCGTCATGCGCTCGATCGTCGCCACCGCCAGCGGCTCGCCGCCGAGGGGATCATCGACCACCGCAAGCCAGACAAGGGCCGCGATCAGCGCACACCCCGAGCCCGCCAGCCCGAGCCACAGCGCCGAGGTCGCGGCAAGGCCGAGCAGGCGCCGGGACGCGGCCGGCTTCTTCTCCTCAAGCCCAAGTGGAGTGCTGAGATCGTCCGCGGACACGGGACCAGTTCCCTGAAACGAAAATGGCGGCGACATGCATGTCGCCGCCATCCCGATCTTCAGGGATTATGGTTAACGATTAGTTGGCCGTGGCCTTCTTGACCGCCGGAGCCTTGGCCACCTGGGCGCATTCCGGAGACAGCTCGCCGGGCTTCGGCGGGAACTTCGCGTCGGTCTTCGAACCGCGCAGCAGCTCATAGGCGAGCTGAAGCTGCACGTCGTCCTTCGGATCCGGCGGGACGTAAGCGGACGAGCCGCCGCCGTCTTCTTCTTCCTTGTTGGCCGTGGCGGCATCGCCGGCCTCGGCGCCTTCTTCCTTCTTCTCCGCCTCGGCCGCCTCGTTGGCGCCGCGCAGATGGCCGCGCAGGCCAGCTTCGCCCTGCATGCGGTCCTTGCCCTTCAGCTCATCGGGGATGACCGGCTCGATCATGATGTCCGGAACGATGCCGGTCGCCTGGATCGAGCGGCCGCACGGCGTGTAATAACGCGCCGTCGTCAGCGACAGGGCGCCGTTCTGGCCGTTCGGACCGAGTTCGAGGATTGTCTGCACGGAGCCCTTGCCGAACGAGCGCGTGCCGAGGATCGTCGCGCGCTTGTGGTCCTGCAGGGCACCGGCCACGATCTCGGACGCGGAGGCCGAACCGCCGTTGACGAGAACGATGACCGGCTTGCCGTCGGTGACATCGCCCGACCGCGCCGAATAGCGGTCGATGTTCTCGGGACGGCGGCCGCGCGTCGAAACGGCTTCGCCACGCTCAAGGAACGCATCGACGACGCGGATCGACTGGTCGAGCAGGCCGCCCGGATTGTTGCGCAGATCCAGAACCCAGCCCTTCAGCTTGTCGTCCGGGATCTTCTTCTTGATGTCCTCGATCGCCCGGAGCATCTCGTCTTCGGTCTGCTCGGTGAACTGGGCGACGCGCACATAGCCGAGATCGTCTTCGGCGCGCGAACGCACGATGCGGATGCGGATGACGTCGCGCACCAGCTTGTAATCCTTCGGCTCGGAATCCTTGCGCAGGATCTTCAGCACGATCGGCGTATTGACAGCGCCGCGCATCTTCTCGACCGCCTGCGGGAGCGTCAGACCCTCGACCTGTTCGCCGTCGATGTGGGTGATGATGTCGTTGGCCAGAATGCCCGCGCGCGCCGCCGGCGTGTCGTCGATCGGCGACATCACCTTGACGAGGTTGTTTTCCATCGTGACCTCGATGCCGAGGCCGCCGAACTCGCCGCGAATATCGACCTTGCGGTCGCGGTAGCGCTTCTCGTCCATATAGGAGGAGTGCGGATCGAGGCCCGAGAGCATGCCCTGAATGGCGTTCTCGACGAGCTGCTTGTCTTCGGGCTTCTCGACGTAATCGGCGCGCACGCGCTCGAACACGTCTCCGAACAAATTGAGATTCTTATAGGTGTCGGCATTGCCCGCGCTCCAGGCCCGCGAGATCACCTGCGGATCGTGGAGGAGGCTCATCGCTGTTGCGCCGAGCAGGGCGCCGCCAAGAACAAGGGAAACCTTACGCATTATCCACGAACCTTCTCGGAGCTTGAGGCCCACCACGGACCCGGATCGATTGACTGACCATCTTTGCGGAACTCGACATACAGGACCGGCTGCTTTGCGCCGCCCCCCACAATGGAGGCGATCTGGCTGGACGCGACGCCCATCTCAGCAATCGGTTCGCCTGTGAGCACGAATTGGCCAAGCGACACATTGGTCTTGTCCATGCCGGCAAGCAGCACATGGTATCCATCGCCGGCGTTCAGGATCAAGAGTTGACCGTAGGAACGGAACGGACCCGCATAGACCACCCACCCATCGCAAGGGGCCGTCACCTGAGCCTGAGAACGCGTCGAAATTGTGAGCCCCTTCTGGGCCGTGCCGGATTCGTCGAGATCGCCGAAGGTGCGCAGCGCGGTGCCGGACACGGGTAAAGGCAACAAACCCCTGATGGAACCGAAGGCCATCGCCGGAGCGAGACGCCCCGGATCGGAGAGCGCGGCGAGATCCGTGCGGCGGCCGGTCGCAGCCGCGGCGGCCTTCGAGGCCTCTTCCGCCGCCCTCTTCGCGGAGGCGACATCGCGCTCCATCCGCTCGATCAATTCTTCGAGAGACTTCACCTCGCGGCCGAGTTCGGCGGCGCGGGCGCCTTCTCCGGCCAGAGTCTTCTCGCGTTCTTCCTGCCGCTTCTGGCGCACTTCGACGAGCAAAGTGAGCCGCGTCAGCGATTCCTGCTGGTCGCCGCGCTGCACCGCGAGCTGATTGCGCTCGGTGGCTGCATCGCGGCGCACACGGCCCAGTTCTTCAAGATCGGCGACGAGCCGGCCGGCCTGCTCGCGAATTTCCGGCAGGACGGCGCCGAGCACGATGGCCGACCGCACCGAGGCCAAAGCATCTTCGGGCTGGACGAGCAGCGCGGGCGGCGGATGGCGGCCCATGCGCTGCAGCGCGGCCAGAAGCTCCGCGATCAGGCCCCGCTGGCTGCCGAGCCGCGTCTTGAGATCGGCTTCGCTTTCCTCAAGGTCCGCGAGGCGCTGCTCGCTTGCGGTCATACGCACTTCGGTCTGGCGGATCTGCGCGGCCGTCTTGACGAGTTCGGAGGAAAGGCGCGAGCGCTCCTGCGAGAGCTGCTCGATCTCGGCGCGGATCTTCTTCTGCTCTTCGAGCGTGCGGTCGAGTTCGCCGCGGCGCAGATTGAGATTGTTGAGCGCGCCGTCGGGCACGTCCTGCGCCACAGCCGGCACGGCTCCGCCCAGCAGCGAGGCAATGAGGGCTGCACGCAAAAGGATGTCGGAACCGAGCGTCTTCAAATGATTCGGATTCTCCCGGGCAAATCCTATCACTCCCGGTGGTAGGGGTGTCCCGCCAGTATGGTCGCAGCCCGGTAAATCTGTTCGGACAGGAGGGCGCGCACGATCTGATGCGGCCATGTCTGCCGCCCGAAGGACAGAACCAGCGCGGCCCGTTTTACCAGATCGGGATCGAGACCGTCGGCGCCGCCGATCACAAATTGCGCGGCTTGCGCCCCATCATCGCGCCAGCGCCCCAGCCTTTCGGCGAAATCGGAACTGCCGAGGCTCTTGCCGGTCTCGTCGAGCGCGATCAGCGGCGCACCCGGTGTGAGCAGCATGCCGAGCTGCTCGGCCTCCTCGCGCTTGCGGTCTTCGGGACGGCGGGCGCGGCTTTCGGCAATTTCACGAATGTCCACAGGGCCCAGCGCCAGATTTCGGCCGGTCTGGGCAGCGCGCTCCGCATATCGGGCAACCAGCTCGCGCTCGGGCCCGTCTTTCAGCCTGCCGACGGCGGCAATGAGGATCTTCATCGCCGCGTTGTATAACTCAGACGGCCTGCTGCTCCACAGGACGATCGGCCGACCACATCTTTTCGAGATTGTAGAAGGCACGAACTTCCGGCCGGAAGATGTGAACGATCACATCGCCCGCATCGATCAGCACCCAGTCTGCGGTGTTGAGACCCTCGACTTTCATCCCCTTGAGGCCCGCATCCTTGAGGCCCTGGACGATGCGATCGGCAATCGCGGCGACGTGGCGGGTTGCCCGCCCCTCGGTCACGATCATCGCATCGGCAATGGAAGATTTTCCCGCAAGGTCAATCACCACGGTGTTCTCGGCTTTCGCGTCATCGAGAAGACCCTGGACGAGACGGTTGAGGTCCGCGGCGGCCGGGACGGCGGCCGGGGCACCTTTCGGAAGCGAACTCAATTTCGCCCCCTCAGATACAGACATCTGCAGTTTTATCGCCCTCACTCTAATGTGAGCCGGGCGGAGGCCCGACGCACTTCCAATATAGGAACCCGGTAAAGGTTCCTTCAAGCGCAAGTATGACTCACGACCGTGACGTTTTTGCGCGCAACGCCGTCGAGGAGAGATTGGACAGCGGCCCGTGGATAAATGTCCACGCCGGAGCCCTGAGATCGGCCAGAACGCGGCCGTCGGTCTCGTCGATCCTGTGGGACGCAAGCGCCAGTGCCGCCTTGCTGCGCAGCGCCCGCTCGCCGAAGCCGGGACGGTCGAACACCGCGATGGGCATGCTGCCGGCAATGCCGCGCCAGTTCCGCCAGCGGTCGAACTGCAAAAGATTGTCGGCGCCCATCAGCCAGACGAAGCGCACGCCCGGCGCACGCCCGGCCAGCTTCTCCAGCGTATCGGCCGTGTAGCGGGTGCCGAGACGGGTTTCGATGTCCGTCGGGACGATGCGCTTGTCGGAGATGATGTCCCGCGCGGCGGCGATGCGCTCGGAGGCGGGCGGAAGCCCATCGGTGTCCTTCAGCGGATTTCCGGGCGTGACGAGCCACCAGACGCGGTCGAGGTTGAGCCGCCGAAGCGCCGTCTCCGACACCATGACATGCGCCGCATGCGGTGGATTGAACGATCCGCCGTAAAGACCGATCCGCATGCCGGGTGCGTGAGGCGGCAACCCCCTCACGGACGGGTCTGTCCCTCGCCGCGCACGCGGTACTTGAACGTGGTGAGCTGTTCGAGCCCGACCGGGCCGCGTGCGTGCATACGCCCCGTCGCGATGCCGATCTCCGCGCCGAAGCCGAACTCGCCGCCGTCCGCGAACTGCGTCGAGGCGTTGTGCAGCACGATCGCGCTGTCGACCTCGTTCAGGAATTTTTCGGCGGCCGCATTGTCCGTGGTCAGGATCGCATCGGTGTGGTGCGAGCCGTGGCGGTTGATGTGCTGGATGGCGGCATCGACGCCATCGACGACGCCCGCCGCGATGATGGCGTCGAGAAATTCGGTGTCCCAGTCCTGCTTGCCGACCGGCGTGACGCGCGCATCGGCCTGCTGCACCGCCTCGTCGCCGCGCACCGCGCAGCCCGCATCGAGCAGCATCTGCACCAGCGGCTTCATGTGGCTTTCGGCGATGCTCTTGTCGACAAGGAGCGTTTCGACCGCGCCGCATACGCCGGTGCGCCGCAGCTTGGCGTTGAGCACCACGTTCTTCGCAAGATCGAGATCGGCCAGCGCATGGACATAGATGTGCACATTGCCGTCGAGATGGGCGAAGACGGGCACGCGCGCCTCGGTCTGTACGCGCGCGACGAGGCTCTTGCCGCCGCGCGGCACGATGACATCGAGATTGCCGTCGAGGCCCTTCAGCATTTCGCCCACCGCGTCGCGGTCCTTTGTCGGGACGATCTGCACCGAGCCCTCCGGGAGCCCCGCTTCGCGCACGCCGTCGAGGAGCGCCTTGTGGATCGCGTTCGAGGACCGGAAACTGTCCGAGCCGCCGCGCAGGATGACGGCATTGCCCGATTTCAGCGTCAGCGCCGCCGCATCCGCCGTGACGTTGGGGCGGCTTTCGTAGATGACGCCGATGACGCCGAGCGGTGTGGAGACGCGCTCGAATTTCAGCCCGTTCGGCTGCTGCCAGTTCGCCAGCACACGCCCGACCGGATCGGGCAGCGCCGCGACCGTCTCGATCCCGGCGGCCATGCCTTCCACGCGCTTGTCGGTGAGGACGAGGCGGTCGATGTTCGCGGCGCTTGCGCCCGCGGCCGTGGCGGCCGCGACGTCTTCGGCATTGGCGACGAGGATCTCGGCGGCGCGCGCCCGGATCGCCTTCGCCATGCCGAGCAGGGCCTTGTCCTTGGCCGCGCGGTCGGCATTGGCCAGAACGGACGCGGCAGCGCGCGCCTTGCGGCCGACCTGCGCCATAATGGCGGCGGTGGGATTGTCGGAGGGAGTTGCGAGCGGACGGTTCATGGCGCTTTCATACAGGAAACACGGGCGGCGTTGCACCTTTCGGGGTCAACGCCCGATGACGAGATCGTCGCGATGGATAATGGCGCTGCGGAACGGCACGCCGAGTTCCGCCTCGATGGCGGCGCTGTTCTTGCCGAGAATGCGCCGCGCGTCTTCCGCGTCGTAGGCAACGAGCCCGCGCCCGATCTCGGTGCCCTCGGCATCGCGCACGATGACGGCATCGCCGCTCTTGAAGGCCCCGTCGACCCGCGTGACGCCGGCCGCAAGAAGGCTCTTGCCGCTGCGCAGCGCCCTTACCGCCCCCTCGTCGAGGTAGAGCGCGCCGCGTGCGATGAGCGTTCCCGCGATCCAGCGCTTGCGCGCCGCCGACGGATTGCCCGAGGCAAGGAACCAGGTGCAGCGCCCCGTCTGCTCGATCTCGCGGATCGGATGCAGGACCTTGCCCGACGCGATGACCATATGGGCGCCGCCCGAGGTCGCGATCTTGCCCGCCTCGATCTTGGTCTTCATGCCGCCGCGCGAGAATTCGGAGCCCGCCGCGCCCGCCATCGCCTCGATCTCGGGCGTGATGCGCTCGACCACGGAAAGATGCCGCGCCGACGGATCGCGCTGCGGCGGTGCGGTGTACAGACCGTCCACGTCGGACAACAGGATCAGCAGATCGGCGGAGGCCATGGTCGCGACGCGCGCCGCAAGGCGGTCATTATCGCCGTAGCGGATTTCGGTGGTCGCCACCGTGTCGTTCTCGTTGATGACGGGAACCGCCTTGAAATCCATCAGCCGCTGGATCGTGGCGCGGGCGTTCAGATAGCGCTCGCGCTCTTCCGTATCACCGAGCGTCAGCAGAATCTGGCCGGCCGTCAGGCCATGCGCGCCGAGAACCTCCGACCATGCACGCGCCAGCGCGATCTGGCCGACGGCGGCGGCGGCCTGGCTTTCCTCGAGCCGGAGCGCGCGGCCCGGCAGAGCGAGCAAGGTGCGCCCGAGCGCGATCGAGCCCGAGGACACGACGAGAACTTCGGCGCCGCGCTTCGTCAGCGCCGCGATGTCCTCGGCCATGCTTTCGAGCCAGGCCCGCTTCAGCGCGCCCTCGGCATGATCGACAAGGAGGGCCGAGCCGATCTTCACGACGACGCGGCGGAACTGGATGAGCTGAGGAATTGTCACGGGAAACCCGCAGTTGAACGTGGAACTGGCGCTATCACAAAGTCAGTGAAGCGTCACGGTCGCCATTCTTCCGCCGGGGTCTGTTCCTCGATTTCCGTGGCGCGTTCGGTGTCGATGATCTTCAGCAGCGCGCGAAGCGCCTCGGGCACGTTCTCCCGCGAATGTGCGGACAGCAGCATCGGCGTCTTCTTCGCCGCCTTCTTCAGCCGGGCGAGCTGGGTCTTGCGGGTGTCTTCGTCCAGCGCATCGACTTTCGTCAGCGCCACGATTTCCGTCTTCTCGCCGAGGCCGCCGCCATAGGCCTCAAGCTCGGCCCGCACGGTCTTGTAGGCGGCGCCCGCATCCTCCGACGTGCCGTCGACCAGATGAAGCAGGACGCGGCAACGCTCGACATGGCCGAGGAAGCGGTCGCCGAGGCCGATGCCTTCATGCGCGCCTTCGATGAGGCCCGGAATGTCGGCGAGCACGAATTCGCGGTCGTCGGCGCGCACGACGCCAAGACCCGGGTGAAGCGTGGTGAAGGGGTAATCGGCGATCTTGGGCTTGGCCGCCGTGACCGCCGCGAGGAAGGTCGATTTGCCGGCGTTCGGCAGGCCGACGAGACCCGCATCGGCGATGAGCTTCAGGCGCAGGATGATCCAGCGCTCGTCGCCCTCAAGGCCGGGATTGGCATGATGCGGCGCGCGATTGGTGGAGCTCTTGAACTGGGCGTTGCCGAAGCCGCCATTGCCGCCTTTGGCCAGAAGAATGCGCTGGCCGACCTCGGTGATGTCGACCAGCAGCGTTTCCTCGTCCTCGTCGAACACCTGCGTTCCGGCGGGCACTTTGAGCACGACATCCGCGCCCTTGCCGCCGGTGCGGTTGGCGCCCATTCCGTGTCCGCCGGTCTTGGCCTTGAAGTGCTGCTTGTAGCGGTAGTCGATCAGGGTGTTCAGACCGTCCACGCATTCCAGCCACACATCGCCGCCCCGCCCGCCGTCGCCGCCGTCGGGGCCACCGAACTCGATGAATTTCTCACGGCGAAAGGAGACAGCTCCGGCACCGCCGGTGCCGGACTGTATGAACACTTTCGCCTGATCGAGAAATTTCATTGCGTTACAATCTCCGTTCCCGCCGTCACGGCACGTGCAGCGGCAGGCCATCGTTCTCTCCGGCCATGCCCCCAGGCGATCAGGCTCTCCCAGATCCGCCGGTCCAGCCGGAACCGGTCGACGGGGAAGGAGCCGCGCACGCCAAGCGAGGTCGCAAGACCGCAGCCCTGCCACTGGAAGCCGCATTTCTCGATCACGCGACGCGACGCCGTGTTGGTGACACGGCACGATGCGGTGACCTTGTCGGCCTCAAGTTTCTCGAACGCATAGTCCAGAAGCCCGCGCGCGATTTCCGTCGCGAAGCCCTGGCCACGATGATCCGCGCCCACCCAGTAGCCGAGATCGGCCATGCCATCCACCACGGAAAAACCGCCCATGCCGACGGGCGTGCACACGCCGTCAATGCTGGTGAAGGCCAAAAATGCATCCGCCTTGCCCTCCGCGATGCGCGCAACGAATGCCTGCGCATGGGCGAGCGTGTAGGGATGGGGGATCGATGCCGTGTTCTCGGCGATCGTTTTGTCATTGGCGAGACGGGCAATGCCGACGGCATCTTCCGCACGCGGACGGCACAGCACCAACCTGCCCGTCCTGAGGATACTGCTCTCGTGTTCGCTGAATTCCAGCAGAGTTTCGCAGACCATGTCACCAGCTCCAGATGCGACGAAGGGGAGGCGGTGCCCGTCTCCCCTTCGAATTCCGGAGCTCATTTCGGCTCCCCCGGGTCAACTGACACCGGCGGATCCGTCGCTCGATCCGCCTTTTATTCCGCAGCCTCGGCCATAGCCGGGGCAACCGTCACATACGTGCGGCCATTGGCTTTCGATACGAACTGAACTTTGCCGTCGATGAGGGCAAAGAGCGTGTGATCGGTACCCATGCCGACGTTCGCGCCGGGATGCCATTTGGTCCCGCGCTGTCGCACGATGATGTTGCCCGCGATGACCGCCTGGCCACCGGACTTCTTCAGACCAAGGCGTCGGCCGTCGGAATCGCGGCCGTTGCGCGAAGAACCGCCTGCTTTCTTATGTGCCATCGATCTTACTCCTCGGTCTTGGCCGCTTCGTCAGCGGCCTTTTTCTTCGCGGCCGGCTTCTTGGCCGGAGCCTCTGCATCGCTCTTGGCCGGAGCGGCCTTCTTGGCCGCCTTCGGCTTCGCGTCCGCTTCCTGGCCCTTGGCCAGGATGTCCGTGATCAGGATCACGGTGTGCTCCTGACGGTGGCCGCGCTTGCGCTTCGAATTCTGACGCCGGCGCTTCTTGAACGCGATGACCTTGTCGGCACGGTTGTGCTCGACGATTTCGGCCACGACACGGGCGCCTTCCACGAAGGGGGCGCCGAAGCTGGGCGTATCGCCGCCCAAGGCGAGGATTTCGCCGAGTTCGACGGTCGAACCCACATCGCCCGCAATGCGGCCGATCGTGAGCTTCTGCTGGGCGGCGACCCGATACTGCTTACCGCCGGTCTTGATGACTGCGAACATCGTTTTTCTCCCGTGTTCGATTCCCGTCTCGAAGGACGAGCTTCTTGGCAGCCTGAGGATGAAATGAATGAACGCGGGAAATTGAATCCCCGCGCCTTCGGCGTCTCAATACTCTCTTGGAAGGCCCCGCGTCAACCGAACCCGGCCGAAAACTGCAGACTTTGGCTTGTGCGGCGCAAGCCACCCGTATACATCACCGGCTCCCATCGAGATACCGGGGCCGCGGAGAGGTGCCAGAGTGGTCGATTGGGACGGTCTCGAAAACCGTTGTGCCCGCAAGGGTACCGTGGGTTCGAATCCCACCCTCTCCGCCATCACGCCATGAAGGCGTTGACCTGTCATAAGAGTCTGCGATCGTTGGCGATCGGGACGACATCGATGGGCGTACCGGCACATCTCTGTTGACGGCGGGTTTTACAGACCTGCGGGCCCAGGCTCTAAACTTACCTTTAACCTTGATCGGTCATTTGGTTAGACCAGCAGTGGCTTCGCGCGGGCGATACCCGCCGTCGCGCGAGAGTGGCATATCCATGCGTCTGATCGTCGGTACAATCATCGTCTTTGTCTGCGTGTTCGGCGGCTACGCGGCGATGGGTGGCCACCTCCTTGTCCTTTGGCAGCCGTTCGAGTTTGTGATCATCCTCGGCGCAGCGATCGGCGCCTTCATCATCGGCAACCCCGCACCGGTGCTCAAGGCCGTGCCCGCCATGCTCGGCACGCTCGTGAAGGGCACCAAGTACAAGAAGGAATGCTATGTCGAACTGCTGGGGATGCAGTATTCCTTGTACAAGCTTGTGAACCAGAAGGGCCTGCTCGCAGTCGAGCAGCACATTGAAAACCCGAGCGATTCGAAGCTGTTCAATGCCTTCCCGACGTTTGCCGCGAACCATCATGCGGTCGAGTTCGTCTGCGACTACATGCGCATGGTGACGATGGGTGCCAACAACGTCCACGAGATCGACGCTCTCATGGACGAGGAAATGGAGACGCATCACCAGGAGCAGGAGCGGATCGTTTCGTCCATGCAGTCCATCGCCGACGGAACACCGGCGCTCGGCATCGTCGCCGCCGTGCTCGGCGTGATCAAGACGATGGGTGCGATCACAGAGCCGCCAGAGGTGCTGGGCCATCTGATCGGCGGCGCGCTCGTCGGCACGTTCTTCGGCGTCTTCGTCGCCTACGGCTTCTTCGGGCCCATGGCGCAGTCACTCAAGGCTATCTTCGAGGCGGAATCCAAATACTACCTTTCACTCAAGGTGGGGCTCCTCGCCCACATCAGTGGCCAGCCGTCGGTGATGGCGGTGGAATTTGCCCGCAAGGCCCTGATGAGCGACGTCCGCCCGACCTTCCGCGAAGTGGAAGAGGCAACCGCCAACCTGCCCGCCAACATCTAACGCAATCGCCAGCAGGACCTCGATGGCCGACCCCAACCAGCCGATCATTATCAAGAAAATCAAGAAAGCCGCTCACGCGCACCACGGCGGGGCCTGGAAGATCGCCTATGCGGACTTCGTGACCGCCATGATGGCGTTCTTTCTGCTGATGTGGCTGATCAACATGACCACACAGGAGCAGAAGATCGGCCTGTCGGAATACTTCGCGCCGGGCAGCACCAGTGGGGCCGGCGGCGTTTTGGCGGGCACGGCTCCAGGCAATGAAGGCAACAAGTCCACGGTGCTCCCCAACGCGTCGAGGGATCCGGCCGAGCGGGACGACGGAGGGCGCCCGACCAGTTCGGGCCGCACCATCGACCGCGACGTCAGCCGCCCGGCCGCCGACGCGCAGGCCAACCAGAGCGCCATGGCCAGCATCCGGCAGGCGCTCCAGAAGATGCCCGACATCACCGAGCTGTCGAACAACATCGTGATCGAGCAGACCGAGGAGGGGGTGAACGTTTCCCTCGTGGACGAGGACGGCCGCTCCATGTTCCCAGAGGGCTCGACAAGCCCCTACGAGCGCACCCGGCGCGTGCTGGAGGCGCTCGCGCCCGCCCTGAGCCTGCTTCCCAACCGACTGTCTGTCACCGGCCACGCGGCCGCCGCGCGCCCGGGCTCGGTGGAGGCCGTCGATCCCTGGAGCCTGACCGCCGGGCGCTCGCTTGCCGTGCGCGAAGTCCTGCTTGGTGCCGGGCTCCCCAACGACCACTTCGTCTCCGTGACTGGACGCGCCGACACCGAGCCGGTCTACCCCGACAATCCCTACCTCGCGCCGAACCGGCGGGTGACGATCACACTGCTCAATGCTGCGCCGCCGCTGCCCCCGAGCGTCGTTCGCTGACGACAAGGCGCCTGAGGCGCCTCAGAGTCCGTTTGAGATTGAGCTCAGTGGCTGACACGACGTAAGACGCGCGCGATGAAGCCGCGGCGGGATGAACCGCCGTGCCGAACGACACCCGCGTCTGCCTCAACGCCGTTGCGGACAGGCGGCAGGTCACACAGCACAGGTTCGTCAGCGTGCGTTCGGGCATCGCCACCTGTGATATGCTTGCCGCTCGGCGCGCAATCATGACGCGCTGCAACACGATCGGAAACACCATGCAGTTCCCAGATGGAACGAAGGCCGGACTCTACGGCGCCGTAGCAGGAGCCGTCGTGGTGGCGGTGGTCGGGTTCACCTTGCTCGGATGGACGACGGCGGGAACCGCTCAACGGAACGCCGATGCGGCGACATCCACCGCACTCCTCGCGGCCATGACCCCCTATTGCGTGGCAACATCCAACGACCCCGCATCGGCCGCCACTCTCGCGGAGATCAAGTCCACGAATTCGTTCTCCGCCCAGCGCGACCTAATCGAGAAGGCGGGATGGGCAACTCCGATGGGCGGGACTGAACCCAACCGATCTGTCACCGATGCCTGTCTTCGCGCCATTACGGCGAAGATCTAAAAAACTCGCCCCGGCCAGCCCTTCGGCCCCGGGGCGAATTTCGTCCGATCTTTTGTATGTATTTTGCGACGGCCCACAGCGCCCGGCGCGAAATTTCTCCGCCGACGCACCAGGGTGATGGCCTCCATCGCCAGGCTCAGGCGAAGGACGCGAGGAGCGACTTCGGCACCTTGCAGATATAGCTGTATTTCGGATTGACCATCTGGGTGCAGCGCGCTTCGGCGATCTGCCCGAGCAGCATGTACGCCTCCGGTTCGGGAATGCCGTATTCGTCGTTCAGCCAGTAGATCATTTCCTGAAACGCGATCCGCATCGCATCTTCCAGCGGCCGCGCGCAGCCGGTCGTGCAGATATGCGTTGCCGTCTCGATGCGCGGATGGATCAGCCGCTTCGGCGCCTCCGACAGCGAGACGCGCACCGTCAAGGTCGCCGCGATCTCGGTCGCGCCCATGCCGTTGGCTTCTCCGTCGCCCTGGATGGCGTGGCAATCGCCGAGAAACAGATGGGCGCCGTCATGCTGGACACGGAACATCACCGTGCTGCCGGTCGTGACTTCCTGAATGTCGAGATTCCCGCCGTGCGGGCCGTTGTCGACTGTCAGTACAGCCCCGTGCACCGGGGCGACACCGATCACCCCGATCATCGGGCGGACCGGCAGCTTGACCTTGTCGTTCCAGTGCACGAAGCCGTCCTTGACCTCCATCACGCGCGTCTGGTGGCCGAACTCCTTCTGCCGCACCCAGTCCGGGAACATGCCGACGCCGGGCCAGAGCGCCGTGAAGCCGAGTGTGTCGAGCTTCATGTCGAGAATTTCGACACTGAGCATGTCGCCCTTCTTTGCACCGACCACCTCGATCGGCCCTGTCGCGCCGTTCACGAACGGAAACTCGACATCGTCCGGCGTGAGCTGCTGTCCGACAGCCTTGATCGTTCCGTCATTGGCGTTGATCGCGCAGTCCACCACGGCCGTCTCGCCGGGGCGGATCCGGGCGATGAAGGAATCGCCTGCGGACAGCGTGTACTTGATGTTGCCGAGTTTCGGGACGTGCAGCGTCATGATCGGACTCTTTGCATGTGTTGGCTCAACCGGCGCGGCGCCACGGCGTCAGTAGCCGTTCGACGCGTCCGACAATGAAGGTCAGGACAAGGGCAAGGGCGATCGTCGCGACGAGTTCCGCGAAGACCTTTGGGATGATGTACAGAGACCCAGCCTTGAAGATCGCGTGGCCAAGGCCTTCGGAGGACGACATGAACTCGCCGACGATGGCGCCGATGAGCGCAAAACCGACGGTCAGCCTCAGCCCGGCGAAGATGTCGGTCAGCGAGGCCGGCACGACGAGCTTGCGGAATATCTGGAATTTCGAGGCGCCCAATGTACGCATCAGGTTGATCTGATCGTCGTCGACGCCGGTCGCGCCCTTGTAGGACGTGACGAGTGCGACCACGACGACGGAGAGCGTCGACATCGCGATCTTCGAAGACAGCCCGGTGCCGAACCAGATGATCACGATGGGAGCCAGCGCGATGATGGGGATCGAGCCGACCGCGATGACGAACGGCTGCACGACACGCGATACGAAACGCGAATACCAGAGCGCGAGGCCCAGCGCGGTGCCGATGATGTTTCCGATAAGAAAGCCGAGCACGGTTTCGAGCCCGGTGACGTAGGAATCGCGCCAGACGCTGCCGTCGCGAAACATCTGCGCGAGATGACCGCCGATCGCCGAAGGCGAGCCGAACATGAAGGCCGCCTGGCTGCTTGAGCTGACGCCATACTCCCACAGGCCCAGCGCCGCGGCGAGAAGCGCCATCTGCGTCGCGAGCACCGCGGTGGAGACGCGCAGGCTGCGCCGCCGCGCGCTGCGGTGTGCGGCGACGAGTCTTTGTTCGTCGGCAATCGGTGGCGGTGCTTCGTGTTTCATTGACGGGCCACGTCGAGATCGGCCCAGATCTGCCGCACATAGCCGACAAAACGCGGGCTCTCACGCGCGGCGATCATGTCCGCACGCTCGACGCCGAGATCGATCTCATAGATCTTCTTTACCCACGTCGGGCGCTTCGACAGCACGATCACACGATCGGAGACGGACACCGCCTCCTCGATGTCGTGCGTGATGAGCAAAGCCGAGCGGCCTGAATTGCGCACGAGTTTCACCGTGTCGCTTTCGATCACCAGCTTGGTCTGGAAATCGAGGGCCGCGAAGGGCTCGTCGAGCAGCAGAACATCCGGTTCGTGCACAAGCGTGCGCGCGAGCGCCACGCGCTGGCGCATGCCGCCGGACAGTGTGGACGGATAGGCATCGGCAAAGCCGTGCAGTCCGAGCTGGTCGAGCATCGCCCGCGCGCGGTCTTCCGCCTTCACCCTGTCGATGCGACGAATCTCGAGACCCAGCAAGACATTGGCGAGCGCCGTTCGCCACGGGAACAGCAGATCCTTCTGGAGCATGTAGCCGACATTGGCCGGCTGGCCGCTCGTCTCCGCGCCGTACCAGCGCACCGAACCCGTGTCGGGCGGCAGAAGTCCGCACAGGACATTGAGCAGGGTTGTCTTTCCGCACCCCGAAGGCCCGACAACGCTGACCACTTCACCGCGGTGAAGCGTCAGGCTGATGTCGCCGATGACCGGCACCACGCCCCGCGTGCCGACATAGGTTTTCGACACGCCCTGGACATGGAGGGGCGCCGCGTCCTGACGCGGCGCTTCCCCGACGATTGCATGGGCCGCCATCGTCCTCATCATCCCAGCGAGGCGATGGCCTTCTCGGCGAATGAATTGTCGATGATCTCCGCGAACGGCACTGTGCCCTTCACGTTCTTGAGGTAGACCTGCATGTCCATCAGGTTCTTCCACTGATCTTCCATCGTCTTTACGGACTGCGCCGGGATTTTGTACTGAAGCTGCGCGTCGATCGCCTTGTCGACGACATCGCCCGGAAGATCAGGGAACTCCTTGCGCGCGACTTCCTTGGCATAGGCCGGATCGGCGTAGGTCTTGCGGGAGGCTTCCTCGAACGAAGTCACCAGCGCCTGAACCATGTCCGGATCCTTTTCGATCGTCGTCGGCAGGACCATGATGCCGGTGTTGCAGAACGGCCCGATATAGTTCGAGAAGTCGAACACCACTTTCGACCCCTGCGCCTCGGCGGCGGCAACGCTCGGCTGATAGGCCACCGCCATGTCGGCCTGACCGGCGAGCATGGCGCCGATCTCGGTGCCCGGATTGACCGGCACGATGGTGACGTCGGTGCCGAGCTTGAGCCCGGCCGCCTCGACCATGCGCTTGGTGACGGAGAAATTGGTGTTCGGTTCGGGGCTGGTGACGACCTTCTTGCCTTTCAGCATCTTTGGGTCGGTGAAGGGCTCCAGCGTCTTGGAGACGCCGAAATAATGCGCCCGCTGGACGACCGTACCGACGACCACGCCCGGGCCGCCGTTCTCGCGGGAAATCTGCGCCATGGTCGCATCGCCGATGGCGAAATCGGCCGAACCGCCGAGCACGGCCGCGAAGGTCTGCGTGTCGCCGCCGGCGGCGCTGACCTTCATGTCGAGGCCGTGCTTTTCGAAGATGCCGGCATGCATGCCGACATAGAGATTGATGTAGCCGAGATTGTGCACCGCTTCGCTGAAGTTCACGGTCTTCAGACCGGCCGCCGACGCACGGCCGATCAGCGCCGGCGCAGCCAGCCCGGCGACGGCGGCCGCCGTCGAAACCTTGAGAAATGACCGACGGTCAAAGCGCCCATCTTTCATTGAAAAACCTCCGGAAAAGTGACGCCCTTCAAGGCGTGGATGGCAGCATGATGCCCCTCCGCGCGGGTCGCTCAAGGCGAAGATATTCGCTGTCTTGCGAGGGGGTTGGCGCATTCCTCGCCACATCGCCGGCATTCGCAGGCGCAGGTTGCCGCGAGTGGTGTCCGCAGCTGCCGAATTGCGGGTTCTGGCCGGCCATACTGGCGAGAGTGCCATTATCGCCTGCGGCACCGGCTAACTTTTAAGCAGCGATTGCCCGTCAGGGACGCGCCCGCAGCGAGGCGTAGTACAGCATCCCGCCGCGCGACCCCGGAGCGACGCATTGCTGCTCCTCTTGCCGATCCGGCGGCGATGGCCTGACCGATCCCCTGCACCGGGCCGGGCCGGGCCCCCGCACCAGATCTTCCAGCACCGCCCGCAACCGGCGGTTCTCGATCTGGAGTGCCCGCATCTCGGAAAGCTCGGCAGGCTCCATCCCACTGAAGCGCTGGCGCCAGCGGTAGAACGTCCGCAGGGAAATGGCCGCGGTGCGGCAGATTTCCGAAACCGGCGCGCCCCCGTCGGCCTCACGCAGGAGGCGGATGATCTCGTCGTCCGTAAATTGGGAGCGTCTCATACTCATGTCCCAAAGTGCGCTTGCGATAGAACAGCGACCCATCCAAGCAAGATGCGCGCCGGAGTTTGGCATCCATGCTGCATCACGGCGCGAGGGTCTTTGCTTGCGGACCCCTGGGGAGCACATGTCGCGGCGATACGAGATACCGGCCACGCCGGAAAACATGGTCTGGGGCTATCTCGATTCGAACATCGCCCCTGTTCTCGAAGTCGATTCCGGAGATGTCGTCACGCTGCACTCGTTTCCGGCGGGCGGAGAGGACGTGCTGCCTTCCGATGCGTCACGGGTGAGCCCGGACTATCGCAAGGCACTCGACAGCATGACGCCCGGCCCGGGGCCGCATTTCATCACAGGGCCGGTCTATGTCCGCGGCGCGCAGATCGGGTCGGTGCTGCAAGTCGATATCCTCGACGTCCAGATCACGCAGGACTGGGGGTTTGTGGCTCTGCTGCCGCTGACCGGCACGCTCCCCGGCGAATTCCAGGATTATGCGATGATCCACCCAAGGATCGATCGCCAGCGCAACACCGCGACAATGCCCTGGGGCACCGAGATCGCGCTCGACCCGTTCTTCGGCATCATCGCGACCGCGCCGCCGCCTGCCTGGGGCCGTGTCGGATCGCCCGTGCCGCGCAGCTTCGGCGGCAATATGGACAACAAGGAATTGCGGCCGGGATCGACGCTCTATCTGCCAGTGTTTAACGACGGTGCGCTGTTCTATGCGGGGGACGGCCATGCGGTTCAGGGCGATGGCGAGGTCTGCATCACCGCGCTGGAGACCGGCGTCTCGGGCTCGTTCCGGCTGACGGTGCGCACGGACATGTCGCTCGTCTGGCCATTCGCGGAGAACGCGACGCACCTGATCTCGATCGGCCTCGACGAAGACCTCGACGATGCCGCGCGTCAGGCGGTGCGCGAGATGATCAAGCATGTCTGCCAGCGTTCGAAGATGACGCCGAACGAGGCCTATATGATGTGCTCGCTGGTCGGCAATCTTCGGATCACGCAGATGGTCGACGGCAACAAGGGTGTGCACATGATGTTCCCGAAGGCCTATCTCTAAAGCCTCCGGGTCGCATTCGGGCGAGGCGTCAGAGGACTGATTTGGCGAGCATCATGTGCACGCCCTTGTTGCCGTCCACGGTCTGGGTGACGCGCAGGTTTCCCGCGAGCGAGCAGAGCATGTACGCCTGATTGCGGTTGAGATTGGTGCGCTCGCAGATATGCTTCACCATCTCGCGGACCGCCTGCTTCATCGCGTCGTCGAGATCTTCGTCGAGACCGATCGAGATCAAGTGCGTCTTGCTCTCGGCGAACGGCCAGTCGTAGCGGAGGTCCTTGCGGACGGTCAGACGGAAGCTGCCGCTGAGGCCGGTTTCGAGGGCGGTGATGCAAACCTCGCCGTCGCCTTGCACGCCGTGGCCGTCGCCGGCATAGAACAGAGCGCCCTTGTTGTAGACCGGCAGATAGAGCGTCGTGCCCGGCTTGAGTTCCTTGTTGTCCATATTACCGCCGAAGCTGCGCGGCACCGGCGAGCCGACACGGCCCCAGGCGGGGGGCGGCGCGGTCGCGATTATGCCAAAGAACGGATCGAGTTCGATCTCGGTGCCCCACGGCATGATGCAGACATTCCTGTCATGATCGACCTTGGGATGGATCGTCTCATAATCCGTGAATTCATCGGGCAGCGTGCCGAGCAGCGGCAGGATGGCGACGAAGCCCCAGTCCTGATTGATCTTGGCGTCGATGATGTCGACCTGCAGCACGTCGCCCGGCTCGGCGCCGCGCACATAGACCGGCCCTGTGATGAAGTGCGGTCCGCCGCCCTGCTGCAACGCATTGAGCGCCGCCGTATAGGCCTCCGGCACTTCCAGATCGCCGTCCGGCGGCAGCGCTTCGGGACCACCCGCCGGGAAGGAGTGCAGC
Source organism: Rhizobiales bacterium Ga0077545 (assembly GCA_001464335.1). GTDB lineage: Bacteria > Pseudomonadota > Alphaproteobacteria > Rhizobiales > Methylopilaceae > Flaviflagellibacter. Next base: position 232,027 of record LNEV01000018.1, on the reverse strand, counting down.
CGCACCACATCTCCGGAATTGACCTCCAGCACCGGCTCGCGCTGGCTGTCGAGATAGCCCCAGACCATGTTCTCGGGCGTGGCAGGGATCTCGTAGCTACGGGACATCATTCTCTCCTTGGAACTCAAACGGCTATGTGGCGGGACAGGGCATCGTGGGTCATGGCCTCGCCGCTCCCCTGCTCGATGACGGCGCCGCGCGACAGCACGACGAATCCGTCGGCGAGGCGGATCGCGAAATCGAGGTATTGCTCGACGAGAAGGATCGACATCCGCCCCTTGAGCGAGGAAATCGCGGCTTCGATCGTCTTTACGATGGACGGCTGAATACCCTCGGTCGGCTCGTCGAGAATGAGAAGTCTCGGCTGGGTGACGAGCGCGCGGGCGATGGCGAGTTGCTGTTGCTGGCCGCCGCTGAGCTGGCCGCCGGTGCGGTGCCAGAACTCCGTCAGAATCGGGAACAGCGCGACCGCCTCGTCAATACCCTCGCTTCCGGTGCCATGGGCGCGCGCGGCGGCGAGCACGTTCTCGCGGACACTCAGTTCGGGGAAGATTTCCCGACCCTGCGGCACGTAAGCGAGGCCATGCTGCGAGCGGCGATGCGGCGACCAATCGGTGATGTCGGCGCCGCCGAACGAAACGGTGCCCGAGGTCGGCGCGAGCAGGCCCATGAGGCAGCGCAGCAATGTCGTCTTGCCCGCGCCGTTGCGGCCGAGGACCGCGAGGCAGGCACCGTCATCGACGGTCAACGAGACGCTCCTGAGCACCTGGGCGCTGCCGTAATGCTGATCGAGTGTCTGGACGACGAGAGCCATGGTCAACGCCCCAGATAGACTTCGACGACACGCGCATCCTGGCGGACGCGGCTCATCGGGCCTTCGAACAGAGTGCGGCCCTCGTGCATGACCGTGACCTTGTCGGCGATCTCCTCGACGAAGCCCATGTCGTGCTCGACCACGACGATCGCCCGATCAGGGCGGCGAAGCGCGCGGATGAGCGCGGCGGTGCGCTGACGTTCCTCGTCGGTCAGCCCGGCCACCGGCTCGTCGAGCATCAGGATTTTCGGGTCGGAAGCGAGCACCATTCCGATCTCGAGCCATTGCTTCTGCCCATGCGCCAACGTGCCGGCCAGCCGGTCGGCGAGGTCGCCCAGATTGACCATTGCGAGGACGTCCTCGATGCGGCCGGGCGGAGCCTTGGCGGCGGGGATGGCAAGTCCGAGTTCGATGTTCTCGCGGACGGTGAGCACCTCGAAGACGCTCGGCTTCTGAAACTTGCGGCGCACGCCCTTACGGGCGATCTGCGCTTCGCTCAGCCCGGTGAGGTCGGTGTCATCGAGCACGATGCGGCCGGCCTTTGCGGGCGTGACGCCGGCGACGACATTGAGCACGGTCGACTTTCCCGCGCCGTTCGGCCCGATCAGCGCCCGCACCTCGCCGTAGTCGATGGCGAGCGAAAGACGATCGACGGCGCGGAAGCGGCCGAATTCGACCTCCAGCCCGTCGATGACAAGAGCCGTGCCGCCGCTCATTTCGCGCCTCCCAGAGAGGCCAGCAGACGCGGCTTCCATTTGAGGCCGGCAAGATCGAGCAGGCCATTCGGAAAGACCAGAACGATCAGAACGACGAGGCCGGACAGGATGAACGGCCACACTTCCGGCGCGGCCGCCGACAGCCAGAATTTCAGCGCGTTGACCGCGAGCGCTCCGATGACCGCGCCGGTCAGATAGCCGCGGCCGCCGACCGCGACCCAGACCGCGATTTCGAGCGACAGCTCGGGCGACAGGACACGCGGATTGATGATGCCGACCTGCGGCACGTACAAGATGCCGGCAATGGCGGCGATGACGGCCGACAGGCACCAGATCGCGAGCTTGAGCCAGAGCGTGCCGTAGCCGAGCGAGCGCAGCCGCACCTCGTCGTCGCGCGCCGCGACCATCATCCGCCCGGTGCGGCTCGTGACGAGCAGTCGGCAGCCGATCAGCACCGCGATCAGGACGATGATCGACACCACCGCCATGCCGACGAGCGTGCCCGGCTGCCCGGCCGGCCAGCCGAAGACCAGCGAGAAGCCGGTCATGCCGTTGTTGCCGCCGAAGCCGGTGTCGTTCCGGAACATCAGCAGCATGGCGACGTAGACAAGCGCCTGACTGATGATGGCGAAATAGACGCCGCCGACCTTCGAGCGGAACGAGACATAGCCGAAGACGAACGCGACGAACGCGGTGACGCCAAGCGCGAGCAGAAGTGCATACGGCGCGTTCGACAGCCCCGCCCAGTAGAGCGGAAACTCCTGCCAGCCCATGAACTGCATGAAATCCGGCACGATGCCGGTGATCTCATAGGAGTGCTTGAGAAGGTGCATCGCGGCGACATAGCCGCCGATGGCGAAGAACAGGCCGTGGCCGAGGCTGAGGATTCCGAGATAGCCCCAGATCAGGTCGAGCGAGACGGCAAGAATCGCGAAGGTTGCGAGCTGGCCGATGGCGTTGACCATGTACGGGCTCAGCATCGAGGTGCCGCCAGACAATGCGATGACGATCGCAGCCACGGCACACAACGCGATGAGAGCGGCGAAGCTTCGGTCGGCGAAGAGCGTCTTCATCGGCGCCGCCCCTTCGCGGTGAACAGGCCCTCGGGCCGCCATTGCAGGAAGGCGATGATGAGGAACAGCACGATCACCTTGGCCGCGACCGCCCCCCAGAGCGGCTCGATCAGGACGTTGATCTGTCCGACGCCGAGCGCGGCGACCAGCGTGCCGCCGATCGTACCGACACCGCCGAGCACCACGACCATGAAGCTGTCGATGATGAAATTGCCGCCCATCTGTGGATTGACGTTGTAGATCGGCGAGAGCGACAGCCCGGCGAGGCCGGCAAGACCTGAGCCGAGACCGAAGGCCATCATGTCGATCTTGCGGGTCGGAATGCCGATACAGCCTGCCATGTCGCGGTTTTGCGTGACCGCGCGGATGTTGAGGCCGAGCCCGGTGCGGTTCACCACAAGCCATGTCAGCGCCAAAGTGATCGCGGCGAAGGCGATCGCGAACAGCCGGTTCCAGGTGACGATGAAATCGCCGACCACCGGCACGCCGCCGGTGATGTAGAACGGCGTCAGGAATTGCAGGTTCTGCGTGCCGAAGGTTACGCGGACGAGGTTGATCAGGAACAGGCTGATCGCCCATGTCGCGAGCAGGCTCATCAGCGGTCGCTTGTAGAGGTGACGCAGGATCGCCGCTTCGAGGAGGACGCCGATGCCCGCGGTGACGAGGAAGGCCGGAACGACGGCGATGAGCAGGTAGTAATCGGCGATGCCGGGCGCGATGGATTTTAACGCTTCCTGCGTGAGCCAGGTGACATAGGCGCCGATCATGATCAGTTCACCCTGGGCGAGATTGATCACGCCCATCAGGCCAAAGATGACCGACAGCCCGATCGCCGCCATGAACAGGATCGAGGCAAAGCTGAGCCCGTTGTAGAGCGTCGACAACACGTCGCCGATCAGGATGCCCTGCCCGACACGAGCCAGCGCGGCGTCGACGGTGAGCCGGAACGTCTCGTCGGATGTGTAGGCCGGATCGGCCTGCAGAGCGGCGATCTGCGTCTGTACGCGGCGGTTCGGCGTGGAGGCCAGCCGCTCGACGGCTGAGATCCGTTTCGAGATGTCCGGGGAGTTCAGCGCGGAGATCTGCGCGGTGCTCTCGATCTCGGCTTTCAGGCCGGCATCGCTTTCGCCGGCGGCGGCCTGCTCGAACACCTCAACGGGCACGCTCGCGGCCTTGCGGCCGAGCGCGGCCAGCGCCTGCCTGCGGATGGTCGGCGTGGCGCCGATGCGAAGACGCAGCGCGGACTGGGCAAGTTCCAGTATGGCGCGGCTCCTGAGATTGAGGACCGGAACTTTCGACAGGTCCGGTACGGACGCCGGCTCAAGCGTCACGGCGCTGCGGACCGCGCCATCACCTTCGACGACGGACTGCGCCGGGTCGGCCGCGCATTTCAGCCGGCGGTCGAGCAGCGCCGAGATCACGGTCTCCATCCAGGGAAGTTCGGCCGCATCGGGCTGCCCCGCGCCGGCAAGAATGCGACTCCCGGCATCGCCGGTCGCCGCCGCATTGCCGCACAGCCTGGCGACGAGATCCGCCCGGCCAAGGTCTTGCGCCGACGCGCCCGCGGCGAACGCCATTGCGAAGAGCCAGCCTAGGATCAGCGGTCGGATCATGAACATCGCGAAACGAGAGGTAAGCGGACCCGCCGCGCGCGCCGTGACGGAACGGCGGCGGGCTTTTTGCTCAGTACTGGCTGAACGGGATCGGCTTCGGCGTATCTTCCGACTGCCAAAGGATGTCGAAGCCCTGCGCCTCGTTGACCGAACCGATGAACACGCCGCGATAAACGTAATTGTTCTCGGCCGTCATCTTCAGCTTGTAGCCCGACGGGCAATCGAAGGTGATGCCGTCGAAGGCCGAGCGGACCTGCGGCACCTCGAACGAACCGGCCTTATTGGCGGCGAGAGCCCAAAGATGGACAGAGTCATAGGCCGAAACCATCGGGTCGATGACCACGTCGGCCTTGAACGGCACCTTCTTGGCGTCGACGTAGCCGGCCCAGTCCTTCAGGAACTTCTCGTTTGCGGGACCTGCGGCTTTCTGCAGGTAGGCCCAGCAATTGAGGTGGCCGACGAGCGGCGCGGTGTCGAGACCTTCGAGATCCGCTTCCACGACGTCGAGCCCGAGCACCGGAACGTCGGTAGCCTTGATGCCCTGGTTGATGAATTCGCGGAAGAAGTCCGGGATTGAGGAACCGACCGTCGTCAGGATCACGACCGGCTGGCCACCGGGCTCGTCGGCGAAGGCACGGATCTGGTTCACCAGCGTCTGGAAGTTCGAGAAGCCGAGCGGGACATACTCTTCCTTCCACGCCGTCTCCGGAATGCCCTTGGACGTGAAGTAGCCCTTGAGCTGCTTGTTGATCGTGCGCGGCCAGACATAGTCCGAACCCAGCATGAAGAAGCGCTTGGCGGTGACACCCTCGTCGCTCATCAGATAATCGACGGCGGGCAGCACGGAACTCGCCGGCGGCGAGTTGACGTAGACGACATTCTTCGAGTTCTCGTCGCCCTCGAAGTGGAGCGGATAGAACAGCAAGCCATCGGCCTGCTCGACGACCGGCAGCACCGATTTGCGCGAGACCGAGGTCCAGCAGCCGAACAGCGCCGAGACCTTCTCCTGCTGCAGCATCTGGCGGCCGATCTGGGCGTAGAGCGGCCAATCGGACGCCGGATCAGAGGTCACGACCTCGATGGTGGAGCCGTTGACGCCGCCCGCGGCGTTGATCTCGTCGGCGGCCATGCGGACGACATGGTTCAGACGGCCTTCGATGTTCGCCATCGTGCCCGATGAGGAGAAGAGGCAGCCGAGCTTCACGGTGCCCGCGGCACGCGCGGACGTGATCAGCGCCGGTGCGGCGAGATTGGTGAGACCGGCCGCCGCGGCGGCTCCGGCGGTGGATTTCAGAAAGGAACGACGTGAGAACCTGGTCATGGCTGACCCCTGCATTTCGGATGCAGGCAGCCTAGGAACTCACCGGCTCCGGGCAAGGCGATAAGATTCGCAAGCCGGTAGGCAATTGCACGAATTTTACGACAGGGCCCGGCGCAGTGTCATTTTTGACATTTTGACACCGGAATGGCGCGACGATCCGTCGAATTCGAGCCCACTCGTCAAGCCGGCATCTTGGGACTATCGTATCTTTACCGAATGGGCAGTCGACCAAGGGCTGGTGCGGGCAATGAGACGCTCAGGTCACACAGACGACGAGATCACATTCCTTTTGGCTGAGGCGGAAGCCGGCATTCCGATCGATGACATCTGCCGCGCCGCCCACGTGTCGCTGCGGACGTTCTACCGATGGCGCAAGCGTTTCGGCGGCCTCGACCGCCCCGCGCTCTACCGGCTGAACTCTCTCGAAGATGAAAACCGCCGGCTTCGGCGTCAGCTCGATTATCTGATGCGGCTGCGCGAGCACTCCGCCCATTTCGCGGGAGAGAGCGGTAGCCACGGCCGCATGGAAGTGGGTGTGTCGCGATCCAGGGACGTCAACGCCGCAACCGGTGCGCCGCCCCCGGCGGCGAACGAAGGGGTGTCGCTCGGGCGCTTTTCGGGCCTGAGGACCGGCCGCTAGGCGGGCCATTTCCTACGCTTTTAAACCCACGTGGCGCGCGCCGGCGGCCAGAGAACGGCGCGCACGATTCGTCCGTCCTGTGTGACGACGGAGCATGTGCGCCGGACCGTCAGATTGCCCGGGATTTCGAGCGTGAACGATGACGGCAGCTTTTTTTCGCGGCCCAGTTCGAGAACCGCCACGCCCTCTTCAACCGCAAGGAGGTGGCACATGGTCTGGTCGTCGCCCGCCACGATCCAGCCCGCGATCCTCACGACGCGTTGCTTTCGACAAACCTGAGCAGCGCGCGTTCATCGAGCGGCGGCGAAAACAGATACCCTTGCGCCGACCAACACCCGGCATCGCGCAGCGCGTTTCGCTCGGGCGTCGTTTCGACGCCCTCTGCCGTGACCATGCTTCCGAGATCCCGGCCCAATCCGATGACCGCGCGCACAATGGCTTGCCTGCGGCTGTTCGCGTGCAGATCGCGCGTGAATGCCTGGTCGATCTTGATCTCGGAGACCGGAAACGCCTCGAGGTAGCGCAAACTCGAATAGCCGGTGCCGAAATCATCGACCGCGAGATCGACGCCGAGATCCCGAAGGCGCCGGAACGTCCGGAGATGGTTCGCCGAGCTCTCGAGGAAAAGGCTTTCGGTGAGTTCCAATGTCATCCAGTCCGGATCGACGCCAGCCTGCTTCAGAACCGTACTGACGAGCTCGGCCATGTCGTGATGCTGGAATTCGATGGGCGAGACATTGACAGCGACCCGAACGGGATGAGCGCGGTTGGCGTTCAGCCGTTTGGCAAATCGTGCTGCCTCCTGCAGTGCCCAATGACCAATCTCGACGATATGCCCCGTGTCCTCGGCAATGCCGATGAAGCGGTCCGGACTGAGCAACCCTTGAACGGGATGCTCCCACCTCACGAGACCCTCGACGCCGATTATCGCACCCGTATCCAACCGGACTTTCGGCTGGAAATGCAAAACGAACTCACGATCGACGACCGCACTCCCGAGGTCCTCGGTCAACTGCATTCGCGTACGCATCTTCTCATCGGTCTCTGCGGAGAAGACGCTGATACCGCGCGCGTGCGGGCTCTTTGCCTCGTGCAGCGCAACGCCTGCGTTGCGGATCAGAGTTATCGGCTCCGAATCCGCCGTACCGACGGCATAACCGAGCGCGAAGGCCAGCTTTATGTCTCTCCCGTTCACGTCGAAGACGTGCCGCAAGGGATTTCGGATGCGCTCGACCGCGCCGGCGGCATCGCTTTCCGCAGCAAGGGGCACCGCAATCCCAAATTCGTTCGCACCGAGCCGGCCGATGACGGTGCCCGACACGCTTCGCAGGCGATCAGCAATTTCCGCCAGCAGCCGGTCTCCGGCGTCGTAGCCGTAACTGAAATTGATGTCGTGGAACCGGCGAATGTCGAGCTTGGCAACGAGGAGGATTGCCTCGCTCTGGATAAGACGCCCGATGCACTCCACGAAGTGCGTACGGTTCGCGGCGCCGGTCAGCGGGTCGCTTCGGTCTGACGGAGGCCCGTCCGTCTTCAGGGTCAACATCTGCACAAGGACCGCTACTAAGCTTGCGTCCTCACGAAGGCTTCTAATGACGGCAATAAGAGATCATCAACACCGTCTTCAGAAACACGCATCGGGAGAGCGCCAGCGCCAATTTGCACACTGGAGGCTATCCAAACGGCGCGCTATCAAATCGGCTTTGCAGGAACAAATTATCGGCTAGCGCCCGAGGGCATTGATGCAATTGATATTTTCGACAGCCGACGTGCACCAGCGCGATCGGTTTGATTTTTGGCACAGCGTTGCGCGGAAAATAGTGATCGATCACGATTCCCGGCCGGCACGTCGGGACACCTTCAACGCGGCGCTTCGTGCGGGCCGTGTCGGAGGCATCGAGCTCATAGAGTTCAGCAACGCGCCGATGAATGTCGTACATACTTTATCTCATGCGCGGCAGGCGCCGGACGATGAAATTCTTTTGTGCCGCCAAAGCTCTGGGCAGCTCGTGCTCGAACAGGCCGGGCGCATGGTTTCGCTCGCCGCCGGCGAGATGACGGTCCTCGATCCGCGCTTGCCCTATACAGGCGACTTTTGCAGCAACTCTGAATTGCTTGTCGTCAAGGTCCCGCGCCGCCAGATTGAAGCGCGCGTTGGGCCGGTGCGAGAGATCGTCGCGCGTCCCATTCAACCAGCCGATTCCGTCACCGGACTGGCATCGGCGTTTTTATCGATGCTTCCGGCTTATGCGGAAGGTCTTCCTTCCGAAGCCAGGGAAACGATCGAAATTCAGGTCCTCGATCTTGTCTCTCTCGCTCTGAGAAGGACGATGGGAACACAGACCCCGCCGGAATCCCTGGCGCGCTCGGTTGTCCGCATGAGTGTGATTTCGGCCATCGAGGCGCGATTGCATGATCCCCGGCTCGATCCGGCCTCGGTCGCGGCTGCCGCCGGCATCAGTCTGCGCTATGCCAATTGCGCTTTGGCGGATATCGGCACGTCCATCCTGCGGTCGATTCAGGAACGGCGCCTGGCGCGGTGCCGAAGTGCGCTGGCGGACCCGGCGCAGGCTCACCGCAGGATCAGTGAAATCGCCTACAGCTGGGGGTTCAACGACATGACCCATTTCGGTCGGAAATTCAAAGAGGCCTTTGGGCTATTACCCAGTGAATTTCGGAGCTCCCAGACCGGCGCGACTGGAGCCGAGCAAAAAATGTAATCGCGAACATCGCCGGGCGTACCGGCGTCTGCCTTCGCGCGTCGCGGTCCTCAGCCTTTCACGCGCAGGAGGCCGACATCGAGGCATCCGTTGCTGAAGCCGGCTTCGCAGTAGGACAAATAATAATCCCACATGCGCCGGAAGCGCTCGTCGAAGCCGTATGTCTCGATGTCCGACCATGCGCTATGGAACCGGCGACGCCATTCCGCGAGTGTACGGGCATAGCTCTCGCCGAAAAATTCGACCTTTTGCAGATCCAGCCCCGCTTCCCCGATCTGGGTTTCGAGGATGCCCGCCGTGGGAAGCATGCCGCCCGGGAAAATGTAACGCTGGATGAAATCGGCATCCCGGCGATAGCGCTCGAAGCGATGCGGCGCGATGGTGATCGCCTGAATGACGGCGATCCCGCCCGGCCTCAGTCGACGGCGCAGAATCTCGAAATATTGCGGCCAGTATTTCTCCCCGACCGCCTCGATCATCTCGATGGAGACGATCCTGTCGTAGGTACCTTCGCAATCGCGGTAGTCTTCCAGACGGAAATCGGCCCGCTCGCTCTGGCCGATCGCGTGCAGGCGCCGGGCCGCGAAGTCATGCTGCTCCTCGGACAGAGTGAGGCCCGTCACATGGCATCCGTGCCGGCTTGTCAGGCGCTCGGCGACAGCGCCCCAGCCGCACCCGATTTCAAGAACGCGTTCGCCGCCCTCAAGCGCCAGATGGCCGACGATCCGATCGAGCTTGCGCTGCTGCGCGCTCTCGAGGTCGTCGCCCTGTTCATACATCGCCGAGGAATACTGCATCCCCGCGTCGAGCCAGCGGCGGTAGAACTCGTTTCCGAGATCGTAATGATGTCGGATGTTGCGGCGGCTGCCGCGTTTTGTGTTGCTGTGGACGATGTGCCAGAAGCGGCGCAGCGCGCGCGAGGCCGCGCTGCCGCCGACGCCGTCGATCGCCTGCCGGTTGACGACGAACACCGACAGCAGGGCCGGAAGATCGGGGCTCGTCCATTCCCCGTCCATATAGCTTTCGGCAAAACCCACGGCTCCGCCCGTCATCGTGCGCAGCACCGCGCGCCAGCTTGAAAGCTCGATCGCGGCGCAGGGCCCGCCGACGGATGCCGTGTGCTCGATGCGCTCGCCCGATGGAAGCGTCACCGCGAGACGGCCATGCTCAAGGCGAGCGAGGACCGCGCGCACAAACCGCTCGGCGGGCCGATGCCGCGCCGGAGCTCGCGCCGTGAGCTTTACAATGTTCTCGTTCATGCTCATCGATCAGTTGGCTTTCGACTGGACAATGGTCACCGGCCATTCGGGCGCCGGGGGACGGGGCGTGAGCCGCACGCCTTTCAGCCACAGCTTCAGCGCCTCCCAATGGATCGCGGCGATGACTTTCAGGGTCAGCAGCGGGTGAGACAGAGCGGTACGGACAAGAGTGTGATCGGACAGTTCTTTGCGCGTCGCCGTCATCGACGCCGAAATCAGAAGGCCTTCGGGGTCCGATCCACGCACGATGACCGACACGATCTCGCCGGGTTCCATCACGCGGAAGTCGTACATGATGTTCATGTCGATGAACGGCGAGACATACAGCTCCTTGCGCGCCGACTGCCGGATCGTCGAACGGCGCACGGCGGCGTCGGCATCGACCGCGATGAGATAGGAGTGCCGCTGCCCGAACGTGTTGGTCACTTCGTAAAGTATGGCCGCGAGCTCGCCAGAGGCGCGGTGGCAGAAATACAGGCTGATCGGGTTGAAGACATATCCGAGGACGCGCGGCATGCACAGAAGCCGGATGGGACCGCCCTGAATATCGATACTCGCGCGCGCCAGATGATGCTCGACTTGGTTCCGCAGGGGCTCGTCCGTCGCCGCGCCGTGGTCGCGATCGTGAAACGAGAAAAGATTGAAGACGTTGCGGCCGAAGCTGCGCAGCGCGCCGTCAAGACGGTCGAGTTCGTCGAGATCGAGAAGGAACCAGAACGCGCGATAATCCAGACGATGCTCGCGCGGGCGCACACGCTTGTGCATGACGCTTCCGATGTAGAGGCCGGACGCGAAACTCATGCCGCGATCCCTTCGGCGCGCGAGACCTGCGCCGAGACGTAAATACGCCCGCTTTCATTTTCGACGGTCCAGGGGCGGCGGACGCCGCCGAGCTGCTCGGCAACGGCGAGGCCGGCCTGAAGACCGTCCTCGTGAAAGCCCGCACCGAAATGGGCGCCGCAGAACCACGTGTTGCGCAGGCCCTGAAGCGACCAGATCTCTCGCTGCGCGTGCACCGCCCGCGCGTCGAAGATCGGGTGCTCATAGACCGTCGATGTAACAACGCTCTCCCGCCGCGGCTCGACCGGCGGATTGAGCGTGACGAACAGATCGCCCCCCGGGATGTTCTGCAGCCGGTTCATCCAGTAGGTGACGCAGAGATCGCCATCGTCTTCAAGATAGTTCCAGCTCGACCAGACGGCGCGTCGGGACGGCATCAGCCGCGCATCCGCGTGCAGCACCGCGCGGTTGCGGCTGTAGCGGAACGCGCCGAGAAGGCGCTGCTCCTCCTCACACGCGTCCGCCAAAAGCGAAAGCGCCTGATCGGCGTGCGTCGCAAGCACGACGTGATCATGTGTGGCGGTGGAGCCGTCGACCTTTTTTACGGCCACCTTTCCACTGGGCAGCCGCAGCACTTTCACGGCGCCTGTCGAGGTGCGGATGCCGGGACCGATCGCCTCGCAGAGCAAGCGCACGTAAGAGCGGCTGCCGCCTGTGACCGTGCGCCAGACCGGGCGCTCGCGGACCTGCAGAAGACCGTGATTGTCGCAAAAGCGGATGAAAGCGCCGGCCGGGTAGTCGAGAACGGCACGGGCGGGCGACGACCAGATCGCCGCCGCCATGGGCAGGAGATGATCGTCCCGGACCGCGCTCCCGTATCCCTTGCGCGCGAGATAGTCGCCGAGGGTGATGGACGGATCGTCGAGTTGGGCGATGTCGCCCGGGGCGTCGCGGTAAAAGCGCATGACACCCGCCAGCATGGCCCAGAAACGGGGCTTCAGCAGATTGGATTTCTGCGCGAACAGGCCACTGATGCCGGTGCCGGAATATTCCACGCGCCCGCCGCGCAGCGAAACGCCAAAAGACATGTCGGAGGGCTGCGTTTCGACGCCGAGATGCGCAAAGAGCGCCGTGAGATTTGGATAGGTCTTTTCGTTGTAGACGATGAAACCGGTGTCGACGGGGCGCACGCCTTCGGTGCCGGGGGCGAGCTCCGTGTTGGAATGGCCGCCGATGCGCGCATCCTTCTCGTAAACCGTCACCCGGTGACGCGAACCCAGCAGCCACGCACAGGACAGGCCCGAGATTCCCGAACCGATCACGGCAATGTCGAGCCCTTGTCCTGCCGGGCTGTGCGGGGCGGCCATGCGCTGTCCTCGTAGCAATTGCCCTCATCGGGCATTTCCGTAATTTGATACGCAGCCGATGCCGTGCTGGATCACACTGATCCAGCGACCCTCCTGTCGCGTATAAGGCGCATGTATGCCGCTCCCGTATCGTTGTTCGCCGCAACTGCTCCTCGATCTTTCCTGATGACAGAGAAGGAAGATTACGGACGTCTGATCGCGAGCGTCGCGTCTTCCCGCGACCGGGAGGCGTTCGCGCGCCTGTTCGCGCATTTTGCCCCGCGGCTGAAGAGCTATCTGATGCGATCGGGCGCGGGCGCCGCCGCGGCGGAGGATTTCGCGCAGGACGCGATGCTGAATGTCTGGCGGAAGGCCGCGCTCTACGACCCCGCACGGGCCTCGCCGTCGAGCTGGGTGTTCGCCATCGCCCGCAATCTGCGGATCGACGCCCTGCGCCGCGAGCAGCGGCGGACCTTCGTGCTCGACGCCAGCGATGAGCCGGACAGTTTGCCCCCGGCCGATGCCATCATGGCGGACCAGGAAACCGCACAGCGGGTGCTGGCCGTTCTCGAAACGCTGCCCCCGGACCAGCAGAAGGTGATCCGTCTTTCTTTCTTCTACGACATGGCGCATGCCGAGATCGCGCAACAGCTCGGTCTTCCGCTCGGAACGGTGAAATCGCGCCTGCGCCTTGCGCTCGGCAAGCTGCGCGCGGCGCTCGAGGTGTCGCCATGACGATGCGCCCTCCCAATGATGACACGCTGCTGGCGTTTGCCGCAGGCACGCTCAGCTCATCCCATGCGCTTGTGGTCGAGACGCATCTGGCGCTGTGCGAGCCATCGCGCGCCTGGGTGCACGAACTGGAGGAGATCGGCGGCCGGATCGTTTCGGATCTGGAACCCGTGGCCCTTGAACCCGATGCGCTGGCGCGCATTCTTGCGCGCATCGAGGCTCCACACCCGGAGGAGCCGGACGCACCGGCGGTTTCCGAAATGCCGGGGCTTCCGGAGCCGTTGCGTCGTTACAGGATGGGCCCTTGGAAATGGGCCGGACGGGGCACCCGCATCCGCCAGGTTCTCGTGCCGAACGAGGGCGAGGCGCGCGTCCTGATCTTCAGCATCGATCCGGGCCGCCGAATGCCGCAGCACACCCATACGGGCGTCGAATTCACCTGTGTGATCTCGGGATCGTATTCGGACGAAAGCGGACGCTTCGGCCCCGGCGATTTCGAGGAGGCGGATGACGATGTGAGCCATCGGCCGGTCGTCGATTCCGATGTGCCCTGTGTCTGCGTCGTTGCGCTGGACGGAGAGGTGAAGCTCGAAGGCATGCTCGGGCGTGTGCTCCAGCCCTTCGTGCGGCTCTGAGGGAATGTGCGGAAGCTCGTCCTCGTTCTCGGCGCCCTCGCTCTTTCAGTGGTGCTGATCGCCGTGCTGCGCGACCGGATTCTGGCTCTGCTGACACCTTCTGCGGGCACCCAGACGACCTATGGCGAACGCTATGCGGACGGCGAACGCGGGCTTCTCGATGTCTACCGCCCCGGGCGCGCGGAACGGGCGCCCGTCGTCGTGTTCTTTTATGGCGGCAGCTGGCAGATGGGACGGCGCGAAACCTATCGCTTCCTTGGGCGCGCGCTGGCTGCGCAGGGGATCGTTGCCGTCGTCCCCGATTACCGCGTCTATCCCGAAGTGGGCTTCCCCGATTTTCTGAAGGACGGCGCGCGTGCCGTGCGCTGGGCGCGTGACAACGCCGCGCGCCATGGCGGCGATCCCCAGAGGATCTTTCTGATGGGGCATTCCGCCGGAGCGCACATCGCCGCCATGCTGGCGCTCGATCCGGAATGGCTGTCGTCGGAGGGCCTCGATCCTGCGGGCGACCTTCGCGGATGGATCGGATTGTCGGGTCCGTACGATTTTCTGCCGTTGCAGAGCAAGAACCTGATCGCGCTGTTCGGTGGCGCGCGAAGGGCCGAAAGCCAGCCCATCAATTTCGTCTCGGAGAACGCGCCGCCCGCGTTTCTGGCGACGGGCGACGAAGACAAAACGGTCGAGCCGCGCAACACGCACGCTCTGGCCGACGCTCTGCGCGAGAAGGGGCGGCCGGTGACGAGCACCGTCTATCCAGGCCGTGGACATGTCGGCGTGATGGCGGCATTTGTCGGTGCGTTCGGGTTTCTGGCGCCGGTCGCGCAGGATGTGACGGCATTCGTCCATGCGACACCGGAGGCAGGCCCGTGATGTCCGTTCCCATCTTTGCTTTCGGGCTGGCCTGCGTGTTCCTCTGCGCGGCGATGACCGGCGCCTGGTTCATGCAGCGCGCGACGGGCAATGCCGGATGGTCCGACGCGTTCTGGTCGCTGGCTGTGGGACTGGCGGGAACAGCGCTGGCCCTCGTTCCGGTGGAGGGAACCGATTATCCGACGACGCGGCAGCTTGTCGTTGCGCTGCTCGTCGCCGTCTGGGGCATCCGGCTCGGATCGCACATCGCCTTGCGCTCTATGCAGGGGAAGGAAGATTCCCGCTACGCGCAGTTCCGTGTCGAGTGGGGCGACGACTTCCAGCCGCGCCTTTTCCGCTTTCTGATGATCCAGGCCGCCGCCGGTGCCTTCCTTGCGCTGTCCATGCTTCTGGCCGCGCAGAATCCTGTCGTGGAGTTTCGGATTCAGGACTGGCTAGCGCTGCTCGTTCTGGCGATCGGGATTGCCGGAGAAACCATGGCCGATGCCCAGTTGCGGCGCTTTGCATCCGATGCGCGCAACAAGGGCAAGGTGTGCGATGCGGGGCTGTGGGCGTGGTCACGCCATCCGAATTATTTCTTCGAATGGCTCGGCTGGCTGGCCTATCCGCTGTTTGCAGTGGATCTGTCCGGCGCCCATCCGTGGGGCTATCTCGCCTTGACCGGCCCGGCCTTCATGTACTGGCTTCTGGTGCATGTTTCGGGCGTCCCGCCGCTCGAAGCGCATATGCTGCGCTCGCGCGGCGATGCGTTTCGCGCGTACCAGCGCCGCGTGCCGGCCTTCTTCCCACGCCCGCCGCGTCAGGACGGAAGGCCGAACATCCGCTGAAGCCACGAGGTAACGACAAAGGCGAGCGTGGCTGAAAGCGCGGTCACGAATGTGCCCCACGCCATGTCGATGGCGGTGATCTTGAATCCCCAGTTCCGCAGCGTCGCGTAATTGGTGAGATCGTACGTGCCATAGGCAAAAAGGCCGAACAGCGCACCCCAGATCAGCGCGGTGGTCCACTGGCCGCTCTTGAGCGCCGGGCTGACGGCAAACAGCACGATGCCGACCGCATAGAAGCAATAGAAGACGATCGCGGGAGCGACGCGAAAGTTCGGCTCCAGAATGTCGCCGAGCAGCGGCCGGTAGATCTTCCCGGCCATCGACCCCAGCCAGAGCGTGTCGATGATGGCGAAGATGGCGAGCGTAACGAGATAGGCAATGGCAATGGTCATGGCGGCCTCGCGTGGTGTCTCTTTGATACGAAGCGCTGCCTGTTCTGGTTCACCACAGCGCACCCTTGCAGGCTGTGATCGGCGCACTTATAGCGGGATGAAAATGGGGGAAACAGGATGAGAGGCTTTCTGATCGCAATCGCCGTCGCGGTTATGCTGCTGCATTCATCCGATGCGCGCGCCGATCTCCTGGATCGGATCTCTGCGCGGCTTGAAGCCCTCGAGCAGGAAAACGCAGCCCTGAAAGCGCGCGTGCGGCAGCTTGAAGAGCGCGCGGCCATGAATGCGGCATCACTCCCCGATGCTGCGGCGCGCCGGACCGGAACTGCCTCCGCGCACATCGCTCCTGCATCCTCCGCCTCGGAAGGTTCGGGCCACAACGTCGCGCTTGCCGCGCTGCAGGCTCCTTCGCGCGATCGATGGGACCGGACCTATGTCGGACTTCAGGGCGGCTACTCGGCGGGCGAGCCCACTTATCCGTTCCTCGGAGCGAATTTTCCAGGGGAGACGTTTTCCGGCGAACTGGAAGGCAAAAGCTTTGGCGTGCAGGCAGGCCAGAGCTGGCAGTCCGGCGCGCTCGTTCTTGGTCTCGATCTGCAGGCCCGCCACGAGGACATTCGCAGCGAAGCGCAGGGCGTGTCGGAGTACGACGTCGTGCGCGGCGGTGATTTGTACAGCTACACCGCCGTCGGGCTGGCGACGACCACGGTCAACTGGACTGCGGCGGCGAAAGGGCGGATCGGCCTCGCCTCTCCCTCGACCCTGCTTTACGCAACAGGTGGCGTGACCGCCGCACAGGTCGACGAAGAGTATGACTCGGTTTCGATCGAGAGCGTTCTTGCGATCGGCCCCGGCGGCACGGGGACGGGCGGGCTTGCCGTGACCGATTCTGCCTTGCGGAGCACGTCGTCCATTCAGGTCGGGCTCATCGCCGGAATGGGTTTTGAATATGCCCTTACGGACAACCTGTCGCTCGCTGCCGAGTATGAGTATTACTGGCTGGGCGATCGCAGCTTCGCACCGACCGGGGCGGAGACGGCGCTCGACTGGCATTCCATGAGCGCGCGGCTGAACTGGTCGTTCTGAAGCCGCAGACGGACACGTCCAACCTCCGCCTCAGGCGAAGAGGTTGGACAGGATGAAAAGCGCGCTCGCGAGCATGGCCCACACCACGCCCCAGACGAGCACGATGGCGGCAATCGTCACGCCGAATCCCGTCAGGATCCAGAGCCCGTCGTCTTCGAGGATGCCAAGCGCGAACACGCAGATCGCAAACGCTGGCGGCATGTTGCCGAGCGGGATCGGCAGAAGCACGATCAGGGACAAAAACAGACAGACGGCTCCGACGAAAATTTCGGCGGGCCCGTTCGTCAGCGCGGTCAGCCGCGGGCTGAGAAGACGCTCGGCGCGGGCAAGCCACGGCTCCGCTTTGTCGATGATCTTGAGAAAATCGGCGCGGGCGAGCGAGCGGTTGCGGATGATCTTCGGAAGCCAGGGATCCATACGCAGCATCATCTGCGTCGACAGGAAGACAAGGGGAGCGGCGAAAACCGTGGACGCGCCCGGCGGCAAGGGAAGCACGATCGGCAGCGCGAAGATGAACATCAGCGCCGCGATCGCCCGCTGATCCATCGCCCGGAGGATGTCCGCGATCGCAATCCGCTCACGCGTCGTGTCGTCGGCGATGGAGCGGAGGATTTTGGAAAGTCTGTGTCCCGGGATTTTCGCATCAGGCAAGTCCGCCCCCGCAGGCGAGCCGTTGGTCATCTGGCGTCCGTTTCTGGAATACAAGCGAAGGAGCGATGCATGAAGCCGAGGGCCCCGCACGCCGATCCTTTATCACGCGGAAGCTTTCCGGCTTGCTGCAAAAATGGATCGCAGGTGCCGCTATTCACCGCGCGGCATCAGATGGAATTCATGAACCCTGCCGTCGCCGCGAAGCGCGACCGCGAGTTCCGTCGGGTGTCTAATGTTCCGCGACTGGATCACCATGCCGTATTCGAACCACCCTTCCTTTTCATCCAGCCGGTAGCTGAGACTTCCGGCCTTGAACCCCTGCTCCCGAAGCAGCGCAATCACCTCGGCCTCATTCGGCGCGTCGGTGGCGGAGAAACGGATGCGCAGCTCCGCGTAATATTCGTTCGGGACATATTTCTCGATGAAATGGAAAAGCGCGAGGGTGCCCAAGGTCGCGACAGTGCCTAGGACGGCCGGCAGAAAAAACCCGATGCCGTACAGGATGCCGAGCGCGGAGGTGATCCAGACCGAGGCGGCCGTCGTGAGACCGCGCACGCTCAGCCCGTCCTTGAAGATGACGCCCGCGCCGAGAAAGCCGATGCCCGTCATGATGCCTTGCGCCATGCGCGTCGGATCGGTCGCGATGTTGCCGAGGAAACCGTCGCCGACCCACTCGGACTGGTGCGTGGACACGACCATGAGGAGCGCGGAGGCAAGGCACACAAGGCCGTGGGTGCGAAAGCCCGCCGGACGCGAGCGCACGCTGCGCTCAAGGCCGATCACGATCCCGGCGCACCAGGCGGCGCCGAGATTGATAAGGATTTCGGTTGTTGTGGCGTCGAGCAGTGTTTTTCATCCATGGGCGAGCCGTGCCCGTAAACAGAAGTCGTGTCGGGGCGGCAGGTTCCCCAGCGGCGAAACCTAGCACGCGTGAGACCGTCGTCTCCCCTCTTGATCGATGCCTTATATGTCGATATATCTCGACATATGGACACGATTACGAGCGTCGACGTTTTCTCAGCCCTCGCCCAGGTCACGCGGCTGGATGCCTTCCGGCTGCTGGTGCGGCATGAGCCCCAAGGCCTGCCCGCCGGGGAAATCGCGCGCCTTCTTGCGGTTCCGCACAACACGATGTCGACCCATCTCGCCGTGCTGTCGCGCTCCGGGCTGATCCGCTCGGAAAAACGCGGGCGCTCGATCATCTACCGCGCCGAACTCGAACAGGTGCGCGCGCTCGTCTCCTTCCTTCTGACCGATTGCTGCGCCGGGAACCCGGATGTCTGCGGTCCGCTCATCGCCGAACTCACACCCTGCTGCCTGCCGGAGGCTCAGAATGCCTGACCGAACCTACAATGTGCTGTTCCTGTGCACGGGCAATTCCGCCCGCTCGATCCTCGCCGAGGCGATCCTGAATGGGCAGGGAGACGGCCGTTTCCGCGCCTTTTCCGCGGGGAGCAGGGCCAAGGGGCAGGTGCACCCGCTGGCGCTCAAGGTCATCGAAGCCATGGGATACGAGACCGCCGGGCTGCGCTCGAAGAACTGGGACGAATTCGCCGCTCCGGGCGCGCCGCAAATGGATTTCGTCTTTACGGTCTGCGATGACGCGGCCGGGGAAGCCTGCCCGGTCTGGCCGGGACAGCCGATCACGGCGCATTGGGGCATCGAAGACCCCTCCTACGCGACCGGGAACGAGTTTCAGCGCGAGGCGGCGTTCGTTCAGGCCGCGAAATATATGAAGAACCGCATTTCGGCGTTCACCAGCCTGCCCCTCGAATCCATCGACCGGATGGCGCTTGGCACCAAGCTCAAGCAGATCGGCCTTTCCGAAGGCTCGACGAGCCGCAAGCCGGACGTGGCCTGATGTCGACCTTCGAACGATACCTCACCGTCTGGGTGGCTCTGTGCATTGTCGTTGGCATCGCCCTCGGCCATCTGTTTCCTGGCGTCTTCCAGGCCATCGGCGCCGCCGAGTACGCACGGGTGAACCTGCCGGTCGCGATTCTCATCTGGCTCATGGTCATCCCGATGCTCATGCGCATCGAGTTCGCCGCGCTCCGCGAGGTCGGCAAATATTGGCGCGGGATCGGCGTCACATTGTTCATCAACTGGGCCGTAAAACCCTTCTCGATGGCGCTCCTCGCATGGGTGTTCATCGGCTGGCTTTTCCGGCCGTATCTGCCGGAGATGCAGATCGACAGCTACATCGCCGGGCTGATCATCCTCGCGGCGGCGCCCTGCACCGCGATGGTGTTCGTCTGGTCCAACCTGACGAAAGGCGAGCCGCACTTCACGCTGTCTCAGGTGGCCCTCAACGACGCGATCATGATCGTCGCATTTGCGCCGATCGTCGGGCTTCTGCTGGGCCTGTCGGCCATCACGGTGCCGTGGGAGACGCTCGTCCTGTCGGTCGTGCTGTACATCGTGATCCCGGTCATCATCGCCCAGATCGTGCGGAACCGCGTGATCGCCCAAGGCGGACAGGCCGCGCTCGACCGCGTGCTCGGAGTGATCCAGCCGGTGTCGCTGCTGGCCCTTCTGGCAACGCTTGTTCTGCTGTTCGGATTTCAGGGCGAGCAGATCATCGGACAGCCGGCGATCATCGCGCTGCTGGCGGTGCCGATCCTGATCCAGGTCTATTTCAACGCGGGACTTGCGTATGTGCTGAACCGGGTTTCCGGCGAGCAGCATTGCGTTGCCGGGCCATCCGCACTGATCGGTGCGTCGAACTTTTTCGAACTCGCCGTGGCCGCCGCAATCGCGCTGTTCGGGTTCAATTCGGGTGCGGCGCTGGCAACCGTCGTCGGCGTTCTCATCGAGGTGCCGGTCATGCTGACCGTCGTCTGGATCGTGAACCGCAGCAAAGGCTGGTACGAGCGCGGCCTTCCGGAACGCACGCCTGCAGCCGAACTCGACGGGAGCCATTGATGAGCGTCGTGATCTACCACAACCCCGATTGCGGAACCTCGCGCAACACGCTGGCAATGATCCGCAACGCCGGCATCGAACCGACGGTCGTCGAGTATCTCAAGACGCCGCTGACGCGCGGTGAACTCGCGGCCATGATCGCGGATGCCGGGCTGACGGTGCGGCAGACGCTGCGCGAAAAGGGCACGCCCTACGCCGAGATGGGGCTCGACGACGAGACGCTGACCGATGCGCAATTGCTCGACGCCATGATGGAGCAGCCGATCCTGATCAATCGCCCGTTTGTCGTGACATCTGTCGGGACGCGTCTGTGCCGTCCATCGGAAGTCGTGCTCGACATCCTTCCGGCGCCGCAGCGCGGCGCGTTCGTCAAGGAAGACGGCGAGCAGGTTGTCGACGCCGCCGGGCAGCCGGCCGGAAAGAGTCGCGAGCCTTAAGTCTTCCGGTCGAGCACTTCGCGGATCTTGGCCGCGAGCTGCTCGATGGTGAACGGCTTCGGCAAAAAGTCCGTACCGGGGTCCAGCACACCGTTGTGGACGACGGCATTGCGGGTGTAGCCCGTCGTGAAGACCACGCGCAGATCCGGGATCAGCTTGACGGCCTCGTCCGCCAATTGGCGGCCGGTGAGCCCGGGCATCACGACATCGGAAAAGAGCAGCACGGCGCCCTGCCCGTTCTTCATCATCTTCAAGGCCTCGTCGCCGCTCGCGGCGTGCACAACCGTGTAGCCAAGGTCGCGCAGGGCCTCGACGCCGAAATTGCGAACCCGAAGCTCGTCCTCCACGACGAAGATTACTTCTTCCGGACGCCCGCCCCGAACAGGCCCGCCTTTCGGCTTGTTGCGTTCGGCGATGGCTTCCTCGCCCCAGTAACGGGGGAAATAGAGCTTGAACGTCGATCCGTGGCCGAGCTCCGAATAGACACGGACATGCCCGCCCGACTGGCGCATGAAGCCGAACACCTGCGAAAGCCCAAGGCCCGTTCCTTTGCCGACCCCCTTCGTGGTGAAGAACGGATCGAACGCCCGGTCGAGCACTTCCGGCGTCATGCCCGTGCCGGTATCGGACACACAGATCAGCACGTACTGACCGGGAGAGATCGACGCGCTGCGGGCATATTCCTCATCGACGTAGACATTGTTTGTCTCGATCGTGAGTTTCCCGCCGTCCGGCATTGCGTCGCGCGCGTTGACCGTGAGATTGAGCAGGATGCTCTCGAGCTGGTTGACGTCGACCCGCGCTCTCCATAGCCCGGCGCCGAGAACCGTCTCGAGTTCGATCCTCTCGCCCAGAGCCCGCCCGAACATATCCGACAATCCGGCGACAAGACGGTTCGGATCGATGGTTTCCGGGTTGAGCGGCTGCTGCCGCGAAAAGGCGAGCAGCCTCTGCGTCAGCGTGGCGGCCCGCCCGGCACCTTCAAGGGCGGCGTCGATGTATTGACCGATCTCCATCTCGCCGCGTGAAATCCGTCGCTGGCACAGATTGAGGGCACCGATGATGACGGCCAGCATGTTGTTGAAGTCGTGCGCGACACCGCCCGACAGCTGACCGACCGCTTCCATCTTCTGCAATTGCCGAAGCTGCTTTTCGGCCTCCTCCCGCCGGTCGCTTTGAGAGGCAATTTCGCCTGCCGCCATCGCAAGCGCGGCCTCCTGGCGATCGACGTGCTGACGCAGCCGCAACATCGCTTCCGCGCGTTCGACCGCGATCCAGGTCGAGTTTGCAATCTCCTTGGCGAGCGCGATTTCCGACGGCCGCCAATGACGCACGCTGGCGTGGTGCAGGAAAATGCCGGCCGCCCAGTCGCCCGAATTCAGAAGCGGAATGCAGATGGCGGCGAGCACTCCTTCATCGGCGTAGGTATGGAGGCTTTCGCCGTGATCGTGCCGGCTGTCGCTGAAAATGAGCGGCTGGCCGCGCTGCCGCACGCGCTGGGCAAACTCGCCAAAGGCATGTACGGACTGCTCGCCCGACAGGACGGGAAGCGTGCCGTCCGACCAGCCGGTTCCATGCTGCATCCGGCCGCGACCGATCAGGCGGTAGAATCCGACACGATGCACACCGAGGCGCTGCCCGAGCGCTTCGGCGGTGAGATGGATGACCTCGTCGGGGTCCGATTGCACACGCTGCCGCGCGGCAAGCTCGATGACGAATTCGCGCTCGTCTTTTTCAGCCTCGAGCTCGCACACCGCCAGTACGCGCTCCGTAATGTCGTAGCTCGCACCGGGAAACCGGACGCACCGTCCGAGCTCGTCATAGATGCCCCGGCCCTGGGCGGAGACCCATACCTCCCGGCCGTCCTTGCGCAGAAGCCGATACTCGGAGCGAAAGATATCGCCCGATTCCATCGCGTGGTCGATTTCCGCCTGAACCCTTTCGAGGTCTTCAGGATGGATGCCGCTGAAATATTCCTCGATCGCGGCTCCCTTTGCCGCCTTGTCGGGGTCGACGCCATACAGATTGGCAAAGCGGGCGTCGGCAACGACCCGATTGTTCGGAACGTCCCAATCCCAGATGCCGATGCTGTTGCCTGCGGACAAAGCCAGATGCAGCCGCTCGTCCGCCGCGTCGCGTTCGCGTTCGGCGACGATCTTGGCCGTCGTCTCCCCTGTGACGCAGAGCAGTCCGCAGATTTGGCCCTTGTCGTCGAACGCAGGCGAGTAGGTGAAGGTCCACCAGCTTTCTTCGGGTTTGCCGTCCCGGGCCAGATCGAGCTTCATGTCGGTGACGACACGGCCCTCCCCGGCGAGCGTTGAGGCCACCAGCGGCTCGATGTCGGTCCAGATGCTTTCCCACACCTTCGCGAACGGCTTGCCGAGGGAATCCTGCAGGCGCCAGCCGAGCACCGGACGATAGGCGTCGTTGTAAAAGCAGAGCAGGTCCGGCCCCCAGGCCAGGAACATCGGCATCGGGCAGGCCAGCATGACCGACAGCAAGGAGCGCAGGGACGGCGGCCATGAGTCGATCGGCCCTAACGAGGACCCGGTCCAATCGTGCGCGAGAATCTCACGTCCGGTAATGCTGCCTTCGAAAAGCGACGTCTGTCTCACCCACCCACGCCCATTTGCTCCTGCGCCATGGCCCACCGACGCCGACCAACTCACTCCCGGTGCGTTGGTTCAATCTGGCGGCGACGAAAAACGCAGATTCATTGTTTGCCCGAACGGGATACCCCGAACGTCGCCTTCGACGCTATCGGCACCCGCCCCCCTGGAGCGGTGTTTAGCCCCCCCCGATTATTCTCAGCCTCAACCTCTCTATGGGCCAACCGGCACGGCGCCCGAGCGCACCTGCTGGCATGCCACGCGCAGATGGAACCCAGGTAGCTACGCACATTCTTTCGAATGCCGGGGGATCGGTGGTCCCGCCACGAGGCATTCCCGCCCTCTTCTTCTGTTTAACCCGTAAAGTTTCGCTGCACACGCGCCTAGGACGAAAGTTGCATGAGTCGCTGAACACGCACGAGTTTTGCGCGTTTGCCCAGATTTTCGTCCCCACCCTGCCGCAACAAGCAGCAAGGTTCCAGTGTTCATCAGCAAAAGTGCTGGCTAGCATAAGCTGTATTGATCGCGGTCTGAGACCGCGCAAAGATCGTTGCGCAAATGTGCCCAACGATCGAACAGGAGAGGCACGCATGAAAACGCTTATGCTGACGGCTGTGGCCGGTGCAGTATTGCTCGGCGCAACGGCATCCCATGCAGCAACACTCGATGACGTAAAGAAAAAAGGCTTTGTGCAGTGCGGCGTGACCGGCGGTGTGCCCGGTTTCTCGGCACCGGATGCGAGCAACAACTGGTCGGGCCTCGAGGTCGATTACTGCAAGGCCATGGCCGCAGCAATCTTCGACGATCCGACCAAGGTGCGCTACACGCCCCTGACCTCGACGGAGCGCTTCGCCGCCCTTTCCTCGGGCGAGATCGATGTTCTGTCCCGCACGACCACCTGGACGATGAGCCGTGACACCACGCTCGGCATCGTCTTCGCCGGCACCATGTTCTACGACGGCCAGGGCTTCATGGTCCGCAAGGCCGACAACATCGCCTCGGCCAAAGACCTCTCCGGCGCGGCGATCTGCATCGAATCCGGCACGACCACCGAACTGAACGCGGCGGACTACTTCGCCGCCAACAAGATGGACTACAAGCCGGTCGTGTTCGTGGACCAGGACGAAGTCGTCAAGGCGTTCCAGGACGGTCGCTGCGACGTCTATACGACAGACAGCTCGGCTCTGGCCGCGGAACGCTCGAAGTTCGGCAAGCCGGACGATTACGTGATCCTGCCGGAGATCATCTCCAAGGAGCCGCTCGGTCCGTCCGTGCGCGTCGGTGACGACACCTGGTTCAAGTTCGCGCGCTGGGTCTATTACGTAATCCTCGAGGCCGAGGAACTCGGTGTCACCAAGGCCAATGTCGAGGAGATGAAAAAATCCGACAACCCGTCCATCAAGCGCCTTCTCGGCGTCGAGGGCGATTTCGGCACGCCGCTCGGGCTCGACAAGGAATGGGCCTACAAGATCATCAAGCATCTCGGCAATTACGGCGAGATGTACGACACCCATGTTGGCCCGAAGACACCGATCGGTCTGGAGCGCGGCCTGAACGCGCTGTGGAAGGACGGCGGCATCCAGTATGCGATGCCGGTTCGCTGAGAGCTTGCAACCAGACCCGGCACGGCTCTCCGTGCCGGGTTCTTTGTTCCCGGTGGGCTGACCGGAGACACCGATCAAACGGACGGGGGCAACAATGTCCGCTCTAGAAGGGCCGCGCCGGGCGGCGCCGAAATCTTCGTTTTTCAACGATCCGGTCATTCGCGGCCGCATCTATCAGGCGCTCGTGCTTGGCATCGTGGCGCTGGCGCTTTTCTTCGTCGCGAACAACACTGCCGAGAACCTGGCGCGGCAGAACAAGACGACCGGCTTCGACTTCTTCTTCTCGACCGCCGGCTTCGACATCTTCTTCACGCTGATCCCGTACAGCCGCGCGTCCTATTACTGGGAGGCGTTCCTCGTCGGCCTCCTCAACACGCTTCTGGTGTCGGTGCTCGGAATTATTTTCGCGACGATCATCGGATTCATCGTCGGCATCGCGCGCCTGTCGCGCAACTGGATCATCTCCACGCTCGCCGCGATCTATGTGGAGACGCTGCGCAACGTCCCACTGCTGCTGATGCTGTTCTTCTGGTACTTTGCGGTGCTGAAGGCGATGCCGTCGGTACGCGAGAGCATCATCTTCTTCGACTCGATCGCCATCAACAACCGCGGCATCAACATCCCGATGCCGATCTTCGACAATCTGTTCTATCTCGTCGTGATCGGCTTCTTCGTCGCCGTCGGCGCGGTCATCGCGCTGCGCAGATGGGCGCGCCTGCGCCTGGAGAAGACGGGGCAGAGATTTCCCGTCCTGACGACTGCACTTGCTATCCTCATCTTCATCCCGGGTGTCGCGTGGATGGTGTCCGGCACCAATGTCGAGCTCGACATTCCGCAGCTCGGCGGCTTCAACTTCCGAGGCGGCATCAACCTGCCGCCGGAATTCACCGCACTTCTCGTCGGCATCTCGACCTACACCGCAGCCTTCATCGCGGAGACCGTGCGCGCGGGTATTCTTGCCGTGAACCGGGGCCAGACGGAAGCGGCCCAGTCGCTCGGGCTGCGCGACAATGACCGGCTTCGCCTGGTCGTCATTCCGCAGGCCATGCGCGTCATCATCCCGCCGATGACCAACCAATATCTGAACCTTCTGAAGAACTCGTCGCTGGCTGCCGCCATCGGCTATCCGGAACTGGTATCGGTCTTCATGGGCACGACACTCAACCAGACCGGCCGCGCGGTCGAGGTCGTGTTCATCACGATGATGGTCTACCTGACCTTCTCGCTTCTGACCTCGGCCCTGATGAACTGGTACAACAGGCGCGTTGCGCTTGTGGAACGCTGAGGAGCGCACAATGTCGAAAACTGGCTTTGTCCGCACGGAACTGGTCGCGCCCATGCCGCCGCCGGCTTCGACCGTCGGCCTCACAGGGTGGGTTCGCAAGAACCTCTTCGCCACGCCTAGCGATGCGCTGCTTACGATCGTCGGCGCGCTGTTCCTGGTGTGGGCGGTTCCGCCGCTGTATAATTTTCTGATCGGCAATGCGGTGTTCGTCGCCGAGGACGGCGCGGCCTGCCGCGTCGACAATGCCGGAGCGTGCTGGGCGTTCATCTGGGACAAGATGAACTTCTTCATCTACGGCTTTTATCCGGCTGAAGAGCAGTGGCGCGTCAATATCTGCTTTGCGCTGGGCACGATCCTGATCGTGCCGCTGCTGTGGCCCGCAATTCCCTACAAGGCGATCAACGCCATCCTGTTCTTTCTCGTCTACCCGGTCATCGTGCTCATTCTCCTGCGCGGCGACATGTTCGGGCTGACTTATGTGCCGACGGAAATGTGGGGCGGCCTCACCGTCACGCTGATCATCGGCCTTGTCGGCATCGTCTGCTCGCTGCCGATCGGAATTCTGCTGGCGCTCGGCCGCCGCTCCAACCTGCCGATCGTGCGCGCGCTCTGCATCGCTTTTATCGAACTGTGGCGCGCGGTGCCGCTCATCACGGTGCTTTTCATGGCCTCGGTGATGCTGCCGCTGTTCGCCCCGCAAGGGGTGTCGGTCGACAAGCTCCTGCGCGCGTTGATCGGCGTCACTTTGTTCGAAGCCGCCTATCTTGCCGAAGCGGTCCGCGGCGGCCTGCAGGCGCTGCCAAAGGGTCAGTACGAGGCCGCGGATTCGCTCGGCCTGAACTACCCGAAGGCGATGGGCCTCATCATTCTTCCGCAGGCGCTGAAGCTGACGATCCCGGCCATCGTCAACAGCTTCATCTCGCTGTTCAAGGACACCTCTCTCGTCTCGATCGTCGGCATCTTCGACCTTCTCAACACCGTGCAAGCATCCTCGTCCGATCTCAGATGGGGCAGCGATCACCAGGCTGTCACGGGGTATTTATTTGCAGCGGCCGTGTTCTGGATCTTCTGTTTCGGAATGTCCCGTTATTCCATCTTCATGGAGCGCCGGCTCGACACCGGCCACAAGAGGTAAGTCATGTCCACCGGCGTCCTTGACACCGATATTCCTGCCACCCGGACAACCGCATCGCAGACCGATGTCGCGATCGAAATTCTCGGTATGCACAAATGGTACGGCGCGTTCCAC
Source organism: Rhizobiales bacterium Ga0077545 (assembly GCA_001464335.1). Lineage (GTDB taxonomy): Bacteria > Pseudomonadota > Alphaproteobacteria > Rhizobiales > Methylopilaceae > Flaviflagellibacter. The sequence continues at coordinate 204,443 of LNEV01000018.1, read as the reverse complement.
GTGCTGCGCGACATCAACCTGAAGGTCATGAACGGCGAGCGCATCGTCATCGCCGGACCGTCCGGCTCCGGCAAGTCGACGCTCATCCGGTGCATCAACCGGCTGGAGGAACACCAGCAGGGCCAGATCATCGTCAACCACGTCGAGTTGACCAACGACATCAAGCGCATTGACGAAGTGCGCCGCGAAGTCGGGATGGTGTTCCAGCACTTCAACCTGTTCCCACATCTGACCATACTCGAGAACTGCACGCTTGCGCCGATGTGGGTGCGCGGCATTCCGAAAGCGCAGGCGGAAGAAACAGCCATGCACTTCCTGCACCGCGTCAAGATTCCGGAGCAGGCACTGAAATATCCGGGCCAGCTTTCGGGCGGTCAGCAGCAGCGTGTTGCCATTGCGCGCTCGCTCTGCATGAACCCGAAAATCATGCTGTTCGACGAGCCGACATCCGCGCTCGATCCGGAAATGATCAAGGAAGTGCTCGACACCATGGTCTCGCTCGCCGAGGAAGGCATGACCATGATCTGCGTCACGCACGAAATGGGATTTGCGAGGCAGGTCGCCGACCGCGTCATTTTCATGGACGCGGGACAGATCGTCGAGGAGAACGAGCCACAGGAATTCTTTTCCAACCCGCAGCACGAGCGTACGAAACTGTTCCTCAGCCAGATCCTCTGAACGACTGTCATCAGGGCAGCAACACGAGGAGTGCGTGTCCCCCCCGAAAGTGCGGCCTTGACGATGGGCGCAACGCCGTCTGGCGAGGGCGAGGGTTTACACAGCGTCCATGCCCAGCACTGCCGGCATTGTGTGCCTACTTCATCACCGGCATGACAAACTCCGCGCCTTCCTTGACGCCAGACGGCCAGCGCGAGGTGACCGTCTTCGTCTTGGTGTAGAAGCGGAATGCATCCGGGCCGTGCTGGTTGAGGTCGCCGAAGCCGGAACGCTTCCAGCCTCCGAACGTGTAATAGGCAAGCGGCACCGGCAGCGGGACGTTGATGCCGACCATGCCGACATCGACCTTCGCCGCGAAATCGCGCGCCGCATCGCCGTCGCGCGTGAAGATCGCAACGCCGTTTCCGTATTCGTTTTCCGACGGAAGCCGCAGTGCCTCGTCATAATCCTTCGCACGCACGACCGAGAGGACGGGCCCGAAAATCTCGTCCTTGTAGATGTCCATATCCGGCGTCACCTCATCGAAGAGGCAGGCGCCGAGGTAGAAGCCGTTTTCATAACCCTGCATCTTGAAGGGCCGGCCATCGACGACGAGTTTCGCACCCTCCTCGACGCCGCGATCGACGTAACCGCGCACCTTGTCCAGATGGGCCCTGGTGACCAGCGGCCCCATCTCCGCCTGCGGATCGACGCTCGGCCCGACGCGTATCGCCTCGACGCGCGGCGCAAGGACGGACATGAACTTGTCCGCTGCCGCCTGCCCAACCGGAACGGCGACCGAAATGGCCATGCACCGCTCGCCGGCCGAGCCATAGGCCGCGCCCATGATGGCATCGACCGCCTGGTTCATGTCGGCATCGGGCATGATGACCATATGGTTCTTGGCACCGCCGAAGGCGTGAACGCGTTTTCCGTTCGCTGCACCTCGTCCGTACACATATTGCGCAATGTCGGACGATCCGACGAAGCCGATTCCGGCGACGTCGGGGTGATCGAGCAGCGCATCCACCGTTTCCTTGCCGCCGTTGACGACATTGAGGATGCCCGCCGGAAGGCCTGCTTCCATCATCAGCTCGGCGAGCCGCAGCGGCACGCCCGGATCGCGCTCCGACGGCTTCAGAATGAACGCATTGCCGCACGCGATCGCGGGGCCGAATTTCCACATCGGGATCATGGCCGGAAAGTTGAACGGCGTGATGCCCGCGACGACGCCGAGCGGCTGGCGCATGGAATAGACATCGATGCCCGGGCCCGCGCCTTCGGTGAATTCACCCTTCATCATCTGCGGAGCTGCGAGCGAGAACTCGACGACTTCGAGGCCGCGCTGGATATCACCCTTCGCATCCGCCAGCACCTTGCCGTGCTCGCGGGCGAGAAGATCCGCCAGGCTGTCGATTTCGCGGTTAGCGAGATCGAGGAATTTCATGAGGACGCGGGCGCGGCGCTGCGGATTGGTCGCCGCCCAGCCGGGCTGCGCCGCCTTCGCGTTTTCGACAACCGCCGCAACATCGGCCGTATTGGCAAGTGCAACCTTCGCCGCGATCTCGCCGGTCATCGGCCAAAACACATCGCCGAATTGTCCAGACGTTCCGGCAGCGTGCTTGCCGCCGACAAAATGACCGTAAGTCTTCATATCACTTCAACCTGTCGAGAGCCGCGCCGAGCTTTTCGACGATCTCGTCGATCTGCGCGGGCTCAATGATGAGCGGCGGCGAAATTGCGACGATGTCGCCGGAAACGCGGATGAGAAGGCCAGAATTGAAACAGTCGACCAGAAGGTCGTAACCACGCTTGCCTGGCCCGTCCTCGCGTGGCTTCAGCTCGATGGCGCCCATCAGGCCGATATTGCGGATGTCGATGATGTGCGGCTTGCCTTTCAGCGAATGCAGCGCATCCTCGAAATGCTTCTCGATCTCCTTGACGCGTGTCAGCAGGCCTTCGCGCTCGTAGATGTCGAGTGTCGCCATGCCCGCCGCGCACGCGGTCGGATGTCCGGAATAGGTGTAGCCGTGGAAAAGTTCGATGACATTGTCCGGGCCGGCCATCAGCGCATCGTGCACCTTGCGATCGACGATGACGGCGCCCATCGGCAGCGCGCCGTTGGTGATGCCCTTGGCGCAGGTGATGATGTCCGGCGTGACGCCGAAACGGTGGGCGGCGAACGGCGCGCCAAGGCGGCCGAAGCCTGTAATGACTTCGTCGAAGATGAGCAGGATGCCGTTCTTCGCGGTGATCTCCCGCAGCTTTTCGAGATAACCCTTGGGCGGCGGCAGCACGCCCGCCGACCCCGCCACCGGCTCGACGATCACGGCGGCAATGGAATCGGCACCGTGCAGCGCGATCAGGCCTTCAAGGACATCGGCCTTCTCGGCACCATGTTCCGGCTGGCCGCGCGAAAACGCGTTCTTCGCGAGATCGAAGGTGTGCGGCAGATGATCGACCGAGGGCAGAAGCTGGCCCGCGAACTGACGCCGGTTGGCGACGAGGCCGCCGACCGAAATGCCGCCGAAGCCGACGCCGTTATAGCCCTTCTCGCGCCCGATGATGCGAAAGCGCCCGCCTTCGCCGCGCGCCTTGTGATAGGCGAGCGCGATCTTCAGCGCGGTGTCGACCGATTCCGAACCTGAATTGGTGAAGAACACGCGGTCGAGACCTTCCGGCGCGAGCCGAGCCACACGCGCGGCAAAGTCGAACGCGCCCGGCTGGCCCATCTGGAAGGCCGGTGAATAATCGAGCGTGAGAAGCTGGCGATGCACCGCCTCCGCGATTTCCGCGCGCCCGTGCCCTGCATTGACGCACCACAGACCGGCGGAGCTGTCGAGCAACCTTGCGCCGTCATCGCGCGTGTAATGCACGCCCTCGGCGGCAACGAGAATGCGGGGCTGTGATTTGAACTGCCGGTTCGCGGTGAACGGCATCCAGTAATTCGACAGGTCGAGAGTGTTTGCAGCGGTGCTCATCATGGCCTCTTTGATCCTGAAAGCATGCTGCTTTTCGGCAGGCCAAACAAGCCGGGGGTGCGGGTCTTTCGGCTAATCCTTGTCGGAGACCCGGCGCTTCACACCCCATTCGGCGAGTTTTTCGTTCGTCTCATCGAGCACGAAATGGCGAGCGGAATCAACGTCGTAGCTGTCATCGAGAAGGGCATCGTAATCGGTGAAGACGTGGCGGATATAGGCCGTCATGGACAGCCAGAGCGCGGTCTCCGGCATCCCGCCACGCAACCCGGGACTTGCGAGCGCATGATCGACCACCGACGCAAACTCGTGATCGGGAATGCGCGGCGCGATGTGGCGAAGCGCGCGCTCCAGTTCTTCGCGCCGCATGGCTCAGGGCAACAGGCGCGGGGCCATGCCTTACAGCACCTCCCCGTATGGCGGGTTCGGGATCGACAGATGCGCGGCCCGCAGTGCCTTCGACCAGCGCTCGCGCAGATCGCGGAAATAATCGTCATTGGCGTCGATGCGATGGAACACGGCAGCCCCGAGCTCGTCCCGGCGGATCACCAAAACGTCCACCGGCAGGCCCACCGAGAGATTGGACTGCAGGGTCGAATCCATCGAGATCAGGCCGATCTTCAGCGCGTCGCGCACCTCCACATCGTAGGAAATCGCGCGGTCGAGGATGGGCTTTCCGTATTTCGGCTCGCCGATCTGCAGATAGGGCGTGTCGGGCGTCGCCTCGATGGCGTTGCCTTCGGAGTACATATGGAACAGGCGCAGCGGCGCATCCCCGATCTGCCCGCCGAGCAGAACTTTCATGTCGAAGGTGAGGCCATGCTCTTCGAGCGCCGGGCCGTCGATTTCGTAGACCTTGCGGATCGCGCGGCCGATGAGATGGGCGGCCGCCGTCATGCTGTGAACGTTCAGCAGCGTCTCGACCTGTCCGGTATCCGGGTTCAGCAGACCTTCGTGCAGGAGCGACAGGACGGACTGGCTGATCGACAGGTTTCCCGATGTCGCAAGACCGATGACGCGCTCGCCCGGCACCTCGAATTTGTGCAGCTTGCGGAAGGTCGCGATGTTGTCGATGCCCGCATTCGTGCGGGTATCCCCGATCATGACAAGCCCGTCCTCGACGAGAATGCCAACGCAATACGTCATTTCAAACTCCCTATCGGCGTCTTCTTCGGCCTTGTTATTCAAGCTTTCGCTTGTCAGGACTGGACCTGCCGCGCCCCGTCGACCGTCAGTTTGACGTCAAGTTTTTCCGACGACATGCCGTAATAGGAACCGCGCACGGGCGCGGCTTCCAGATAATCGAGACCGATCGCGATCCGCACGTAAAGATCGGTTGCACAGATGGCGTTTGCGGCATCGAACGACACCCATCCGAGGCCCGGCACATGGGCTTCGACCCAGGCATGCGCCGCATCCTGATCGCTGCGATCCGTACGCATCAGATAGCCCGAAACGTAGCGGCATGGAATGCCGACGGAACGCGCGGCCGCGCAGAAGATGTGCGAGAAATCCTGACACACGCCGTGGCCGGTATGAAATGCTTCGACCGCCGTCGTCACGACATCGGTTGCGTTCGTGTCGAACTTCACGAGATCGTAGATGCCGTTCATCAGCGCGTGCAGCTTGCCGAGAACTTCCGTCGGCCCGGCCGCGGCCGACGCGGCGAAATCTGCGAGCGCGGCATCGGGCGTCGTCAGCTTTGTCTGGCGGAGAAACAGGGCCGGCGGAAAACGCTCGACGGTGCCGCGCACCACGCCCGCCTGATCCTCGGTCTCGACCTCGCCCGAGACACGAATTCCGATTTCGGTCACGGGCCCGTCGACATTCAAACTGTGGGTGACGTTGCCGTACCAGTCTTCGCCGCGCACGATTCGCGCCTCGCCGTCGATATCGACCTTCCAGCGTGCCACGAACTGGCCTTCGTGGTTGCGGGGCGTCAGGCGCAGAATCTGGATCGCCGATTTTATCGGCGTGTCGTAGCGGTAGACCGTGTCGTGGTGGATCCGGATGCGCATGTCTTCAGACCAGATACTGGTCTGTGATGGCCGCGCCAAGCCTGTTGTTGTCGGCGATGAAATCCTGAAGGAATTCATGCAGGCCGTTCTGGAATATGTCCTCGATGCGGCCGTTGGCCAGCTTTGCATAGGTCTGGCGGGCGAGGCGCTGCGTCGGCCCCGCGCGTCCGTAAAGGTGCGAGATTTCGTCGAGGCGGCGCGTCAGCTCGGCGTAACACGCGGTCAGCGAGCGTGGCATTTCCTGCTTGAGGATCAGAAGATCGGCGACGAGCCAAGGCTTGAGGTTCTCGTGATAGACCCATTGATAGGAAACGAGGGCCGAGACCGAGCGCAGGATCGCCGCCCATTGATAGTAATCTATGCCGCCGCCGACCTCCGCATCGCGGGGCAGAAGAACGTGATATTTGACGTCGAGAACGCGCGCCGTGTTGTCCGCACGCTCGATGTAGACGCCGAGACGCGTGAACCAATAGGCGTCGCTCCGCAGCATGGTGCGCATGGCGGACCCGTCCACGCGCAGCGAGGCTTCCTTCACCCAGCTCAGGAAATGCGGCAGCTCATCGCGCGAGAAATCCCTCGCGCGGAAGCGCCGCATGTCGAGCCAGGCGCCGTTGATCGATTCCCACATTTCCGATGTCAGCGAACCGCGCACGGCACGGGCGTTCTGGCGCGCAAGTTCGAAGCATTTGCGGATCGAGACGGGATTGGCCTCGGAGTGAACGAGAAACTCGATGACGTTTTCCGGCGTCGCCTCGCTGTAAACCTCGTTGAACTGATCGAGCGCGTACGCGGTTGCAAGCGCCGATTCCCATTCGTTGCCGTTGCTCTCCCCGTAGGAGGCCGGCATGGACGCGAGACGGTAGGCGACGTCGAGGATGCGCGCGATGTTCTCGGCACGTTCGACATAGCGGGAGAGCCAGTACAGACTGTCGGCGTCGCGGCTTAGCAAAAGGATTTACTCACTTAAGACCCATGTGTCCTTGGTGCCGCCGCCCTGCGAGGAGTTCACGACGAGCGAGCCCTCCTTGAGAGCCACACGCGTCAGCCCTCCGGGAACGATGCGCACGCCGTCACGGCCCGTCAGGACAAAGGGCCGAAGATCGACATGGCGCGGCTCAAGGCCGCCGTTGGAAAGGACAGGGCATGTAGAGAGCGACAGTGTCGGCTGCGCGATGTAATTGGCGGGATTTGCGATGATGCGCTGGCGGAATTCCTCGCGCATCTCTTTCGTGGCGTGCGGACCGACGAGCATGCCGTAACCGCCCGAGCCATGGACTTCTTTCACCACGAGTTCGTGGAGATGATCGAGAACGTAGGAAAGCCCCTCGTCCTCACGGCAGCGCCATGTCGGGACATTCTTCAGCAGCGGCTCTTCACCCAGATAGAATTTCACGATCTCGGGCACGTAGGAATAGATCGCCTTGTCGTCGGCGACGCCCGTTCCCGGCGAATTGCAGATCGTGACATTTCCCGCCCGATAGGCCGAGATGAGCCCCGGAGAACCAAGCGCGGAATCGGGACGCAGAGCGAGCGGGTCGAGGAAATCGTCGTCGATGCGGCTGTAGATGACATGGACGCGCTGAGGGCCCTGTGTCGTGCGCATATAGACCATGTCATCACGCACGAAGAGATCGCGCCCTTCGACGAGGTAGACGCCGAGGCGGTCTGCCAGAAACGAGTGCTCGTAATAGGCGCTGTTGTACTGACCGGGCGTCAGGATGGCGACGACGGGTTCTGCCGGCGCGCCTTCGGGAGCCATGCTTTTCAGCGTGGCCAGAAGCTCGTTCGGGTAGCTTTCGATCGGCCGGATGCGCTGCTGCGCGACGAGATCGGGGAACAGTCGCATCATGATCTCGCGGCCCTCGAGCATGTACGACACCCCCGATGGCGTGCGCAGATTGTCTTCGAGAACGTAGAAGTCCTGATCGTCCGTGCGGACAATGTCGACGCCCGCAACCTGCACATAGATGCCGCCCGGCGGCACCACATTGTTCATCTGCGGCCGGTAATAGGGATTCTGGAAAACGAGATCCTGCGGCACGATTCCGGCCTTCAGGATTTCGCGGGGCCCGTAGATGTCCTTGAGAAACAGGTTCAGCGCTTTGACGCGCTGCTCGAGCCCACGCGAAAGCCGCGTCCATTCCAGACCGGTGATGATGCGCGGAACGATGTCGAAGGGGATGAGCCGCTCCTCACCTTCGTCATCGCCATACACTGCGAACGTGATTCCGACCTTGCGGAACAGGAGTTCGGCCTCTTCGCGCCGTCCCTCCAGAAGCGCGGGCGGCGCCGTTTTCAGCCAGTGTTTGAAGATCTCGTAGGCATTTCGGCAAGGCGCCCCGTTCCGGCCGCCCATCTCGTCAAAATGCCCGCTCATGAGGCCGCGCGGCCCCGACCGCTTCGCTCTGTCATGGGATACAGCTTAAGCGGCACATTTTTGGGCACAAGCGGTTTCGCGCGGCAATTGCTGTTCATGCTTTCAGCAAATGCCCAAACGACGAGCAAGTTCCTCAGAGGCTGTCCGCCGGTGGGCCCTGGAACGGCGTGAACAGAAGCTTGTCGATGCGGCGGCCATCCATGTCCACGACCTCGACCTCCCAGTTCGCGATGCGCACGCGCTCGCCGGTCGCGGGAATGCGGCCCAGCCGGTCAAGGACCAGGCCCGCGACGGTGTGGAAGTCGTCGTCCCCCGCCTTGACGCCGAGCACATGCTCCAGATCGTCGAGCGATGTCGCACCGTCGACGAGGTAGGAGCCGTCGTCCCGCGGCACGATTTCCCGTTCCGCATCGACGTGCCCCGTGGCGAGATCGCCCGCAATGGCTTCAAGCACGTCCGTCGGGGTGACCAGGCCTTCGACCGCACCGAACTCATCGACGACCAGCGCGATGTGGGCGCTCTGGGTCTTGAACATGTTGAGGAGATTCAGAACCGACACGCCCTCGGGGACGTAGAGCGGCTGGATGACAGAGCCCGGCAGATCGAGCGGCTCGCCGCGCAGCAGCTTGGCGAGAAGATCCTTCTTGCGGATGACGCCGATCGGTTCGTCCAGGTTGCCACCCTTGGCGACGATGACGCGCGAGGCCGAATTCGACACCAGATCGGTGCGGATCTGCTCCTCGCTGTCGTCGATGTCGATCCAGACGATGTCGGGACGGGGCACCATGATCGCGCGCACAGGGCGGTCGGCGAGGCGCAGCACACCTTCGAGCATCTTGTGCTCGACCGGATCGATCGAGCCCGAAGCCGTGCCCTCCGCAATGACGGTGCGCACTTCTTCTTCCGTTACCGTGTCCTTGTCGGTCTCGCGGATGCCGAGCATTTTCAGCACGAGACTGCTGGACACGTTGAGCACCGCGACGATCGGCTTGCCGATGAGAGCAACGAGGACCAGAGGCCCGGAGACCATCATGGCGATGCGCTCGGGGGCCGCGAGCGCGATGCGCTTGGGCACGAGTTCGCCGAAGATCAGCGACAGATAAGTGATGATGAGGACAACGAGAGCGACAGCGACAACGTCGCCATAGGGCGCGATGGCCGGAATGGCGTCGAGTTGTTCCCCGAGGCCTTCCGCAATCGTGGCCCCGCCATAGGCGCCGGTCAGGATGCCGATCAGTGTGATGCCGATCTGCACGGCAGACAGAAAACGGCCGGGATCTTCAGCCAGTTTGAGGGCGCGAGCCGCTTTGACGTTGCCGTGCTTCGCAAGAGACTGAAGGCGCGCCGGCCGGGCGGACACGACGGCAAGTTCGGACATCGCAAAAAAACCGTTCAGGAGAATAAGCGCCAGAACGATCGCGCTTTCAAAGATTGGCATGGGTTCCTAGTGGGTTACCGACTGCGCAAGCCGGACGGGCTTGCGCAGCATACCATATCCAATCCGTTCGACTTTCGCGAGCCAGACCACAATCCGAGGCCAAGCGGCATGCTTAATCGTTAATTAGTTGTCGAGTTTACTAGACAAGTCTTATGAATGACATCGACTTTGGTGCATAATGCAAAGATACGATGACTGATTCGATCCACCGCCTTTACTCGTCTGTCCTCGAAGCACGGGATTCCGGCTCCGAGAACTCACGCACGGCCAAATTGCTGCGCGAGGGCATGGGCAAAATGGCCAAGAAGGTGGCGGAAGAAGCGGTCGAGGTGTCGCTCGACGCGGTTGCCGGCAACCGCGAGGCCCTGATCCGTGAAAGCGCGGATCTGATCTACAATCTCGCTGTGCTCTGGGCCGGCTCGAACGTCACTCCCCAGGAGGTCTGGGCGGAGATGGATCGGCGCGAGCGGCTTTACGGGATCGCCGAAAAGCTTCCGAAGGGCGGTGCGGACACCATGCCCGACACGGCCCTTTCCCGCCCGCCCCGCTGAACACTCAGGCCCCGCTCCGCGCGAAGTGATCGCGCACAATCTTCATGTTGCGCGTGTTCGAACGCCAGAAGATGTCGAAGACGTCGCCCGCCACGGGCACGGACCCGAACACGAAATCGACCAGCATATTGCCGCCCATCCGCGCGAGCTTCCATTTCGGCAGGCCCATGCGCGAGGCTTCGATCAATATGTACAGCGAGATGGCCTGCGCGATCAGGTCGCCGACGCCGGGGGCAAGGCCGAGCATCGAGTCCGCACCGAGGCGTATGCGCGTGCCGGGAATGGCGAACGCGGTGTCCATGACCTTTGCGAGACGGTCAAGCCGCGCAAGCCGCTCCGCATGCGTCAGCACACGCGCTCCACCGCGCGCCGCGGCGAACTGTGAGAAATCGGCAAAACGTGCAGCCATTGGTAGCGCCCCTCCTCGGACCGTCTGCATATGGCCCCGCGATCCGCCACGACAAGATTCTGGAGCGTTTCCGGTGTAAATTTCTTAAGCCGGCTCCAGAGGGGCTTTGCCCGGACGGATGTAGAGCGCGATGAAGGCCGCGATGAGCCCGGTCGCGCCGGCAATGACGAACGCCATCAGATAATCGCCTTGCGCGCTGCGCATGGTGCCCGCGAAGAACGCCGCGCTTGCCGCGCCAAGCTGGTGTCCCGCCACGATCCAGCCGAAGATGATCGGGCCCTTGCGATCTCCGAAAGCCTCGTTCGTCAGGCGCAAGGTCGGCGGTACCGTCGCGATCCAGTCGAGACCGTAGAAGACCGCGAAGATCGTCAGGCTGTACAGCGAGAAGTCCGAGAACGGCAGATAGATCAGCGAGAGCCCGCGCAGAGAGTAATAGACGAAGAGAAGCTTGCGCGGATCGAAGCGATCGGTCAGCCAGCCGGACAAGGTCGTTCCGATCAGATCGAAGACACCCATCATGGCGAGCAGGCCCGCCGCCTGGATTTCGGGAATTCCGTTATCGCCGCATAGCGCGATCAGATGCGTGCCGACAAGCCCGTTCGTCGTGAATCCGCAAATGAAGAATGTCGCGAAAAGATACCAAAACACCCGCGTCCTTACAGCCATGCGCAGCGCGGAGATCGCGGTCTGGAGCGGCCCTTCCGCGGACGGTTGCGGCGCGGCATCCGCCTCAGTCGCACCATAGCGGCGCAGGCCGACGGCGGACGGACGTTCCGGCACGAAGAAATAGATGACGGGAATGAGCAGCGCGGGCACGATGGCGACGGCCGTAACGACATATTCCCAGCCTCCCGCACTTGCGAGCGCCGCCATGCCGGGAACGAAGATCAGCGTTCCGGTCGCGGTGGCCGACGTCAGCACCCCCATGGCCAGGCCGCGATGCGCGGCAAACCAGCGGTTGACCGTGTAGGCCCCGAGCGTCACCGCCATGCAGCCGGAGGCCAGGCCTGCCATCACACCGACAGTGAGAAGGAGGTGCCAGGGCTCGCTGATGAAAAGGGAGAGCGCCATGGACATCGACAGCAATGCCAGCGCGCCCATCAGGGTTTTGCGGATGCCGATCCGATCCATCAGCGCCACGGCAAACGGCCCGACGAGGCCATAGAGAAAGATGCCCGACGCGGCGGCGAAGGAGATCTGCGTTCGCGTCCAGCCGAAGGCGTCTTCAAGCGGCAGGATCAGGACGCCGGGAGCGCCACGCGACCCGGCCGAGACCAGGAGGGCGAAGAAGATCGCCGCGACAACGACGAAAGCATAGTTCTGGCCCAGACGGCGGACGAAGATCATGGACATGTTACCAAACGGTACGGTAAGATAGTGCTACGTACCGAACGGTAACAAGTCAAGAGAAGCTTGGTGATGAACGCGACCACGCACGTTGATGAATCGCGCCCGCAGAAGGCCGCCGACCGCATCCTCGCGGCTGCGCGCGATCTGTTCTACCGGCTGGGCATCCGCAGCGTGGGTGTCGAGGAGGTCGTCACGAAAGCGGGCGTCACGAAGCCGAGCCTCTACCGCGCGTTCGGATCGAAGGACGAGCTAACGAGCGCCTATCTCGGCGAGTACGACGCACGCTTCTGGTCGCTCTTCAATTCGGCCATGTCGGCCCATCCGGGCGATCCTGAGGGACAGCTTCTGGCTTTCGTCTCGGGGCTGGCCGAGCGCACGTCGAAGCCGGGCTATCGCGGCTGCGGCCTGACCAATGCCTGCGTCGAATATCCCGATCGCGACCATCCCGCGCGGCGCGTTCCGGTGGAAAACAAGACGGAGCTGCGGAAGCGGCTTCGCCAGATGGCGAAGGACATGGGCGCGGACGAGCCCGATCTCCTGGGCGACGGCCTGCTTCTGCTGATCGAGGGCGCCTATATCACCGTCCACATCTTCGGCGACCAGGGCCCCGCTCTGTCGCTGCCGGATCATGTCGACCGGCTGATCCAGTCTCACCTGAGCCGTTAGGCGAGCCCGGAGGCACAGATGGCCGTTCGCAAGAAGAGCGATTTTCCTGTCTCCGAGATCCGGCGCTTCATCGAGCCGGGCCCGATTGTCCTCGTCTCCTCGCAGCACAAGGGCGAGCGCAACATCATGACCATGGGCTGGCACATGGTCATGAGTTTCGAACCCTCTTTGATCGGCTGCTATGTCTGGAACCAGAACCACAGCCACGAGCTGATCCGCAAAAGCCGCCAATGCGTCATCAATGTTCCGACCAGCACCATGGCCGACACCGTCGTCGGCATCGGCAATACATCCGGCCGCGACATCGACAAGTTTCAGCACTTCAACCTCACCGCGACCAAGGCCGAGAACGTCGATGTGCCGATGATCGGGGAGTGCCACGCCAATCTCGAATGCCGACTTGTCGACGGAACACTGATACGTACGTATAGTGTCTTTGTTTTTGAAGTCGTGAAAGCGCACGCGCCGAAGACACCGCGCACCCCGAAGATGCTGCATTATACCGGCGACGGCGTGTTCATCACATCCGGGCCGACGCGGAACCTGCGCAAGAAGTTCCGGCCGGAGAAGCTCTAATTGCCCGGACGCGAAGCTCACGCCGCGTGCGCGGACCGGTAGCGTTCGGCCGCGTGGCTGCGCGAGAGATTCGGCTTAAGCGCAATCCTCGCCGTCTCGAACGCGTTCCAATCCTTCACATCGGGCAGCGAGGGGACCGTGATAAGCTCACCCTGATCGAGGCCGGACAGCGCAGCATCGACCATCTCGTCGACGCTCATCACCATTTCCGGCGGAAACCCGTCGACATCGACCCCCGCACGCTCCCATATCTCGGTGCGCGTCGCGCCCGGCAGCACCGCTTGAACGCGGACGCCCTTGCCGGTGAGTTCATTTTGCATGGACATCGAGAGATTGAGCAGAAAGGCCTTCGTGCCGCTGTAGACGCCGTTGAAAAGCTCCGGCGTCAATGCAAGCACCGAGGCGATATTGACAATCGTGCCCGCGCCGCGCGCCGCCATGCCACGGGCGGCGGCAGAGGCTAGACGCATCGGTGCGGTCGCATTGAGCTGCACCATCCGGTCGAGCGCCTCCACATCGGCCTCGAGGATCGTACCGCCGACGCCGATGCCCGCATTGTTGACGAGAAAGCCAACCGCCGGGTCCACGTCGAGGATTGCTTCGACACGTGCAAGCCCGCTGCGCTGGGTCAGATCGGCCTGCACGACCTCGATCTTGCGTCCGGTTTCCTGTTCGAGCCGCGCGGCAAGGGCCTCGAGCCGCTCCTTGTTCCGCGCGACGACGATCAGATCGTAACCTCTTTTCGCGAGCCGGTCGGCGTAGACCGCACCGATACCCGAAGACGCCCCTGTGATCAGCGCCTTGCCCCTGGATTGAATGCTCACCTGAAATCTCCCTTGAAGGCCGCGCCGAGGCGGCGCCCATTTTAGATTATGATGACAATCTATTTTGCCAAGAGCCTGCGCGGACTATTTTTCGACCGCTTCCAGAGCGCTGCGCGCCTGATCGAGTATCTGGTCTGACAAGGCCGTTCCCCGCGTTGCCCGTGCGATCAGCAAAGCTCCGGCGAGCTGGGCGATCGTGGCAAGCGGGCGGGGATCTCCAGCCGCTCGAAGACGCCCGGCCATGGCTTCCACCCCTTCGGCATATGCCGGGCCGAAGACGTCGGACGCTGCGTCGTGAGCGAGAGCGGCCGTGGGGCAGCCGGTTCCCGGATTGTCCCGGTGTGCGGAAGACAAGTAATTGGCAACGATTGTTTTTCGTGCGGCGCGCACATTCGGGGTCTTCCCCAGAATGGCGTCCATATAGGCGACCGTATCGGCAAATGCCGCCCGGCTGGCGAGCTCCGCCAGTTCCTCCTTCGAGCCGAACTGCTTGTAGAAGCCGCCATGCGTCAGCCCGGCAGCTGCCATCAGCTCGGCGACGCTGACGCCCTCGATGCCGCGCTCACGAAAGAGACGCGCCGCCGCCTCGATCACCTCGGTCCGATGCTTCTCCGCGTCCTTGCGCGAGGATCTGGCCATGACACCCTCCGATAGATGTTTAAAGTAATATATGTCGTTATGACGGGATGGTAAATGCGGTTTGACTCCGGTGACGCACCGCACTAACACTTAACATAATGGTTAAGTATCAAGAGGCCACGCTCGATCGCACGTTTCAGGCGCTGGCCGATCCGACCCGCCGCGCGCTGCTCGCGCGCCTTCAATCGGGAGATGACATTTCGGTGAGCGAGCTTGCGCGGCCGCTCCCGATGTCCCTCCCGGCGGTCATGAAGCATCTCGACGTGCTCGCGGATGCCGGCCTGATCGCGCGCGAAAAGAGGGGGCGAACCGTGTGCTGCCGCCTCCGCGCGGCGCCGATGGAGGATGCGATGAAATGGCTGATCCAATATCAGCGGTTCTGGGAGCTCAGCCTGGAGCGGCTCGCGAAATATCTCGAACGTCTTGAGAGGAAGAAATGAGCCAGAAGCCGAGCCTGACCATCAAGCGCCGCATGGCCGCGCCCGCCCCCCTCGTCTACCGGGCGTGGACCGATCCCGAAATGCTGATGCACTGGTTCGGCCCCGATCATTGCACCGTGTTTCACGCGGAGTCGGATGTGCGCGTCGGAGGCACGTTCCGCGTCCGCATGCGCGCGACCGACGGCGAAATCCACGATGTGTCGGGCACCTATCTCGTTGTGGAACCGGATGCACGGCTTGAGTTCAGCTGGGCGTGGATCACGATGCCCGAACGTGAATCGCGCGTCACCGTCACCATCAAGCCGGACGGCGACGGCTCCATCCTTACGCTTCTTCACGAGCAATTCTTCGACGAAGAAGCCCGCGCCGGCCACGAATATGGGTGGACGCAGGCCTTCGGAAAGCTCGAACGTACCCTTGCCGCGAACGGCACGGTTTCGTCATGAAGCCGTGCTAGACGTCCGCACCAAAAAATAACGACAGAAGGAACCGGCGCGCGAGCCGGAACGACCGATGAGCATCGACACACCTTCCGCAGCGCCGCGCGCCACCGCGCGCGAATGGACCGGCCTTGCCGTCATCATGCTGCCCTGCATCATTTATTCCATGGACCTCACAGTACTCAATCTTGCCGTGCCGCATCTTTCGGCGGACCTCGATCCGAGCGCCGTGCAGACGCTATGGATCATGGACATCTATGGCTTCATGGTCGCCGGAGCGCTCATCACGATGGGCACGCTCGGCGACCGCATCGGCCGCCGCAAGCTGCTGCTCATCGGAGCGGGGACATTCGGCGTCACATCCCTGATCGCCGCTTTCGCGCCGACGGCGGAACTGCTCATCCTTGCCCGTGCGCTGCTCGGGCTTTCGGCCGCGACGCTCGCACCTTCAACTCTTTCGCTGATCCGCAACATGTTTCTGGACAACCGGCAGCGGACGCTCGCGATCGGCGTCTGGATCGCCGGTTTTTCCGCCGGCGGCGCGATCGGCCCGCTTGTCGGCGGGGTCGTTCTGGAACATTTCTGGTGGGGCGCGGTGTTCCTCATCAACGTGCCGTGCATGCTGCTCCTGCTCGTTCTCGGCCCCATCCTTCTTCCCGAGTTCCGCGACGAGAATGCGGGCAAGCTCGACCTCATCAGCGCGGCGCAGTCGGTCGTCGCCGTGCTCGCGATCATCTACGGCCTGAAGCATATCGCCGTCTCCGGTTTCGACATGACCGTCGTCGCGGCTCTGGCGCTTGGCCTTGTTGTCGGTACTCTTTTCGTGCGCCGCGAGCTGCGTCTGGAAGAGCCCTTGATCGACATGTCGCTGTTCCGGGTTCCCGCCGTGGCCGGATCGCTCGTCTGCAACATGGCGGGCGTGTTCGCGTTGTTCGGAGCGTTCTTTTTTATCGCTCAATATTTGCAACTCGCGCTCGGCATGTCGCCGCTGGAAGCGGGATTCTGGATCGCTCCGTCCGGCGCCATCTTCGCGGCAAGTTCGCTCGTCACACCCTGGCTCGCCGAGCGCTTTCGTCCGTCGCGGATCATCGCCGCGAGCTTTGTCCTGACCGGGTTTGGATTTCTGATTCTCTCGCTCGTCGAAACTTATGGCGCGGGCGCTGTCTTCCTCGGTCTTGTTCTGTGCAGCCTCGGCTTCTCGCCGGTGGCGACGCTGACGACGGACCTTGTCATGACATCGGTTGCGCCAGAGAAAGCAGGGCAGGCTTCAGGCATTTCCGAAACGAGCTTCGAGTTCGGCGGCGCGACGGGCATCGCGCTGCTCGGCTCGATCTTTGTCGCCGTCTACCACAGCATGATGATCCTGCCCGCCTCCATTCCGGGCGATGTCGCCGAAACGGCGCGGCGCACATTGGACGGGGCGTTCACCGCGGCAAAAAACCTTCCCGAAGAACAGGGAGCTGTGCTGTTCACGACCGCCAGCAATGCTTTCGCACATGCTTTCGCGGTGACATCCCTGGTGAGTGCGCTGATCTCGTTCGCGGTCGCCATCTTCGCGGCGTTTGCCTTGCGTGGATCGCAGGATCGCCCGGGGCGGGAGCGCGGACCCACTGAAGCAGGAGTCCTCGTATGAAAGTCACGAGCTATTATCCCGTCATCATGACGGACAAGGTGACCGAAACAGCCGCGTTCTATATCGCGCACTTTCGCTTCGTCTCGCTGTTTGAGGCAGACTGGTACGTACACCTGCAATCTTCGGAAGACCCGGCGGTCAATCTCGCGGTGCTCGACTTCCGCCACGAGACCGTTCCGGAGGCCGCGCGCAAGCCCGTTCAGGGTCTCATCCTCAATTTCGAGGTCGAAGATCCCGATGCGGTTTACGAGGAGGCATGCGCCGCCGGCTTGCCGATCCTGACGCCGTTGCGCGACGAGGCCTTCGGCCAGCGTCATTTCATAACGCAGGATCCCAACGGCGTGCTGATCGACATCATCCGGCCGATTCCGCCCACGCAGGAATTTGCGGCGAACTACGCGCCGGACGCGGCCTGAATCAGACGCTCAGGCGGCGCGCCGCGAGAGCGATCGCGATATAGGCCCAGCCGGAAAACAGGATCGAAATGCCGGCCAGGATGCCCGGCGCGACCACGCTCGAGCCCGGAAACTGCACCGCCAGCATGACCGCGACCGCCGCAGCCAGAAGGCCGGAAAACAGAAGCCACCCCCAGCCGTCATGCGGCCGCACGGCGAAGGCCAGCATGACCTGCGTGAGGCCCTGGGCCAGAAAGATCGCCGCGATGATCACCGTCAGGGCGACCGCGCCTGCGAACGGGTCGAAATAGATGATCAGGCCGCCGACGATCTGCACGAGGCCGATGGCCATGTCCCAGAAGAAACCCGACCAGGTCTTGACCTTCAGGGCGTGGAAGATCTGCACAGCACCGCCCACGAGCAGAATGGCGCCGAGGAAGATGCTGGTCGCGATGGTCGAGGCGACCGGCAGGAAGATGGCCAGGGTGCCGCCGATGACGAGCACGATGCCAAGCGCAAGGAACCAGCCCCATTTGGTCTGAACGGATTGGGTGATCCGGCCCTGAACTCCACTTTCCGAGGCACTCATGACAGCCTCCATCGCTGTGTGACGACACAGAGCATGAACCTTCCATCGGAGGGGTCAACTGGAGATGCGTGGGGCGCGCAGGATCGTTCCCGCTGCTTTGTCGTTCTGTCATATTCGGGGTGCACCTAAACGCGATCCCGATCCTGCCCGCACAAACCCTCCGGCCCACATGACCTCCATCAGCATCCGCAACGTCACCAAACGCTTCGGGGACACCGCCGCCATCGACGGCGTGTCCCTCGAATTCGCCCCGGGCTCCTTCAATGCGTTGCTCGGTGCCTCGGGATGCGGAAAGACCACTCTGCTGCGGCTCATCGCCGGATTCGAACATCCCGATGCGGGGGAAATCCTGTTCGACGAACAGCCCGTCGCAAGACCCGCCCGGCAGGTTCCGCCTGAAAAGCGCGGCGTCGGCGTGGTCTTCCAGTCCTACGCGCTGTGGCCGCACAAAAGCGTCGCGGAGAACATCGCCTATCCACTCGAAACGCGGGGTCTTGCGAAAGGCGAAATCGCGACGCGCGTCGCCGACGTGCTGGATCTTGTCGGCCTTCGCGGGTTCGACAGGCGGAGCGTGCATGAACTGTCGGGCGGTCAACGCCAGCGCGTCGCGCTCGCGCGCTGCGTGGTTGCGCGTACACGCGTCATCCTGTTCGACGAGCCGCTCGCCAATCTCGACATGCATCTGCGTGCCTCCATGCTCGACATGTTCCGCGATATTCATGCGCGTACGGAAGCGACCATCATCTATGTGACGCATGACCAGAGCGAAGCGCTGGCGCTTGCCGACCGGGTTGCGGTGATGAACCGCGGTCATGTTCTTCAGTTTGCCGCGCCCGAAGAGGTCTATCGCGCACCCGCGGACCGCACCGTCGCCAGTTTCGTCGGCCGCGGCTCCATTGTGTCCGCATCGGCCATCGGCGCCAACGGTGCGCTGCGCGCGCAAGTGGGCGATGTCGAAATCCCGGTGCGGGGAGACGCGGCGGCGGGGTCCAGCATTCGCGTTCTGCTGCGCCCCGAACATCTCACGATCGGCACACGGGGCGCCGCAGCCGAGATCGTGTCATCGACCTACAAAGGCGCGAGCCACGAAGTACGTGCGCGCCTGCTCTCGACCGGGGAAGACGTTCTTCTCGAACTTCCGGCCGCCGCGCGGCCCGGCGCGGCGGTCTTCGTTTCCGCGCACGACGGATGGATCATCCCCGGCGGGGACTAACCTTCAGCGCCAGGGAAGAACACCCGGTGGAAGACGCCGCGCGAAACGGTCCAGCAGACCGAGGATGATGACGACCGCCACGATCGTAAGCACGGCAATCGCCGCCGCATGCGTGCCAAGACCCGCTTCTTCGAGGCTGAAGAGAACGACGCCGAGCGTCTCGTTGCCGCTCGACCACAGAAGCGCCGAAACGGTCAGCTCGTTAAACGCGCTCATGAACACAAGCAGCGCACCGGCAAAGGCCGCAGGCAGCACAAGCGGCGCCGTGATGGTGAGAAGACGCCGCAGGGGCCCCGCGCCAGCTGCGGCGGCCGCCTCGCCGAGATCGCGCGGAATCTGCGCCGTTGCCGTTGCCACCGGCTTCATCGCCAGCGCCAGAAACCGCATGAGATAGGCGACGACGATGATCGCGCCCGTACCGTACAGACTTCCGATCAGCGGCAGCGGCCGCAGGAAGAGCAGAATGCACGCAATCGCCAGCACGATTCCGGGCAGCGCGTAGGGCAGCTCGACGAGGCCTTGCAGCGGGCGGCGCAGGCGCGGCGACATCGCGTCCATTGCCGAGGTCGCGGGAATGGCGATGAGCGCGAGGATGAGCGCCGCCAGAGCCGAGAAGGCGAACGAATTCTGGAAGGCCCGGATGGTCGAGGCCTGCCGTGTCAGAACCTCGGTGAAGTTGTCGAAGGTCAGGGTCTGGACATTCAGCGGCACGCCGAACGAGGGAACGAGCGCCGTTGCAAGAAGAGCGCAAATCGGAACCAGAACGGTCAATACGATCCAGATCCAGGCGACAGCCGCCGCGGGCGCCCGCCAAGGCCCCATCGCAAACCGCATGGTCCGGTCGTCCGCATAGCGCGTCTCGCCCTTGCGCAGCGCGTAGGCCTGCACCACCGTTCCCAACACGACGAGAAGACCGATGAGGACGGAAAGGGAGGCCATGTCCGGCAAGACGCCGGGGCCGAAGCTGACCATCCGCTGATAGATCAAGGTCGGCAGCGTCAGGTAGTTCACGGACATGCCCAGCAAAGCGGGGATGCCGAAATTTCCGATGCAGGAGACGAACGCCAGCGCGCCCGCCGCCACGATGTAGGGCCGCACGAGAGGCAGAACGATCGTGCCCAGAGTGCGGAGAGGGCCGGAGCCGGAGGCGCGCGCCGCTTCGATCAGACTCGCGGGCACGCGCGAAAGCCCCGCACGCAATGTCACGAACACGATGGGCGCGTGCTGTACGCCGAACAGAAAGATGATCCCGCCGCGCCCGAGCATCGGGTTTGGAGTTCCCGGTGGCGGCGCGAGACCGAACATGTTCAGCAGCGTGGACGAAGGTCCGAACATGTGCAGCCATGCCAATGCCGTCACCTGCGGCGCAATTGTCAGCGGCAGAATGAGCAGAAAGCCGAGCACACGGCGCCCGGGCAGGTCGGTCAGCGCGATGGCAATTGTAAATGCAGCGCCGATTGCCAGCGACAGCAGCGCGCCGAAGAACCCGGTGTCGAGCGTGTTCCACAGCGCCCGCAACGCGGAGGGCTTTGCAAGCCGCTCATGGAACGCCGCGAAATCGGGCACGCCCGTCGGTGCGATCGCTGTCATGACGAGGCGACCGACGGGGAGAATGCTGAAAAGTGCGATGAGAACGAGAACGCCAATCAGCGGCAGTCGGGATTGAAATCCCGACCCCTTCAGATCGCGGCCTTCATGGCGATCCCGAAGCGCGGACGAACCGCGCTCCGGGATCGACGTCTCGGAGGAAACCATTAAAGGACCTGCGCTGTTACTGGCCCATGGCTTCGGTGAACTTTTCCTTGTTCTTCTGATCGTCCGCGAGCGCCGCAGCCGCGTCGAAGCCGAGCACCTTGATCGTCGAACGGTCGGGATAGCCGGGTGGCAGACCGGCGTCCGCACGCGCGGGAATGTAGCCCTGGCTCACAGCAAGAGCCTGACCCTCTTCCGACAGGATGAAATCGATGAAGGCTTTCGCAGCTTCGGGGTTCTTTGCCGTCGAGAGAATGGCGGCCGGCTCCGTCACCGCGGAGACGCCTTCCTTCGGAAACACGAATTCGACCGGAGCGCCCTTGGCCTTCTCGCGTATGGGCATGTAATCGACGACCATTCCGAACAGCTTGTCGCCGCCGCTGACCGCCTTGAGCACATCGCCGTTGCCGCCGGAGGCCTGAACGCCGTTGCGACCGAGCTCGGCGTAGTAATCCCAGCCCGCCTTGAGATTGCCGGTCAGCGTGACGGTGTGGATCATCGCCGCGCCGGAGGTCAGCGGGCTTGGAATGGCGACGAGATTCTTCGCTTCGGGCTTTGTGAGGTCTTCCCAGCTCGCCGGCACGAACGGCGCCTTGGTGTTGTAGACGATGCCGGTCGTGATGAGCTTGGTGGAAAAGTACGTCTTGTCCTTGTCGATCAGCGCTGCATCGATGCCGTCGGTCTTCGCGTCGGGATAGGCGGCGAGACGGCCTTCGCCCTTGAGGCCCTCCATCGTAACGACATCGGCGATCAGCAGCACATCCGGCTGCGGCTGTCCGGCCGCGATTTCGGCGCGCAGCTTCGCGAGGATTTTCGGCGTGCCGTCGCGCACCCATTCGACGGTGACGTTCGGATATTTTGCCTTGAAGGCATCGGCCGTCTGCTGCGCGTCCGTGTTCGGCTGGCTCGTATAGAGGACGAGCTTGCCCTCAACGGCTCCCGATGGGGCGATGGCGGCGGCGAGAAAAAGGGCGGCGAGGGCTGCACGCATAGGGCAAACTCCGGGGGCTCTTGTTGTTCGGAAGACCGGCTGCGCGGCACCCGGTCCGGCGGGGCGTATACCCGCCTTATGACACTCCCATGACCGCACCGGAGCATGGGTCCGGGTCCCGATCAAGCACGAAGCGGGTCTTGCCGTTGCGTGTCTGGCGGACAGGCCAAACCCACCGAGAATGCATGCCTCCCCTGCCGCTCGGGTGGTAGACAACCTATGCTCCTGAATTCCTATTCCGATCGGAACGACCTTCTTAATGTCCGTTGATTGCTGCGCCGGGGGAACCGCGTCCGCCTCCGAGAGAAACTCCGCGCTCGTGTTTCTGGCGCTTGCCGCCGGCGGCTTTGCCATCGGCGTCGCCGAATTCGCCGCCATGAGCTTGCTGCCGTATTTCGCGCCCGAGCTGGGCGTCGATGAGCCAACCGCCGGGCATATCATTTCGGCCTATGCGCTCGGCGTGGTGGTCGGCGCGCCGATCCTGGCCATTTTCGGCGCCCGCTTTTCGCGCCGCAAACTGTTGATCGCGCTGATGGGTTTCTACGCGCTGTCGAACGGGCTGAGCGCGCTCGCTCCGACCTATGAGCTGATGCTCGTCTCGCGCTTCTTTTCCGGCCTGCCCCACGGGGCCTATTTCGGCGTCGCGGCTCTGGTGGCGGCCTCGATCGTCCCAGAGAACAGACGCGGCGCGGCCGTTTCGCTCGTCATGCTCGGCCTGACCGTCGCGACCTTGATCGGCGTGCCGTTCGCTACTTTTATCGGGCAGACGTTCGGGTGGCGCATGGGCTTCGTCATCGTCTCGGCCCTCGCGCTGCTGACGGCGGTTTTCGTGTTTCTGTTTGCGCCGCGCGATCCGGCACATCCCGGCGCCAGCCCGCTGCGCGAACTCGGCGCGCTGGCACGCCGCCAAGTGTGGCTCACGCTCGGCATCGGCGCGATCGGTTTCGGCGGACTGTTCGCCGTCTACACCTATCTCGGCTCGGCACTGATCGCCGTGACGAAGGCCCCGCCCGCCGCCCTGCCGCTTCTGCTTGCGTGCCTTGGCCTTGGCATGACCGTCGGCAATCTTGTCTGCGCGCGCCTCGCCGACCGCGCGCTCATGCCGACGGCCGGCGGCATTCTGCTGTTTGGCGCGGCGGCGTCGGCGCTCTATCCGTTCGCACTCGGCAGCGTATGGACGCTTGCGCCGGTGGTGTTTCTCATCGGCCTCATCGGCGGGCTCGGCCCGGTGCTGCAGATCCGGCTGATGGATGTCGCGGGCGACGGGCAGACGCTTGCTGCGGCGCTGCATCATTCGGCGTTCAACTTCGCCAATGCGCTGGGACCGTGGCTCGGCGGCCTCGCCATCTCGGCGGGCTATGGCTGGGCCTCGACAGGTTGGGTCGGCGTCGCGCTGGCGCTCGGCGGTTTTGCGATCTTCCTTGTCGCGCTCCTCGATGCACGCCTCAACGCAAACAAGGACAGTGCCATCGAACAGACATCCGGCTGAAACGCGCCTGTCATGGAGCGGCGTTATCGGTGATGGGGTTTTCATCCGCAGCCCGGAGAATCCCTTATGTTGTTACGCGCGCTCCTTGCGTCCGCCGCACTCACGCTTCTCGCGAACACGGCTTCCGCCGATCAACTGTTTCCGTCCCGCCTCGTCGGCCATGCTTTTCTCCCGGCGATGACCATGATCGCGCCCCCGGCGGACGCGCCGCGCGACGCCTGGATTTCCGGAAAGTTCACCGGCAAGACCCGCAACGAAAATCCGATGAGCGTGATGGGCGACACCGGGGCTGCGTATGGCAATCATCCGACGGGCGTGTCGCTGCCCTTCCTCGGACAGCCGGTCCAGGGGATGTCCGGCTTTGCGATGAACCGCGCTGAGGACGGCAGCGTCTTCACGCTGACGGACAACGGCTTCGGCTCGAAGGTGAACAGCCCGGACGCGCTGTTGTTCTTTCACCGCATGAAGCCCGATTTCGAAACCGGCAAGGTCGCGCGCCTCGAAAGCATTTTCCTGAAGGACCCCGACCGCAAGGTGCCGTTCCGCATCGCCTATGAAGGCACCGACAGCCGCTATCTGACCGGCGCGGATTTCGATCCGGAAAGCATCCAGTATCTCGACGGCGAGATCTGGATCGGCGAGGAGTTCGGTCCTTACATCATCCGAGCCGCGCTCGACGGGCGCGTTATCGCCGTCTATCCGACCCTGCTCGACGGCACGCAGATCAAGGGTCCGGACACGCCGGGCGTCGTCGTTCCCGCCGCCGCAGGCAAGGACTTCCGCGTCCAGCGTTCCGGCGGCTATGAAGGCATGGGCCTTCAGCCGGGCACCGATCTGCTGTGGGCCATGCTCGAAAAGCCCCTGCTCGGCGAGGACGGCAAGCCCGAAGGCAGCTTCCTGCGTGTCATGACATTCGACACGACGAAAGCCGATTGGACCGGCAAGAGCTTCCGGTTCCGCCTTGCCGAAGGCGCAACGGCGATCGGCGATTTCAACTTCATCGACGGAAACCGCGCCCTCATCATCGAGCGCGACAACGGCGAGGGCGATCCGAGCCTCGCCTGTGCGGGCGAGGACAAGTCGGCCTGCTATCCCGCGCCGGCCAAGGTGAAGAACGTGGTGCTTGTCGACACGTCGAAAATCGATGCCGAAGGCTATCTGCACCGGATCGGCCATATCGACCTGATGGACATTCAGGACCCGAACGAAAAGGCGATCCTGCCAACACAGGCCAAGCGCGATCTCGGCGGCAAGCTCACCTTCCCGTTTTTCACGATCGAAGACGTGATGCGCGTTGACGACGAGCACATCCTCGTCGCCAACGACAACAACCTGCCGTTCTCGGGCGGGCGCGAAATCGGAAAAGCCGCGCACAACGAGTTCATCCTGCTGAACGTCGCCGATTTTCTGAAGGCGCGCTGAGACGGCTCCGGCGGGTGAAGCGCTTCATCCGCCGGGCCATGCCATGCGGCAGCTAGCGCGCGCGAGACAGGAGCTTCGCGCGCAGCAGCGCGAGTTCCTGCGTGAGCCGGGACGCCTCGGCAATGTCGAGATCCGTCGCGTCGAGCACGCAGCCCGGCACGGTCTCGGCCTTCTGCCGTAGCGCACGGCCTTCTTCCGTCAGGCGAACACGCACAACACGTTCGTCCTGAGAATCCCGCGAGCGCGCGACATAGCCCATCGCCTCCAGCCTTTTGAGCAGCGGCGTCAGCGTGTTCGATTCCAGAAACAGCTTGTCCCCGAGCTGGCCGACCGTCCGGTCGTCCTCCTCCCACAAAAGCACCATGGCCAGATATTGCGGGTAGGTCAGGCCAAGCTCGTCAAGCAGCGGCTTGTAGAGTCTGTTGAAGGCGTGGCCCGCTGAATAAATGGAAAAGCACAGGAAGTCTCCGAGCCGCAGACCCGGCTTGTCTGCGATTGCGTCCGGTCCGTTCGATATCGTCATGATTTTCTCCGTGCGCTAAATTAAATCGCGCACGATAGTATCGCAAGGGGTTGACATGCCGGGATCAGCGTGCAGTTTATATCGTACACGATTAAAGCGCTAACGAGATTAACGGCGCCTGCCTACCAACCAGGAGATTGACCATGTCGAGCACTCAGAAACCCTCCGTCGCCGGAAATTATGTGACCACCCGCGAAGGCATCAGCCTCTACTTCAAGGACTGGGGTCCGAAGGACGGGCCGGTCGTTACCCTGAGCCATGGCTGGCCGCTGTCTTCCGACAGCTGGGAATCCCAAGCATTCTTCCTTGCCGACAACGGCTTCCGCGTCATTGCCCATGACCGGCGCGGGCACGGCCGCTCCAGCCAGCCCTGGGACGGAAACGACATGGACCACTACGCCGATGATCTTGCGGACGTCATCGAGGCGCTCGATCTTCGCGACGTTTCGGCTTTCGGCTTCTCGACCGGAGGCGGAGAGGTCGCGCGGTATGTCGGCCGCCACGGAACCGGCCGGATCAAGAAGCTCGGCCTCATCTCGGCCGTGCCGCCGATCATGGTGAAGACAGCGGACAATCCCGGCGGCGTGCCCATTGACGTGTTCGACGGCATCCGCGCGGGCCTGCTTGCCAACCGCTCGAAGCTGTTCCGCGACATCCCGTCGGGACCCTTCTTCGGCTTCAACCGGCCGGGCGCGGTCTATGACGAAGGTCTTGTCCAGTCGTGGTGGCTGCAGGGCATGCAGGGCGGGCACAAGAACACTTATGATTCGATCAAGGCGTTTTCGGAGACCGATTTCCGCGAGGACCTGAAGAAGTTCGACAAGCCGACCCTGATCGTCCACGGCAGCGACGACCAGATCGTGCCGATCGACGGTGCCGGACGGGCTTCGAAAGCGCTCGTCCCGCATGCGGAACTGAAAGTCTATGACGGCGCTCCGCACGGTCTCACCGACACCCACAAGGACCGGCTCAATCAGGATCTTCTGGCTTTCCTGAGAGCCTGAGGCTTTGCCCGGCGCCAACGGACAAACACCCGTTGTGTGCCGGGCAAATGTATTTACTGACGTTTTTCAGCCGCTTGTATTGCCAAGGCCGCCCAAGACTCCTCATCGGAGGCGCTCGGGCGGGCATTTCCAGCCGCGTCATGCGGGCTTTGCCGTCGAGATGCCGGGGAGAGAATGGCGCTGGTGCGGGTGGCCGGACTCGAACCGGCATATTCTTGCGAACGGGGGATTTTGAGTCCCCTGCGTCTACCAATTCCGCCACACCCGCAGCGCGGCGCCTGATGAACCATGTGGCGGCGCGCAAGGCAAGCGGCGGAACGCACCCGGCTCACATCCGTTGTGTCCTCAACAGGGAGACGGTGCATGAGCAAGGAACGGGAACTCGAACAGAAATTCTGGAAAGCGGTGATAGACGACCGCACGATGATGCTCGGCGTCGACGGCGTCGAGGACGGGCATGCTCAGCCGATGACGGCGCTGCTCGATCCCGACGCGCATGAGCACGGGCCGATCTGGTTCTTTACGACGAAGGACAACGGGCTGGTCAAAGCCATGGGGCAGAGCCCGCGGGCCATGGCTCACTTCGTTGCCAAGGATCACGATCTCTTCGCCACGCTTCATGGCAATCTCGTTCTCGACAACGATCGCGCCCAGATCGAGCGGCTCTGGAATCCCTTCATTGCGGCCTGGTTCGAGGGCGGCAAGGACGATCCGAAGCTTCAGCTGATCCGGCTCGACGCCGAAAGCGCGCAGATCTGGCTCAACGAGAACAGCCTGTTTGCGGGCATGAAGCTCCTGTTCGGCGCCGACCCGAAGGAGGAGTACAAAGACAAGGTCGCGGAAGTTTCATTGGGCTGAGGCATCTGGCGCAATGGACGCATCGGCCTGAAGCCGATAGACGGGTTCGGACCAACCGAGCCCGCCCGAATGCTTCGTCCCCTTTACAACTGGACCATGCGCCTTGCCGAGGGCAAAGGCGCTATTCGCGCGCTCGGGGCGATTTCGTTCGCCGAAAGCTCGTTCTTTCCCATTCCGCCCGACGTGGTTCTCGTGCCGGTCGTGCTCGCCAATCGCGACCGCGCTTATCAGATCGCGGCGTGGTGCACGCTGACCTCGGTTCTCGGCGGCATTCTGGGCTATGCCATCGGCGCTCTTCTGTTCGACACTTTGGGCCAGTGGGTTATCAACCTTTACGGCTACGGCGAGAAGATGGAAGTCTTCCGCGACGCCTACCGTGAATGGGGCGCGTGGATCATCCTCATCAAGGGCCTCACGCCCATCCCCTACAAGCTGGTGACGATCGCTTCGGGATTGGCCGGCTACGACTTCCTGTGGTTCGTCGCGCTTTCGGTGATCACGCGCGGCGCGCGTTTCTTCCTCATCGCGGCATTGCTGAAGGCCTATGGCGAGCCGATCCGCCACTTCATCGAGAAGAGGCTGGAACTCGTGACGGTCGTGTTCCTGGTCCTGCTCGTCGGCGGCTTCATCGCCATCAAATATCTGTTCTGAGATGCCTGCTTTGTCGTCCCGCTCCGCCGCGACGCTGATTGCGTTCGGGGGAGCCGCTGCGCTCGCGGCGGCGTGGTATTTTCAGTATGTGCTCGGCTATCAACCCTGCGCGCTCTGCCTGTGGCAGCGTTGGCCGTATTATCTCGGCATTCCGCTCGCAGCTTTCGGCGCGCTGACAGGCCGGCGCGATGTTCTCTTTCTCGTCGCGCTGCTGTTTGCGGGAAATGCGCTGCTCGGCCTTTATCACGCGGGCATCGAATGGAAATTCTGGCCCGGCCCGGCGAGCTGTTCCAGTGGCGCGGCGGCGTTGGGCAGCGGCAATCTTCTGCAGGATCTCCAGCACATCCGCATCGTGCCGTGCGACGCGGCGCCGTGGCGCTTTCTTGGTCTCAGCTTCGCGGGCTGGAACATGGCGATCTGCGCCGGGCTTGCGGCACTCGCATGTGCGGGCCTTCGCAAAAGCTGACGATCAGGGCTCCAGCTCGGTATCCCAGTAGAGATAGTCGACCCACGAATCGTGCAGGTAGTTCGGCGGGAAGAGCCGCCCGTTCTGATGCAGATCGTTGATCGAGGGCTGGAACGGCGATTGCGACGGCGACATACCGCACACATGCGGCATCAGCCCGCCTTTCTGCAGATTGCACGGCGAGCAGGCGGTGACGACATTGTCCCACGTGGTCAGGCCGCCGCGCGAGCGCGGGATCAGATGATCGAAGGTCAGATCGTCTTTCGACCCGCAATACTGGCAGGTGAAGCGATCGCGCAGGAAGACGTTGAACCGCGTGAAAGCGGGGTTGCGTGCCGGCTTGATGTAGCTCTTCAGGCAGACGACCGACGGCAGCCTCATCTCGAAGCTCGGGCTGTGCACCGTCTTCTCATAGGTCGAGATGACGTTCACCCGGTCGAGGAAGATGGCCTTGATCGCGTCCTGCCACGACCACAGCGACAGCGGGTAATAGGACAAGGGCCTGTAATCCGCGTTGAGCACCAGCGCGGGGCAGGAATCGGGAGAAACGTGAGCATTCACGCGAAACTCTCCTAATGAGGACCAGCGCCAGCGCCACCCGGCGCGCCTTCCCACACTCTATATGTCCTGTGTCATCCTTGTGAAGCACCCACATCCAGCGGTTCCCGCACGTCCTGGGGTTTCCCGCTCCTTATTTCAGCACTTTCTGGAGAAACTGCGCCCCGAGACTGAGCCCCGTCCGGTCGATGCCATGGGCCATTCCGTGCGCGACATGCCAGCTGCGCGGCACCGCGTTTTCCGCAAGCGCCTCGACCGTGGAGACCAGCGCGTCCACAGGGATGACCTGGTCCATCGTGCCATGGGAGAGGAAAACGGGCGGGCGAGACCGGATTTCGCCTTTCAGGCGGTCCGCCCCGGCCAGAACGCCGGAATAGCCGATGATGCCCGCAACCGGCTCCGCGCGCCGCAGGGCGACATGCAGCGCCATCATCGTGCCTTGCGAGAAGCCGACCAGCGCCACCTTGGAGGCCGGAAGGCCGCTGCGCGCGATTTCAGCCGAGATGAAGGCGTCCAGCACGGGCCCGGTCCGGCCGAGACCTGCCCAGCGCTCCTCGTCGCTGCGCAGCTGAAGATCCCACCATTGCCGCCCCGAAGGATTCTGCGCGCAGGTTTCGGGCGCGTGCGGGGAAACGAATTCGGTGTCCGGCAATGCCGACTGCCACTCGTTTCCGAGGCCGATCAGATCGTTGCCGTCGGCACCGTAGCCGTGCAGGAAAATGACGAGCGAGGAGGCCTTGCCGCTGTGGGCGGCGAGGCGGGGTCCTTCGAGGGCCATCTGTTACTCCAGAAAATCGGCGCAGCGCGGCGCGGGGGCATCGCCCCAGGGTTTGATGGGAACGGCCGAGGTCGAGTTCTGCGGCGATCCCTCGATGACCCGGTCGGAATAGATGAGATAGACGAGAACGTTGCGCTTGGCATCACAGCCGCGGACGATGCGCACTTTCTTGAAGAACAACGACCGGCGCTCGCGGAAAGCTTCCTCGCCCTGTTCGAACTTGGCCTTGAAGGTGATCGGCCCGATCTGCTGGCACGAGACCGAGGTTTCCGAGCGTTCCTCGGCAAAGCCGGCCCAGCCCTTCCAGCCGCCGATTTCCGGCAGCGTGAAATGACAGGCGACACCCTCCACCGCCGGATCGTCGATGGCATAGACCGCAAGCTTCGCGTCCGGCGAGAGCAGGCGGAACACGGTCGATTTCTTGAACAGCAGTTCGGGATCGTCGTTCGCGAAGGCCGGCAACGAAAACGCCATCAGGGCCAAAGCAAGAGCAGCAAGACGCTTCATCATGTCCTCACACCGGTGTTGCATCGCGCCCCGAGCGCGCGACACGATAATAGGCCCATAACAGGCGCGCGGCGGCGGCGCGATGGGGCCGCCAGTCTTGTGCACGCAACGAGAGTTCTTTCTCCTTCGGCCTGACCTCAAGGCCGAAGGCCGTGCGCGCCGCTTCCTGAAGCGCAAGATCCCCCGCCGGGAAGATATCGGTGTGGCCGAGGGCAAAAAGAAGGTAGACCTCCGCCGTCCAGCGCCCGATCCCGCGAACATCCCTCAGCCGCTCGACCGCCGCCTCCGCATCGAGCGCGATCAGGCTATCGAGGTCGAGCCCGCCCTGCACCGCCCCGGAGATCGCCCGCAAGGTCGCGATCTTCTGGCGCGACAGCCCGGCCATGCGCATGACCTCGTCCGGCGCCGCAAGCACCTGTTCCGGCGTCACCGCATCGAGCGCCTCCTCCAGCCGGGTCATGATCGCCCGCGCGGCCGCGACCGAAATCTGCTGCCCCATCACGACCCAGACAAGCCCGGCAAAACCCGGATCGAGCCAGCGGATCGGCACCTCGCCCGCGCATTCGCGGACGGCCTCGAACTCCGGGGCCGTGCGCACAAGAGCGTCGAGATGAAGCTTCAGATCGCGCGGAGTGGCTATTGCTTTGGGCAGCCTTGCTGCGGCCTTCATTTTCCGTTCAGCCATCGGGCTGGAACATACAGCAGCTATGATGACCCGTCCCGTCTTTCGATTTGCCCCCAGCCCCAACGGCCAGCTCCATCTCGGCCATGCGCTGTCTGCGCTGCTCAACCGCGATCTCGCGCGCGCGGCGGGTGGGCGCTTTCTCGTGCGCATCGAGGACATCGATCCAGGCCGTTCCAAACGCGGGTTCGAGGCACAGATCTTCGACGATCTCGCCTGGCTCGGCATCGACTGGGAGAAGCCGGTGCGGCGCCAGTCCGAGCACCTGCATGAACACCGGCTCGCACTGGATTTCCTCAACCGGCGCGGCGTGCTCTATCCGTGCTTCTGCACGCGCGGGGACATCCGCGCCGCGAGCTCCGCCGGCCCAAAAGACCCTGACGGCGCTCCGATCTATCCCGGCACCTGCCGCCACCTCACCGCAGCCGAACGCGCGCAGCGCATCTCCCGAAACGAGCCTTACGTCCTGCGTCTCGATATGGCGCGTGCGCTGTCCTTCCTGCGAACGCCGCTTGTCTGGACCGAAAGCGGCGATGGTGAAACGGAGCAGGAGGTGGAGGCCGATCCGGGGGCGTGGGGCGATGTCGTTCTTGCGCGTCGCGATGTCGCGACAAGCTACCACCTCGCCGTGACGGTCGACGACGCGGCGCAGGGCGTCACCCATGTCGTGCGCGGCAAGGATCTCTATCACGCAACATCCGTACACCGGCTTCTGCAGGAAATGCTCGACCTGCGCGCGCCAGTCTACCGCCATCACCGCATCATCCTCGGCAAGGACGGAAAGAAACTCTCCAAAAGCGACGGCGCGGAAAGCCTGCGCGTGATGCGTGGCACAGGCATGGCGCCCGCCGACATCCGGCGCCTTCTGAAGCTCTAGACGCCAAGGACGAGCAGCCAGACCGTCACTGTAATGACAGAAAAAGCCGTCGAGAAGGCGATCGTGTTGGACGCGAACGCCTCTCCCGTCTGGTAGCGCGCCGCGATCAAATAGCCGTTCACGCCCGACGGCAGCGCCGCGAAAAGTGTACCTACGCCGACGAACACCGGATCGAGCTGGAACACGAAGGTGCCGAGCAGGAAGACGCATGCCGGATGCACCAGCAGCTTCAACGTCGTCGCGACGCTGGCGGCCTTCGGATCCGACCAGAAGCCGTAGCGCGCGAGAGCGATGCCCATCGCGACCAGAGCGACGGGCGAGACGGAGGCGGCGAGGCCATCGACCACGGGCTTCAGGAAGGTCGGGACACGAATCCCCAATGTATGGGCAAGAACGCCCGCGAGAAGCGCCAGCACGATCGGATGTGTCGCAAGCGTTTTTGCGAAACGCTTGAGCCCTCCGCTTTGCCCGCCCGACATCTCGATGAGAAGCGAGGCCACGCCCATCATCAGCGGCAAATGGATCGCGAGCAGAAGAAACAGCGGCACCGCGCCCGCATCTCCATAAGCCTTCAGGATCAACGGAATGCCGAGAAGCACGGTGTTCGACTGCGCCGAGCAGAACCCGTGAATCACCGCCTCGCGTCCGTCGCGCTGGAAGACGCGGCGCGCCAGCAGCATCGCAATCGCCCAGGAGATGGCCGCACCGATGAAATAGCTTGCCCAATACCCCCACGGGCTTGCCCCGAGCGAGGCCTCGGATTCCGACAGCATCGTGAAGATGAGCGCCGGCACTGCAATCGCGAAGACGTAATCGGCAAGCCCATCGCCCGCCTGCACGGACACAAGACCAAGTTTGGCGGCGGCAAAACCGACACCGATCAGGCCAAAGACCGGCAATACAATGGCGATAACGTCATGCATGTGTGTATTCCCGTGTTCTGTCGGGATTAAGCATTCGGGCGCGGGCCGTCAAATTGTCCCATCGGCTATGTTTCTGCGTGGACGCCATAAAATTCATTTCACGTCGAACCAAGCCCCCTTAGCGGCGTTCCCTACTCAGCAGGCCGCTGCTGCGGCCTCTGTTTTAAAGAAGGAGGGACACGAATGATGAAACGAATCCTGTTGTCGGGTGCTGCCCTGACCGCTTTCGCCTCGCTCGCGGTTGCCCAGACGCCGCCCGCGACCGAACCCGCCACGCCGCCCGCCGGTATGAGCGCTCCGGCTGCCACAACGCAGGCAGAAGCCAAGGACCCGAACCTGTTCTCCAGCATGAAGGGCGCGAGCGTCCTGGGCGAGAACGACGAGACGGTCGGTACCGTTGCCGATGCACTCGTGACACCGTCCGGCGATCTGCGCGCTGTGGTGCTGTCGCATGGCGGCTTTGTCGGCATCGGCCAGAGCTACCGTCAATACGACGTGTCGGAACTTCCTTTGCTCTCCGACGATCAGGTGAAGATCGGCGGCCTGACGACCGCAAGTGTCGAGAGCATTCCGGAGTACACCTATCCTGAGGCCGAGGGTCGTGCGGCGACCGGCGCAGCTCCGGCCTCCGGGACGGACGGGGCTCCGGCCGAAACGCCTGCAATGCCGCTTGCCGATGGCACGATGATCCCGGTCACGAATCTCATTGGCGCGGTCGTCAAGGGCTCGCCGAACGACGCGTCGATCGATGATCTTCGCTTCGAGGGAAACAAGGTTGCCGGCGCCATCTTGAACGACGACGCCAAGACTGAAGTGGCCTTCTCGGACCTCGAAATTCTCGGCTCAGCCGCCGATCCGGAAATCGCGATGAGCGCCGGTGGCGGCACCTCGGCTCCTTCGACGCCTGATGCGGGTGCTGCTGCGCCCGGCGCAAGCGCCCCGGCCCCGATGGCTCCCGCGTCTCCGGCTAACTAACCGGACGACATGAAACGAAAACGCCGGGCGAGAGCCCGGCGTTTTTGTTTGCCTTACGAATAGAAGTTCAGGCCGTGGCACGGGCCTCGCGCTTGTGGGCACGGGTTCCGAAGAACAGAGCCTGGCTGACGATGGCCTTGACGGTCTGCGTCTGGAACGGCTTGGAAATCAGGAACACCGGCTCGGGGCGCTCACCCGTGAGCAGACGCTCCGGATAGGCCGTGATGAAGATCACCGGCACGCTGAATTCGGCCAGGATGTCGTTCACCGCATCGAGACCCGAGGAGCCATCGGCAAGCTGGATATCGGCCAGAACAAGGCCCGGCCGGGTCTGGCTTGCCAGGGCAACCGCTTCCTTCTGGGTGCGCGCGACGCCGGCAACGCGATGGCCGAGGCTTTCGACCAGGGCTTCGATGTCCATGGCGATGATCGGTTCGTCCTCGATGATCAGGACATCGGTCGCGACCAGGCTGGCGAGCTCGCGCCCGATTTCGTCGATGGCAGTGGCCACGTCATCCTCCTCGATGCCCACGATCCGGGCTGCTTCGGCGGGCGAAAACCCTTCGACGGAAACAAGCAGAAAAATCTGCCGCGAGCGCGGTGCCAGCGCTTCCAGCGTGCGATGCGCCGGAGACAAACCTGCCCCGTCGCTCGCTTCCCGATTGACGCTGACTGAAGACCAGATGCGCGAGAAAACCTCGTAGACCGCGACGCGCGGCTCGACATCGCTGTCGAATAGCTGCGGATCCTCGACAAGGGTTTCGAGAGCCGCAGCCACATAGGCATCGCCGGAGGACTGGTTTCCGGTGAGCGCGCGGGCGTAGCGGCGCAGGAACGGCAGCTGGGCCGCAATGATAGGCGCAATCTTTGACATGAAACAGAAAATCCCCTTCCCGTCGCGTGGCCGCGACGCTAGCAACACCAAAACTCTCTCGCGAGCGAAAAAGTTTCATCAACTAGGAACGAATTGCATTTAACCGCGTTCTGGCCTGATGGAACTCATCAGAAACAACTGGGCGCCGGGGGGCGTTTGTCATGGAAGAACGGCCGAAAAAGCCGACTGCGGACAGTTCAAGAGGCAAGGGGCACACGGTGCGCGATGATACCAGGGCCGAGCATGGCCCCGAAATCGATTCCGAGCTCCAGACCCACATCGGCCGCCATCTCAAGGCGTCGTATGATGACATCCTCGGACAGGACGTTCCCGATCGTTTTCTCGAACTTCTTTCGAAGCTCGAGGCCAAGGAGGCGGAAGGCCCCGGACCCACAGGCAGCAAGCAATGACCGGTAAACCAAAGCCGGAAGCTGCGAGCGCGACGGTTCGTGAAGAGCTTCTCGCCCAGATTCCGAGCCTGCGTGCCTTCGCTATGTCCCTTTGCGGACAGATGGACAAGGCCGACGACCTCGTCCAGGAATCGCTTGTGAAAGCGTGGTCCAATCTCGGCTCCTTCACCGAAGGCACCAATATGCGCGCCTGGATGTTCACCATCCTGCGCAACGTCTATTATTCGGAGCATCGCAAGCGGCGCCGCGAAGTGCAGGACGCGGACGGGGTTTTTTCGTCTCGCCTCGTCGTTCACCCGTCCCAGGGCGGGCATATGGATCTGCAGGATTTCCGCGAAGCCCTGTCCAAACTTCCGCCGGACCAGCGCGAGGCTTTGATCCTGGTCGGCGCTTCTGGATTTTCCTATGAGGAAGCTGCGGAAATCTGCGAGGTCGCCGTCGGCACCATCAAGAGCCGCGTCAACCGCGCCCGCAGCGCGCTGACACGCAC
The DNA here is from genome assembly GCA_001464335.1 of Rhizobiales bacterium Ga0077545. Lineage (GTDB taxonomy): Bacteria > Pseudomonadota > Alphaproteobacteria > Rhizobiales > Methylopilaceae > Flaviflagellibacter. Next base: position 169,020 of record LNEV01000018.1, on the reverse strand, counting down.
CCTGTCCGTCCAGCGCTCATCGGAATTCGGCCCCGACGCCGATCTGCAGGCCGCCATGATCGCAACATCGGGTGGGTCGTCGAACTGAACGACCCCAGCTGAGAGGTTACGTGCCAAGCAGCCTTCGAACCCGGCTGGCGCTGCTCCTGATACTGGCCAATCTTCCAGCCGCGGCTCTTGCCATTGGTGTCACCATCAAGAGCCGCGACGCGGAGATTTCACAGCGCGAATTTTCGATCGTGCAGCGCGCGGAACTCATCGCGATGCGCGCGGGGCTGACGCTCGGCATCGCCGAGGGCGTGGCGGACACGCTTGCCGCCAACGACGATGTCGCATCTGCCGGCCCGGGGTGCAGCGACCATCTGAAGACGGCGCTGGCATTGCGGCCGGAATATACGGGCATCGTCGTTGCCGACGAGGGAGGCCGCCGCCTGTGCGAGGTGGGAAACACGGTTCTGACGGACAGCAGCCGCTCCTCCTTGCAGCGCGCCATCGCCAATATCGAAACCGCCGGCGACACGATCTGGCTTCCGGAAAGCATCCCCCCCCAGGAAAAATCGGTGCTGATGTCGCGCTCGTTCCGCGCCAATGACGGCACGGCACGGGCAGTCGGTATTTTTCTGAAACGCGACGCCTTCAACGCCATCTTCCTTGCGGAAGGGGCTGATCGCGGGGAACAGGGCGCCCTCGCTCTGATCCGGGGCAACGGGATCATCGTGTCGGACTTCACAGACGGCCAGAAAAACTGGCAGCCGGACGAGGCCTTGCCGGTCGGCCTGCCGGGTGACAGCGGAATGTCGCGGACATTCACGGCCCGCGCCGGATCGCCCTATTTCTACGCCATTGCGCCGGTTCGCGGCACCCTGTCGAATGTGGTGCTGGCAACGCCGCTGAGCATCATCACCCAGACCGACTGGATACGCTTCCTTTCGGCGATGGCCGCACCCCTGCTGATGCTGCTGCTCGGGATCGTTGCGGTTTTCGCCGGGGTCGACCGCCTCGTTCTGCGCTGGATCGCGCGCTTCCGGACGATAACTGCGACCTATGCAACGGGTGACTACACCGATCGCATCGACGACCTGCAAAGCGCGCCACGGGAGCTTTCGGAACTGGGCGCGGGCATCAATCACATGGCCCAGTGCGTTCAGGAGCGCTCGACCGCGCTTGAGGAAGCGCTCGAAGGCAAGAACGGGCTGCTGCGCGAGCTGCACCACCGCGTGAAGAACAATTTCCAGATGATCGCAAGCCTGCTCGCGCTGCAGCGCCGCGAATTGCCGACCGACCAGCGCATGCTGTTGCGCATTCCGGAAGACCGCGTTCTCGCCATGGCCGCCGCCTACAAGGCAAGCTACGCGACCGGCGAAATCGGCCATGTCTCGACGCTCGATCTTTTGCGCGATATCGCGGCGCAGCTGCGCCAAAGCTTCGGCTCCGCGGCACCCACCATCAAGATCGCGACAAGCGGCGAACCCGTCTGGCTCGACCTCGACCAGGCCGTCCCGCTCGGCCTTCTCATTTCGGAAATCCTGACGGCCGCACTGGAGCGGCAGAGATCAAGATCACCCATCGGAATCGAAATTCACAGGCCCGATCTCGGGCACATGGAGGTCGGCATCGCGAGCCCGGGCATCACCGGATCGCTGCCCGAGGGCGGCCTTGCCGCCCGCCTCGTCTCGGCCTATCGGAACCAGATTTCGGCGGAACTGGAAACGTCCGCCGAGGACCGCATAATCATTTCCATGCCGATGCAGACACAGACGGCGGCGCAGTCCAGCCATCCTGGGCGCGTCGATCTCGGCGCCTGAAGACGGGCCTTACGCCTCAGTGCCGGGCGTGGACCGATTCGGCATCAGAACGGGAAGCGCCGCGTGCGCGATCTCGAAAACAAGCGGCGTCGGCTCGCGGACAAGCTCGCCATCGACCGCAAGCCAGAAGCGCGAGCGCGGGGAGCGGACCTCGATCCGTTCGGCAGCAAGGGTCTCGATCGTGTCGCCCTCGCGCCAGCGGCGCGACAAGAGCTCGAGGCCCGCTTTGGCACGGCCCACAAAATGGGCGTGGCGCATGATGTGGATTTCCAGGATGCCTTCATCCAGCCGCGCCCGGCGCCAGTCGTCGCCGATCCGGTTCGAAGTCACCAGCACCGCATAGGCACGGACATTCCGCCGCTCGCCTCCGGCGGTGATGTTCGCACGCACATAGCCGCTTTTCGTGACCGACTTCCAGACCGAGACGAGCACGCTGAGAAGGCGGCCGCCCGGGAAATCGAACCGGCTTTTTTCGCGCTCGCGGGCCACGCGACTGAAATAACCGAGGCCGCACAACGTGTGGAAGGGCTTGCCGTTGATGCGTGCAAGATCGATGGGCACGACCTCGCCCTCCGCAAGCGCCTTGGCCATGCCCGCGAAATCGTCCGTGTCCGCATACATGTCGCGGCCCATGAGATTCATGGTGCCGAGCGGTAGAAGGCCGATCGCCTTGCCGCTGCCGCTGAGCTTTGCCAGCGCGCGGCTGAACGTGCCGTCACCGCCACCCACAACGACCGCCTCGACATCCGATCGCAGGGCTTCGTCGAGCCCCTCATCCATCTCCTGTGGCTCGACGAGCCGCACATCCGCGCTGTGCCCGGCCGCCTCGAACGCCTCGCGCACGATAGCGTCGGGATTTTCGACAGCGCCCGTGTTGAGGGTTCCGGCGCGGGCATTGAGAAGGACGAGGATTTTCATGAACGGCTTTGCATGGATGCGGGCTCGCCTAAACGCTCGAACATGCCGGATCGACCCATTCGAAGCCGAAATCTTTCAGCGTCGCAGCGATGTGCGGGGGAAGCGGTGCCGCAACCCGGATCGGCTCGCGCTTCGGATAAAGCGGCACCGTGGTGCGCCAGGAATGCAGATGCAGCATCGGTCCGCCGGACAGTGCGTTTCCGTACGCGCGGTCGCCGAGGATCGGGCAGCCCAGGGCCGCCATATGCACCCGCAATTGATGGGTGCGCCCGGTGTGCAGGTTGAGTTCGACAAGCGCATGGCCGGCGGACCGGTCGAGCACACGATAGCCAGTGCGCGACGGCAGTCCCTTCTCGGCATCGACCTTCATGTGCCAACCGCGCGCGACGTCCTTCTTGGCGAGCGGAAGATCGACCAGGCCTGCCTCCTCCGGCGGCCCGCCTTCGACGACGGCCAGATAGATTTTTTCGACGCTGCCTTCGCGGAACATCCCGTTGAGGCTCGCAATGCTTTTGCGATGCCGCCCAAGCACGAGGCAGCCCGAGGTTTCGCGGTCGAGACGGTGCGCGAGCTCCGGCCGCCGCGGCAGGCCGTAGCGCAGCGCGTCGAAATAGGCGTCGAGCGTCGGCCCGCGCACCGCCCCGCCTGCATGGACGGCAATGCCCGCCGGCTTGTCGAGCACCAGCATCAGCGCATCGCGGTACAGAACCCGGGTCTGGATTTCCTCGTTCGTCATAACTTCTGGCTAATGCATCCAATCCGGGAGCGAAAGCGTTGGACCCGAACCATCCCGCTGGCTAGATTCCTCCCCATGTCCTCTTCCGATCTTGTTCTGGTCGCCGATGTCGGCGGAACCAACAGCCGCTTCGGCCTCGTCAAAGCGGGCGAGCTTCACCCCCACGGAATCGAGGACGTCGCAAATGACGGCTTTGCGGGGCTTCATGAATCGATCCCGGCCTATATCGCCAAATCCGGCGAAAAGCCGGTGCGTGCCGTTCTCGCCATCGCCGGCCCCATCAAGGACGGCCTCGTTCACCTGACCAACCGGCGCGGCTGGTCGTTCCGCCCCGAAGAGCTGGCCGCAAAAACGGGCCTTGAGCGCGTCGAGGTCGTCAACGATTTCGCCGCGCTCGCCGAGGCGCTTCCCTACATCGAGGAGCTTGAGCCGCTGGGTCCGGGCGAGCGGCTGTCCGATGCGACGAAGGTCGTTCTAGGCCCCGGAACCGGGCTTGGCGTGGCAGGCCTTGTCTATAGGGCAGCCGCCGACGGGAAGGCTGAGTGGATCGTCGTGCCGAGCGAAGGGGGGCATTTCGAATTTGCCGACCTGACGGACCGCGAAACGGCGGTCTACGGGATTCTGAGACGCGACTTCGGGCGCGTTTCGGCGGAGCTCGTGATTTCCGGCGAGGGGCTCGAGCGTATCGACAAGGCGATCGGCGAACTCGACGGATTGAGCACCGACCACCGCGAAGGCAACGAGATTTCCGAGGCGGCCCGCGCGGGCGATGCGCGCAGCCTTGAGGTGATGCAGCTTTTCTTCGATGCACTTGCGCGCTTTGCCGGGGACATGGCCCTGACCTTCGTCGCGCGTGGCGGGGTCTATATCGGAGGCGGTGTCCTGCCGAAGACGCTCGATCTGATGGATGTGGACCGTTTCCGGATGAATTTCGCAGCGAAGAAGCCGCATGAGCGGCTGGTCTCCACCATCGCGACAGTGCTGATCACCGCGAAAACCCCGGCGCTGACGGGCTGCGCCGCCATCGCCGCGCGGGGCTGAGTTTCGCGGCATCTGGCAAATCCGGCGAACATTGTTACATAACAGACCAGATGCCTCACGACGCCTCCACCCACGCACATGCGCATGACAGCAGCCCCGCCGACACGCTCGCCCGGGCCGAACGGATGTGCGCCGAACGCGGCGAGCGCCTGACGCCGATCCGCGCGCAGATTCTGGAATTATTGGCAAAAAGTCCGCAGCCGCTGGGGGCTTATGACCTGATTGAGCATATCTCGGTGGACGGCGCGAAGCGCCCGGCCCCGATCACCGTGTACCGGGCGCTGGATTTCCTGCTGGGCCAAGGCCTTGCCCACCGGATTGAGAGCAAGAATGCGTTTGTCGCGTGCGACCACGCGCACGGCCATTCAGATGTCGTAGTTTTCCTTCTATGTGAGAAATGCGGCGCAGCTGCTGAGGCGTCGGGCGTCGAGATCGGCGACCGGCTGGCGGAGGTGGCGCGCAATGCGGGCTTTGCCGCCCGCGGCCAATTCGTGGAGATCGCCGGAGAATGTGCGGCCTGCCGCGCGGTCACTGTCTGATCTTCCAGTATAGGGATTTTTGACTTCGCGGCCTGTATCCTGCATTTCATTGCAGGATTTCCCGCGGGATTTTCGGAAAGAGCACGTAATGGACGTCGATATCAGGGGTCGCCGCCGCCAGTCGGTCGGGGTCAAGGTGGGCAATGTTACGGTGGGTGGCGGCAATCCGGTCGTCGTCCAGTCCATGACCAACACCGACACCGCCGATATCGCCGGCACGGTGAAGCAGGTCGCAGACCTCGCCCGCGCTGGTTCTGAGATCGTCCGTATCACCGTCGACCGGGACGAGGCTGCCGCTGCCGTTCCGCACATCCGCGAAAAGCTCGACCGGATGGGCCTCGACGTGCCGCTGGTCGGCGACTTCCATTACATCGGCCACAAGCTGCTCGCCGATCACCCGGCCTGCGCCGAGGCGCTCGGCAAGTACCGCATCAACCCGGGCAATGTCGGATTCAAGGACAAGAAGGACAAACAGTTCTCGCAGATCATCGAAATGGCGCTGAAGCACGACAAGCCCGTGCGCATCGGCGGCAATTGGGGCTCGCTCGACGGCGAAATGCTCACCGCGATGATGGACGAGAACAATGCCAGCCCGAACCCGCTGGACGCCCGCGCCGTCACGCGCGAGGCGCTGATCCGCTCGGTGCTCAACTCTGCCGCCCGCGCCGAAGAACTCGGGATGAGCGCCGACAAGATCATCATCTCGACCAAGATCTCGAACGTGCAGGACGTGGTTGCGACCTATCTCGACCTCGCCGCCCGCACGAAATATGCGCTGCATGTCGGCCTGACTGAAGCGGGCATGGGCTCGAAGGGCATTGTGGCTTCCGCGGCGGCGCTGGGCGTCATCCTGCAGCAGGGCGTCGGCGACACGATCCGCATTTCGCTGACGCCGGAACCCGGCGGCGACCGGACGAAAGAGGTCAAGGTCGCGCAGGAAATCCTGCAGACCATGGGCTTCCGCACCTTCGTGCCGCTCGTCGCGGCGTGCCCCGGCTGCGGGCGCACCACCTCGACGACGTTCCAGGAACTGGCGCAGGACATTCAGAGCTACATCATCAATCGCATGCCGGAATGGAAGAAAACCTATCCGGGCGTCGAGACACTGAATGTCGCGGTGATGGGCTGCATCGTGAACGGGCCGGGCGAATCGAAGCACGCCGACATCGGCATTTCGCTGCCGGGCACCGGAGAGACCCCTTCCGCGCCGGTCTTCATCGACGGCGAGAAGGTAACCACGCTGAAGGGTGCGACGCTTGCCGCCGACTTCACGCAGATGGTCGAGGATTATGTCGTCCGCCGCTTCGGCGTCGACGGCAACAAGGGCGACATCCAGGCCGCCGAGTAAGGCGACCTTCCGCTATGCCGCCGAGGGGGCCCCGTCTTCCTCAGAAAAGTCGAGCGCGATCGCTGCGTCGACAGACAGGCGCACCTTCTCGCCGTCGACATCCGCAACAAGGCTGAGTGGCACCAGACAATGCTGGCCCGACGGGCCGCTGTGGCGTGTCAGCTTGATGTGATCGCCGTCGATCCGGTCGACGATGCCGACATCCTTGCCGTCGGCGCCGATCACCTGGGCGTGCTCTTTTATTTTCTTCAGGTCCATCGCGGTCCTCCCTGACGTATCACGGTTCAACGCGCACGCGGCCCATCCGGGTCCCCGCGCTCACAATGATGTAAGCATAGACAAGCCTTTTGCATTTCGCGGCGGCCTCCCGCCTTTAGTGCTATCGGAGGGGCGGCCGCCACCTGATATAGATTGCCCAAAATCTGGCACTACGGCCCGGACACGCGAGACATGCTGGAAAAACGTCTGGAGCGCATTCTCAATGTCGGGCATGCGCTCGATCATCTCGTCCTGCTGATCTTTCCGACGGCGGTGATCGCGATCGCGCGTGAATTTTCCATCCCCTACGAGACGCTGCTGCCGCTGACTTTCGGCTGTTTCGTTGCCTTCGGCGTCGGTTCGCTGCCGGCGGGCTGGCTCGCGCACCGCTATGGCCGGCGTCCATTGATGCTGCTGTTCTTCTTCGGAACCGGGCTCTCTTGCATCGCGGTCGGACTGGTGACGACACCTTGGCAGATCGGCGTGACGCTGACCGTGATGGGCGTTTTCTCGGCCATCTATCATCCGGTCGGATATGCGGTTCTGTCCGGGCTCGATCCCGCGCGGATGGGCAAGATCATGGGCGTCAACGGTCTGTACGGAAATCTCGGCGTTGCGTTCGCCGCGCTCGTGACCGGCGCCATCACCGAATGGATTTCCTGGCGCGCGGCCTTCGTTCTGCCCGGCCTCGCCTGCCTTGTTGCGGGCGCGGTGTATTTCGTTGTGACGCGCGGCGTTCCGCAGCTTGAGCCCCACGCCTTGACGGGATCCGTCCGTACGCGACGCGAGATGATGCAGGTTCTGCTGATCTTCGCCGTGCTGGCGATCCTCGGCTGCGTGATTTTCACCGCGACGACCGTTGTCATGCCCAAACTGTTCGAGCAGGAACTGCCCGCGCTCCCCTCCGGCACATTCGGCGTGGGACTGATCGTCTGCCTCGTCTTTTCCATCGCCGCCCTCGCGCAGGCCCTGATCGGCGCGCTGCTCGACCGCTTCTCGCTACGCGCCATCCTCATTCCGGTGACGGCCATCCAGATACCGCTGCTCTTTCTTGTGGCGCACACGCAGGACTGGCTGCTCGTGGCCGTTGCCGCAGCAATGATGTTCTCGATCTTCGGGCAGGCTCCCATCGGTGAAGTGATCGTCGCCCGCTATGCGCCCGCAGACATCCGCGCGCGCTTCAACGCGGTGCGCTTTGCCGTGCTGTCGGGAATCGGCGCGACCGCAATCCCGCTTGCCGCGCAGCTTTACGGATTGCGGCAGGATTTCAGCCTGCTGTTCTACGTCCTTGCAGCGCTGGCCGTCGGCGTGTTCGGCGTGGCCCTGCTGTTCCCCCGCGATCAAATTGCCGCGCAAACCGCGCCTGCGGAATAGTTGAGCTTCGCCGGGGAGCGCCGTAGCTCTATGATGCGCCCTTCGGAAAGCGGGCCAGGGGCGGGATATGAGTTTGGATTGGGGTCCTCGGCCCGACGACCGGATGCAGGACCACGACGTTCGGCCCGCACCGGACAGCGACCCGGCGACCGCCGAAGCTCACCGCCCGCCCTCCAGGAGCAAAGGCGTCCGGATGCTCATCCGCGCAGTGATCGTTGTCGCGCTTGCACCCTTCGTCCTGTCGATTCTCTACACAATAGTGCCGCCGGTCTCGACTTTGATGCTCGCCCGCTGGGCAACCCTGCGCCCGGTCGAGCGCGACTGGATGCCGCTCGACAAGATCAGCCCGGCATTGCCACGCGCGGTCATCGGCTCGGAAGATGCGAAGTTCTGCAGCCATCGGGGCGTCGACTGGGGCGAGTTGCGCGCCGTCATCAACGACGAGGACGGCCCCTCGCGCGGCGCCTCCACCATTTCGATGCAGGTCGTGAAGAACCTCTTCCTCTGGCAGGGCTTCGGCTATGTCCGCAAACCCGTGGAGGTGGTGCTGGCCCACTGGCTCGATTTCATCTGGCCGAAACGGCGCATGATGGAGGTCTATCTCAACACGGCGGAATGGGGGCCGAACGGCGTGTTCGGGGCCGAGGCCATCTCTCGCAAGGCTTTCGGAAAAAGCGCTCTGCAGCTCACGCCGCGCGAAGCCGCAATTCTGGCCGCTGCGCTGCCCAATCCCGTCGTCCGAAATTCGGCAAAACCCACCCGCAGCCAGATCCGCCGCGCCGGGACAATTAACGCGCGTGCCGCTCAGGCCGATTCATCGTGCGTTTCGCGCTAGATTTTAAAGGCGGGTGATGCTATCAGCACCGCCAATCTTTGCCACGACGCGGCTGCCCCAATGCGCCGCGTTGTTTGATTTCCGGAGTAATCTCAATGGCCGTTCCGAAACGAAAGACTTCGCCGTCCCGCCGTGGCATGCGCCGCTCGGCCGACGCGCTGAAGGCCCCGACCTATATCGAGGACAAGGATTCGGGCGAGTTGCGCCGTCCGCATCACATCGACCTCAAGACCGGCATGTACAACGGCCGTCAGGTTCTGACGCCGAAGGCCGACGTCTGATCTGCTTTCAAATTTCCTGAATTGAAAAGGCCGGCGTCTCGCCGGCCTTTTTCATTGTCGGTGCTGCTCTCTCACGCCGCCCATTCGTCGCCCTTGGTGCGGCGAGCCGTGCGAATGGCAACTTCCGTCGCGCCATAAGCGGCGGTTCCTTCTCCCGGCGCAGCCTTGCGGCGCGCGCGCGCCTGCGGCGCATCGAGCTTGGCGGCCCAAAGCTGGGTGACGATGAAGGAATTGTGCCGGAAGCGCTTGGACAGAGCTTCCGCCGGATCGGACGCGGATTCGGGCGCGATCAGAACCAGAGCCTGCGAACGCGGCTCCTCTTGATAGCGCAGCATCTCCTGCTCGAACGACGATCCACTCACGGCGACACGTCCCGGTTTGGCACACCTCAGAAAGCCCGGCTTTTCTTCTGCTGCAGATATAATGCCTGAAGCTGGCCTTTAGAGCCGCCAAGGACCGAAACCGCGCGGAAAGATGCGTTAATAGTTAACGCGCGTTTACGATTTGACACTAGCGGTTCATCCATACGGCGGGCACAGTCCCCGCTTCACGGACCCGCGCGCGACCGGGTCAATTCAACAGATCAGGACCGCCGTGGCCGATTTCGACCTCTCGCTGACACTTGAGACTGTCGATGCGGCCACCTATCGCTGGGATCTGGCGTCCGACCGGCTTGAAACCATGCCAACCTTTCCCGCGCCGCTGAGAGCGCTTGGCGGGATCGCCACCGGCGCCGAATGGACGTTCCGCACCGACGGCGATTCGATGACCAGCCGCGCGTCCGTCGTGCACGGCTCGAGCGGGCGCGACGAGGGCGCAGGCGTGCCTTACGACATCGAGTATGCGCTGCGGGTGCCCACACGCGGCAGCGACCAGCTGGTCTGGGTGGAGGATGTCGGACGCTGGCACGCCGACGCCGACGGCCGCCCGTCCTATGCCCAGGGCCTGATCCGCGTCGTCACGGAGCGCCATGAAAGCGACCAAAGACTTGCCAGCCAGGCCAGATTCGACAGCCTGACAGGCACGCTCAACCGGCTGAAGCTGCTGGAAGTGCTCGACGGCATGCTGGCCGACGCGCGGCGCTACAAGACGAGCTGCGGCTTTGTGCTGCTGGCGGTGGAAAATCTCGGCGCCGTCGACGATGCCTTCGGCGACACGACGCCGGACGAACTCATCGCCGCCGTCTCCAAGCGCCTGCGCTCCTGCATGCGGGCGGGCGATTCGCTCGGCCGTTTCTCAACGACGATCTTCGGCCTCGCCCTCGCCAATTGCACGCTGGCCGAAATCCAGGTCGCCGCGCGGCGCTTCATGGATGCGGTCCATGAGGCGCCGATCGACACCGGCTCGGGGCTCGTGGGCGTGCGCATCACGGGCGCCGGCATTGTCGGGCCACGGCACGCGCAGAGCCAGGTCGAGATGGTGGCGCGCGTTTCCGAGACCCTCGCGGAAGTGCGGCGCAAGAAACGCGGCTCCTTTCTCGCCTTCGCGCCAAGCCAGGTGCAGGAAAGCCGCCGCCGCCGCTACGTCCAGCTCGCCGAGGAACTGATCGGCGCTCTGAACGCCCACCGCCTCGAACTGGCGTTCCAGCCGGTTGTCAGCGCCGAGACCTCCGAAATCCAGTGGTACGAGGCGCTCGCCCGCATCCATCAGGACGATGGCTCGGCCAAACCCATCAGCGGCCACATCGAAGCGGCGGAAAAACTCGGCCTCGTCCATCTGCTCGACCGCCGCGTGCTCGACCTTGCGATCGAGGCGCTGCCCACCGCACCGCACCCCATTGCGATCAATGTCTCCGCCGACACGACCTCCGACGACGAATGGCGCGACCGGCTGGTCGAGGTTCTGAAGCTGAAGCCCGAGCTTGCCGGGCGCGTCCTCATCGAGATCACCGAGACGGCCGCTCCGGGCGAGATGGCCGAAGCGGCGCAGTTCGTCGCCATTCTGCGCGGCGCAGGCGTGCGCGTCGCCATCGACGACTTCGGTGCGGGACAGACCTCGTTCCGCACGCTAAGGGCGCTCGGCGTGGATCTCGTGAAGATCGATGGCGCCTTCGTCACCAATCTGAGCACGTCCAACGAGGACCGCGCCTTTGTGCGGGCCATTGTCGGCCTCGCCAAGGAAATCGGCTTCAAGACGGTCGCGGAGAAGGTGGAAAACGGCGAGACTGCAGCACTTTTGCGACAGATGGGTGTCGACTTTTTCCAGGGCGATTTTTTTGGTGTGGCATCCCGCCTCTAGCATCGACTTTCGAAGATCACGTTCAGGTTGAGTTAAGGTCCGGCGCCTAATCCGTGTCCCTCTGCTGCGGGAGCGGGACATATGCGGATTTTGCTGGTCGACCCCAGCCTTGATGTGCTGGACGCCGTCACGGCGCTGCTGGAAGCAGCACATCATGAAGTGTGCGCGTTCGCCGACGAGCACGAAGCACTGCGCTGCCTCGCGCAGGATCCGCGCATCGACGCGCTGCTGACATCGGTGGAGCTCGGCACGATCTCGGGCCTCGAAATGTGCCAGCGCGCGCGCCGCGTCGCGGGTGACCGGCGCCCGCTCTACATCATTGTTATGTCCGACGACAGCGCGCGACAGAAGCTTGTTGCGGCGCTCGATTCGGGCGCGGACGATTTCATCGGCATGCCCCCGGCGCTCGACGAGCTGTATGCACGTCTACGCACGGGGGAACGCCTTGTCGGCATGCAGCGGGATCTGATCCAGCTTGCCTCCCTCGATTCGCTGACCGGCGCTTTCAATCGGCGCGCCTTCTTTCTTGCCTCCGAGGAAATCTGCCGCACCGCCGCCTCGACGGGTGAGCCGGTCGCAGCCATCATGCTCGATCTGGATCATTTCAAGGCGATCAACGATACGTATGGACATGACATCGGCGACGCGGCCCTGAAGGCCGTCGCCGCAGAGATCGCGCATGTCGATGACGCGGTGTTCGGCCGCCTCGGCGGCGAGGAGTTCGGCCTCATCCTCGACCAGTGCTCACTCGACGAGGCGACGGAAATCGCCGAGGGTCTGCGTGCGGTCATTGCAGGGCTTGCTTTCGCTGCGCCGCACGGAACGATCAGCCTGTCCTGCAGCTTCGGCGTTGCGACCTTCACGCCGGGAGAGAGCGTGGATGCCCTTCTCAAGCGCGCGGACCTTGCGCTTTACGATGCCAAGCGGCTTGGCCGTGACCGCGTCGTCGTGTTCAACGGCGACGAGCGGCGCGCCCGTGCCGGAAGCGTGATACGCCGCGATCTGCCGCCCGGCGAGCGCGCGGCCGAGTAACGCGTCGGCTTCGGCTCAGGCCGCCTGAAGACCCAGGAACTGCTTCAGTTCAGGCGTTTTCGGATCCCCGAAGACGTCCTGCGGCGCGCCTATTTCATGAACCCGCCCCTGATGCATGAAGACGACGCGCGTACAGACGTCACGCGCGAACCGCATCTCGTGCGTCACCATCAGGAGCGTCATGCCCTCCGCGGCAAGCTCCTTGACGACCGCAAGCACTTCATTGACGAGCTCCGGATCGAGCGCCGAGGTGATCTCGTCGCACAGCAGCGCCATCGGCTGCATGGCAAGCGCGCGGGCGATGGCGACGCGCTGCTGCTGGCCGCCCGACAATTCTTCGGGATAGGCATCGAATTTGTGCGCGAGACCGACGCGGTCGAGCATCTTGCGCGCCGTTGCTTCGGCGTCCGCCGTCGGAACTTTTTTCACGACCATCTGCGAGAGCATGACATTTTTTCCCGCTGTCAGATGCGGAAACAAATTGAAGCTCTGAAAGATCATGCCGATCTTCAGCCGCAGGGCACGCAGGTGAAGCTCGTCCGGAAGAAGCTGCGCGCCGGCGACCGCGATCGAGCCGGAATCGATCGTTTCAAGCCCGTTGATGCAGCGCAGCAGCGTCGACTTCCCGGACCCGGATTTGCCGATGATCGCGATCACCTCGCCGGGATCGACATCGATGTTGATACCTTTCAGAACCTCGTTCGTTCCGAAGCTTTTGCGCACCTCAGTGATTTCGATGAGCGACATTGAGCTTCCTTTCGAGGATCTGGCTGGATTTCGAGAGAGGCCAGCACAAAGCGAAGTAGATGAGTGCGACGAAGCCATAGACGATGAAGGGCTGGAAGGTTGCGTTGGTGACCATGGTTCCGGCTTTCGAGAGCTCGACGAAGCCGATGATCGACGTCAGGGCGGTGCCCTTCACCACCTGGACGGAAAAGCCGACCGTCGGCGGGACGGCGATCTTCAGCGCCTGCGGCAGGATTACGTAGCGCATCTGCTGTACGTATCCCATGGCAAGGCTCGATGAAGCTTCCCACTGACCGCGCACGATGGCCTCGACACAGCCGCGCCATATCTCTGCAAGGAAGGCCGCCGTCCAGAGCGTCAGGGCCAAAGCCGCAGCAAGCCATGCCGGCACATCGACGCCGACAAGGCCGAGACCGAAGAACGCGAGGAACAATTGCATCAGCAAAGGCGTGCCCTGAAAGAGCTCGATGTAACCCTGTGCGAAACGCTTCAGCCATACATTCTTGCCGATGCGCATGAACAGGATCGCGAGACCTACGAGACTGCCTCCGACGAAGGAGACGAGGGACAGCAGAACCGTCCAGCGCGCGGCGAGCAGAAGATTGCGCAGGATGTCCCAGGTGGTGAATTCCATCATCATTGCGCCGCCCTCCTTTTCGCAAAGAGCAAAGCTCCCGCGCCGCGCAGGAGCTGGCGCAAGACAATCGCGAGGAAGAGATAGATCACCGTCGAGACGAGATAGGCCTCGAAGGCGCGGAAGTTTCGCGACTGGATGAAGTTCGCCGCGAAGGTGAGGTCTTCCGCCGCGATCTGCGACACTGCCGCCGAGCCCAGCATGACGATGACGATCTGTGAGGACAACGCAGGCCAGATGCGCTGCAGGCTGGGGATCAGCACCACATGCCAGAAGGTCTGTATGGGCGACATCGCGAGACTGGCCCCCGCCTCGAACTGGCCGCGCGGCGTCGCCTGAATGCCCGCCCGGATGATCTCGCAGCTATAGGCTCCGAGATTGACGATCATCGCGAGATTGGCCGCTTGAAGCTCCGACATTCTGAACCCGAGCGAAGGCAGGCCGAAGAAGATGAAGAAGAGCTGGATGAGGAAGGGGGTGTTGCGGATCATCTCCACATAGGCGCCGACCACGGGCCGAAGCCAGAGTGGACCAAGCGCGCGTATCCACGCACACAGCGTTCCAAGCGCGACACCGAAAAACGCACCGACGAGGATCAACTCGACGGTAATTCCGACACCCTTCAGAAGGACCGGCAGATACTCGCCGATCCAGCTGAAATCGAAGCTGTATGTCATGCCCCCTCCCCCATCGTCAGAGTTCGGACAGCCCTCAGAATTCGGCGGGCAGATCGGCTCCGAGCCATTTCTGGGCGATGGCGTTCAACTCACCGCTTTTGCGGGCGTCGGCGATGATCGTATTGACCTTTTCGAGCAGCGCCGGTTCATTCTTGTTGAGGCCGATGGAGCAGGGCGAGTTCTTGATGAGGAACTTGATCTCGGGTTTTTTCGGCGGGTTCCGCGCGAGGATTGCGGCGGCCACGACATTGCCCGTCGCGACGAGATCGACCTGTCCTGATAGAAAGGCCGAGATCGTGCCGTTGTTGTCTTCATAGCGTTTGATGTCGGTCGTGGCCGGAGCGATCTTCGTCAGCTCAAGATCCTCGACCGCGCCGCGCGTGACGCCGACGCTCTTGCCCGCGAGATCCTCCGCCTTCGCGGCCGTGACATCGTCCGGCCCGAACACACCATTGAAGAACGGTGCATACGCGTCGGTGAAATCGATGACCTTTTCACGGTCGGGATTCTTGCCGAGGCTCGAGATGACGAGATCGACCTTGTTGGTCTGCAGGTACGGAATGCGGTTTGCGCTGGTGACGGGAACAAGCTCCACCTTCACGCCGAGTTTCTCGCCGATCAGATTGGCCATATCGACGTCGTAGCCGACGGGCTTCATGTCCGACCCGACGCTGCCGAAGGGCGGGAAATCCTGCGGCACGGCCACGCGGATCGTCTTCGTGGATTCGATGTTCGCAAGAGCATCGGCAAGTGCCGGGCCTGCCGCGAGGAGGGCGAAGCTGCTGGCTGCAAGGGCGATGAATTGACGGCGTTTCATGGGATTCTCCTTCACTCGGTTTGACGATTGGTGCTGTGAACGGAATTTTGCGCCGCCTGCTGTGGTGCGGCGGAGCGCACGAGGCCTTCGCCCGGCGCAAGAATCTTGCGGAGCCCGTCGAGCGGATCGCGCATGACCGAAAGATCGATGCCCGCCTCCACGCGGTCGATATGCTCGGACATCAATTGCGCGGCGCGCGCGATGTCGCCCGCCTCGAGCGCATCGAGAATGCTGCCATGATCGTCGGATGATTCCTCGGCCGCCGCGGCGGGCTGGTACAGCATGGAGATAAGTGTCGTGCGCGCTGTAAGGTCGCTGACGATCTTCGTCAGCACCGGATTGCCGAACAGCTCTGCGAGATGGACGTGAAAGTCGCCGAGAAGGCACACGCGCGCATTGACGTTGGAGTCATGGATGGCCGCGTGCTCCTCCTCGACATGGTGGCGAAGCTGCCGGATCGCGTCGGGCAGCACCTGCCGGATCGACATGACGAGGCCAATCTCGATGACCTTGCGCGCCTGGTAGGCGGCATGCGCCTCTTCAGCGGAAGGGCGCACGATGAACCAGCCCCGGCGCGCCGAGACCTCGACGATGCCGCGTGTCTGCAGGCGCATCAGAGCTTCTCGCACGCGCGTCCGCGATACCCCGTAGAGACCGGCCAGAGAGCTCTCGACAAGCCGCTCGCCGGGGCTGAAGCGCCCCGCCAGAACGGCCGCGATCACCGACTGCTCGATTTCGTCCTGTTCGCTGACCAAAACTGCCCCATCACTGTTGTATACAAGAGTGATCGCAATGATCGTGCCAGAGGCGGCTTCAGAGGATCGTGCCGCGCGCGCAGCGGTGCCGGCGCCGAAACGCCGCCTTCAATTGAGGCAGATGGATTCGTTTTGGGCGCGGGCGCGGAAGATCAGCCGCGCCGCAGGAGGCGCTTGGCCGCCTGCCGCAAGCGATATTTTGCGGCGTGAATATCGATGGCCATCCGCGTCTGTACGTTATCCGGACCGAGCGTCACGACCGCCATGGCCCGTTTTGCGTTCCAGAGCCCCGAGATCACATGGCCGCCCGCCGTCGTCGCGGCGTCCATCTCCACGTCGTCCGGGTGGGCATAGAAATGGCGGATGACGAGATATTCGAGCACCATTCCGGGGCCGTATTTGCGGTAGGCCTCGTCATACGTGCATTTTGCGGTGAACACCCGACCGCCGCTGCGAAGATTGACGCTGAGGGCGATGGGCACGCCGTCCAGGAGCAGGCTGTCGACGCTGGTGATGCCTTCACCCGGCGTTGCGCCGCCAAAGGCGAAACGGGCAAAGCGCGCATGATAGGCCCGCGCGAGGAACGCCGTGCCGGCCGCGCCCTTCCACCCGGCATTCTCGATCTGCAGAAAGGCATCGAGGCGAAGCCGCACATGCGCATGCTCGGTGGCCCGCTCGAACCGCACGGAACCGAGCTCGCCCAGCCGCCGCAGATTTCGTTCGATGTCCTTGACTCGCTTCTTGCCGATGACCTTTTCGGCATGGGCTTCGAAGCCTTCGGGCATGCGCGTCAGGACAGGACGATCAAAGCGATACTCCGAATGACACAGCAGTCCGCGCTGCCTGGCAACCGCGCGCAGCTCGCGCAGGAACGGGCCGTCGAGACCGACCTGCGGAAACACCCAGCGGCTCGGCACCGCGCCCGACAGAATGAGGTCCGAGAAGGCGTGCAGCGCGCCGTCGGCACATTCGCGATGGATCAGAGGCACGCCTTCCGGCTGGTAATCGTTGAGCGCGATCCGCACCTCACGCCCGGCGACCACGGCAAAAAGGTTGCCCGGCCTGTAGGGCACGAGGCCGACAAGACGGCCTGCCGGATCGCGAAGCGTAACGATCCGCAGCCCGCGCTGGCCGAAGGCCAGCAGATCCGCGCGCACGAACCGGCGGCCGAGAAACGGGTTCTCTTCAAGGGCGTTGAGGCTGAGGCTGTCCCATTCTTCGGCGGTAATGACATCCCCGCCCTGCATCACCTGCGCGGTGAAGCCCGTCCTGTCCACGTCTGCCGTCGGCTTCGAGTTCATATGCGCTACGGCGGCCGTCATGCCACCATCCCCCGCAGGGCCGGCACGGCAAGCCGCACCGACAGCGGCAGGAACAGGCCGAGGCGACGCCACGCAAAGAACGACAGCAGCATTCCCCGCAGGCCGAGCGCCGTCGCGCTCGCGATCGCGGCTCCCATCATTCCAAAGGCAGGAACCAGCGCGAAGGACAGCGCCAGATTTGCCGCCAGAGCGACAAAGAAGATGAACGAGCAGATGCGTTCTTCGCCCAGAGCAATCAGCACATCGTCTCCGGGGCCAAATGCGCAGGCGAGGAGAACTCCGGCACACAGGACCGGCAAAACGGGCAAGGCCGCGTCATAAGAAGGCCCGAACAGCGACAGCAGAAGGC
Source organism: Rhizobiales bacterium Ga0077545 (assembly GCA_001464335.1). Classification (GTDB taxonomy): domain Bacteria; phylum Pseudomonadota; class Alphaproteobacteria; order Rhizobiales; family Methylopilaceae; genus Flaviflagellibacter. The sequence goes on along the minus strand of LNEV01000018.1, from coordinate 151,314 downwards.
CGGCCATCAGCCACAGGCCGAGCGAGGCGGCGAGCGCAAGCGCTGTCGATAGGAACGTCGCCGCCGAGACAAGCGACTGGAGATCGCGCCTGTCGGTACTCCGTGACAGCGCGGCATATTTCTGCGCGGCGACGGCCGAAATGCCCCACGGCACATAGGCAAGGATCTGCGACAGGCGCGTGGCGGCGAAATAGAACGCGGCGACTTCGGGAGGCGCGAACATCCCGAGGACGAGGATGTCTGCGTTGTTGAACAGCACTTCCGCGCCATCGAGGAACGCGATGGGAAGCGCCGTCGAGAACCACAGGCGCGTGCGGTAGACCGGCACGACGCCTTTCAACTCCACACGCAGACGGCGCGCGAGAAGCAACGCCTGCACGATGAGCGTCGCGACCACACCCCCAACCGTCAGGACCATGATGGTCAACGCATCCGCCCCTGTGCCGAGCAGCATCAATCCACCGACGCCGAAGATGATCGCAAGCTGACGCAGAAGAAGGGCCGGGGCGACGCCGAGGACCGGGCGGTCGAGGCCGCGGGCGATGGCCTCGAGGTAATCCTGAAGGACGAGCAGCGGGACCGCCGCAAAGGCGAGGCTCGTTACCACGACGGCCGACGCATTGAGACCGAACGGTGCGAAATGAATGGCCAGCAGGGCGATCGAAGTCACGCCCGACGCCACGCATCCGGCGAGCACCAGCGCAAAGCGCAAAAGCCCCGCCGCCGCGGCCGGATCGTTCTCGACACGGTAGACGGCGAGAAAGCGGCAGATGAGCTGATTCGTACCGGCTGTCGCCCCATGGCCCAGCAGAAGCAGCCAGACAAAGGCGAGCGCGTATGTGCCGAACTGATCGGGGCCGATCAGGCGCGAGGCGAGCGCTTGGGCGACAAAGGACAGCCCCGCTCCGAGCACGCGAATCGCCATGATCGACATTCCGGCGAGCGGAAACCCGGCGACGCCATAGGCCGCCGCTTCGTCCGGCATTTCTCTGCGTGCTTCGCTGGCGCTCATGCGATCCCCTGCGCGACGGCTGCACGCGCAGCCATCAACCCCCGCATTTTTTAACCCAGAGGGAGCTACCCAAGTCTCAACGCCGGCGGGCGAAAGCGGGGTTTTGGCCGGTTTGGTTAACCGGAAACGCGCAGCTCGTCCCAGAGACGGCGGGGCGTTTATTCATCCGAAATCGGGAAGTGGTGGAGCCGAGCGGGATCGAACCGCTGACCTCGTCATTGCGAACGACGCGCTCTCCCAGCTGAGCTACGGCCCCAAAGAAGCGCTTTCTACGTCCGGCCCCGGAAGAGTGTCAAGCAAGCTTGGGGCAAAGCGCGACGCAAAAGCGCAAAGGCTTGAAGGCAAAAGGGACGCCGCGTACAAATCGCGCTCCTGATCTTGTCTCTCCCGCCTCGGAAGGCTCCCATGAACGCGCTCGTCTGGCTGATCGTCAGCATCATCGACCTTTATTTCTGGGTGGTGATCATCTCGGCGGTGCTGAGCTGGCTCATCGCCTTCAACGTGGCGAACCCACACAATCCCATCGTTGCGCGCATATGGGACGTTCTCACCCGGCTGACGGAGCCGGCGCTCGCGCCGATCCGCCGCATCATGCCCAATCTCGGCGGCATCGATATTTCGCCGGTGATCCTTCTGCTGCTGCTCGGCTTCCTGCGCCGCCTCGTCGTCGAGATCTACGCCAGCCTCGCCGTGTGAGTTCGGCCTGGCAGATCACGCCCGAAGGTCTGCGCGTTTCGGTACGGCTGACGCCCAAAGGCGGGCGCGACGGGTTTGACGGAGTTTCGGCCCTAGCCGACGGGCAAAGCGTGGTGAAAGCGCGCGTGCGCGCCGCGCCCGAGAACGGCAAGGCCAATGCGGCGCTCCTCGCGCTTGTCGCAAAACGTCTTGGCGTCGCAAAATCCGGCGCCGTTCTCGCGGCGGGCCACACGGCCCGCCTCAAAGTGATCGACATCCACGGCGACGGCCCCGCACTGGCGGCGCGGCTCGACGCCGCCCTGAAAGGACATGCGAAGTGAGCGCACAGATTATCGACGGCAAGGCCATCGCCGAGCAGATCCGCATCCGGGTCACGCAGGAGGCGAAGGCGCTCGGCATCACGCCCGGCCTCGCGGTCGTCATTGTCGGCGAGAACCCGGCCAGCCAGGTCTATGTCCGCAACAAGGTGAAGCAGACCGAAGAAGCGGGCTTCATCAGCTTCGAGCACCGGCTGCCGGAAGACACGCCCGAAGCCGAGCTTCTGAAGATCGTCGAACAGCTTAACGACAACTCCGAGGTCCACGGCATTCTCGTGCAGCTTCCGCTGCCCGACCACATCGACCCCGACCTCGTGATCCGCACCATCGACCCGGCCAAGGACGTCGACGGCTTTCACCCGATCAATGCGGGCAAGCTCGCCGTGGGGCAGGACAGCCTTATGCCGTGCACGCCGCAGGGCTCGATCATCCTCGCGAAGTCCGTACATCCGGACCTGACCGGGCTCAACGCGGTTGTGCTCGGGCGCTCGAACATCGTCGGCAAGCCGGTTGCCCAGCTCCTCATCCAGGAAAGCGCGACCGTCACAATTGCGCACTCGAAGACGCGGGATCTGGACGAGGTCTGCGCACGGGCGGACCTTCTCATCGCCGCCGTCGGCCGCGCCGAACTCGTCAAGAAGCACTGGATCAAGCCCGGCGCGACGGTCATCGATGTCGGCATCAACCGTGTCTCGGCCGAAGCGGGCAAGACGCGCCTTGTCGGCGATGTCGCGTTCGAGGAGGCGAAGGAGGTTGCGGGCGCGATCACGCCGGTGCCGGGCGGCGTCGGCCCGATGACCATCGCCTGCCTTCTTGCCAACACGCTGAAGGCGGCGTGCTGGGCCGCCGGGAAACCCGCACCGCGCTTCTGATCGCGGGAGCCTCCAGCGCGCACATCACGAGGAGGTCGCCATGGATCCCGCCATCTGGATCATCGCCCTCGGCGCGGTTCTGGCGGGGTTCGTTCAGGGCCTGTCGGGCTTCGGCTTCGGGCTGACCGCCTTGTCGGTATGGGCGTGGGCACTTGACCCACAGCTCGCGGCCGTGCTGTCGGTGTTCGGTGGCCTGACGGGGCAGGTGATCGCAGCCTTTTCCATGCGGCGCGGCTTCAACTGGGCGCTTCTTCTGCCGTTTCTGGTTGGCGGGCTCGTGGGAATTCCGCTCGGAGTTGTGCTTTTGCCTGCGCTCAATGTTGCACTGTTCAAGCTCATGCTGGGGCTTTTTCTCGCGGTCTGGTGCCCGCTCGCGCTCTTTGCGCGCAACCTACCGCCCGTCACATTTGGGGGCCGCATCGCCGACGGCGTGATGGGGTTGATCGGCGGTGTCATGGGTGGGCTCGGCGGATTTACAGGCGCGGTGCCGACCTTGTGGTGCACGCTTCGCCGCATGGACAAGGACACCCAGCGCGCCATCATCCAGAACTTCAATCTGGCAACACTGACCGCGACGATGGCGGCCTATCTTTTCTCGGGCATGGTGACGGTGGACATGCTCCCGTCGCTCGGGCTCGTCGCGCTGGCGGTGCTCGTGCCGGTTCTCGTCGGCGCACGTCTTTACATCGGCATCAGCGAAACACGCTTTCGGCAGATCGTGCTGGGCCTGCTGACACTCTCCGGGATTGCGCTGGTTGCGAGCGCGGCGCCGGAGCTTCTGGGGCGTTACGGCGGCTGATATGAAAATCCCGGATCATCAGGCGATGATCCGGGATGATTGTTACTTGGCGTTGTTGGCACGCTCGATCGCCTGCACGATCATCGCGCGCGCTTCATCCGCTTCACCCCAGCCGACGAGGCGCGACCACTTGGTCTTTTCCAGATCCTTGTAGTGCTGGAAGAAGTGCGCGATCTGCTCGAGCGTGATTTCGGGCAGGTCGAAAACGTTCTGCACCTTCTCATAGCGCCGCGTCAGCAAGGAGGACGGAACGGCGATCACTTTCTCGTCGCCGCCTTTTTCGTCTTCCATCTTCAGCACCCCGACGGGGCGGCAGTTGATGACCGCGCCCGGCACAATGGCGCGGGTGTTGGCGACGAGCACGTCGATCGGGTCTCCGTCCTCGGAGAGCGTGTGCGGCACGAAACCGTAATTCCCGGGGTAGCGCATCGATGTGTAGAGGAAACGATCGACGAAGAGCGTGCCGGAGGCTTTGTCGAGTTCGTATTTGATCGGTTCGCCGCCGATCGGGATTTCGATCAGGACATTGACGTCGTCAGGCGGGTTGGTGCCGATCGGGATCGCTTCGATACGCATGGATTCTCCAGAAGAATGTGCGCGCGGGGACGTAGACGCTCGCGCGGCGCACCGCAAGTCAAAGTGAGAGTTAGGCGGCAGCCTTGAGGCGGAATGGCAAAACCATTTCCGGGGCTCTTAAAGCTACGGCCAGGTAAAGGCCAGTTTTTCGAGCGTCACCGAGCCGAAACTCTCCGATCCGCGGGCCGCAGCGGCGCCGCCGATGGCGCGGTAAAATTCGCAGGCCGGCTCGTTGTCGGAGAGCGCCCAGACCGACAGACCCGCCATGCCGCGCGCCGACAGATCCCCCCGGCAGGCCATGAACAGTTTCCGGCCAAGGCCGATGCCCTGATAGTGCGGCCGGATATAGAGCTCATAGATCTCGCCCTTCACTGGCAGCATGCTCGCGCGATTCTTGCCGTAGCTCGCATAGCCCGCAATGTCGTCGCCGGCGGCCAGAACGAGAATCCGGCTGCCGCGGTTGATCGCGCTTTCCCACCATTGCATGCCCCGGCGCAGAATCATGCGCTCGAGTTCGCGGCCCGGAATGATGCCGCGATAGGCGTAACGCCACGCCTCGTCATGAGCCTCGGCGATGAGGCCTGCATCGGAAACGCGGGCGGGGCGGGTGTCGATGACGAGCGTAGACATGAGGAAAGTCTAGTCGCGCTTTCATGCAAAGGCCAACTGCGCGACGTGCCGCATGCGACTTGCCGGGCCGCTGTTGCAGGTCTACACCGCGACACATTCCTCCGGCGGCCATACCGTGCGGGACAATGCGGGATTGCCCTTCTGCCCTCGGGGACCCATTTATAAGGTCCGCACACGACCCTGCCGTTTCAGGAGAAACCCATGACTCTCAGCGACGTCTCCGCGCCCGGCGCGAACGCGCTCATCAAGGACACGACGACCAAGGATTTCGGCGCGGACGTCGTTAACGAAAGCCGCAACCAGCCGGTTCTCGTCGATTTCTGGGCCCCGTGGTGCGGGCCCTGCAAGCAGCTTGGCCCGGTCATCGAGAAGGTCGTCAAAGAGGCCGGCGGCAAGGTGAAGCTCGTCAAGATGAACACCGACGAGCACCCCACGATCGCGGGCCAGCTCGGCATCAAGTCGATCCCTGCGGTGATTGCCTTTGTCGACGGCCAGCCGGTTGACGGCTTTGTCGGGGCGCAGCCGGAAGGCCAGATCAAGCAGTTCATCGAGCGCCTGACCAAACCCTTCGATGCCGCGCAGGCGAACGAAATTCTGGCCGAGGCCGACAGGCTTTTTGCCGAGAACGATCTGCCGGGCGCCGCCGAGATCTACGGCGCGCTGCTGGCCCAGGCGCCGAAGGACACGCGCGCCATGGCGGGCCTCGTGCGTGTGCAGATCGCGGCGGGCGACCTTGAGGGCGCACAGGCGCTGCTCGATTCCATTCCGCCCGATTTGCAGAACGAGCAGGCCCTGGCCGCCGTGCGCGCGCAGCTCGAGCTTGCCGCAAACGCGCCGGAAGAGGGCGAGATCACACGGCTCGAATCGCAGCTTGCCGCCAATCCCGCCGATCACCAGACACGATTCGATCTTGCGGTGGCGTTCGCCGCGGCCGGCCGCAAGGAAGAGGCCGTCGACCACCTTCTCGACATCGTGAAGGCGGACCGGGCGTGGAACGAGGACGGCGCGCGCAAGCAGCTCGTACAATTCTTCGAGGCGTGGGGTCCGATGGACCCGGCCAGCCTGTCCGGACGCCGCCGCCTGTCGTCGCTGCTGTTCGCCTGACCTGCCAAGGAGCGAGAATGCCCAGCAACCGCGCCTATCTCGCCTCGGCCGATCTGCCGATTCCCATCCCGGTGTTTCCGCTGCCGGGAGTGCTGCTTCTTCCGCGCGGTGAGATGCCGCTCAATATTTTCGAGCCGCGCTATCTGCAGATGATCGACGATGCGCTGGCGGGCAACCGCCTCATCGGAATGATCCAGCCGGAATTCGACACGCCGGAGGATGCGCCGCATCCCCCGCTCGTCGACATCGGCTGTGTCGGCCGCATCACCTCATTTCAGGAAACGGGTGACGGACGCTATCTCGTCTCGCTCACCGGCGTGTGCCGGTTCCGTGTCGGCGAGGAGCTTGCCGTCACGACGCCCTACCGCCAGTGCCGTCCCGTCTACGAGGAATTCTCGGACGATCTGATGCCGGGCGCAGGCGAGGACACGGTGGACCGCGACGCGCTGTTGCGCACACTGAAATCCTATCTCGAGGCGAACCAGCTCGAAGCCGACTGGTCGGGAATTCGCGGCGCCTCGAACGAAGCGCTCGTCAATGCGCTGTCCATGATGTCGCCCTATGGCGCACGCGAAAAGCAGGCGCTGCTGGAAGCGCCGGATCTGCGCTCCCGCGCCGAAATTCTCGTCGCGGTGACTGAAATGGATCTTGCCCGCACGCGCGGCGAAACCGACACGTCCCTACAATAGGACATCCGCAAGGAACCCCCCATGCCGACCACTGCGCAGCCGCACGGCCAGATCGACCCGAAGCTTCTGGAGATTCTCGTCTGCCCGTTGACCAAGGCGACGCTCGAATACGATTCGGAACGCCAGGAATTGATCTCGCGGCCGGCGAAGCTGGCTTATCCGATCCGTGACGGCATTCCGATCATGCTGCCGGAAGAAGCGCGGCAGATCGAGGATTAGCGGCTTCCGCGAACGCGGAGCTTGCCGCCATCCTTCGACACGAGCCCTTCGGTCTCGGCTCAGGATGAGGTTACAGCGCCTCACCGCGCATCAGGCGCGGCACATCGCCTGACAATCCGGCGGCGGAAATCATCACCTTTGCCTTTACGCCGGGCAGGCGGTCGAAGGCGGCCATTCCGGCATCGCGCACGATGCGCGCGGGCGATGAGCGCAGCAGGAAAAGCTTGAGCAGGCTGTCCATCGCGCCGAGCATCAGCATCGTGTCGAAGCGCCGCCAGCTTTCGTAACGCGTCAGCACATCCGGCAGACCGATATCGCCACCCAGCCGGGCGGCATCGGCGATCACTTCGGCCAAAGCCGCGACATCGCGGAAGCCGAGATTGAGACCCTGACCCGCGATGGGGTGGGTGACGTGCGCGGCATCTCCGATCAACGCAAGACGCGGCGCGACGAAGTTGGCCGCGACCTGCAGGGAAAGCGGGCGCATGGCCCGCGGGCCGGCAAGGGCGATTTCGCCGAAACGTCCGCCCGCGCGGGCCTGCAGCGCGGCGCGGAACTCGGCGTCGGGGAGGGCGTACAGACGCTCGGCATTCAGCCGCCGCTCGGACCACACCACGCTCGCCCGGTTTCCCGGCAGAGGCAGCAGCGCGAAGGGGCCGCCTTCGAGGAAGTGCTGAACCGCGACACCCTCATGTGGATGCTCGAACTCGATAGCGGTGACGATGCCCGCCTGGTCGTAGCGCCAGCCATAGGTGCGGATGTTCGCCATGCGCCGCAGCGGCGATTGCGCACCCTCCGCACCGACGAGCAATGCGGCGGCAAGTGAGGAGCCATCGGACAATTCGGCGCGCACGGCATTGCCGGTCGCCTCATAAGAGGAAACCGCTGCCGGGATCGTCCTGACGCCCGCTGCCTTGGCCGCATCGAACAGGGCGGCACGGATGAGGGGGCTCGGCGCGATATGGGCGACGGGATCGACATCATCCGGGGCGTCGAAGTGCAGGAGAACCGGCCGAAGAACCTCGCTCAGACGCGCATCGGACACCTCCATCCGGCGCACCGGCTCGGCGCCTCGGGCGATGGTGTCCCACGCTCCAACGGCCTCAAGCAGACGCCGCGAACCGGGAACGAGCGCGAAGGCGCGCGGGTCTTGCGGCGCGGGGCGCACGACGGCCGGATCGGCCAGAGCGACATCGAGACCGGCGCGGGCGAGCGCGGCAGCCAGCGCAAGGCCCGCATAACCCGCACCGGCGATCAGGACATCGGCACGCGCGATCTTTCCGCTGTTGTTCATCTTTCGCCTTGCTTGACGCGGGAGCCCCCGGAGGGTCTCGTGAGCGCCTCTTTATCGCGAAAGAACATATGTCCCTCGCCCTCGCAAATCTTCTCGGCACGCTCGATCTCGAAAAGCTCGAGGAAAATCTTTTCCGCGGCCAGAGCACCAATGCGGGCTGGCAACGCGTCTTCGGAGGGCAGGTCATCGCGCAGGCGCTGGTGGCGGCTTCGCGCACCGTCGAGGGCCGCGATCCGCACTCCATGCACGCCTATTTCCTGCTCGAAGGCGATGTGAACGCGCCCATCGTCTACGATGTCGAACGCATCCGCGACGGCGGCTCCTTCTCCACGCGCCGGGTGGTCGCCATCCAGCATGGACGCCCGATCTTCTTCACCTCGGTTTCGTTTCAGGTGGCGGAGGAGGGGCTCGAGCATCAGTTCGAGATGCCGGACGTGCCCAAGCCCGAAGATCTGCCCTCCGAACGGCAGACGGTGGCGAAGCTCCTCGCGCATATGCCGGAGCGCATGCAGGCCTATTTCGCCGGCGAGCGGCCGATCGAGATCCGGCCGACCGACCTGTCACTCTATATGGGCCTCAAGCCGAACCCGCCCCACCGCTCCGTCTGGATCAAGGCGCACGGCGCCCTTCCGGACGACCCCGCAATCCATCGCTGCGTTCTGGCCTATGCGAGCGACATGACGCTGCTGGACACCGCTCTCGTTGCGCACGGAAAGAGCATTTTCTCCGGCGAGATTCTTGCCGCCAGCCTGGACCATGCGCTGTTCCTGCACCGCCCGTTCAGGGCCGATGACTGGCTCCTCTACGTCCAGGATTCGCCGTTTTCCGGAGGAGGGCGCGGCTTTTCCCGCGGCCTCATTTACGCCCGGACCGGCGAGCTCGTGGCCTCGGTCTTTCAGGAAGGGCTGATGCGCAAACGGCGCGCGTGATCTCATTTGCCTGTTTTTTAATCTCATCTGGTCTCTGTTCGTGCAGAAGACTTAGGCAGATGCATGGGGTTTAGGCTGAAAGCCGGCCCTGCCGCAGGGAGAACACAATTAGATACGTCCCGTTAACCAAATCGGTCAGGTCTGGCACGCGCCTTGAATGCAGGGGGCACGGACCCAGCGGAAGATTCCAGCGGTCTCGATTTGGAGCCCTGTCGATTTGCCATCGGCGGGGATTTTACGGGGAGCCCACGTATGAAACTCGTGACGGCAATTATTAAGCCCTTCAAGCTGGATGAGGTGCGCGATGCCTTGACGGCTGTCGGGGTGCACGGCCTCACCGTGACCGAAGTCAAAGGTTACGGACGCCAGAAGGGACACACCGAGATTTACCGCGGCGCGGAATATGCGGTCAGCTTCCTTCCGAAGCTCAAGATCGAGGTCGCCGTATCGGCCAAGCTGGTCGACAAGGTCATCGATACCATCACCACGACCGCCAAGACCGGCCAGATCGGCGACGGAAAGATTTTCGTCACGCCCATCGAACAGGCCGTCCGCATCCGCACCGGCGAGACCGACGAAGATGCTCTGTAATCTTCCGACATCCGCTTCTCTTTTTTCCGGAGTTCCTTCCATGAATCTTTCGAAATTTGCCCGTCTGGCGGCGCCCGTTGCGCTGCTCGGACTGATGGCCATCGAGCCGTCGCTTGCGCAGGACGCAGCGGCGCCGGCGGCCGAAGCCGCAGCGCCGACGCCCAACAAGGGCGATACGACCTGGATGCTGCTCTCCACCATTCTCGTCTTCATGATGATCGCACCGGGCATCGGCCTGTTCTACGGCGGCCTCGTCCGCTCCAAGAACATGCTGTCGGTGCTGATGCAGACGTTCACGATCGCCTGCGTGCTGATGGTTCTGTGGGTGGTCTACGGCTATTCCTTCGCCCTCAATGCGGGCACGGTCGCCGACTGGTTCGTCGGTGGCACGAGCCGCCTGTTCCTCGCGGGCATTACCCCCGATTCGACCGCCGCGACCTTCACGGACGGCGTGGTCATTCCGGAATATGTGTTCGTCGCGTTCCAGATGACTTTCTTCGCCCTGACCCCGACCCTGATCGTCGGCGGCTTCGCGGAGCGCATCAAGTTCTCGGCCGCGGTGCTCTTTGCCGTGCTGTGGGCGACGATCGTCTACATCCCGGTCGCGCACATGGTCTGGTACTCGGAGGGCTACCTGTTTGCCCTCGGCGCGCTTGATTTCGCGGGCGGCACCGTCGTTCACATCAATGCCGGTATCGCCGCCCTCGTCGGCGCGCTCGTCCTCGGACCGCGCATCGGCTATGGCCGCGAAGTCCTCGCTCCGCATTCGCTGGTGATGACCTATATCGGCGCTGCCCTGCTGTGGGCCGGCTGGTTCGGCTTCAACGCGGGTTCGAACCTCGAAGCCAATGGCGGCGCGGCGCTCGCCCTGATCAACACGCTCGTTGCCACAGCGGCGGCGGCGATCGGCTGGCTCGCCATCGAAAGCATTGCCAAGGGCAAAGCCTCGATGCTCGGCGCGGTGTCCGGCGCGATTGCCGGTCTCGTGGCGGTCACCCCGGCGGCCGGCCTTGTCGGCCCGATCGGCGCGATCGTCCTCGGCGGCCTTGCCGGCGTGGTGTGCTTCTTCTTCTGCACCACGATCAAGAACGCCCTCGGCTATGACGACTCGCTCGACGTGTTCGGCATCCACGGCGTTGCCGGTATCCTCGGCTCGATCGGCACCGGCATCTTCGCCGCGGCCGAACTCGGCGGCGTCGGCCTGGCCGATGGCATGACCATCGGCGGTCAGGTCTACATCCAGACCGTGGGCGTTGTGATCACCATCGTTTATGGCGGTATCGCATCGTTCATCATCTACAAGATCGTCGATCTCATCGTCGGTCTGCGCGTCTCGGCAGAAACCGAGCGCGAGGGGCTGGACGTCAACTCGCACGGCGAGCGCGCCTACAGCATCTGAGGCGTATACCTCCCAAGCACCTTCGAACCCGGGCGGGAAACCGCCCGGGTTTTTCTTTGACCGGCGCTCACATGGCTATCGCGGCCCGCACGGTTAAGCGACCCTTTACGCCTTGGCCCTAATCCTTGACCGCTATAGAGAGTTTTCGAGCCGCGGGAGGTTTTGCGTGCGGGCGCTCGTTTACCGCAGTGGTGTAAAACGCAGACGTGCAGTTCCCGACGAGCTGCGCGAAGCCGTGATGCGCCGCGTTCATCAGGCCGGTGGCGCCGTTCTTCTGGTCGCGACCGGCGGGATCGCGCTCGCACTCGCAAGCTGGTCGGCGGAAGATCCGAGCTTCAGCAACGCCTCGGGCGGCGATGCCGCGAATCTTCTGGGAACGCCCGGCGCGCTTGTCGCCGACGTGCTGATGCAGAGCTTTGGCCTCGGAGCGCTGGCGATTCTGTTCACGCTCGCCGCCTGGGGTTGGCGCCTCACGCTTCTGCGCCGTCTCGACCGCGAAAAGCTGCGTCTCGTTCTGCTCGTCCTTGCCGCTCTGGGCGGCGCACTTTTCGCGGCGAGCTTCACGCCTCCCGCCGCGTGGCCCCTGCCCAGCGGGCTCGGCGGGATTGTCGGCGATGTCGCCATCAAGGCCATCCAGGCCGTCGTTCCGGCGACCGGCACCGTCGCGCTTCTCACCTCCGGCGTACTCGGCGCGGGCGCGGTGCTCCTCAGCTTCGCCGCCTCGGGCTTCTGGCTGCATGACGACATGCCCGAACTGACGCGCATGCGCCGCCGTGCCGACGCCATGGAAGAGGACATGGAGGACGAGGAAGAAGGGGAAGAGGAATACGAGGCCGAAGAGGAAGAGGTGGAGGAGCCCGCTCCCCGCTTCGCCGCACGTCGCGACCGCGACCGCGAAGACGATCTGTTCGACTTCGAGGAAGAAGAGCGCGGAGGCGGTTTCGCGCCACTCGGCCTTCTTGTCCATTACTGGCTCACCACGACCAGCGGGCTCGGCCGCATGCTGCGCGGCGGCGCATTCATGCACACCGAACGCGATGCCGGCCGTGTCGGGATGCGCGATCTTCTGCGCCGCATCGACGACGAGGACGACGACGGCCGTTTCCGGCGCGGTGCGGACGACACCGACGAGGAAGAGGACGTCGAGCCCGAATACGAGGAAGACGAAGAGGAGGCGGACGAGGAGCCCGCACCGCGCCAGGCCGCGCGCAAGAAAGTGCGGCGCGCCCAGGCAAATCTTTTCGATGCGGAGACCTACGAGGCACCGCCCCTCAATCTGCTCACCCCGCCGAAAAAGGGCGGCGGCGCGAGCCTGACCCGTGCCGAACTCGAAGAGAACGCCCGCGCGCTCGAGGGTGTTCTGGAAGATTTCGGGGTCAAGGGCGAGATCATCGACGTCCGCCCCGGCCCGGTCGTCACGCTTTACGAGCTTGAGCCCGCGCCGGGCATCAAGTCATCGCGCGTGGTCGGGCTTGCCGACGACATCGCCCGCTCGATGAGCGCGGTGTCGGTCCGTGTCGCGGTCGTCCCCGGCCGCAATGTCATCGGCATCGAGATGCCGAACGTCAAACGCGAGACGGTGTATCTGCGCGAGCTTCTGGCCGCCGACGAGTTCGAAAAATCCGACATGCGCCTGCCGCTGTGCCTCGGCAAGACGATCGGCGGCGAGCCCGTCATCGCCGAACTCGCCCGCATGCCGCATCTGCTCATCGCCGGCACAACCGGCTCCGGCAAATCGGTCGCGATCAACACGATGATCCTGTCGCTGCTCTACCGGCTGACGCCGGAGGAGTGCCGCCTCATCATGATCGATCCGAAAATGCTGGAACTGTCCGTCTATGACGGCATCCCGCATCTTCTGGCGCCCGTCGTCACCGACCCGAAAAAGGCGGTCGTCGCCCTCAAATGGGCGGTGCGCGAAATGGAAGAACGCTACCGCAAGATGTCCAAGGTCGGTGTGCGCAACATCGACGGCTTCAATGCGCGCATGGTCGAGGCCATGCGCAAGGGCGAGATCATCCACCGCACCGTACAGACCGGGTTCGACAAGGAAAGCGGCGAGGCCATCTACGAACGCGAGGAGATGCCGCTCGAAAAGCTGCCCTACATCGTCGTCATCGTCGACGAGATGGCCGACCTCATGCTGGTGGCGGGCAAGGAGATTGAGGGCACGATCCAGCGGCTCGCCCAGATGGCGCGCGCGGCCGGCATCCACATCATCATGGCGACGCAGCGGCCCTCGGTCGACGTCATTACAGGAACGATCAAGGCCAACTTCCCGACCCGAATCTCCTTCCAGGTCACGTCCAAGATCGACAGCCGCACAATTCTCAGCGAGCAGGGCGCCGAGCAGCTTCTCGGGCAAGGCGATATGCTTCATATGGCAGGAGGCGGACGAATCAGCCGCGTTCATGGTCCCTTCTGTTCGGATGCGGAAGTCGAGAAGGTCGTGCGCCATCTCAAGGCACAGGGCGCGCCCGATTACCTTGAAGCCGTCACCGCGATGGAGGAAGAGGGCGAAGGTGAGGACGGTTCGGTCTTCGACAAGGGCGCGTTCGGCTCGGAGGGCAGCGATCTTTACGATCAGGCCGTTCAGGTTGTTCTGCGCGACAAGAAATGTTCGACCAGCTACATCCAGCGCCGTCTTCAGATCGGCTACAATCGGGCCGCCTCGCTTGTCGAGCGGATGGAGAACGAAGGCATTGTCAGCCCCGCAAATCATGCAGGAAAGCGCGAGATCCTTCTCGAAAGCACCGAGCGCGCCGGAAACTTTTGAGGCGCGGCGGGGCTTCACCGCTTTGTCGCCACAGAGCGCGACTATCGACGACGCGCTCGGGGTGAATGGATGACCAACTTGCACATGTTCCGTCTCGCGTCTGCCGCAGCGCTCGTGGCGGGCTTCGCCGCGCCGGCTTCTGCGCAGACCGTGCCGATGCCGAGCCCGCGCCCGGCACATCTGACCGTGCAGGCAGCGCCCGAACCGGCAGCGCCGGTTTTTGCGGAAACGCCCGCACCCGTTGCCGCGCCCAATACGGTGCGAACGATCGCGATCACCCCGCCCCCGGCCGAGCCTGCGCCCGTGCAGCCCGCTCCGGCGCCAGCCCCGCAGGTTGCGGCGGCCCCGGCAGAACCTCCGCCCGCGCCGGAACCCACACCGGAGCCCGCTCCGCCGGCGCCGGCGCCCGCACCCCTTGACCTCGGCGCCGCGCCATCCGGCACACAGGTCGCCGCCGCCGATCCCGCAACCGCGACGGCCGATCCGGCGCGCGAGGCGCAGACGATCGCGAAGGTGAACACCTACTTCAACGGCATCCGAACTCTGGTCGGGAACTTCACCCAGGTCGGGCCCGACGGCAGCCGCGCCGATGGAAAGTTCTTCCTCGACAAGCCCGGCAAAGCCCGCTTCTACTATCAGCGTCCCTCGACGACCGACATCATCGCCGACGGTCGCTCGCTCGTCGTCCGCGACCGGCGGCTTGCCACGCAGGATGTCTATCCGCTGTCGCAGACGCCGCTGAAGTTCCTGCTCTCGACCCAGCTCGATCTTTCCAAGGATTCGAAGGTCGCCCAGGTCTACGAAGAACCGGGCCTGATCAGCGTCGCCATCGAGGAGGAAACCACCTTTGGCGGCAAAGCGCGCATCCTTCTTGTCTTCGCGACCCAGGATCAGAAGACCTTCGAATTGAAGCAGTGGACGATCACCGACGCCCAGGGCCTCGACACCACGATCGCGGTGTCCGAACTCGACACCGCGACGAAGCCGGACCAGAAGCTGTTCAAGGTCGACTACACGATCGACCGGACGCGCTGACACCGCTCACACGCTCGTGAACGTACGGGCGTTGAATAGTTGCGTGTGGTGCATAAATGCTTTGTCAAGCGACACGCCCATCCCCAGTGGTTGCCCCCGTCTCCACGGGTGCTGTCGCAACCGCCGGCAAACCCTCCCGGCGGAAACGCGAAAGACAAGCGTTGGGCGCCCGGTTCCCCCAGACCGGGCGCTTCGCTTTTTTCAGCACCCCGTTATGCGGGCCTCGCGCGCTGGCATATCGGTCGCAAAGCCGTTATCCGGAGAGGCTCCAGCCCGCCCGACCCGAACGCATCCTCGTCATGTCTTTGAAAATCGCCTCTTGGAACATCAATTCTGTTCGCCTGCGCATCGATCTGGTGTCCCGTCTTCTCGACGAGACAGCACCCGACGTGATCTGCCTTCAGGAGACGAAGTGCATGGAGGCGCAATTTCCGCACGCGGCCTTCAACGCGCGCGGCTACACGCATGCCGCCATGACCTGCCAGAAGGGCTATCACGGCGTTGCCATTCTCTCGCGCCTGCCCTTCGCAGAGGTCGACCGCTTCCGCTTCGGCGGCAAAGAGGACGCTCGCCACATTGCCGTGAGGTTCGGAGAGGGCAAGGCCGAGGGCATTTCGCTGCACAATTTCTATGTGCCCGCGGGTGGCGACATTCCCGATCCCGAGGCCAACCCGAAATTTGCCCATAAGCTCGCTTATCTCGACGAGATGCGCGTGTGGACGAAGGAGGCGGCCTCCTCGCGCGCGATCCTCGTCGGCGATCTCAATGTCGCGCCACTGCCGGACGATGTGTGGAGCCACAAGCAGATGCTGGGCGTCGTCAGCCACACCCCCGCCGAAACCGAACGCCTTCTCGGCGTCATCGAAGACGGGAAATGGGTCGATGCCATACGCAAGAACAAGCCCGAGCCCGAACGTGTGTACACGTGGTGGAGCTACCGCTCGCCGAACTGGGAGGCCTCCAACCGCGGACGGCGTCTCGACCATGTCTGGGCAAGCCAGGATCTCGATGGCGCGGTGGGCCCGGTCGATATCCTGAAGCCGGCTCGCAGCTGGGAGCGGCCTTCCGATCACGTCCCCCTCGTCGCGAATTTTAAGCTCTAGTCCCGGCGCAGCTCGGGGATGTCGAGCCGCGCGTCGATGCGCTCAAGCTCGGACACCTGCGTTTTCAGACGGGAAATCATTTTTGTACGCATTGCGGCGGCAATCGTCGGGAATTCGTCGAGCATGCGCATGAAAAGCTGGCGTGGAATGCCGAGAAGCTGCGAGGGCTCGACCGCGTAAGCATCGCACGGGCGCAGCGTCTCGATGAGAAGCGCGGTCTCGCCGATCAGCGTGCCCGGACCGACGATCCGCTCCGGCGCGCCCGCCGGCGTGAGCCTTATCCGGCCTTTTATCAGCGCATATCCGCCCGTCGCGGCCTCGCCGCGCCCGAACAGGATATCGCCTTCGTTCAGCTCGACACGCTCGGCGGAGAAGGCGAGAAGACGCAAGGGCTCCTTGCCTGCCACGGCCAGAAGCGGCGTGCGTGCCAGAAAGCGGATGTTATCTTCGAGGTTCACCGGACATGCCCTGTATGCGTCATTACGGCATAAGCTTGTAGCCGCCGGCCTCCGTCACAAGAAGCGACGCGCTCGACGGCTCCTTCTCGATCTTCTGACGAAGCCTGTAAATATGCGTTTCGAGAGTGTGTGTCGTTACTTCTGCGTTGTAACCCCACACTTCCTGCAGAAGCTCGTCGCGGCCGACGACCTTTCCTCCCGCGCGATAAAGATAACGAAGGATGGACGTTTCCTTTTCGGTCAGCCGAACCTTCGATCCGCGATCGTTCGTCAGAAGCTTGGTCGATGGCTTGAACGTGTAAGGACCGATGGCCAGAACCGCATCCTCGCTCGCCTCGTGCGTACGAAGCTGCGCGCGGATGCGCGCCAGAAGAACGGCGAAGCGGAACGGCTTTGCGACATAATCGTTCGCACCCGCATCCAGCCCCTCGACGGTGTCGGTTTCGCTGTCATGGCCCGTCAACATGATGACGGGGCCCTTGTAGCCGTTGGTGCGGATGACCTTCACCGCTTCCCGTCCGTCCATGTCGGGCAGACCGACATCCATCAGCGCGAGATCGACCTGGTCGCTTTTCAGGGCCTCGATTGCCGCGCCGGCCGTGCCGACGCCGACGGGTTCGAATTCCTCATGGAGCGCGATCTGCTCGATCAGCGCGTCCCGCAGATCCGCATCGTCCTCGACAACGAGAATCTTGCGTGCCGACGCCATATGCTATCTCCCTTGAACTCGTTCAGATGAAACGTGAAACCGTCGCAATAGACCGCACGCCACCCCGCCCGCGCAAGTTAACGTCTTGCAACCTTCGCGGCGAGGACGAGAAAGTGAATCCCCGTTGGCCCGGATCTTCCGCCACATATATGTCGTCCGCCGCCCGGCGCAGCCCCTGCGCGGCATTTTGGTTGCCGGACCGCTGCGCCTTCCGGTCGCGCTTGGGCGATCCGGAATCGTGTCGAACAAGCGCGAGGGTGACGGCGGAACCCCGCGCGGCCGCCTTCCGCTCCGTCGGCTTTGGTATCGGGGGGATCGTGCCCGGCGACCGAAAACGGCCCTGCCAGCGATACGTACCGCTCGGTATCACCTCTGGAGCGACGATCCACGCGACCGTCGATATAACCGACCGGTACGCCCACCTCATGCCTTGTCCCACGAGGAGATGTGGCGGGAGGACGGGCTCTACGACTACGTGATCGAGCTCGGCTGGAACGACGATCCGCCGCTGCCCGGGCGCGGTTCGGCGATCTTCATGCACATCACACGCGAGGGCTACACGCCGACGGAAGGCTGCGTGGCCCTGAGGCGCCGCGACATGGAGCGGCTTCTGCCGCATCTCGGGCCGCAGACCATTCTGATCATCCGGTGATCGGCGGACGGCCGCCGAAAATGGCGCTGCCGACGCGCACATGGGTCGCGCCGAACTGAACGGCGGTCTCGAAGTCGCCGCTCATGCCCATGGAAAGCCCCGAAAGCCCGTTGCGCCGCGCGATCTTTTCCAGAAGCGCGAAATGGGGCGCCGGATTTTCGTCTGCCGGGGGGATGCACATCAGGCCTTCGATCGCGAGGCGATGTTTCTCGCGGCACGCCTCCACGAACGCATCGGCCTCTTCCGGAAGAACGCCGGCCTTCTGCGGCTCGGCGCCTGTGTTGACCTGAACGAACAGGCGAGGCGCCGCACGCGAGCCCTCCGCCCGTGCGATTTCCTTCGCGAGTTCGGCGGCGAGGCTTTCCCGGTCGAGCGAATGGATCGCATCGAACAGCGCCACTGCCTCGCGCGTCTTGTTCGATTGTAGCGGCCCGATCAGGTGGAGTTCCGTGCCCGGATAGGCGCGCGCCAGATTCGGCCATTTCTTCTGCGCTTCCTGGACGCGGTTTTCGCCGAAGACGCGCTGACCCGCGTCGAGCACCGGCCGGATCGCATCGGTTTCGAAGGTCTTGGAGACTGCAATGAGCGTCACCGATCCGGCGGCACGTCCAGCCTCGTGGCAGGCCTTGTCGAGCCGCGCGGTGACGTGGGCAAGGCCTGCGGCGGTGGCCGGTTCGTGGGAGTTCTGCATCATGGCTCACGCTAAAGCATGCCTTGATGCGCTTGCGAAGAGCCTCGCCATTGACCCGGCACGCCCGAGAGGCCAATTTCCCGCAACTTTCAGCGGCTCCTGTGCCGCGCAACCTTCCGAGACGGCACGCATCATGACGACGGAGCGCTACGACGCCCGCAACGCCGAACCCAAATGGCAGAAGGCCTGGGACGAGGCTGCAACCTTCACCACGAAGAATGACGACCCGCGCCCGAAATATTACGTGCTCGAGATGTTCCCCTATCCGTCGGGGCGCATTCACATGGGCCATGTGCGCAATTACGCGATGGGCGATGTCGTCGCCCGCGTGAAGCGTGCCAAGGGCTTCAACGTTCTTCATCCGATGGGCTGGGATGCGTTCGGGCTGCCGGCCGAGAACGCCGCGATGGAGCGCAAGGTCCATCCGCGCGAATGGACCTATTCGAACATCGCCACTATGCGCGGCCAGCTGAAAAGCATGGGTCTGTCGCTCGACTGGTCGCGCGAGATCGCGACCTGCGATCCATCCTATTACCGCCACCAGCAGAAGCTGTTTCTCGATTTCCTGAAGGTCGGCCTTGTCGACCGCAAGAAATCGAAAGTGAACTGGGACCCGGTCGACAACACCGTGCTCGCCAACGAGCAGGTCATTGACGGCCACGGCTGGCGCTCCGGCGCGCCGGTCGAGATCCGCGAACTGACGCAATGGTTCCTGAAGATCACCGACTTTTCGGAGGACCTGCTGACGGCGCTCGACGGGCTCGACCGCTGGCCGGACAAGGTCCGCCTGATGCAGAAGAACTGGATCGGCAAGTCCGAAGGCCTGCTGGTGCGCTTCGTGCTGGAAGGTGCGCCGGACGGCTTTTCCGAAGTCGAGGTCTACACGACGCGGCCCGACACCCTGTTCGGCGCGAGCTTCGTTGCCGTCGCTCCCGATCACCCGATCGCGCAGGACGTCGCAAAATCCGACAAGAAGCTGACCGCTTTCATCGAGGAAGCGCGCAAGACCGGAACGTCCGCCGCCGCCATCGAGACCGCGGAGAAGCATGGCTACGACACCGGCATCTCCGCGGTGCATCCGCTCGACCCGTCGCGCAAGGTGCCTGTCTTCGTCGCGAACTTCATCCTGATGGATTACGGCACGGGCGCGATCTTCGGCTGCCCGGCCCACGACCAGCGCGATTTCGAATTCGCCACGAAGTATCACCTGCCGATCACCCGCGTCGTCGCGAACGGTCCCGAGGATCACCCGCAGGTGCCCTTGCTCGAAGCCGACAGCGCCGAAGACGGAACGCTCGTCAATTCGGATTTCCTCAACGGCCTGTCCGTACCGGAGGCGAAGAACGCCGTCGCGAAGAAGCTCGAAGCGAAGAATCTCGGCAACCGGCCGGTCGGCAAGCGCCAGGTAAACTACCGCCTGCGCGACTGGGGCATTTCGCGCCAGCGCTACTGGGGCTGCCCGATCCCGATCATCCATTGCGAGGAGCACGGCGCGGTTCCGGTGCCGGACGATCAGCTTCCCGTGACGCTGCCGGACGACATCACGTTCGACCGTCCCGGAAATCCGCTCGACCATCATCCGACCTGGAAGAACGTGCCCTGCCCGATCTGCGGCAAGCCTGCGCGCCGCGAGACGGACACGATGGACACGTTCGTCGATTCATCGTGGTACTTCGCGCGCTTCACGGCTCCGGATGCCGATGTACCGACAATACGCAACGTCGCGGACCACTGGATGCCGGTCGATCAGTATATCGGCGGCATCGAGCACGCCATCCTGCATCTGCTCTATTCGCGCTTCTTCACGCGCGCGATGAACAAGGCCGGATACACATCCGTGAGCGAGCCCTTCGCGGGCCTGTTCACGCAAGGCATGGTCGTCCACGAGACCTACAAGGCAAACGGCGAATGGGTCTCGCCTGCCGACATCGTCATGACAGGTGAGGGCGCGAGCCGCAGCGCGGCAACGAAATCCGGCGCAATCGTCGAAATCGGCTCCATCGAAAAGATGTCGAAGTCGAAGAAGAACGTGGTCGATCCCGACGACATCATCGCCCATTACGGCGCGGACACCGCGCGCTGGTTCATGCTGTCGGATTCGCCGCCCGAACGCGATGTGATCTGGACGGAATCGGGCGTCGAAGGCGCGAACCGTTTCGTGCAGCGCCTGTGGCGCATCGTCCAGGGCGTTGCGGACATCGCACCGCAGCCGAAGCCGGAAACTTTCTCCGACGCTGCAACCGCGCTGCGCCGCACCACGCACCAGACGATTGCCGCCGTGGACGAGAATGTGGAAGGCCTGCGCTTCAACGTTGCCGTGGCCAAGCTCTACGAATTGTCGAACGCGCTCGCGACACAGCTCGCAGCAAAAGACAAGGATGCCTCGCTTCTGTTCGCATTGCGCGAATCGGGGGAAACGCTTGTTCAGCTCGTTGCGCCGATGACACCCCATCTCGCCGAAGAATGCTGGCATGCACTCGGAAAGACCGGGCTTGTGGCTGAGGCCGAATGGCCCAAGGCGGAAGGCTCGCTTCTTGTCTCCGATACGATTACGCTGCCCGTCCAGGTGAACGGAAAGAAGCGCGACGAGATCACCGTCGCCGTGACGGCCACGCCGGCAGAGATCGAAACCATCGTGCGCAAGCTCGATTCGATCGTCCGCGCCAGCGACGGCAAGCCGGTGAAAAAGGTCATCGTCGTCCCTCAGAGGATCGTCAATGTCGTCGTCTGAAATGTCGTTGTCCGCCCAGGCCCGCCGCGGCCGTCTTGTCGTTCTTCTCGGCGCAACGCTCGCGCTCGGCGGCTGCTTTCAGCCCATGTATGCGCAGCAGACGCCGGTCGTTGCCTCGACCGCTCCGGGCGCAGCCCCGGTCGGGGTCGACAGCGCGCTGTCCGCGATCGACATCCTTCCGGTCGACGGACGTGTCGGCCAGAAGATCCGCAACGAACTCATCTTCGCGCTGTCCGGCGGCGCGGGTGTTCCGGCAAAGCCGCTTTACCGGCTCGACCTCACCGTGCAGGTCATCGGCGCGCAGACGGCGATCGTCGATCCCTACACTGACCGGCCGGAACTCGAAACGTCCGGTGTCGATGTCTCCTACGCGCTGGTACGGGTCGGTACGGGTGCGCCCGTCATGTCCGGCAATGCGCTCGGCCGTGCCACCTACACCCGCAACCGCCAGCGTTTTGCCTCGACCCGCGCCCAGCGCGATGCCGAAGACCGGGCAGCAAAAGTGGCGGTCGGGCAGATCCGCGCAAAGCTGATGAGCCATTTCGCTACCAAGGGCTTGTGATCGTTCATGGTCGCGATCAAGGCAGCCGCGGCCGATGCGGCGGTCGCCCGTCCCGATCCCGGCCTTTTCTGCTTCCTGCTCTATGGCCCTGATCTCGGCCTTGTCGCCGAACGCGCGCAGCATCTCGCCCGCTCGGCCGTCGACGACCCGAACGACGCCTTCGCGCTGGTGCGGATCGATGGCGACGAGATCGCCTCCGACCCGGAACGGCTGCTTGATGAAGCGCACACGATCCCGCTGTTCGGCGGCCGGCGTGCGCTATGGATCCGCGCGGGATCGCGCCCCATTCACAGTGCTGTCGAAAAACTTCTGACCGGCCCCACGCCCGATGCGCGTGTCGTGATCGAAGCCGGGAACCTCGGCAAAAGCGCGCCGTTGCGCACCCTCTGCGAGAAGAGCCCCAAGACCGCCGCCATTCCATGTTTCGCCGACAACGATGCGGCCATTGCCAGATTGGTCGAGCGCGAACTTGGAGAGGCCGGCCTCAGGATCGACGCCGACGCACGGCAGGCTTTGCTTGCCTCGCTCGGCTCGGACCGCCTGACGACCCGCCAGGAAATAGGCAAGCTTGCTTTGTACGCACATGGTACCGAGCGCGTCACGCTGGCCGATGTCGATGCAGCTGTTGCGGATGTCTCGTCCGTCGCGCTTGACGATGCCGTGGATGCGGTTTTCTCCGGCGATCTTGCCGGGCTTGAACGTGGCCTGAGCACACTTTCGGCGTCCGGCATTCCGGTGTCTGCTGCGCTTCTTGCCGCGCAGCGTCATGCCCTTCAGCTGCACAAGGTCCGCGGATCGAACGCACCGATCGAACGCGCATGGCCCGGCCTTCACTTTCGCCGCAAGCAAGCCGTGGAAGCCGCGCTTCAGCGCTGGCCGCTCGCGCGTATGGACAATGTGGTTCAGCGACTCGCCAGCGCGGTTCTTGAAACGCGGCGCGCCGGCGCGTTCGGAGAAATCATTGCGCGCCGCACTCTCGCGCAGATCGCCGGAGAAGCACGCCGCCGCTGATGTGCGTACGGATCAGCG
Source organism: Rhizobiales bacterium Ga0077545 (assembly GCA_001464335.1). Classification (GTDB taxonomy): domain Bacteria; phylum Pseudomonadota; class Alphaproteobacteria; order Rhizobiales; family Methylopilaceae; genus Flaviflagellibacter. Next base: position 128,441 of record LNEV01000018.1, on the reverse strand, counting down.
GGCGCGCTTGAGTCGCCGCGCGACCTCGTCAAGTTGCTCGAGATTCGAATAAGCGATGATGATCTGGCCGCCCGGGCCCTTGTGCTGGACGTCGACATCAAGCCCAAGCGCATCGCTCAGCATCTTTTCGAGAACGGTCGTGTCCTGGTCCTTCTTCGGAGCGGCCGGCTTTTTCGTCTTGCCCGATTCGGCCTGCCCCAAAGCCTCAGTCTCGCGGACGCTGAGACCCTGATCGATGACACGCATTGCCGCGCCCGACGGGTCTTCAAGCGAGAGCAGCGCGCGCGCATGACCGGCCGAGAGCTTACCGTCGAGAACGTGCTGGCGCACATCCTCCGGGAGCTTCAGAAGCCGCAGCGTGTTAGCGATGTGGCTTCGGCTCTTGCCGATAATCCTGGCCAGAGCCTCCTGCGAATGCTTGTAGGTGGCCATGAGCGTCTCATAGCCTTGGGCTTCCTCAATGGCGTTGAGATCCGCGCGCTGGACGTTTTCGACGATGGCGATCTCGAGCGCTTCCTGATCGGAAATCTCAAGTATAACGACCGGTACGTCATGCACGGCCGCGCGCTGGGCTGCGCGCCAGCGGCGCTCTCCGGCGATGATCTCGAACGCGTTCGCCGCACCCTTCACTTCGCGAACGAGGATCGGCTGAAGCACGCCCTTCTCCCGGACCGAGTTCGAGAGGTCTTCGAGATCGGATTCGGTGAAGGTCTTGCGCGGATTTTTGAGATTGGCGCGCAGGAATTCGATGGGCAGCCGGCGTTGTCCCTGCTTCGGTGCTGCGGCGATGCGCTCCTCGTCGCCGCCCATGTCGCCGATCAGGGCCGCAAGGCCTCGTCCGAGCCGCGGTCGAGCCGCATCGTCTGCCATCACGATAAAGTCCCCACTACATCAAGTCTTTATGCCGCACGCAGCTTGCGCTCGCGCTGGATGATCTCGGACGCGAGCCGCAGATAGGCCTGGCTTCCCGAGCAGTTCAGATCGTAAAGCAGCACCGGCTTGCCGTGCGAGGGCGCCTCCGACACGCGCACATTGCGCGGAATGATCGTCTCGAAGACCTTGTCGCCGAGATATTCGCGCACGTCGGCGACGACCTGGCCGGACAAATTGTTGCGCCCGTCATACATGGTGAGGACGACGCCCTGGATCGTCAGATCGGGATTAAGCGTTGCGCGCACCTGATCGACCGTCTTCAGGAGCTGCGACAGGCCCTCAAGCGCGAAGAACTCGCATTGCAGCGGCACGAGAATCGCCGCCGCCGCCGCCAGCGAATTGATCGTCAGGATGTTGAAGCTCGGCGGGCAATCGACCAGCACATAGGTGTAGGGCTCGCCGCCGTCCTCCGCGAGCTTACGGAGCGCATCGCGCAGCCGGTAGGCCCGGTTGCGGTCGCTGGCGATCTCCATTTCGACGCCGAGGAGGTCCATCGTCGAGGGCGCCAGATCGAGTTGCGGCACAGCCGTCGGCAGAACGATGTCGCGAAGTGTCTTCTCGCCGACCATGACGTCGAAGGTCGAGAACGTCCGGCTCTTGTGATCGATCCCCATCCCGGTCGAGGCATTGCCCTGCGGGTCGAGATCGATGATGAGCACTTTCTCACCGATCGCGGCGAGCGCCGTTCCGAGATTGATCGCCGTCGTCGTCTTGCCGACGCCGCCCTTCTGATTGGCCACAGCCAAGACGCGGGGTGCCCGCACCTGTTCGTTCATCGTGTCACCGTTCCGTCCGGTCTGGTTAGCGCGCGGACAGGCCGGAAACAACGAGTATTCCAGCCCTTTCTTCCGTGCGACTCGGCATGATTGTAGCAGAAATCGTCCAGTATCTAGTGGCTTGGGTCAGTTCGGACTCAATATCTTGGCCCTTTGGAAAAAGACCCACCGTCCCCGCTTTCAACAGAGGCGCTGCGAGCGAAATGAGTTCGCTCAGCGGCGCAAGAGCCCGCGCCGAGACCACATCCGCGCCGTGCGGCCAGTTTTCCAGCGCCGCCTCGATTCGCGTGTTGTGAACCTGAACGCGCACGCCCATCGCCCGGGCAGCCTCCCGCAAGAAGGCCGATTTGCGTTGATCGCTTTCGATGAGGTGAAATTCCGCAGCGAGCCTGTCGGCAAACGCGGCTGCCAGAACGAGGCCGGGAAAGCCTCCCCCTGAACCAAGATCGACAAAGACCCGCGCGCTGTCCGGCACGAGATCGAGCAGTTGAAGGCTGTCTGCGATGTGGCGTGTCCAGATCTCGCCGAGCGTCTTTTGGCTGATGAGATTGATCGTCTTCTGCCATTTCGCAAGCTGGGCGGCGAAGATGTCCAGCCTTTCCCATGTTTCACGTGAAACATGGGGAAACTGCTGAACTGCCCTCGCGCGGTCCGTGTTCATGCGGCGCGGCGGGCATGGGCGACAAGAAGCGCCAATGCCGCCGGTGTCATGCCCTCGATGCGGCCCGCCTGGCCGATGGTCTGCGGGCGGACGGCTTCGAGCTTGAGGCGCAGCTCTGCGGAGAGTCCGGCGATATTCCCATAATCAAGGCTGTGGGGGACGGCGCGATTCTCTTCGCGGCGGAAGGCTTCGATGTCGGCGCTCTGACGGTCGAGATAGACGGCATAGGTGGCGTCGATCTCGATCTGCTCCGCGATCTTCGGATCGAGATCGCCGAAGGCTGGCCAGATCGCCGCGAGTTCTTTCACACCAATCTCCGGTCGGGCAAGAAGTTCGAACGCCGTCCGGCGCACGCCGTCCTGATTGATGTGCAGGCCATGCGCCTTCGCCTCGTTCGGCGTCAGGGAGACCGACCGGGCAAGCGCCCGCGCCTCGACGAGGGCTGTGGATTTCGCATCCCAATGCGCGCGCCGCTCGCGGCCGACGCAGCCGATTTCCACGCCGCGCGCCGTCAACCGCTGGTCGGCATTGTCCGCGCGGAGCGAAAGCCGGTATTCGGCGCGCGAGGTGAACATGCGATAGGGCTCGGAAACACCGCGCGTCACGAGATCATCGACCAGAACGCCGATATAGGCTTCGGACCGATCGAAGGTGATGCCGTCACCGTCGCCTGCCCGCCGGGCGGCGTTGAGGCCCGCCAGCAGGCCCTGCGCGGCGGCCTCCTCATAGCCTGTGGTGCCGTTGATCTGTCCCGCGAAAAACAGGCCGGGCACCCGCTTGGTTTCAAGAGTCGGCGTCAACTCGCGGGGATCAACATAATCATATTCAATGGCGTAGCCGGGCCGGATCATGCGGACTTTTTCGAGGCCAGGAATGGTTGCCAGCAGAGCGTGCTGAACGTCCTCGGGCAAGGATGTCGAAATTCCGTTTGGATAGACGGTGTCGTCGTCGAGGCCCTCGGGCTCGAGGAAGATCTGGTGGTTGTCGCGCTCGTTGAAGCGGACGACCTTGTCCTCGATGCTTGGGCAATAGCGCGGACCGCGGCTGTCGATCTGGCCGGAATACATCGGTGCCCGATGAATGTTCGCCTGTATGATGGCGTGCGTTTCGGGGGTCGTGCGCGTGATGTGGCAGAGGATCTGGGGATTGTCGATCCGTGTTGTCAGCGACGAAAAGGGTTCCGGCTCCTCGTCGCCCGGCTGCGCCTCCAATGCGGAATAATCGATGGTCTTGCCGTCGAGGCGGGCGGGCGTGCCGGTCTTGAGGCGGCCCAGCGCGAATCCCTGTGCTTTCAGGGTGCGTGACAACCCGAGTGCCGGAGCCTCCCCCACGCGACCGGCGGGGATTTTCGTTTCGCCGATGTGGATGAGGCCGGACAGGAACGTGCCGGTGGTGAGCACCACCGCCCCGCAGGCGAGCCGCGTGCCGTCCTTGAGGATGACAGCCTCGACACCGGCTGCGCCGATGTCGAGATCATCCGCCTCCCCCACGACAACGTCGAGATTGGCGTGTTCACGGATTTCCTGCTGCATGGCCGCCGCATAGAGCTTGCGGTCCGCCTGCGTGCGCGGTCCGCGCACGGCGGGACCTTTGCGGCGGTTCAGCACGCGGAACTGAATGCCTCCCCGATCCGCCACCCGGCCCATCAGCCCGTCCAGCGCGTCGACCTCGCGCACGAGATGGCCCTTGCCGAGCCCGCCGATGGCCGGGTTGCAGGACATGGCCCCGATCGTCGCGAAGCTGTGCGTGACAAGCGCCGTCTTCGCGCCCATGCGCGCCGCCGCCGAGGCCGCCTCGCATCCGGCGTGGCCGCCGCCGATCACAATGACATCGAAACCCTGTTTCACGTGAAACGTCACTTGCCGATACAGAAAGAGAGAAAGATCGAGTCCAGCACATGCTCGACATCGACACGCCCTGAGATACGACCCAGCGCGCGGCCCGACAAGCGGAGTTCTTCCGCAAACAGTTCCGGCAGGGCCTGCCGGCCCGCCTCGTCGAGATGCGAAAGCGCTTCCGTGAGGGCCGTGCGGTGACGCGCCCGCGTTATGAGCGCGGATTCGCCCGGTTCGAAAACATCGCGGAGCCAGACCTCCATCGCGGACAGCAAGGGGGACACGCCGTCGCCCGAGAGCGCGGATATCGTGAAACCTTCGAGCCCCGGAACAGGCGCAAGATCGCTCTTGTTCCGAACCCGCCAGACCGGCACGTCGCCGCTGGCGTCCGGCGCCCCGATTGCGTCCGGCGCCTCGAACCAGAGGACGAGATCGGCCCGGGATGCCCTGTCCCGTGCCCGACGCAATGCCTCCTGCTCCACCGGATCGGCGGTTTCCCGAAGCCCGGCCGTGTCGATGAAGGTCGCGGGATAGCCGCCAAGGTCCACCGCGACCTCGATCATGTCGCGCGTCGTCCCCGCATGGGGCGATACAATCGCGACCTCCCTCCGAGCGACGCGGTTAAGAAACGACGACTTGCCCGCATTCGGCGGACCGGCGATGACGACGACCGCTCCTTCGCGCAAACGTTCGCCGCCGCTCTGCGCCAGAGCCGCACGAAGTTCATCGGCCAGACACGCGGCGATCTGGTGGGCACGGCCGGTAAGACCGACGGGCACATCGCCCTCATCCGGAAAATCGATCTCCGCCTCGGCCAGAGCCAGAGCTTCGATCAGTTTCTCCCGCCAGGTGTCGGCCTTCTGCCCGATGCCGTGATCGAGCCCGCGAAGGGCCTGCCGCCGCTGGGAGGCCGTGTCCGCATCGAGCAGATCGGCCAGGGCTTCCGTCTCGGCGAGGTCCATCTTTCCGCCTTCAAAGGCGCGTCGGGTGAACTCGCCCGCTTCGGCGGGGCGCAATCCCGGCATACCCCCCAGCGCACCCAGCACCGCGGCGAGCACAGCCCGCCCTCCATGCAAATGCAGTTCCGCGACATCCTCTCCCGTCACCGAATGCGGTCCGGGAAACCAGAGCACGAGACTGCGATCGAGCAGTTCTCCCGAGACAGGATGTTTCAGGGCCGCAAGTCTGGCGCGCCGCGGTTCTGGCACTATGTCAGACAGTGCGCGCAGGGCTTCTCCTGCCTGCCTCCCGGAGATACGAACGACCGCGATCCCCGCTCGGCCCGGAGCGGTGGAAGGCGCAAAGATCGTGTCCTGATCGAGAAGGTGTTTCACGTGAAACTTTCGGCGTGCATAAGGCTTGGCATGTTTTCCAGAAGCGGGGACCGATGAGCAAGAACAGACTGGCCGACCAGACGAGCCCCTATCTGCGCCAGCACGCCGACAACCCGGTTCACTGGTGGCCCTGGTCGCCGGATGCACTGGAAGAGGCCAGGCGAACAGGCAAGCCCATTCTGCTCTCTGTCGGCTATGCGGCCTGCCATTGGTGCCACGTCATGGCGCATGAAAGCTTCGAGAACGCCGCAACGGCCGAGGTGATGAACGAGCTTTATGTGAACATCAAGGTCGACCGCGAGGAACGTCCGGATGTCGATCAGGTCTATATGTCCGCGCTGCACGCTATGGGCCAACAGGGCGGCTGGCCACTGACCATGTTCCTCACACCGGATGGCGCGCCATTCTTCGGCGGCACCTACTTTCCGCACCGCTCCGCTTACGGACGACCCGGATTCACAGAGGTTTTGCAAGGCATCGCGCAAGCCTATCGCGACCGCGGTGAGGAGGTGACGAAAACCATCAACGCGATTCTCGAGCGCATTGGCCCGCAAAGCACTGGGCATGCCATGGATCTCACGCGCGCCGACCTCGACACGGTTGCGAACCAGCTTGCGGGCGTGATGGACCCGATCCACGGAGGCATGAAGGGGGCCCCTAAATTTCCGAACACGCCCCTCCTCGAATTTCTTTGGCGCGCGGGCGACCGGACCGGCGAACCGAGGTACAGCGATCATTTTCTCCACTCCCTGAGCCGCATCTGCCAGGGCGGCATCTACGATCATGTCGGCGGCGGTTTCGCCCGCTATTCGGTCGACGAGCAATGGCTCGCCCCGCACTTCGAAAAGATGCTCTACGACAACGCCCAGCTTCTCGAACTGCTCGCCCTCGCCTTCCAATCCTCGGGCGACGATCTGTTTCGCCGCCGCGCGGAGGAAACCGTGGGCTGGCTTTCACGTGAAATGGTGGTGCCGGGCGGCGGTTTTGCATCGAGCCTCGACGCCGATTCCGAGGGGCACGAAGGCAAATTCTATATCTGGACGCGCACGGACGTGGACGCGGTGCTCGGCCCGGAGGACGGCGCTGCTTTCAGCGCGGCCTACGACATTACGCCCGACGGAAACTGGGAAGGCGTCTCGATTCCCAATCGCCTCCGCGTCGAGACGGATCTGGACGAAGCCCGGTTTGCGCCGCTGCGCACCAAGCTGCTCGACGCCCGGGCAAAGCGTGTCCGGCCCGGTCTCGACGACAAGATCCTGACCGACTGGAACGGCCTCATGATCGCGGCGCTCGCGCGCGCCTCTTCGGTGTTCCAGCGTCCGGACTGGCTTGTGCTTGCACGTACCGCGTTCGACTTTGTTTCACGTGAAACAGGCCGCGGCGACCGGCTCGGTCACTCGTTCCGCGATGGGCATATGATCTATCCGGGCTTTGCAAGCGATCTCGCCAGCATGACGCGCGCTGCGCTTGCGCTGTTCGAGGTTTCCGGCGAGGCCGATTACATCGCCCAAGCGGAAAAGTGGATGGCCGCGCTCGACCGCCATTACTCAACACCGGATGGCGGCCTCTTCCTGACCGCCGACGACGGCGAAAGCCTTGCCGTGCGGCCGCTCGCCTCGCGCGACGAGGCCGTGCCGAGCGCCGCCGGTCTGGCGCTGGATGCCCTTCTCAAACTGGCCGTACTGACCGGTAAGGAAAGTTACACCGCACGCGCCGATACACTCATCCGAAGTCTTGCCGGAAGCGCGGCACGCGATGTGTTCGGCCATCTGTCGATCCTTAACGGGCTGGACACGCGGCTCGCGGGACTTGAGATCGCGATTGTCGGCGATGCCTCCGGTGCGCTCACAGCCGCGGCGAAGGACCTGCCCTTCATCGCCAGAACGGTGAATGCCGTGAAGAATGCGGAGGCCCTGCCGGACAATCATCCCGCACGAAACCTTGCAGACGGCGGCCCCAGGGCTTTGGTGTGCGCGGGGAATGTCTGTGGCCTGCCGATTGCCGAGCCGGATGCGCTTGCCGCAAATGCAAACGCGCTCCGCCGGGGCGAAGCGCGCTTTGCATGATGTGTAGGGACGTGGCCGAAACCGGCCGCGTCAGGTGTTCATCGAATCGAAGAAGTCGCCGTTGTTCTTGGTCTGGCGCATCTTGTCCATGAGAAACTCGATGGCATCGACCGTTCCCATCGGATTGAGGATGCGGCGAAGCACATACATTTTCTTGAGCGTGACCGGATCGGTGAGCAGCTCTTCCTTGCGGGTGCCGGAGCGGGTGATGTCCATCGCCGGGAAGATGCGCTTGTCGGACACCTTGCGGTCGAGGATAAGCTCGGAATTGCCCGTGCCCTTGAATTCTTCGAAAATGACTTCGTCCATACGCGAGCCGGTGTCGATCAGGGCGGTTGCGATGATGGTCAGCGAGCCGCCCTCCTCGATGTTGCGCGCGGCACCGAAGAAGCGCTTGGGACGCTGCAGCGCGTTCGCGTCGACACCGCCGGTAAGCACCTTTCCGGATGACGGAACGACCGTGTTGTAGGCACGGCCGAGGCGGGTGATCGAATCGAGCAGGATGACGACGTCGCGTCCATGCTCGACAAGGCGCTTGGCCTTCTCGATGACCATTTCGGCAACCTGGACGTGGCGCACCGCCGGCTCGTCGAAGGTCGAGGAAACGACCTCGCCCTTCACCGTGCGCTGCATGTCGGTGACTTCTTCCGGACGCTCGTCGATCAGAAGAACGATCAGATAGCATTCCGGATGATTGGCGGTGATCGAGCGGGCGATGTTCTGCAGCAGAACCGTTTTACCCGTGCGCGGCGGCGCAACGATGAGGCCGCGCTGGCCTTTGCCGATCGGTGCGACGATGTCGATGATGCGGCCCGAATTGTCCTTGAGGGTGGGATCCTCGATCTCCATCCGCAGACGCTCATCGGGATAGAGCGGCGTGAGATTGTCGAAGTGGACCTTGTGACGCGCCGCGTCCGGATCTTCGAAATTGAGCGTATTGACCTTCAGCAGAGCGAAATAGCGTTCGCCGTCCTTCGGGCTGCGGATGTGACCCTCGACCGTGTCGCCGGTGCGCAGCGAGAAACGGCGGATCTGCGAGGGCGAGACATAGATGTCGTCCGGCCCCGGCAGGTAGTTCGCATCGGGCGATCGCAGAAAGCCGAAACCGTCCTGGAGGACTTCGACGACACCAGCGCCGATGATTTCGACATCGCGGGCGGCGTGCTGTTTGAGAATGGCGAAAAGCAGTTCCTGCTTGCGCAGCGTCGATGCGTTTTCGACTTCGAATTCTTCGGCGAGCGCGAGGAGTTCCTGCGCCGTCTTATTTTTCAGGTCCTGGAGCCTGATCTCCATTGGGGAGCCTTCACGGATGGGTTTCGCCCTTGGGCGAAAGAGATGGGGAGATAAATCGCAGGCTGCGTAGCGGCAGGCTGGTCTTCAGCCAATTCGCTTTGGCGCCGCGGTGTTCCAAACAAAAGCCGGACGCGCATCTGCGGGGAGAGGACAATAGCTTTACGGATTCGCCGACCGCCTCGCAAGAGGCTTTTTCGGCGGATCAGAACGGTTTCACCACGACCAGGATCACGATTGCGATGAGAAGGACCGTCGGAACCTCATTCGCGATGCGGAAGAATTTGGCCGATCGGGTGTTCTTATCCGCCGCAAATCTTTTCACCGAGGCCGAGCAAAAATGGTGGAAGCCGGTCATCAGCACAACGAAGAGAAGTTTCGCGTGCAGCCATGGCTGCGACCAGGCGCTTGCCTCATAGGCGAGCCAAAGGCCGAGGATCCAGACCGCGAGGGCCGCCGGATTGGCGATGGCCTTCAGCAGGCGCCGTTCCATCACCTTGAAGGTCTCGGACTTCTCCGAACCCGCCGCCGCCTCCGCGTGGTAAACGAAGAGGCGCGGCAGATAGAACAGGGCCGCCATCCAAGCGACGACGGCGATGATGTGGAAGGCCTTCAGCCAAAGATAAAGCATCGCCACAGTTTAGAACGATTCCCGAAGCCGCGTCACGAGGCGTTCGACATGGGCAATGGGCGTTTCCTGCCGGATGCCATGCCCCAGATTGAAAATATGCGGCCGGTCGGCAAAGCCTGACCGGATCCGGTCGATCTCGGAATCGAGGCGTTCTCCGCCGGCGACGAGCGCAATCGGATCGAGATTTCCCTGCACGGTCGTTCCGGAGGGCAGCAGATCGCGGACAGCTCCCAGGCTCTCGCTGGTGTCGAGCCCCACAGCACAGCCGGGAAGATGGCGCGCGACAAGCACCAGCTTCGATCCGGAGGCACGCGGAAAGACAATGACCGGAAGATCCGGATGGCGCGCTTTCAGCCCTGCCACGATCTCGGCGATCGGCTTCAGGCTCCAGCGCTCGAACTCGCTCTCCGGCAATTCTCCCGCCCAGCTGTCGAAAATCTGGACAGCTTCCGCACCGGCCGCGATCTGCCCGAACAAATGCTGGATCGAGGCCTCGACGAGACGATCGATGAGGCGGGCGAACCCGTTCGGATCCCGCAGCGCCCACAGCCGCGCCTCGGCATGATCGGAGGATCCGCGCCCTGCGACCATGTAGGTTGCAACCGTCCACGGCCCGCCGACAAATCCGATGAGCGTCGTTTGCGCGGGGAGCGCAGCACGGACCTGGCGCACCGCCTCATAAACTTTCCCGACCTTGGCGGGATCGAGCTCCGGCGAGAGCTTCGACAGGTCCTGAACCGACGTCACCGTTTCGAGCTTCGGCCCTTCGCCCTGAAGAAAATCCAGGTGAAGCCCGAGCGCGTGGGGAATGATCAGAATGTCCGAGAACAGAATGGCAGCATCGAATCCGAACCGGCGGATCGGCTGAAGCGTGACCTCGGTCGCAAAATCCGGGTTGTAGCAAAGATCGAGAAAGGAGCCGGCCTTGGCTCTGAGGTCACGATATTCGGGCAGATAACGCCCGGCCTGCCGCATGAGCCAGAGCGGTGGTCTGTCGGCCCGATTGCCCTTCAGGACATCGAGAAGAAGCTTTGGTCGATCGAAGCTCAGGACCGTTAACCCTTTATAAACCAGTTTAGATCTTTAGTTCTGTTTTAGTATGGGGGCTGATTAGCGGGGATGTTCCGCATTCACAAGAAGCCCACATTCCCGACGGTGAAACGCGCAGCGCTTTCTCCGAGACGCAAAGAGCGTCTTGTTCGACTTCTCCACATGGCGAGATTCAATCTATCCCGGACGGGACGCCTGTTGATCGAATTGGCACATACCCCCAGACTGCGCCCGGCTCGTCCAAACCATCCGCGTTAGTCACAGATATACACACATACTCACATGACCGATCTCGCCCATCCGCTCTGGATCGAGCCCTGGCCGCTTATCCTTGCTTCCGGCAGTTCCTCGCGAGCGTCGATGCTGCGCGCTGCCGGCATTCCCATCGAGGTTGTGCCGGCCGACGTTGATGAACGTGCGATCGAGGATGTCGTTTCATCCTCCGGGGCCGCGGCCGACGTGATCGCAAAGGAACTCGCCGTCGCGAAAGCGAAGGCCGTAAGCCTGGTGCATCCGCAACGCTTCGTGCTTGGTGCGGATCAGACGCTGGCCGTCGGATCCGAGCGTCTTCACAAACCCTCAGGGCTCGCGGCCGCACGCCGGCAACTTCTGGGTCTGCGCGAACGGGAACATGTGCTGCATTCCGCGGCGGCGCTCGTTCGCGATGGAGAGGTGGTGACGACCTGCCTGTCCACCGCGCGACTACTGATGCGGGCGTTCTCGGAAGAGTTTCTCGACCGCTATCTCGCACAAGCGGGCAATGCGGTGACCCAGAGTGTCGGCGCCTATCAACTCGAGGGCGCGGGCGTGCATCTTTTCGAGCGGGTCGAGGGCGATCATTTCACCGTGCTCGGACTTCCGCTTGTTCCCCTGCTCGACATCCTGCGACGACAGGGAATGGTGATCGCATGATCCGTGCCTGCGTTATCGGATGGCCCATCCGGCAATCGCGTTCGCCGCTCATCCACGGCTACTGGATCAAGCGCCACGGACTGTCCGGCTCCTATGACAAGCTGGAAGTAGCCCCCGATGGACTTCAGGCTTTCGTTTCACGCATCGGGCCGGATTTTGCCGGCTGCAACGTCACCGTTCCGCACAAGGAAGAGGTGATGGAGTGGCTCGATGGCGTCGATGACACCGCGCGGGCGATCGGTGCCGTCAATACGATCTGGCACGAGGACGGAAGGCGCTTCGGGACGAACACGGACATCACCGGCTTTCTTGCAAATCTCGATCAGCTCGCGCCGGGCTGGGATGCCGCGCCGCTGAATGCCATTGTTCTTGGAGCGGGCGGTGCGGCACGCGCTGTCGTCTACGGGCTCACGCAAAGAAGGGCGGCGAAAATTGCCATCGTCAACCGCAGCCTCGATCGTGCCGAGGAGCTCGCTCGCACATTCGGCGCAAATGCGTCGGCGCACACTTATGCGGAGCTGCCGGAGCTGTTTGGCGACGCCACGCTCGTCGTTAACGCGACCAGTCTCGGCATGATCGGAAAACCGGGGCTCGACATCACGCTCGACGGGTTGAACCCGGCCGCTGTCGTCAACGATCTCGTTTATGTGCCGCTGAAGACCAAACTGCTGGAAGATGCCGAACGCCGTGGCAATCGCACGGTCGATGGCCTTGGCATGTTGTTACACCAGGCAGTGCCTGCATTTGCCAGATGGTTCGGCGTGACGCCCGAGGTCACGCCTGAACTTCGTGCTTTGATCGAAGCCGATATAAAGAGCGGCGCATGATCGTGCTCGGCCTGACCGGATCGATCGGAATGGGCAAGTCGACGGTTGCGCGGATGTTTGCCGACGAGGGTGTTCCGGTGTTCGAGGCCGACAAGGCCGTCCACGAACTCTATCGCGGCGAGGCAGTCCCGCTGATCGAGGCGGCCTTTCCAGGCACGACGCGGGAGAACGAAGTCGACCGCACGCTTTTGTCGAAGGCCGTGCTGAACACTCCATCCGCGTTGGCACAGCTCGAATCCATCGTGCATCCGCTCGTCCATCGCATGGAGCGCGCTTTCGTGGACGCAGCGCTTCTGTCCGGCGCGCAGCTCGCGGTGCTCGATATTCCGCTGCTCTTCGAGAACTGGCAGGACGGACGCAGCGATCTCGTTGCGGTCGTGTCCGCGCCGGAAGACATACAGCGCGCGCGCGTTCTCGAGCGCCCGGGGATGTCCGACGAAAAGCTGAGCGCGATCCTCAAACGGCAGATGCCGGATGCGGAGAAAAGAGCGCGGGCGGACATCGTGATCGACACATCGGGCGACAAAGACGACACGCGCAAGGCTGTGCGTGGAATCGTCGAGCGGTTCACGGCCAGTCCGGCCGTGTGATAGATTCCGCAAGAGGCGGGACACCCAGATGCGCGAAATCATCTTCGATACGGAAACGACAGGCCTCGATGCGCTGAAGGGCGATCGGGTGGTCGAGATCGGCTGCGTCGAGGTGCTCAACTCGATTCCGACGGGCCAGACTTTCCACGTCTACATCAATCCCGAGCGCGATATGCCCGATGAGGCTTTTCGCATTCACGGGCTGTCTGCGGAATTCCTGTCCGGGCACAAATGCTTTCGCGACATCGTCGATGATTTTCTGGCGTTTGTCGGAGAAGATTCCAGGCTCGTGGCCCACAATGCCATGTTCGACTTCGGCTTTCTCAACGCCGAACTTGAACGTTGCGGCAAACCCGCGCTCCTGCGCGATCGTATCGTCGATACGCTGTCGCTTGCGCGGAGGCGGCATGGCTTTGCGTCGAACCGCCTCGACGATTTGTGCGCACGTTACGGAATCGACAATTCACGCCGCACCAAGCATGGCGCGCTTCTCGATGCCGAGCTTCTGGCCGAGGTCTATGCCGAGCTGATGGGAGGCCGCCAGGCCAGTCTGGTTCTGGCGCCTGCCGACACGCGACGCATCGAGATCGACGTTGAGGAGATAGCGGTGTCGGTCCGGCCCTCACCGCTCGCACCGCGCCTGACGGAAGCGGACCTTGTCGCCCATGCCGGCTTTGTCGAAGCGCTCGGGGATAAGGCGTTGTGGCGTGCCTACGATGGCCCGCCCGCCCGAAATTAGGCGCTGGCGACCGGCGTCTCTGCGGCAAGCCGCTGACGATACAATGTCGCAAAATCGATGGGATCGATCAGAAGCGGCGGGAAGCCGCCGCCGCGCACCGCGTCCGCAACGATCTGCCGTGCGAACGGGAAGAGCAGGCGCGGGCACTCGATCAGTATGAAGGGCGCGCGCTGGTCCTGCGGAACGCCCTGAATGCGGAAAACGCCGGCATAGACGATGTCGAAACGGAACACCGTTTCCGTGCCCTGCCCGGCCTGACCCTCGATTTTCAGTTCGACCTCGACGTCGTTTTCGTTGAGGCCGCGCGCGTTCACGTTAACTTGAATTTGGATGTTGGGCGCCTGACTGCCCTGCGCCAAAGTGAGAGGCGCGCCGGGGTTCTCGAAGGAGAGGTCTTTTATATACTGAGCAAGGACACCCAGAGCCGGTTGCACGGGTTCTTCCCCGCCATTGTTCGTTCCCTGTGCCATGCTACGCTCCCCAAGAATGCCAAAGGCTTCGGCGGGGGTGGCTAACACGCCCTTCGCTTTGCCTGCAAGCATGCGTGTGTGTGATCTAAATGGCTGGCGCAAACCAGCCAATAGCCCATATATGAACCAATCCAAGCCGCAAGGCGGCGTTCCACCAGGGTGGCAATGAGCGACGTGTTCGACATCTACACCGTCATTTTTCTTGTTCTGGCGGTCTTCATTTTCCTGCGCCTGCGCAGCGTGCTCGGCACGCGCACCGGCAGTGAACGACCGCCCTACGATCCGTATGCGCGCCGCGAAGCGCCGCAGCCCGGCCCCAACGACAATGTGGTGACCCTGCCGCCGCGCACCGATTCGCCTCTCGACCCGCCGCCGCCTCCGGCGGAGCGCTTCAAGGGGTCCTATGATCCGAACAGCGGCGCCGAAACCGGCCTTACGGAGATCGCTGCGGTCGATCCGAGCTTCGACGCCCACGCCTTCGTCGAGGGAGCCCGGAGCGCCTACGAGATGATCGTGACGGCATTCGCGTCGGGCGACACCAAGACGCTGAAAACCCTTTTGTCGAAAGACGTCTACGAGAGCTTCGCATCGACGATCGCCGACCGCGAACGCAAGGGCGAGACCGTCGAGACGACCTTCGTGTCCATCGACAAGGCCAAGATCTGCGGCGCCGAGCTCAACGGTGGCGTTGCGGAGGTCGAGATCAAGTTCTCCTCGCAGCTCGTGACCGTAACGCGCGACAAGGCTGGAGCGGTGCTCGATGGCGATCCGGAAAAGGTCGTCGAGGTTGTCGATGTCTGGGCTTTTGCTCGCGATGTCGGCTCGCGCGATCCGAACTGGAAGCTTGTTCGCACCGAATCGGCGTGACGCCTGCCCGATCTTTCCGCCTGTCCTGTCTCGTTGGGCTGTGGGCCGCGAGCGCCTGCGTTGCGCCCGCAGCAGCCTTGCAGCCAATTCTCTTCGCGGCGGTGCCGGGATGGGCGGACGACAATCACGCGGAAGCGCTGATTCCGTTCCGGACAAGTTGCGCGGCCTTGAACAGCAAGCCCCCGCCCCGCACGCCGAAACTTCCGCCGGAGGCACGCCTCGACAAAGCCTGTGCGGCGGCGCTGGCGCTCCCCCCGAACGTCGACCGGAGAACCGCCCGCGCATTCTTTGAACGCTGGTTCGCTCCCGCACTGGTCGATACGCATGGCCGCTACACCGGCTATTACGAGCCGGAGATGCAGGGCTCGCTGACGCCGACGCGCCGATTCCGGGCGCCGCTGCTGGCATTTCCCAAGGGACCGATCCCCGACCCGTTTCCCGATCGCGGCGCTATCGAGGCCGGAGCCTTCGCCGGACAGGGGCTCGAACTCGTCTGGCTCGACCCCATCGATGCGTTCTTCGTTCACATTCAGGGATCCTCGCGCGTGCGTCTTCCGGACGGCAAGGCGATCCGGGTGAATTTTGCGGGACGAAACGGCTATCCGTTCACGCCGCTCGGGCGGGTGCTTGTGGAGCGCGGAGTGATGACGCGCGAGCAGGCGAGCATGCAGTCCATCCGGGCCTGGCTTGCCGCCCATCCGAAACAGGCGCCCGATCTCATGCGCGCCAACCGCAGCTACATCTTCTTCCGCCTCGACGAGGGGCGTGCGGACCATGAAGGTCCCATCGGGGGCCAGGGCGTGCCGGTGACCGGCGGGCGCAGCCTTGCGGTCGACGACGGGATTTGGCCTTACGGCCTACCCGTCTTCATGGATGTGCCGCTGCCCGATGTTAACGGCATGGTGAAACCCGTGCGCCGCCTGATGATCGCGCAGGACACGGGCGCCGCGATCCGGGGCACCGCACGGGCCGACATCTTCATCGGAACGGGCCATGAAGCCGGCCAGATTGCCGGGCGAATCCGCAACGACGGACGTTTCATCGTTCTGGTTCCGCGCGCGGAACCAGCGTTGTGACCGAGTCGCCGAAACGGCCGCGCCGAAAGCGCGGCCTGACCTCCGAGGAAAAAGTCCTCTGGAAGGCGGTCGCCAAAACCGTTTCGCCTTTGCCGGGGCGAGCCCGTCTGGAGGAATCCGAGGCCGCCGAAGACGTGCGCGAAGCCGCGCCGCCTCCGTCCGACCCCTTGCCGAAACTCCGCAAGCCGTCGTCTCTGGCAGCCAAGGCTCCCGCCCCGCCTCCGCTGGCGCCGCTGGAGCCCAAGCTTGCACGCACTTTGCGCCGTGGTGGCGAGGTCGATGGCCGACTCGATCTGCATGGCTACCGGCAGGACGAGGCGCATTCCCGCCTCATCCGCTTCCTTCAGGAGCACCAGTCCCGCGGCTCGCGCGTGGTTCTGGTGATCACCGGCAAGGGACGGCGAGAGGCCGATGTGCCGATGTTCGAGGAGCGCGGCGTCTTGAAACGTCTTGTTCCGGTCTGGCTTGCCGAGCCCGTTCTGCGAAACATCGTGATCGGGTTTTCGGAGGCGTCGCAGGCACATGGCGGGGCCGGCGCGCTTTATGTGCGGTTGCGGCGCAGCCGGTAGAACTGGAACCGTTCGACAGGCTTTGCTAAAGACCCGGCCTTCCCCGGGTTCAAGGGCCGGGGATTTGAGGGGATTTTCATCCTTTTGTGATCTGGTCCCCCAACACGCATTTCAGGAAACAGCCATGACCCGCCGCGCGACCATCTCCCGCAAGACGAGCGAGACCGATGTCACAGTCACCATCGACCTCGACGGCGACGGCAAAGCGAAGATCGCGACAGGCGTGGGCTTTCTCGACCACATGCTGGATCTCCTGGCGCGCCACGCGCTGATCGACATGGACATTGCCGCGAAGGGCGACACCCACATCGACTTTCATCACACGACGGAAGACATCGGCATCGCGCTCGGCCAGGCGGTGCGGCAGGCGCTGGGCGATCTCAAAGGCATCACGCGCTATGCCGATGTGCTGCTGCCGATGGATGAGACGCTGACGCGCGTTGCGCTCGATGTGTCCGGCCGCCCGTTCCTTGTCTGGCGGACCGAGTTCACGGCCCAGAAGGTCGGCGACTTCGACACCGAGCTCGTGCGTGAATTTTTCCAGGGCTTCGCCACCCATGCCGGGGTGACGCTGCACGTCGAAACCCTATATGGCGCCAACGCGCACCATATCGCGGAGAGCTGCTTCAAGGGCCTCGCGCGCGTTCTGCGCACGGCTCTTGCCGTCGATCCGCGGACGGCGGATCGTGTTCCCTCGACAAAAGGCAGCCTCGGCGGCTGAGTCAGTCATGCGTATGTGGACGGCATATGAGCCCCGCACCCCGACCTCGGCGGAGCAGCGGGCGGACCAGACCGTTCTGGTGAAGGACGGCTTTTCCTGGCCCGCGCTGCTGATCCCGTTGCCATGGCTTCTGGTGAACCGGCTGTGGCTCGGAACGCTGATCTATGTCGCGATCGCAGGAGTTGCCGGGCTCGGAGGAAGCCTTCTTCCGCTGAACGATCAGGCTGGCGCCCTGCTGGCGCTGATCGGAAATCTGTACGCCGGCTTTGAAGGCAACGACCTCTATCGCCGCAAGCTGCTGAAGCGGGGCTTCGTGCATGCCGGGAGTGTTCTGGCGAGGAACCGCACCGAAGCCGAGCTCGTGTTCTTCGAAGGTCGCGGCGCGCCGGATATCGTACATGCAACGCTTGCTCCGATGAAGACCATGCCAGCCGGGCCTTCGGCGGCGTGTGACGTGCTCGGCCTGTTTCCGCGGCCGGAGGGTTTGCGATGAATGTCGCGCTTGTCGATTACGGCGCGGGCAATCTGCGCTCGGCCGCAAAGGCGCTCGAAGCGGGTGGCGCCAAAGTGGAGATAACCTCCGATCCCGAGCGCGTGCTGACAGCCGACCGCATCGTCCTTCCGGGCGATGGCGCGTTTCCCGATTGCCGTCGTGGCCTCGCGGCGGTGGAGGGTCTGGACGAGGCGCTGGAGGCCGCGGTGCGGAAAAAGGGAACGCCCTTTTTCGGCATCTGCATCGGCATGCAGCTTCTCGCGACAGAAGGCCTCGAGCATGAAGGCGCGCCGGGGCTCGACTGGGTTCCCGGAAAGGTCGTCCGGGTCGAACCCGCCCGGCGCGACCTCAAGGTTCCGCATATGGGCTGGAACACGCTGGAGGCTACGCGTACGCACAAACTTCTCGAGGGTATCGATCTCGGAACGTCGGGTCTTCATGCATTCTTTCTGCACGCCTTTCATTTCGTGCCGGACGATGCCGCCGATGTGCTGGCAACGGCGGACTATGGCGGTCCGGTCACGGCGATGATCGCGCGCGGCAATGTTGCCGGCACGCAGTTTCATCCCGAGAAAAGCCAGCTCCTCGGATTGCAGATCCTCGCCAACTTCCTGAGATGGGAACCATGATCCTTTATCCTGCCATCGATCTGAAACAAGGGCAGGTCGTTCGCCTGAAGCAGGGCGATATGGACCAGGCGACCGTGTATGGCAGCGATCCCGCCGCCGTTGCGCAGGGTTTTCAAGAATCCGGTTTCGAGTGGGTGCATGTCGTCGATCTCGATGGCGCCTTCGCCGGGCAGACGATCAACCTGCAGGCCGTGGAAGCGGTGATCGATTGCGTCGAGATTCCGGTGCAGCTCGGTGGTGGCATTCGCGACATGACGGGTGTCGAAGGCTGGCTCAAGCGCGGCATTTCGCGTGTCATTCTCGGCACGGCCGCCGTGCGCGATCCCGATTTCGTCAAGCGTGCCGCGAAGGAGTTTCCCGGCAAGGTCGCCGTCGGTATTGACGCGAAGGGCGGCAAGGTCGCGGTCGAGGGCTGGGCCGAAGTGTCCGAACTCGGCGCCATCGAACTTGCCAAACGCTTCGAGGATGCCGGGATCGCGGCGATCATCTACACCGATATCGGGCGAGACGGGCTTCTGAAAGGTCTCGATTTCGACGGCACGCGCGCGCTCGCGGAAGCGGTGTCCATCCCGGTCATTGCCTCCGGCGGGCTTGCTGGCATCGAGGACGTAAAGACGCTTCTTCAGCCGGACAATCGGACGATCGCCGGCGCTATCACCGGCCGTGCGATTTACGACGGTCGTCTCGATGTTCATGAGGCCATCAAGCTCGTGCAGGAGGCTCGCGGCTGATGTCGCTGAAGGTCCGCATCATTCCGTGCCTCGACGTAAAGGACGGCCGTGTCGTCAAGGGCGTCAAGTTCGTCGATCTGATCGATGCGGGAGATCCGGTCGAGGCGGCCAAGGCCTATGACGCCGCCGGTGCGGACGAGCTGTGCTTTCTCGACATTACGGCGAGCCACGAAGAGCGCGCGATCCTTCTCGATGTTGTCGCGCGCACGGCCGAGAACTGCTTCATGCCGGTGACGGTCGGCGGCGGTGTCCGCACGGTCGAGGACATCCGCAATCTCATGCTGGCGGGAGCCGACAAGGTGTCGATCAATTCCGCCGCCGTTGCCGACCGCACGATCGTCGGCCGGGCGGCCGACAAGTTCGGCGCGCAGGCGATCGTTGTTGCGGTCGATGCCAAGAAGGTCGCCGAGGGGCGCTGGGAAATCTTCACCCACGGGGGAAGGCGCCCGACCGGTATCGACGTGGTGGAGTATGCAAGTGACGTCGCCGCGCTCGGTGCAGGCGAAATCCTGCTGACCTCGATGGACCGCGACGGCACCAAGGACGGCTACGACCTCAAGCTGACGCGCGCGGTCGCGGACGCGGTACCGGTGCCGGTCGTGGCCTCCGGCGGGGTCGGTGCGTTGCAGCATTTCGTCGATGGGGTTAACGAGGGACATGCGAGCGCCGTTCTGGCGGCGAGCGTCTTTCATTTCGGCACGTTCACCATAGACGAGGTGAAGGCCCATATGGCGGCAGCGGGGGTTGCCGTGCGGCGTGATCCGCCAAGGGGGTAAAGCCTATGAGCGATTTCGACCTCTCCGCCCTTGAGCGCCTTGTCGCCGAGAGGGCCACGGCGGACCCGTCCGTCTCCTACACGCGCCAGCTTCTTGACTCCGGTATCGAGAAATGCGCGAAGAAACTCGGCGAGGAGGGGGTTGAGGCCGCCCTTGCCGCCGTGATGAAGGACCGTGAGGGACTGACCAAGGAATCGGCCGATGTGCTGTTCCATCTGCTCGTCGTGCTGCGCGCGAGCGGCATCCCTCTGGCCGATGTCATGGCTGAACTGAAGTCGCGAACGACCCGAACGGGTCTCGAAGAAAAAGCGGCGCGGAAGCAGTAGCGTGGGGAAGGGGAAAAGCGCCGTGGACATTCTCGCCGGAAAACCGGAATCGCCCTATCGCGTCTTTTCGCGGGATGAATGGGCGACGCTCCGTGCCGACACGCCGCTGACCTTGACGATCGGCGATCTCGAACGCCTGCGCTCGCTCGACGATCCGCTCGATCTGACGGAAGTCGCGGAAATCTATCTGCCGATCTCGCGTCTCCTGGCGCTTTATGTCGAAGCCACGCAGGGGCTGTTCAAGGCCACGCGCGCCTTTCTCGGCACGAACGGCGCCAAAGTGCCCTACATCATCGGCATCGGCGGCTCGGTCGCGGTCGGCAAGTCGACGACCTCGCGGCTTCTGCAGGCGCTGCTGGCACGCTGGCCGAACACGCCGAAGGTCGATCTTGTAACGACGGATGGTTTCCTGCTGCCGAACGATGTGCTGAAGGCCGAAGGCCTGATGGACCGCAAGGGCTTCCCGGAAAGCTACGATCTTCCGGCGCTGCTGCGCTTCATGTCGGACATCAAGGCCGGCAAGGGCCGCGTGTCCGCCCCGGTCTATTCGCATCTGACCTATGATGTGGTGCCGGGCGGCGAGATCGTCGTCGACAATCCGGACATTCTCATTCTCGAAGGCCTCAACGTGCTGCAGGCGGGCACGTCTCCGCGCGGCGGCAAGACGGCCGTGCCGTTCGTGTCGGACTTCTTCGATTTTTCGATCTTCATCGATGCGGACGAGGACGTCATCCACGATTGGTATGTGGAGCGCTTCCTGCATCTGCGCGAAGGCGCGTTCCGCGATCCGAAATCCTATTTCAACCGCTATGCGTCGCTGCCGGAATCGGAGGCGCTCGCGCTCGCCGAAGGGCTGTGGAACAGCATCAATTTGCCGAACCTGCGCGACAACATCCTGCCGACGCGCCAGCGCGCGAGCCTTGTGCTGCGCAAGAGCGTCAACCACCGCATCGAGGAAGTGGCGCTCCGGAAGCTCTGAGCGTCTCAGGATTTCTTGCGATGGACCAGGCGTACGCACATGGCGGCCTGGAAGCCGGCACGCTTGCCCGCCTTCTCCTCGACCTTCCCGGCATCGACGAGCGGTTTGAGATAACCGCCGATGGCCTGCTTCAGCGTTGCGCCGCGTTCGGCGTGCGGGATGGCGGCGCGGTAGGCGTCGAGCGACAGGCCCGCGAGCTTCTTGGCGCATTGGTCGGCATGGCCGCGATCTGCGAGAGCGGGGGTCGACAGGGCAAAAAGGGCAGCAAGACACAGGACGCGGCGCATGGATCCTCCCGGGGAGCGGAGTTTGATTCGGCGAGTGTGGGAAGATGCGGCTCTGACTGTCACGGGAAGCTTTCGGCTTATCCACTTTGAGGGTGTAGGGACGGGCTTGGAGTGTGTGGCGGCGTACCCCTCACCCGGTCGGCTCCGCCGACTCGACCTCTCCCACAAGGGGAGAGGGGCAGGCCCTGGAATTTGGGCGCGCGAAAATGTCTTCCAAGGATATCCGGAAGTTCGGGGCATTCGCTTTGCCTCTCCGAAATGGAGGGGCGCGCGGGACGCCGGGAGATTGACCGCTCCCGCGGCGGCGTTGGCGATAGTGGGTAGTGCCAACACCAATTGGTCCTCACCTCGGGAACTCCGATCTCTCGACGTCCCGCGCGCGGTGGTTTTTGGTTCCGGAGAATGCTTTGCCGTGAAGACCCACCTGTCGGTCTTCCATAGGCTGTTTCCACCCCCGCCCCGGTCCGTTGGTACGTGACCCCGTATGGGACGGCAGGGACCAAGACAATCCCGTGCCGGTTGGCTTTCCGGGCGGCCTCTGCACTCCCGGCCTCCGCAGATCGAGAAGATCGCGACATCTCTCTCTCCTGCGTCCACCGCACTCCCGATCCACACCCGACGCCTCGCGACGCGCCCTCCGTGACCGGCAGCGCAGATATAGGATCATAATCCTTGGATGAAGTCAAGGATTATTTTCCCTGAGGCCGTGCCGTGGGCTTCACCCCACCCCGCTCGGCTGCGCCGAGTCGGCCCTCCCCATTCAGGGGAGGGAGACGACGCATCGCGTGTATTTACGAACCCAAAAACCCATTCTCGGCCGCGAAGCTCGCGAGGTTGCGCTGGGGGCGGGCTCCGATGTGGGAGAGGATTTCGGCGGCGGCGAGGGCTCCGAGGCGGCCGGATTGCGCGAAGTCGAAACCACGGGCAAAGCCCGTCAATACACCGGCGGCGTAAAGATCGCCCGCGCCGGTGGCATCCACGACACGCTCGATGGGATGTGCGGGAACGTGGACCGTGTCCTGCCCCTTCACGAAGACCGCGCCAAGCTCGCTGCGCGTGACCACCGCCTCGCTGGCGTCGTTGCGCAGGGCTTCCAGCGCGGTTGCGAAATCGGCGGTCTCGTACAGCGCCTTGGCCTCGTGCTCGTTCGCGAAGACGAGATCGACCTTCTTCGCGCGGATGAAGGCAAGGAAATCGGCGCGGTGGCGCTCGACGCAGAAACTGTCCGACAACGTGATCGCGACCTTGCGGCCCGCTTCGTGGGCGATGTCGGCCGCGCGCTGGAAGGCGTTCATCGCTTCCGGCGGATCGAACAGATAGCCCTCGAGATAGATCGTGCCGGAGGCGCGGACGAGTTCGGGATCGACATCGTCGGGGCCGAGATGCTGGCTGGCGCCGAGGAAGGTGTTCATCGTGCGCTCGCCGTCCGGCGTCACCAGAATGGTGGAGCTGGCGGTGGACGGACCCTCATGCGCGGGCGGGGTGGTGAAGTGCACGCCCGCGGCGCGGATGTCGTGCGTGAAGGCGGTGCCGAGTTCGTCGTCGCGCACCTTGCCGATGAAGGCCGCGCGCGCGCCGAACGAGGCGACACCCGCGCAGGTGTTGGCCGCGCTGCCGCCGGAGACATAGACGCTGGGGCCGATCTTTTCGTAGAGCGCCTTGGCGCGCGCCTCGTCGATCAGCGCCATCGAGCCCTTGGCCAGTTTTTCGGACACCAGCAGATCGTCCTCGACGCGGGCGAGAACGTCGACAATGGCGTTTCCGAGGGCAAGGACATCGTAGCGGGTGTTGGTCATCGGGGGCTTTCGCGGGAAAAGGAAGGTGAGCAGGGATTAACGGGGCCGCGCGCCGATGCCAACGCCGACTTTCCTCCGTGGCCGGAAAATGTGACGGCGCGTTGCGCGATGGGCGCTCAGGGCCGCGCCCAGAAACGGGAGCCAAGCTCGGCGACGGTTTCGGTGACGATCTGCAGAAGTTCCTCCATCGCCGCCGCAATGGATTCGGGCCGCGCGTCGTCCCGATCGAGCGCGTGCAGGAGATAAAGCCGGTGGCCGCCGGGCCAGAGCTTCAGCCCTTTCAGATGCGCGGCCAGGTCCTCGTCGATGCGGCGGATCTCGACGTCGATCAGGTCGGACAGCGCGCGCGCGTTTTCGGCAAACGGAAAGCGCACATCCTCGGGGTCTTTCGAGCGGACGCGGGCGATGTCGACGATGGTGGAGTCCAGCGCCGCGCGCAGTTCGCGGACGAAGCCGCGGAGCATGAGGCCCGCATCCTGCCCGTCGCGGCGCAGCGCCAGAGCCGCATCCGCGCGATAGCGGGCGCGGGCCAGCTTCATCTTCGAGGTCTGGAACGGCATCAGGACGGTCATGCGGGCGATATATCGCGGCGGGGGTGAGAGCTTGCGCCTTCTGCGCCGGGAAGCGATAAGGCGCGCTCAATCCGAAAGCCAGCCATGACCACGACCAATTTCCAGCCGCGCGTTTTCTCGGGCGTCCAGCCGACCGGCAATCTGCATCTGGGCAATTATCTCGGCGCGATCCAGAAATTCGTGGCGCTGCAGAACGATTACGAATGCATCTATTGCGTCGTCGACCTGCACGCGATCACCGTGGCGCAGGACCCGCTGGAGCTGAAGCGCACGATCCGCGAAGTGGCGGCGGCGTTCATCGCGGCGGGCGTCGACCCGGCCAAGAACATCATCTTCAACCAGAGCCAGGTCTCGGCCCATGCCGAGCTGGCCTGGGTGCTCGGCTGCACCGCGCGCATCGGCTGGCTGAACCGGATGACGCAGTTCAAGGAAAAGGCCGGCAAGCACACCGAGCAGGTGAGCGTCGGGCTCTACACCTATCCGGTGCTGATGGCGGCGGACATTCTGGCCTACAAGGCGACGCATGTGCCGGTGGGCGAGGACCAGAAGCAGCATCTGGAACTGGCGCGCGACATCGCGCAGAAATTCAACAATGACTTTGCCGCAAGCATCGCGGCGAACGGGCATGGCGAGGCCTTCTTCCCGCAGCCCGAACCGCTCATCCAGGGCGCGGCGACGCGCGTGATGAGCCTGCGCGACGGCTCCAAGAAGATGTCGAAATCGGACCCGTCCGACGCCTCGCGCATCAACCTGACCGACGACGCCGACACGATTGCCGCGAAGGTGCGGAAGGCCAAGACCGACCCCGAGCCGCTGCCGCTGGAAATCGCGGGGCTCGAAGGCCGCCCGGAGGCGGACAATCTCGTCGGCATCTATGCGGCTTTGGCCGGTGTGCCGAAGGAGCGCGTGCTCGCCGAATTCGGCGGCGGCCAGTTCTCGGGCTTCAAGAACGCGCTGGTGGATGTCGCGGTCGACAAGCTCGGCCCGATCGGCGGCGAGATGAAGCGCCTCGTGACGGAGCCGGATGCGATCGACGCCATTCTCAAGAGCGGCGCGGAGCGGGCCGACGCGATCGCGCGGCCGATCCTGGGCGCAGTGAAGGATATTGTCGGGTTTGTGAGGTGACGTCATCCCGGACGGCCGAAGGCCGATCCGGGATCGCGAGCGACAGGCCGATCCCGGACAGCCGCGTTGCGGCTTCCGGGATGACGGCGACGGGTTTTGCATTCGGCGGCACTTCACCCCATATATTTGACTTGTGCGCCCGGCCCCGCGCCTTGAACCCGGCGGCCTGACGGAAGAGACATGTTCATCCAGACTGAAGCCACTCCCAATCCCGCGACGCTGAAATTCCTGCCCGGCCGCGAGGTTCTGGCGACCGGAACGCTCGAAATCACCGAGGCGGAAGGTGCCAAGAAATCGCCGCTCGCCGAGGGCCTGTTCAACGTGCCCGGCGTGACGGGCGTGTTCTTCGGCCAGGATTTCATCACCGTGACCAAGCGCGGCGACCTCGACTGGCAGCATCTGAAGCCGGCGATCCTCGGCACGATCATGGACCATTACCTCAAGGGCCGCCCGGTTCTGGCGGCCGGCGTCGAGGCGATCTCGGGCGTCGATGAGGAAGGCGAATTCTTCGATCCGAACGACGAGGCTTTGGTCGGCACGATCAAGGAACTGCTCGACACGCGGGTGCGCCCGGCGGTGGCGAACGACGGCGGCGACATCACCTTCAAGGGCTTCAAGGAAGGCGTCGTCTACCTCAACATGAAGGGCTCGTGCGCCGGATGCCCCTCCTCGACCGCCACGCTGAAGCACGGCATCGAGAATCTCCTGCGTCATTTCGTGCCCGAAGTGACGGAAGTCCGTCCGGTCTGAACCGGACGTTTCGGCACTGGACGGGAAAACAGGGTCCGGCGCTTTGCCGCCGGGTCCGCTCCCCTTATAGAATCGCGCCTGTGAGACCGGATCAGATCGCGTGCGCGTCCTAAGCCTCGATACTGCGCTCGCGGCGTGTTCCGTCGCGGTGCTCGACACCGCCGCCGACGCGGTGCTTGCGCGCGTCAGCCTGCCGATGGACCGCGGCCATGCCGAGGCCATCATGCCGATGATCGACCAGGCGCTGGGCGGATCGGCGGGGCTTCAGGCCGTGGACCGGATCGTCGTGACGACGGGGCCGGGCAGCTTCACCGGGATAAGGGTCGGGCTTGCGGCGGCGCGCGGGCTGGCGCTCGCGACGGGCAAACCGCTTGTCGGCGTCACGACCCTGATCGCGTTGGTCGCGCCGATTCTGGCCTCGGGCGACGGGCGCGCGGTGGCGGCGGCGGTCGATGCGCGGCACGGGCGGGTGTTTTTCCAGATTTTCGGGCCGAGCGGCCTTGGACTTGTCCCGGCCCGGGTTCTGCTGGCGAAAGACGCCGCGCGGATGGCGGGCGACGGGCCGGTGCGGCTGGTCGGGTCCGGCGCGCAACTGGTCGCCGATGCGTCCGAGACGCGGCACGAGATCATGCCGGGTGGCCTTGCGCCCGATCCGGTCTGGCTGGCGCGGCTTGGCGCTGCGTCTCCGGTGCCCGAGCGCCTGCCCCGCCCGGTCTATCTAAGGCCGCCGGATGTGACCAAGCCCACAAATCCGAGCCAGATCGCGCGGGTTTGAGAATGGGCCTTCTCGATTTCTTCCGGAAGCTGGAATGGCGGGTCGATCCGGCCCAGCCGCGCCATGCGGCGCAGATCTCGGCGCTGCACGGCGAAAGCTTCGCGCGCGGCTGGAGCCTTGCCGAGATCGAAACCCTGATGAGCGAGCGCAATGTCGTCACCGACATACTGCGCGCGAAGGCGCAGAGCCCGCAGATCGACGGCTTCGCGCTGTCGCGCGTGGCTGTCGACGAGGCGGAGCTTCTGACCATCGCCGTGTCATCGCGCCGTCGCGGAAAGGGCGGATCGTCGCCTTTGCTCGCGCGCCATCTCAGCCGCCTTCAGGCGGCGGGCGCGCGGCGTGTCGTGCTCGAAGTCGATGAAGACAACACCCCTGCTTTGCGCCTCTACACGCGATTCGGTTTTTCCGAGATCGGCAAGCGCCCGGCCTATTACACGCGCCGCGACGGCACCCGCGGCACGGCGCTCGTTCTCGCCCGTCCGCTTGGCTGATCGGGCGCTGCGGCCTATAGAATCCGCCCGAGGAACAAGGCGCGGAAGGGCTGACGTGGACAATTCGATCGAGGAACAGTGCGCGGCCAAGGGCATGCGCATGACCGAACAGCGCCGTGTCATCGCGCGCGTTCTGGAGCAGGCGAGCGACCATCCCGACGTCGAGGAGCTGCACCGCCGCGCCGCGACGGTCGACAACCGCATCTCGATCGCGACCGTCTACCGCACCGTGAAACTGTTCGAGGATGCGGGCATCGTCGCGCGGCACGATTTCCGCGACGGGCGCTCGCGCTACGAGCCGGTGCCGGACGAGCACCACGACCATCTGATCGATCTGCGCACGGGGCAGGTCGTCGAATTCCGCGACGAGGAAATCGAGCGCCTGCAGGCGGAAATCGCGCGCAGGCTCGGCTTCAAACTGGTCGATCACCGCATGGAGCTCTATGCGGTGCCGCTCGACCCGAAGGACAAGACCTGATCGCCCCGCTGCGCGCCGGCGCCCTGATCGCGCTCGTCCTTGCCGCCATTCCGGCGCAATGGATCGCGATCCGGCTCGGCCGTGGCAGCGTCATTCCGCATCTGTATCACCGCGCCGCCTGCGCGCTGCTCGGCATCCGGATCGCGCGGGTCGGCGTGCCCGCCGCCGGGCGGCCGCTTCTGCTGGTGGCCAATCATTCCTCCTGGCTCGACATCACCGTGCTCGCGGCGGCGCTGCCCGTCTCGTTCGTCGCCAAGAGCGAGGTCGCGGGCTGGCCGGGGATCGGGCTTCTCGCAAAACTCTCGCGGACGATCTTCGTCGAGCGCGCCCGCCGCACCGCGACGCGGCGCACCACGCGGGAAATGGCCGAGCGGCTGAAGGACGGCGAGCCCATCGTGCTGTTCCCGGAGGGGACCTCCTCGGATCACAATCGCATCCTGCCGTTCCGCTCGGCCCTGATCGGCGCGGCGCACGAGGCGCTGTCGGGCGAGGCCGACATGCGGGTGTTCGTCCAGCCGGTCTCGATTGCCTATCCGCGCCGCCACGGCCTGCCTGTTTTGCGCTCCGAGCGCCCGCAGATCGCCTGGTATGGCGGCATGACCCTGCCCGCCCATTTGTGGAACATGCTGAAGACCGGCGGACCGGAGGTCATGATCTCGTTCGGCGAACCGATCCCGGTGACGGCGGCCAGCGACCGCAAAAAGGTGGCGCGGACGGCCGAGACCGAGGTGCGCGCGATGACGCAGCGCGCGCTGCGGACACAGGTGGCTTTTGTGAAAAGTGCCGCAGCGGAGCCCGATCTGGGCCCCGGACCGGCATCGGCTATTCTCTTGGAGGCCCAAACCGGCTAAAGTCGGGGTCCGGTTTTTGCATTTCAGGGCGAAAGGAACGGGCGCCTGCCGCATCACGCGGGAGCGCCGGAGCGGCACACGCACTTTGATGAATTCGACACCAAAGAAGCTCTTCGTCCGGTCCTATGGCTGCCAGATGAACGTCTATGACGCGCAGCGCATGGCCGACGCCCTGGCACCGGAAGGTTACGTCGAGACGGCAAGCGCCGACGACGCCGACCTCGTCATCCTCAACACCTGCCACATCCGCGAAAAGGCCGCCGAGAAGGTCTATTCCGAACTCGGCCGCATGCGCGAACTGCGCACCGAACGCAAGGCCAATGGCGGCGGCGACCTGACGATTGCCGTGGCGGGCTGCGTGGCGCAGGCCGAGGGCGCGGAAATCATGAAGCGCGCGCGCGGCGTCGATCTCGTCGTCGGACCGCAGAGCTATCACCGCCTGCCCGATCTTCTCGCCAAGGCGAAAACCGGGAAGGTGGTCGACACCGATTTCCCGGTCGAGGACAAATTCGCGGCCCTGCCCGCCGCAAGCCGCGAGAAGACGCTCGCGCGCGGCCCGGCCGCCTTCCTCACCGTGCAGGAAGGCTGCGACAAGTTCTGCACGTTCTGCGTGGTGCCCTACACGCGCGGCGCGGAAGTCTCGCGTTCGGTCGCGCAGATCGTTGCGGAAGCCGAACGGCTTGCCGATCATGGCGTGCGCGAGATTTCGCTGCTCGGCCAGAACGTCAACGCGTTTCACGGCGAGGGGCCGGACGGAAAGGTCTGGGGCCTCGGGCGTCTTCTGGAGCGGATCGCCAAGATCCCCGGCGTCGCGCGCCTGCGCTACACGACGAGCCATCCGCGCGACATGGACGATGAGCTGATCGCCGCCCACCGCGACCTCAAGGAGCTGATGCCCTATCTGCATCTGCCCGTACAATCCGGTTCGGACCGCATTCTCGGCATGATGAACCGCGGGCATACGGCGGCGGACTATCTGAAACTCATCGACCGCATTCGCGCCGCGCAGCCCGATCTCGCGCTGTCGTCCGATTTCATCACCGGCTTTCCCGGCGAAACGGACGAGGATTTCGAGGCGACGATGGACCTTGTCCGCAAGGTCGGCTTCGCCTCGACCTTCAGCTTCAAATATTCGGCACGGCCCGGAACGCCTGCCGCGGACATGGACGCGCAGGTGCCCGAACAGGTGCGGTCCATGCGTCTTTACGCCCTTCAGGCGCTTCTCGAAGAACAGCGTCAGGCCTTCAACGCAAGCTGCGTCGGCCGCGAGATGGACGTTCTGTTCGACCGCAAGGGCCGCCATGACGGACAGGTTGCGGGGCGCTCGCCCTATCTGCAGCCGGTTCAGGTCGAGGCGGACGGGATCGGCATTGGTGATGTCGTGACGGTCAGGATCCTTTCGAACGGCACGAACTCCCTGTTCGGTGAACCGGTCGATACGGCCGCGCGGACGAATTCGCGCATGGAGGCGGTGGCGTGACGGTGAGCCAGGTTCCGAACAATGCCGAGACTGTACTGACATTCGACGACAACCGCCTGGCCTCCGGCGTGTTCGGAAGCCATGACCAGAATCTCGCTTTTCTCGAACGCCGTCTCGGCATCGAGGCGACGCCTTCCGGAAACCACGTCTCGCTGCGCGGCGAGCCCGGCGCGATCCACCGCGCCAAGAAGGTGCTGGAAGCCTTGTCCCTGCGCGTGAAGGGCGGCGAGAACATCGGGCCCGGCGATGTCGACGGCGCGATCCGCATGAGCGCCGATCAGGGCACTTTGTTTCCGGCCGAAGGCGGCCCGCGCGCGGGCTTCTCCCACATCTCCTCGCGCAAGAAAACGGTGGTTGCACGTACACCCGCGCAGGACGCCTATATCCGCGCGCTCGGAACGAGCGAGATGGTGTTCGGTGTTGGCCCCGCGGGCACCGGCAAGACCTATCTTGCGGTCGCCTATGCGGTCTCGCTTCTGGAGCGCGGCGAGGTCGACCGCATCATCCTCTCGCGTCCGGCGGTCGAAGCCGGCGAGCGGCTCGGCTTCCTGCCCGGCGACATGCGCGAGAAGGTCGATCCCTATCTGCGTCCTCTTTACGATGCGCTGTACGACATGATGGCGCCCGAACGCGTCGAGCGCTGCCTGCAGGCGGGCGTCATCGAAATCGCGCCGCTTGCGTTCATGCGCGGCCGGACCCTGTTCAACGCCGTCGTCATTCTCGACGAGGCGCAGAACGCGACGCCGATGCAGATGAAGATGTTTCTGACGCGACTTGGCGAAAACTCGCGCATGATCATCTGCGGGGACGTCACGCAGGTCGACCTTCCTTCGGGCGTGAATTCGGGGCTGTCGGAGGCCGTGCGCCTTCTCGCGGATGTCGAGGGAATTTCCCTCTGCCGGTTCGGCGAAGCGGATGTCGTGCGCCATGAGCTCGTGGGCCGTATCGTGCGTGCCTACGATGCCGCAGACCGCGCCAAGATGCCGGGCGCGCGTCCGTGAGCCCGGCGATCGACATCGTGGCCGAGGCACCCGGCTGGGACGCGCTCGGCGATGCCGAAGAGATCGCCCGACGATCCGTCGGCGCGGCGCTCTCCCAGATCGCCCGCCCATACAATCCGGATGCCGAACTTTCCGTCATTCTGGCCGACGATGCGCGCGTGCGCGAGCTGAACCGTGAATGGCGCGGCAAGGACAGCGCGACCAATGTCCTGTCCTTCCCCGCGGCCGAAGACGACGAGATCGAAACCTCGCCGCTTCTCGGCGACATCATCCTGGCGTTCGAGACCGTGGCCGGCGAGGCCGAGCGCGACGGCAAGACCCTGGCCGACCATTTCGCGCATCTGGTCGTGCACGGCACATTGCATCTTTTCGGAATGGACCATCTCACCGAGGCCGAGGCCGAGGAAATGGAGAATGCCGAGCGCGCCGCGCTCGCGCAGATCGGTATTGACGACCCCTACAAGGAGAGTGACCCCGTTTAAAGGGTTTCTGACGCCATGGCTAACGAGGACCAAAGTACAGGCACGCATCAGGACGAGCGCGAAACGCGCGGCGGTCTCATGGACCGGATCAAGGTCCTGCTGCGTTTGAAGGCCCCCGCGACTTTGCGCGACGAAATCGAGGACGCCCTGTCGTCTTCCGACGAGAACGAGCAGACGCAGTTCAGCCCATCCGAGCGCGTGATGCTCCAGAACATTCTGGGCCTGCGCGATCTCAACATCGGCGATGTGACGGTGCCGCGTCCGGACATCGTTGCCGTATCCGGCGATCTGGCGCTGTCGGAGGTTCTGATCTGTTTCGAGGAGGCCGAACATTCGCGCCTCCCGGTTTATGGCGAGACGATCGACGATCTGAAGGGCATGGTCCACATCAAGGACGTGCTGCGCTACCTGACGACGCGCGCGCGCACATCGAACGGCCTCGACCTCGGCAAGCCGGACCTGTCGGTCTCGATCCTCGATGCCAATCTGGTGCGGGAGGTTCTGTATGTGCCTCCGAGCATGCAGGTCAACGATCTGCTCGCCAAGATGCAGGCGACGCACATTCACATGGCGCTTGTGATCGACGAATATGGCGGCACCGACGGGCTTGTGACCATCGAGGATCTTGTCGAGATGGTCGTCGGCGACATCGAAGACGAACATGACGAAGTCGAAGGCCCCGGCGTGTTCCGCACGCGCGACGGATCGCTGATCGCCCAGGGACGCGCGCCGCTGGAAGATCTGATGAAGGAGCTTGGGCCGGACGTCGATTTCGGGGAGCTGGCGGAGGATGTCGATACGATCTCCGGTCTTCTCGTGACGCTTGCCGGGCGCGTGCCGGGCCGCAGCGAAATCATCGCCGCGCCTGGGAACATCGATTTCGAAATTCTCGATGCCGACCCCCGGCGCGTCAAGCGGGTTCGCGCACGGCGCAGGCCTGTCGTGGATGACGCGTCGCATATGAATATACGTACGGACGTGGCCTGAGTTTTGCGGTTTCCGATCCACCGCCTCCTGCTTCTCGAAGGCTGGCGCCGCTTCGCGGCGGCGTTCGCGGCGGGGGCCGTTTCGGCGTTGGCGATGCCGCCCCTCGATCTGTGGCCGGTGCTGTTTGTCACCTTTCCGGTGCTCGTTCTTCTGATCGACGGCACGCCCGGCGGCCGCCGGGGAATCAAGGCTGCAGCCGCGATCGGCTTCGGCTTCGGCTTCGGTTATTTCCTCGGCGGGCTGTGGTGGATCGGTGCGGCGTTCTTTGTGCCGGGCGACACCTATCAATGGATGATGCCGTTCGCGGTGCTGGGACTGCCGCTGTTCCTGGCGCCGTTTCCAGCCTTCGGCTGTGCCCTTGCGCGGGTGATGTGGTCGGGACGCGCGAGCCGGATCTTCGCCCTCGCTTTCGGTCTTGGGCTTTCCGAATGGCTGCGCGGGCGCATCCTCACCGGCTTTCCGTGGAACGAGATCGGCTACTCGCTCGGCAACAATGCGCTGATGGGCCAGGCGGGATCGGTGATCGGCGTCGAGGGGCTGACGCTTGTGGCCATCGCGGTGTTCGCCGCGCCGGCGGTGCTTGCCGATGGCACTCGCAATTATCGTCCGGTCATCGCGGCAGGCCTCGTTCTTGTGGCGCTCGCGGCGTTCGGCGCGGCGCGGCTGTCTCTCGCAGGGCCGCCGGCGATGACGGATGTGCGGGTGCGCATCATGCAGCCGAACATCGCGCAGGACGACAAATTCCGGCCGTCGGCCAAGGACGAGATCATGGCGCGCTATCTGGCGCTGTCGAACCGCACCGCCGCGCCGGGGCGCGAGGGGCTGGCCGATGTGGATGTGCTCGTCTGGCCGGAATCGGCCTTTCCGTTCTTCCTCGCGCGCACGCCCGATGCGCTGGCGCAGATCGGCGCGCTCCTGCCGGAGGGCGCGGTGCTCCTGACGGGTGCGGCGCGCATCGAAGACGGACAGGGGCCGGGCCGCAGGCCGGTCTACAATTCGATCCAGATGCTCGGGGACGACGGCTCGATCATCGGCACCTATGACAAGGTGCACCTTGTGCCGGGTGGCGAGTTCCTGCCGTTCCAGAGCACGCTGGAGGCGCTCGGGATTCGCCAGCTGACGCGCCTGCCGGGCGGGTTCACCGCCGGAGACGGGCCGCGCAACCTGACATTGCCGAACGGGCTGAAGCTCGGACCGCTGATCTGCTACGAGGCAATTTTCCCCAGCGGAACGCTCGATACGGCGGACCGCCCGGACGTGCTGCTAAATGTCACAAACGATGGCTGGTTCGGCCTCACTCCGGGCCCATACCAGCACCTTGCGCAGGCCCGGATGCGGGCGATCGAGCAGGGACTGCCAATGATTCGGGCAGCAAATACAGGCGTTTCGGCTATCCTTGATCCATGGGGCAGAGTCCATGGGATAATCCCGCTCGGAAACGAAGGTATAACGGACGCCGAAATTCCCGAAAAAATAGGATCAACTCCTTATGCGCGCTTCGGATTTCTTACCTTGGTATTATTCTACATCGCAACTTTAGTCGGAGCGGTGCGCGGCCTTCGGTTGTTTGACAAATATTCGTCGGGGAATTCATTGTCGCCGCGGCTTTAGGGGGGCTGTTCTGTTACCCGCAATGTTCGGGACGTTTGGTGTGCCTGAGGGCGCAGGAGGGGAAGTTTTATGATGGCCACGAAGGCCCCGAACCCGATCGACAAGCATGTTGGCGCGCGGGTTCGCATGCGCCGGCTTCTCGTCGGGATGTCGCAGGAGAAGCTCGGCACGTCGCTGGGCATCACGTTCCAGCAGATTCAGAAATATGAGAAGGGCACGAATCGAATCGGCGCCTCGCGCCTGCAGCAGATTTCCGAAGTCCTCGGCGTGCCGGTTGCCTATTTCTTTGAAGACGCGCAGGGCGAAGCCATTCCGGCCGGCTTTGCCGAGCAGCCGCAGGGCGATTACGTCGCCGATTTCCTCGCCACGTCCGAGGGCCTTCAGCTGACCAAGAGCTTCATGAAGGTGAAGGACCCCAAGGTCCGCCGCCGCATCGTGGACCTTGTCTCCTCGATCGCCGAGGAAGAGGCCGACAAGCAGGGCTGAGGTCTGCTTCCACTATCTTGACCGGGGGGCGGCAGGCTGCGAGAAGGCTGCGCGCCTTCCGGCACCTGCACCCTTCCCGGAGCTTTCTCTCGTGGCCCGCAAATCCTATCTGTTCACCAGCGAATCCGTGTCTGAAGGTCATCCGGACAAGATCTGCGACCGCATCTCCGACACGGTTCTGGACGCCTATCTCGGCGCCGATCCGCAATCGCGCGTCGGCTGCGAAACCTTCGCCACGACCAACCGCGTCGTCATCGGCGGAGAGGTGCGCGGCCCCGACAGCGTGACGCCGCAGATCATCGAGCAGCTCGCGCGCGAGGCCATCAAGGACATCGGCTACGAGCAGGACGGCTTCCACTGGGAAAAGTGCAAGATCGACGTTCTGCTGCACGCACAGTCGGCGCACATCGCGCAGGGCGTTGACGCGGCCGGCAACAAGGACGAGGGCGCGGGCGATCAGGGCATCATGTTCGGCTATGCCGTGCGCGAGACGCCCGAGCTGATGCCGGCGCCGATCCATTATTCGCATCTCATCCTGCGCACGCTTGCCGAGGCGCGCCACGCCAAGGACGGCGATGCCGCCAAGCTCGGCCCGGACCAGAAAAGCCAGGTCACGATCCGCTACGAAGACGGCAAGCCGGTCGAGGCGACCTCGATCGTGCTCTCCGCGCAGCATTTCGACGAGAACCTGACCTCGGAAGACGTGCGCGCCATCGTCGAGCCCTACATCGTCAAGTCCATGCCCAGCGGGTGGATCAACGCCAACACCGAATGGCACGTCAATCCGACGGGCAAGTTCGTCATCGGCGGCCCGGACGGCGATGCCGGCCTGACCGGCCGCAAGATCATCGTGGACACCTATGGCGGCGCGGCCCCGCATGGCGGCGGCGCGTTTTCGGGCAAGGACCCGACCAAGGTCGACCGCTCGGCGGCCTATGCGGCGCGCTATCTGGCGAAGAACGTCGTTGCGGCGGGTCTTGCCGACCGCGCCTGCATCCAGCTCGCCTACGCGATCGGCGTGTCGAAGCCGCTGTCGATCTACATCGACACCTACGGCACCAACACGGTCGACGAGGAGAAGATCGAGAAGGCGCTCGGCGAGGTCATGGATCTCACGCCGCGCGGCATTCGCGAGCATCTCGAACTCAACAAGCCGATCTATGTGCGCACGTCGGCCTACGGGCATTTCGGCCGCGCGCCGGACGCCGACGGCGGCTTCTCCTGGGAGAAGACCGATCTCGCGGACAAGCTGAAATCGGCGGTTTCCTGAAATCACACGCATCCTGAGCGGTGTCGCGGTAGCGCCGCGAGCCGCGCCGAAGGATGGTCACGAATTCAGAGCCTGCCGCCATCCTTCGACACGGACCGCGAAGCGGCCCGGCTCAGGATGAGGTCTTTGGATGTCCGATTCTGACGATCATCCCCGCCGTGCGCTGTACGGACGGCGCAAGGGCAAGCCGCTGCGCGCCGGACAGGCCGCGCGTTTCGACGATCTTTTTCCGAAGCTGAAGCTCGATCTGTCCGCGCCCGCGCCGGGTGACATCCGCGCGCTGTTCGCGGAGCCTGTCGAAGCCTTGCGCGTCGAGATCGGGTTCGGCGGCGGCGAGCATCTGCTGCACGAAGCCGAGACCCATCCCGGCACCGGCTTTATCGGCATCGAGCCGTTCGTGAACGGCATGGCGAAGGCGCTGGTCGGCATCGGGGAGCGCGGCCTCGGCAATGTGCGGCTGTTCGACAACGACGCGGCTCTGGTGCTCGACTGGCTGCCGGAAGCCTCAGTCTCGCGGCTCGATCTTCTCTATCCCGATCCGTGGCCGAAGAAGCGGCAATGGAAGCGGCGCTTCGTGTCGGATGCCAATCTGAAACGCATCGCGCGCGTGCTGCGGCCCGGCGGCGAGTTCCGCTTTGCGAGCGACATCGACACCTATGTGGCGTGGACGCTGGACCATGTCCGCCGTTCGCCGGATCTTGTCTGGACGGCCGAACGTGCCGACGACTGGCGCCTGCCCTGGGCGGGCTGGCCGGGAACGCGCTACGAGGCGAAGGCCAAGCGCGAGGGGCGCGTTCCGGCCTATCTGATTTTTCGCAAGGGCTGAGGTCAGCCCGCTTCGGCGATGTGGGGTGCCTTGGGTTTGTCCGGACGCGCCTTCAGTTCGCTGACGATCACGCCCGCGAGAATCAAGGCCGCGCCGAACATCGCCAGCGGGCCGAGGCGGTCTCCGGCGATGCGCCCGACAATGCCGGCCCAGACCGGCTCCCCGGCATAGATGAGCGTCGCGCGGGTGGGCGAGACCGATCTCTGCGCCCAGTTCATCGCAAACTGGATGCCCGCGCTCGCAATGCCGAGGCCGACCGCACTGAAGACGAGGAACCACGAAAACTCCGGGATGCTCTCGCCCGCGACCGGCATCAGTGCGAGCGACAGCAGTCCGGCGACGAGCAATTGCACGGCGGTGATGCGGCGGCTGTCGGCATGGCCCGCATAGCGGCTGATGAGGATGATCTCACCGGCCACGGCGA
Source organism: Rhizobiales bacterium Ga0077545 (assembly GCA_001464335.1). Taxonomy (GTDB): domain Bacteria; phylum Pseudomonadota; class Alphaproteobacteria; order Rhizobiales; family Methylopilaceae; genus Flaviflagellibacter. Next base: position 91,468 of record LNEV01000018.1, on the reverse strand, counting down.
CCGCGCAGAGAACGGTCGCCAGCTCGCCGGTCTCGAAGGTGAGCGCGCCCGCTTCGGGACCGGTCAGCAGGATGAGGCCGGTGAAGGCCAGCGCGACGCCGATCCAGCTCATCAGGCCGGGCGGGCGGCGCAGCACCGCCCATTGCATCAGGGGCACGAGCGGCACGTACAGGGCGGTGATGAAGGCCGATTTCGAACTCGAAATCGTCTGCAGGCCGTAGGTCTGCAGGAAATAGCCGAGAAAAAGGCTCGCGCCGATCAGGGCGCCGCCGAACAATTCGGTGCGCGTCAGCCCCTTCATCAGATGGCCGAACGCGACGAACATGATGAGCCCCGCCGTGACGAAGCGCACGCCGACGAAGAAGAACGGCCCGGACACCTGCATCGCCATCTGCACGACAAGGAAGGTGCCGCCCCAGATCATCGTGATGAGGATGAGGACGAGTTCCTGGCGGCTGAGAAGCGGCCGGCGCGGGATGCTGGGAGATAGGTCTGTCATGGCCGCCTGAAAATCGCGCCAGCCATAGCAGGGCGCACGTGCCGGCGGAACTGGCCGAAAGGCGCGACATTGTCCGCCGTCCGGGCGTGTGGCAGACATCCAGTTCTTTGCGGGAGATGACCTTGGATATCTGCCTGTTCTGGCATGGGGCGCGGCTGCGGCGGCTCGATCGGCTTTGCGTCGCGTCCATGGTGCTGACCGGGCAGAGGACCGTGCTCTATTCCTATGAGCCGGTCGCCGATGTGCCGGAAGGGGTCGTCCATGCGCGGGCGCAGGACGTCATTCCCGAAGCCGAGTTCCGGGCCAAGGTCGGCAGCGGGGAGTGGTCGCTGAATCAGTTCAGCGACATTTTCCGCGTCACGCTGATGAAGCAGGGGCGCGGCGTGTGGCTCGACACCGACATCTATCTCGCCCGGCCCTTCCTTCCCGATCCAGGCCGCCATTTCCTCGCCTGGGAAAACGGTCACCGCTTCGGCGTTTCGGCGCTCTATTTTCCGCCGGACAGTCCCGTCATCCGCGCGTTCGACGATTATCTGGCAAGCGGGGAGGTCGTGCCGCCCTGGCTCGGTTTCCGCCGCCGTGTCGGGCGGCCGCTCTGGCTGCGCCTGCGCGGCAAACCCGTGCGGCCGAGCGTGCTCGGCATCACCATCTTCGCCAATGACGGCATTTCCCGCCTGTTCCGCCGCTTCGGGCTGGAAAGCCAGGTCGCCCCGAAAGGCACGTTCTACTATTGGAACGGCAAGGACTCAGCGCGGGTCTACGATCCGGCGTTCGGCCTCGAACCCACGCGCGACCCCGATTTCATGGGCTTCCATTTCGCCAAGAAATGGCCCCACAGCGAAGAAGCGCCCCGCCCGGGCAGCTTCTTTCACTGGGTTGCAGGGCAGGTTGCGCACCTGCCCTGAACGCGTTCAGCCTTTCATGCGCTCGGCGACGACATCCCAGTTCACGATGGTGTCGAGAACCGCCTTCACATGGTCGGCGCGGCGGTTCTGGTAGTCGAGATAATAGGCATGTTCCCACACATCGACGCCGAGAAGCGGCGTGCGGCCATGCGCGAACGGGCTGTCGCCGCCGGGCGTGCCCTCAAGGCTGAGCTTGCCCTTGTCCGAGACGAGCCAGGCCCAGCCTGAACCGAACACCCCGCCCGCTGCGGCAACGAGATCTGTCTTCATCTTGTCGAGGCCGCCGAGATCCTTGTCGACGGCGGCAAGCAGATCGCCTGCCGGGGCTTTTGCGCCGCCCGGCTTGAACTGCTCCCAGTAGAAGACGTGATTCCACGCCTGACCGGCATTGTTGAAGATCTTGCGATCGGCGTCCTTTTCGGCGCTCGCTTTGACGATGTCGCCGAGCGCCATGGCCTCATAGGGCGTGCCGCCGACGAGATCGTTCAGCGTCTTGAAATAGGCGGCGTGGTGCTTGCCGTAATGCAGGTTGACGGTCTGGGAGGAGATGGTCGGGGCAAGCGCGTCTTCCGCGAAGGGAAGATCGGGCTGGCGAAACGGCGCGGCGGCGCGGGCGATGTGCGGGCGGGCGAGGCCCGAAGCAGCGATTCCGGCAGCGGCGCCGGCAAGAAGTGCGCGGCGGGTGAACATTGGGCGGCTCCTGCGGATGGATCGTTCAGACCAATCCGCGCCGGAGCGCAGCGTTCCGTCCGCCCCGCGCACGAAACAGGTCACGATGTCGGGACCCGTGGCGGGTGCGCCTCCGGCCGTTGCGGCGTCAGCTTGCGGGAAAGCCGTCTTTCGGCTATAGGTCCCTCCAACTTCTCATCTCATGACGATCTTCATGGGAGTGGGTTCCTCCGGGGGCCCGCTCTTTTGGCATTTGGAGCCGAATGACAAACGAGCCCGCCAACGGCGAAACGGCACACGACGAACGCATCATCCGGGAAACCGGTGCGGCGGCGCGTGTCGCGCATATCGTCGAGCCGGTGCTTGCGGATCTGGGCTTCCGGCTCGTCCGGGTGAAGATCACCGCGCAGAACGGCTGCACGGTCCAGATCATGGCCGAGCGGCCGGACGGGACCATGAACGTCGAGGATTGCGAGGAGTGCTCCAAGGCCATCTCGCCGGTGCTCGACGTCGAGGACCCGGTCGATCGCGCCTATTATCTCGAAATGTCCTCGCCGGGCATCGACCGGCCGCTGGTGCGCCTGTCCGATTTCAGCCGCTGGGCGGGCCATGTCGCGAAGATCGACATGGAAGAGCTGATCTATGGCCGCAAGAAATTCCGCGGCATCGTGCTCGGCATCGAGGGCGACAAGGCCCGGCTCGAGCGGGACGACGTGAAACAGGAATCCGAAGAGCGCGTGGTCCTCTTGCCGGTGGCCGACATGGCCGAGGCGCGGCTCGTGCTGACGGATGCCTTGATCGAAGAGACGCTGAAGCGCGCGAAGGCCGCCGACAAGGCTGCCGGGCGGGCCGCGGCTCAGGATGGACTCGAAATGGACGTGGACGCGCTCGAGGAGCCGATCCAACGCAAAGGACGGAGATAGGATATGGCCGTTAGCGCCAATCGTCTGGAGCTTCTGCAGATCGCCGATGCGGTCGCGCGGGAAAAGGTGATCGACCGCCAGATCGTGCTTGCCGCGATGGAGGACGCCATCGCCAAGGCCGCGCGCGCCCGCTACGGCGCCGAGACCGAAGTGCGCGCGGAAATTCATCCGCGCACCGGCGAGATCAAGCTGTCGCGTCTGCTGCTCGTGATGGACGAAGTGCAGAACACCTCGACCGACATTTCGACCGCCGAGGCGCGCGAGCGCAATCCGGCCGCGCAGCCGGGCGACTACATTTCCGAGCCGCTGCCGCCGTTCGATTTCGGCCGCATCGCCGCGCAGTCCGCCAAGCAGGTCATCGTGCAGAAGGTGCGCGAGGCCGAGCGTGAGCGCATGTACAACGAATACAAGGACCGCATCGGCGACATCGTCAACGGCGTCGTCAAGCGCGTCGAATACGGCAATGTCATCGTCGATCTCGGCCGTGGCGAAGCCATTGTGCGCCGCGACGAACTCCTGCCGCGTGAAGTGTTCCGCCCGGGCGACCGCATCCGGGCCTATGTGTACGATGTGCGCTCGGAGCCGCGCGGCCCGCAGATCTTCCTCAGCCGTACGCATCCGCAGTTCATGTCGAAGCTGTTCGCGCAGGAAGTGCCGGAAATCTACGACGGCATCATCGAGATCAAGGCCGTGGCCCGCGATCCCGGTTCGCGCGCCAAGATCGGCGTTATTTCGCGCGATTCATCGATCGACCCCGTGGGCGCCTGCGTCGGCATGCGCGGCTCGCGCGTGCAGGCCGTGGTGAACGAGCTGCAGGGCGAGAAGATCGACATCATTCCGTGGTCGCAGGACGAGGCGACCTTCATCGTCAACGCGCTGCAGCCGGCGGAAGTCGTCAAGGTCGTGCTCGACGAGGACTCGGGCAAGATCGAGGTCGTCGTTCCCGACGATCAGCTCTCGCTCGCCATCGGCCGCCGCGGCCAGAATGTGCGCCTTGCCTCGCAGCTGACGGGCTGGGACATCGACATCCTGACGGAGGCCGAGGAATCGGAGCGCCGCCAGAAGGAATTCAACGAGCGCACCCAGAACTTCATGGAAGCGCTCGACGTCGACGAAGTGGTCGGCCAGCTTCTGGCCGCCGAAGGCTTCGGTTCGGTCGAGGAAATCGCCTTCGTCGATCCGGCCGAAATTTCGTCCATACAGGGCTTCGACGAGGACACCGCGAGCGAAATCCAGAGCCGTGCGCGCGAATACCTCGCGCGGATCGAGGCCGAGCACGACGAGCGCCGCAAGGAGCTTGGCGTCGAGGACGAAGTGAAGGATATTCCGGGCGTCACGAGCGCCATGCTGGTTGCGTTTGGCGAGAACGACATCAAATCTGTCGAGGACCTCGCGGGGTCGGCGACGGACGATCTTCTCGGCTGGACCGAACGGCAGAACGGCGAGACGAAAAGATTTTCGGGCGCGCTTGAAGGCTTCCAGATCTCGAAGGAAGAGGCCGAAGCGCTTATCATGCAGGCGCGCCTCAAGGCCGGCTGGATCGACGAGATCCCGGTTGCCGCCGTCGAAGCCGAGCCGGAAGGCGAAACCGAGGAGGCGTCGGCCTGAGCGGGAGCTCTCCTTCGGGCGACGAGGACGCCGATACCAAGGACGACCGGAACGCGCGGACGCGCAGCTGCGCGGTGAGCCGCACGGTTCTTCCGGTCGAGGAACTGATCCGCTTTGTCCGCGCGCCGGACGGGGCGGTGGTGCCCGATCTCAAGCGGCGGCTTCCGGGCCGCGGTGTCTGGATCGAGGCGCGGCGGGCCAAGGTCGAAGAAGCCATGAAGCGCAAGACATTTGCGCGCGGCTTCCGGGACGCGGCTGTTGTGCCGGTCTCGCTGGCGGAGGACGTCGAGCGGCTGATCGAGCGCGCGGCGCTCGAAATGCTGGCGATGGCCAACAAAGCGGGCAAGCTGCTCATCGGCTTCGGCAAGGTTGAGACAGCGCTCGCGAAGGGTGAGGCCGCCGCTTTGGTGCATGCGACGGATGGCGCGGCGGACGGCAAGCGCAAGCTCGGCCAGGCCGCGCGGCGCGGCGCCGAAGGGCGCACGGTCAGGGTGGTGGAGCTTTTTTCCTCCGGCCAAATGCTCTTGGCCCTCGGCCGTGAGAATGTGATACACGCAGCGCTGCTCGCGGACCCCGTGAGCGTCGCTTTTCTGGCCCGGGCGGATTTGCTCGCGCGGTACAGGCAGCTCGAAACGGGGCCGTTCTCCGAGATGGAACGGGCCGCAGAAACGGAACAGGAATGACGGACACGAAAAACCCGGGCGACAAGACTCTTGGCCTGGGCAAGACCCTGACGCTGAAGCGCCCTGTCGAGCAGGGAACGGTGAAGCAGAGCTTCAGCCATGGCCGCTCGAAGCAGGTCGTGGTCGAGAAGGTGAAGCGCCGTGTGATCGGCCCGGGCGACAAGCCCGAACCGGCAGCCCCCGCGGCGCCGGCCGCACCCGCGCGCCCGGCTCCGGCCCAGGCGGCAGCACCAGCGCAGCCCGCGCCCGCACCGGCGCGTCCGGCGGCGCCCAAGGCGCCGCGCAATCCGAGTGTCGTGCTGCGCACGCTGACCAATGACGAGATCGGCGCGCGTGACCGCGCCCTTGCCGAAGCGCGCGAGCGCGAGGCGGACGATCGCGCCAGGGCACAGGCCGACGAGAAGCGCCGCGCCGAGGAAGACACCCGCCGCGCCGCCGAACGCACGGCCGCCGAGGCGCGCAAGAAAGACGAAGACGCCCGCCGCCTGACGGACGAGGAATCCCGCAAGAAGGCGGAAGAGAGCGCCAAGAAGCGGCTCGGCGACGAGGCTCCGCGCCCCGGCGCGGCCGCCGCACCCGCGGGGCGTCCCGCGACACCGGGCACCGAGGACGAAGAAGAGCGCCGCACGCCGGTGCGCCGTCCGGGCGTCATCGCGCGGCCGGGTCTGGCCCGTCCCGTCGTGCCGCCGAAGCCCGAGCGTGCCAAGGCCGGGCAGGAGAAGCAGCGTGGCCGCCTGACGCTGACGACGGCGTTCGAATCGGAAGAAGAGCGCGCCCGTTCGGTCGCCTCGTTCCGCCGCCGTGTCCAGCGCATGACCGGCAAGGTGTCCGCCGAGCCCAAGGAGAAGATCCAGCGCGAGGTCGTCATTCCCGAAACGATCACGATCCAGGAGCTCGCCAACCGCATGGCCGAGCGCGCGGTCGATGTCATCCGCCTGCTGATGAAGCAGGGCGAGATGAAGAAGATCAACGACGTCATCGACGCCGACACCGCGCAGCTCCTCGCCGAGGAAATGGGCCACACCGTCCGCCGCGTTGCGGAATCGGACGTCGAGGAAGGCCTGTTCGACAGCAAGGACGAGGAAGGCGCGGCACTGCCGCGTCCGCCGGTCGTCACCATCATGGGCCATGTCGACCACGGCAAGACCTCGCTGCTCGACGCCATCCGCAAGACGAATGTGGTTTCCGGCGAAGCGGGCGGCATCACCCAGCACATCGGCGCCTATCAGGTGACGACGCCGCTGGGCGGTCTCGTGACATTCATCGACACGCCGGGCCACGAAGCCTTCACCGCGATGCGCCAGCGCGGCGCCAAGGCGACCGACATTGTCGTGCTCGTCGTGGCGGCCGATGACGGCGTCATGCCGCAGACGGCGGAAGCCATCTCGCACGCCAAGGCGGCGGGCGTTCCGATCATCGTGGCGATCAACAAGATCGATAAGCCGGGCGCCAAGCCCGAGCGTGTCCGGACCGAGCTGCTGCAGCACGAGCTGCAGGTCGAAAGCCTCGGCGGCGACATTCTCGAGGTCGAGGTCTCCGCCACGCAGAAGACCAATCTCGACAAGCTGCTGGAGCTGATCCAGCTGCAGGCCGAACTGCTCGACCTCAAGGCCAATCCCGACCGTGCGGCCGAAGGCATCGTCATCGAAGCCAAGCTGGACAAGGGCCGTGGCCCGGTCGCGACCGTGCTCGTGCAGCGCGGCACGCTGAAGGGCGGCGACATCGTCGTGGCGGGTTCGGAATGGGGCCGCGTGCGCGCGCTGATCAACGATCAGGGCAAGAACGTCACGTTGGTGGCTCCGTCCACGCCGGTCGAAATTCTCGGCTTCCAGGGCGCGCCCGAAGCGGGCGATCGCATGGCGGTCGTCGAGAACGAAGCGCGTGCCCGCGAAATCACCGAATATCGTCAGCGTCAGCGCCGTGATCTTGCGGCGGCCCGTTCGGGCCGTGGCGGCGGCGGTTCGATCGAGCAGATGATGTCCAACCTAAAGACGTCGGCGGGACGCCAGGAATTCCCGCTGGTCATCAAGGGCGACGTGCAGGGTTCGGTCGAAGCGATCATCCAGGCGCTGGCCAAGGTCGGCAACGACGAGGTTGCGGCGCGCGTGCTCCATGCGGGCGCGGGCGGCATCACCGAAAGCGACATCACGCTTGCGGCGGCGTCCGGCGCGGCGGTGCTCGGCTTCAACGTCCGTGCGCTGAAGGAAGCGCGCGAGGCGGCGGACCGCACCGGCACCGAGATCCGTTACTACAACATCATCTACGATCTCGTGGACGACATGAAGAAGGCGATGTCGGGCCTCTTGGCTCCGGAGCGCCGCGAAGAATTCCTCGGCAATGCCGAGATCCTCGAAGTGTTCAACATTTCGAAGGTCGGCAAGGTCGCGGGCTGCCGTGTCACCGAAGGCCACGTCGAACGCGGTGCGGGCGTGCGCCTGATCCGCGACAACGTCGTCATCCACGAAGGCAAGCTCTCGACGCTGAAGCGCTTCAAGGATGAAGTGAAGGAAGTTCAGGGCGGCCAGGAATGCGGCATGGCCTTCGAGAACTACCAGGACATGCGCGCGGGCGACATCATCGAGTGCTATCTCGTCACCGAGGTCACACGTTCGCTGTAACGACATGAGCCGCCCTCCCGGACGCCGCGCTGCGGCTCTCCGGGTGCGGCGGGTTACAATCCCGGCTCGGTGCTTCGCCGCCGTCCGGGATGACGTTCAAGGGGCCGCGCAGTCCAATCCTGCGCTGTCCGTTACGTAAAGGTTCTGTTCCATGCCAAAACCGAAGGCCGCCGCGAGCGGCCCCTCGCAGCGCCAGCTTCGTGTCGGCGAACTCGTGCGCCATGCGCTGGCCGAAATTCTCCAGCGCGGCGATGTCCCCGACCCCGATCTCGGACGGGCCGTCATTACGGTGCCGGAAGTGCGGATGTCGCCCGATCTCAAGCTTGCGACCGCCTATGTCATGCCGCTCGGCGGCAAGGACGCGGAGAAGATCGTCGCGGTGCTGGAACGCAACCGCAAATTTCTGCGCGGCGAAGTCGGGCACCGGCTCGACCTGCGTTCGATTCCGGAACTTCGTTTCCGCGTCGACACGAGTTTCGACGAGGGCACGCGCATGGACGCGCTGCTGAACAGCCCCGAAGTCCGGCGCGACGTCGAGGGACAGGGTGCCGAGGACGAGAACGCTGACGGGCGGAACGTGGAGGGCGAGACATGAACGACGCGCCGACAGAGACAAATCCGGCCGCCACCACGCCCGACGCGAAACCTCCGCGCGCCAAGAAACGCGACATTCACGGCTGGCTCATTCTCGACAAGCCGCCGGGCATGACCTCGACGCACGCGCTGGCCAAGGTGAAGCGCGCCTTCGGAGCCAGGAAGGCCGGGCACGCGGGCACGCTCGATCCGCTGGCCACCGGCATTCTGCCGATCGCGTTCGGCGAGGCGACCAAAACCGTTCCCTTCGCCATGGACGGCCGCAAGATCTACCGTTTCACGGCGAGCTGGGGCGTCGAGACCGACACCGACGACAGCGAGGGCAAGGAAATCGGCCTGTCGCCGGACCGGCCCTCGGCGGACGACATCCTTGCCGTTCTGCCAAGGTTCCGCGGCACGATCCTGCAGCGGCCGCCGCAATTTTCCGCCATCAAGGTTCAGGGCGAGCGCGCCTACGATCTCGCCCGCGACGGCGAGACGGTCGATCTGCAGCCGCGCGAGATCGAGATTCACCGGCTGGAACTGATCGAGGCCGGGGCTGACACGGCCGTGTTCGAGACCGAGACCGGCAAGGGCGCCTATGTGCGGGCGCTGGCGCGCGATATCGGGCGGGCCATCGGCTGCCTTGGCCATATCTCGGCCCTGCGCCGGGTCCGGGTGGGCCCGTTCGGCGAGGAAGACGTGATTTCGCTGGACGAAGTGGAGCGTCTTCGTTTATCTGCCCCCGGCGAGGGAAACCTCGACGACCATCTCCTTCCCGTTGAGACCGCGCTGGACGACATCCCGGCGCTGGCCGTGAGCGGGGCGGATGCGGCCCGCCTGAGACGAGGGCAGGCCATATTGCTGCGCGGACGCGATGCTCCTGCGCTCATCGGCACCTGTTATGTGACCGCTCAGGGCGCGCTCGTCGCTCTGGCGGAGGCCGAGGGCGGAGAGGTTCATCCCAAACGCGTGTTTCATATTCCGGGGTAACCCGGACGATCTAAGTCCGCCCTCGCGCGGCAGAAAGGATGACCGATGTCGATTACAGCAGAGCGCAAGGAAGCGCTCGTCAAGGAATATGCGACCAAGGACGGCGACACCGGCTCCCCGGAAGTTCAGGTTGCGATTCTCACGGAACGCATCACCAATCTCACCGAGCATTTCAAGGGCCACGCGAAGGACAACCATTCGCGCCGCGGCCTGCTGAAGATGGTGAGCCAGCGCCGTTCCCTGCTCGATTACGTCAAGGGCAAGGACCAGAAGCGCTACGAGGATCTCATCAAGCGGCTTGGAATTCGCCGCTAAGGACTGCGCGGCGCGCCCCAAGGCGCGCCGTTTTTGCATGGTGCGGCGTCATGGGGATGCCGCGCCCCCCAAGGGCGGGTCTCAGCCAGACGCGCCAGGGGCAGGATCGCCGGATGTTTTTTCCGCCGTCCCGGAATCGCTTAAGCGATCGTCCCGGGGCCGCCCAGCGATCCCGGACCGGCTTCGTGCCGCCCGGGATGACGACAAGAACCTCCCGCAATTCTGCTCGTGGCAGGCGACCCGCCAGAACACGAAAGAAGAATCAATGTTCGACATTCAACGTGAAGTGCTGGAATGGGGCGGGCAGCAGCTCATCCTCGAAACCGGCCGTATTGCGCGTCAGGCGCACGGCGCGGTTCTGGCCACCTATGGCGACACCACCGTGCTCGCCACCGTCGTCGCCGCCAAGGCGCCGAAGCCCGGCGTCGATTTCCTGCCGCTGACGGTCAACTACCAGGAGCGTTTCTACGCGGCCGGCCGCATTCCCGGCGGCTTCTTCAAGCGCGAAGGCCGCCCGACCGAGAAGGAAACCCTGGTTTCCCGCCTCATCGACCGCCCGGTCCGTCCGCTGTTCGCCGAAGGCTGGCGCTGCGACACCCAGGTGGTCGTGACCGTTCTCAGCCACGATCTTGAGAACGATCCGGACATCGTCGGCATGGTTGCCGCCTCCGCCGCCCTCACCCTGTCGGGCGTTCCCTTCATGGGCCCGATCGGCGGCGCGCGCGTCGGCTACATCAACGGCGAATACGTCCTCAATCCGTCGGTCGACCAGATCAAGGAATCGGATCTTGATCTCGTCGTCGCCGGCACGCAGGACGCGGTGCTGATGGTCGAATCGGAAGCCAAGGAGCTGTCCGAGGACATCATGCTCGGCGCCGTGATGTTCGGCCACAGGGGCTTCCAGCCGATCATCGACGCCATCATCAGCCTCGCTGAAAAGGCCGCCAAGGAGCCGCGCGACATCGCGGCGATCGACAATTCGGAGCTCGAGGCCAAGATCCGCGAAATCGCGGAGAAGGATTTGCGCGCCGCCTACAAGATCCAGGCGAAGACGGACCGCTACACCGCGGTCGGCAAGATCCGCGACGCGGTGATCGCCAAGCTGTCGCCGGAAGGCGACGAAACCGCGCCCGCCAAGACCCTGGTCGGTTCGGTGTTCCACGATCTCGAAGCCAAGATCGTGCGCTGGAACATTCTCGACGACGGCATCCGCATCGACGGCCGCGACGTCAAGACAGTGCGCCCGATCCTGTCGGAAGTCGGCGTTCTGCCGCGTACACACGGTTCGGCGCTGTTCACCCGCGGCGAGACGCAGGCGCTCGTCGTCGCGACGCTCGGCACCGGCGAGGACGAGCAGTTCATCGATGCGCTTGAAGGAACCTACAAGGAATCCTTCATGCTGCATTACAACTTCCCCCCCTACTCCGTCGGCGAGACCGGCCGCATGGGTTCGCCCGGCCGCCGCGAAATCGGCCACGGCAAGCTGGCATGGCGCGCCATCCACCCGATGCTGCCGCCGAACCACGAATTCCCGTACACGCTGCGCGTCGTCTCGGAGATCACCGAATCGAACGGCTCGTCCTCCATGGCGACCGTCTGCGGCACCTCGCTTGCGGCGATGGATGCGGGCGTTCCGCTGAAGCGTCCGGTTGCGGGCATCGCGATGGGCCTCATCCTCGAGGATGAGCGCTTTGCGGTTCTCTCCGACATTCTCGGCGACGAGGATCACCTCGGCGATATGGACTTCAAGGTTGCGGGCACCACCGAGGGCATCACCGCCCTGCAGATGGACATCAAGATCGCCGGCATCACCGAAGAGATCATGAAGGTCGCGCTCGCGCAGGCGAAGGATGGCCGTACGCACATTCTCGGCGAGATGGGCAAGGCGCTGACGTCTGCCCGTCCGGAGCTCGGCGAGTTCGCACCGCGCATCGAAGTGATCAAGATCCCGGTCGACAAGATCCGCGACGTGATCGGTTCGGGCGGCAAGGTCATCCGCGAGATCGTCGAGAAGACGGGCGCGAAGATCAATGTCGAGGACGACGGCACGGTGAAGGTGGCGTCGGCCGACGGCAAGGCCATCAAGGCCGCGCTCAACTGGATCCACTCCATTGTCGCGGAGCCGGAAATCGGCACGATCTACGACGGCACGGTCGTCAAGGTCGTGGACTTCGGCGCGTTCGTGAACTTCTTCGGCGCGCGCGACGGTCTCGTCCACGTGTCGCAGATCGCCTCCAAGCGCGTCGAGAAAGTCTCCGACGTGCTGAAGGAAGGCGACAAGGTGAAGGTCAAGCTTCTCGGCTTCGACGATCGCGGCAAGACGCGTCTGTCGATGAAGATCGTCGACCAGGAAACGGGCGAAGATCTTGAGAAGAAGGAAAAGGCGGACGAAACGGCTCCCGCCGCCGAGTGATCGGCCAAAGCTCCAGAATTGAAAAGGGCGCCCAGCGGGCGCCCTTTTTTCATGTCTGGACGAGGCGCAGAACAAGGCCGAGCGCGAGCAGCGCCATGATGCAGCCGATGACGATGTCGAGAACGCGCCACGCGAGAGGCTTTGCGAACAGCGGCGCGAGAAGCCGCGCGCCGTAGCCGAGCGAGAAGAACCAGACGAAGGACGCTGTTGCGGCCCCGAGGCCGTAGGCCAGACGTCCCGCGCCTTCGAACTGTGCGGACAGGCTTCCGACCAGGACGACCGTGTCGAGATAGACATGCGGGTTGAGGAAGGTGAAGGCAAGGCAGGCGAGAACGGCGCGTTTGAGGCCGAGCGCTTGAGAGGGCGCTGCCGTCAATGCCTGCGGATGCAGCGCGCGGCGAAACGCAAACAGCGCATAGACCGAAAGAAACAGCGCGCCGCCGATCGTGACGAAGGTGATGAGCGCCGGGGATTGCGCGACGATCGTTCCGAGACCCGCGACGCCCGCCGCGATGAGCACCGCGTCCGACAGCGCACAGATCAGGCTGAGGACGAAGACGTGGGAGCGAATCAGCCCTTGCCGCAGGAGGAACGCGTTCTGCGCGCCGATGGCGACGATGAGCGAGCCGCCGATGAGAAAGCCGGAGAGGAAGGGTGCGGTGAGTGGCGTCATGTCCATGCTTCAAACAAAAAGGGCGCCCCGCAGGGCGCCCTTGAAAATGCGGAGCGGTGCGGCTCAGAAGTGATAGGCGGCGCCGAAGCGGACCTGATGGATTTCGAGTTCCTGTTCTTCGCCGGCGAGGTTCATCGTCTTGGCGTCGTCGTCGCGCGCGTACGTATACTCGCCACGCAGCGACCAGTTGTCGCTCACGCGGTAGTCGGCACCGGCGCCGACCGTCCAGGCGACGGCCGGAAGGCGGCCGCGCTGCGGGAATGTGCCATCGAGGTCCTGCTCGCTGCGCGTCCACAGAACGCCAGCCGACACGAAGGGAAGGACCCGCCTGAACGCATAACCTATGCGGCCACGGGCATCCGCCTGGATGTTGGCGCGGTAGTTGAGTTCATTGCCACCAACGAAAAACGGAGCCGAGCCTTCGATCTCGGTCAATGCGATCGAGCCTTCCCAGCCGACAACGAAATTGCCGAACTGGAAGTTGCGGCCCGTGTAGATGCCGCCAAGAGCGCCGTCGGCCTCCAGTTCGTCGCTCAGCCCTGCGGCGCTCGTGGTGACGTTGTGGCGGCTGTAGCCCGCGACGAGACCACCATATGCGCCGGACCAATCAACCATCTCGCCCGTGAAGGCTGGCGTGCTGTCATCGCCGAGATAGGAGATGATGCCGATACGCGCGAAATGCGTGGACGAGTTGACGTCGAAAGAGGATCCCGAGAGCGTGAAGGTCTCGTCGCCGAAGTCCTCGTAAATGTATTCGGCCCGGAGGATCAGCGGGCCGATGAACGTCTCGCCGAGCTTTACGTCGACGCCCGCGCCGACATTCCAGCCGACAGTGCGCTGATTGTCGCCAAAGAAGTCAGGAACCCCGCCACCGTTGAACCGCACATAGGATTCGCCGGCGGAGAGCCCGCCTGCGACATACGGCAGGAAACGGCCGAAATCGTAACCGACGCGCCCGCGCAGGCGCGCCGAATAAAGCGTGTCGACGCCGAGGGACGTGCCCGGGACGGAGGGATTGGAAACGTCGCCGCGAATTTCATGAAGCGTGATGTCGCCTTCGAGGCCGAAAACCCAATTGCTGGATTGCCAGTTGAAGCCGACGACCGCGCCGCTTGTTGCGCCGTCGAACGAACCGTCCAGAGCCGTAGCCACTCCCGTCGGCGCTGCCTCCGCATCCGTCCAGCCATAGCCGACGACTGTGCCCGCGTAGAACCCAGACCAGTTCGCCGCCGGAACCGCCGAGTACATCGGCGCGGGGGCGGCGGGCATATCGGCTGCCTGGGCGAGGCCCGCGGAGGCGATGAGCGCGAGCGAGCTGACGAGAGACAGGCGGTTCGACAGGCGGGCCATGAATGCGATTCCCCAATTTGGGCGCAAATCTAAACGACCGGCACCGAAAGAGGAATATGAGGGCCACGCTCTTCGGCCCAATGGCGAAAGCTTGTGGCCCAAAGGCCACTTAAAGCGCGCTTACTCCGCGGCGTGGGGCGGTGTGTCCTGCTGCTCGGCCGCGGTTTCGGCCTCGTCCACGACCTTCAGCGCGTCGGGCTGCGGCATCGAGATGATGTTGTAGCCGGAATCGACGTAATGGATTTCGCCGGTGACGCCCGAGCCGAGCTCGGACAGCAGATAAAGCGCGGCGCCACCCACTTCATCGATGGTGACGGTGCGGCGCAGCGGGGCGTGGCGGGTCTGGAAATTGAACATCAGCCGCGCATCGGCGATGCCCGCGCCCGCCAGCGTGCGCACCGGGCCGGCCGAAATGGCGTTCACGCGGATGTTCTGGGGCCCGAAATCATTGGCGAGATAGCGCACCGAGGCCTCAAGCGCGGCCTTGGCGACGCCCATCACATTGTAGTTCGGCATGACGCGCATCGACCCGCCATAGGTCAGGGTGATCATCGAGCCGCCGTCCGGCATCAGAGCGGCGGCCTGCCGCGCGATTTCGGTGAAGGAGAAGCAGGAGATGACCATGGTGCGCGAAAAATTCGCGCGGCTCGTCTCGGCGTAGCGGCCCTTGAGTTCCGATTTGTCGGAATAGGCGATGGCATGGACGAGAATGTCGAGCGTGCCCCATTTTTCTTTCAGGGCCGCAAAGACGGCTTTGACCGAGTCTTCGTTCTCGACATCGCAAGGCAGGATCGTGTCCGAGCCGACGCTGGCGGCCAGCGGGCCGACGCGCTTTTTCAGCGCATCGCCCTGATAGGTGAAGGCGATCTCGGCGCCCGCTTCGGCAAGCTTCTTGGCGATGCCCCAGGCGATGGAATGATCGTTGGCGACGCCCATCACGAGCGCGCGCTTCCCGGAAAGAAGACCGGCGACGCCCATCACGCGTCGAGCCGCTTGAAGACGAGCGTGGCGTTGGTGCCGCCGAAGCCGAAGGAATTGGACAGGACCGTGCCGAGTTCGACATTGTCGCGGCGCTCCCGGAGGATCGGCATGTCGGCGAATGCCGGATCGAGTTCCTCGATGTGCGCGCTCTCGGCGATGAAGCCGTTGTTGAGCATCAGCAGGGAATAGATGGCCTCCTGGACGCCCGCCGCGCCGAGCGAATGGCCCGTCAGGCTCTTGGTGGCGGAGATCGGCGGGCAATCCGCGCCGAAGACCTCGCGCAGCGCCTCGATTTCCTTGGCGTCGCCGACCGGCGTCGCGGTGGCGTGCGGGTTGATGTAGTCGATCTTCGTTTTCACGGTCGACAGCGCCTGGCGCATGCAGCGGACAGCGCCTTCGCCGGACGGGGCCACCATGTCGTGGCCGTCGGACGTCGCACCATAGCCGGCAAGTTCCGCATAGATGCGCGCGCCGCGCGCCTTGGCGTGCTCCAGCTCCTCGATGACGAGGACACCCGCGCCGCCCGCGATGACGAAGCCGTCGCGGTTCTTGTCATAGGCGCGCGAGGCGGTGGCGGGCGTGTCGTTGTAGAACGAGGACATCGCGCCCATCGCGTCGAACAGGTTCGACAGCGACCAGTCGAGATCCTCGCAGCCGCCCGCGAAGACGATGTCCTGTTTGCCGAGCTGGATCTGCTCGGCGGCGTTGCCGATGCAATGGCTCGACGTCGCGCAGGCCGAGGAGATGGAATAGTTGACGCCCTTGATCTTGAACCAGGTCGCGAGCGTGGCCGAAGCCGTCGAGGACATGGCCTTCGGAACGGCGAACGGGCCGATGCGCTTCGGGCTCGAATTCTTGCGGGTGATGTCGGCGGCTTCGACGATGGCGCGGGTGGACGGACCGCCCGAGCCCATGATGATGCCGGTGCGCTCGTTGGAGACTTCGTTCGCCTCGAGACCGGCGTCGCGGATGGCCTGATCCATCGCGATGTGGTTCCAGGCGGTGCCGCCGCCGTGGAAGCGCATGGCACGGCGGTCGACGAGTTCCTCGACATTGATGTCGGGCGCGCCGTGGACCTGGCAGCGGAAGCCGAGATTGACGTAATCCTCGGCGCGCGAAATGCCGGATTTCGCCTCACGCAGGCTCGCGGTGACTTCCTGGGTCGAATTGCCGATGGACGATACGATGCCCATGCCCGTGACGACGACGCGTCTCATGCTGTTCTCCCGCCCGGGCGCGGCCCGGGGCTGTCAATGTCTCGGTTGTGCCGCAGGAAGCGGCTTTTCCACCCTGGCGCCTTGGCGGCGGGTCAGGTGGTGAACAGGCCGACCTTCAGGTCCGATGCCCGATAGATAACCTCTCCATCGGCTTCCAGCCAGCCGTCCGCGACGCCAAGAACGAGTTTGGACCGCATGACGCGCTTGAAATCGACGCCGTAGACGACCTTTTTCACGCTTGGCAGAACCTGGCCGGTGAACTTGATTTCGCCCGCGCCCAGCGCGCGGCCTCGACCGGGCGAGCCCGACCAGCCGAGGAAAAAGCCCGTCATCTGCCAGAGGGCATCAAGGCCGAGGCAGCCCGGCATGACCGGATCGCCGATGAAATGGCAGCCGAAGAACCACAGATCCGGCTTCACATCGAGCTCGGCGCGGACAAAGCCCTTGCCGTTGGGGCCGCCCTCTTCCGAGATTTCCGTGATCCGGTCGAACATCAGCATCGGGGGGACCGGAAGCTGGGCATTGCCCTGGCCGAACAATTCGCCCCGCCCGCAGGCCAGCAATTCCTCGTAGTCAAAGCTCGATTTGCGGGCAGTCATCTATCGGTTCGGCCTTCTTTTTCGAGGGTCCTGTGCGGCCCTCCCGGCCGCGGCGCGGCCTGCTCTAACACAGAGATTCGAGCGTCGAAAGCGTGCTGTCCGATTGCGGGTGCGGCGGCGTCAGGTGATATCGCTTTCCGCGACCTCGCCGACGACCCGGCCCGGCGTCTTGGGACGGGTGAGCGGGCCGGGGCGCGGCGCATTGCCGAGCATGAGGTCCTGCCCTGCGTAGATGCCGCCGGCGACCTGAAGATCGAACCGTTCGTCGTCGCGGCGCCGGATATCGGCGGTGATTTCCTCCGCCTCGTCCTCCGGGACGCCCAGCCCTTCCAGCGCCGAGCGGCCGAAGACGAGGGCGCTCTCGAACGTGTCGCGGATCTGGTAGGCGACGCCCTTGTTGACGAGATCGATGGCGTGGCCGCGGTCCCAGGCGCGGACGAACAGTTCGGTGAGCGGGAATTCGGCCTGCATCAGATCGACGATCTTGTCCGCCGTCTCGCGCTTGTCGACGCAGACCAGAACCGCCTTTGCGCGCCCGGCGCCGGAGGCATGGAGAATGTCGAGCCGCGTGCCGTCGCCGTAATGGACGAGGAAGCCGAAATCGGAGGCGGCGCGGATCATCTCGACATCGTTCTCGATGATCGAGACATCGAAGCCGCGCGCCAAAAGCCCTTGCGAGGCGACCTGCCCGAAACGCCCGAAGCCGATGATGAGCACGCTCGCCTTGAGATCCTTCGCCTTTTCGATGCCGTCGAGGGCGGGTTTTTCCGGCGGCATTGCGTGGCGGAGCGCCAGCGCGGTGAGCGGCGTCAGCGCCATCGAGATGATGACGACCGCTGTAAAGACAGCATTCTGGTCGGGCGAGATGATCCCCTGGCCGAGCGCCGCGGAATAAAGCACAAAGGCGAACTCGCCGCCCTGCGCGAACAGCGCGACGCGGCCGATGGCGTCGCGGTTGGACGTGCCGAACAGGCGGGCGATTGCGTAAATACCAAACCCCTTGATCAGGATGAAGGCGACCGTCGCGGCCAGCACCAGCTGCCATTGCGCGGCGATGATCGTCAGGTTCAGCAGCATGCCGACCGACAGGAAGAACAGGCCGAGCAGCAGGCCGCGGAACGGCTCGATGTCGGCTTCGAGCTGGTGGCGGAAGGTCGATCCCGACAGAAGAACGCCCGCGAGAAAGGCGCCCATCGCCATGCTGAGGCCGCCGATCTCCATCAGCAGCGCCGACCCGAGCACGACGAGAAGGGCGGCCGCCGTCATGACTTCGCGCGCATTGGCGGCGGCGAGAATGCGGAACAGGGGATTGAGAAGAAAACGCCCGGCAATGACGAAGCCGGCGATGATGCCGACCGCAAGCGCGATTTCCCAAAGATGATCGACAAGGCCGCCGCTGTCGCCGCCGGGCGCCAGAAAGGCGACGCTGGCCAGAAGCGGCACGATCATCAGGTCTTCGAGCAGCAGGATCGACACCGCGCGCTGGCCCTCCTCCGTCGAGGTGTCGCCGCGCTCGTCCAGCATCTGGATGACGACGGCGGTCGAGGACAGAACGAAGCCCGCGCCCGCGATGAAGGCGGCTGCAGCGGGCAGACCAAACAGGAAAACGCCCGCGACGCTCAGAAGGAAGGTGCAGAGAAAGACCTGCGAGGCGCCGAGCCCGAAGATCGCCGCGCGCAGCTTCCACAAGCGCGCGGGCTGCATTTCGAGACCGATGATGAACAGCAGCATGATGACGCCGAATTCGGCGATGTGCAGAATGGTCTCCGGGTCGGAAAAAAGGGCGAGCCCCGACGGCCCGATCAGCAGGCCGGCGGCGAAATAGCCGAGCACCGAGCCGAGGCCGAGGCGCCGGAAAATCGGCACCGCGACCACGCCCGCGCCCAGAAGCGCAACGATCTGTACGAGCTGCCCGCCCTGCCCCTCGACCGCCATGCACATGTCCTTCGGCTGTTTCTGCCCGGCAGATTGTGCCGCCGGGAATGTCGGTATGCCCCATAAAGGTGGGTTTGCCCTAGAAGATCAACGCCTTCCGTATGGCCCAAAAGTTGAAACCCGCCCGGCAGCGACAACACAGGGACGTGCCATGAACATTTCTGGATTGAAGGGCATCAGTTTCCCGCTGCCGGGCATACTTGGCGGCGAGAAGCCGGCGGGTGCCGACAAGCTCGACACATCCATCACCGACGAGTTTCTGAAAGAGGCGCGCAAGACGCCGGCCGAGCGCATTCGCGATGCCGTGCTCAAGGAAATGGGCCTGAGCGAGGAAGAACTCGACGCCATGAGCCCAGAGCATCGCAGCGCGGTGCAGAGGGAAATCGCCGAGCGGCTGAAACAGAAGCTCGAAGCCTCCGGCGAAGAGCAGACCGGACTGTTGCTCGACGTCAACGCCTGAAAAAATTCGCGGTCGCGTGTCTGTCGCGCGCTCAACGGCACGCGGCGGGAAAGTCAGCGGCGTCAATCGCGTGCGGCCCATAGGCAATCGGCCGCGAACGGGCAGCCCCATTCGCGTCGGCGCGGCGCCGCATTTCGGTCAAGCTCGGCCTGTCTTCAGACGTCCTCCGTTCTCATCTGTTTGTTAACCGCCGGGGGTGAGACTTGGGCGGTTAGGAGTTTGTGCATGTCTGCAAAAGTCCTGTTCTTCACGGTCGCGGCTCTGGCCGCGACAAGCGCCGCCGCATTGGCGCAGCCGGTCAAAACGCCGGCGGGCGCCGAAAAGCTCTGCGCCAATTATGCCTTTGCCTGCAGCGCCGCTGCGGAGGGCAAGGTGGCCGAGCCCGGCGCGATTCTGGCTCTGGCGAAAAAGGTAAATTCCGAGGTCAACCGCGCCATCCGTCCGCGCAGCGATCGCAGCCAGTACGGCGTCGAGGAGAAGTGGGTGCTCCCCGTAAACGCCGGGGATTGCGAGGATTACGCGCTCCTCAAGATGCAGCGGCTGATCCAGCAGGGCGTTGCGCCGCGCAAATTGCGGCTTGCGCAGGTGATGAAGCGCGGCGTGCCTTCGCATGTCGTCCTCGTGGTCGAGACCGCGTCCCAGGACGAGTATGTGCTCGACAGCCTGACGAATTCGGTGACGCGCCGGACCGCCTCGAACTATGTCTTCCTGAAACAGCAGAGCCGGACCAGGCCGCAGCAATGGGAAGCTGCGATCTGATCCTAGGTCTGTACGTGTCTGTCTGAGGGCGGGATCGCGAGATCCCGCCCTTTGCTGTTTGTCGTGTCAGCTCGGGCTGTTACCGCCTCCGCCACCGCCGTGACCGCCGCGTCCGCCGCCATCACCGCCGCGACCGCCACCGCCGCCGCGTCCGCCACCGCGTCCGCCGCCGTAACCGCCACCGCCGTCATCACCGCCGCCGCCGTAACCACCGCCGCCGTGACCGCCGCCATGTCCGCCACCGCCGCCGCCAGCATGACCTCCTCCGCCACCTCCATGGCCACCGCCACCGTGGCCACCGCCACCGCCACCGTGACCACCGCCATGTCCGCCACCGCCGTGACCGCCATCACCTCCGCCACCACCGTGGCCGCCACCGCCGTGGCCATGCCCTCCGCCGTGGCCTCCGCCGCCATGACCGCCATGGCCATGTCCGCCGTGCCCGTGGCCACCGCCATGATGACCACCACCACCGTGATGACCGCCGCCGCCGTGATGGCCACCGCCGCCACCGCCACCGCCGCCGCCGCCGCCACCACCGCCGCCGTCATCGTCGTCGTCCGAATCGTCCCGGCCGCTGCCGGTCTCATTGGGATCGCCGAGCCCGATCGTCGCCGTCGGAATGGCTGCACAGAATTCGAGATTGGCGGGCGTGATGTAGGGGTTGCCCCAACGGTCGAAGCAACGGGATCGATAATCGTTGTTCATGCCGGATGAGCCGAAGAGCTGCGCCGGGGCTGGTGAAGTGAATACAATCAGACTGATGGCTGTTGCAGCCAATAGCGCGGAGCGCCTGAGGCCCGTCGTCATGGAACGTCTCCGAAATTGCCAGCCCGCAGATGCAAACTGGAATTTCGAGGCGCGGTTTAGCAATAAACCGCCGGGGACCACTTGGAGCTAGACGTTAGGGATGAAGTATAACCAACGGGTACGTCCCGGATTTCAAGTAAACCGATGTGGTTAGCCATCCGTAATTGACATGCCTAAAGTGATCGATAACCTAAAGGTATCGACGACCGGAAATAAGGGGGGAGTGACAGCAAAACGGGGCGTGCCATGAGTTGCGTACAGCACAGCGAAAAACCCAAAAGAATTATTGTCCTCCTCGATCCGCGCGAACTTACCCGAACGGCTCTGCGCCGTTCCTTCAGCGAAGGGCTTCATGGCCTGTACGTCGCCGCGATTGCCGATCTTTCCGAGCTTTCCGATTTCGTGAACGAGACGCTGCGTCTCGTCGTGGTTCACCTCGACCGGCAGGACCTTTCCGGCTCCGGCGGCGAGGATTTGCTGATCCGCCTGAAAAGCATGATCACGCCGGTCCCGTTCGTGACACTGGCGGTCGATGGGGACGATGCGGTTCTGTCCGCGTCCGCCCAGGCCGGTGCCAGCGCGCATCTGACGACATCGATGCCGCTCGATCGCGCCTGCGCCACGCTGCGCCTCGTCATGCTCGGCGGTACGGCCTTTCCGGCACAGACAGGTGCCGCGCCCATCGGCATTGCCCGGCATGGCGAACCCTCGTTCCGTCCGGTGCGAATCGCGCGTCTTTCGGCCGCGAACGATTGTTCCGAACGGCTGACGCCGCGCGAAGAAGATGTGCTGCGCTATGTCAGCGAAGGCGCCCAGAACAAGA
Source organism: Rhizobiales bacterium Ga0077545 (assembly GCA_001464335.1). Taxonomy (GTDB): domain Bacteria; phylum Pseudomonadota; class Alphaproteobacteria; order Rhizobiales; family Methylopilaceae; genus Flaviflagellibacter. The sequence goes on along the minus strand of LNEV01000018.1, from coordinate 69,662 downwards.
CGATCGCCTTCCGGCTCAACATGTCCGAGAACACCGTCAAGGTGCATCTGCACCGGATCTTGCAGAAGCTTCATCTGCACAACCGGACGGAAGTCGCGCTTCTGGCGCATTCCTATTTCGCGCAGACGGACCCCGGCCGTTCCGTAACGACACAGATGAGGGCGCAGAACGAGCCGGGCGGGCCCGTGGCGCTCTAGCCCCGGGTGCTTGCCGCCGGGCTTTGCGCGGCGGCGGGTCCGGGTGTGTCGGCGATTCCGGTCCAGCCGTGCCAGCCGACGTAAAGACCGACTGCCACGAGAAGGGCGCCGGAGAAATAGGGCGCGCGACGCGCGACGGTGGAGAACCAGCTTATGCGTGCCGTCGCATGGCGCACGCCGATGGCGGCCGCCGCACCGACGAGCACAAGGGTGATCGCAAGGCCGACCGAAAACGCCAGGACCAACACCGCGCCGAGCGGAATTTCCTTGAGCTGCAGGCACAGCAGAAGCACCGTGATTGCCGCGGGACACGGGATCAGGCCGCCGGTCAGTCCGAACAGGATGATCTGCCAATTCGTGACATTGCGCTGGCCCGCGAACCTTTTGCGGATGTCGTTGGCGTGCGCGAGCTCATGGGCGTCCTGATAGCCGTCCGTACCGAATTTCAGCCCGCGCATTTCCTCGTGAAGATGGTCCGATCCTTCCGTGCCCTGAAGGAACGACACGTCGAAATCGTGCGCGTGATCTTTGTGCCCCAGGACAAGCCGCACCATGAAATCGTGCGGCTCCGGGATGGCCTCGACACTTTCGATGTAGCCGTCGCGTTCGCGAAATGTGAACGCCTGCGCCCTGCCGTCCGGACGCTCCGTCTGGAGCTTGACCTCTGCCGCGCTCCACGGTTTGCCGCGCTGCGGCGAGAACCGCCAGCGGGCTCCGTTTGCGTCTTCGTGCAAGACAAGCTTGTGCAGGCCGTGTCCGGTGTCGATCGTACGGACATCGTCATGATCGTGCCCGTGGTGATGGCCGTGATCGTGATCATGGTCGTGGTCATGGTCATGGTCATGGTCATAAGTGTCGCCGGCGGCGAGCTTTCCGGCCTGCTGGTCCTTCCATGTGCGCTGGATCATCCATGCGGCCATGCCGATGATGACGATGCCCGACACCAGTTGCAGATACGGCTCGACCGTTTCGGCATCGAGACCCTGATAGAGGTACATACCGGTCAGGGCGATGGCCCAGACGACGATCGTGTGGGAGATCGTTGCGGCCACGCCGAGCATCACGGCCTGGGCGACCGTGCCGCGGATCGCGATGATGAACGCCGCCATCATGGTCTTGGAATGGCCGGGTTCGAGGCCGTGAAGCGCGCCGAGCAGAACGGCACTCGGGATGAACAGCCACGCATTGGTGGCTCCCTGCGCGATCAGCTCCTGGAAGGACGTCATCGTATCCTCATAAGTATTTGGTGATTGTCTTGAATTCGTCGATCGGGCCGCGCTGGTTGCGGGGGAGCGCACCTACGGTTTCCTCAAGACAGTGATCGAGGTGATCCTGAATGAGCGTCCTCTTGGCCTGCGTGATCGCCTTCTCGACGGCATGAAGCTGCTGGGCGATGTCGACGCAGGAGCGTCCGCTCTCGATCATCGCAACGACGGTGCGCAGATGCCCTTCCGCCCGTTTGAGGCGCTTGGCGATGTCCGCATGGTGGGTGTGGAGGTGGTCGCTCATGTCTCTCTCCTACCTATCCCCCCCGAGGGGATATAACAAACTACAGAAATCCTATGCTGATGATAGGATCTGTCACGGATTCGTGAAATTCAACGCACAATCAGTGGATTAGCGGTTCGCCTCCAAAGGAGAACCCGGCGCCATCGCGGACGTCAGCCAGCCTATGTGCCAGCGCTACGGCTGCGTTCGAGCACTCAGCCAGCCCGGAGCGGGCCGGCGGAGTGCAGCAGAGTCCTGCCCTTACACGTCGACGCTGGCCGTCAGCGCATTGCTCTGAATGAAATCGCGGCGCGGGGCGACTTCATCGCCCATCAGGTCGCTGAACACGATGTCGGCGTTCTCGCCTTCCTTCACCCGCACCTGAAGAAGCGAGCGGACATTGATGTCGAGCGTCGTCTCCCAGAGCTGGCTTGGGTTCATCTCGCCGAGGCCTTTGTAGCGCTGCAGCGAAATGCCCTTGCGGCCGACCGCCAGGACGGCCTCGACAAGATCGACGGGCCCGTGCACGGGCGTCAGCTCCTCGCGGCGCTGGAGCCCGGCGGCGTTCTGGTAGATGTCCCGGAAGTGCGAGGCATTCTCGTCCAGTTTGCGGGCATCGGCGGATGCCAGCAGAGCAAGATCGAGCCGCGCCACTTCCTTCACGCCGCGCACGGTACGGACGAACAGGTAGCCCTCTTCGTCGGCGGTGCCTTCCCAGCCTCGTTCCGTCTCGTCGGAAATGGCGTCCAGACGCAGCGCGATGAGTTCGGCCATCTGGGTGGCCTGCTCGGTGTCGTGCAGGACGTGATTGTTGAGCGCGCCCGCGATGGCCGCTTGTTCCGCGACAGCGCGGTTGTAACGCGAGTGCAGGCCCTGCAGCACGGTGCGGATGGAGCGGGCCTTGTCGATGACCGAGGCAAGATCCTGCCCGCCCAGTTCCTCGCCGGTCGCAAGCTTGAGAACGACGCCGTCCGAGCCCGCATTGACGAGGTAATCTTCGAGAGCGCGTTCGTTCTTCAGATATTGCTCGGACTTGCCGCGCGCGACTTTGTAAAGCGGCGGCTGGGCGATGTAGATGTTGCCGTTCTCGAGCAGCGGCTTCATCTGACGGTAGAAGAACGTCAGCAACAGCGTGCGTATGTGCGAGCCGTCGACGTCGGCGTCCGTCATGATGATGATCTTGTGATAGCGCAGCTTGTCGGGATTGAATTCGTCCGGGCCGATGCCGGTGCCGAGCGCGGTGATGAGCGTGCCGATTTCCTGGCTGCCGAGCATGCGGTCGAAGCGCGCGCGCTCGACATTGAGGATCTTGCCGCGCAAGGGCAGCACGGCCTGGAAGGCGCGGTCGCGTCCCTGCTTGGCGGAACCGCCCGCCGAATCGCCCTCGACGAGGAACAGTTCGGATTTTGCCGGATCGCGCTCCTGGCAATCCGCGAGCTTGCCGGGCAGGGAGGCCATGTCGAGCGCGCCCTTGCGGCGGGTCAGCTCGCGCGCCTTGCGTGCGGCTTCCCGCGCGGCGGCGGCCTCGACCACCTTGCCGACGATCGTACGTGCATCGGCGGGATGCTCCTCGAACCATTCGGCCAGCACTTGGTTGAGGGCGTTCTCGACGGCGGGGCGCACTTCGGACGAGACGAGCTTGTCTTTCGTCTGCGAGGAGAATTTCGGGTCCGGCACTTTCACGGAGAGGACGCAGGTCAGCCCTTCGCGGCAATCGTCACCGGTGAGCGAGACCTTTTCCTTCTTCGAAATGCCCGACGTGTCGGCATAGCTCGTGACCTGACGCGTCAGCGCGGCGCGGAAACCTGCCAGATGGGTGCCGCCGTCGCGCTGCGGGATGTTGTTGGTGAAGCAGAGCACGTTTTCGTAATAGCTGTCGTTCCACCACAAAGCGGCCTCGACCGTGATGCCGTCGCGCTCGGCGCTGACGACGATCGGACGTTCTATGAGCGCCTTCTTGGTGCGGTCGAGATAGCGAACAAAGGCCTCGATGCCGCCTTCGTAATGCAGCGTCTCCTGCTTCTGCTCGACGCCGCGTGAATCGGTGAGGACGATGCGGACGCCGGAGTTCAGGAAGGCAAGCTCGCGCAGGCGGCGCTCAAGCGTGGCGTAATCGTAGTCGACGGTGGTGAAGGTTTCGGTCGAGGCGAGGAAGGTGACTTCCGTGCCGCGCCGGCCGTTGGCGGGGCCGACCACCGCGAGCGGGGCGTCCGCGTTGCCGTGCGTGAAGGTAATGACGTGTTCGAGATCGTTGCGCCAGATGCGCAAAGTGAGCTTCGAGGACAAAGCGTTGACGACCGACACGCCGACGCCGTGCAGGCCGCCGGAAACCTTGTAGGAATTCTGGTCGAATTTTCCGCCGGCGTGGAGCTGGGTCATGATGACCTCGGCCGCCGAAATGCCCTCGCCCGAATGGATGTCGGTCGGGATGCCGCGCCCGTTGTCGGACACGGTGATCGAGCCGTCCGCGTTCAGCGTGACGGTGACGAGATCGGCGTGCCCGGCGAGGCTTTCGTCGATGGCGTTGTCGACCACCTCGTAGACCATATGGTGCAGGCCCGAGCCGTCATCGGTGTCGCCGATATACATTCCCGGACGCTTGCGGACGGCATCGAGACCCTTGAGGACCCTGATCGATTCCGCGCCATATTCGCTGTCGGGCGTGGAAGCTCCCGCAGATGAGGCCATGAGACTAAAATTCCTTGAAAAACCGAGGGAATCTGAAGCGATTCGACCTGCACGGAATATAGGGGCAATCCGCCGGAAATTCACGCTTTTTGAGGCGGATTCAACCCCGGTTGAATTCGGCGATGGCGGCAAGGAAAAGTTCGCCGTAATGGGCGAGTTTGGCGGCCCCCACCCCGTCCACCAGCTTCATCTCTTCGAGGGTGCGCGGCTGGTGGCGCGCCATGTCGATCAGGGTCCGGTCCGGGAACACCACATAGGCCGCAACCTCTTGTTCCCGCGCGAGTTTCAGGCGCAGCGCGCGCAGATGCTCGAACAGAGCGGCATCGGCGCCCTCGAGGTCGTTGCGGGTTTCGGTGCGGGCCGGGCGGCGTCTGGCCGACAGTTCGCTCTCCGAAACGGTGCGCAGTGCGAGCGGCTCGCGGCCATGCAGCACATCGACGCCCCTGTCGGTGACGGCGAAACCGCCGTGCTCGCCGGCCTCCGTCAGAAGGCCCGCCGCGAAGATCTGGCGGATCGCGGTCATCCAGGCGCGGCGGCTTTTGTCCCGCCCGACCCCGAAGGTTTTCAGGGCGTCGTGGCCGAGGCGGGACACCGTTTCGGTCTTTTCGCCAAGCAGCACATCCGCCAGATGCCCCGCCCCGAACCGCTCCCCGGTGCGCACGGCGGCTGACAGGACCTTCTGGGCGTCGACGGTGGCATCGCGCAGTTCCGCCTTTCCGGTGCACAGATCGCAGCGGCCGCAGCGCGGGGCCTGTTCGCCGAAATAGGCCAGCAGGGCCTGACGGCGGCAGGTCGCGTGCTCGCACAGATCCACCATCGCCGACAGGCGACGATGTTCGGCGCGTCGCCGCTCCTCGCCGATCTCCTTGCTGTCGACCTGGCGGCGGCGAAAGGCCATGTCCTCCATGCTGTAGAGGGTGAGGGTTTCGGCGGGCAGGCCATCGCGGCCCGCGCGGCCGATTTCCTGATAATAGGCCTCGACGCCGCCGGGCATGTCGGCATGGACGACAAAGCGCACATCCGGCTTGTTGATGCCCATGCCGAAGGCGACCGTCGCGACCATGACCACGCCGTCCTCCTGCAGGAAGACATCCTGATTGCGCGCGCGGACCTCCTGATCGAGACCGGCGTGATAGGGCAGCGCGCGCACCTTCTTTTCGGACAGGAACTCCGCGAGCTTTTCCGTCTTCTGGCGCGAGGAGGCATAGACGATGCCCGAACGGCCGGGATGGCGCGCGACGACGTCCTCGATCTGGCGGCGGGGGCGGTCCTTCACGGCGAAGGTGAGATCCAGATTGGGGCGGTCGAAGCTCTGGACGAGGATCTGCGGCGGCGCCGGAAACAGCGAGGAGGCGATGTCGCCGCGGGTGACTGCATCGGCGGTTGCGGTGAGCGCGATGACCTGCGCGCCGCCGAGGCGTTCGCGCACGCCGGCGAGCTGCTGGTATTCGGGCCGGAAATCGTGTCCCCATTGCGAGACGCAATGGGCCTCGTCGATGGCAAGCCGCTTGACGCCGATGCGGGCCAGCCGGTCGGTCAGACCTGTCTGTACGAGGCGTTCGGGGGAGACGAACAGGAGGCGAAGCTCGCCGCGCGCGATCGCGTCCCAGGCGGCGTCCGCCTCGTCCGGCGTGCTGGTGGAATTCAGCGTCGCTGCGGCAACGCCCGCGGCGTTCATCTGCTGCACCTGATCGCGCATCAGGGCGATCAGCGGAGACACCACCAGAGTGAGACCGCCGCCGAGCACGGCGGGAAGCTGGTAGCACATGGATTTGCCGCTGCCGGTCGGCATGATGGCGAGCACATCCTCGCCCGCCAGAACGTGGCGCAGAACCTCGTCCTGGCCGGGACGGAAATCGTCGTAGCCGAACACCTTTTTCAGAACCGCCCGTGCGGGCCCAAGATCGCTCATCGGATGCGGGCCGCCTCGCCCGGCGCGACGGAAAAGAGCGAGGACCCGGAGGGCAGGCTGTCGAACAGGGCTGAGTCCGCGCCCGTCAGCCAGGCCTGGGCGCCCATTTCCTCGAGCACGAGATAGAGCGCGGCGCGGCGCTCGGGATCCAGATGTGCGGACACCTCATCGAGCAGGACGACGGGCGTCGCGCCCGACAGGCGCGCGACGAGCCGCGCATGCGCCAGAACGAGCCCCAGAAGCAGCGCCTTCTGTTCGCCGGTCGAGCAGAGGCCGGCCGGCATCTGTTTGGGGCCGTGGCGGACGCTGAGATCGGAGGCGTGCGGGCCTTCCGTCGTGCGGCCCGCGGCGCGGTCGCGGCCGCGCAATTCGCGCAGGCGAAGGCGGTATTCGTCTTCCGCGCCCGCTGCGGCGCCGGAGGCGATCTTCTCCTCCATCCAGCCGCCGAGGGCAATTTCGGCGGACGGGAAAACGCTGTCCTCGCTGCGCGTTTCCGCGATGAGACCGGCGAGGCGGGCAACCGTTTCGATGCGCGCGGCGGCGACCGAGACGGCAAGCTCGGCGCTTTCCTGCTCCACTGCGTCGAGCCAGACTGGATCGCGCGCGCCTTCTTCGAGCAGCCGGTTGCGCTGGCGCAGCACGCGCTCGAAGGCGGAGACGCGTGCTCCATGCTCGGGATCGACGGCCAGAACGAGACGGTCGAGAAAGCGCCGCCGGTCTCCGGCCGGGCCGGTGAAAAGCCCGTCCATACTCGGCGTCAGCCAGACGATCCTGAGGTGTTCGGAAAACGCGCCCGGGCCGCCCGCATTGGCGCCGTTGATGCGGCAGCGGCGGGATGTGCCCTCCCCCTCGCCGGATTCGGTGCCGGTGCCGAGCGCGACCGGGCCTTCGGCGCCCTCAAGATCGGCGAAGACGGCCCAGGAGCCGTCGCCGTCCGCCCGTGCCAGATCGGCCTGCGCCGCGCGGCGCAAACCGCGCCCCGGCGCGAGCAGCGAAATGGCTTCGAGAAGATTGGTCTTGCCCGCGCCGTTCGGGCCGGCGAGCGCAATCAGGCCTTCCCCCGGCAGAAGGTCGAGGGCGGCGTGATTGCGGAAACGGGAAAGACGAAGCCGCGTCAGTGCGACCCGCCGTGCGATGCCGGACGTCGTTACACCCGCATCGGCATCAGGACATAGAGGGCGGCGGCGCCGTCCTTGTCCTGGATCACGGTGGGGGAGCCGGGGTCGGCGAGCTTCAGCAGCGCCGTCTCGGTGTCGATCTGGGCGGCGATGTCGAGCAGGTAACGCGAGTTGAAGCCGATTTCGAGCGCATCGGAATCGTAATCGACTTCGATCTCTTCCGTCGCCGAACCCGAATCCGGGTTGGTGACCGACAGAACGAGCTTGCCGTCGCCGATGGCGAGCTTCACCGCGCGGCCGCGCTCCGACGAAATGGTCGAGACGCGATCGACGGCGGCGACGAATTCGGATTTGTCGACGGTCAGTTTCTTGTCGTTGCCCTGCGGGATGACGCGGCCGTAATCGGGGAAGGTGCCGTCGATCAGCTTGGATGTCAGGACAACATCGCCGAACGAAAAGCGGATCTTGGTCGGCGAGAGTTCGATGGCGATCGTGCCGGCCGGATCTTCGACGAGGCGCTGCACTTCGCTGACGGTCTTGCGCGGAACGATGACGCCCGGCATGGCTTCCGAACCCGTGGGAGCGGGCAGTTCGATGCGCGCAAGGCGGTGGCCGTCGGTGGCGACGGCGCGCAGCAGGGCGACGCCCTCGACCTCGACCGCGTGCAGATAGATGCCGTTGAGATAATAGCGTGTCTCTTCGGTCGAGATCGCAAATTGCGTCTTGTCGATGAGGCGCTTGAGATCGGACGCCGTCAGCTCGAACCTGACCGGCAGCTCGCCCGCGGCGAGATCCGGAAAATCGGTTTCGGCGAGCGTCTGCAGCGTGAAGCGCGAACGGCCCGAGCGGATCGTCAGTGTCCCGCTGTCGCCCGCCTGTTCGAGGGCGACCTGCGAGCCGTCCGGCAGCTTGCGGACGATGTCGTAGAAGGTGTGGGCCGGAACGGTGGTCGAGCCGGGCTGCGTCACCTCGGCGGCCGCGGTCTCGACGACTTCGAGGTCGAGATCGGTCGCCTGAAGCCGCAATCCGCCCTCGCTCGCGCGCAGGAGCACATTGGAGAGGATCGGGATCGTGGTGCGGCGCTCGACGACGCGATGGACATGGCCGAGAGACTTCAGCAGTGCGGCCCGTTCGAGGGTCACTTTCATCGGAGAAATCCGTTCCGTGCAGTTTCAGGCGGTTGGGAGCCGCCTCCAGTCCGGCGCGCCCGTGCGCCGGGCCGGGGAGATTGGCCTCTCCCGGCTCCAAGTGCAAGGGCGTGCAGGGCTATGTTATTCAGACAGCATGCGCTTCAGAAGATCGACGTCGTCGGCGAGCGCATTGTCGGTGTGCAGCAGGCCGTCGATCTTGCGGACAGCGTGCAGAACAGTGGTGTGATCGCGGCCACCGAAGCGGCGTCCGATCTCGGGGAGCGAGCGCAGGGTCAACACCTTCGACAGATACATCGCGATCTGGCGCGGCCGGACGACGGTCGCGGTGCGGCGGGCCGAGAGAATGTCGGCGCGCGAGACATTGTAGTGGCGTGCGACGATGCGCTGGATGTCCTCGATCTTGACGCGCTTGGGCTCGCGGTTGCGGATGAGATCGCGCAGCGCGTCTTCGGCCATGTCGAGCGTGACGGCGGCGCCGGTCAGCGTGTTGTGGGCGAGAAGCCGGTTCACCGCGCCGTCGAGATCGCGGCCATTGGCCGTGACCGTACGGGCGACATAGCTCAGCACCTGCGAGGGAACGTCGAAGCCCGGATTGGCATCGCGGGCGCAGGACACGCGGCTTTTCAGGATCGACAGGCGCAGATCCTCGTCGAGCGAGGCCATTTCCACGGCAAGGCCGCCGGCAAGGCGCGAGCGCAGGCGGTCGTCCAGGCTTTCCAGTTCCGTCGGCGGGCGATCCGCCGCGACGATGACCTGGCGGCCCGCATCGATCAGCGCGTTGAGCGTGTGGCCGAACTCGGCCGAAACGGTCTTGCCCTGCAGGAACTGCACGTCGTCGATGACCAGCATGTCGATGCCGCGCAGGGTTTCCTTGAAGGCGAGGGCCGTCTGGGCGCGCAGCGCCGAGACGAAGCCGAACATGAAGCGCTCGGCGGTGAGATAGAGAACCCGGCGCCCGCCGTCTTCGGCCTGGGCGGCGATGGCGTGAAGCAGATGTGTCTTGCCGAGGCCGACGGCGGCATGCACGTACAGCGGGTTGTAGCGGATGGGTTCGCCCGCGCGCGAATTGGCGACTTCACGGGCGGCCGCATGGGCGAGGGCGTTCGAGCGTCCGACAAGGAAGCTGTCGAAGCTCATCCGGCGATCGATGGGCGAGCCGACGAGCGGACCGCCCGCGGCGTCCGACATGGACAGAGGCTGCGCCTGCGCGGCCGGGGCGCCCGTACGCGGGGCAGCGCTCGGCGCGGGCTGTGGAGCGCTCGTGCTCGCGGGAGCGGCGCGTCCTCCGGCCGTGCGCAGCGACAATTCGATGCGATCGACGCTGGCGTTTTCGGACTGGAAGGCGCGGAGAATACGGTCGGCGTAATGCGACTGTATCCAGCTCTTGAGGAAGCGCGTCGGCACGGACATATGGGCAAGGCCCGTCGTGTCGACGGATTCCAGCTCGATGCGCGCGAGCCAGGACAGATAGATGTCCTCGCCGAGTTCCGCGCGCAGGCGCCGCTGGGTGCGCAGCCAGGCCGCTCCGTGGTCTCCGGCGGAGGGAGAGAGTGCGGGCGAGGACATGTCCGTCTCCTGAATGCAAATGCTGAATGTTTCGGAATGTTCACCGCCGTCGAGGCCGGTGAGGTCGAAGTGAAGATTGTCGGTCATCTCCTCACTCCTCAGGTCTGCACCCAGGGAAGGCCCTCGGCCTTCCACCCGGTGACGGAGCCGCGGTGGCGGCTCGGATCGGGCGGGCCTTCGAAGCCGCCCACGATGTTGTAACTCTGGCCGAAGCCTTCGCTGACGGCGCAAGCTGCCGCCGCTGCGCTGCGCACGCCCGAGCGGCACAGGAAATAGAGAGACGCATCAGCCGGAACGTTCTTTGCCACGAGAGCCGCGCGAAGCTTTTCGAGAAAGTCGCCGGCGACCTGCATGTGCGGCCAGCTCTGCCATTCGATCAGGAGCGGCTCCTTGCCGATCTCGCCGAGGTCGGGGATCCCGACAAAGCTCCATTCCGCACGTGTGCGGACGTCGATCAACTGAGCGTTCTGCTGTTGCGCCAGCTCCCGGTACGCACTCTTGGGATCGACGTCACCCGCATAACCGCCCTTCGAATTCACAGACATAAGCTCTCCATAGCGCCCGAATGAAATTTCCGGGCACTCCCTCAGACTTGAAATTTTTACGCAGTACAGAGGTTCGCGAAAGAAACCCCAGCCCCACACACTTTCGCGAAACAGTGACGAGCGGCATCGACGCCGCCTCATCAAGGCACAACGCTCCACCCCTGCCCGTGGGCAGGATCACTCTGCAACACTGTTCAAGAAGTCCCGGGCGCCGCGCCAAGGACGAGTAAAGTTAGCCACGACGGGTTTGATGGCGCAACCATCTTCGTAATCGAAAATTTACCCCGGTATGGACGTGGACGCGGGTTGCGCCGATTCAAATTGTGGCAAAGCCCTGATCTTCTTGAGATTCGATCCACATGATGCGCGCGTCACACAGGTCGCAGAATCGTCAAAAAAAATTCCGATGGGGGAGTTTCTTCTCAGCCTTGCCGGGGCCGGTTTCGTGTCTCTCGATTAACCAATTGATTTACATGATCTTTTTTTGATCGGCGGCGGGCATTTTGCCACAATTGCTCAGGATTCAGGGGATTCCCGAGTCAAGGCCGAAAACCATGATTTGGCTCGATGTGACGTTTCGACAACGCCACGTGTGACACTCCTGCCACGGATGTTCAGACACAAAAAAACCCGGCTTTCGCCGGGTTTTAAAACGTCACAATCGCAGGTCTGATGCACTCAACCGAGCGATTTTACCCGGGCCGCGAGGCGCGAGACCTTGCGCGAGGCGGTGTTCTTGTGAAGGACGCCCAGCTGCGCCGAACGCATCAGGAGCGGCTGTGCGGCCTGGAACGCGGCGACCGCCGCATCCTTGTCGCCGGCCGCGAGCGCGAGCTCGAGCTTCTTGACCGTGTTGCGCATGCGCGTCTTGCGCATCTTGTTGATCTCGGTGCGGCGCGCGATCTTGCGCGTCGCCTTCTTGGCCGAGGACGTATTGGCCATCTGTTCGATCCTTGGGTCTGGCTCGCCGACAAACGGCAGGCGCAAAAAAATCGGGCGGCGAAGAGGACCCCGCCGCATTGGCGGTTTTCTTAATCGCATCGGCTGGGAAGGTCAACGCATTAGCGCTGGCAGGCAGGACAAAAGAAGCTCGACCGCCCGTTCTGGACGATGCGGCGCACGGTGCCGGCGCATCCGGGTCGCACGCAGGCCTGTCCGGTCCGGTCGTAGACGCGGAAGCTGTGCTGGAAGTAGCCGAGTTCGCCGGAAGTCTGGGCGTGATCGCGCAGGGAAGACCCGCCCGCCTGCACCGCCTCGACGAGAACCGCGCGGATGGCCTCCGCCAGGCGTTCCGCCCGGGCCGGGCCGAGCGTTCCGGCGCTGCGGCGCGGCGAGATGCCGGCGCGGAACAGCGCCTCGCACACATATATATTGCCGAGACCCGCGATCACGCTCTGATCGAGCAGGGCCGCCTTGAGCGAGGTGCCGCGGCCGGCGAACGCCTGGCGCAGGAACGGGCCGCCGAGTTCGTTGCCGAGCGGCTCGATGCCGATGCCGCGCAGCATTTTGTGGTCGGCCAGCTCGGTCTGGGGCACGAGCAGCATGAAGCCGAACCGGCGCGGATCGTTGTAGGTGACGCGCACGCCGCAATCGGTTTCGAAGATCACATGGTCATGGGCCTCAAGACGCGAGCGTTCGTGGTGGAAGGCGCCCGGCACATCGTCCTCGACCCGGAATGAGCCGGACATCCCAAGATGACAGATGAGCGTGTTGCCGTCGTCGAGATCCAGCAGCAGATATTTCGCGCGCCGCCGGAGGGCGAGCACGCGCCGTCCCTGAAGGCGCTCGGAGAACGCCTCGGGCAAGGGAAAGCGCAGATCGGGGCGGCGGGCTTCGGCGCGGACCAGAATGCGGCCGCTGAGAGCCGGCTCAAGGCCCCGGCGGACGGTTTCGACTTCGGGAAGCTCGGGCATGATTTTAAGGAAAATGCGCTAAACAGCGTCCAGAAGCGGACAGGCGCGCGTCATGCGCCGGAACCTAGCGCCTGTGAGGTGCTTAGGCTAGGGTCCGCGCCCGAAGGATCAGGTCTGAAATGAGCGACAGCGCAACCGCGCCCGAAACCACGCATTTCGGTTTCGACAGCGTGCCCCTCGAGGAGAAGCAAGGGCGGGTCAACCGCATCTTCCACGACGTGGCCGAGCGCTACGACCTGATGAACGATCTGATGTCCGGCGGGCTGCACCGTGCTTGGAAATCGGCGCTGATCACGGAATTGTCGCTGCCGCGCGGCGGGCGTGGGTTCCGCCTGCTCGATGTTGCGGGCGGCACCGGCGATATCGCGCTCCGCGCCCTGAAGCGCGGCGGGCTCGGCGTGAACGTGACGCTGTTCGACATCAATCCCGACATGCTCGATGTCGGGCGGTCGCGCACGGCGAAGGCCGGGTTCGCGGACCGCGTCGAGATCGTCGAGGGCAATGCGGAGGAGCTGCCGTTCCCCGATGCAAGCTTCGATGCGGTGACGATCGCGTTCGGCCTGCGCAACGTGCCGCGCATGGACAAGGCCCTTGCGGGCGCGCGCCGCGTCCTGAAGCCGGGCGGGCGCTTCTTCTGTCTCGAATTCTCGAAGGTGGATGTCGCGGTGCTCGACCGCGTCTACGATCTTTATTCCTTCAAGGTCATCCCCGAGATTGGCCGCCGTGTGGCAGGCGACGCGGATGCCTATCGCTACCTCGTCGAAAGCATCCGCAAATTCCCGCCGCCCGAAGATCTGGCGGAGATGATGCGCGAAGCCGGTTTCTCGCGGGTGTCGTACACGCCCTATACCGGAGGCATCGCCGCGCTTCACAGCGGCTGGCGCCTGTAAGTCATGTTGGGACAGATCGCCCAGTTCGGCCGGATGGCGCGCACAGGCTATGTGTTCGCGCGGGAGGGTGTGTTCCGCACGCTCGATCTCGGCGATGTGCGCGGGCCCTTGCGCGCGGGCATCGGCTTCCTGCGTCTGTTCGAACGGCGCGGGGCGCCCTCGGAGGGAACGCCGCTCGCGAACGCGCTCGCCCGGCTCGGCCCGTCCTACATCAAGCTCGGCCAGTTTCTCGCCACGCGTCCCGATCTCGTCGGCATGTCCGTGGCGCGCGATCTCGAAACGCTGCAGGACCGTTTGCCGCCATTCCCGATGGAGGTGGCCGAAGCGACCGTGCTGCGCAATCTGGGACGGCCCGTCTCGGCGTTGTTCGGGGAATTCGGGCGCCCCGTCGCCGCTGCGAGCATCGCGCAGGTTCACAAGGCCTCCATTGCGACGCCAACCGGCAGCCATGCCGTGGCGGTGAAGATCCTGCGTCCCGATGTGGGGCGCCGGTTCCGGCGCGATCTCGATTCCTTTTATGCCATCGCGCGCCAGATCGAGCGCTTCGTGCCCAAGGCGCGGCGGCTGCGCCCGGTGGCGGTGGTGGACACGCTGGCCCAGTCCGTCTCTTTCGAAATGGATCTGCGGCTCGAAGCGGCGGCGCTCTCCGAGATGGCGGAGAACACGAAGGACGATCCGGGCTTCCGGGTGCCGGGTGTCGACTGGGAACGCACGTCGCGCGAGGTGCTGACGCTCGAATGGATCGACGGCACGCCGCTTTCCGATCATGAGGGCCTGCGGCGGTCGGGGCATGACCTTCCGGCGCTCGGCACGCTTCTGATCCAGAGCTTCCTGCGTCATGCGATGCGCGACGGGTTCTTCCACGCCGACATGCATCCCGGAAACCTGTTCGTCGATGCGGCGGGCGACATCGTGGCGGTCGATCTCGGCATTACCGGGCGCCTCGGCCCGAAGGAGCGGCGGTTCCTCGCGGAAATGCTGTACGGCTTCATCGAGCGCGATTACCGCCGCGTCGCCCAGGTGCATTTCGATGCGGGGTATGTCGCGGCCGACCAGTCCGTCGATGAATTCGCGCGGGCGCTGCGTTCGGTCGGCGAGCCGACGCAGGGGCGCAAGGCGCAGGATGTCTCGATGGCGCGCCTTCTGACGCAGCTGTTCGAGATCACCGAAATCTTCGCCATGCAGACGCGGCCTGAACTCATCATGCTGCAGAAGACCATGGTGGTGGTGGAGGGCGTCGCCCGCACGCTCAACCCCCAGATCGACATGTGGACCGCCGCCGAGCCCGTCGTGCGCGAATGGATCACGCGCTATCTCGGGCCGGCGGGCAAGATCGAGGACACCGCCGATTTCGCGCAGCGGATGCTGCGCGCGGTGGGCGGCCTGCCCGATTTGATGGTGCGGGCCGAGCGGCTGGCCGGGCAGCTCGAAGAGATGAATGTGCGCGGTTTTCCGCTGGCGCCCGAAAGCGTTCGCGACATCGGAAAGGCCGAAGCGCGGCGCGCCCGCTGGGGCAATCTTGCGCTCTGGGCCATTGCCCTCCTGCTCGCTTTGTTTATCGTGCTGCGCACCTGAACAGCCCTCACCCCGGCTCAAACGCGGCAAGGCTTTGAAGCAAAAGCGAATTCTACTCATAATTTCCGGCGGGATCGCGGCCTACAAGAGCCTCGACCTGATGCGCAGGCTGAAGGAGCGCGGCGCAATCGTGCGTCCGATCCTGACTGAGGGGGGTGCGAAATTCGTCACGCCTCTGGCGGTCGGCGCGATTGCGGGCGAGCGCGTTTTCACCGATCTGTTCGATCTCGCCGAGGAAAACGATGTCGGGCATATCCGCCTCGCGCGCGACACCGACCTCGTGCTCGTCGCGCCCGCGACGGCCTATCTGCTGGCCAAGATGGCGAACGGGCTGGCCGACGATCTCGCCTCGGCGGCGCTTCTGGCGACCGACCGCCCGGTTCTGGTGGCCCCCGCGATGAATCCGCGGATGTGGGCGAACGCGGCGACGCGGCGCAATGTCGAGCGTTTGCGGCAGGACGGCGTGCGGTTCGTCGGTCCGAACGAGGGAACGATGGCCGAGCGCGGCGAAAGCGGCCTCGGGCGGATGGCCGAGCCGCTCGAAATCGCCGCAGCCGTCGAGGCGCTTCTGGCCCCCGCCGGGTCGCTCAAAGGGCGGCGCGTGCTGATCACGTCCGGGCCGACCCATGAACCCATCGATCCGGTGCGCGTCATCGCCAATCGCTCGTCGGGCCGTCAGGGCCATGCCATTGCGGCGGCGGCGGCGCGGGCCGGGGCGGAGGTTGTGCTGGTTTCCGGGCCCGTTTCCCTCCCCGATCCCGAGGGCGTCACGACATTGCACGTCGAAACGGCGCGGGAGATGCTCGCGGCGGTCGAAGGCGCCCTGCCCGCGGACATTGCCGTTTTTGCCGCCGCCGTCGCCGACTGGCGCGTCGCCGAGGCGAGCGCCGAGAAGGTCAAGAAGGGCAAAGGCGGCCCCCCGGCGCTGACCTTCGTCGAAAACCCGGACATTCTCGCCACTATCGCAAAACGAGTGGATAACCGGCCGCAACTCGTGATTGGTTTTGCGGCGGAAACCACGAATGTTATTGAGAATGCTCGCGAAAAGTTAACACGCAAAGGGTGTGACCTGGTTGTGGCCAATGATGTGTCCCCTGCAACCGGCATTATGGGCGGCGACCGCAATGAGGTGAGTCTCGTCACCGCGTCCGGCGTCGAAAGCTGGGACAGCCTGCCGAAGGAAGACGTTGCCGAAAGGCTGATCGACCGCTTGTCGGGGATGTTGCGGTGAGTGCCCCGCAGATCGCCGTTTCGCGCCTGCCGCATGGCGAGGGCCTGCCCCTGCCGCGCCGCGAAAGCGAATGGGCCGCAGGCATGGATTTGATCGCTGCGGTTGAACAGGGCTCTGCTTTTCAGATATGTCCGGGGGAGCGGCACCTCGTTCCGACAGGCCTAATTCTTCAAATCCCTCAGGGGTATGAAGGTCAGATCAGGCCACGTTCGGGTTTGGCGCTGCGGCATGGCATTACCGTCCTGAATGCACCGGGAACGATCGATGCCGACTACCGCGGTGAGATTCAGGTTTTGTTGATCAATCTTGGCCAGGAGGCTTTCGCAATCGAACGGGGTATGCGTATTGCGCAACTCGTTGTGGCCACAACCGCAAATGCCGAATTATTTGAGACGAATATAATCGATAAGACGGAGCGGGGCTCGGGGGGCTTTGGCTCCACCGGCTTCGGCCGAGAGGGAACCACGCGATGAATCTTCTTCCGCGCCGAAGCCTTCTGGCAATCGCGGCTGTTGTCGATATTGCCTATCACGCGCGCCCGGCGCCGATTGCCGCAAAGGCCCTTTCGGCCCGCCATGGCCTGCCGCCCCGGCATCTGGAAACGCTGCTGCAGGTCCTCGTCCGGGCCGGCATCCTCAAGGGTGTGCGCGGGCCGCGCGGCGGATACGAGCTCGCCCGCGAGCGCCGGCGCATCACCCTCGCAGACATCGTGCGCGCCGCTTCCCAGTCGGGCAATGGCGACAAGAACGGCGATGGCGAGGAAGAACTTTCGGCCCTGGTGAGCGTCGTGGTCGTGCCGGCCATCGAGAAGGCCTCGGAAATCTTTCTGGAAAAGCTGCAGGACATCACGGTCGACGACCTGTGCCGCGATGCCCAGATGCAGAGCGTCTTCGGCGAGGCCAATGAGAGCTACGATTTCAGCATCTGAGCGCGATGTGCCGCTAAAACATTTCCATCCCGGGACTTGAAACCAATCTCCATTAGGGCCTTGTGTAGTTGCACAACGTCGAGGTCTCCGGGAGGTTTTGAATGCCCCAGTTTGCTGCGCGTGCACCGAAAGCGAGCCAGTTCGCCGGCCGCGGTGTCATCTACGATTCGATCACCGACACGATCGGCAACACGCCTCTGGTGCGCCTGAACCGGCTGCCCGAAGAGCGTGGGGTGAAGGCGAACCTTCTCGCCAAGCTTGAATTCTTCAACCCCATCGCGAGCGTCAAGGATCGTATCGGCGTCGCCATGATCGATGCGCTCGAAGAGGCGGGCGCCCTCAAGCCCGGCGGCACGATCATCGAGCCGACCTCCGGCAATACCGGCATCGCCCTCGCCTTCACCGCCGCCGCGCGCGGCTATCGGCTCATTCTGGTCATGCCCGAAACCATGTCGATCGAGCGCCGCAAGATGCTGGCGCTTCTGGGTGCCGAGCTCGTTCTGACCGAAGGCCCGAAGGGCATGAAGGGCGCGGTGGCGAAGGCCGAGGAGCTGCTCCAGCAGGTTCCGGGATCCGTAATGCCGCAGCAGTTCAAGCATCCGGCCAATCCCGCGATCCACCGTGTCACCACCGCCGAGGAAATCTGGGCGGACACGCAAGGCAATGTGGATGCGGTCGTCTCCGGCGTCGGTACAGGCGGCACGATCACCGGCATCGGGCTGGTGCTGAAGAAGAAAAACCCCGCCATTCGCATGATCGCGGTGGAGCCCGAGGATTCCCCGGTCCTGTCCGGCGGCGCGCCCGGTCCGCACAAGATCCAGGGCATCGGTGCGGGCTTCGTGCCCGACGTGCTCGACCGCTCGATCATCGACGAAGTCGTCACCGTCGGAAACCAGACGGCGTTCGACACCGCCCGCCGCGTTGCAAAGCTCGAGGGCATTCCCGTCGGAATTTCATCGGGCGCGGCCATCGCGGCGGCCCTCGAAGTCGGCGCGCGGCCGGAATTTGCCGGCAAGAACGTCGTCGTCATCATTCCGAGTTTTGCCGAACGCTATCTGTCGACGGCGCTTTTCGAAGGGCTCTGAGGGGAACGATCCCTCTACTTTCGCATTCCTCTCACAGTGCGGGCGCGTCGGTTACGGCGCGCCCGTCTGTTTTCCGGAGGAAGAAACGCATGAAGAAAGTGTCGAGCCTGTTTTTGTCGGCGGTGATGGCCGCGACCAGTGTCGTGGCGTTTACGGCGTCGGCCGACGCGCAGCGCTCTTCGCGCTATGAGCGCGAGCGTTATGTCGAAAACTACTGCCGCCGCAATCCGCGCGATCGCGATTGCCGGACCGATCGCAGCCGTTGGGACGAACGCCGCTATCAGAGCTGGTATCGTGACCGCCACCGCGGGAACGGCGCTGGAGCTGCCGCCGCCGGAATTTTCGGTTTCGCAGCGGGAGCGATTGCAGGAGCGGCCGCTGGTGCGGCGTCCGGTGCGGCCGACGGGACTCGCCGGGCACGCTGCGAAGTGCGCTACCGCAGCTATGACTGGCGCTCGAACACATATGTCGGAAACGATGGCCGTCGTCACGAGTGCCGTCTGTAACGTCATGACATGAAAAAGGCCGGATGCGCGGTGGAAACCGCACATCCGGCCTGATCATGGCACCGGGGAGGGGATGCGGCACCTGTTCATTCGTCGCGCCGATCTTCGTTCCGGTTCAAAAAAATCCCGGGCCGGCTTTCGCCGGTCCGGGATTTTGCATTTCAGGTGTGAAAAGAGAGGCCGTCAGACGGCTTCCTTCATCTTCTCGTTCCGCTTGCGGTCGTTCGGGTCGAGCCAGACCTTGCGCAGGCGAATGGATTTCGGGGTGACCTCGACGCGTTCGTCGTCCTGGATGTAGGTCAGCGCGCGTTCGAGCGTCATCTTGATCGGCGGCGTCAGGCGCACCGCTTCGTCCTTCGACGTGGTGCGGATGTTCGTCAGCTGCTTGCCCTTGAGGACGTTCACTTCGAGATCGTTGTCGCGGGTGTGCTCGCCGACGATCATGCCCTGATAGACCTTCCAGCCGGGCTCGATCATCATCGGGCCGCGGTCTTCGAGGTTCCACAGCGCGTAAGCCACGGCCTCGCCTGCGGTGTTGGCGATCAGCACGCCGTTGCGGCGGCCCGCGATCTCGCCCTTGTAGGGCTCATAGGCGTGGAACAGGCGGTTCATGATCGCCGTGCCGCGTGTATCAGTCATCAGTTCGGCCTGATAGCCGATGAGGCCGCGCGTCGGAGCGTGAAACACGAGGCGGACGCGATTGCCGCCCGACGGCCTCATTTCCAGCATGTCGGCACGACGCTCGCCCATCTTCTGGACGACGACGCCGGAATGTTCCTCGTCGACGTCGACGACGACTTCCTCGATCGGCTCGAGCGTATTGCCGTCCTCGTCCTTCTGCAGGACGACGCGCGGGCGCGACACCGCGATCTCGAAGCCTTCGCGGCGCATGGTCTCGATGAGAACGGAAAGCTGAAGCTCGCCGCGGCCGGACACGAAGAAGCTGTCCTTGTCGGCGGCTTCCTCGATCTTCAGCGCCACATTGCCCTCGGCCTCCTTGAACAGGCGGTCGCGGATGACGCGGCTCGTGACCTTGTCGCCTTCGGTGCCGGCAAGCGGGCTGTCATTGATGATGAAAGACATCGTGACGGTCGGCGGATCGATCGGCTGCGCCTTCATCGGTTCCGTGACGGACAGGTCGCAGAACGTGTCGGCGACGGTGCCCTTCTGGAGGCCGGCAATGGCGACGATGTCGCCCGCCACGCCCTCTTCGATCGGGGTGCGCTCGATGCCGCGGAAGGCGAGGATCTTGGACACGCGGCCCTGCTCGACGACCGAGCCGTCCTGCGCCAGCACCTTGATGGTCTGGTTGGGCTTGAGCGTGCCGGACGTGATGCGGCCGGTGATCATGCGCCCGAGGAAGGGATTGGCTTCCAGCAGGGTGCCGATCATGCGGAACTGGTTGTCAGCGGCGATCTTGGGCTCGGGCACGTGCTTGAGCACGAGGTCCAGCAGCGGGGCCATGCCCTGATCCTGCGGGCCTTCCGGGCTCTCGGCCATCCAGCCGGAGCGGCCCGACCCGTAGAGGATCGGGAAATCGAGCTGCTCGTCGGTCGCGTCGAGCATGGCGAACAGGTCGAACACTTCGTTGATGACCTCGGTCGGACGCGCGTCCGAGCGGTCGACCTTGTTGATCACGACGATCGGGCGCAGGCCGACCTTGAGGGCCTTGCCGACGACGAATTTCGTCTGCGGCATCGGGCCTTCGGCCGCGTCCACGAGGACGATGGCGCTGTCGACCATGTTCAGGATGCGCTCGACCTCGCCGCCGAAATCGGCGTGGCCGGGGGTATCGACGATGTTGATGCGCGTGTCCTTCCAGACGATCGAGGTCGCCTTGGCCAGGATGGTGATCCCGCGTTCCTTTTCGAGATCGTTCGAATCCATCACGCGTTCGGCGACGCGCTGGTTCTCGCGATAGGTGCCCGATTGCTTCAGCAGTTCGTCGACGAGAGTGGTCTTGCCATGGTCGACGTGAGCGATGATCGCCACATTGCGCAGTTTCATGAAATAAGAATCCAAAAAAGGCCGCCCGACCGCGTGCGCGGGTCATCAAGGGCAGCCGTGTCCGATGTCGCGCGCACCATTATGCAACAATCGTGAAAAAGCAATGACGACGGTGCAGGGCTGCTGCCGGATAAACAAAGGCGCGGCCCCGAAGGGCCGCGCCGGAAGCTTCAGGTCGGAGTTTCAGGACCTCACTGCATGCAGCGCATGACTGTGCGGCCATTGTAGGAATCCGGGCTGGCGAGAACCGTCGAGCACAGAACCGTTCCGGCGCCGGGATCGCCGTTGCTGGCCGTGTCGGTGCCACCGGGTACGCCCGGCCCGCCTGGATTTCCAGGCCCGCCGGGGCCACCCGGGCCTCCGGGTCCACCCGGTCCGCCGATGCCGACATCGACCGAGGCCACGGAATCCGCGTTGCCGATGGAGGCGCGGGCGGTTGCGGTGTCGCCCAGAAGGCCGATATCGGCATCGGCGATGTTGCCGCGTCGGGCCTGCCGGTCGCCGAGCGAGACGCGCGCCTGTGCGGTGTCGTCGAGGGCGTTGGCGCGAACATCGGCGATCTCGCCTATCCCGCGCCGTGCGCCACTATTGCCGACCGAGGCGCGCGCGTTGCCGAGAGTTCCGAGATCGGCCTTCACATCGGCGATCTGGCCGCGGCGATTGCTGCTGTCCAGCACGTCGGCGTTGACCGTGCCGATGCCGTTGGCCGTGATCTGTGCGTCGATCAGGCCCTGACGCGCCTCGTTTCCGGCGTTCTGACGGCGTTGGATCTCCAGCACCCGCCGCGGGGTGAGGACACCGATCGTGGTTTCGCCGAGCGAGACGTCGGCGATGGAGCCTTGCGTCGACGTGCCGACTCCGCTCACCGCGTTGCCGACACCACCGAGCGTTCCGCCGACCGCGCCGCCGACACCGCTGACGGCCCCGCCGACGCCACTGACCGCGCCTCCGACGGCTCCGCCAAGCGAACCGCCGATGCCACTGACGGCACCGCCCACGCCGCTGACGGCTCCGCCGACAGCCCCGCCAATGCCTCCGACCGCCCCGCCGACGGCTCCGCCGAGGCCTCCGCGATCACCGCGGCTTCCACGACCACCGATGCCGCCCCGCCCGCCGGTTGAGGATGTGCTGCCGCTTGATGCGCTGTCACCGCCACCGCGGCCGCC
The DNA here is from genome assembly GCA_001464335.1 of Rhizobiales bacterium Ga0077545. Taxonomy (GTDB): domain Bacteria; phylum Pseudomonadota; class Alphaproteobacteria; order Rhizobiales; family Methylopilaceae; genus Flaviflagellibacter. The sequence continues at coordinate 47,696 of LNEV01000018.1, read as the reverse complement.
GCCCCGGGACTGCGCATCCGCAGCCGCTGAAAGCGCGAGAAGAATGGCGCATGCGCTGGCGCCGCAGATTCCAATTCTGGACCTCATGACGTCCTCCTTGTTTCCCCGCACGGTTGTGTGCGTTCTGCGGGGTCAACAGGCCGTTCGGATCGTCAGTTCCTGTTCGGCGAGGCCAAGCCGGGGATGATGGGCAATGCCCGGTTTACGGATAACGAGGACTTTGATTCAATTCATGGAACGCCGGACACCATAAGAAGCTTACTGTTTGTAGGAAGGCGCGAGCGGCGCCTTAAGACTTTCCAGCGCGCCGGAGCCTAAGCCCATGCCGATCCTCATTCTTGTGCTGCTTGTCGTTCTCATCGCCAATGTCGGCTTCTGGGACACGCTGCAGGCCATTTTCGGCGCGATCGGCGTCCTCATTCTGCTCGCTGCGGTTGTTGCGGGGCTCGCGGCCTCTGTGGGCTATTGGCTCTACGCCAAGGCGCGCTCGAAGTTCTGAGCCTCAGTCGAAGCGCGGGCCGTTCTTGGCTTCGTTCAGCGCCGCTGCGAATTCGCGCGCGAAGCCCGCGCGCTCGACGGGCGCGAGGAAGCCGCCGATATCCACGAGGCGTGCACGTTCTTTCACGGCGAGTCTCTGAAGACCGAACTCCTCGTCCTCTTCGCGGTGAAGGCGCACCCAGGCCGGGTTGAAGCGGTAGTGGGAGGCATCGCCCTTGGGCGAAATCTTGCGGACGCTCAACTCGAGCGCTGAAAGGGCGATTTCTTCCCGGGCCCGCGCCGTGTGATAGCTCCAGCGGAAGAACAGATAGAGCAACAGAACGTCGAGGCCGAAAAAGCCGACCACCGGCCATGCCCCCATCACGAAGAAGGGCAGGCTGCAGAAGGCCGAGACGAGCCCCGCGCCGATCATGACCGCCCGGAAGCCGCGCGGACCGAGCGAACGGTGCGGCTTCAGCGTCGCTGCATAAATCGTGCGGTCCGCCGGATGCGGCTGGCTGTCGAGGCTCATACCCCTCATATTAACGCCTTCATGCCGCCCCGCCAGATGCCCGCTCCACGCAAAAGCCGCCGCAAGAAACTCAGCCAGGCCGAGATCGACGAGATCTTCCGGCGGTTCCAAGCCGCCAATCCGGAGCCCAAGGGCGAGCTTGAGTACGTGAACGCGTTCACGCTGCTCGTCGCGGTGGTTCTGTCGGCGCAGGCGACCGATGTCGGCGTCAACAAGGCGACGCGGGCGCTGTTCGGCATCGCCGACACGCCCCAGAAGATGCTGGCCCTCGGCGTGCAGGGCGTGTCGGATCACATCAAGACCATCGGTCTTTACAATGCGAAGGCCAAGAACGTCATCGCATTGTCGCAGCTTCTGATCGAGCGGCACGGGGGCGAGGTTCCCCAGACGCGCGAAGAACTGGAAGCGCTGCCGGGCGTCGGACGCAAGACCGCAAATGTCGTGCTGAACATCTTCTTCGGCCAGCCGACGATTGCGGTCGACACCCATCTGTTCCGGCTCGGAAACCGCATTCCCGTCGCGCCGGGCAAGACGCCGCTGGAGGTGGAACTGGCTCTGGCGAAAGTGGTGCCGGACTGGGCGCTGCTGCACGCCCATCACTGGCTCATCCTGCACGGACGTTATGTGTGCAAGGCGCGTGTTCCCGAATGCTGGCGCTGCCTCATCGAGGATATCTGTCTGTACCAGCCTAAGACGGCGGCTCCGGTCCCGAAATCTCCGAAGCTGCCGCCGCCTAGGGTCTGACCCATTCGGCGGGAACGAGCCCGCGCACCGAATTGCCGAGGAAGATGCGCGCGGCGGTCTCAAGGTCGTCGAGCGTCAGGACGCCCTCCTCTGCCCTGCCCCCCGCAATGAGTTCCGCGCGCAATGTGCCGGGAAGCAGCCCGGAGGACAAAGCTGGTGTGACGAGCTTTCCGCCTCGCTCGACGAAGAGGTTCGTGAAACTGCCCTCCGTCAGCTCGCCGCGCTCGTTCAGGAACACGACTTCGCCGACAGCATAGGCCTCCGCGGCACGCTCGCGCGGCGCGTCGTAGAGCGCGCGGCGTGTGGTCTTGTGGCGCAGGAGCGGATCGCCGGTGTCCATACGCTCGTCCGCAACGACAAACCGAAGTCTCTCAAGCGGCTGCAGCGGCGCCGTGGTGATCTCGAGCTCGCCCGTGTCGTGGAGAACAAGGCGCACGCGCTGCGGTGACGGCAATCCCTCGACGGCCGCAGACAGCGACGCGCGAATGTGCTCGCGGTCCATACCGATTTCGAAGAACGTCGCCGACACATCGAGCCGGTCGAGATGGCGTTCCAGAAGCACGAAGCCGCTGTCGTCCCAGCGCAGCGTTTCGATGAGGCCGAACGGCGCGTGCGGCTCGCGCAGGAATTTCAGCTTGAGGAGCGCCTCGTCATATTCGGCGTCCGCATGGGAGTCCGCAACCACGCCGCCGCCGATGCCGATCTCGGCCTGACCGTCGCGGTCGATGCGCACGGTGCGGATGGCGACATTCCACGCAAAATCGCCGGAGGGCGCCGCATGACCGATGCTGCCGCAGTAAATACCGCGCGGTCCGGTCTCGAGCTCGTGGATGATCTGCATGGCGCGGATCTTGGGCGCGCCCGTGACAGAGCCGCAGGGAAACAGCGCGCGCAGGATCGTGCCGAAGCACGCGTCCGGACGCAATTGTGCCTCGATGGTCGAGGTCATGGTGTGAAGGCTCTTGTAGGTCTCCACCTCGAACAGGCGCGTGACGTCGACGGAACCCATCTCCGCGACGCGGCCGAGATCGTTGCGCAAGAGATCGACGATCATCAGGTTTTCGGCTCGACTTTTCTCATCGTCGTGCAGCGATGTCTTCAGAGCTTCGTCTTCCGCCGCGTCGCGTCCGCGACGGATCGTGCCTTTCATCGGCCGTGTCACGATGCGCCCGGCGCGGCTTTCGATGAACAGTTCGGGCGAGAGTGAGAGCACGGTTTCGCTCGCCGTCCGTACGAAGGCGCCGTGCGCCACGGGCTGCTTTCGGCACAGATCGAGATAGAGCGCGACGGGATCGCCGGTGACCCGGAAGCGCGCGGGAAAGGTCAGGTTGATCTGGTAGACATCGCCGGCATGGATGTAGTCCATGACACGGCGGAAAGCCGTGCCGTAATCCGCGCGCGACACACCGAGTTCGACTTCGGAAATCTCTGCGCCGTCGCCGGAGCGTTGCGATTTCAGCCAGTCCGCCGCCTCTGCCTGAGTGAGCTCGCGCGGGGCATCGAACACACCGAGCCAGAGCAAGGGACGGGACGACAGGCCGGGCAGAAGCGGCGACAGGCGCTCCTCGAAACACAGGCCAAGCTCGTAGGACAGATAGCCCGCTACATGCCATCCGTCGCGGAGCACGGTTTCGGCTTCCTCGATCAAGGCAAGCGCCATCACGGGGTCGCGCGTCGTCAGTACGCGTTCCGGATTTTCGAAAAGAAGGCTGCGGCCGGCGGTGGCGGAATTGTCGTGCAGAAGGACGGTGCCGGGCGCGATCATGGCATCAGGCCGCGCGCGGACCGGCGATGATGATCGTGGTGCCGAGAAGGCAGACGGCGGCGCCGATCATGTCCCAGCGGTCGGGCTGGGCGCCTTCGGCGAGGCGAAGCCAGACAATGGAGGCGATGATGTAGACCCCGCCATAGGCCGCGTAGGCACGCCCGGCGACGTCCGATTCGACAAAGGTGAGCAGCCACGCGAACGCGGCGAGCGCGACGAGACCGGGGATAAGCCAGAGTACGGACTTGTCGAGCCGCAGGCACGCCCAGAATGCGAAGCAGCCCGCGATCTCGCAGAAGGCGGCGGCAACGTAGAACAGCGCCGTCTTCACGTGCGTTTCGTTTTCTTGAACAGGTGGATCATGAAGGCCGATGCGACGAGCGGCGTTGCAAGATTGAGGATCGGCACCGCCATGAAGGCCGCGACGAGAAGCCCGCCCATGAAGACGCGGCCGCGATGCCTCTTGCGGAATGCGCGGGCCTGATCTTCCGGCATGAACCGCATGGCGGCGAATTCGAAATATTCGCGGCCGAGCAGGTAGCCGTTGGCCAGCCACCACACGATGATGTTGACGCCGGGCACGAGCAGCAGAAACAGCGCGACCAGGTTGACGCCAAGAACGAGCAGCGCGAAGCGCGAGGCGAGAAAAATGGAACGCAGCGTGGGAAGTTCCCGCCCCGGCGGATCGGACGGGTAGTGCTCCGTTTCGACGAGGTCTGCGATCTTGTCCTGAAAGAAGCCGGCGACCAGCGAAACGACGGGCGGGACGAGAAAGATCAGCGCAATGAGAATGCCGAACCCGGAAAGTAGGGACGCGACAAGATCGTAATTGGCGTTCGACAGGTCGATCCATTTCGTCGCGATCGTCTGCAGCAGCACGCCAAGGAAAAACAAGAGAACGAGCGCCAGCCCGACCGACTTGAAAAGCACGGAGCGGAACGGCGGCGAGAACGCCTGGCGCAGCGCCAGCAGCGCGGCCTCGATCATGTGATGTCTCCCGGCGAGCGGCGCCAGACCAGCGCCTTGTAGTCGAATCCCGTTTCGAGCGTGGGCTTCACGATTGCAAAATAGGGAGAGATGTCGAAATCGCGAGGGGCGTAAAGAGAATGGTGCCGGATGTTCAGGATCTCGCGGCGCTGGGCGCGTTTCCGGCGTGTGGTGGCGGCCGCACGCGTTACACGCGGCAGCACCGGATAGCGCACGGATTCAAAGGCCTGCGCAATGAGGGTCGAGCAGATGGCCCGCGTCGGATCGCCGGAGCCGAGCGAGAGCATGCGACGGCGGAACCGCATGGGCACAGGCGGGCGCGGCATCAGATAGCGCGCGAGATCGAGGATGTTCTTGGTGTCGTAGGCGAGGCCGAGCTTCGAGATCATGAAGGCGATGACCGCCGCGCGCCCTTCCTCGTCGAGGCCGGCGGGCCGGCAGATTCGCGTCTGGACCTGCTCATATTTCGACAGCGGGACCGTCTCGCATCCGCGCTCGACATCGACCTCGATCAGCCTGTGCGGCTCCCCATTGTGCTCCCCGATATAAAGGGCGGCGTGGCTCCAGGTCGACTGGGTGAGATATTTGATGATCCCGGCGATGCGCGTAGAGCCTTCGACAAGGAGGATATCGCCCGGCCGGATGGTGGCGCGCAGCTTGTCCGGATCGCTGGTCGATGCGGGTTCGAACCCAGGGCTCGGCTGGGTGAGATAGTCGATGATGACGCTGCTGAGCGCGCGCCGGGCGGGGTCTAGAAATCCCATGCCGAAGACACAGCGGAAATGCGCGCCTGGATCAAGTGCAAGACGACGTCACCCCCTGAGTGTTGCCCCGGTTGCCTTGGCGACGGCGGCGACGATCTTCGCGCTCACCGCGTCGATCTCGGTGTCCGTCAGCGTCTTCTCGCGCGGCTGGAGCGTGACGGCGACGGCGACGGATTTATGGCCCTCCGGAACGCCCTTGCCCTCATAGATGTCGAACACATCCGCTCCGGTGATCAGCTTGCGGTCGGTCTGAAGCACGGCCTTGAGCAGATCGGCCGCCTTCACGCCACGCTCCACGAGGAACGCAAAATCGCGGCTGACGGGCTGGAGACCGGAGGCATCGAGCGCGGGTTTGGCCTTGGTCGCCTTGGCCTTCGGCTCGGGCAGATTGTCGAGCACGATCTCCATCGCGATGACCGGGCCATCCGCGCCGAGTTCTTTCAGAACGCGCGGATGCAGTTCGCCGAAATGGCCGAACACGTTCTGCGGTCCGAGCTGGAGCGTGCCGGAGCGGCCGGGGTGGAACCATGCGGGACCGCCGGGGACTGTCTGCACACGCTCGGCCGGAAGACCAAGCGATGCCAGAAGCGCGAGCGCATCCGCCTTGGCATCGAACGCGTCGGGCGCGTGCGCGCCGGACCAATGGCGCGGCGTGCCGCGCCGCACGACTGCGGCCGCGATGCGCTGATCCGTCGGGCCTTCTCCGAGGAAGATCTGGCCAAGCTCGAACAGGGCGCTTTCCGGGAAGCCGCGGTCGGCATTCTTCTGCGCCGCCGCGATGAGGCCGGGCAGAAGGCTCGGGCGCATATCGGAAAGATCGGCTGCGATGGGGTTCGACAAAGCAAGCTCGGGCTTGCCGCCGCCGAACGCTTCGGCCTTCGCCTTCGAGACGAAGGACCAGGTGACGGCTTCGACAAGACCGCGCGCGGCGAGCGTGCGGCGTCCGATGCGGGCGCGCTTCTGCAAGGGCGTCAAGACGGCGCGCGTAATGTTTTCCGATTTCGGCAGCGGTGTCGACATGACCTTGTCGAGGCCGACAATGCGAACGACTTCCTCGACGAGATCGGCCTTGCCGTGGACGTCCGGACGCCAGCTCGGCGCGGCGACCTTGAGGACGTCGCCTTGTCCGGACACCGAAAAGCCGAGCCGCTGAAGCGTCAGCTTGATTTCGGCCGGGTGAAGTTCAAGGCCGGTGAGCCGCTTCACTTCGGAGATCGGGAATTCGATGGCGCGTCGCCCGTCGGGGATCTCGCCCGCGAGGACGACTTCGGAGGGCTCGCCTCCGCACAGATCGAGGATGAGCTGCGTGGCAAGTTCGAGGCCCGGAACCGTAAAGTCGGGATCGACGCCGCGTTCGAAACGGTGGCGTGCATCCGAATGCACGCCGAGCGCGCGGCCGGTGCGGGCAATGGTGAGCGCGTCCCACAGCGCGCTCTCGATCAGGACATCGGTCGTCGTGTCGGTACAGCCGGTGGACTCGCCGCCCATGATGCCGGCAAGGGATTCGACGCCTTTGTCGTCGGCGATGACCAGCATGCTTTCGTCGAGCGCATAGGTCTTGCCGTCGAGGGCAAAAAGCTGCTCGCCGGCCTTCGCGCGGCGGACGACGAGATTGCCCGCGACCTTGGCCGCGTCGAACACGTGCAGCGGGCGCGCGCGGTCCACGGTGAGGAAATTGGTGACGTCGACGAGCGCGTTGATCGGGCGAAGGCCGACATCGCGCAGCTTCTTCTGAAGCCATTCCGGCGAGGGGCCGTTCTTGACGCCGCGCACAAGACGCAGGGCGAACGCGGGTGCGAGGTCCGGGTCGAGATCCAGCGTCACCGTAACCGGGCAGGGGTAAGTCCCCTTCACAGGTTGCGGCTTCGGAGAAACGAGATCGCCGATCTCGGCGGCAGCGAGATCGCGCGCAACGCCGGAGACGCCGAGGCAGTCCGGACGGTTCGGTGTGACCGCGATTTCGATGACCGGATCGTCGAGGCCCATCAAGGGCGCGAAGGGCTGGCCGATCGGCGTGCCGTCGGGCATTTCGATGATGCCGTTGTGTTCGTCCGACAGGCCCATCTCGCGCTCGGACACCATCATGCCCTGCGAGGCCTGGCCGCGAATTTCACCCGCCTTCAGCACGAGCCCGTTCGCCGGGATCGTCGTGCCTTCGCGCGCGAAAACGCCGATCATGCCCGCGCGCGCGTTCGGTGCGCCGCAGACGACCTGTACGGGCGTGCCGTCGCCCTGATCGATTTTCAGCACACGCAGTTTGTCCGCATTCGGATGCTGCGCCGCCTCGACCACTTTCGCGGTGATGAAGGGCGCAAGCTGCTTCGCACGATCCTCGACCGCTTCGACTTCGAGGCCGACCTTGGTCAGCGTGTCGGTAACGACAGCGAGCGAGGCGTCGGTCTTCAGATGCTCCTTGAGCCAGGACAGGGAGAACTTCACGAGCTGAGCCCTCCGATCAGGCTCGGCAAATCGAGCGGGCGGAAGCCGTAATGCTCAAGCCAGCGGACATCGGCCTCGAAGAAGGCGCGCAGGTCGGGCATGCCGTATTTCAGCATGGCCAGACGGTCGATGCCCATACCCCAGGCGAAGCCCTGATAGACATCCGGGTCGAGGCCGCAATTCTTCAGCACATTGGCGTGCACCATGCCGCAGCCGAGAATTTCCATCCAGTCGTCGCCCTCGCCGAAGCGGATTTCGGAGCCTTGGCGATTGCAACGGATGTCGACTTCCATCGACGGCTCGGTGAACGGGAAGAAGCTCGGGCGCATGCGCATCTCGACATTCGGCACTTCGAAGAAGGCCTTCGCGAACTCTTCGAGAATCCATTTCAGGTTGCCGAGATTGGCGCTCTTGTCGATGACGAGCCCCTCGACCTGATGGAACATCGGCGTGTGCGTCTGGTCGCTGTCGTTGCGGTAGGTACGGCCCGGGCAGATGACGCGGATCGGCGGTTCTTTCGCGCGCATGGTGCGGATCTGCACCGGCGAGGTGTGCGTTCGCAGAACCTTGCGCTCGCCGTTTGCGTCGGGCGCGAAGAAGAAGGTGTCGTGCATTTCGCGGGCCGGATGGCCGACCGGGAAATTCAGCGCGGTGAAATTGTGCTCGTCGTCCTCGACATCGGGCCCTTCGGCAATGGCGAAACCGAGATCGGCGAAAATCGCGGCGATCTCTTCGGTGACCTGGCTGACGGGGTGGATGCGGCCGGCTTCGACGCCGGACGGACGGACGGGGAGCGTGACGTCGACGGCTTCGGCTTTCAGGCGGGCGTCGAGGGCGGCATCGGCAAGGACATTCTTGCGCTCGGCGAGGGCTGCGGTGACGCGGTCGCGCAGGCCGTTGATGGCCGGGCCGAAGCTTTTGCGTTCCTCGGGCGACATCGAGCCGAGCTTGGCGAGTTCGCCCGAGATCGAGCCCTTCTTGCCGAGCGCGCCGACGCGGATGGCTTCGACCGCCGCTTCATCAGCTGCGGCGGAGATGTCACTGAGAATGGAGGATTCGAGCTGGCTGAGATCGCTCATGCGAAAAATGCCCCGGAATGGCTTGGATCACCGTCATCCCGGACGCGCGAAAAGCGCGATCCGGGATCGTCCCGGTGGCGCGCGGTCCCGGAAAATGCGCGGGGCATTCTCCGGGACGACGTTACGTGATGATCAGGCCAGAGCGGCCTTGGCCTGCGAGACCAGAACCTGGAAAGCGGCCGGCTCGTGCACGGCCAGATCCGACAGAACCTTGCGGTCGACCTGCACGCCGGCTTTGCCGAGACCCGCGATGAAGCGGGAATAGGTCAGCCCGCCCTCACGGACGGCCGCGTTGATGCGCTGGATCCAGAGCGCGCGGAACGTGCGCTTCTTCACCTTGCGGTCGCGGTAGGCGTATTGCATCGAACGATCGACGGCGGCTTTCGCGGCGCGGATCGTGTTCTTGCGGCGGCCGTAGAAACCCTTGGCTGCCTTGAGTGTCTTCTTGTGCTTGGCGTGCGAAGTAACGCCGCGTTTTACACGGGCCATGATCTGACTCCTTGTTTGTTACGCGCCGCTCAGCGGCCGCCGTAGGGGAGGAACTGGCGAACGATGTTGGCATCCGACTCGCAGAGCACAGTTGTGCCGCGCAGGTTGGAAATCTGCTTCTTCGTACGCTTGATCATGCCGTGGCGCTTGCCGGCCTGGCCTGACTTGACCTTGCCGGTGCCGGTGAGGCGAAAACGCTTCTTCGCCCCCGACTTCGTCTTCATTTTGGGCATTTGGCTCTCCGAATGAGGAAGGCCGGCAGATCGCGCCGCCGGCCGAGCTGAACTCCCGCCGCGGCAGCCCTTGTTCAGCCGGATCGGGAGAAGAGCGGGGGTCATACCGGCAGAGCGGGCCAAACACAAGAGGGCCTTGAAGCTTCCTGTAGACCGCATGCCACCTTCGAGAGTTAACGAAACCCCTCGTCCGAGCTCTTCTAAGTTCTTGCCACTTAAACGTAATCTTAGAAGAAAATCGCTAAACATCTAAACATTCCGGAACAGTAGAAAGATCCGGTCAGGCCGGCGGCGGCCGGACGCTGGGGGGCGTCTGAAATGCGTGCGTGGGGAGTTCGGGACGATGATGCCCCCTTTTTCCAGGTTTCTGAAAAATTCGGACGGTTCGATCAGCCTCATGGCGGCTTTGATCCTGCCGATCCTGATCGGCATTGCCGCGCTCGCCATCGAATACGGCTACGGTCTCGTGACCAAGGCCGAGCGCCAGCGGACGGCGGACATCGCCGCCTACGCAGGAGCCGTCTCCTATAATGCAACGAATTCCGAGGCGTCGATCCAGACCGCCGCCGCGCGCATTGCCGCGCTGAACGGCGTCGAAGCCAGCGGCATCACCGCGGTGCTTGCCCCCTCGCCGCGCGGGACGGGCAATGCGGTTATTGCCAATGTGAGCACCACGAACCGCCTGCTTCTTGCTCCGGCAATCGGAGTCGATCCCGATCTCCACATCGCGACGCGTGCGGCGGCAAACGTCGGCGTGGCGCAGGTGGAGGGCTGTATCCTCGCGCTCGATGGCGGCCAGAGCGGCGTCACTCTCAGCGGCGGCACAAAGATCGTCGCAAACGAGTGCGCGGTGCAATCGAATGCGAGCGTTGCCGTGCCGTGCGGCACATCGATCACGACACCCGCCGTCAGTTACAACACCAGCGCTCCGACCGCGGGCTGCGACGGCATCCAGCCTCCGTCCGGCAAAACCTCGGTGACGATCACGAAAGCGCAGACGCCCGATCCGCTGGCGGGCAATGCGGGCGTGGCGACGGCAACGGCACGTTTTTCGACGGTTTCGGCAATCACGGCCCCGAGCGCGCCGAGCGTGTCCGCCGCCTCGGTCAGCGTCGGCACAGATCTCAGCTTCCCGTGGTGGAACGACCCGAACTTCGCTCCGAAAGTGACAGCGATGGGATGCACCGCATCCTACAGCAGCACGTGGTCCGTTACGTGTCCCGTCGGCAAGACCTATCGAATTGGGAAGTTCGAGCCGGGTCCCGGTGTGAAATGGATGTTCGTGGGATCGTCTTACGATCCGACGAACATGACGTTCAGCGGAACTTTCGCGTCTGCCAACACCACGACCTTTACCCAGCCCTCCGGCCATGGGGTTACTTACAGTTTTGCAGGAGTCTTCACGGTCGGCGGCGGAACGACGGTTTCCTTCGGGGATGGTGTCTTCAACTTCAATCAGAGCCCCGTTGTCAGCGGCACGCTTTCAATCGGCGTCGGGACGCTGAACGTTCGCGGGAGTCTTCTGCTCAAGGACGGCACTTCAACCTTCAAGACGAGCACGGTCAACATTGCGCAGGGCCTGAAAGTAAACGGATCGGCACAGGCGAGCTTCGTTTCCGGCACATACAAAATCGGCCCCAACACGGAAACCTGTGGCGGCGGAAAGTTCAGCCTTTGCGTGGATGGGTCCGGCAGCGCCACCATAGCAGGATCGAGCGTCTTCGAATTGCCGGACGGTGTGTACGCGGGTGGCTCGGGAAATCTGAAGCTGGCTGCCGGATCCTCGTCAAACAGCTTCCGTCTCGGCGCCAGCAATACCGGGTATGCGCTTCAGAGCGAAGGAAGCGGAAAGGTCACGTTCGGAAACGCCAGCCTGTTTCAGCTCGCAGGCAATGTCAGCGTGACGGGCGGCGGCACATGCACCGTGTTCCCGGCGGCCGCGCACCACGACATCAAAGGATATTTCCTTGGCGGCGGCGGCATCTATCTCGGAGCCGGTGTTTACACGATCGACGGTTATGCTGCGTTCGGCGCCCACAACAGCGGCAATCAGAGCTGCGAAGGCGTTGGCTCCGTGGGTGTGCGCGGCGAAGGCGTGACACTTGTTCTTTCAGGAAAAACGACCGCATCGGGCAGTTGCTCCGGCCAGGTGTTTTGCATTTCCGCGGGCTACAGCAACGTGACGCTCACCGCGCCAACCTCGGGAGCGACGGCCAAGCTTGCGGTTATCGGCCCGACGTCGGGATCGGTGACAGGCGGCGCGCTGTTCACGGCGGGCGCGTCGGGCGCAAGCCTCTCCGGCGCGCTCTATTTCCCAAAGGGCCCCATCGCCCTGTCCGGAGGCGCGAGCCTTGGCGGCGGCAGCGGCCAGTGCCTGCAGATGGTCGGCTCGCGCGTGTCGTTGTCGGGCGGCACTTCGGCGGCATCGAATTGCGTGGGCGGAAGCAGCGGCAGCTCCGGCACCGCAGTCACCTTGGTGCAATGAGATCCGGCATGAAAAATCTCCGCAGCACATTCGCACGCTCGGTCGCCGGCTCAGCCGCAGTGGAGTTTGCGTTCATCGCCCCGCTCTTCATTCTCATTATGGCGGGAGTCATCGATTTCGGGCGCGGCGTCTTTACGCGGTTCACTGTCGAGAGCGCCGTGTCGAGCAGCGCGAATTATGCGCTGGTCAACGCAAACTCGGTGAGCGCGGCAGGGGCGGACACGCTTTCGCAGACACTTGCGACGATCCTCGCCGGTAATTCGGCGAACTCGTCCATCGCCGGCCGCGTGACGATCAACAACGGCTCGATTGCGACATTGCAGGACGGCGTCATTACGAAATCAGGAAGCTCGTCCAGCGCCGGAAGCTGTTACTGCCCCACGCTGTCGGGTGGAGCGCTCTCCTGGGGCGGGCAGCAGGCCTGCGGCGCGGCCTGTGGCGGTGGAGGGGTGGCCGGAAAATTCGTGGAGATCTCGGCCGAGGGAACCTACACGCCCTTCTTCCTCGATTTCGGTGTCAGCTCAAGCGGCAAGGTTTCCTCGCGCGCGGTGGTGCAGACACAATGAGGCGGCGCGTTGCTTCCTTCGCACGTGCGGAAGACGGCGCGACCGCGATCGAGTTCGCGCTTGTTCTTCTGCCGTTCCTCCTGATCGTCTACGGCACGATCGAGTTCGGGCGCGCGATGTGGACGCGCGAAGCGCTGCAATCGGTGGCAACGGAAACGGCGCGCTGCATGGGCGTTCGCGAGACGGGATGCGCGCCCAGCGGGGCCTACAGTGCCACGTCGACGAAGTCTTTCGTCACGACCGAAGCAGGAAAGCTTTCGGTTCGGCTGACAAACGATTCCGTCACGCTGAATGCGAACACGGCCTGCGCAGGAATCACCGGGTTCTCCCAGGTCTCCATTTCCTACACGTTCCAGACGGTCGTGCCGCTGATGGTTCCGACATTCAAGGACGGAATCCCGTTCGAGGTGTCGGCCTGCTTTCCGAACCAGCCCTCATCGTAACAACAAAAAAGCCCGCCTTGCGGCGGGCTTCGATGTCGGTCGGGCGAGCCTCAGCGCGGGGCGAGGATCATCACCATCTGGCGGCCTTCGAGCGAAGGATCGCTCTCGACCTTGGCAAGCGGCGCCACTTCGTCGCGGACGCGCCAGAGCAGTTTCAGGCCGAGATCCTGATGGGCCATTTCACGTCCGCGGAAGCGCAGCGTCACCTTGACCTTGTCGCCTTCGTCGAAGAAGCGGCGCATGGCCTTCATCTTCGTCTCGTAGTCATGGTCGTCGATGTTGGGGCGCATCTTGATTTCCTTGACCTCGACGGTCTTCTGGTTCTTGCGCGCCTCGGCGGCTTTCTTCTGCGCCGCGAACTTGAACTTCCCATAGTCCAGGATCTTGCAGACCGGGGGGGCCGAATTGGGAGCGATTTCCACCAGATCGAGCCCGGCCTCTTCGGCAAGTGCGAGGGCCTGTTCGATCGGCACGACGCCGAGATTTTCACCCTCGGCGTCAATCAGCTGGACGGCCGGAATACGGATTTCCCGGTTGATGCGCGGACCTTCTTTCTGGACCGGCGCAATAGATCTCATTGGACGACGAATGGGTTTGTTCTCCTAAATTGTTGCGATGTGCCCGGGCATGAATGGCCTCATGACCCAAGCGGGCGGAGGATGGGTGATTTTTGCGCGAAGTCAACACGCGCGATGCGGTTTACATCGCGCTGCGGCTCGGGCATGCCCCCGGAGGGAGGATTTCCGTGCACCAGACCGAATTTCTGACGGCCAATGGCCGCCGCCTCGCGCTCCGCATCCAGGAGGGAAAAGACCCCGCCATCGTCTGGCTGGGTGGTTTCAGGTCCGACATGGTGTCCACGAAAGCCTCCGTGATCGCCGATTGGGGCGCGAAGACCGGCCGCAAAGTGGTGCGCTTCGACTATTCCGGACATGGGGAGTCGGAGGGCCGTTTTGAAGATGGGACGATTTCCGACTGGCTGGCCGACGCGCTGGCCGTGATCGGCGCTCATGGCGGCGCGGCGCCCGTCCTCGTTGGATCGAGCATGGGGGGGTGGATTGCCCTTCTCGCCGCGCGGAGGTTCGCGGCCGAGGGACGGCCGCTGGGCGGGCTCGTTCTCGTCGCCCCGGCGCCGGATTTCACCGAAGACCTGATGTGGGCGCGCTTTTCCGAGGACATCCGCCAGACGATTCTCACGGAAGGCGTCTACCGGGCGCCCTCGCAATATTCCGATGAGCCAACGCCGATCACGCGCGCCTTCATCGAGGATGGCCGGGCCAATCGCGTTCTCGGCGCGCCGTTCCGGGTGGGGGCGCCGGTGCGCGTCCTTCAAGGCATGGACGATCCGGACGTGCCCTGGGAGCACGCGATGAAGCTCGTCGAGCATCTGGCCGAGGATGATGTGATCGTGACGTTGATCAAGGATGGCGATCACCGTCTGTCGCGGCCGGAAGACCTCGAAAAGCTCATCTCTGCCGTCGAGGCCATGAGCGCCTGACCCTGAACGGGGTCGCGTTGACCATCCGAAAATCGGGCGCTGTCAAAGGGATCGGTGCCGTTTGGATAGGCGGGTTGCCGCATCCGAAAGTTTACCGGCGTCGTTAATCCCGAAAAGGCCTGACTTTTCAGCAAGCGGCGAGCTTAAATTCCCATATGTGGCGAATGTGGCCGAAAAATCGGCTTCCGCAGCGTCGGATATTTGGTATCCTCGCTTCGTGCTACGCAGACTTTTTTCCCAAGGGGCTCAGGAACCCGCCACTTTTGACATGATCGTGCGCGGGCGCCCGGTCGAGGTGGCCGTGCGCCGCAACGCAGCCGCGCGGCGCATCACGCTGCGTGTCAAGAATGCGACCGGCCAGGTGGTTCTGACCCTTCCCAAGCGTGCCAGCCTGCATCACGGGCAGGATTTCGCGATGCGCCAGGTCGACTGGATCGCGGACCGGCTCGAAACCATGCCCATGGCGGTGCCGTTTGCGCGCGGGCGGATCATCCCCCTGCGCGGCGTCCCGCATCGTCTGGTCTGGCGCGGCCTCCGGGGCGTGACGCGGGTCGAGCCCGCCGTTCCGGGACAGGTCCGCGTGATCGGCGTTTACGGACCCGAAGAGCATTTTTCGCGGCGCGTTCTCGATTTCCTGAAGCGCGAAGCCAAGAAGGACATCGAGCCTGCCGCGCGCGGCTATGCGGAAGCGCTCAAAGTGCCGCTCGGGCGCATCTCGATCAAGGACACGATCAGCCGGTGGGGCTCATGCTCGGCCAAGGGCGATCTGGCGTTTTCGTGGCGGCTCGTTCTCGCACCGCCGGTCGTGCTGGATTATCTGGCCGCGCATGAAGTGGCGCACCGCCGCGAGATGAACCATTCCGACCGTTTCTGGCGGCTGGTTCACAAGATCTGCGCCGGCACGGAAGAGGCCGAGGACTGGCTGAAGACCAACGGGCCGGACCTGCACCGCTATGGCATGGTGCCCCCGGCCAAGAAGCCGCGCACGCCTCCGGTCTGACGGTAGGGCCGACAGCGTCCGTTAGCCCCCGAACAATTTCTTCAGGAATCCGACCGGCCCGCGCAGCGGCTCGGGCACGTCCATCGGACGCCCGTTCGCCCACATTTCGTTGCGTGCGGGCAGATCGCGCGGCCCGAACAGGCCCGGAAGGCCGGCGACCGGGACGCCGCGATGGGCGGCCGTCATGTAGCGGCTCCAGATTTCGACCGGAAGGCCCGAACCGGAGGCCCTCTTGGTCGGCGAATTGTCGTCATTGCCGAGCCAGACGGCTGTGACGAGGCGGCCCGTATAGCCGACGAACCACGCGTCGCGGTAATCCTGGCTGGTGCCGGTCTTTCCGGCGGCGGGCCAGCCGTCGAGCTCGGCCTTCCGCGCGGTGCCGACGCGCAGGGTTTCGGACATCATCTGGTTCATCATCGCGATGTGGCGCGGCTCGGCAACCTGGCCGAGGCCGGGGCCCCGGCGCTCATAGAGAACCTTGCCGTCCTCTCCGCTGCGGATGCGCGTGACGACATAGGGCAAGGTCGCGTAGCCGCCATTGGCGAACGGGACATAGGCCGCGGCAAGTTCGATCGGCGCGACTTCGGAGGTTCCGAGCGCGATCGAGGCGTTGGACTGCAGCTTCGAGGAAATTCCCAGCCGGTGGGCCGTCTGCACGACGGTCTCGGCGCCGATGTCGAGCGTCAGCCGCACGGCGACCGCGTTGAGCGAGGTTGCGAGGGCTTCGGTGAGCGTGACCGTGCCGCGGTATTTCTTGTCGAAATTCTCCGGCTTCCAGTTCTTGACCTTGATCGGCTGGTCCTGAACGAGGCTTTCCGGCGTGAGGCCGACTTCGAGCGCGCTGAGATAGACGAAGGGTTTGAACGCCGAGCCGGGCTGGCGCTTGGCGACGACGGCGCGGTTGAACTGGCTTTGCGCATAGCTCTTGCCGCCGACAAGCGCGCGGACCGCGCCTTGCGGATCGAGCGAGACCATCGCGCCCTGCGAAACGCCGAGCTTCGTGCCGTTTTCGCGAAGTCCCGACACAAGCGCCTGTTCGGCCTCGGCCTGAAGAATGGGATCGATCGTCGTGTCGACCACGATGTCCTTCTCGACCTTGCCGATGAGCTCGTCGAGCTGATCGACCACCCAGTCGGCGACATAGCCGGCGGCGCCGTCCATACGGGGCGCGGCGATCGAGGCGGGCACGCTCATCGCGCGCGCGGCATCCTTGTCGGTGATGAGATCCTGCTCGGCCATCGCGGCGAGAACGACCTGTGCGCGCGCTTCGGCGGCGCCCGGATCGCGCGTCGGCGCAAGGCGCGAGGGTGCCTTGACGAGCCCCGCGAGGATGGCGGCTTCGCCAAGCGTCACATAGCTCGCGGGCTTGCCGAAATAGCGCTGTGACGCGGCCTGAACGCCGTAGGCACCGGAGCCGAAATAGATGCGGTTGAGATAGATTTCGAGGATCTCGTCCTTCGAGAACTTCGCTTCCAGCCAGAAGGCGAGAATGGCCTCTTGAACCTTGCGTTCGAAGGAGCGTTCAGGCGTCAGAAAGAGATTCTTGGCGAGCTGCTGGGTGATCGTCGAGCCGCCCTGCACGACCTGCCCTGCGACCATGTTCTGATAGGCCGCGCGCAGGAGGCCGATCGGATCGACGCCGAAATGCGAATAGAAGCGCTGGTCCTCGATGGCGATGAAGGCGCGCGGCAGATAGTCCGGCATATCCTTCAGCTGCACGCGGGCCGCGCCGCCCTCGCCGCGCGTCGCAAGCACGGTTCCGTCCATACCGGCAATCGAGATGCTTGGCGGGCGCGCCGGGATTTCCAGGGCGTTGACGGCGGGCAGCTTGGTCGTCTCGTAGGCAATGAAGCCGCCGAGCGCGATGATGGCCCAGACACCGAGGATGACGCTCCAGCGGATCATGCGGCCGAGCACGAAGAAGCCCACAGGCCCGCCCCGCCAGCTTTTGCTCTTCTTCTTTTTGGTGGCACGGCGCTGGGGCCCCGCACGCGCGGCGCGGCGGCGGGACGGCGGGGGCGCTTCTTCCTCCATCTCCTCCTCCTCGGCCTCTTCCTCGTCGTCCGTGTCGTCTTCGTAGTCAGGCTCCGGTGCGGCGCGGCGGGCGCGGCCTCTGGAGCGTGGGGCCTGCTCTTCTTCTTCGTCGTCGATCATGTCCGCCCCGGCGGCGCGACGGGCGTAAGTATGCGCGCGGTCGTGCGGCCCGAGCCTGAGGTCGAGCAGTTCTTCCGGATGGGAATCGAACCGGGGTTCGCGCTTCTTGCCGCGCTTCTTCCCGCCGAGACCGAGCATGACTTCAGTCCTCGCTGGGCATGCAATGGGCTGCGGGGTGCAGAATCGGCACCGGTCGCAGGGCGATGGGGTTCACTTTGAGGGGCGGAAGTTTATGGGGTGTTAACCCTCGGCGCGCCCACCGCGCTCACACGAAGCCGATCCAGCGCCCGGCGATCACGATTGCGAGCCACAGCACAAGGGAAGACGCCGCCGCCAGCTTGACCGAGCCGGATGTGCCGCCCGCGTCCGCGCCGGGCCAGGATGGCAGCCGAGTCAGCACAAGCACGTTGAGGCCTGCGAGCGCGATGAGGGCGAGCTTTGCGAGGAAGGCCGGGTTCTGCGCGTATTCGCCGGGCCGGACCGAGAACAGCGCAAGGCCGGTGGCGGCGGCGCCCGCGAAACCGGCGAGCGCCACGCGCGTCAGAACGCGGTGCAGCGGCGCGAGGGGAACCGCTCCGAACAGGCCGAGAAGCTTCAGATCGAGCGTAATGACAGGTCCGACCAGAAGGGCAATGGAGAGAATGTGCGCGGCATTCGTCAGCAGATAGGCGAGGCTCGACGAGCGCAGCAGCACTGCGCCGGGCCATGCGCCGATGGCATCGAGAATGTCCACCGGCGCTCCGCCGTCACTCTTTGATGCGTTCGGGATATATGTCGTAGGCCTTGCCGTCGACCGTGATCCGCACCGCCTTGATCCGCAATTCGTTGGGATCGCTCGAGCGGTTGCCGCGTATGACGACCTTGTTGCCCGGAGCGGCCGAACCTTCGACGAAGCCCGCACGCTTGGTCTGGTTCGGGTTTCCGAGTTCGACCTGCCATGTCTTGCCGTCGCTCGCGGTGACGCGCAGCGAGGGATGGGGCGGTGAGATGGTGACGCTGTCGATGGTGCCGGCGATGTCGACCTGCTCGGCCTCGGCCCAGCTCCATCCGTGATGGGCGAAAGCCGTGCCGGCCATCAGCAGGGAGGCGGCGGTGCCGATTGCAAACCGGCGCGGTACGAAGCGGTGTTCGAGCAGAGGCATGGCAGGCTCCTTCTTGGAAAAGAATGCCTGCCCTTAGCCCGCGCCGCGGGCAAAAGTTCGGCCCGCGGTCATCACATCTGCGTGCGGCCCGAAAGACTGGATCAGAGGCCGAGCTTCTTCTTGCGCGCGGCGAGCGTGCGCAGGCGAAGGGCGTTGAGCTTGATGAAGCCCTGCGCGTCGCGGTGATCGTATGCGACGGCGCCTTCCTCGAACGTGACCAGTTCCTTGTCGTACAGCGAGAAGGGTGAGGTGCGGCCGACGATCTCGACATTGCCCTTGTAAAGCTTCACGCGGACCTGGCCGGTGACGAATTCCTGGCTCTTGTCGATCAAGGCCTGCAGCATTTCGCGCTCGGGGGCGAACCAGAAGCCGTAATAGACCAGCTCGGCATATTTCGGCATCAGCTGCTCCTTGAGGTGCAGCGCCTCGCGGTCGAGCGTGATGCTTTCGATGCCGCGATGGGCTTTGTGCAGGATCGTGCCGCCGGGCGTTTCGTAAACACCGCGCGATTTCATGCCGACGAAACGGTTCTCGACGAGGTCGAGCCGGCCGATGCCGTTGGCCTTGCCGAGTTCGTTAAGCGTTGCCAGCAGGGTGGCGGGCGACAGCGTCTCGCCGTCGATGGCAACGGGATCGCCCTTTTCGAAGTCGATGGTGATGATCGTCGCCTTGTCGGGCGCGTCTTCCGGCGAAATAGTGCGCTGGTAGACGAGTTCGGGCGCTTCATCGTTCGGGTCTTCCAGCACTTTGCCCTCGGAGGACGAGTGCAGGAGATTTGCGTCGACCGAGAACGGGGCTTCGCCGCGCTTGTCCTTGGCGATCGGGATCTGGTGCTGCTCGGCGAATTCGAGCAGGCGCGTGCGCGAGGCAAGATCCCATTCGCGCCATGGCGCGATGATCGTGATTTCGGGCTCGAGCGCGTAATAGGCCAGCTCGAAGCGCACCTGGTCATTGCCCTTGCCGGTTGCGCCATGGGCGACGGCGTCGGCACCGGTCTTGCGGGCGATCTCGATCTGCTTTTTGGAGATCAGCGGGCGGGCGATGGAGGTGCCGAGCAGATACTGGCCCTCATACAGCGCGTTGGCACGGAACATCGGGAACACGAAATCGCGGACGAATTCCTCGCGCAGATCCTCGATGAAGATGTTTTCCGGCTTGATGCCGAGAAGCTCAGCCTTCTTGCGCGCGGGCTCCAGTTCCTCTCCCTGGCCGAGATCGGCGGTGAAGGTGACAACCTCGCAGCCATATTCGGTCTGCAGCCATTTCAGGATGACGGAGGTGTCGAGGCCGCCGGAATAGGCGAGCACGACCTTCTTGGGAGATTTCTTGGACATCGGGATTCCGTGCGAGGGCAGGTTGGTCGAGAAGGGATGCTTGCCGGGGCGTTTAGGCCAAAACGCTATCAAGCGCCAGTCGGCTCAAGCATTGCCGGGCTGCCGGGGCCTGCAATGCTTGGCATTGTGCGGAGAAGCGGCCATATCAGCCCCAGATCCGGAGTGATGTTGAGTGCTGTCCCCCGAAGAACTCGAACGTTATGCCCGCCACATCGTCCTGCGCGAGATCGGCGGTCCCGGCCAGCAGAAGCTGCGGGCGGCACGCGTTCTCGTCGTCGGCGCGGGCGGGCTCGGGAGCCCGGCGCTGCTTTATCTTGCGGCCGCCGGAGTGGGCACGCTCGGCATCGTGGACGACGACGAGGTCTCGCTGTCCAATCTGCAGCGGCAGGTGCTGCATCGCAGCTCCGATGTCGGCACGCCGAAGACCGCCAGCGCCGCGCAGGCGATCCATGCCCTCAACCCGCATGTGACGATCGAACAGCACAGGATTCGGATCGGCGCGGACAATGCCGCCGATCTCATCGCCCAATACGATGTCGTCCTCGACGGCTCCGACAATTTCGGCACGCGCTATACGGTGTCGGACGCCGCTTTTCAGGCGCGCCGCCCGCTTGTCATGGGCTGGCTCGGCACGATGGATGGGGCGCTGACCACGCTTCGCCCCCACGAGAATGGCGCCGACGGCGTGCCGAACCCGACCTATCGCTGCCTCTTTCCCGAGCCGCCGCCGGACGGCACGATCCCGGCCTGCGAGCAGGCCGGCGTGCTCGGCGCGCTTGCGGGGACGGTCGGAGCGCTGATGGCGCTGGAAGCCATCCGCGCCATCGTGCCTTTCGGCGAGAGCCTTGCCGGGCGCCTTCTCCTCATCGATGCGCGGTCGATGCGATTCGAGACGATCTCCTACGGATGGGACCGCGGCAATCCGCTGAGCGGCGACGTTCCAATGGCCGCGCGCGAGCAGCTAAACTCTCGTCCGGTCGCCTGAGGACAAGCTCTGATATCCCGCGGTCGTCGCGGTACAGCCGCTCGTTGTTTTGCGGCATCAGCGCTCATCCGCTTCCCCCTCGCCACCGTTGTCGCCTCCAGATAACGCCAATGCGAGAGCCAGAAGCAGCGTGCTGCCGAGGCCGATCTCCCATCCATAACCCCATGTCACGAGGGGGAAACACAGCGCGATTGCCAATTTGGACGCGTGCCTGTCGAAAAAGGCGATCAACCTCTGTTCTATCATCCACCCCCCGGGGATCAGGTGCCTGACGGCAACCTTTCCGTGCAGTGAATAGATGGCACCCGCAAAAAGAGCCAGACCCATTTCTGACGCTCCTGTGGGTTATTCGCGTCATCCTTTCCGCCGGCGCGCGATGCGCCTGCACCAGTTCCCGGCGCGTGTGCCGCGCCTAGCGCGACCAGATGAAGCTCTGCTTCGGGCGCTTCAGCGCGGAATAGCTGCCGTCGTCCTTCTTGAAGACGATGTAGCAGCTCTCGGTTTTGGCCGTGGCGACCTGCATGCAGAAGCCGTCTTCCGACAGGCGCCACACGCCCTCCGACGTGCGCCCGCTCGCACTGGTGCGCGTCAGCGTTCCTTCGCCCGCAAAGACGAGCCGGGACGTTTTTCCTTTTGCATCGGTCGTGGTGACGGGTTGGGAATCGAAGAAGGTTGTCGTGAGCGTGCCGGGCGGCACGAGCTCGACGGCGAGGCTGGCCGAGCTGAGCGACAGAAGAAGTATGGCGGAAGCAGCGGAACGAAGCATCGGAACCCCCAGGAATGATGTTTGCCGGGGAATATCAGCACAGCTTGCGCGGAAAGAAAAGAACAAAAAGAGAACAAATTTTCAGAGCATGCTCGGCAGGACGCGGTCGGGTGGGCGGTGGTTGTCGAGGAAGGTGCGGATGTTGACGATGACCTTCTCGCCCATATCGATGCGGCTTTCGATGGTCGCCGAACTCATATGCGGCATCAGCACGACGCGGTTCTGGCGGGCGAGATCGATCCAGCGCGGATCGATGCGCGGCTCGCCTTCGAAGACATCGAGGC
The DNA here is from genome assembly GCA_001464335.1 of Rhizobiales bacterium Ga0077545. Classification (GTDB taxonomy): domain Bacteria; phylum Pseudomonadota; class Alphaproteobacteria; order Rhizobiales; family Methylopilaceae; genus Flaviflagellibacter. The sequence goes on along the minus strand of LNEV01000018.1, from coordinate 25,530 downwards.
CCGCCCCGGCGAGATGCCCGTTCTGCAGACGCTCGATCAACGCATTCTCATCGACGATCTGGCCGCGCGCCGTATTGACGAGGTAGGCGTCCGGCTTGAGGAGGGCCAGGCGTTCGGCCGACAGCAGATGCACCGTCGCGGCCGTGCGCGGCGTGTGGAGGGTGACGATGTCGACATGCGCGAGCATCGCGTCGAGATCGGGCCAGTAGGTTGCCTCCAGCGCCTGTTCGATCTTCGGGCTGACGGGTTTGCGGTTGTGGTAATGGACCTTCAGTCCGAAGGCGCGGGCCCGCCGGGCGACCGCCTGGCCGATGCGGCCCATCCCGACAATGCCGAGATCCTTGCCCGAGAGGCGGCGGCCGAGCATCCAGGTCGGCGACCAGCCGGGCCAGGCGACGCCGTCCGGCAGAATGCGCGCGCCCTCCGCGATTCGGCGCGGCACCGCGAGAATGAGAGCGAACGTCATGTCCGCAGTGTCATCGGTCAGAACGCCCGGCGTGTTGGTGACGGTCATGCCGCGCGCGACGGCCGCCGCGACGTCGATATGGTCCACTCCGTTGCCGAAATTGGCGATCATCTTGAGGCGCGGCCCCGCGCCGGCAATGAGATCGGCGTCGACCGTGTCGGTGACGGTCGGCACGAGGATGTCCGCCTCGTTCATGGCGGCCGCAAGTTCGGCGCGCGTCATCGGCCGGTCGCTCGCATTGAAGCGGGCGTCGAACAACTCCCCCATCCGCGCCTCGACGGTGCCGGGCAGCCTGCGGGTCACAAGGACGACGGCTTTCTCACTCATATCAACAAGGTAGTTCGGGAGAGATTGTCGGGGTTAGGATTTCGTCAACGGCGTTCGCTGTATTTTCGTTAAGTCTACCGCTCCGCCGTCGCGGAGTGTCCGACAATGGGTCGGCAAACACAATCTGTTCGGGCAGGGTTGCGTAAGCGATGTACAGTCAGGCGTTTTCGGGTCGTTCGGCGTTGCGTGTCGCAGCCGTCGCGGCGGCCGCGACGATCGGGATCTATGCGGTGTTCACGTTTTTCGGGGATTCAGCCCCTGGAGAATCGGCATCGCTCATCTCGCCACCCGCCCAGGCGGCCAAGACGACGGGCGCCGTCGCGGTCGGCGCGGTGACCGGCCTGCCTTTGCCGCGTTTTGTCAGCCTGAAGAGCAGCGAAGTGAATGTGCGGCGCGGTGCGGGCACCGAACACGATGTCGTCTGGTCGTATCACCGCTCCGGCTTGCCGGTCGAAATCATCGCCGAATGGGACAATTGGCGGCGCATCCGCGATGCCGACGGAGCCGATGGCTGGGTGTTCCACCGTCTCCTGCAGTCCAAGCGGACGGCGCTCGTTGCGCCCTGGTCGAGCGATCCGATCGTGGCGCTGCGGCGCACGGCGGAAGCGGATGGACGCGTGGTTGCGCAGCTTCAACCGAACGTCATGACGAATGTCGCGGCCTGCGACGGCACGTGGTGCCGGGTGACCGGGGATGGGTTCGAGGGCTATATCGAGCAGGAAAAGCTGTTCGGCGTCTATCCGGGCGAACAATTCAACTGACCTGACGCCCCGGTTCTGCCACGACAAAGACATTTACGGGCGTATGCTCCCGATTGCGTACATCACTCAGGAGAGAGCCTTGCCTCGTTTCGTGCGTCCAGCGATCGCCGCTCTCGGCCTCGCAATGACCTGCGCCGGCGCCAATGCCGCCACGGTCATTATCATCATCGACGGCATCGCCGTCGGTAAGGGCATCGTCAACGTCGCCTTTTGCGACAAGGGCCCTCTCGAAGAGTGCCGCCAGTTCGGCGCGGACCAGCCGGCCGTCGCGGAAACTCTGGGCTTCCGCTTCGAGAATGTGCCGCCCGGCAATTACGGCTTTGTCGGTTTTCAGGATTTCGATTCCAGCGGCGAGAACGAGCGCAACATGCTCGGCATGCCGAAGGAGCCGTTCGTGGTGGGCCATGGTGAGGGGGCAAAACTCATCCCTCCGCCTGGCCATGAGGACATCATTACGCCGGTCGTCGACGGCGTCGACAATGTCTTTCGGCTGACGCTGCGCACGCTCAAGGGCACGACGAAGAAGCCGGACGCTCCGACACTTGCCCTCGAACAGGTGCCGCTGATGGATGTGCCGCCGGTCATGTCCGCCGATGGGACGATTGCGCCGCCTCAGCTTGCGCCACCCCAACTGGCGAAACCCAAGCCCTGAAACAAACAAGGCCCTGAAACGAAGAAAGCCCCGGTCACCGGGGCTTTCTTGCATCAGCGCGAAGCTGAAATCAGCTGTTCTTGCCCTTGCGGCGCAGGCGGATGACCACGTCGACGCGGGCAATCTCCATGCCTTCCGGCGCTTCCGGCAGACCATCGAGCATGATGTGGTCGCCGTGAATGTCGAGAAGCTGGTTTTCGCCTTCGACGAGAAAATGGTGATGGTCCGACACATTGGTGTCGAAATAGGTCTTGGCACCGTCGACCGCGACTTCGCGCAGGAGACCGGCTTCCGTGAACTGGTGCAGCGTGTTGTAGACGGTCGCGAGCGACACCGGCACGCGGGCGCGCATGGCCTCTTCGTGCAGGATTTCCGCCGTCACATGGCGGTCGCCTTTGGCGTAGAGCAGGCGGCCGAGCGCGATGCGCTGGCGGGTGGGGCGAAGGCTGACGCCGCGCAGAAGAGCGCCGACATCGCGCGCCACGCAGGCGGAGGGGCGGAGCCCGCAATCAACCGGAGTGTTCGCCGTATCTTCGGCCATCAAATCGGTCCCATCATTCCAGACAAAGGATGACCCGCCTCGCGGCAGGTCGTTGAGGTAGATATACCAAAGACCTGCGAGGCCTCGCAAGCTTTTCCACCACTGGTAGAATTGTTCTAAACTGAGAGGTCGCGATGCTCGATCACGCGCGAATCCGGGGCGAGGCGATAGAGCTGCGGCGCGCCTGTGGCGAGCTCTCGCTTGATGATGCCGTCCTTGTCGAGACCCTCGAGCACCATGACGAGCGCGCGCAGCGAATTGCCGTGCGCGACGACCAGCACGTTCTTGCCGCCAAGCAATTCGGGAAGGATGACGCGCAAATAATAGGGAAGCGTCCGCGCCAGCGTGTCGCGCAGGCTTTCGCCGCCGGGCGGGGCGACATCGAACGACCGCCGCCAGATCATGACCTGTTCTTCGCCCCAGTTCACGGCGGCATCGGCCTTGTTGAGGCCCGACAGATCGCCGTAATCCCGCTCGTTCAGGGCAATGTCCCGCGTGATGGGAATGCCCGTCTGCCCCAGTTCCTGAAGCATGATGTCGAGCGTCTTCTGGGCCCGCGTCAGCTCGGAGGTGAAGGCGCAGTCGAAGGACAGGCCCGCCGCTTTCAGCGTCTTGCCGGCGCTGTGCGCTTCCTCGACGCCGACCTCCGTCAGGTCGGGATCTTCCCAGCCGGTGAAGAGGTTCTTCAGATTCCACTCGCTCTGTCCGTGCCGGACGAGGACTAGGGTGCGGTCCATCATGTCACCTTACAGGTCGGCGATGCCGAGAACATCGGCCATCGAATAATGGCCGGGCATGCGGCCTTTGCCCCAGAGCGCGGCGCGGACAGCGCCGTTGGCGAAGATCGCCCGATCTTCGGCCTTGTGAGAAAGTTCAATGCGCTCGCCGGGTCCGGCGAGAATGACGGTGTGGTCGCCCACAACCGATCCGCCGCGCAGGGTGGCGAAGCCGATGGCTCCGTCCTCGCGCGCGCCGGTATGGCCGTCGCGTGTCTTCACGGCCTTGGCGGCCAGCGGCACATGGCGGCCTTCCGCAGCGGCTTCGCCCAGAAGAAGGGCCGTGCCGGAGGGCGCGTCGACCTTGTGCCGGTGATGCATTTCCAGAATTTCCACGTCAAAATCCGGCAGCGCGGCGGCAGCCTTCCTGACCAGAGCGGCCAGCAGATTGACCCCGAGAGACATGTTGCCTGAACGCACGAGCACCGCATGGCGTGCCGCCGCATCCAGCTTTTTTATCTCCTCGCCCGAAAAACCCGTCGTCCCGATGACGTGGACGATGCGCGCCTGGGCCGCCAGCGCCGCAAATTCGAGCGTGGCGGCGGGCGATGTGAAATCGAGGACACCCTCGGCCTCGTTGAACGCCGTGAGCGGATCGGATGTGACCTTCACGCCGGTTTCCGGCAGGCCCGAGAGCGTGCCCGCATCCTTGCCAAGCGCGGGCGAGCCGTCGCGTTCGATCGCCGCCGACAGCGTGAGGTCGGGCGATGACAGGATGGCGCGGATGAGCGCGCCTCCCATGCGTCCGGCGGCACCGACGACGACGAGCTTCATGCTTACTCCACGCCTTCGACGACGAGGAACTGCGCCTCGCAATGGCCGTCGCGGTGCTTTTTGGCGGCCTGATATTCCGGCGAGTTCCAGCAGTCGATCGCGGCCTGCGTGCTCGGAAATTCGATGATGACGTTGCGCGGGGCGGCCTCGCCCTGCAGCGCGTGATAGGCGCCTCCGCGCGCGAGATATTTGCCGCCGTATTTCTTGACCGCCTCCGAAGCGCCGGCGGCGTAATCCTTGAACGGCTCCGGATTGGTGACGGTGAGATGAGCGACCCAATATCCCTTCGGCATGACTTCTCCCTTGTCTTTCCGATGTCTTACAGCGCGGAGACGATTTCCGCCACGATGGCATCCGCCGCTTTCCGTGGATCGGCGGCGGCCATGACCGGGCGGCCGACGACGAGATAATCGACGCCCGCGCGGATGGCCTCGGTCGGCGTCAGCGTGCGCTTCTGGTCGCCGGTCGAACTGCCGTCGGGCCGGATGCCCGGTGTGACGATGGCCATGTGCGGGCCGATGACGTCGCGGACCAGCGAGGTCTCGGCCGCCGAACAGACGATCCCGTCCATGCCGATGGTCCGCGCCTGTTCCGCGCGCAGCCGCACGAGATCGCGGATCGCGAGCGCATAGCCGGCCTCCGCCGCGTCGGCGTCGTCGTAGGAGGTGAGGGCGGTGACCGCGAGCAGCTTCACATCCGAATCGCCGCGCGCATCGACCGCCGCGCGCATGGTTTGCGGATAGGCGTGCACCGTGATGAAGCTCGCGCCGATCTTCATCAGGGACGAGATGCCCCCCTTCACGGTGTTGCCGATGTCGTGGAGCTTGAAATCGAGAAAGATCTTCTTGCCTTCGCCCGCGAGCTTTTCGGCAAGGGTGAGACCCCCGGCAAAGCCGAGTTCGTAGCCGATCTTGTAGAAGGTGACTTTGTCTCCGAGCTGCCGCACGGCCGCTTCGGCGGCGGCAACGTCCGGAATGTCGAGCGCGACGATCAGGCGGTCACGCGGATTGGCGGGGCCGGTCACGGCAGATACCTGAGGGCGTTGGCGATGAGCGACTGGAACGCGCGCTGGGCTGTCTTGCGGCCGGGCTCCGCGAGATCGCCGTTGTCGTCGTAGGCTTTCGAGGCCTGCGCGACCGAGACCATTTCCGGCTGTACGAAGGCGCCGCAGCCGAGTTCCAGAACCTGCCGGGTGGCCATCAGGCTGCGATAGCCGCCGAGCCGCCCCTCGGAGGCCGCGCCGAGCGCGAAGGCGCGCGTGCGGAAGACGCCGATATCGACACGCGACACCCAGTCGAGCGTGTTCTTCGTCAGCGGCGTCACGCTGGCATTGTATTCGGGACCGGCGAGGAAAATGCCCTGATGCGCCGCAAAAACCGCGTGCAGCCGTTTTGCGTTCTCGGGCTGGCCGTCGCTTGCCTCAAGATCCCCGTCGTAGAGCGGAAGCGCATAATCCTTCAGCGAGATGTGCGTGACATCGGCGCCGAGCCCGGACAGCGTGCGCGCGACATAGGAGGCAAGGCGTTCGTTGAGGGAGCCGGTGCGGATGCTGCCGGCAAAGACAAGAATCTTCGGAGTGCTCAACGTTTCGCCCCCGTCAGTTCACGGGCCGGCGGTAGGTCCATACGCGGGCGGGAGGCACGTTTCTCCAGATCAGCGGGCTGCCGCTCGCCTCGGTGTCCGTGATCGCAAAGAGCGGGATCGGCGGCGCGACCATATAGGTGAACTGGCAGAAGGGCGTGCCGGGCAGCGCCAGATCGAGACAATCGTTCAGAAGGCGCGCGCGGCGCGGCACCGGCTTCGTCAGCAGCGGCAGGCTCGACACGACGCCCGCGAGCGGGCCGGTCAGAAGGCTCCCGATCAGCGACGGCGCCTCATAGGCATCGCCCTGAACGACGGTCGCGCGCGGGAAGCGCTGGCGCAGCAGCGGCACGAAATCGGGATTGAACTCGATGAGGATGAGGCGTTCCTGCTCGATGCCGCGCGCGATCAGCGCTTCGGTCACCGGGCCGGTGCCGGGGCCCAGTTCCAGCACCTGGCCGGGGGCCGCCGGATCGACGGGCGCCGCCATCATGCGGGCGAGCGCCTTTCCGGAGGGGCTGACGGCACCGATGATGAGGGGCTTGTCGATCCATGACCGGATGAATCGCGCCTCGTCCTTCAGATCGGCTTTCTTCTTCAGGCTGGTTTCAAACGGCGCGGGGCGGTTCATGGACACGTTCTGCCGGATACTCGGGAAGGACGCACCGGACGGCGCATCCACGAACACCTTAAATCACGACTCGCGCCCGCCGAACAAATCTTTCACGCGGGAGAAGAAGCCCGAACTTTCCGGATGGTTGGCTTCCGAGGAGGCCTGACGGAACTCTTCCAGCAATTCGCGCTGGCGCTTCGAGAGTTTCTGAGGAACTTCCACATCGACCTGAATGTAGAGATCGCCGATCTCGCGCGAGCGCAGGACGGGCATGCCTTTCCCCTTGATGCGGAACTGTTTGCCGGGCTGGGTGCCCTCGGGAATCTTCACCTTTTCGCGGTCGCCGCCGATGGTCGGCACCTCGATTTCACCGCCGAGAGCAGCCTCGGTCATCGTCACCGGGACGCGGCAATAAAGATCGGCGCTGTCGCGCTGGAAGAAATCGTGCGGTTCGATCGACAGGAAAATATAAAGATCGCCCGTCGGCCCGCCATGCAGGCCGGCCTCGCCTTCGCCCGCAAGGCGAATGCGCGTGCCGTCCTCGACGCCCGCCGGAATGTTGACCTGAAGCGTGCGCTCGCGCGTGACGCGGCCCGCGCCCGAACAGGCGGTGCAGGGATCGTCGACGATCTCGCCGCGCCCCTGGCAGGTGTGGCAGGCGCGCTCCATCAGGAAGAAGCCCTGCGTCGCGCGTATCTTGCCCGCGCCGTGGCAGGTCGGACAGGTTTTCGGTTTCGATCCGGGCTTTGCGCCCGAGCCGCCGCAGGGCTCGCAGGTGACGGCCGTCGGCATGCGAATCTGGGCGACCTTGCCGGAGAAGGCGTCTTCCAGCTCGATTTCCATGTTGTAGCGCAGATCCGCGCCGCGCTCGCGCCCGCTCGCGCCACCGCGTCCGCCGCGCCGCCCCATGATGTCGCCGAACATGCTCTCGAAGATGTCGGCCATTCCGGCACCGAAATCGGCGCCGCCGAAGCCGCCCATGCCGTTGCCGTTCTCGAAGGCGGCATGGCCGAAACGGTCATAGGCCGCGCGCTTCTGCGGGTCCTTCAGCGTCTCGTAGGCGTGATTGATTTCCTTGAACCGCGCTTCCGCGCCGGCATCTCCCGGATTGCGGTCCGGGTGGCACTGCATCGCCATTTTGCGGAAAGCCGATTTCAGCTCGCCGTCCTGGGCCGAGCGCCCGACGCCGAGAGTTTCGTAAAAGCAGCGTTTGCTCATCGCGTGTCAGCCTAAAAACAACGAAGCCCCGCCCGGACGTCCGGGGTGCGGGGCTTCTTGAAGCTGCGCCCTCCGCCAGCGTGCGATCGTCGTGCGCGAGCGGAGGGCCATGAGTCCCGTCCCGTTAAGGTCAGGCCGATTTCTTGTCGTCGTCGACTTCTTCGAAGTCGGCGTCCACAACATCTTCGTTCGAGTCGGCTTTCGGGGAGGCGTCGTCGCCGCCTTCCTTCTGCGCGTACAACGCCTCGCCGATCTTCATCGCGGCCTGCGCCAGAGCCTGCGTCTTGGCCTGGATGTCTTCGACATCCTCGCCTTCGAGCGCGGTGCGCAGAGCGGCAATGGCGCTCTCGGTCGCGTCCTTGTCGGCGGCCGGGGCCTTGTCGCCCAGTTCGCCCAGGGACTTCTCGGTCGAATGGATCAGGCTTTCGGCCTGGTTCTTCGCCTCGACCAGGGTCTTGCGCTTCTTGTCGTCCTCGGCATGGGCTTCGGCGTCCTTCACCATCTTCTCGATGTCGGCGTCGCTGAGGCCGCCCGAGGCCTGGATGCGGATCTGCTGCTCCTTGCCGGTCGCCTTGTCCTTCGCCGTGACATGCACGATGCCGTTGGCGTCGATGTCGAAGGTGACCTCGATCTGCGGCGTGCCGCGCGGGGCCGGCGGAATGCCCATCAGATCGAACTGGCCGAGAATCTTGTTGTCGGCCGCCATTTCACGCTCGCCCTGGAAGACGCGGATCGTGACCGCGCTCTGGCCGTCTTCGGCCGTCGAGAAGGTCTGCGATTTCTTGGTCGGGATCGTGGTGTTGCGGTCGATCAGGCGCGTAAAGACACCGCCGAGCGTTTCGATGCCGAGCGAGAGCGGCGTGACGTCGAGCAGGAGAACGTCCTTGACGTCACCCTGCAGAACACCGGCCTGAACGGCGGCGCCGATGGCGACGACCTCGTCCGGGTTGACGCCCTTGTGCGGCTCCTTGCCGAAGAACGCCTTGACGACTTCCTGCACCTTCGGCATGCGCGTCTGGCCGCCGACGAGGACGACTTCGTCGATGTCGGAGGCCTTGAGGCCGGCATCCTGAAGCGCCTTCCTGCACGGATCGACGGTGCGCTGGACGAGATCGTCGACCAGCTGCTCGAACTTGGCGCGCGTCAGCTTCAGCGTCAGATGCTTCGGACCCGACGCATCGGCCGTGATGAACGGCAGATTGACTTCGGTCTGCTGCGCGGACGACAGCTCGATCTTGGCCTTCTCGGCCGCTTCCTTCAGGCGCTGAAGGGCGAGCTTGTCGTTACGCAGGTCGATGCCCTGCTCCTTCTTGAACTCGTCGGCCAGGAAATCGACGAGACGCATGTCGAAGTCTTCGCCGCCGAGGAAGGTGTCGCCATTGGTCGACTTCACCTCGAACACGCCGTCGCCGATTTCGAGGATCGACACGTCGAACGTGCCGCCGCCGAGATCGTAGACCGCGATGATGCCGGTGGACTTCTTGTCGAGGCCGTAGGCGAGAGCGGCCGCCGTCGGCTCGTTGATGATGCGCAGGACTTCAAGGCCCGCGATCTTGCCGGCGTCCTTGGTTGCCTGACGCTGGGCGTCGTTGAAGTAGGCGGGAACCGTAATGACGGCCTGCGTGACCGTCTGGCCGAGATGGGCCTCGGCGGTTTCCTTCATCTTCTGGAGCGTGAAGGCGGAAATCTGCGCCGGCGAATATTTCTTGCCGTCGATCTCGACCCAGGCATCGCCGTTGTCGCCCTTGACGATCGGGAACGGCGAGAGCTTGCGGGCCTTGACGACTTCGGCGTCGTCGTAGCGGCGGCCGATCAGGCGCTTGACCGCGAAAATGGTGCGTTCCGGATTGGTGACAGCCTGGCGCTTGGCCGGCTGGCCGACAAGGCGTTCGCCATCGTCTGTAAACGCAACGATGGACGGCGTCGTGCGCGCGCCCTCGGCGTTCTCGATGACTTTGGGCGTCGTGCCGTCCATGACCGCGACGCAGGAATTGGTCGTTCCGAGGTCTATACCGATGACCTTCGCCATAATCTTACTTCCCCTTTGTTTCAGCGAGACCGGTAGGGGCCCGCAAAGGCGCCCCGGTTCAAGGCCGTCCCGCAAAAGCGGGCAGCGGTCTCCTCAAGAAAAAATCCACGCCTCAGAACGTGGTGTTGGCGGCTATATAAGAAGGGCGTTTTGGGCCCGCAAGACAAAGCCGACTGGCTTTGCCGCTTCCACCGGAAATAGCGTCAGCCCGTCGCAACCTGAGGGGTCGTGAGATATGCGACTTTGGCGGGCTGCCCAGCCTCCCGGGCCATGCCAAAAGCCTGAAGGAAAACCGCGCTGCCGGCGCAAGGCCGGCGGCGCTTTGGGTCTCGGGACCGGAGTTCGTTATTCGGCGGCGGCGATGCGCTCTTGCGGCGCAACGAAGACGACATCTTCCATCGCGCCGTCCGGGCCGACGAAGTCTTCGACGAAGAACAGCGAATCGCCGGGATTGAGAAGGCTGACATCGGTGCCGAGACGGTCGGCGAGGGCGCCCGCCAGATGCAGGGCGCTCGACAGGCGAAGATCGCGCATCGGCGTCTCGCCCCGCGAGCTTTCCGGCGGCCAGACGCAGGCCGTCACGCCGTTCTCGGCAATAGCCACCGACACTTCATGCGGGCGAGGCCGTGTCCGAAAGCGAAAGCGGGGCATATCCCTGTCCTTGCCGTTAACGTCCCGGCAAGGATATGGGCTGTGGAAAGGCCGTCCACTGAAAGATTTATTAAGGGTTTTTAAGAGGTTAACGAAGCGTTTAAACTTCGAGAACGTTGCATTTTAGGCTTTCCGGTCGACGCCTTCGGAGGCCTTGGGGCCGCCTTTGGAGACGCCCACGAGCGCCGGGCGCAGGAGGCGGCCGGAAATCGCAAAGCCTGTCTGCATGACCTGAACGACCATGCCGGTGGGCTGCGTGGGGTCGGGCACTTCGAACATGGCCTGATGGAAGTTCGGATCGAATTTCTCACCCGGCTGCGGTTCGATCTTCGCGACGCCGTGCTTCGACAGCACGTTCTGGAGCTCCCGGCCCGTCAGATTGACGCCGTCGACAAGCGCTTTCAGCGCGGGGTCTTCGTCATCGGCGGGCACGGCGGCCAGCGCACGGTCGAGATTGTCGGCGACCGACAGAAGATCGCGGGCAAAGCTCGTCACCGCATAGGCGCGCGAATCGACGATCTCACGCTCGGTGCGCTTTCGCAGATTTTCCATCTCCGCGAGCGTGCGGAGCATGCGGTCCTTCAGTTCGGTGTTTTCGGCCTGAAGGCGCGCCGTCTGATCCGCCGCTTCGGTTGCGGGGGCCGCAACCTCGTCGGTGTCGTTGATCTCGGGCTGGTCGTTCGTGTCGGTGTTGCTCATGCCGTGCGGATATCAGCAAGGCGGGGTGGAAAATCAAGCATCATCTACTCGCTGCTCGAGGCAAGCAGGGAGCCCGTCGTCCGCGCTTTTTCGAAAAGGCGCATGAAAACGAGGGCCGCGAGCGTGAAATAGATCGCGTTGAGCCCGAGCGCCCATGCCATCAGATCGGCACGGAAAACACCGTCGACGAGAAGCGCGCGCATGCCCTCGAACACATAGCTCGGCGGCAGCGACCAGGCGAGCATCTGGACCGGCGCGGGCAGGATCGAGACCGGATAATAAACGGCGCAGACCGGCATCATGATGAAGATCGCCGTCCAGGCGAGGCTTTCGGCGCCGAGGCCGTGCCGCAGGATCAGCCCCGCGACGACCAGCGAGACCGCCCAGCTCGTGACGATGAGGTTGATGAAGAACGCGATCAGCGGAAATCCGAGACCCCAGAGATTGAAGCCGAACAGGACGAGCGCGATCAGCGAAACGGGAACAAGGCCGATCATCAGCCGGATGATGCTCATCAGTGACAGCGAGGCGACGAATTCGAGCGGCGTCAACGGGCTCATCATCAGATTGCCGATGTTGCGTGCGTACATTTCTTCGAGGAACGTGATCGAGAAGCCGAGGCCGCCGCGCACCAGGATGTCCCAGAGCAGAACGGCGCCGAGCAGCGTGCCGGCCGTCATCGCCGCCATGGTGGACTGCTGGCCGACCCAGACCTGCAGAAAGCCCCAGGTCAGCATGGACATCGCCGGCCAATAGACGATTTCCAGCAGCCGCGGCCAGGACGAGCGCAGCACATACCATTGCCGCAGCACCATCGCGCCGATGCGGGCGGGCGAGAAGCGCCGGTATGGGAGAGGCGTCGTCACAGCCCGCTCTCCAGCGCGGCCATGACCGCCTGGCCGCGCGCCACATCGATGAACACATCCTCCATCGTGTCGCGGCCATAGCGCTCCAGAAGTTCGGCCGGGGGCGCATCCGCGACGACCGTGCCGCGCCGCATGAAGATGACGCGGTCACACAGGCGCTCGACCTCGCGCATATTGTGCGAAGCGAGGAGAATGCTCGCGCCTTTCTCGTCGCGGTGGCGCGCGATGCGGTCGCGAATCCAGCTCGCGGTGTCGGGATCGAGCGAGGCCGTGGGCTCGTCGAGCAACAGCACGTCGGGATCGTTGACGAGCGCCTTGGCGAGCGCGACGCGTGTCTTCTGCCCCGCCGAAAGCTTGCCGGTCGCGCGGTCGAGGAAGTCGGTCAAATCGAGCTCCTCGGCGAGTTCGCGCACGCGCGCCTTCGGGTCCGGCAATCCGTACAGGCGCGCAAAGGTCAGGATGTTCTGGCGAACGGTGAGGCGGCCGGGAAGATCGACATAGGGGCTTTCGAAATTCATCCGGTGGAGGATGCGGTGGCGATCGCGCCGCATGTCGGTGCCGAGCACCCGCACCTCGCCGGATGTCGGCACGACAAGACCCATGATGGCCGAGATTGTCGTGGTCTTGCCCGCGCCATTGCCGCCGAGAAGCCCGACAATCGCGCCGCGCGGAATGCGGAAGCTGACGCCGTCGACGGCGGTGGTGCCGTTATAGGTCTTGACGAGGCGCTCGACCTCGATGGCGGGAACATCGGCACTCATGAGGTTCGCAATCTAGGCCTGCCGGCGGCCGATTTCGAGGGGGCGTCCTTTGCGGGGCCGTTTCGCGCCGGCGGCGGCTGGGCTAAACAGGGACATGCCCGACCAGATTGCATCCCAAGCGGCCTTTTCACCTGCCTACCGGCTGAAGCTCGACACCCTGATCCGGCTGCGCTGGCTGGCCATTGCGGGCCAGACCTTCGCCGTGCTGGTCGTGCATTTCGGGCTCGGCGCGGTGCTGCCGCTGGTCCCCTGTCTTGCAGTCATCGCCGTGTCGGCGGCGCTCAATCTTCTGCTGCGGCTGCTTTACCCGGTGACCGAAAGGTTCGACACGCGGCGCGCCTCGTTGCTGCTCGGTTTCGACATTCTCCAGCTCGCGGCGCTTCTCGCACTGACCGGCGGGCTCGAAAATCCGTTCGCCATGCTGTTTCTCGCCCCGGTGCTGATTTCGGCGACCAGCCTGCCGCCGCGCCCGACAACGTTGCTCGGCCTTCTGGCGTTCGTGTGCGTGACGGTGCTGGCGAAATTCCACATGCCGTTGCCGTGGCCGGGCGGCGATTTCACGGTGCCGGATCTCTACATCGTCGGGCTGTGGGCCGCGACCTCGCTCGGTCTGGGCTTTATCGGCATCTATGCGTGGCGCGTCGCGGACGAAGGTCGGCAGCTTTCCGACGCACTGGCGGCCACCGAACTCGTTCTGGCGCGCGAGCAGCACATTTCGGCGCTGGACGGGCTTGCGGCGGCGGCGGCGCACGAGCTGGGAACGCCTCTGGCCACGATCCGCCTTGTGGCGCGCGAGCTGGAAAAGGCGGTCCCGGACGGCCCGCTCAAGGACGATGTGGCGCTGCTGCGCGAGCAGGTCGATCGCTGCCGCGAGATCATGCAGAAGTTGACCTCGCTGCATGAAGAGGATGCGCCGCACGCGGCGATGACCATCAGGCATCTTCTGGAAGACGTCGTCGCGCCGCATCGCGAATTCGGCGTCGCGATCGAGATCGAGGCGGAACCGGGCGGGCCTGTCGGGCGGCGCAATCCCGGGGTTCTCTACGGTCTCGGCAATCTCGTGGAGAACGCGGTCGATTTCGCGTCCACGGACGTGCGGATCCGCGCGCGGTGGAATGCCGATGAGGTCACGGTCGTCATTTGCGACGACGGGCCGGGCTTTCCGCCCGACGTTCTGGCCCGTCTCGGAGACCCCTACATCACCACCCGTGGCGTGCGTCGCGCGGCGGCCGACACTGACCGGCCGGGGCTCGGGCTCGGTGTCTTCATCGCCAAAACGCTGCTGGAACGCTCCGGTGCGCGGGTCGGATTCGACAACGGACAGACGGGTGCCGAGGTTCGGATTCGCTGGCCGCGGGCCGCGTTTGAGTTCACCAAAGGGTGAACCTTCCCGTGAGGGGGGAGTCTAACCACTTGTGTCACACCCCCGTTGCACAATAGATGTGCGGCATCGCGCCGCCCCGCCGGTCAGGAAGGGCGGCCAGGACAAGGAATGATGGTCGATATTTCTGCCCCTCAGGGCGACGTTTCTCTTCTCATCGTCGATGACGACAAGGCTTTCGTGCAGCGCCTGGCGCGGGCGATGGAAGCGCGCGGCTATGTGGTTTCGGTGGCCGAGACCGTGCGCGAGGGCCTCAGCCTCGTCGAAGCGGCAAACCCCGCGTTTGCGGTGGTCGACATGCGTCTTGGCGACGGCAACGGCCTCGATGTGATCTCGGCGCTGAAGCAGAAGCGCCCGGACGCGCGCGGCATCGTCCTGACCGGGTACGGAAATATCGCAACGGCGGTCACGGCCGTGAAACTCGGCGCCATCGACTATCTGGCGAAGCCTGCCGATGCGGACGAAATTCACGCCGCGCTGATGGCCCTGCCGGACCACAAGCCGAAGCCGCCGGAAAATCCGATGTCGGCGGATCGCGTGCGCTGGGAGCACATTCAGCGGGTTTACGAGCTGTGCGGACGCAATGTGTCGGAGACGGCGCGCCGTCTCAACATGCACCGCCGCACATTGCAGCGCATTCTCGCCAAGCGCGCACCGCGCTAAAGGACAAAAGCCGCGCACCGCGTCAGCTCTGCGCGCATCGACATCACCCGCAGCATTCCCGGCCGATGGCGCACAGGCGCCCTCGGCCGTCGGCGCTGTTTCACTCACGTCAGAACGGCGCATAAATGACCTTTCCGTCCACTCATCCTTCTCTCGCACGCGCCCTTGCGGAACGTGATTACAATCAGGCCACGCCCGTTCAGGATGCGGTCCTGGCCCCCGATGCGGCGGGCCGCGATCTCCTCGTCTCGGCGCAGACCGGCTCCGGCAAGACGGTGGCCTATGGGCTTGCCATCGGCGCCACGCTGCTGGGCGATGCCGAACGGCTCGACTTTGCCGGCCTGCCGCTGGCGCTCATCGTTGCGCCGACCCGCGAGCTGGCGCTGCAGGTCCAGCGCGAACTCGAATGGCTGTACCGGCCGACCGGCGCAAAGATCGTTGCCTGCGTCGGCGGTATGGACCCGAAAGCCGAGCGCCGCCGGCTGCAGGCGGGCGTGCATATCGTTGTCGGCACGCCGGGCCGCCTGCGCGATCATATCGAGCGCGGCGGTCTCGACGTCTCCCATCTGCGGGCGGTGGTGCTCGACGAGGCCGACGAAATGCTCGACCTCGGTTTCCGCGAGGATCTCGAATTCATCCTCGAAACGACGCCGCGCGAGCGCCGCACGCTGCTGTTCTCGGCGACGATGCCGCGCAGCATCGAGAGCATGGCCAAGAGATATCAGCGCGAGGCGATGCGCATCGAGGTCAAGGGCAATGCGGGCGGGCACGCCGACATCGAGTATCGTGCGGTGCGCATCGTGCCGAACGAGGTGGAGCACGCCGTCGTCAACCTGCTGCGCTATTTCGAGGCGCCGAGCGCCATCATCTTCTGCAACACCCGCAATTCCGTGCGCCACCTTCAGGCCACGCTCCTGGAGCGCGGTTTTTCGGTCGTCTCGCTGTCGGGCGAACTGAGCCAGAACGATCGTAACCACGCTTTGCAGGCCTTGCGCGATGGACGTGCACGGGTGTGCGTCGCAACCGATGTCGCCGCGCGCGGCATCGATCTTCCCAATCTCGGGCTCGTCATTCACGCCGAGCTTCCCGCCGATCCGGAAGTGCTGCAGCACCGCAGCGGCCGCACCGGGCGTGCCGGGCGCAAGGGCACCAGCGTCCTGCTCGTGCCGTTGTCGCGCCGCCGCAAGGCCGAAAGTCTGATGGCCGCGGCGCGCGTCCAGCCGTCGTGGAGCGGGCCGCCGACCGCCGAGGAAATCCGCGCGCTCGATCAGGACCGTCTGATGCAGGACCCGCTGCTTCAGGACGCGCCGAGCGAGGACGACCGCGAAATGGCGAAGACGCTGCTGGCGGGCCGCTCGCCCGAAGACATCGCCGCAGCTCTCGTGCGGGTGTGGCGCTCGCAGCTTCCCGCGCCGGAAGAAGTGTTCGACCCCGGCGAGCGTCGGGACACGCGCGAGCCGCGTGCGGACAGGCAACATCCGGGCGATGCACCGCGCGAGCCGCGCCCGCCGCGCGAGCCGTTTGCCGGGGGCTCGTGGTTTCTCATGCGCATCGGCCGCCGCGAAAACGCCGATCCGAAATGGCTGCTGCCGATGCTGTGCCGCCGGGGAAATGTCACGCGTCAGGAAATCGGCGCGATCCGCATTTTCGAGCGCGAGACGAAGTTCGAAGTGACCGCCGCTGTCGCGGACCGTTTTGCACATGCCGTGCGCAAATCCGATGGCGACATCGAGATCGTGCCGCTCGGCGCCGACGGCAACACCGCCGCACCGCCTGCGCGCCCGCGCAAGGACGCGCCGCCCGCCAAGACCGGAAAACCGAAACCTTGGCCCAAGCGTGATGGCGAGCCGAAGAAAGCCCGGCCCGCAGACCGGCCGCGCGGTGAGTTCAAGCCGAAAGATCACAAGAAGAAGCGCCCGAAATGATGCGCGCCGGGTTCCGGGACGCGATCAGATAAGGTCGCGTTCCAGATCCGGGTCGCACAGCAGATGCAGCCGCTGGGCGGTGGTGTGGGCAAGGTGCAGCGCCATCATGCGCCGCGTTGCGCCCGCGAGCGGATGCTCGTCGGGATCGCGCAGGATCTGCGCGCCATAGCGGTCGGCAAGAATGAGGCCGGCTTCATCGGGCACGAGATCGCGCGGAAAATCGGGATCGACCGCGAAATAGAGCCGGTCGCAATGGGCGCGGTAATCCTCCCATTTGTGATCGGCCTGAAAGTCGGCGAGGCAGGACTTGATCTCGACGATCCAGATACGCCCCTTCGGACAGAAGGCGACGAGATCGGCGCGGCGCCCGGAGGCGAGGGAGAGTTCCGGCACGCAGGAAAAGCCGAGCCCGCGCATCAGCCGCATCGTGCCGCGCGCAATGTCGGACGCG
Organism: Rhizobiales bacterium Ga0077545; assembly: GCA_001464335.1. Lineage (GTDB taxonomy): Bacteria > Pseudomonadota > Alphaproteobacteria > Rhizobiales > Methylopilaceae > Flaviflagellibacter. The sequence goes on along the minus strand of LNEV01000018.1, from coordinate 8,395 downwards.
CGGGGCGATTGGCGGCCATCGGCGCGCACGCGCAATCCCGGCGACAGGCCGGACAGAATCTCGTTTTGTTCCATCCCGTAACCAAACCCGCCCGGCCGCAGGTTTCAAGTTGTTCTTGCCGGAAAAAGAGAGCCCGCCTCGAAGGGCGGGCTCGTTGCGCTCCCTCAGGAGTAGCGCTGGATATCGGGTGCGCTGATTGCGACAGAGCCGTCTTCTTCGGTTTCGCCGGCATCGAATTTGCCGCTGGCGATGCGACAGAAGGCTTTTCGGAACTCGCCGAACTTGTCGACCGCCGAGGTTCCGCCGCGGCCGGGTTCGACCCGCTCAAGCAGATCTATGCCAACAGAGACCGCGACCGGCTGATCGCCAACCATCTGCCAGTGCACCGCATTCGTGCTGACGATGGGCTGCTGCCCGAAGTCGGTGAGAGGCATCGAAAGGTCCTTTCGCACTGAGTGTGAATGTGCGGAGGCTGCAAAAGCCTCCACAATTTCAATGCGCGTGACCGTGGTTATGATCCGATTTCGCGTCGGATTTTCCGGAACGGCCATAGGCCATGTTCTCGACCGCAAGCTCGACCTCGACCGTCCCGGCCTTCTCGAAGGTGAGCGTCGCGGGGACGCTCATGCCCTCGGCAAGACCTTCCTTGAGATCGATCAGCATCAAATGAAAGCCGCCGGGCGCGAGTTTGGCTTCGCCGCCGGCCGGGATCTCGATGCCTTCGACCTCGCGCATCTTGGCGACACCGTTTTCGGTAAAGCCCTCATGGATTTCGACCGTTGCTGCGCCGGGTGTCGACACGGCGATCAGGCGATCGGGTTGCGCGCCGGTGTTGCGGACAGTGAGATAGCCCGCGCCGGTCTTGGCCCCGGCGGGGGTTTCGCGCGCCCAGGGGTGGCCGATTTCAAGAGCGCCGAGCTTGAAGCTGTGGGCGAAGGCCGGGGCGGACAGGATGACGAGCAGGGAAGCGGCAAGAGCACCGCGTTTGAAAACAGACATGAAACTCTCCAAAGCAGAGGAAGCGCGGGAAGGCCACGCGCGGATCGGTTCTTCAGGAGAGGTCGGCGGGCGGCGCGCGAGCCGATTGGGGCCCGAAACCGGCGGGGTCCACCTCGGCTGTCTGCCGGAGAGGGTTCGGCTTTTCGGAGTGGGCTTCGGGCGGGGTGGCCGCGTCCGGCAGGGCCGGGGGCGGCAGCATTGCCGGGGTGCAGGCCGCGAGGCAGCACGAGGCATGCCCGTCCGCCGTGCCCGTGGGCTCGGTGTCCGGCGCGGAAACGCCGCTGCACAATTCGCCCGCCAACGGCGATGCGGCTGCCGCCGCATAGGCGCCGATCATCGGCTGCATGGCCAGGAGCCACGCCACGAGGATGCGCAGATAGAGGGCGGGGGCTGATGCCGTGCGGCGGTTCATGGGGCCCTTGTACGGCGGACCGCCGAAATGGAAAACCGGGGCGCGGTGACGCGCCCCGGTTGAATCTTACTTCTCGGCGGCCGGTTCCGCCTTCACCGGTTTCGGGGTTCGCCGAAACTTCTCGCTGAGCAGCCGGATCGTCACGTAGAAGACCGGCGTCAGGAACAGGCCGAGCACGGTGACGCCGAGCATGCCGAACGCAACCGACGTGCCGAGCGCCTGGCGCAGTTCCGCGCCGGCGCCCGAGGCGATGGCCAGCGGCACCACGCCGAGGGTGAAGGCCAGCGAGGTCATCAGGATCGGACGCAGACGCTGGCGGCACGCTTCGACGACGGCGTCGACGATGCCGCGCCCGTCATCTTCCGCCTGACGTGCGAATTCGACGATCAGGATCGCGTTCTTCGCGGCAAGGCCGATCAGGACGACAAACCCGATCTGCGTCAGGATGTTGTTGTCCTGCCCGCGCAACATCACGCCCCCGAGCGCGGCGAGGATCGACAGCGGCACGATCAGGATGATCGAGAACGGCAGCGACCAGCTTTCATACTGTGCCGACAGGACGAGGAAGACGAACAGCACGCCCAGCGCGAAGATGAAGGCGGGATTGCCCGCGTTCTTTTCCTGATAGGCGAGGTCGGTCCATTCGAAGCCGACGCCCGGAGGCAGAACGCGCGCGGCAATCTCCTCCATCTTGTCGAGCGCGGCACCCGAGGACACGCCGGGCACGGCCTGACCCTGGATCGACACCGCGGTGTAGAGGTTGTGCCGGTTGACCGTGTACGGACCCGTATTGTCGCTGATCGTCACGAGCGTGCCGAGCGGCACGAGCGCGCCCGCTGCCGAACGCACCTTGATGCGCGTGAGGTCGGCGGGATCGACGCGGAAGGGTGCGTCGGCCTGCGCGTTCACCTGGAACGAACGGCCGCTCGAGGTGAAGTCGTTGACATAGGCCGAGCCGATGAAGACCTGAAGGGCCTGCAGGACATTGCCGATCGGCACGTTGAGCTGCTGGGCCTTTTCGCGGTCGAGGTTGACGTAGACCTGCGGCGAGCGGGTGTTGAACGTCGTGAAGACGCCCGCCAGAGTGGGCTCCTGCGCCGCGGCCCCGGTGATCTCGCCGACCGCCGCTTCGAGCGCGCGGATGCCGACGCCGCCGCGGTCCTGCACCATCATGTTGAAGCCGCCGCCGGTGCCCAGACCCTGCACCGAGGGCGGGGCGATGACGATGACGAAGGCTTCCTGAATTCCGCCGAGGCGCGACTGCAGATCGCCGATGATGCTGGTGGCCGTCTCCCCGTTCGGCACGCGCTCCTCGAAGCTCTTGAAGGGCGTGAAGATGGCGGCGGCGTTCGAGGCGGCCGTGAAGGTCGCGCCCGAGAAGCCGGGAATGCCGATGGCGTGGGCAATGCCGGGCGTCTCGCGGGCGATGCCGATGATCTTGCGCACGACCTCGTCCGTGCGCTCCAGCGAGGCGCCTTCCGGCAGCTGGACCGCAACGATGGCGTAGCTCTGGTCCGTCGCCGGAATGAAGCCCGCCGGAACGCGCGTAAAGACAAGACCCGTCAGTGCCACGAGCGCGACATAGACGCCGAGGAACAGGACCTTGCGGGTCGCGGTGTAGCGCACGCCGTGCGAATAGCGCGTCGAGAGCCAGTCGAAGCGGCGGTTGAAGGCATCCGCCGCGCGGGTCAGCAGTCCCTTCTTGTGATGGGTCTGGTGCGGCTTCAGCAGAAGCGCCGCGAGCGCGGGCGAAAGCGTCAGTGAGTTGAAGGCCGAAATGATTGTCGCGGCCGCAATGGTCAGCGCGAACTGCTTGTAGAACTGGCCGGAAATGCCGGGGATGAAGGCCGTCGGCACGAACACCGCCGACAGGACGAGCGCGATCGCGATGACCGCGACACCCACTTCGTCCATCGTGATGTGCGCCGCTTCGCGCGGACTCTTTCCTTCGGCGATATTGCGCTCGACGTTTTCGACCACGACGATGGCGTCGTCGACCACGATGCCGATGGCCAGGATCAGGCCGAACAAAGTCAGCATGTTGATCGAGTAGCCGAAGGCCGCCATCACCGCGAACGTGCCGATCAGCGAGACCGGGATCGCAAGGATGGGAATGATCGCGGCACGCCAGCTCTGCAGGAAGATGATGACGACGAGCACGACAAGCGCGACCGCTTCCCAGATCGTGTGCGTGACCGCTTCGATGGAGGCCGCGACGAACTCCGTCGGATTGTAGACGACGGCGTAATCGAGGCCCTGCGGGAAGTCCCGCTTCAGGATCTCCATTTCGTTCAGCACGTTTTCGGCGGCCGACAGGGCGTTGGAGCCGGGGCGCTGATTGATGCCGATGCCGACGGAATATTGTCCGTCGAGATAGGAGTTCGTTGCGTATTGGCGGGCGCCGAGTTCGACGCGCGCGACATCCTTCAGGCGAAGCAGGCGCCCGTTGGAGTTCTTGATGATGACCTCGCGGAACTCTTCCGCCGTGCGGAAGCGCCCCTGGGTCGTCACCATGATCTGGAAGTCGGTTCCCTGCGGCGCCGGGGGCTGGCCGAGCGCACCGCCCGAAACCTGCACGTTCTGTTCCTGCAGCGCGGCGATGACTTCGCCCGGCGACAGGCTGTAGGCGGCAAGCCGGTTCGGATCGAGCCAGACGCGCAGCGAAAGCTCGCGCGCGCCGAACACGAACATGTCGCCGACGCCTTCGAGGCGCGCGAGACGGTCGCGGACATTGAGGAAGGTGTAGGTCGAAACATACAGCTCATCGAGCGACTCGTCGGGTGAGAACAGGTTCACCACCATGAGGAAGTCGTTCGAGGATTTGTTGACCGCGACACCGAGGCGCCGGACCTCTTCGGGCAGGCGCGGTTCGGCGGCGTTGACGCGGTTCTGCACCTGCACCTGCGCGATGTCGAGATCGGTGCCGATCTCGAACGTCACGGTGATGTTCAGCGAGCCGTCGGAGGTTGCCTGCGAGGACATGTACAGCATGTTCTCGACGCCGTTGATCTCCTGTTCGATGGGAGCGGCAACGGTTTCGGCGATCGTCTCGGCATTGGCGCCGGGATAGATCGCGGCAACGACGACGGTCGGCGGCGCGATCGACGGATATTGCGCGATCGGCAATTGCACGAGCGACACAATGCCGATCACCACCATGATGATGGAAACGACCGACGCGAAAATGGGTCGGTCTACAAAGAAATGGCCGAAACGCATGTGGATCGTCCCGTCAGTTGGCTGCGACCGGGCGGGTCAGGTCGTCGGGGACGTCGATTTCGACGGTGGTGGGCGCAACCTTGCCGCCGGGACGCGCGCGCATCAGGCCGTTGACGATCACGCTGTCGTTCTCGGTGATGCCTGATGTAATGACGCGAAACTTGCCGACGCGCGGGCCGACGGTGACGGCTTTCGGAACGACCGTGCCTTCACCATCGACCGTCATGACGAGATGGCGCGTCTGGTCGAGCATGATGGCCTCGTCCGGCAGAACGAGCGTCTCATAGGCCGGGCGGGTCGCCAGCTTCACGCGGCCGAACAGGCCGGGCGTGATGTACAGATCGCTGTTCGGAAGCTCGGCGCGGACGCGCAGGGTGCCGGTCTCGGCATCGACCTGATTGGCGAGGAAGTTGATGACCGCTTCGCGCTTGAACTCGGTTTCGTCCGACAGGGCGAGATAGGCTTTCTTGGCATCTTCGCTGACAATGCCGCCGGCCAGATTGCGCTGGTAGGCGAGCAGGCTCTGCTCGTCGACGTCGAAATAGAAATAGACCGGATCGAACTGGACGATGGTCGTCAGCAGGGTGCCGGTCGTTCCCGAGGAGATGAGGTTGCCTTCGGTGACGAGCTTGCGCCCGATGCGACCGGCGATCGGGGCCTTGATGTCGGTGTAGCCGAGATTGAGGCTCGCTGTTGCAAGCTCGGCGCGCGACGCGTCGAGATTGGCCTGGCTTTCGAGATAGGTCTGCTGGCGCTGCTGGAAGGTCGATTCCGGGATGTTTCCGGTCGTGCGCAGGTTCTGTGCGCGCTCGAGTTCCGACTTTGCGAGGTCGAGCCGGGTCACGTTGCCCTTCACCGCCGCTTCCGCCGCCTGCCGCGTCGCGGTGAACTGTGCAGGATCGATCTTGAAAAGGAGCTGCCCGGCCGTCACGTCCTGACCGTCCTTGAAGTGGACGCTTTCGAGCTCGCCCGCGACCTGCGCGCGGACTTCCACGTAGTTCGCGGCCTCGAACCGGCCCGGGAACTCGCCCCAGTCCACCACCATGCGCTTCACGGGTTTTGCGACCGAAACGGGAAGGGCGGGCATTTGCTGGGCGAAAGCAGGGGCGGCAATCGAAACGAGCATCGAGGCCGCGACGAGGCGGTTGGCAAAACGGAGCATGGAGACCTGCAGAGCGTGTGACTGCGGGGCAGATTCGTGCGGCCCCGGTTCAGCTTCAAGTGGCAAACTACCCATAAAGCAGGAATGTGGCTACTGGGCCACGCGCACTTCGGATGAGAACATCCGGGTGAAATAAGTACCTGCGGGTAACAGGAGCGGCCCCGGGCCCGTCGGGGCAGGGCGGGTTTCGTCGCATTGTACGCGTCGCGTCAAGATGCCCGAAACCATGGCATCCCCGACCGATTCTAGATGCCCCGGCAATTGTTCGTCCATCGGCAAAAGAGAACGCCTTCCGCCGGTTTGCCCTGAACGGTGAAATCGGTGTCGCGCGGACCGCCCGCCGAAGGGTCCGTGAACCAGCGCCAGACGAGGACCGCCTCGACGGAGGGGCGGTCAAGGCTGTGCAGCCAATCATCGAGCACAGCCGACTGAAGAACGAGATCGGGAGGCGCCATGCGCTCCTCCGCGCTCTCCCAGGGCTTCGCGGCGGCGCCTTCCGCCGACCGCAGGCCGATCTCGGCGACATAGACCGGCCGATCGAGCTTTCGGGAAAGGGTGTCCAGCCGGTCAGCCACCGCGTTCATGACGGCGCGACGGTTGTTCCGGTCGTCGTCCGCTCCAAGCTTCGGATACAGCGAGACGCCGATGACATCGAGATCCGGCCAGAACGGCACGGTCTCCGCCTCCTCGATGTTGTGGGCCACGTAAAGAAGCGTGCGGGGGAAGACGGCGCGGACGGCGGCGATGGTTTCGCGCCATTCGGGCCGGTGGGTGGTGTTCTTCAGCTCAGTGCCGATTGAAAACGACGCCGCCCCCTCCTGCGCCGCGATGCCGGCGATCCGCAGGATTTCCGCGCGGTAGCGGGTGAACCAGATTTCCCAGGCGGCGTCCGTCGTCGGCTCCACGGCGCCCGCCCAGCTCTGCGGCACCCAGACATGAGGCTTCACGAGCACCTGGAAGCCGGCCTGTCTGGCTTGCTGGATGGCCAGGCGCAGCTCGCTGTCCTGCATGTCGTTGCCGCGCTGGATACGCTCGCTTGAGGGCTGCGGCTGCCAGAGGAAGGGGATGATGGCGACCAGCCGGGCGCCGGTTTTCCGGGCCGCGAACAAAGAGCGTTCCGCATCGCGCGTGCCGAAAGGATGCTCCGGCGTCGCCACGATGTTGAAGCCGTAGAGCCGTTCCGCCGCCTGCGCAGGCATTGCGGTCGCGCTGACGAGAGCGCCGGCAAGGGCAAATGCCCATGCGCGTGCCCGCCCGCCTATCGCCGCGCAGCTCTTCCCGATCACCCCAAGCCCCCGAGCATTCCTAGCCCACGCGTTTATGCGAGAAGTGAGGGCGCGCGTCGAGACGTGGTTGTGCGGTGGAAACCGTGATGGCGGGGGGCGAACCGTTTCGGGATTCGGAGAACGACATTCCGTGGAATTTTTATTCCGCTAAGATGCCGGTTGGCGCAAGCGCCTGCCCAGAGAGGACCCTGCAGTGAACATCAGTGCTTCATCTGCCACGAGCGCGCCCTTCCGCGCCGGCGAAATCAGGTTTCTCGGCCTCCCGACCTGGATCAAGGCCGACCGGGAATTGACCGGCGGCCACTTCAGCCTGATCGAGCAGGTCATACCGGCCGGCTTCGAGTCGCCCTGGCATATGCATCGTTCCGAGGACGAGTCGTTTTACGTCCTCGAAGGCCAGATGTCGGTGATCCTGGGTGGCGAACGCAGGCTGCTTCAGGCAGGCGACTGCGCCTTCGGTCCGCGAGGCATTCCGCACGGATTTCGCATCGAAGGCGACGGGCCGGCACGAATCCTTTTGATGACGACCGGAAGCGATTTTGCCGATTTCATCGCCGAAACGAGCGTTCCGACAGACGCGCCGCCGGCTGCTCCCGACATGGCGCTGCTGATGGCGGCCGCTGAACGGCACAACATCACCATTCTCGGCCCGCTGCCGCGATAGCTGCAAGGCGCGCGGCAACCAGAGACGGTGGAGCGCCTGGCGGAGAAGTGGCCCGGCGACCGGCGCACGCCGTGCGATATGCCTGTCCTTGCCGATCGGTATGAGCGCCGCTAGCAAAGCCAACGGCGCGTCAAATCTGGTCCGGTTGGATGGCGCACCCGACAGGATTCGAACCTGTGACCTCTGCCTTCGGAGGGAATATGGCTAGCTCCGCCAATAAGCGCAAGGAGCCGCCGATGTCCGCCTATCTCCCTGTAAACGCTAAACAATTTGCATTTCTTCTCCGCCAAAGCTACTCTTCTCCCCGCCACTGTTTTCGCCCGCGTGCTTACGTGGTGCTTACGCGAGAGGAAACGCTAGGGTCGGAGGAAGCCCATGCCTAAGCTCACGAAACGGGTCGTCGACGCCGCGGACAGTCGCGCGAAAGATTACGTCATTTGGGACGACGAACTGCCCGGCTTTGGCCTCCGAGTATTCGCATCCGGCAAGCGCAGCTATGTCATCCAGTACAGGCTCGGCAAGCGGTCGCGTCGCTTCACAATCGGATTGCACGGCGTCTGGACACCAGAGCGCGCTCGCCAAGAGGCGAAGGTCCAGTTGGGCAGGATCGCTCAAGGCGACGACCCGGCCGAAGAGAAGCAGCTCGACAGCAA
>LNEV01000017.1 GCA_001464335.1 Rhizobiales bacterium Ga0077545 | reverse complement strand
CCTCCGTTCCTGCGGGCTACGTCTTCCCGCATTTCCGGCCACCGCACTTCCGATCCGCTCAACGACGCCTCATGAAGCGCCCTCCGTGATCGGAAGCGGATACAGACAATCACATTATAGGAATAAAGTCAAGAAAAACTTCGAGGGCCGGGGTTCTCGCGTGCCGACCGGCGGACAAATTCAAGGAAGGCGCGCATCGCTGCGCTGCTGTGCTGCCGGTTCGGGTAATACAGGAACCAGCTCGGCAATTTCGGGCTCCAGTCCGTCAAGATCTCGACGAGCGCGCCGGTCGCGACTGCTGCGTGCGCGTAGTCTTCGAACACATGCGCAATGCCTTGCCCGGCAAGAGCCGCCTGAAGTTCCTGTTGCGCCGAACTCAGCGTCAACCGGCCTTCCGGCGTGATCTCGACCGTTTCGCCGCCTTTTGCGAACGTCCAGGTCGCGAGGGTGCCGCCGGGATAACGGCGGCGGATGCAGTCATGTCCGATGAGATCGGCGGGCGTGGCCGGCCGCCCGCGTTCGCGCAGATAGTCCGGGGACGCGACGATCGCGTAGCGCAAAGGCGGGCCGAGCGGCAGGGCGATCATGTCCTGCGCCAGATGCTGCCCGAACCGGACACCGGCATCGAAGCCCTGCTCGACGATGTCGACGATCGCGGCATCGCTGACGATCTCGATCCTGACCTCGGGATGCGCCTTCATGAACGCGAAAGCGAGCGGGCACAAAACGTGGTCGACGGCAGGCCCCGGCGCGTTGATCCGCAGCGTGCCCGAGGGTTGCTCGCGCAATTGATCCAGTTCGACAAGAGCCAGGCGGATGTCGTCGAGGGCCGGGCGAAGCCGTTTCAGGAGGCGTTCGCCCGCCTCCGTCGCCGCGATGCTGCGCGTCGTCCGGTTGAGCAGGCGAATGCCGAGCGCCTGCTCGAGAGCTGCCATGGTCTGGCTCATGACGGAGGAGGAGACGCCGCGTTCGGCGGCGGCGGCGCGAAAGCCGCCCGCGCGGACGATCTGCGCGAAAATCTCCAGATGATCCAGTCTCACGGTCACGATTGATCGCCTCAGACGAGCAGCTTGCTCTCTTTTGATCGTCTTATCAAACCAGTGAAGACACGTCACGTTGCTGTGGAGCGACCGCTTTTGCCACGGAGAAGGAACACGATGCTGACGATCAACCGACGCAAGATCATGCTGACGGCGGTTGCCGGTGCGTCCGGCGCGCTTCTCGGTCATGTTGGGCCTCGACCGGTCTTCGCCCAGCCAGCGCCGTCCACGCGGTCCGGAAATGCCGGTCATTACCGTTTTCAGGTCGGCGACATCGCCGCGACCGTGCTCAGCGACGGCACTATCGGCGGTCCGCCGAGGATTTATGCGGGAGACGCGCCCGAGGCCGCGCTGGAAGAGGTTCTGCGGCGGGCGTTCCTGCCGACCGACCGCATGACGCTGAACCTGAACACGCTTCTGCTGGAGATCGGCGGGCGCCGCGTCCTGCTGGAAGCCGGTGCGGGAAGCACGATGGGGCCGAACGGCGGGCGCCTGTTCGACAATCTGCGCGCCATCGGGCTCTCGCCCGCCGACATCGACCTTGTCGTGATCTCGCACACCCATCCCGATCATGTCGGCAATCTGCGGACCGCCGAAGGCGGCCCGGCGTTTCCGCGCGCGAGGGTGCTGGCGCCGAAAGCGGACTGGGCGTTCTTCGTCGAGGGCGATCCGGACCTCTCCTACATGCCGGTGCCCAAGGAATTCCAGCAGCGTTTCGCGGCCAACATCAAAGAGAGCGTGCAGCCTGTTGCCGGCGGCATCGAGCTCTACGAAGCGGGCACGGAGCTTCTGCCCGGCCTGACGACGATTGCCGCGTCCGGCCATACACCGGGCATGGCGGCTTTTCTCGTTCATTCGGGCGGGGATCAGCTTCTTCTGACTGCCGATCTTGCCTACCACCCCGTCGTCAACATCGACCGGCCTTGGCGGCCCGGACCCGATCGCGATCAGGAGGCTGCCGCCACGGCCCGCACGCGCATTTTCGATCGGGCCGCGGCCGACCGGATGCTCGTTCTCGGCTTTCATTACCCGTTCCCGGGTCTTGGACGCATCCTGCGCACCGACAGCGGCTATGCCTGGGTGCCCGCCGGCTGGCAGTTCTGATGTTACAGCCGCGCCTCATATTCGGCTTTCAGCCTTTTGTGGTTCGACCAGAAGGGGCGGGCGGGCCTGTCCGAGAGCACGTCTTCCAGGATGTCGAGATGGGCGTGCCAGCCGCCCGCGACGCCGAGCTTGGCGCCGCGATTGGCGAGGCGGCTGTGCGTCAGGACGAGCTTCACGCGCTCGCTCTGTTGTGACAGTTCGAATGTGACAACGGATTCGGATGTCTCCCCGCTCCAGGTGAAGCTGAGAAGATGCGGCGGATCGCAGGCGAGCACGCGGCCCGTCATCGAATGGCCTTCGGAATTCTTGTATTCTTCCGGCGGCGGCTCATTCTGTCCCGACAGCTTCGAATTGAACCAGGTCAGCTCCACCTTGCCGCCTTCGGCGCTGTCCATCGGCCCGCGGGCGAGCCATGTGGCGCGTTTGTCGGAGTCGGTCAGATAGGTCCAGACGCGCTCGATCGGGCCGGGAAGGCTGCGCTCGATACGTACCGTATCTTCGGAAAGCGGGGTGGCATAACCGGTCATCGTGTCGGTCATCGGCGTTTCCTTTCGTCGTCTGCGGTGAGTTCGCGCTCGAGATCGTCGAGGCGCGCGTTCCAGAAGTTCTCGTAATAACGCAGCCATTCCAGCGCCCCGTGCATGGGCTGGGCGTTGAGACGGCACAGATGCGTACGCCCTTGTATGGCGCGGGTGACGAGGCCTGCTTTTTCCAGAGCTTTCAGATGCTTGGAGGCGCCGGCGAAACTCATGCTGAAAGGCGCGGCCAGTTCTCCCACGCTGAATTCGCCACGCGAGAGCTGCCGCAGCATGGCCCGGCGCGTCGGATCGGCGAGGGCGGCGAAGATGGCGTCGAGCTGTTGATGTTCAACCATAGGGTTGAATATAGACCGCCGGAAAAATTATTCAACCGTTTTGTTGAATGTGCGTTCCGGCGGTCGCAGGGATGCCCGATGGAGCAATGTCAGGTGTTCGTGCGTTGGGATACGAGCTGAACCTCGCCGCCCTTCTTCATCCGGGCGACACGCCGCTGGCCCTGCCAGATTTCCAGATCGTTCTCGGAGGCAAACATGCGCGCGGATTCGATGGCCTCGGCGTCGCTTTTCACGTCGAGTATTTCCGAACTCATGATTTTGTCGTCATCATTCAAAATGAAGGCGCGAAACGTGTTCACCGAACTTCCCCCACGAAGTTTGAGGGAGATGCCAAGCCGCCGCAGGGCGCAACATCATAAGTTAATGTCGAAGGCGCGAAACCCGCCGATATCCAGCGCGGGGTAAAGATGACCAAACTTCTGATTCGCAAGCTTGAGCACAGCGACGCACTTTCCGACGAGGAGAAGGACGTTCTCGAACGCGCGTTCACGCGCATCCGCGACTATGGGGCGGACGAGGACATCGTGCGCGAAGGCGACCGGCCGACCGAATCCTGCATCATCGTCGAAGGCTTCGCGGCACGCTACAAAGTGCTGCCGAGCGGGCGGCGGCAGATCTCCGCCATCCATATCGGCGGCGATTTCGTCGATCTGCATTCGTTTCTGCTGAAGACGATGGACCACGGCGTCACGACGCTTGCGCCGACGCGCATCGCCTTCGTGCCGCACGCCACGCTGAAGAAGATCAGCGAGGACTACCCGCATCTGACGCGCATTCTGTGGCTGTCGACCCTGATCGATGCGGCGATCCATCGGCAATGGCTGACGGCGATGGGCCGCTCATCCGCAACGGCGCAGATGGCGCATCTCATCTGCGAGCTCTATGTGCGGCTCGGCGCGATCGGCCAGACCAACGGCCACAGCTTCCACATGCCGGTGACGCAGGAAGAACTGGGCGACGCGCTCGGCCTGTCGACGGTGCACGTCAACCGTGTGCTGACGGAGCTTCGCAACGGCGGGATCGTCCAATGGCAGGGCGGCGGCGCGGTGACGATCCTCAACTGGGACCGGCTCAGCGAGATCGCGGAATTCAGCCCCGTTTACCTCAGCCTGCAGAACGAGCCGCGCTAGCCCTGCTGCCTAGCGGCCGTGCGGACGGTCCGGCCCGTAATGGCCCGAGCCGTGATGATCTGATCCGTGGTGCGGCGGACGGGGGCGTGGGCCGTGATGCGGCGGGCGCGGGCGGGGGTCCTCGCGCCGGTAATCGTTCGCATCGACGCCGATGACGAAATCGTAGCGGTTCGGCTCCTTGCCCGGCGGCCGGTAGTTCGGCTCGTAGAAATAGTCCGGACGCGGCGGCGTTCCGTATTGCGGGGACATGCCCCGGTATTCGGCCTGCGCGGCGGCGGTGCCGACAAAGGCCGGGCACGCAGCGGCAGCCAGAACGGCAAGAACGAGACAGGGCAGGACGAAGGCTTTCATGCCCTGAAGATGGAGCGCCTTCCCGGCGATGGCAAAGCGCATCGGCAATCGCGGTAAATGCGCGCTTTCGCGATTTCGTCGCCTTTCGCGCCGCTAACGCGTGAAGCTTTCGACGAGCGAGCCGACGACGAGGTTCCAGCCGTCCACCAGCACGAAGAAGATCAGCTTGAACGGCAGCGAGACGATGATGGGTGGCAGCATCATCATGCCCATCGACATCAGGATGGACGCGACGACCAGATCGATGACGAGGAAGGGCACGAACAGCAGGAAGCCGATCTCGAAGGCGCGGCGCAGTTCCGAGATCATGAACGCGGGCACCAGAGCGCGCAGCGAGACCTCGTCGGGCGAGGCGGCCTCTTCCTGCGCGATGTCGGTGAACAGGCGCAGGTCCTTCTCGCGCACATGCTTCAGCATGAAGGTGCGGAAGGGAGGCGTCGCGGTCTCGAACGCCTGTTCGGGCGTCATCTGGCCCGCGATCATCGGCTGGATCGCCTCGTTGTAGGTCTGCTGGAAGACCGGCGCCATGATGAAGGCGGTGAGGAACAGCGCCAGCGAGATCAGCACGGAATTGGGCGGGGCGGTCTGCGTGCCGAGCGCGGTGCGCAGCAGAGACAGCACGACGACGATGCGCGTGAAGCTCGTGACCATGATGAGGATCGAAGGGGCGATCGACAGGATGGTGATGAGCGCGACGAGCTGAAGCGCGCGTTCGGACACGCCTCCCTGGCCGAGATCCACCGTCACGCCCTGCGCGTGCGCGGTTCCTGCGAGCGCGGCGGTCAGTCCCAATACATGAAGGAGTAAATACGCCAGTCGCCGCCCGCTCACGGGCGGTCGCGGCCCAGGAGATTTGCCATCTCTTCCTCAAGTGCGTCGAGATGGGATTTCGAGCCGCCCTGCGGCTGCGGGGCGGGCGGGGCTTCAACCGGTTCCGGACGCCGCGCGGCTGGCGGCGGAGCGGACGCGGGAGCCGTGGGACGCGCGGGCGGTGCGGCCGGCGAACGCGACAGCGCTTCTCCGAGCTTCTTCTCGATGTCCGCATAAAGCGGATCGACATCGGATTTCGGGCGCGGCGCGGGGGGCTGTACCTGCGGCGCGGCGGCGGTTTCCTCGGGCGCTTCGACCGGTTCGGGCGCACGCACACGCGGCGGTATGGTGCGGGCCATCGCGGGCGGCGGGCTCAGCGGCACATTCGCGGCTGGGGGCAGCGATGCCGGCGGAGTGGCCGTGGCGCCGGACGATGTGGCGCGCTCGCGCTGGAACGGCATGCGCAGCGAACGCGACGGCGCCGGGGGCGCGGCGGGTTCGGCGGCCGGGGGCGCATCGCTGGCAAAGGGCAGGGGACGGTGTTGCGGCGACATCGGGGCCGGAGGCGGCGCGCCGATCGGTGCACGTACGGCTTCGCCGGGGCGCGTCTGGGCGCGCGGGGCGGGGGCCTGGGCGGGAGCGGGCGTCAGCCCGGCCTGCGCGGGGTTTCGGACGATCTCGCTTTCGACGAGCACATCGTTCGGCCCGCCGATCATGATGAGGTGTTCGACATTGTCGCGGCGGATGAGAACCAGACGGCGCCGCGAATCGATGGCGAAGGCATCCAGCACGCCAAGGCGCGGCTGGCGCGCACGCCCGCCATTCGACAGAGGCAGCTTGCGCCCGGCGAATTTGCGAAGAGCCACGAAGGTTATGGCGATGAGCGCAAGGACGACGCCGAACGCAATGACAAAGCGGACGGCGGTCGGAACTTCGCCGCCAAAGATCTGATCAAGCACGCGATACCCACCCCTGCGTGTACGCCACGTGGCGCAAGAGGCACATAAAATAACAAAATATTACCGGCGAGCCTAGGGGCAATCGGGGTTCCCCTGCGTGTATTAACCCCCCGTTAACCATGAGCCCGGCAAATTCTGCCGGGTGAAGGCACGATTCCAGCCGTGAACCTTCCGGGCGAGGGGAACATCAAGAGCATGATATTCGGCGATATCCCGCTCGTGGGCATGCTGAAAGAGCGCATGTCCTGGCATGAGGCGCGCCAGAGCGTGCTCGCGCAGAATGTCGCCAATGCCGACACGCCGCATTATCAGGCGCGGGACCTGAAAGCCCTGGAATTCGGCCCGATGGCCAAGAATGCGGCCGCCGGCGTGCAGATGGCGGCCACGAGCCCGCTGCATTTCGCCGGGGGCGGCGCACGCGGCCCCGAGGCCTCGCGCACCAAAAGCTACGAGATCACCCCGCAGGGCAACGGCGTCGTCCTCGAAGAGGAAGTGATGCGCGTGGCCCAGAACGTTTCGGACTTCCAGATGGTCTCGCAGCTCTACAGCCGCGGCCTCGGAATGCTGAAAACCGCCGTCACCCGGCGCTGACAAGGAGCACTTTCATGGATTTCCTGCGCTCGCTTTCCATCGCCGCGTCCGGCCTCAAGGCCCAGTCCGGCCGGATGCGCGTGATTTCGGAGAACATCGCCAATGCCGACTCGACGGCCTCGACGCCCGGCGGCAATCCCTACCAGCGCAAGATTCCGACATTCCGCGTCGCGCTCGACCGCGAACTCGGCGCCGAAGTCGTCGAGCTTGGACGCGTCGAGAAGGACAAATCGGCGTTTGCCTCGAAATTCGAGCCCGGCCATCCGGCGGCGAACGCCGCGGGTTATGTGCTGACGCCGAACGTCAACTCGCTCGTCGAGCAGATGGACATGCGCGAGGCGCAGCGCAGTTACGAAGCCAATCTCGGCGTCATCGGCGCAACGCGCCGCATGGTTGCCCGCACCCTCGAAATCCTGCGTGCATGACGCACACGGGCGAAATCTCGCACGCTTGAAGGGGAACTGACCGATGTCGTCGCCGATGCTTGCCGCCAATGCCTATTCCAAGCTCGCCGCTTTGTCCGGTCCGAGCATGGGGCAGATGCCGTCTCTGGCCGGTGCGCCGCAGCCCGATTCCGGGTCCGGCTTCGGCTCGATGCTTCAGCAGGTCATCGGCCAGGTGGCCGATGCCGGGCGCGCCGCCGACGTGCAGGCCTCGCAGGCCGTGCAGGGGCGGGGCGATCTGGTCGATGTCGTGACGGCGGTGGCCGAGAGCGAAGTGGCTCTCGAAACCCTCGTCAGCGTCCGCGACCGGGTGATCTCGGCCTATGAAGAAATCTTGCGGATGCCGATCTGACGCCGAAGGCGTAATCCCGGACGGCAAAGCCGATCCGGGATCGAGTGCGGACAACGATCCCGGACAAACGCACCGCGTTTTCCGGGATGACACAAGGAACGAACATGACAGGGCCTGAAGTTCTCGACGTCGGCCGCGACGCCATCATCACTCTGCTGAAGGTTTCGGCGCCCCTTCTTCTGTGCGGCCTTCTCGTCGGTGTCGTCATCTCGCTGTTCCAGGCGCTGACGCAGATCCAGGAGATGACGCTCGTCTTCGTGCCCAAAATCATTGCGATGTTCGCGGTGCTGATCCTCGCCTTTCCGTTCATGGGCGATGTATTGTCGGCCCACATGAACCGAATCGCGCAGCTCATCGTTGCGGGCGGATAGGCCGGGAGAGGGCGCGCGCAACGCGTTTCTTTTCAGGGTGTTGCCACAAACTCTGAAAGGCTCGCGTGAGCATCCAGATCCTGCCGGAACTGAGCATCGGCTTCCTGCTCATCTTCTCGCGGATCGGCACGCTGGTTCTGCTGCTGCCCGGATTCGGCGAACGCTCCTTTCCGGTGCGCGTGCGCCTGACGATCGCGCTCCTGCTGACGCTCGTCTTCTACCCGCTTGCCACACCTTATTACCCCGCGCTCGGCGATGTGCCCGCGATCATCGGCATCCTGCTCGGGGAAATCGCGGTTGGTTTCGTGCTCGGCATTTGCGGGCGCATCATGATCGCGACGCTGCAGACGGCGGGCACGATCATCGCCCAGCAGCTCGGCCTCGGCTTCGTGACGGCGGTCGATCCGAGCATGGGCTCGCAGGGCGCGCTGATCGGCACCTTTCTCAGCCTGATGGCGGTCGCGCTGATCTTCGCGACCGACCTGCACCACCTCGTCATCGCGGCGCTCGGGCAGAGCTACCAGATTTTCCGCCCGGGCAATTTTCCGGACACGGGAGACGCCGCGAAATATGTGACCGGGCTTGTCGCGGATTCGTTCACGATCGCCATTCAGGTCTCGGCGCCCGTACTGATCTTCGGCCTCATCTTCAACATCGGCCTTGGCGTTCTCGCGCGCCTGATGCCGCAGATGCAGGTCTTCTTCATCGCCATGCCCGCCTCGATCTTTCTCGGATTTGCGGTGCTGGCGCTGGTTCTTGCCACCATGATGGGCGTTTTCATGAACTACATGGAAAACGGCCTCAACGTCATTCTCCAGCGAGGCTGAGCGCCGATGGCTGAAGGCGGTGACGACAGCGACGATCGCTCCCAAGAACCAACACAGAAGAAACTCGACGATGCGCGAAAGCGTGGCGATGTTCCGAAATCGCTCGAGGTCAACACCTGGTTCCTGCTGACCGCGGGAACGCTCGCGCTTTTGATGTTCGGCGCGGACGCGGCGCGCCAGCTCACCATCACCCTCAAGATTTTCATGACCAACATGGCCAGCATGCCGATCGAGGGGAATGCCTTGATCAAGCTGACGCTCGATCTGGGGATCGCGGTGATCTCCGCGCTGGCGCTGCCGCTGCTGTTTCTCGTCGCGGCGGCCATTCTGGGCAATGTGGTGCAGAACGGTCTTCTGTATTCGATGGAATCGATCACGCCGAAATTCTCCAAGGTCTCGCCGATTGCGGGCTTCGGCCGCCTGTTCTCGAAACAGAGCCTGATGAACTTCGCCAAGGGCATCGCCAAGCTCATCATTGTCGGTACGGCAGTGGTGTGGGTGGTGTGGCCGCGGCGTGAGGAGCTCGGGCTTCTCGTCCTGCTCGATCCGAACCAGCTGACGCCGTATTCGCACGAGTTGATGGGCTCGATGCTGAAGACCGCGCTTGCGGTTCTCACCGTGCTTGCGCTCGCCGACTGGTTCTACCAGCGCCATTCCTGGATGGAGCGGCAGAAAATGTCGTTCAAGGAACTGAAGGAAGAATACAAGCAGCTCGAAGGCGATCCGGCGATCAAGGCCAAGATCCGCCAGTTGCGGATGCAACGCTCGCGCAAGCGCATGATGCAGAACGTGCCGCAGGCGAGCGTCATCATCACCAACCCGACCCATTATGCCGTTGCGCTGAAATACGACGCGGGCATGAACGCGCCGCTCTGCCTCGCCAAGGGCGTCGATGCGCTCGCCCTGCGCATCCGCGCCGCGGGCACCGAGCACGATATTCCCATCGTCGAGAACCCGCCTCTGGCCCGCGCGCTCTATGCGAGCGTGGAGGTGGACGAGGAAGTGCCCGCCGAGCACTACAAGGCGGTGGCCGAGGTCATCGGCTATGTGATGAACCTGAAGAAACGGCGCTGGTGATCAGCTGAGGAGCAGCTTCACCCCCGACGCCGCAAGGATGGCGGCCAGCATGTAGCGCAGCACCGCTTCCGGCAGATGGCGGCTGCCGATGAAGGAGCCCACGGCGCCTCCCATGCCGACGGCGAGTAGCCAGAACGGAAGCGCGGAGGGCACGGCGCCGATTATGCTGTAGGCACCGGCCAACGCGGCCGCCGAATTCAGCAGATTGTAGTTCGCGGTGACGGCGGCGGTGCGGCGGAAGGAGACCCAGTTCATCGACAGGATGACGGGCGCGAGGAAGATGCCGCCGCCGGTGCCGGTCGTTCCCGAGATGAAGCCGATCACGGCGCCGGTGAGAAGAGCCGGGAGAAAGGGCGGCACGGCGGGCGGGGCTTTGGCCTCGGCCGGTCTGCGCCGCGCGGCGCGCACCATCTGCACGGCGGCAAGGATGAGAATGATGCCGACCACGGGATAATAGATGTGCACCGGAAGCTGGAGCGCGCCGCCGAGCAGCGAGAACGGCACGCCGAGCACGCCGAACGGATAGAAGCTGCGCCACGACAGATCGCCCGCGCGCCAGAACTGCCAGGTGCCGATGGCCGCGACGAGCAGGTTGAGCGAAAGCGCCGTCACCTTCATCGTGGCGGCGGGCAGGCCGAACAGGCCCATGGCCGCCAGATAGCCGGACGCGCCCGCCTGGCCGACCGATGCGTACAGCACCGCGACGAGGAGAAACAGAAGCGAAAGCCAGAGGGTTTCGTCGGTGGGCACGGGCGTTCCGTCAGAGCAAAGCGAGCGGTCCGCGGGGCGGACCAGGTTCCGCATCATCGAGGCTGTTCCGCAGCGCCTCCGCACGCTCGAAAAAGCGCTGCCGCACGGAGGCGGCATAGGGATTGGCCGTCTGGATGGCAAGAAAGACGTTCTCGGCATCGTCCCGGACCATGTCGGTCGCCTGCCGGAGCAGATCGAAGCTCGCGGTGGTGATGCCGGTCGGCAGCGGCCCCATTTCGCTGATGAGGCGCGCGATGAGATGCGTGAGCCCCTGCGCGGTGGCGGCCTCGGTGTCGTGCTTTTCGGGGCTCGTGACGATGACGGTGAGGCCCAGAACGCGCTTCAGGAATGTCCGTACCTCGCCGAGCCTTCGGCCGCGCAGCGGGCAGAGCACGATTTTCAGGCCGCGCAGGCCGTTCTGCGCGCTTTGCGGGCCGAACAGAGGATGGGTGCCGATCACATCCACATCCGGCGGCAGAGCGGCCAGCATGTCGAAGGCGGGGCGCACCTTCACCGAGCCGACGTCCAGGATCAGCGTTCCGGGCTGCACGTAGCGGGCGATTTCCTGCGCCACCTGCCGGATGCGCTCGACCGGGACGGCCAGCACGATCACATCGCAGGCCGCGGCCTGCCTGAGATCGCCCGGCCGCACATTCGCGGGCAGATCCTGCAGGGCCGCGCGTGAAATGTCATGGGCGATAACCGGCACATGCGGCGCGACATGGCGCGCGACGAGACGGCCGAACGCGCCGAAGCCGATGATCGCGAGCGAGGGGCGGGGTTTTTGAGAAGGTGGCATGACGGAACTCCCTTTGGAGCTGCGACTGCCGGAGATCTTGTGAGCCTTTTACGTGCCAACCGCCGGAAATCGCAGCGGTTGAGCATGTGAAAATGCGCCCGCTCTTATGAGGAGCGACCGTAATAACGCGTGAAAAGGCGAAGGCTCTTGACCATGGATGAGACCTAGCCGGACGCGCGCGGCAGAGTCAACGCCGCTCTCTCAGGCCGCGGCGCGCATCTGCGTCTCGCCGCGCTCCTCAACGAGCGCCCAGATGTGGCCGAACGGATCGAACACCGAGGCCACACGCCGGCCGAGCGTGTCCTGCTGGATGCCGTCACGCTCCGCGCTGCCTCCGGCTATGGCGCGCGCGAGCGTTGCGTCGAGGCCATCGACGGTCAACTGGAACACCGCGCTGACCGCGCCTGCTGCTTTCGGGAAGAAGGGGCCGCCATGGGCCGGATTGCGCTCGCGGGCCGGATTGGAGCCGCAGACATGGATCACCGTCTCGCCGAATCGCAGATCGACGGCGAATAAAGTCCCGTCTTCAAGAAGGTGGCATTCTCCCGTCTCGGCCCCGAACGCCTCGGCGTAGAAGATGGCAGCCTCCTTCTCGCGTCCGTGTTCGACAAAAAGCGAAAGGGCGAGCTGAAGCGGGAGCATGTTTTCTTCCTTTTGAAAATCCAGTCTGCAAGTGCGCGGTGAACATGGCCTCAGTATGGAGCGGATGGCGGGAAAATCTCTGGACTTGTCGCCCCTGCAATTGCTTTTCCAAATCCTCCACACCAATCTCCGCCCGCGGAGGCAGGATTGGCGCGTAAAACCGAATCGGACGGGGGAGAGGGCTTTCAGGCTCCCATCGATCGCACCGACCCTCCCGGCAACATCAAACTCGTTTTGGCGCTTGCCGGCGGTCTCGTCGGCGCGGCCATCGGCCTGATGTTCGTCGAAGGCGAGCAGGCGGGGTTCTATTTCCTCGTCTTTCTCGCGCTTCTGGCGGCCGCCGGCATTTTTGCGCTGTTTGCGGGCGCCATCGGAATTCTGCATTTCGGCCCGCGCAAAAGGCCGGACGATTTTTCCCGCGCACTCATTTCCGATGCGGAGGAGGGGCTCCTCGTCTCCAATGCCGACGGCGAGATCGTTTTCGTCAACCGCGCCTATCTGCAGCTGACCGGCGTCGAGGAAACGGCGCATGTGCGCTCGGTGGAGCATGTCTTCGCCTCCGATCCCGATGTCGCGGAGGCGATCTACCGCCTGTCGCAGGCGGCGCGCGAGGGGCGGCGGCTTCAGGAGGAGTTTCGCGTGCAGGCGGGGCCGCGCGGTGTGCCCGCCTGGTACCGCATCCGCGTGCGCCCGCTGGAGCGCGCCGGTTCCAAACGCCTGAATGTATGGACGGTGGCCGATGTCTCGCGCGAGCGCGAGCGGCAGGAAAACGTGTTCCAGGAATTGCAGCACGCCATCGACTTCCTCGACCATGCGCCCGCCGGTTTCTTCTCCGTCGAGACCGACGGCACGATCGGCTACATGAACGCGACTCTCGCGGACTGGCTGGGCCATGATCTGGCGCAGATCGGCGCGGGCTCGCTGAAGCTCACGGATGTGTTCGCGGGCGACGGCGCCTCGCTGCTCTCGACGCTTGCAGGGCCTGCGGGAACCGTGCGCACCGATGCGCTCGATCTCGATCTGAAGACGCGCGGCGGCCAGAGCTTTCCGGTCCGCATCCTGCACAAGACGGCCTACGCGCAGGACGGCACGCCCGGCCCCTCGAAAACGCTGGTGCTCGACCGCTCGCGCGCACGCGGCGTCAACGATCCGCTGCGCGCCGCCGAGGTGGAATTCGCGCGCTTCTTCAACGCGACTCCCATCGCCATCGCGACCGTCAACAAGGCCGGACACGTCAAGCGCACCAATGCGAGCTTCGCGCGCCTGTTCGGCGAGGTGATGCGCAGCGAGGACCGGCAGATTCTCTCCGCCGTTGCCGAAGCCGGACGCGCGGCGCTGAGCGAGGCTCTGGCGCAGGCGGGCGCGGGCAAGAGCGATGTGAAGCCGGTCGATGGCCTCCTCGAAGGCGGGCATTCGGCCCGCTTCTTCTTCAGCCCGATGGAGGGCGCCCGCGAGGAGAGCGACACCGGCGGCGAGGCCGTCATCCTCTATGCGCTCGACACCACCGAACAGCGCGCGCTGGAGCTGCAGATCTTCCAGTCGCAGAAGATGGAAATGGTCGGCCAGCTCGCGGGCGGCATCGCGCACGATTTCAACAATGTGCTGACGGCCATTGTCGGCTTCTCGGATCTTCTGCTGGCGACGCACAAACAGACAGATCCATCGTTCCGCGACATCATGCAGATCAAGCACAACGCCAACCGCGCGGCGGGCCTTGTGAAGCATCTTCTGGCCTTCTCGCGCCGCCAGACCCTGCGCCCGCAGGTGCTGGTGCTCGGCGATGTGCTGACGGATCTGCGCATGATGCTGTCGCGCCTTCTCGGCGAGAAGGTCACGCTCGAGGTCAATCACGGCCGCGATCTGTGGCTGGTGAAAGCCGACAGCGGCCAGCTCGAACAGGTCGTCGTCAATCTCGTCGTCAATGCGCGAGATGCCATGACCGAAGGCGGGCAGGTGACGATCCGCACCCGCAACGTGGCCGGGCCGGAGGTCGTGCGTTACAACAAGCCGCTTCTGCCCGCCACCGACTGGGTGCTCATCGAGGTCGAGGACACCGGAACCGGCATTCCCGAAGACATCCGCGACAAGATCTTCGAGCCGTTCTTCTCGACCAAGGAAGTCGGCAAGGGCACCGGCCTTGGTCTGTCCACCGTCTACGGCATCGTGAAGCAGACCGAAGGCTTCATCTTCGCCGACAGCGAAATGGGCAAGGGAACGACCTTCCGCATCTTCCTGCCGCGCCATGTGGCCAAGGCCGAAGACGAGCCCGAAGCCAAGCTCGTGGCGGAAGCCGCCCCCGCCAAGGACATGACCGGACGCGGAACCGTGCTCCTCGTCGAGGACGAGGACGCGGTGCGCAGCTTCGCGACCCGCGCGCTCGAATCGCGTGGTTACACGGTGATGGCCGCCGGTTCGGGCGTCGAGGCGCTGGCGCTGCTGGACGAGCAGGCCAGCGGCGTCGATCTCGTCGTGTCCGACGTCGTGATGCCGGAAATGGACGGGCCGACCCTCCTGAAGGAGCTGCGGCGCCGCAAGCCCGACATCAAGATCATCTTCGTGTCCGGCTATGCCGAGGACGCCTTCAAGAAGAACCTCGCCGAGCACGAAACATTCGCCTTCCTGCCGAAGCCTTTCGCGCTGAAGGATCTGATCCAGACGGTGAAGGACACGTTGGGCTAGGCAAAAATGTTGTGATCAAAACGAGAACAAACTTGCCAATGAGAACAAATCATGTACGATCCTGATATCGAAATTCCCTTCGGGGCGAGAGAGGGTTACGACCGTGGCACCGAATCTGAAAGTCGTTGAAGTGGCAGACGCGAACAAATCCAAGGCGCTCGACGCCGCGCTGGCGCAGATCGAACGGAATTTCGGCAAGGGGTCCATCATGCGCCTCGGCCAGCGCGAAGCGCTGGACATCGAGACGATCTCGACCGGCTCGCTCGGCCTCGATGTCGCGCTCGGCGTCGGCGGTCTGCCGAAAGGCCGTGTGGTCGAAATCTACGGTCCGGAAAGCTCCGGCAAGACGACGCTTGCGCTGCACACGGTCGCCGAAGCCCAGAAGAAGGGCGGCATCTGCGCCTTCGTGGATGCCGAACACGCACTCGACCCAATCTATGCGCGCAAGCTCGGCGTCAATCTCGACGACCTTCTGATCTCCCAGCCCGACGCGGGCGAGCAGGCGCTCGAAATCGTCGACACGCTCGTGCGTTCCGGCGCGGTCGATATTGTTGTTATTGATAGCGTGGCCGCCCTCGTCCCCCGCTCCGAACTCGAAGGCGAGATGGGCGAGGTTCAGCCCGGCCAGCAGGCCCGCCTGATGAGCCAGGCGCTGCGCAAGCTGACCTCCTCGATCTCGCGTTCCAACACGCTCGTCATCTTCATCAACCAGATCCGCATGAAGATCGGCGTCATGTATGGCTCGCCGGAAACGACGACCGGCGGCAATGCGCTGAAATTCTACGCCTCCGTGCGTCTCGACATCCGCCGCATCGGCGCGATCAAGGACCGCGACGAGGTCGTCGGCAACCAGACCCGCGTCAAGGTCGTCAAGAACAAGGTCGCGCCGCCCTTCAAGCAGGTCGAATTCGACATCATGTACGGCGCGGGCGTCTCGAAGACCGGCGAGCTGATCGATCTTGGCGTCAAGGCCGGGATCGTCGAGAAATCGGGTGCCTGGTTCTCCTATGACAGCCAGCGCCTCGGACAGGGCCGCGAGAACGCCAAGCAGTTCCTGAAAGACAATCCGGACCTTGCCAACAAGATCGAAGGCCAGATCCGCCAGAATGCCGGTGTTCTCGCCGAAAAGATCCTCGAAGAGGGCTCGCCCGAAGCCGAGGACGACGGCGATCCGGACGCATGAGGAGAAGCACCATGCTGCTCCTGCAATGCCTCAACCGCCTGAAAGGCAAAGGCCTGATCGCCGATTACCGGATGGCGGGGGCGGGCTATCCCGTTCCCAACATCGCGCTGCTGACCTTGGTCGGCGCTCGTCCGGATCTCGATTTCGCGTCGGTCGAACGGGAGTTGCGTGAAATCTTTTCGGGTCGGATCGCTTTCGCCTGACACACGCCGTCACGGCCGGACCCCTCCGGTCGTCCAGTTCCCTCCGCACTGGATGCCCGGGCCCGAAAGGGTTCCGGGCGTGATGGTTTGGCACCTACGCGCTTTGCGGGACGAGAAGGGTGGGGCCGGTGCAACGTCCGGCGCTGGGGATTTCCGGGAGTGGGGGCGGGACAGGAAATCCGCTTTCTGGACAGTCCTATCCCCCCTCGCTAAGACAGGCCGCCGTGCGGGGATGAGAGCCCGGCGGGCGGAGCGGGACAGATGAGCAGCGTCAACGAGATCAGATCGGCCTTCCTCGATTATTACGCGAAGGAGGGACACCAGATCGTGCCGTCGTCGCCGCTCGTGCCGCGCAACGACCCGACCCTGATGTTCACCAATGCCGGCATGGTGCAGTTCAAGAACGTCTTCACCGGCGCGGAGAAGCGGCCTTATTCGACCGCGACCACGGCCCAGAAATGCGTGCGCGCGGGCGGCAAGCACAACGATCTCGAAAATGTCGGCTACACGGCCCGCCATCACACCTTCTTCGAGATGATGGGCAATTTCTCGTTCGGCGATTACTTCAAGGACCGCGCGATCGAACTGGCCTGGAACCTCTGCACCAAGGTCTTCGACCTGCCGAAGGACAAGCTTCTCGTCACCGTCTATCACACCGACGACGAGGCGTTCGGCCTCTGGAAGAAGATCGCGGGCCTGTCCGACGACAAGATCATCCGCATTGCGACGTCCGACAATTTCTGGGCGATGGGCGACACCGGACCGTGCGGACCGTGTTCGGAAATCTTTATCGACCAGGGCGACACGTTGCAGGGCGGCCCGCCCGGCAGCCCGGACGAGGACGGCGACCGCTTCCTCGAATTCTGGAACCTCGTCTTCATGCAGTACGAGCAGGTCACGCCGTCGGAGCGTATTGACCTGCCGCGTCCCTCCATCGACACCGGAATGGGCCTCGAGCGCATGTCCGCGATCCTGCAGGGCGTGAAGTCCAACTACGACACCGACCTGTTCCGGGCGCTGATCCGCGCCTCCGTCGAGACCATCGGCGTCGATGCGGACGGTCCGCGCAGACCGAGCCATCGTGTCATCGCCGACCATCTGCGCGCGTCGGCCTTCCTCGTCGCGGACGGGGTTCTGCCCTCGAACGAAGGACGTGGTTACGTGCTGCGCCGCATCATGCGCCGCGCCATGCGCCATGCCGAGCTTCTCGGCGCGAAGGAGCCCGTAATGTTCCGCCTCGTTCCCGCGCTGGTGCGCGAAATGGGCGCGGCCTATCCCGAACTGACACAGGCCGAGCCGCTCATCACCGAGACGCTCAAGCTCGAAGAAACCCGCTTCCGCAAGACCCTGGTGCGCGGCCTTCAGATTCTCGACGAAGAGAGCAGCAAGCTGAAATCGGGCGACACGCTGTCCGGCGATGTCGCTTTCAAGCTGCACGACACATTCGGTTTTCCGCTCGATCTGACGCAGGACGCCCTGCGCAGCCGCCAGATCGCGGTCGACACCGCAGCGTTCGAAGCCGCGATGGAGAAACAGCGTGCGGACGCGCGCGCGAACTGGACCGGTTCGGGTGAAGCCGCGACGGAAACCGTGTGGTTTTCGGTGCGTGAGCGCGCCGGTGCGACGGAATTTTTGGGCTACGACACCGAGACGGCGGAAGGCGTCGTTACGGCGGTCGTCAAGGACGGCAAGGAAGTCGCCAAGCTCGGTGCGGGCGAGAGCGGCTTTGTCGTTCTCAACCAGACGCCGTTTTACGCCGAAAGCGGCGGCCAGCAGGGCGACCGCGGTGTCATGACTGGGCCGGGCGTCTCGATCAATGTGTCCGACACGCAAAAGCGCGCGGACGGCGTGTTCGTGCATTCAGTGACGGTCGAGGCCGGTGAGGTCGCGCAGGGCGCGGCGCTCGAACTGAAGGTCGATCATGCGCGTCGCACCGGCATCCGCGCCAACCATTCGGCGACCCATCTTCTGCACGAGGCGCTGCGCCGTGTGCTGGGCGATCATGTCGCCCAGAAGGGCTCGCTCGTCGCGCCCGACCGTCTGCGTTTCGACTTCTCGCACACCAAGCCGATCTCCCCCGAGGAGATCGCCGAGATCGAGGCGCTTGCGAACCGCCTCGTCCTGCAGAACGAGCCCGTCGTGACAAAGCTCATGGCCGTGGACGATGCCGTCGCATCCGGCGCCCGCGCGCTGTTTGGCGAAAAATACGGCGAGGAAGTGCGCGTCGTGTCGATGGGCACCGACCGCGACGGCGCGACACCCAAGGCGTTTTCCGTGGAGCTGTGCGGTGGCACCCATGTCGGCCGCACCGGCGATATCGGGCTCGTCGCCATTACGGGCGAAAGCGGTGTCGCCGGTGGCGTGCGCCGTCTCGAGGCCACGACCGGCGAAGCCGCGCGGCGTCTTTTCCGCGAGGAAAGCCGCGCCCTCGACGAGATCACCGGGCTTCTGAAGACAACGCTCGCGGACGCACCCGCGCGGCTCGCCGCTCTGCTCGACGAACGCAAGAAACTCGAACGCGAACTGACGGATGCGCGCAAGAAGCTCGCGCTCGGCGGCGGTGGGGGATCGGACGGCGCCGGCGAGGCGAAGGATGTCGGCGGCGTGAAATTCCTCGGCCGCGTGCTCAAGGGGGTTGCCGCGCGCGATCTCAAGGGCCTCGTGGACGACGCCAAGAAACAGCTCGGCTCGGGCGTTATCTCGTTCATCGCGCTCGACGACGACAACAAGGCCAGCATCGTGATCGGCGTCACCGAAGACCAGACCTCCAAGGCCAATGCGGTCGAACTCGTCCGCACCGCCGCCGAAGCGCTCGGCGGCAAGGGCGGCGGCGGGCGTCCGGACATGGCGCAGGCGGGTGGACCGGACGGCGCCAAGGCCGACGCTGCGCTTGCGGCCATCGAGGCGCAGTTGCGCGGCTGACGCTCCCGCGGCCCGCCATCGCGCTGCTCTGAAAACGTCATTGTCCTCTCATTGAGGTGCCCTAAGCTCTCCCGAAATGAGGAGACAGGCATGACGCAGCGCGAAGGCCATTCGGTGGTGTCCCCCTATGTGATGGCGTGGGGGGCGCCGCGCCTCATCCAGTTCATCACCGATGTGTTCGGCGGCGAAGAATTGATGCGCATGGACCGCGAGGACGGGACCGTGATGCACGCGTCGGTGCGCATCGGCGACAGCGTCGTCATGGTCGCGGACGGCACCGAGCAGTTTCCGCACTTCCCGATCTGGATGCACATCTATGTCGATGACGTGGACGCGGTGTTTCATCGCGCGCTCGATCACGGTGCGGTTGCGGTCGAGGAGCCGAAGGATCACCCGGACGGCGACCGCCGTGGCGGCGTGAAGGACACCAGCGGCAATATCTGGTGGATCGCGACGGCCACGTGACGAGTACGTGCCCTAGTCGGACGTGCGTTCCGCCATCGGCAGAATGAGCGGGCGCTTTGCGATCAGGGCAACGTTGCGGATGTCGTTGGTCCACAGCATGGCCGGAAGGGTCGGCGGGAGCTCGGCAAGCTGTTCGGCGCTGTCGACGCCGGTTGAGAAATCGCCGCCCGTGTAGGGACCGAGAATGACGAGTTTGGCGTTGGCTTCGTCCAGACGTGCCGCGAGCCGATGGGGCCAGCCCCACAGCCAGGGCGCGATGTTGCTGGGTGCGAACATGACGCCGTTGCGGCAGGCCTGCGGCATGTATCCCGTCCAGCCCATCGCCATGTAGCGCAGCAGGCACGCCTTCAGTTTGCCGCGCGCGGCCACGCGCTGATCCGGCAAGGCCGCCTTCAGCGCGCCGACCGGCCGGTCGGCGCCGTAGATGGTCAGGAGGTCGCGTTGCTCGGGCGGAAGCTGTGCGAGGCGTTCCGCGAGGAGTTTTCCCTCGTCCGGATCGCGGCTCTTGATGTGGATGAGAAAGCGGCGGTCCGGAAACATTTCCAGCACTTCGCCTAGGGAGGGTATGAGGCCGATGCCCCGCCCGCGAAACGGGAAGCTCTGCCCGCCGTCCGCTGTGTAGCCGTGGCCGGCGTCGAGCGCCTTCAGCTCCGCCAGAGATTTTTCGCGCGTGACGCCGGCTCCGTCCGTACGGCAATCGACGGTCCGGTCATGGAACACCGCGAAATCCCCGTCGCGTGTCGGCTGGATGTCGAATTCCACCATGTCCGCGCCCGCGTTAAACGCAGCGTCGATGGAGGGGATCGTGTTCTCGATGAAGATGTGTGTCGGAGGCAGGATGCGCGCGGCTGTGCAGGTGCCGCGTTCGATGCCCTCGGTCGAAAATCTCTGATGCACGCCACGATGGGCGAGAAGTTCGGTGCGCCCGGACGGTGCGGGCACAAGAACGCTCGTGTTTGCGACAAACAAGCCGGCTGCTGTAACGGCAAGCATGCTGGTCGCGATCGTCCGGTTTCGAGCCATAAGATCCCCCGATCATTGGGGAATCTGCTTCAGGAATGGGGCGTGAGCTTGACTCAAGTTTGACGCTGGCGTGCCCTTCCGCACGTTGCGGAACTGGTAATTACGCTGCGCTTAACGTCGGAAAAACGGCTCGCCGGTGTAGAGCGCGATGCCGATGGACACGAGCGAAATGACGAAGCCCGCGATCGACAGGCCGAAGGTGAGCCAGAAGGTGTTGAGGCGCAGCTTCATATAGGTCATGCGCAATTGCTGGAATTCGGGGCTGCGGTCGCCGCCACCGCCACCGCCTCGGCCGGACGGGGGCTCTTCCTTGAGGAAGGCGAAATAGCCGCCATGCATGGCCCAGTAGCGGCCGGCATTCGTGAGTTCGACGCGCGTACGGCCGTCATCCGTAAAGCGTCCGAGCTTCAGCTGGACGAGGCGGTCCGCGGCTTTTTTGGAAGCTTCAAGTTCGTTCGCATCGCCGTCGGCGAAAACATCCGCGCCGCTTTCGGAAAAAGCCCGGGCGAGGAGAGCGTCCGTCCGTCGCTCGACGGCCGATGCGTCCTCCTGAGGAGCATCGTCGTCGAGCAGCGGATCGGACGCATCCGACATCAGGCCATCGCTTTTTTCAGGTTCTCGTCGATCTTGTCGAGGAAGCCTGTGGTCGAGAGCCATTTCTGGTCCGGGCCGACGAGCAGCGCGAGATCCTTCGTCATGTGGCCGCTCTCGACGGTGTCGATGCAGACCTTCTCCAGCGTTTCGGCGAAGGTTTTCAGGTCGGCATTGTTGTCGAGCTTGGCGCGATGGGCGAGACCGCGCGTCCAGGCAAAGATCGAAGCCATCGAGTTCGTCGAGGTTTCTTTGCCCTTCTGGTGCTCGCGGTAATGACGCGTGACGGTGCCGTGGGCGGCTTCGGCCTCCACCGTGTTGCCGTCCGGCGTCATCAGGACGGAGGTCATCAGGCCGAGCGAGCCGAAGCCCTGCGCCACCGTGTCGGACTGCACGTCGCCGTCATAGTTCTTGCAGGCCCAGACATAGCCGCCGGACCATTTGAGCGCCGAGGCAACCATGTCGTCGATCAGGCGATGCTCGTAATGAATGTTGTTCTTTTCGAAATCGGCCTTGAACTCGGCGTCGTAGATTTCCTGGAAGATGTCCTTGAAGCGGCCGTCATACTTTTTGAGGATCGTGTCCTTGGTGGACAGATAGACCGGGTACTTACGGTTGAGGCCGTAATTGAACGAGGCGCGGGCGAATTCCTTGATCGATTCATCGAGGTTGTACATCGCGAGCGTGACGCCGGCGCCAGGAGCCTGGAAGACTTCCCTCTCGATGACATCGCCGTTCTCGCCGACGAATTTCAGCGTCAGCGTGCCCTTGCCGGGGAACAGGAAATCGGTGGCGCGGTACTGATCGCCATAGGCGTGGCGGCCGATGATGATCGGTTGCGTCCAGCCCGGAACGAGACGCGGCACGTTCTTGCAGATGATCGGCTCGCGGAAGATGACACCGCCGAGAATGTTGCGGATCGTGCCGTTGGGCGAACGCCACATCTCGGTGAGATTGTATTCCGACATGCGGTGGTTGTCGGCGGTGATGGTCGCGCACTTCACACCGACGCCGTACTTCTTGATGGCGTTGGCGGCATCGACCGTGACCTGATCCTTGGTGGCTTCGCGGTTGGGCAGGCCGAGATCGTAATATTTGAGATCGATGTCGAGATAAGGATGGATCAGCTTGTCCTTGATGAACTGCCAGATGATGCGGGTCATCTCATCGCCGTCGAGTTCGACGACCGGGTTTGCCACCTTGATCTTAGCCATCAGAGAAAGCGCCTTTGTTCGTTGTGCGGGGCGCATCTATAGCATCGGCCCGCGCGGGGATGAAAGGCGCCAAAGCCCGGGAAACGGCTGATTTTTACGAGCGCCGTCAGTGGGAAAGCTTCTCAGAAATGAGCCCTTAGCGCGTGTTCCGGCGGGCGCCGCAGCAATTTTATTGTAAATACGTGCGTGGAGCTGTTGCGAGCGCGGGGTTCAGGCCGGGGCGGGAGAGGGACCGGGCCGGGCGGGACGTTTGTCTTCGACGCGGAAAAACGCGACCCCGGCGATCGGGCCTTTTTGCCAGATCAGTTCGCAGGCACGCCGGATCTCGATATTGCCGGACAGGTCCGCGATGAAGCGTTTCGGCAAATCGGGGACATGCATGGGAAAGTACAAGGTTGCCTTGGAGGCGGACGCATCCGCAAACTTGCAAGGATGAACGGAGCCATCCGGCAGAATGCATTTCGCTGCCGTCGAAAACGGTTGTCGACGCGTCACTGGTTTGCTCTCAAGCCCGCACTGCACAAAGAGAAATCGGCTTTTGTATAGGTCCGGGCTTTCTAACGGGCGCATAAGCAAATGCGTCGAATTCTATCCGTTCCGGCAATGTGAATGGCCGCGTCGACATGAAAGAGCGCGTCGACTTCGCCCCCGGGATAGGCTAGTCCCCCGCGCGCCATGATCTCCGATTCCGCTGCCGTGACCGGCCCCGCCATCATTCTTGTCGAGCCGCAAATGCCCGAAAACATCGGTTCGGTGGCGCGCGCCATGATGAATTTCGGGCTGACCGATCTGCGCCTCGTGCGGCCGCAGACGAAGTTCCCGCATCCCAAGGCCGTCGCCCTCGCATCGGGCGCGCTCGGCGTGCTGGACGCGGCACGGGTGTGCGAGACCCTGGAGGAGGCGCTGGCCGATCTGACTTTGGTCTTTGCCACGACGGCGCGGGAGCGGGGACAGGCCAAGGCCGTCGATGGCCCCGCGGAGGCCGCCGCCTTGATGCGTCACCATATCGGCAATGGCGAGAAGACCGGTGTCATGTTCGGCCGCGAGCGGATCGGGCTTGAGAACGACGAAATCTCGATGGCGGACCGGGTTCTGACCTTTCCGGTGAACCCGAAGTTCAAGAGCCTCAATCTCGCGCAGGCGGTGCTGCTCGTCTCGTATGAATGGTTCAAGGCGGCGGGCGGGGGGCTGCCGTTCGACATGCCGTCCACGTCGGGGCCTGCCGAGAAAAAGCATCTGACGGCGTTTTTTGCCCATATCGAGGAGGCGCTGGAGCGGGCAGGGTTCTTCAACCCGGAGCCCCGCAAGCCGATCATGGTGCGCAATCTGCGCAACATCTTCCATCGGCTCGGCCTGTCGGAAGCCGATATCCGCACGCTGCACGGGGTGGTCGCCGCTCTGGAAGAGGGGCCGCGCGGACCTTCGCGCCGCGACCGGCGGAAGCTGAAATCGCCCGAAGAGGAAGGCTAGAGCGTCAGTTGCGCGGCGCCCGGCGCACCGCGGGGCGGGAGGCACGCACGCGCACCGGGCGCGGCTGCGGTTCCCGGCGCGAACGCGTGCCGAAAAGATCGTCGAGGCGATGGACGTTGAGGGCGAAGACCGCGACGAACGCCGCTGTGAGCACCGGCATGGCCAAAGCGAGGAGTTCGAGCGATGTCATTCCTTCAATCCTCCGAGCACACGTCTTGCCAACCAATGTAGGCCCGCACCCGACAAGGTACAAGCCGCAGACAGAATTCCCAGATCAAGCGCATCCGCCACGGCCGACGGAAAGCCGTAAAGCCAGGCGGCGACCGGCGCGATGGCTCCCGTCGCCACGAGGGCGGTGGCCAGCGCGTTCAGCCAGTTCGCCGTGAGCTTGATTCGCTCGTTGTGAATCAGCGACATGAAATCCGGCTCTTGGGGGATGCTTTTTCAGGGCGCTTGCGGGATAAGGCCATCATCGCAACGGAAGACAAGATGTCCAGCCCGATCCTGATCGCCCCCTCCATTCTCGCTGCCGATTTCGCGCGTTTCGGTGAAGAGGTCCGCGCCGCCGACGAGGCGGGCGCGGACTGGATCCATCTCGATGTGATGGACGGCCATTTCGTGCCGAACATCTCCTACGGGCCGGAAGTGGTGCGGGCGGTGCGCCGCCACACCAAAAAGCCGCTCGACGTGCATCTGATGATCGCTCCGGCGGACCCCTATCTCGAAGCCTTCGCGGAAGCGGGAGCGGACCACATCACCGTCCATGCCGAAGCCGGGCCGCATCTGCACCGCTCGCTTCAGGCCATCCGCAAGCTCGGCAAGAAGGCCGGCGCGGCGCTCAATCCCGCAACCCCGGCCGATCATCTGGCACATGTGCTCGACGATGTGGATCTCGTCCTCATCATGACGGTCAATCCGGGCTTCGGCGGGCAGAGCTTCATCTCCTCGGTCGTGCCGAAGATCGCGCAGGTGCGCGCCATGCTCGGCGCGCGTCCGGTCGACATCGTCATCGACGGCGGCGTGACGAAGGACACCGCAGGCGTCTGCACAGCGGCGGGCGCGAATGTGCTCGTGGCGGGCTCGGCGGTGTTTTCGGGCGGCACGGGCTATTCGGACAAGATTTCGGCGATCCGCAGCGCGGGCACGCGCGCGGTGAGCCTTCAGGCTTAAAGGACGTTGTACACATGATCCCCCGTTATTCCCGCCCCGAAATGGCATCGATCTGGACGCCGGAGACGCGTTTCCGCATCTGGTTCGAGATCGAGGCCCATGCCGCCGACGCGCTCGCCAAGATCGGCGTGATCCCCGAAAGCGCGGCGAAGACGATCTGGGAGAAGGGCGGCAAGGCCGAATTCAATGTGGCGCGCATCGACGAGATCGAGCGCGAGACCAAGCATGACGTCATCGCCTTCCTGACGCATCTGGCCGAGTTCATCGGCGAGGACGCGCGGTTCGTCCATCAGGGCATGACCTCGTCCGACGTGCTCGACACCTGCTTCAACATCCAGCTCGTGCGCGCCGCGGACATTCTCATTGCCGACGTGGACCGGCTGCTGGCCGCCATCGAGAAACGTGCCTTCGAGCACAAGATGACGCCCGCCATCGGGCGCTCGCACGGCATTCACGCCGAGCCGGTGACGTTCGGGCTGAAGCTTGCCGGGTATTATGCCGAATTCGAACGCGCCAGGCGTCGCCTGGTCGAGGCGCGCAAGGAAGTCGCGACCTGCGCGATTTCCGGTGCTGTCGGCACATTCGCCAATGTCGATCCGCGCGTGGAAGAGCATGTCGCCAAGGCGCTCGGGCTCGAGCCGGAGCCGGTGTCCACGCAGGTCATCCCGCGCGACCGCCATGCGGCCTTCTTTGCCGCGCTTGCGGTTGTGGCGTCATCGGTGGAGCATCTGGCGCTCGAAGTGCGCCACATGCAGCGCACCGAGGTTCTGGAGGCGGAGGAATATTTCTCGCCGGGCCAGAAGGGCTCCTCGGCCATGCCGCACAAGCGCAATCCCGTGCTGACGGAAAACCTGACCGGCCTTGCCCGCATGGTGCGCTCCTACGCGTTCCCGGCGATGGAGAATGTCGCTCTCTGGCACGAGCGCGACATCTCGCATTCCTCGGTCGAGCGCATGATCGGCCCGGATGCGACGGTGACTCTCGATTTCGCGCTGAACCGGCTTGCGGGCGTCGTCGAGAACCTCGTCGTCTATCCCGAGCGGATGCAGAAGAATCTCGATCTTCTCGGCGGGCTCGTCCATTCGCAGCGCGTGCTGCTGGCGCTGACGCAGAAGGGCGCGAGCCGCGAGGATGCGTACAGACTGGTGCAGCGCAATGCGATGCCGGTGTGGCGCGGGGAGGGCGAGTTCCTTCCGCTGCTGAAGGCAGACGCGGACGTCAAAGCCTATCTCTCG
The DNA here is from genome assembly GCA_001464335.1 of Rhizobiales bacterium Ga0077545. GTDB lineage: Bacteria > Pseudomonadota > Alphaproteobacteria > Rhizobiales > Methylopilaceae > Flaviflagellibacter. Next base: position 138,705 of record LNEV01000017.1, on the reverse strand, counting down.
GACAGCGACCTCGAAGCCCTGTTCGATCTCGGCTACCATTTCAAGCACGTCGACACGATCTTCAAACGCGTGTTCGGCAAGGCCTGAGCTTTCTCAAAAAAAGCCCGCCGCGAACGGCGGGCTTTTTCTTCGCTCGTCAGCGACGACCGCCGCCTCTGCCGCCGCCGCCCATCCGGCCACCTCCGAAACCGCCGCCGCCTCGCTGATAGACCCGCGGGCCGCCGCTCATTCCGCCTCTGCCCGAATAGGCACGGTTCACCGAGCCGCCACGCCGTGGAGCGCCGATGGCCGATGCACGCCCCTGACGTATCCGGTTTGCCTGCGGAGCACGGTCAGCGCGACGGCTGATCTGGCGGTCCGCGCGGCGATCCACTCTGCGGTCGACACGATTACCCCCGCGGTCGGCCCGCTGGACTCTGCGGTCCACCCTGCGATCGACCCTGCGATCGACCCTGCGGTCGACACGGTCGGCGCGGCGCTCGACCCGGCGCTCGACGCGTCGGTCACGGCGCGGGCCGTCCCAATCGCGGTGCCGCCAGCGCCTGTCCCAGCGAATGTTGTTGTGATGGTTGCGCCACCAATCGTAGGCGACGCGCCGGCGAATGCCGTTGCTCCAGAACCAGTAATAGCCGCCGGTGTCCCAATAATAGGGGTCATCGCCGTAGTAGAAGGCGGGATATCCATAATCGGCGACCGGCTGGGCAATACCTCCCGATTCCAGGAAACTGGCACTGGCCCAACCCTGCCCATCGACCTGATACCAGTTGCCCTGCGTCGCGGTGACATCCACCGTTTCGCCGGGCTGCAAGGTGTCGATGACGGCAAAGTTGGTGCCCGGGCCGGAACGCACATTCAGGTTTGAGGTCGAGGTGGCCGGAAAGGCCATGGCGGCGACGCTCGATGTAATGACAAGTGCGGCCGCCGTTACAGTTCGTGATGGAAAAATCATGAATTCCTCCTTTGAACGCCTTTCCCTCGATATGGAGCAAGAGGAGAGCGCGGAGGCCAAAACACGAGAATGTGATGGTCCTGGATGGAAGCCTTTGTTCGCTGGCCTACGAAAAAGGCCCCGCTCGGGAGCGGGGCCTCTCAGGTGTCAGTCGCGACGCCTGCGTCAGTTGCGGCGTTCCTGCCTCAAATTGCGGCGGGCATCGCGGACCTGGCCGCGTTCCTGACGCACCGAGGCGCGGCCTTCGCGCAACTGGCGACGATCCTGCCTCAGGTCGCGACGTGCCTCGCGACGCTCGGCGCGGGGGGCATCGTTGCGGCGGACCTGACGAAGCTCACGACGGGACTGGTTTCTGTCCTGACGCAGTTCGCGGCGCACTTCCTGCGCCCGCCTCACGTCGCGGCGTTCCTGACGGACCTCGCGGCGTGCCTCGCGCAGTTCGCGGCGGTCCACGCGGTGACGGCGGCCGTCGCGGACGTAGAAGTAGAAGCCGCTGTCGTAATAGGCCGGGTAGCTGCCGTAATAATAGCTGACCGGGCCGTAATCATAGGTCTCGGCAGGATAGTACGAGGTCGAAACCCCGCCGCCGGACGCCAGATAGCTTGCGCTGGCCCAGCCCTGTCCGTCGACCTCGTACCAGCTGCCTTGCGTGGCGGTGACATCGACGGTCTCGCCGGGGCGCAGCTGGTCGACAACCGGATAGCCGGTTCCGGGGCCCGAGCGCACGTTCAGGCTGGTGGTGGACGTTGCCGGGAAGGCAGCCGCGGCGGTGGCCGAGGCGAGAAGAAGCGCAAGCGCGCTGACGGTGGCTTTACGATTCATCATCGTATGGACATCCTTTGCAGGTTTCGGATTGCGGCGCAGGCGAACGCCTGTTTATGACAAAAGAACGTAATGTGCGCTAAAGCCGTTCCAAACCTGACGAATTCGTGTTTTTAGATGAACATCCGTTCATACAAAAAGCCCGTCCATGAGGACGGGCTTTCGCATATTGGGCCTATCGTGGCCCGCCAGTGCCGGGACGATCACTTCCACCCGAAGGTCGACTGCCGCCACCATCGGGGCGGGAAGGACGCGGACCTGCACCCGCACCCGGTCTCGGAGGCCTCGGTCCGGCTCCTGCACCCGGAGGTCTTGGAGGTCTCGGCCCGGCGCCGTCTCCCGGAGGACGTGGCGGACGCGGCCCGGCACCGGGCGGGCGAGGACGCCCGGGACCGCCCCAGTGCGGCGGGCGTGGGCCGGGGCCACCCCAATGAGGCGGCCGGGGGCGGGGACCATGCCAGCCGGGACGCCACGGGCGGACGGGGCGCACGTAGAAATCGTCGTACAGGTAATCATCATCATAATAATCGTCGGCATACGGCGGCGCGGGGGCAGGTGCGACGCGCGCGCCCGAGCGTTCGAGGTAATTGGCGCTCGCCCAGCCGCCTCCGGCGAGCTGATACCAGCTCCCCGAACTGCTGATGACTTCGATCGTGTCTCCAGGCTGCAACTGGTCGACGACGCCGTAATTCGTGCCCGGCCCGGCGCGCACATTCAGCGCCGTGGTCGCCGTGACCGGAAAAGCCGCGACGGCTGCGGCCGACACCAGCAAAGCCGCAATCGAGGTTGCGGCTGTCTTCAGGAGTTTCATGCAACGCGTCTCCCGTGATGGCGGCTCGGCCGCCTAAGCACCGAAACGTGGGAGGCCGGCATCGGGTTCGCAATCTGCCTTTCGTCGGATTCGCAGCCGCTTCCGAAGGTTGCGGCTGCGATCTTAAATCCGGTCAGTCGTTGAGAATGCGGGGGATGATGCGGTCATCGTCGTCGTCCCGGCGCCGTTCCCAGTCCGCCGGCGGCGGGCCATAGGACGAGGCGCGGCCCTCATAGCCGCCCATGCGGCGCTCGAAATCCATGCGGTAGCGCGCATCGGTCCAGCGGAGGTCGCGGTAATCGCGCTCTTGCCAGAAATCGTCTCTGACGCGCACCGGCTCGCCGCCGCTCAGGGAGAAGTAGAAGCCGGCATCGTCCCAGAAATAGGGATCTGCGTCGACATAGAAGACGGGAGAGCCGTAGTCGCTCGGATAGGCCTCGGCGGCGACATAGCCCGGCTCATAGCCCTCGACGGCGGCGCTTCCGTCCACGGCCATGCCGTCATCGGCGCCCGCGTCGAGGTAATTGCCGCTCGTCCAGCCGCCCGAGGCGAGCTGATACCATCCGCCGTCCGAGCTTGTGACTTCGACGGTGTCTCCGGCCCGGAGCTGATCGACCACGGAAAAATCGACCCCCGGCCCGGAGCGGACATTGACGTCGCTCGTCGCCGTTGCGGGGAAAGCGGCTGCGGTGCCGGCCGAGGCGAGGACAAGCGCAAGGGCGCTGATTGAGGTGCGGGATAGCATGGTCTTTCCCTTCATCGTGAACATCATCGCACCGCGCGAGACGCGCGGTGCCCGGATGCTAACGATGCGCGGGAAGGAGTGTTCCGCCGAACGCGGAAACACCTCATTTCCGAAGGAAAACAGGCGTCGCCGCGACCAAAATGAGGCGCGGCCTCAGCTGGCTTTGACCTCGAGGGCCGCCTGGGCGAGGAACTGGTCCATGGCGGCGCGGATCTCGTCGTCCGACACCGAGGCGGGCAGATCGCCGCGCACCTTCTGGAAGACGTCCTCGTGGCCGGCTTCCGCGAAATCGGAGGCGACAACCTCCTTCGCATAGGCCGTCACGTCTTCGCCGGTCTTGCCGAGCTTCGCCGCCGCCCATTCGCCCAGAAGGCGGTTGCGGCGGGCAACGGCACGAAACTTCTGCTCCTCGTCGAGGGCGAATTTGCGTTCGAAACCCTTTTCGCGCTCGTCGAACGTGGTCATCTCGTTTTCTCTCCCGGCAAGGTGTTACCGGCTTTGAGATATTGCGGCTTCGCACGAAGTTCAACGTCTTCTGGAGGGTTCTCTTCGCCGCGTTGTATCTGCGGCAGCGATCGGCTAGTTTCGCCCCGCGCGCGGAAAGACGCAGCCACCGTTCGCGATTCGGCTGCTTTGCTCCCAGCGCTGGTCTCTCACACAATGGTACGCTGCTATGAACCGTCGCCGCCGCATCTATGAGGGCAAGGCGAAGATCCTTTATGAGGGTCCCGAGCCGGGAACGCTTGTCCAGCACTTCAAGGACGATGCGACCGCCTTCAACGCCAAGAAACATGACGTCATCGACGGCAAGGGCGTGCTGAACAACCGGATCTCGGAATACATCTTCCAGAACCTGAACGACATCGGCGTGCCGACGCACTTCATTCGCCGCCTCAACATGCGCGAGCAACTGATCCGCGAAGTCGAGATCGTGCCGCTCGAAGTGGTGGTGCGCAATGTGGCGGCGGGCTCGCTCTCCACGCGCCTCGGCATCGAGGAAGGCACGCAGCTGCCGCGCTCGATCATCGAGTTCTATTACAAGAACGACGCGCTCGGCGATCCGATGGTCTCCGAAGAACACATCACCGCGTTCGGCTGGGCCTCGCCTCAGGAAATCGACGACATCATGTCGCTCGCGATCCGCGTCAACGACTTCCTGTCCGGACTTTTCCTCGGCGCGGGCATCCGTCTTGTCGACTTCAAGATGGAATGCGGGCGCCTGTGGGAGAACGACATGGTGCGGGTCGTCGTCGCCGACGAGATCAGCCCGGATTCGTGCCGCCTGTGGGACATGAAGACCAACGAGAAGATGGACAAGGACCGCTTCCGTCGCGATCTCGGCGGCCTCGTCGAGGCCTACAGCGAGGTTGCCAAGCGTCTCGGCATCCTGACCGAAAGCGACAATCCGGCGGCCAAGCCGGGTCCGACGCTCGTGAAGGGGTAATTGTAGGGTGAAGGTCATCCCGGACGCGCGACGCGCGATCCGGGATCGCTCCCGGACATGCGCATAACGATCCCGGACAATCGCTCCCGCGATTTCCGGGATGACGAGGACAGCAAGACCAATGAAAGCACGCGTGACTGTGACCCTGAAGACCTCGGTGCTCGACCCGCAGGGCAAGGCCATCGAGGGTTCGTTGAAATCGCTCGGCTTCGACGGCGTCGAAAGCGTGCGGCAGGGCAAGGTGTTCGACCTCGAAATCGACGGTACGGACAAGGCCAAGGCCGAGGCCGACATCAAGGCCATGTGCGAGAAGCTGCTCGCCAACACCGTCATCGAAACCTATCGCGTGGAGATCGCCGGTTGAAATCGGCCGTCATTCTCTTCCCCGGCTCGAACCGCGAGCGCGATGCCGCCCGGGCGCTGAAACAGGCGAGCGGGCAGGCCGCGAGCATTGTGTGGCACGGCGAGACCGAACTGCCCAAGGGCACCGATGTGGTGCTGCTGCCGGGCGGTTTCTCCTATGGCGATTATCTGCGCTGCGGGGCGATTGCCGCGCGCTCGCCGGTCATGGACGCGGTGCGCGCCCATGCGGCGAAGGGCGGGCTCGTCATCGGCATCTGCAACGGCTTCCAGATCCTTGTCGAAAGCGGGCTCCTGCCGGGTGTTCTTCTGCGCAACGCGCATCTGAAGTTCATCTGCCGGATGCAGCATCTGAAGGTCGAGCGTAACGACACCGCATTCACCCGTCTTTACAGACAAGACCAGGTGATCGAGGTTGCGGTGGCGCATGGCGACGGCAATTTCCTCGCCGATGCGGACACGCTGAAGCGCATTGAGGGCGAGGGGCGCGTTGCCTTCCGCTATTGCGATGCGGACGGCATTGTCGGCAAGGACAGCCCGAACGGCTCGGTGAATTCCATCGCCGGGATCTATTCCGACAAATTCAACGTGCTCGGCATGATGCCCCACCCGGAAAACCTGATCGACCCGCTGGTCGGCGGGACCGATGGGGCGGCTTTGTTCGAAAGCATCGCAGCAGGGCTTGGCCGCGCGGCTTGATCTGCCGCGCGGGAAGCAGGATCAGACCGCGAGGCGGAGTTTCGTGATTTCCTTGCCGATGGCGCGGAAGGTCTCGATCAAAGATGCGGCGTCGTTGACCTTTTTATACATGTCCTGGCTCGACGCGCATTTCTTGAGAAGTGCCTCGTTCCCGCTGATGAGAAGGATCGTGTAGACTTTCGCGATCGTTTTCGCGTGGGTGCAGGCCTTTTCGTTGCGTGCGTCCAGACCGCTGCCGCCATGCGCCGCGCTGTAGGTATTCGCGCCATCGGACAGCGCGATAATGATCTTCTCGGTCTTGTGATTGCCCGAGCCGCCCGCATCGCTGGCTTCGGTAAACGGCTGCTGCTTGGTCAACAGAGCCGAGCCGAGCGCAAGGCCGATTGTCATGTTCGTGTAGCCGCCGTCCACCATCGCGTCGATCGAGGTTTTCAGCTGCGCGAAGTTCTCGCTGAGAGGCGCGATGTAGCCGAGGTTCTTTTCATTTTCACCTGAGCGATTGGGACACGATTCGACCGCAGGAGACAAAGTCGCATTTTGACCGGCCGTGTATCCGTTGTCGTGCGTGTCACGGTCCGATGTTTTGCTGCGGTCGATCAGACAGCCGCCCCACGCTTCCTTGTTGAAAGCGCGTGTCCGGGTTTCATTCCAGCAGGTTTTGTTTTTGCCTTTGCCGGAACACACCTGCTCCTCATAAGAAACGTCGTTGAAGGCAATCCAATTGGCGTTCTTGTGTGTCGCGGGATTCACACGCACCGCCGTGGCAAACGGCACCACGCCGATCTTGACAGAGCCCGGTTCGAAGGCGGCTTCTTCAAGAATGTCGATCAGCTCTTTGGACGCCTTTTTCAGCTCGACCAGCCTGCCTTGATCCCCCATCGAGCCCGAATTATCGAGCACGAGAACGACTTCAAGCTTCGTCGATCCCCAGACCGCCTTGCCGAACGCATTGACGTTGCTGGACGAGTGCCCGAGCAGGTTCATCAGGGTCATCCTGATGTTGGCATTGCCCGAGACCGAGACGAAATCGTTGCCGCGTTCCACGGTGACCGAGGTGTCGAGCACGGCGTCCGAATCCTCGAAGTTCTCGCTGACGCGCTTTTCGGCGGCGGCCTTCAACTGGTCGGCGTTGAGATCCTTGCCCGAATAGGCCAGCGACAGGGCTGCGGCGTCGACGGCGCTCTGCATCTGGGCCTGATAGGTGGACATGCGCGCGTAATCGACAGCAAGCCCGACCCCGCCGAGGAGCGGCAGGAGCGCGAAGGCGAACATGATCGCGACGTTGCCGGATTCGCTGGCGCGGAAGTTTCGCAGCATGGAGGTTCCCCAGTTGTGCCTGTGTTTTACGCGGAGGATCATCTTCAAAGCTTAAAGAGGCCCGATAAAAGTTGAGTAACTTCGCGGACCGGATGTCGGAGGTTGCGTTTTACCTTGCGCTAACCATGTGTTTTCCAGACTCGGGATGGGCTGCGCACGGCGGAAATGGTTTGCGCCCGGAAGGCGGAGCCGCTATCCCGGACACACCTCTTTCGCCCCTAGATTCCGAGTGCCGAAATGGCGGCTGAAACGCCCGCGATCACGCCCGAACTTGTTGCCCAGCACGGGCTCAAACCCGACGAATACCAGCGCATTCTCGACCTCATCGGCCGCGAACCCTCGCTGACGGAACTCGGCATCTTCTCGGCCATGTGGAACGAGCACTGCTCGTACAAATCCTCGCGCCTTCATCTGCGCGGCCTGCCGACCAAGGCGCCCTGGGTCATCCAGGGTCCGGGCGAGAATGCCGGCGTCATCGATGTCGGCGACGGGATTGCAGTCGTCTTCAAGATGGAGAGCCACAACCATCCGAGCTTCATCGAGCCCTATCAGGGCGCGGCAACGGGCGTCGGCGGCATTCTGCGCGATGTGTTCACCATGGGCGCGCGGCCCATCGCGGCGCTGAACGCGCTGCGCTTCGGCGACCCGGATCATGCGAAGACGCGCCATCTGGTTTCGGGCGTCGTCTCGGGCATCGGCGGCTACGGCAATGCGTTCGGCGTGCCGACGGTCGGCGGGCAGGTGGGCTTCCACACGCGCTATGACGGCAACATCCTCGTCAACGCCATGGCGGTCGGCATCGCGGCCACCGACGGCATTTTCTATGCGAAGGCGACGGGCGTCGGAAATCCGATCGTCTATCTCGGTTCGAAGACCGGCCGCGACGGCATCCACGGCGCGACCATGGCCTCGGCGGAATTCGACGACGCCTCCGAGGAGAAGCGCCCGACCGTGCAGGTCGGCGATCCCTTCGCCGAAAAGCTGCTGCTGGAAGCAACGCTCGAACTGATGACGACCGGCGCCGTCGTTGCCATTCAGGACATGGGCGCGGCGGGGCTGACCTCCTCGGCGGTCGAAATGGGCGCCAAGGGCGATCTCGGCATCCGGCTCGATCTCGACAATGTGCCGACGCGCGAAGAGGGCATGAGCGCGTATGAAATGATGCTGTCGGAGAGCCAGGAGCGCATGCTCATGGTGCTCGATCCCGACAAGCGCGACGAGGCGGAAGCGGTGTTCCGCAAGTGGGGCCTCGATTTCGCGGTCGTCGGCTACACGACCGACGATCTCACCTTCCGCGTCTGGCACAACGGCAAGGAAGAAGCCGCGCTGCCGATCAAGGAGCTTGGCGACCAGGCGCCGCTGTACGACCGGCCGTGGGTCGAGACGCCGAAGCGTCCGGTGATCGCAGCGAGCGATGTGCCCGCGCCGAATTCGCTGGCGGGTGCGCTGAAGACGCTGATCGGCTCTCCGGAACTGTCCTCGCGCCGCTGGGTCTATGAGCAATACGACCATCTCATTCTCGGCAATACGGTGCAGCGCCCGGGTAGTGACGCGGCGGTCGTGCGCATCGAGGACGGGCCGAAGGGTCTTGTGCTGACATGCGACGTGACCCCGCGCTATTGCGAGGCCGACCCGTTCGAGGGTGGCAAGCAGGCCGTGGCGGAAGCCTGGCGCAACATTACAGCCACCGGCGGCAAGCCCTTGGCGATTACGGACAATCTGAATTTCGGAAATCCCGAGCGCCCGGAAATCATGGGCCAGTTCGTCTTCTGCCTGAAGGGCATCGGGGCGGCCTGTACGGCGCTCGATTTCCCGGTCGTGTCGGGCAATGTCTCGCTCTACAACGAAACGCAGGGACGCGGCATCCTGCCGACACCGACCATCGGTGGCGTCGGCGTGATCGACGATGTGTCGAAAAGCATCGGCCTCGGTTTCGCAGGTGCGGACGAGGATGTCGTTCTCATCGGCGAGACGGCGGGCTGGCTCGGCTCCTCGGTCTATCTGTGGCTCATCGAGAACCGCGAGGAGGGCGCGCCGCCGCCCGTCGATCTTCAGATCGAGCGCCGGAACGGCGATTTCGTGCGCGAGCTGATCATCAAGGGCGAGGTGACCGCGGTCCACGATCTGTCGGATGGCGGCCTTGGCATCGCGCTCGCGGAAATGGCGATGGCGGGCAAGACCGGCGCGACCATCACCGCGCTGCCGGAGGGCGTTCCCGCCCATGCAGCCCTGTTCGGCGAAGACCAGGCCCGGTATCTCGTGACGGCGACAAAGGCCGATGCGCTGATAGCCTCGGCGCAGGCGGCGGGCATCCCGGCGCTCAAGCTCGGAACGACCGGCGGTGCGGCGTTGACGCTTCCGAACGGCGAGGCCATATCCGTGGCCGATCTAAATGCAGCCTTCGAAGGCTGGTTCCCCGCCTATATGGCGCGCGCAGCGGAGAATTGATCCATGCCGATGCAGGCTGGCGATATCGAGAAGATGATCAAGGAGGCGCTGCCGGACGCCGAGGTCACGATCAAGGATCTGGCGGGCGATGGCGACCATTACGCCGCGACCGTGATTTCGGAGGCGTTCCGGGGCAAAAGCCGCGTCCAGCAGCACCAGATGGTCTATGCCGCGCTGCAGGGCCGGATGGGCGGAGTGCTGCACGCGCTGGCGCTGCAGACCTCCACGCCAAACCCTTGAGCCCGATTGCCTCCACATCCGGGAAATCGTGCTTATATAACCGACGCTATTTTCATTCAGCCGGCCTTGAACCGGCCAGACAGGTGATCCAATGAGCGCTCTCGAACAGATCAAGCAGGACGTGGAAAGCAACGATGTTGTGCTTTTCATGAAGGGCACCAAGCAGTTCCCGATGTGCGGCTTTTCCGGCCAGCTCGTTCAGATTCTCGAATATGTCGGCGTGCCGTACAAGGACGTGAACGTGCTCGAGGGCGACGGCCTGCGCGACGGCATCAAGCAGTTCTCGAACTGGCCGACGATCCCCCAGCTCTATGTGAAGGGCGAATTCGTCGGCGGCTGTGACATCGTCCGCGAAATGTTCCAGGCGGGTGAGCTGCAGCAATTCCTCACCTCCAAGGGCCTGCCGGTAAAACAGACGAACTGACCGGCCCAAGCGGTTGAAATCAAAAGCCCCGCTCGGCCGAGCGGGGCTTTTGCACGTCTGGAAGGGCGCCAACAAATGTCCCGCAAAGACACAGGCGTTAACCTCGCCTTAGTTTTTCCACAGTTCCAGAACCGCGCGTTCTTACAAACGCACCGCATTTCTGTAATTCTCCGACTCAAGGAAAAAGGCCTTTAACGGGGGGCTGATTCCGGGGAGTTCGAGTATGCGTGATCGTGATGTGCCGTTGCGTGTCGTTGAGACTGACAGCCGTATCGACATGGATGCGGCCGCGCAGATTCGTGAGCACCTTTTGCATGCACGCGCCATCGCCGCCCAGCACGGCTTTGGCAGTCTTGTTCCGTTTCTGGAAGTCGCCGGGCATGGCCTCGACGAGATCGAGCGCATGAATCGTCCGGTCCCGCGCGTACATATCGTCCGCAACTGAACCGGCGCAATTTTCGGGCATTTCAGGCCGCCTTCGGGGCGGCCTTTTCATGTGTACGTGCCGTTCCGAACGCCTGATCCTGCGGGATGCGGCGCAACGAAAAAGGCCGCCCGGAGGCGGCCTTTTGAATTCGGAATGTCCCGAAACTCAGCGCGAGTAATACTCGACGACGAGGTTGGGTTCCTGCTGGACCGGGTAGGGCACGTCCGACAGGGCCGGAACGCGCGAGACCTGCGCCGTCATCTTGGAGTGATCGACCGCGATGTAATCCGGAACGTCGCGCTCGGTGAGGGCAACTGCTTCCAGAACCAGCGCGAGCTGCTTGGAGCTTTCCTTGACCTCGATCACGTCGCCGACCTTCAGGCGCGCGCTGCCGATGTTCACGCGGCGGCCATTCACCTTGATGTGGCCGTGGTTGATGAACTGGCGGGCGGCGAAGATCGTCGGGACGAACTTGGCGCGGTAGACGAGGGCGTCGAGACGGGTCTCGAGCAGGCCGATCAGGTTGGCCGAGGTGTCGCCCTTCATCCGCGAGGCTTCCTCGTAGATGCGGCGGAACTGCTTCTCGGTGATGTCTCCGTAGGAGCCCTTCAGCTTCTGCTTGGCGCGGAGCTGGGTGCCGAAGTCCGACATCTTGCCCTTGCGGCGCTGGCCGTGCTGGCCGGGGCCGTATTCGCGCTTGTTAACGGGGCTCTTCGGACGACCGAAAATATTGACGCCAAGACGGCGATCGATCTTGTGCTTGGAGGCGTGACGCCTGGACATAATCGCGTTCCCTTGAATGCGAGTGGGAGACGCGCCCTCCTGGACACCCCCTCTCGGGGGCCGACAGGTCCGGACTGGAGTCCGGGGCCACGGGTGCGTGCAAAAACAGAGCGCGGGCCACCGGGCCCGCACGGACTGGTTTCTAGAGGACAGACCCCGTGAAAGTCAATCGGCGGCCGGGCGGCGCTGATCGCTCAAATGCGAAGGATTTCCTTCACATCAAGGTTAGCGCGCGCACATTACACGTTAAACGGGTTTTTATCGATTTTTCTGCAACTCTAGATTCATGCAGCCTTCTGGGGGCCTTCGAACGTTCTTGCGGCTCGGAATTCGGCATCGCCTCATTTTCTTGATGGCGATCGCCGCCGGGGCGCTGGCGCTCGACTCCTATCTCGACATAGCCATGCGCCAGAACCAACGGGTGCAAGAGGTCAAGGAGCGGATGGCGCTCGCCGCGCAAACCGCCGCCACCCGGCAATATGAGTTCACCTCGGGTGCGCGGCTGCTGCTTGGCTCGCTGACGCGCCTTGGGCCGGACGTCAATCTGTGCGGCGAGGAGTTCAGGACCCTTGTCGAGGGGTCCGAATGGCTGAAGGCGATTTCCGTCGCCGACATGAACGGAACCCTCATCTGCAGCTCAGGGCCGGTCGGCAGGAATGTCAGCGTGGCCGACCGCGATTATTACAAGGAGGCGATCCGCACGCGCGGCTTCGTGCTCAGCGATTACGTCATGGGACGGGTTCACAAGGTTCCCGTGATCCTCGCCGCGGCTCCCCACATAAACGAACAGAACGAGGTCGATGCCGTCATCATCCTGTCGGTCGATGTCGGCTGGCTGAGCCGGGTCGCCAACACCATTGGCGCGGGGGCTGCCACGAAGGTTCTGCTGATCGACCATAAGGGAACGGTCGCGGCCGCCAACGGGCGCGGGCAGTCCATGATCGGCAAAAGCGTTTCCGATCTTCCCTTGTACCGGCATCTGCTCGACCGCGAAGGACAGGTGTTCGCGGGGACGGGGGACGACGATGTTCCACGTCTTTACACCGCAGCCAAGCTGGACGGCTCCGAAGCCCGCCTCATCATCGGCATTTCGGAGGCCGAGGTTCTGGCGCCGGTCACCGCCGCCGCCCGCCAGGACTACCTAACAAACGCGCTGTTTTTCCTGGTTCTGTTCAGCATTGCCTGGCTGATGGCCGAGCGTCTGATCGTGCGCCCGATCCGCCTTCTCAAGAATGCGGCCTCGGCGCTGGCCGGTGCCGATTACCGCTATCGCATCGATACGTACACGCTGCCAGCGGATTTCGACGAGCTTGCAAATACCCTGAACAAAACCGCCGAACTTCTTGAGCGCAAGGAGCAATTGATCGTCGAGCAGAACCGGCGGCTTCGCAATGCGAACCGGCAGCTCGCCGATCTTGCAAGTCTCGACGAACTGACCGGCATCGCCAACCGGCGCATGCTCAACGAGCGCCTGAAGGAGGTGTTTCACGACGGCGCCGTCGAGCATGTGGCCCTGCTCATTCTCGATCTCGACAAGTTCAAGCCCGTCAACGACCTTCTGGGGCACCCTGTCGGAGACATGGTGCTGAAGGAGGCGGCCGCGCGGCTGAACGCTCTGGTGCGCCGAGGCGAACTTGTGGCGCGCCTCGGCGGCGACGAATTCGCCATTCTTGTCTCGTGTGCGGACGATCCCGAGCGCGCGGAGGACATTGCACAGCAGGTGATCGATTGCCTGTCGGCGCCGTTCCTGTTGCCCGCAGGCCAGATCGACATCGGCGCGACGGTCGGCATCGCCTTTGCGATGACGGACGCGTCGAACCGCTCGGAGCTCCTGCGGGCTGCGGATCTGGCCATGTATGCAGCCAAGCGCATCCAGCGTGGCAGCTTCTGCCGTTTCGACCGGAGTATGGGCGAAGAAATCCAGCAGCGCGCGACCTTGGAAGCAGAACTGCGAACCGGGATTCGGGCCGGCGAGATCGTGCCGTACTTCCAGCCCTTCATCGAGCTAAAGACCGGACGTATTGTCGGCTTCGAAATCCTTGCCCGGTGGAACCACCCGTCGCGCGGCGTGCTGACACCCGAACGCTTCATCCAGATCGCGGACGAGGCTGGGCTGACCGAGATGATGACGCGCCATCTTGTGGCCGAGGCCTCCCGACAGGCGCGAAACTGGCCGAAGGATCTGACATTGTCGGTCAATCTGTCGCCCAGCCAGCTCGGCAATCCGCTTCTGCCAACCCTGATCGCGAGCACGGCGATCGATTGCGGGCTGGCGCCGGTGCGCATCGAGATCGAGATTACGGAGGATGCGCTGATCAAGGATTTTGCAGGTGCGCAATCGGTCATGCAGGCCTTCCGCTCCTTCGGCATGACGGTTGCGCTCGACGATTTCGGCACCGGCTATTCGAACATGCAGAACCTCCACGAACTGAGGTTCGACAAGATCAAGATCGACCGCTCCTTCATCACGGCGCTGTCGGCCGGCGGCAGCGAAAACACTCTGGTTGCGGCCATCATGGCCATGGCCCGCAATCTCGACCTGCCGGCGACGGCGGAAGGGGTGGAGGACGCGGAGACGGCGCGGCTGCTTGCCGAAATGGGCTGCACCTATGCGCAGGGCTTTCATTTCGGCCGGCCCGTGCCCGCACAGGACGTTCCGGCGCTGCTGCGCGCTGACGGCATGAGGGGGCAGGCAGGCACCGCCTGAACGCGTTGCCCGCAATCCTGGGTTTGAGACGCAAGGCTCGCGCAGGGATGGCGGAATAAAATCCGCCAATGACGCGGATTCTCATCATACAGGGGCACCCCAACCCCGCAGGACGGCTTGGCGAGGATCTCGCCGCGGCCTATCGTGCGGGCGCGGAAGCGGTCGGCCATCAGGTCGAGACGCTTGTGCTTTCGGAGCTTGAGTTTCCGCTGCTGACCTCAAAGGCCGAATGGGAGGGTGAACCTTCCGCGGGCATCGCGACCGCGCAGCAGGCCATCCTGAAGGCGCAGCACATCGTCATCATCCACCCCCTCTGGCTCGGCGGAATGCCGGCTTTGGTGAAGGGGTTTTTCGAGCAGGTCATGCGGCCCGGCTTCGCGGTGGGCGCGGGGGAAGATTCGATCGGCTGGAAGACGCGCCTCGACGGGCGCACCTCCCGGACCATCATCACCATGGGCATGCCGGCCTTCCTCCACCGGCTGTATTTCGGCGCGGCGGGGCTGCGGCAGTTACGCCAGTCCATTCTCGGATTTGTCGGCATCCACCCGAACCGGGCGACGCTCATTGGATCGGTCGAGGTGATGAGCGACAAGAAGCGCGATGCCTGGCTCGATCATGTGCGTCGCCTCGGGCGTCAGGCGATCTAGGCACGTACCGAACTTCACTCCGGACAAAGAAAAAAGGCAGGCGCTCCGAAGAGGCCTGCCTTGAAGTTATCTCGCCCGTCTTGGGGGATAGGCGAGAGGGGGAAACGCGGCAAGGCCGCGATCAGGCCGGACGCGAGACCGGCCCAATTCCGTCAGGTGGCTGCACCGGCAGCACGCCCGAGATTTTCGGTCGGCACGTCCTTCGGAGCGAGACCCGAGCGAGCGATGTGCTCGGCGAGAACGCGGCGCAGGACGGCGATGGCGAGGAACGCTGCGAACAGGTCCATGGCGGCAACCGTGTACAGAACCGTCGACCACGTGCCGGTCGCTTCCATCAGCAGGTTGCCGACCGGAACGAACAGCGCGCCGATGCCCTTGGCGGTGTACAGAACGCCGTAGATCTTGCCGATGTGCTTGGTGCCGAAGGCATCGCCCGCAAGCGCCGAGAACAGCGAGTAGACCTCGCCCCAGGCCAGGAACACGATGCCCGACAGGATGAGGAAGGCGTACGGGTTGTGGCCGAAATAGCCGAGCGCGATGATGCCCATGCCTTCGAGCGTGAAGGCGATGACCATCGTCTTCTCACGGCCGATATTGTCCGAGATCCAGCCGAACAGCGGACGCGAAATGCCGTTCATGACGCGGTCGAGCATCAGCGCGAGCGGCAGGGCGGCCATCGTGAAGAAGTACATGTTGACTTCGAATTCCTTCACGCCGAGGTCCTGCGCGATGACGCCGAGCTGGGCCACAGCCATCATGCCGCCGGTGACGACGCAGATGAACATGAGGAACATGAGCCAGAACAGCTTGGTGTTCAGGGCTTCCTTGAGCGTGTAGTCACGACGGCTCTGGATGAGCTTCTGGGAGGTCTTGACCTCGTCCTTGCCCGGCGAACGCAGGAACCAGGCCGCCACAAAGGCGAGGCCGCCCTGCAGAAGGCCGAAGAACAGGAAGGTTTCCTGGAAGCCCGATGTCTCGATCATGGCCGCGATCGGAAGGATCGTGGCGGCCGAGCCGGCACCGTAACCACCGGCGGTGAGGCCAACGGCGAGGCCGCGGCGGTCCGGGAACCACTTCAGCGCGTTGTTGATGCAGGTCGCGTAGATCGAGCCCACGCCGATACCGCCGACGGCCGCACCGATGTAGAAGCCCATCAGGCTGGTAGCCTGCGAGTTGATATACCAGGCCAGGCCGATGAAGACCGCGCCGAAGGCGACCATCAGGCGGGGGCCGAACTTATCGATGAAGAAGCCTTCAATCGGGGCAAGCCATGTCTGGACAAGCACGAAGATCGTGAACGCGATCTGGATCGAGGCGCGTTCCCAGCCGAAGGTTTCCTGAATTTCAGGGACGAAAAGGGTCCAGGCGTACTGAATGTTCGCGGTCGCGACCATGCAGACCACGCCGACGATCAACTGAAGCCAGCGCGTGGATTCAGACACGTTTGGCCGCAAGGCCGGATTGGCTTTCTCACTCATAAGACGTTTCTCCTGTCACACGAAAACGACCGGCTTTGCGCCGATTTTCTTGCTTTTGCAGACGCCTGGATCAGTAAAGGGTCTGGTACAATTCGAGAGCCGCGAATTCGAGAGGCTTTCGACCAAGGGGCGCCGTCAG
The DNA here is from genome assembly GCA_001464335.1 of Rhizobiales bacterium Ga0077545. Classification (GTDB taxonomy): domain Bacteria; phylum Pseudomonadota; class Alphaproteobacteria; order Rhizobiales; family Methylopilaceae; genus Flaviflagellibacter. Next base: position 122,265 of record LNEV01000017.1, on the reverse strand, counting down.
ATCGTAACGATCGGAGACAAGCTGCCAGTGAATGTTCGAGGCGTTCTCGGCCTCGATTGTCGGAAGGACGAAGCCGACATCGCTCGTGTTGCGCGCGACGAGCGACAGGCGTCCGAATTCGGGGGTCTGGAAGGTCAACTGCACGCCCGGGCCTTCCGGCGTCTCGGCGCGCGTGGCCTTCAGTACGTACCAGCCCTCGGGAATGCGCGGCAGGCGCACATTGAGCGCTTCGCCGAGCAAAGCGGCCTGCGCCAGCAACTGGTCCTGGTTCGGCGGACGGCGCAGCTCGTTCCAGCCGAAATGGGCGCTCCAGCCGAGCGCGAAGATCGCGATGCCGGCGGCGAGGCGCTGGATGGTGCGGTTGGTGCGGCGGAAGGCGAGGGCCTTCTCCAGCTTGCGGGCCCAGGCAAGCGTCTGCTCGGCCGCCTCGGTGCGCTTTGCCGGGAAGGCGAAGCGCAGCGTGTCGCGCAGGTGCAGATCCGCCATGACACGTGCCGCAACATCCGGGTGCCGGGCGAGATGCTCCTCGACCTCGATGCGTCCGGCTATGTCGAGCTGTCCGTCGACATAGGCGTTGAGTTCGGCCTCACTGATCCTGTCAGCGCTTGTCATCGCGGGCTCGCACGATTTTGAGAGGAACGACGTTGGAGATGCTTCCGCTCTCCATGTCACGAAGGGCGGTTCGGGCCCGGCCGAGGCGCGACATCAGGGTGCCGAGCGGAATGCCGAGCACCTGAGCGGCTTCGCCATAGGCCATGCCTTCGATGGCAACGAGGTGCAGAACCTCGCGCTGCTCATCGGGCAGGCGCATGAAGGCGGCCCGCACCTGGGCGAGGCGCAGGCTGGTTTCCTGTTCCGGGCCGATCTCGGTCTCGGTGATTTCGGCGACGCGGCCGATGCGGACGGCATCGGCGCGGTTGGAGCGCACGCCCGACACGAAAGCGTTGTGCAGGATGGAGAACAGCCAGCTCCTTAGATCGCCGTCCGGGCGGAAGCTGGAGCGATTCTCATAGGCGCGCACCACCGCATCGTGGACGAGGTCATCCGCCTCGGCCTCGTTGCGGGTGAGGGACATTGCATAGCGCTTCAGCGCCGGCAGCTGCCCCGTCACGTTGAATCTGGTCGCGTCTCCGCTCATGCGCCCTATACGTAGCTGCCGGGTGTCTTAATCCCGAATGTGATGATTTTTTTTGCCACAAAGCTCCGAATTCGGGCGCTTGGCGCTCAAAAATAGACCGTAAGTTATTGTATCTTATGTCTTTTTTATTCGTTACAAACGATTAGGAAATTTGGCGAACACTTCACCTCTGCCTTTGTTCTGGCAACGGCGACCAGAGAGGACTAGAACCCGCTCATGCCGCGCCTCTCGGTTCGACACGTCACTACCTACCGCTACCGGCATCCGGTCGCCTTCGGCGAACACCGTATGATGTTCCGGCCGCAGGAAAGCTATGACCAGCAACTGATCGATATGCGGCTGAGGATCACGCCGGAGCCGGTCGATCTGCGCTGGATCCATGATGTCTTCGGCAATTGCGTGGCAATGGCCCGTTTCGGCAGCCGCTCGGACACGTTGCGCTTCGAGAGCGATGTGCTGCTCGACCACATGCCGAAGAACACGCCCGATTTCCGCATGGAAGATTACGCCCGCAGCTATCCCTTCACCTACGGTCCGGAGGAGATGCCCGATCTCGCCCGCTCCATCGAGCGGAGCTATTTCGATCCTGGACATGAGGTCGACCGCTGGGTGCGCCAGTTCCTCGAGCGCGACGGCGAGACGCCGACGGGCGAACTGCTGATGACGATCACCCACGCCATCAAGGAGAGCTTCAGCTACACGCACCGTTATGAAGCGGGCACCCAGTCTCCCATCGAGACCCTGGAAAGCGGGTCAGGCTCCTGCCGCGATTTCGCGGTGCTGATGATGGAGGCGGTGCGCGCGCTCGGTTTCGCGGCGCGTTTTGTCTCCGGCTATCTCTCGGTGCCGGACAGCTCGGGCAATATCGGCGGCGGCAACACCCATGCCTGGGTGCAGGTCTATCTGCCGGGGGCGGGCTGGGTCGAGTTCGACCCGACCAACGGCATCATCGGCAACAAGGACCTCATTCGGGTCGCCGTGGCCCGCGACCCCCGCCAGGCCGTGCCGCTCTGGGGCACATGGTCGGGAAGATCCGACGACAGCCTCGGCATGGATGTCGAGGTGGATGTGCGCGAAGTCACGCTCGACAAGAGGCGCTACGCCGCCGAATAACTTGCAGGGGAACGCTGCGGCTCCGGCGACGTTCTCAACGGCATCTGTCTTGCTTGTGGCATGGATGGCCGAAGTGGCGCACGGAGTGGGCTTCATGAAAATTCGCTGCGGGTTTGACATCGCTTTCGAATGCCCGCAGCCGACCCCCATGATCCTGATGCTGAGCGTGCATCCAAGCCGGCTGGACGATCTTCTCTCGCCGCAGCACTTCAGCTTCACGCCGCATGTGCTTCCCCGCGATTATTACGACAGTTTCGGCAATATCTGCACGCGGGTGCTCGCCCCGCCCGGACGCCTCGAGATAAAGGCCGACTTCCTCATTCACGATTCCGGCGAGCCGGACGTCATCGCGCCTGACGCGGCCCAGCATCGCGTCGAGGATCTGCCCGACGACGTGCTCGTCTATCTGCTCGCCAGCCGCTATTGCGACACCGAGCATCTCCTCGACATCGCCTGGCGGGAATTCGGCCATCTCAAGGGGTGGCCGCTCGTCCAGGCGATTGTCGACTTCGCCCATGCGCGCATTCGTTTCAGCTATCAGCACGCCTCGGCAACCCGCACCGCTTTCGGCGGGTACAACGAGCAGATCGGCGTGTGCCGCGATTTCGCGCATCTGGCCATTACATTGTGCCGCTGCATGAACGTGCCCGCGCGCTATTGCACCGGCTATCTCGGCGATATCGGAGTTCCGATAGACCCGGCACCCATGGATTTTTCGGCCTGGTTCGAAGTCTATCTCGGCGGGCGCTGGTACACATTCGATGCCCGTCACAACAAACCGCGCATCGGCCGCATCGTCATGGCGCGGGGACGCGATGCGACGGACGTGGCGCTCTCGACCGCTTTCGGCCCGAATGTGCTTGCGAAATTCGAAGTCGTTACGAACGAAGTTCTCGAAGACGCGGCCTGAAACGGAAATCCCGGGCACTGCGTGTGCCCGGGATTTCGTCACGCCGTCGAGGCGTCATGCCGGCGATGGCCTACTTAAGGTTGCGGCCCGGAATCTTCGTAGCGGACGTGCAGACGTTTGGCCCACAGATCGACCTCTTTCTCGGCCTTGTCCCGGGCGTAGCCGTAACGTTCCTGCACCCGGCCGACGAGCTTGTCGCGCTGGCCTTCGGCCACGGTCAGATCGTCATCGGTGAGTTCGCCCCACGCCTCTTTGGCCTTGCCTTTGAACTGCTTCCATTCACCTGAAATCATGTCCCAATTCATGGAGACCGTCTCCTCTCGTTTTTTTGCTTCTTGCTTGAATAACTCAGACTTATGGGGGAATGTTCCCCGGTGCGGGCGTGCACGAAGCTTCAACCTTCGTCGGGTAATTCTGCGCTCTTGCGGCGTACTGTCAAAGGCGCCAAACGTCGGGGCTAAGAGATGAGGATCGGGAAGGTGCGCGCGATGATGCCTTCGGGGCTGCGCGGCCGTGTCCTTCTTCTCGTGCTGGCCGCTTTTCTTGCGGTGGCCGTGCCGGCGACCGCAGCCTTCTTCTGGATCACCGACCAGACCGTCATCAAGATCGGCACGCTGCTTGCCGAAAAACAGATTCTCTTCGACCGCTATCGCGGCCTCGAAAGCCTGATGCGCGAAGTCTCGCTGGCCGAAACCGCCGCGCGCTCGCCCGCCATCATTTCCTGGGCGCGCTCCGAGGACGATCCGGCACGGGCCGAACGCGGGCTCGCCGAACTCGAGCACTACCGGACCTCGTTCAAGGACCGCAGCTATTTCTTTGCGATCCGCCGCTCGGGTAATTACTATTTCAACGATGCGGCGAACGCCTATGCCGGGGCGCAGAAGCGGTACACGCTGTCGCCCGAAAATCCGCGCGACGGCTGGTTCTACAACACGATGACGCTCGAAAGCGGGTGCCATCTCAACGTCGACAACGACGACAATCTGAAAGTCACCAAGGTCTGGATGAACTGCGTCGTCCGTGACGGGCGTGACGTCATCGGCGTGCTCGGCACGGGCATCGACCTGTCGCAGTTCATTCGCGAGGTCGTCGATCTTCCCCAGACGGGGGTGACGAGCATGTTCGTCGATCTGAGCGGCGCGGTGCAGGCCCATCGCGATCCGCGGCAGGTCGATTTTCATTCCATCAACAACGATCTGAAACAGAAGAAGACGATCTTCGCGCTGATCGACACCGACGAGGATCGCGCGCTGCTGCGGTCCATGATGAACGATGTCAGCGCGGGCAAGCACAATGTTCTGTCCCGCTTCATCCGCATCGGGGATCACAAATATCTCGTGGGCGTCGGGTACCTCGACCGGCTCGGCTGGTTCAACATCACCCTGATGGACATCGATGAGATCGTGGACTGGCGGCTGTTCATGCCGATCGCGGTGCTTCTTGCTGCCATCGGGTGCGCCATCGCCGGGCTGATTACGTTGCTGTTCACGCGCCACGTGCTCGATCGTCTGGCGCGCCTGGAAGCGGGCGTGCACCAGATCGAGAGCGGAAATTTCGACGCCGTGCCTGCGGACAGAAGTAGCGACGAGATCGGCCGCCTGACGCGGGCCTTCGGACGCATGGCCGGCGTGATCGGCGAGAAGACAGGCGTGCTCGAGGGCATGGTGCGCGAGCGCACCGAAAAGCTGGAACATCTGGCGTTCCTCGATCCCCTCACGGAAATCTGCAACCGCCGCGGATTTTCGGAAGCCTTTTCGCGCGAGAAGGACCGGGCGGTGCGGGACGGACGCCGGATCGGCCTTCTGCTCGTGGATATGGACAATTTCAAAGCGGTCAACGACACGTATGGGCATTCGGCGGGCGACCGGGCGATCATCGAAGTGGCCGCGCGCATGTCCGCGATTTTGCGCCATGGCGACATCTGCGCACGCTGGGGCGGCGACGAGTTCATCGTTCTGGCAAGCGATGTGAACGAAGGCTCGCTTGAGGGGCTGGCGAACCGCATCCTGAGCGCCGTGAACGAGAGACCGCTTGTGCTGGACGATGGCACAACGCTCGGCCTCGGGGTCTCCATCGGCGGCTGCGTGGTCTGCGATGGCGATCTTCTGAGCGATGCGGCGGCGCGTGCCGATACGGCGCTCTATGCGCAGAAGCGCCTCGGGCGCAGCGGCTATAAGCTGAATGAAGGCTGCGGACCGCAGAACGCCGTCTCGCGAAGCGCCTAGGCGCTACCTTAGCCATAGGGTGTAAGACCAAAATACACCCCAAAACAGCCGATAGCCGAATTGAAGCAAGCGCATAGCTTGGCCTAACCCTGCCCGCCGGGGAGGCGCCGCAGAGCGCCAATCAGCGAACAATCCGCTTTCTTCCGCTTTTGCGGCAAAATTCGCTCCGGGTTCCGGAGTTGAAAGGACAGGTCCATGTCTCTCGTGCTTATTCTGGTCGGGCTGATCGTCTTCATTGTCCTGGCGACGACCTGGCTCAAGCTTCATCCTTTCCTTGCGCTGCTTCTGGCGGCTCTGGTCGGCGGCCTCGCCTATGGCCTGCCTGTGGCCGATCTGCCCAAAACCATCGGCACGGGCTTCGGCAACACGCTCGGCGGCATCGGCATCGTCATCGCGCTCGGCACGATCATCGGCGTCATCCTCGAAAAATCGGGCGGGGCCATCGCCATGGCCGAGGGCGTCATCAAGATGATCGGCGAGCGCTTTCCGACGCTCACGATCTCGATCATCGGCTACCTCGTTTCGATCCCGGTGTTCTGCGATTCTGGCTTCGTCATCCTGAACTCGCTGAAGAACGCGCTGGCGAAGCGCATGAACGTCTCGGTCGTCGCCATGTCGGTTGCGCTGTCGACGGGCCTTTACGCGACGCACACCTTCGTGCCGCCGACGCCGGGCCCGATTGCGGCTGCCGGCAATCTCGGCCTCAGCGACAATCTCGGCCTCGTCATCGGCGTCGGCCTGTTCGTCGCGGCGATTTCGGCTCTGGGCGGCCTGCTCTGGGCCAACATGTTCGCGCGCAAGGACGACCATCTTCTGCTGAAGGCGGGCGAGGGCAGCGAACTCACCGATCCGGATGTCGACTACACGGCGCTGCGCGCCCGTTACGGCGACATTCCGAGCGCGCGTGCGGCGTTTGCGCCGATCATCGTGCCGATCCTCCTGATTTGCCTCGGCTCGATTGCGGCGTTCCCCGCCAACATTTTCGGCGGTGGCGGCCTGAAGACGGCCCTTGTGTTCCTCGGCCATCCGATCATCGCGCTGGCCATCGGCCTCATCGTCGCGCTGCCGCTCATCAAGGGTGAGAAGCTCAAGGGCTTCGCCGCGCAGGCGGAGGAGGGCATCGTCGCCGCGGCGCCGATCCTGCTCATCACGGGTGCGGGCGGCGCTTTCGGTGCGGTTCTCGCCGCGTCGGGCATCGGCACCTATCTCGGCCAGACGCTCTCGGCGCTCGGTGTCGGCATCTTCATGCCCTACATCGTCGCAGCTGCCATCAAGACCGCGCAGGGATCGACCACCGTGTCGCTCGTCACGACGTCGGCTCTGGTGGCGCCGCTGCTGGGCGATCTCGGGCTCGACAGCGAAATGGGGCGCGTGCTGACCGTCATGGCGGTCGGCGCGGGCGGCATGACCGTTTCGCATGTGAACGACAGCTTCTTCTGGGTCGTTTCCCAGTTCAGCCGCTTCACGCTGTCGACGGCCTTCAAGGGTCAGACGGCCGGCACGTTCGTGCAGGGCGCATTCGCCATGGCGACGATCTACGTGCTCAGCCTGTTCCTCATCTGAGGATCAACGTCCTGCTTCCCGGACGAGCTTTGCGTCCGGGAAGCAGGTTTCCTGAAGTCCCTTCTGGCGCTGCCATGTGCCGATGGCGACGCGGGTGCGGAAGCCGACGAGACCGTCCGTGCCGCCCGCGTCCATTCCAAGCTTTTCCAGACGCTGCTGCATCGCGCGCACATCCGAGCGGTTGAAGCCGGAGAGCTGGTCCCAGCCCGCCGCGATCTTCGCATCCGACACGAAGCGGTCGGCGAGATGGCCGATGAAAAGCGCGTACATATCGGATTCGTTGTAGCTTTTCAGGACGTAGAAATTCTCGGACACGAGAAAGGCCGGTCCGTGCCGCCCGGCGGGCATCAGCAGGTGCCCCGCGAGATGCGGCTGGCGCGACAGCACATCGCGCTGCGGCGTTGCGCCGAGCGCGAGCCATTCGGACACGGGGCGGGGCTTGTCCGGCCCCTCGAACGTGCAGGACGCCGAGGCGGGCGCCGAAATCTCCGTGCCCCAGTGACGCCCGGCGACCCAGCCATGCGCCTTCAGGTAATGGCCGATGGAGCCGAGCACGTCCGGCACCGAATTCCAGATGTCGCGCTTGCCGTCGTTGTTCTGATCGACCGCGTAGCGCAGGAACTTGGAGGGCAGGAATTGCGGCTGGCCCATCGCGCCGGCCCATGAGCTTTTCAGATCCGACAGTGGAAGATGATCGCCTTCGAGAATCTGCAGCGTGGCGATGAGTTCGGGATAGAAATATTGCTTGCGCGCGCCCATGAAGCCGAGCGTCGCCAAAGCCTGCACGGCGTTCATGTTGCCCTTCACCGCGCCGTAGCCCGTCTCGCGGCCCCAGATGGCGACGATGATCTCGCGCGGCACGCCGTATTGACGCTCCACCTGATCAAGCGTCTGCTTCCACTGCTTCAGAGCCGCGCGCCCGCCCGCGACGAGGGGGGCAAGACGGTTTTCGGCGATGTAGCGGCCCGGCGTCTGAAATTCGGGCTGGCGCTGCTCCTTGGCGGGCGGCGCGCCGGGGGCGGCGAGATCGGGCAGGGTCCAGTCGAGCGTGATGCCGCGGAAGGCGGCCTCGAAGGTCTTTCGCGAGACCTTGGCCTTCTGGGCGTCCGGCCAGACCTTCTTTTCGATCCAGCCGCGGAATTCGGCCTCGAGCGCCGGTCTGTTCTGGGCCGCAGCGGGAAGCGCGCTGAGGAGGAGGGCGGCAAAGACGAGAAGGAAGGCCGGCACGAGCAAGCTCCGCAAATTCCTGGATTGAGTCTAACCCGGGCTTTGCCCTTCCATTGCGGCCGGAATTATGACCTCGCCCAGAATGGCGTGCAGTTTGTCCACATAACCGGAGCCGCGCTGATAATTTCCGGTGTCGGAAGTCATCACCACGCTCAGTCCGAGTGTCGGCACGACATAGAGCATCTGCCCGCCATGCCCCCAGGCGTAATTGACGCGATGCCCGGCCATGTCGGTCGCGAACCAGCCATAGCCGTAGCCGTGTCCGGTGAAGAAGCTTTGCGTGACGGGCGTCCACGATGCGTCGATCCAGGCTTCGGGGAGGACGCGCACGCCGTCCGCCATGCCGCGATTGCGGAACATCTCGCCGAATTTCAGCAGGGAGCGCGGCGAGATCGCCATGTTGTTGCCGCCAAGATAGATGCCCTGCTTGTCGCGGTCCCAGGATGCGATGCGGAAGCCCAGCGGCTGGCCAAGCCATTCATTGGCGAGGGCGAGCGTGGATTTGCCGGAGGCGCGCGTCAATACGGCCGACAGAAGATGGGTGTTGCCGGTGGAATAGAGCATGCGTCCGCCCGGCTCGTCGACGAAGGGGCGGGCGAGGGCGTTCTGCACCCAGTTGCGGCTTGAAATCCAGCTGCCGTAATTGGCGCCCGATGTGCGCTCCAGCCCGGCGCGCATGGTCATGAGGTCTTCGAGCGTGATGTCGTTGAGGCGCGGGTCCGGCTCTTTGGGGAAGCTCGCGGCGAGCACGCTTGCGATCTTCTGGTCCTTGCCTTGCAGCACGCCCTTGTCCACGGCCACGCCGACGAGCGCGGTGACGATGGTTTTCGACGCCGACTTGATGTTGGCGGGCGCATCGACGGCGCCGCGCTCATAGAGGACTTTTCCGTCCCTCGCCACGAGCACCGCGCGAAGATTTCTCAGCTCGCCGGCGCGGCTGTCGATCCCGCCATAGCGCGGATCGTTTTCGGCGTGGGCGACAAGGGGAAGGAGGGTGAGGGCGGCAACGGCCGCAAAGGCGAATCGAAGCATGGGGGGTCAATCCCCCATGTTCGGCCTCTTGGCAATACGCAACCTATTACGAATGCGCGAGCGTCACGCGGCGACGGCCTCGCACCAGCGCGCGATCTCCTGGACATGCCGGTGGTCGGTGCCGCAGCAGCCGCCGAGGATCGTGATGCGGCGATGGCCGCGCCGCAGATCGCGATATTGCGTGCCAAGCTCCACGGGATTTCCGGCGTCCAGATCGGTCGAATTGTCGAGCTCGGCATGGCTGCGCCGGGAGGCGTTCGCGCGGATGCCGCGAAGGCGTGCCGCCCAGTCTTCCGTCGACGTCAGCACATGTTCGAAATGGGTCGGATGCGCACAATTGATCATGTAATAGGCGGCGGCGCCGTGCGTCTCTGCATCGGCCTGCACGATTGCGTCCTTGAGGCTCTGGCCGGTGGCGAGCTTTCCGTCGGTTTCGAGCGTGAACGAGACGACGGACGGAATGCCCTTGCGCTTTGCCGCGCGGATGATGCCGATCGCCTCGTTCACATTGTTCATCGTGAAGGCGGAGATGAAATCGGCGTTCGTGTCCGCGAGGGTTGCGATCTGCGCAAGGTGGTAATCCTCGGCCTCGCGCGGGCTCATCAGCGTGCCGGGATCGTAGCCGTCGCCGCGCGGTCCCAGATTGCCGGAGATCACGAGCGGCGAAGCGGGCGTCTCGTGCGCCGCGCGGATCTCTTCGAGGAAGGCGATGGCGTCGCGGTTGACGCGGTCGAGATCCGCCGCGCCGTAGCCGAGCTTCGCCCCCCAATCGCGGTGGGCGCGCCAGGTCACCGATTCCAGCACGAAGCCGAGGCCCGATGCGACCGCCATGCCGGCATGAAGCTCGTAGTAGTGACGCAGGCGCCTCAACCCTTCCTCCGTGTCGAGCAGAGGGAAGCTCGCAAAGCAGGGCAGGTCCATGCCGTCGTGGAAAATGAGCGTGGTCTCAAGGCCGCTGTCGGTGAGAAAGACCTTGTCCTTCACTTGCGGCAGATCGTGTCGGTACTTCGCCATCATGTGCTCCAGAACTTCCACCCGGAGGCGGAACCTAGAGACGCGCTGGCGCGCCGAATAGAAAGCGCGTGGTCAAGCCTTTGCGATGCCCGCCAATGCCCTGTGCCTGCTCGGGTTTCGTTGTGCGGCACGGAAGGCTCGAAACACTCCGGAAATAAGCTGGAGGCATAACTGCACCCGAGGTACAGCAAGATCATGCTCGAAACCGCCGACCGACGCAGGACCGACACCCGCGAGCGATTGCTCGAAGCGGCCGAGCGCGCCGTTGTCGCCAAGGGTTTTGCGGCGACCTCCATCGACGAACTGATCGTCGATGTCGGGATCACCAAGTCGGGCTTCTTCTATCACTTCAAGGACAAGAACGCGCTCGCACGTGCCCTGATGCTGCGCTATCTGGCGCAGGACCGGGACGTGCTGGACGGTATTTTCACGCGCGGCGACGAGCTCCACGACGACCCGCTTCACGGCTTTCTTGTCGGGTTGAAACTCTTCGCCGAAGCCTTGGCCGACCTGCCGGAACATCACCCCGGCTGCCTTGCGGCAAGCTTCTGCTATCAGGATCAATTGTTCGATCAGGACATCCGCGACATGAACGCGGAATCCATCCTCGTCTGGCGCCGCCGTTTCCGGGCGCGGTTCGACCTCATCGCCGAGATCTATCCGCCGAAGGAGAAGATCGACCTGGAGGCGCTGGCAGATATGGCGGCCTCGCTGGTGGAGGGGGCGCTTATTCTGGGCCGGGCGCTGAAGGATGCGACGATCCTTCCCCGGCAGGTGCTGCTCTACCGCGATTTCGTGCGGGCCATCTTCCAGCCCTGACCTGAGGTTTGCGACAGCCCGCCCTCTCGGAGGATCGCGAAACCTCGACCGCGTCCTTGCCTTTGCCACATCCGTGGGCCATCTAGGAGCCCAGCCCGCCATGCTGATTTGGTTTGACGGGCTGAGAACGATTTTTGGTTTGCCTTGCCTGCCTAGCGTGCCGCAAGTGTCCCAAAATCGAGTTTGCGGCGCACACTCTTCGGGGTGTGCAAGTCAGGAGGCCAGACAATGGCTAATGTTGGTACGGTTAAGTTTTACAACTCGCAGAAGGGCTACGGCTTCATTCAGCCGGATGCCGGTGGTCCGGACGTGTTCGTTCACGCCACGGCGCTTGAGCAGGCTGGCATCTACAGCCTGAACGAGGGCCAGAAGGTCGAGTTCGAAATCGTGTCCGACCGCGGCAAGAGCAAGGCTGCAAACCTCAAGACGGTTTGATCCGTCAGAGGGCAGACTTCTGCCACTTTGTGAAAGCCCGGCTTAGGCCGGGCTTTTTGCGTTCCGGCGAAATTCCACTTTTTTATCATGGCTTTTGCTCTTTAGCCGAATTGACTCAAACCGAGCGGTTGAAGAGAGTGGCGATGCAATAAGGAGAGTGTGTTCTGCCAGACGAGGCAAACGCCGTGCCTGCGCTGACCGCGCGGGGGATCAGCAAGGCATACGGCAAGCTTGAGGTCCTCAAGGGCATCGACATCGAGGCGCGGACGGGAGACGTCATCGCGATCGTCGGCACTTCCGGCTCCGGAAAATCGACCCTTCTGCGCTGCCTGAACCTTCTGGAGCAGCCCGATGAGGGGCAGATCATCCTGCATGGCGAAGAAATTCGCCTGAAGCGTCAGAAGGACGGATCGCTCGCGGCCGCCGATTCGCGGCAGATTTCGCGCCTGCGCTCCAAGCTCGGTTTCGTCTTCCAGAATTTCAATCTGTGGCCACACATGACGGTCATCGAGAACGTCGTCGAGGCGCCCATTCAGGTGCTCGGCCTGTCCCGCGCCGAGGCTTTGGCCCGGGGGCAGAAACTGCTCGACAAGGTCGGCATTGCCGACAAGGCCCATTCCTATCCCATGATGCTCTCGGGCGGGCAGCAGCAGCGCGCCGCCATCGCCCGCACTCTGGCCATGGAGCCGGAAATCGTGCTGTTCGACGAACCGACCTCGGCGCTCGATCCCGAAATGGTCGGGGAGGTTCTGGGCGTCATCCAGGCGCTCGCCCAGGAGGGCCGCACCATGCTGCTGGTGACCCACGAAATGCGCTTCGCCCGGAACGTTTCAACCCAGGCGATCTTTCTTCACGCCGGACGGATCGAGGAGGCGGGCACCCCGGAACAGGTGTTCGACCATCCGACATCCGCCCGCTGCCGCCAGTTCATGGCGAGCCAACATCTGCATAACAGGGAGCAGGTCGTATGATGTTCAGAGTTCTCGCCGCCGCCGCGTTCGCGGCCCTTTCGGTCTCCGCGGTCCATGCGGAGAGCTATCGTGTCGGTTCGGAAGGGGCCTATCCGCCCTTCAACACCAAGGATGCAAGCGGCAACATCACCGGCTTCGACATCGACATTGCCAACGCGCTTTGCGCCGAGATGAAGGCGGATTGCACCATCGTGGCGCAGGATTGGGACGGCATGATCCCGGCGTTGAACAACAAGAAGTTCGACTTCGTCGTCGCCTCCATGTCGATCACCGAAGAGCGCCTGAAGGCGGTCAGCTTTACCGACCCCTATTATTCCAACAAGCTGCAATACGTCGCCAAGAAGGGCACCGATCTCGACATCAGCCCGGAGGCCATGAAGTCGAAGACGATCGGCGCCCAGCGCGCGACGCTTGCCGCCGAATGGCTGGAAAAGAACGTGCCGGGGGCCAAGGTCAGCCTGTACGACACGCAAGAAAACGCCTGGCTCGACCTTGAAGCCGGCCGCACCGACGCGGTCATCGCCGACGTCTACCCGGCCTATGAATGGCTGCAGAGCGAGACCGGCAAGAACTTCGAGTTCAAGGGCGAGCCGGTGTTCGACGACGACAAGATCGGCATCGCGGTCCGCAAGGCCGACACCGACCTGCTGGCCAAGCTGAACACGGCGCTCAAGACGATCATGGACAACGGTACCTACGCAAAGATCAACGAGAAGTATTTCCCCTTCTCGATCCGCTGATAAGGTGAGGCCGCCCCGCATCGTGCGCGGCGGCCTTTTTCTTCCGATCCGGCTCCGATGATCGATCTTCAGGGCTTCGGCCACCAGCTTCTCCTCGGCGCGTGGATGACGATCCGGCTGGCGCTGGCCGCGCTCGTGCTTGGCCTTGGCCTTGGCCTGCTCGGCGCCGTGATGAAAAGCTCGCGCCTCCGGCCTTTAAGGATCGCCGGCGATCTCTACTCGACCCTGTTTCGGGGCGTTCCGGAATTCGTCGTCGTTCTGCTGATCTATTTCGGCTCGACGAGCGTGCTGACGACCGTTTCCGGCTGGTTCGGCGGCGGTTTTGTCGAACTCAGTCCGTTCGCCGCGGGCACGTTTGCCCTCGCCGTGTGCTTCGGCGCCTACGCAACCGAGGTTTTTCGCGGGGCGCTGCTGACAATCCCTTACGGGCAATACGAAGCGGGGCAGGCGCTCGGCCTTTCGAAAGCGCGCATCTTCCGGCGCATCGTGCTGCCGCAGCTCTGGAGGATCGCGCTGCCTGGCCTCGGCAATCTGTTCATGGTGCTGATGAAGGACACCGCGCTCGTATCTGTCATCGGGCTCGAGGAAATCATGCGCAAGGCGCAGATTGCGACGGGGGCGACGAAGGAGCCGTTCACGTTCTATCTCGCGGCGGCATGTATGTATCTGTGCATCACCATCGTCGCGACGATCGGGCTTCAGCTTCTTGAGCGGCGCACCAATCGCGGGATCCGGCGGGTGCACGCATGAACTTCCAGCTCATGTGGGATTCGCTCCCCCAGCTTCTGCAGGGAGCGGTGCTCTCGCTCCAGCTCGTGGCGGTGTCGGGCATATTGGGGCTCGCGCTTGCCCTGCCGCTGGCGCTGGGCCGCATCTCGTCCAATCCGCTGATCTCGGCGTTTCCCTATGCCTACATTTTCTTCTTTCGCGGCACGCCGCTGCTGGTTCAGCTTTTCCTCGTCTATTACGGGCTCGGCCAGTTCGAGGCGGTGAGGAATTCCATATTCTGGCCGATCCTGCGCGAAGCCTATTGGTGCGCCGTCATTACGATGTCGCTGCACACAGCGGCTTACATCGCCGAAATCCTGCGCGGGGCCATTCAGGCCGTGCCGGTGGGGGAAGTGGAGGCGACGCGCGCGCTCGGCATGTCGCGCGTGACCGCCTTCCGCCGCATCATCCTGCCGCGCGCTGCGCGTATCGGGCTGCCCGCTTACGGCAACGAAGTCATCCTGATGCTGAAAGGCTCGGCCCTGGCCTCGACCGTGACGCTGCTCGAACTCACCGGCATGGCGCGCACGATCATCGCCAAGACCTACACGCCGGTCGAAATCTTCCTGGCGGCGGGCGCGATCTATCTCGCGCTGTCGTTCCTTCTGGTGCAGGGCTTCCGGCTGCTGGAACGCCGCTGGAACCGGCATCTCGTGCGCGCGTGACGCGCCATCAACCGTCCTTCTTTTCGAAGGCGTTCCAGGCAATGCCTCCCGCAAGCCCGATGCCGATGCCGAGCCCGATATTGTCGAACACGGCACCGCCGAGGACCGAGCCGAGAATGAGACCGTAGATCATCCCTGTTCGCATCTTCAAGATTCTGACGCTCCGGGATGGCAGGAAGATGGACGTCATTTGACGATCAGCACGGGAACGTCGGTGTGGTGCAGCACCTGCGATGCCTGGCTGCCCAGCAGAAGCCGGACAAGGCCACGCCGCCCGTGCGAGGCCATGACGATCAGATCGCAGCCACGGTCCTCCGCCGTGCGTACGATCGCATCAGAAGGTATGTCCTTGGCAACATGAAGCGTGTCGATCTCGATGCCCAGCGCATGCGCCGCGTTGCGCACAGGATCGAGAGCGGCCTGCGCGAAAGCATCCTGCGATCTGTCGTATTTCTCGATATCGCGCTCGGGCGGAGACCATGAGAAATGCGCCGAGGTGGCATAAATCGGATAGGGCTCGGTGACGATCAGGACCGTTACCTTGCTGCCGATCTTCTGCGCAAGGTCGAGCCCGTGATCGACGCCTTTGCGGGCGATGTCCGACCCGTCGGTGGGAATGAGGATGTGGCTATACATTGAAGTGACCTCCGGCTTTCCAGTGGCACTTCCCGAATGTGGGGCGCCTTCCGCCAGGCGGCAATCTGGGGCAATTACGGAAGCGATAGGGGCCGGGCGCGGGACGGGCGGGGGATGTCGGGGATAAGTGTCCCCGGGCGGCGCAATCGGTCTATATATCTCTCATGGCCTTCACCCCCGAATTTCTGGACGAGATCCGCGCGCGCCTTCCGGTGTCGGAAGTCGTTGGCCGCCGCGTGAAGCTCACCAAGAAGGGCCGCGAATTTGCGGGGCTTTCGCCGTTCAACAAGGAAAAGACGCCGAGCTTTTTCGTGAACGATCAGAAGGGCTTCTATCACTGTTTTTCGAGTGGAAAGCACGGTGACGTGTTCCGCTTCGTCATGGAGACGGAGGGCGTGACCTTCCCCGAGGCGGTGGAGCGGCTTGCGGGGCAGGCGGGGCTCGAGGTTCCGAAATCGGCGCCGCAGGAACAGGAACGCTTCGCCCGGCGCGCGAGCCTGGCCGATGTCATGGACATGGCCGCGAAATTCTTCGAGGCGGCTCTGGCGGGACAGGCTGGCGCGCGGGCGCGCTCCTATCTCGACGGACGGGGCCTGCGCGCCGAAACCCGCGCCAGTTTTCGCCTCGGCTATGCCCCCGGCGACCGGCACGCGCTGAAGAACCATTTGCTGGCGCAGAACATTTCGATGGACGATCTCATCGAGACGGGGCTCGTCGTCCATGGCGAAGACATCCCCGAACCGTTCGACCGCTTCCGCGACCGCATCATGTTCCCGATCCACGATGTGCGGGGGCGGGTGATCGCCTTCGGCGGGCGTGCGATGCAGGCCGATGCACAGGCGAAATATCTGAACTCGCCGGACACCACGCTCTTTCACAAGGGCACTGTGCTCTTCAACCATCACCGCGCCCGCCCGGCCTCCCATCAAGCCGGAACCGCGATCGCGGTCGAAGGCTATATGGATGTGATCGCGCTGGCGCAGGCGGGCATCGCCCATGCCGTCGCCCCGCTCGGCACCGCGCTGACGGAGGGGCAGCTCGAACTGCTGTGGCGCATGGGGCCCGAGCCGATCCTGTGTTTCGACGGCGACAAGGCCGGCCAGCGCGCCGCCTTCCGCGCCGTGGACGTGGCGTTGCCCCACCTCAAGCCCGGCCGCTCGCTCCGGTTCGCCTTCCTGCCTGAGGGCCAGGACCCGGACGATCTCATCAAAAGCGCGGGCCGGGATGCGATGGAGGCGGTGCTCGCACAGGCGCGCCCGCTGGTCGATGTTCTGTGGGAGCGGGAACTCGAAGCCGCGCCCGCCGACACGCCCGAGCGCCGCGCCATGCTGGAAAAGCGCGTGAACGATCTCGTCCGCTCCATCGGGGACGAGAGTGTCCGGCGGCATTATCAGGCCGCTATGGCCGAGAAGTTTCAGATTTTCGCGCCGCCGCCCGCGCAGCTTGTGCCGTTTCGGCGGGGGGAAAAGAGGACCGCCGACAAGCGGCCCAATCTGCGCAGCACTGTGCCGATGCAGGCAAGCCCGCTCTTGCGGCAGTTTGGCCAATCCGGCCGGATCAAGGTGCGGGAAGCGGCGCTGCTTCTGTGCCTGATACGCCATCCCCGTCTGTTCGACCGCCATGCCGAGACGATCTGCGAGGTCGAATTCTCATCGCCCGATCTGGTGCGCCTGCGCGCCGTGGCCATCGATGCCGCGGCGCATGGCGAGAGCGAGACGCGAGAGCTGATGGAGGCGGCGATCTCGCGGGCCGGGCTGTCCGCCGAGCTTGCCCGGGCGGAGGCGGCGTTGACGCCGGGCCTGTGGTGGGCCGCCCCGAAAGCGGATGATATAGACGCCGAGACCGGCTTCCTGCATAGCCTTGCCTTGCATCAGAAGGCTCATGCGCTAAATAAGGAGCTTCGCGCGGCGCAGGATGCTCTGGGGCAAGATCTGAGCGAGGAGAATTTTTCCCGTCTCGCCGATATTCAGCAGCAGCTCAAGACGGTTGACGGCACGGAAGCGATGATCGAAGGCTTTGGTGCCGCTTCCGGGCGACCTGCGCGGAGTTTCTGAGCCTCGGAGGCCGTTTGGCTGGTTAATCCCTGCTTAAGACGGTTCGCGGACAACTGAGTATGAGATTCGCCCGGGTGTGCAAAGCGGCCGGGCCCTGCGCTATATATGGATGTGGACAAACCGGGGCCGCCCGATGGCCCGGTGCAAAGATACGGACGACATGGCAGCCAATAAAGCCGCGACCAAGGAAGACACACCTGAGACCCCGGCCAGCGACGGCCCCGACGGTGCTATCCTCGATCTCAACGATCAGTCGGTAAAACGCATGATCAAAGCCGCGAAGAAACGCGGCTATGTCACGTTTGACGAACTGAACGAGGTCCTTCCGTCCGACTCCACGTCGCCCGAGCAGATCGAAGACATCATGGCGATGCTCAACGAGATGGGCATCAACGTCATCGAGGCCGAGGAAGCCGAGGCCGAAGGCGAATCCTCCGACGGGGACGACGACGAGGAAGAGAGCGGCGATCTCGTCGAGTCGTCCTCGCGCGCGGTTGCGACGACGACCACTGCCAAGGAACCGTCCGATCGTACGGACGATCCGGTGCGCATGTATCTGCGCGAAATGGGCTCGGTCGAGCTTCTCTCCCGCGAGGGCGAGATCGCGATCGCCAAGCGCATCGAGGCCGGCCGCGAGGCCATGATCGCGGGCCTGTGCGAAAGCCCGCTGACCTTCCAGGCCATCATCATCTGGCGCGACGAGCTTGCCGAGGGCAAGATTCTCCTGCGCGACATCATCGATCTCGAAGCGACCTATGCCGGCCCGGAAGGTAAGGCCATTCCGGCACCGATCCAGATCGGCGCGGACGGCCAGCCGGTCAAGCCTGCGGCAGCCGAGGGGGATGATCTTCCCGAAGGCGCCGCGCCGCCGCTCGGCGACATGGATGACGAGGACGATGAGGGGAACCCGTCTCTCGCGGCGATGGAAGCCGAACTGAAGCCGCAGGTCGTCGAAACCTTCGACAACATCGCCGAGAACTACAAGAAGCTGCGCCGCCTGCAAGACCAGAACGTCGAGCAGCGGCTGAAGAACGACCGCCTGACGCCGGCACAGGAGCGTAAATACAAGACGCTCAAGGACCAGATCGTCGAGGACGTCAAATCGCTGTCGCTGAACGCGCACCGCATCGAGGCTCTGGTCGAGCAGCTGTACGACATCAACAAGCGTCTCGTTTCGCTGGAGGGCCGCCTGTTCCGCCTCGCGGACAGCTATGGTGTCGACCGCCTTGAATTCCTGAAAGAGCATCAGGGCTCGGAACTCGATCCGAACTGGATCCGCCGCGTCGGCAAGCTCGCCACCCGTGGCTGGCGCGATTTCATCGCCGCCGACAAGGATCTGGTGAAGGACCTCCGCGCCGAGATCCAGACGCTCGCGGCCGAGACCGGCCTTGAGATCACCGAATACCGCAAGATCGTCCAGATGGTTCAGAAGGGCGAGAAAGAAGCCCGTCAGGCCAAGAAGGAAATGGTCGAGGCGAACCTGCGTCTCGTCATCTCGATTGCGAAGAAGTACACGAACCGCGGCCTGCAATTCCTTGATCTCATTCAGGAAGGCAATATCGGCCTGATGAAGGCGGTCGATAAGTTCGAATACCGCCGCGGCTACAAATTCTCGACCTATGCGACGTGGTGGATCCGTCAGGCAATCACGCGCTCGATCGCCGACCAGGCGCGCACGATCCGTATCCCGGTGCACATGATCGAGACGATCAACAAGATCGTCCGCACGTCCCGCCAGATGCTGCACGAGATCGGACGCGAGCCGACGCCCGAAGAGCTGGCCGAAAAGCTGGCCATGCCGCTGGAAAAGGTGCGCAAGGTTCTCAAGATCGCCAAGGAGCCGATCTCGCTCGAAACGCCGATCGGCGACGAGGAGGATTCGCATCTGGGCGATTTCATCGAGGACAAGAACGCGATCCTGCCCATCGATGCCGCCATCCAGTCCAACCTGCGCGAAACGACGACGCGCGTGCTGGCGACGCTCACGCCGCGCGAGGAACGCGTTCTGCGCATGCGCTTCGGCATCGGCATGAACACCGACCACACGCTGGAAGAAGTCGGCCAGCAGTTCTCGGTGACGCGCGAGCGTATCCGCCAGATCGAGGCGAAGGCCCTGCGCAAGCTGAAGCACCCCTCGCGCTCGCGTAAGCTGCGGAGCTTCCTCGACAACTGAGATCGCGGACGGGGCCGGGCCGGTGAGCGAAGACGTCATTACGATCGCCGGCGCGCATCTTTCCGCCGATATCAGCCTTCTCGGCGCCGAGCTTCAGGCTTTGCGCGACGAGGAGGGGCGCGATCTTCTCTGGAGCGGCGATGCGGCCTATTGGGCGGGCCGCGCGCCGGTTCTCTTTCCGATCGTTGGTTCGCTGAACGGCGGGCGTTACAGCCTCGACGGCAAAAGCTATGAGCTGCCGCGCCACGGTTTCGCGCGACGCCGTACATTTTCTCTGCTTCGGGCGGACGACGCACAGGCGGTGTTTCGCCTGTCTTCCGATGACGAAACCCGCGCCGTCTATCCCTTCGAGTTCACGCTCGATCTCGGCTTTGCCATTTCCGGCCATCAGCTCGATGTCGAGGCGGAGCTGACGAACACCGGGACCGCGCCGCTTCCGGCGAGCCTCGGCTTCCACCCCGCTTTCGTGTGGCCGCTGCCGTATGGCGGCACACGGGCCGAGCATCGTCTTGTGTTTGCCAATGACAGCGATCTGCCTTTGCATCGGCTCGATGCGGATGGCCTGCTCGATCCTGCTGCACAGCCGAGCCCGCTTGATGGCGACACGCTCGTTCTCGACGACAGCCTGTTCACGGAGGATGCGCTTGTCTTTACGGCGCTGAAGGGCAGTTCGCTGTCTTACGGCGTGCCGGGCAGGCCCCATCTCGACGTGCACTACCCCGATACGCCCCATCTCGGCATCTGGTCGAAGCCGGGCGCGGGCTTTGTCTGCATCGAGCCCTGGCAGGGGCATTCCGACCCGGCTGGCTTCGCGGGCGATATCTGGGACAAGCCCGGCATTGTCCGTCTCGAACCGGGTGCGCGCCGCAACTGGCGCATGAGCGTGGAGCTCCTCGCCTGACGCCGAAACGGGATGTCTCACCGTTTCGTGATGCTATCCACGCGCGGCGCTGGGTGCCCTCAGAAGCGAGAGGGTCTCGGGGTCCGCGTCGCCGCCATAATATTTTGCCAGCGCGTCCGTAAATACGGATTGCGACGGTTCCGCTTCCGAAAACAGCGTCATGCAGGAGCGGAATTTGAGGTAGTCCGGGCTCGCGAAAATGTCATGTGCCGTACGGCCGGAGAGCGCATTGACCGTTCGCGCGCAGGTGAGCAGGCGCGGACCGAGCAGGGGGTGCGCGAGATAGGCTTGCGCTTCCTCCAGTGAGCTTATTCCGTAGAGCAGGGAGGTCTCGGAGCGGCCGAGCGCAGCAAGCTGCGGAAAGATGAACCACATCCAATGGCTCGTCTTGCGGCCGCTTTCCAGTTCTGCAAGCGCATCGGCGTAGATATCGGTCTGTGCGCTGACAAAGCGCTCGAGATTGAAAGGATCGTTCACGCGCGTGAGCTCCGTGTGCGTCGCGTCAGGTTTGTGGACTGGGGCGTGGCAGTCGTTTTATGACGCTCTGATGCCCCGCATCGTTCCAATCACCGGCGTTGAAGATCCAGGTATTGCTCCCTTCCGGGAGGTGCGTGAGCGTGATCTCGTCGGCCGCGACGGGCACTTCATCGCCGAAGGCGAGATCGTTCTGCGCAAACTGATCGCTTCGCCCCGCCATCGGGCCGTCTCCTTGCTGCTCGCCGAGAAGCGGCTTGAGAGGCTTGCGCCGGTTCTGGCGGAGCTTCCCCCGGACGTGCCGGTTTTCACCGCCCCCCAAGAGCTGCTCGACACGATCGCCGGCTTTCATCTGCACCGGGGCATGCTTGCGCTCGGCCAGCGGCTACCGGACGAGGGAGCCGATGCCCTGCTGGCCGCGCTGCCGGAGAAGGCGCTTGTGGTCGTTCTGGTCGGCATCGCCAATCACGACAATATGGGCGGGCTGTTCCGCAACGCGGCCGGGTTCGGCGTCGATGCCGTCCTTCTTGACCCCACGAGCTGCGACCCGCTGTACCGCAAGGCCATCCGCGTGTCGGCGGGGGCGGTGCTCGATCTTCCCTTCGCGCGGGTCGACGAAGACATGCTCTCGCTTCTGGATCGCCATGGCCTGACGGCGGTGTCGCTGTCTCCTTCCGGGCGGGAGGAACTCGCCGATTACGTGCCACCCCGGCGCGCGGCGCTGCTGTTCGGCGCGGAGGGCCGGGGCCTGCCGCGCGAGATGCTTGAGCGCACGACGACCCTCCGCATCGCGATGTCGCCCGGCTTCGACAGCCTGAATGTCGCGACCTCGAGCGGCATTGCGCTCTACCACTTCGCGCGTGGCATGGCTGAATTGCGCAAAGCTGTCATGGAATCATGAGAGCGTCCTCCCCACGTTAAGCTTCACATATGTTTTGTGGAGTAGTGTGGGGCCATGAAGAGAGGCACACAGAACCCGATTTTGGCCGGGCTGCTGGCCCTGACCGTCATCCTGACCTCACCGGTTGGCGTGCGCGCGGCGGAATGCATGTCGGCCGACGGGATGCGCATCCCCTTCACCCTCGACGAACAGAACGCAGCGCAAATCCCCGGCATAAAGAATGCGCGGTTCTTTGCCGACGATGTCGGTGCTTTTCTGGAGGCCGCCCCCAAAAAGCCGGGACCGTGGCTTGCGATATCGGGCGGCGGTGCCGACGGGGCCTATTCGGCAGGTGTGCTGAACGGCTGGACCGCCAAAGGCGACCGCCCCGACTTTTCCGTCATCACAGGCATTTCAACGGGCGCGGCAATCGCGCCCTTTGCGTTTCTGGGGCCCGCTTATGACGGCGTCCTGCGCGAGAATTACACCACGATCAATGCCGGCGATATCTTCGAAGACGCCGAGACGGACCAGAGCCTGCTCGACACATGGCCGCTGAAGGACCTGATCTCCCGGCAGGCGACGAGCGAGATCGTAAAGGCGGTCGCCGCAGAACACCGCAAGGGGCGCCGTCTTTACGTGGTGACGGCGAACCTCGATTCCGAACGCCGCGTCGTCTGGGACATGGGCGCCATCGCAACCAAAGGCGACGAGACGGCTCTGGCGCTGTTTCGCGACGTGATCCTCGCATCCTCCGCCGTTCCGGGGCTGTTTCCGCCGGTCGCGATCGATCTGGAAGCGAACGGAAAATGCATACGCGAAGTCCATATCGACGGCAGCGTCGGCGGGCCGTTCTATGTCGGCCCGGCGGCATGGCTTGACGGCGCGATGACGGCGAAGCTACCGGCAAGCGCGATTTACGTGCTCCTGAATGCGAAAAAAGGTCCGCATTTCGAGATCGTGCAGCAGAACGTTCTGACGCTGCTCGGACGCGCGATTTCGATCTCGCTGAAGACATCCGGTCGCGTCGACAGCGAGCTTTCGGCGGCGGCGGCAAAGCGCGACGGCACGCCTTTCGGCATTGCCAGCATCGGCGACGATTTCACCGACATCTCACAGGGCGCGTTCGACGGCGTCTATATGAAGAAGCTGTTCCTGCGGGGAGAAGAGGAGGGGAAGGCCGGACGGGCTTTCCGCTCAAGGTTTCTGACGCAATGATGTGAGTGAAATAGAAAAACCCTATGAGTTCATAGGTTTTCTTCACTTTTTGACTTGATCAGATCGAAACTAAATCTGTTGCTGCCCGTGTTTCCCGCGCCTATGTCTCGTGATGACATACGGGGTTTCGCGCCATGCTCATCAGGCAGCTTCAATATCTAACGGCGCTCGCGCGTGAACGTCATTTCGCACGCGCGGCCGCGGCCTGCAACGTAACGCAGCCCACTCTGTCCGCCGGCATCAAGCAGATCGAGGAAACGCTCGGTGTTCTCGTCGTCGAGCGCGGGCATCGGTTTGTCGGGTTTACTGCAGAAGGCGAGCAGGTGCTGGCCTGGGCGCAGCGCGTCACGTCGGACTATGAAGGGCTCACGCAGGAACTGGGAAGCCTGCGCGAAGGGCTGACGGGGCAGCTCAAGATCGGCGTCATTCCGGTTGCGCTGCCGCTCGTGCACTGGCTGACCGAGCCGTTCGCGCAGGCCCATCCGCGCACGACGATCCAGGTTCTGTCGCAGACATCGGCCGAAATCCAGCGCGGTCTCGACGCGTTCGAGCTCGATGCTGGCATCACCTATCTCGACAACGAGCCCCTGGCGCGCGTACGCACGTTCCCGCTGTATGAGGAGCATTACGTTCTCGTGGCGCCGCCCGGGCTGGTCGGCAAGCGCGACACGATCGGCTGGGAGGAGGCGGCGGGATTGCCGCTCGGCCTTCTGACCAACGACATGCAGAACCGGCGCATTCTCGACATGCATTTTCGCGAAGCGGGACAGGTGGTGCGGCCCGTTTTCGAGACGAATTCGCCGTTTGCGCTGCTCCAGCATCTGCGCACGGCGCAATGGGCGACGGTCATCCCACACACCTATCTGGCAGTTCTGGGCGATCTTGAGGACTTCTCGACGCTGAGGCTCGGCGATCCGGTGATCCGGCACGAGGTCGGGCTCGTTCTGGCCGAGCGCGAACCGCTGCAACCGTTGGCGCGCGCCCTGCGAAGCGTGGCGGCGTTGCCCGAAGTTCGTCAGAAACTGCAAGGGGATACCGCGTTTGATAGGCCGGGCTTATCAACGAACAAAAACATTCAGTTTGAAAGCTGAGGCCCTCGGGGCCACATCAGTTGAAGAAGCTGACGCCGTGTGGCGCAGCGAAATGTCTGCACCAAAATGGGTCGATCAAGGCCAGCAACGCGGTTTGCTGCAACGGCACCGCTTTGCCTTCTGTGCAGACACACAGGGAGACCTCTCATGGCAAAAGTTGTTGCTGTACTCTACGACGATCCGGAAACCGGATTCCCGCCGAAATATGCCCGCGACAGCATTCCGGACATCAAGGTCTATTCGGACGGCCAGACCGCGCCGACCCCCAAGGCCATCGACTTCAAGCCCGGTGAAATGCTGGGTTCGGTCTCGGGCGAGCTTGGCCTGCGCAAATATCTCGAAGGCCTCGGCCACGAGCTTGTTGTGACATCGTCCAAGGACAGCCCTGATTCCGAGCTGGAAAAGCATCTGAAGGATGCGGAAGTCATCATCTCGCAGCCGTTCTGGCCGGCCTATCTGACGGCGGAGCGCATCGCCAAGGCGCCCAAGCTGAAACTTGCGCTGACGGCCGGCATCGGTTCGGACCATGTCGACCTTCAGGCCGCGATGGAGCGCAACATCACCGTTGCCGAAGTCACGTTCTGCAACTCGATTTCGGTTGCCGAGCACGTGGTGATGATGATCCTCGGCCTCGTGCGCAATTACATTCCGGCGCACGACATTGTCCGGAAGGGCGGCTGGAACATCGCCGATGCCGTCAAGCAGTCCTACGATCTTGAGGGTATGCATGTCGGCACGGTGGCCGCAGGCCGCATCGGTCTTGCGGTTCTGCGCCGCCTCGCGCCGTTCGACGTCAAGCTCCACTACACCGATCGCCACCGCCTGCCGGAAGCGGTCGAGAAGGAGCTCAACCTGACCTGGCACGCCAAGCGCGAAGACATGTATCCGCATTGCGATGTCGTCACGCTCAACTGCCCGCTGCATCCGGAAACGGAGCACATGATCAACGATGAGACGCTCAAGCTGTTCAAGCGCGGCGCCTACATCGTCAACACGGCGCGCGGCAAGCTCTGCGACCGGGATGCGATCGTGCGGGCGATGGAATCGGGGCGTCTGGCCGGTTACGCGGGCGATGTGTGGTTCCCGCAGCCTGCGCCGAACGATCATCCGTGGCGCACGATGCCCAATGAAGGCATGACGCCGCATATGTCGGGCACCTCGCTGTCGGCCCAGACGCGCTATGCGGCGGGCACCCGCGAAATTCTCGAATGCTTCTTCGAGAACCGCCCGATCCGCGACGAATATCTGATCGTGCAGGGTGGCGCCCTTGCCGGTGTCGGCGCGCATTCCTACTCGAAGGGCAATGCCACGAAGGGTTCGGAAGACGCCACGAAATACAAGAAGCTCGAAAAGGCCTGACAGTCTCGCGAAGCGAGGCCCCGGTGGCGCGGATCCGCAGCCGCGCCACCGTACGAGCCGAGAATCGCGATACGAAGGTGCGGGCACAGCGATGCCCGCACCTTTTTTATCCCCGGAGGTGACATGCAGAAAACAGATGTTCAGGAGCGGTATCTGAGGCGCTGGCTCGCCGGCTCGCCGCGTCCCCCGCTCTCGGTGGTGCTCTGGTCGGGACTGGGCGGCGCGATCTGCATCGCGGTTCTACTGCTGTTCGGCAGCGCGACGGAACTTGCTCTGGTCATTCCGCCGTTCGGTGCATCATGTGTTCTTGCCTTCGGCCTGCCGGACAGCCCGCTCGCCCAGCCGCGCAACATTATCGGCGGTCATCTGGTCACGGCGTTTGTTGGCATCGCCTGTCTTGCGCTGTTCGGCCCGGAACACTGGGTGATGGCGCTGGCGGTGGGGCTTGGCATTATGGGAATGCAGGTTACGGGCACGGTGCATCCGCCGGCCGGGGCCAATCCGATCGTCGTCCTTCTGGCAGGAGCCGGATGGTCGTTCCTGCTGACGCCCGTTCTGCTGGGAGCGGCCCTGATCGTTGCGGTGGCCTATTTCTACAACAACCGCATACCGGGGCGCGTGTATCCGAAGCCCTAGACGCCGCAGGATGGAGACATCCCGCGGCGCGGGCGCGGCTCAGGCCGCCGGGGTGAAGTTCAGCGCGACGCCGTTGATGCAATAGCGCAGGCCCGTCGGCGGCGGGCCGTCCGGAAAGACATGGCCGAGATGGCTGCCGCAGGTCGCGCAATGCACCTCGGTCCGCACCATGCCGAGCGTGCGGTCCGAGGTCGTTTCCACCGAGCCGGGAACGGGGGTGGTGAAGCTCGGCCAGCCGGTGCCGCTTTCGAACTTCACATCGGTCTGAAACAGCGGCCGGTCGCAGCCGACGCAGGAGAAGGTGCCGGCACGCTTCTCATTCAGCAGCGCGCAGGTGCCGGGATATTCCGTGCCGTGCTCGCGCATCACATAAAACTGATCCGCCGTCAGGCGCTCGCGCCATTCGTCCTCGGTCCGGGTGACAGGATAGGTCTTTTCCATGAATCCCTCTTGGTTTCGTGGAAGAAATAGGAAGCCGGGCCCCGTCAGACAACCACGCTGAGGCGGCGGGCGGCGCGAGTGATGCCGGTGTAGAGCCAGCGGGCGCGGCTGTCGGGGAAGGCAAAGCTCTCGTCGAACAGCACGACATCGTCCCATTGCGAGCCCTGGCTCTTGTGCACGGTCAGCACATAGCCAAAATCGAACTCGTCGTAATGACGGCGCTCTTCCCAGGAAAAATCCTCGATGCCGCCGGAAAAGCATTCCGGCCTGACGCTGACGCGCGTTTCGCGGGCGGAGGGGTCGTCGTCCGGCCGGATGCGCATGGAAACGAGCTTTGATTTGGAGGCGCGGCGCTCGGTGACGGTCCACAGGCCGCCGTTGAAGAGGGCTTTCTTGCGGTTGTTCCTGAGGCACACCAGCTTGTCGCCGACCAGCGGCAGCTCGTCGTTCATGCCGCGCCGCTCGCGCATGCGCTTGTTGTAGGCGCGGCGGGTGTTGTTGCGGCCGACCAGCACCTGCTCGGCATTGAGCACGCGAGCGGGGTCGAGATCGGATTTGCGGACCACTTCGGTCTCGCCATATGTGCCCGGCTTGAGTGGGCGGCCCTCGCGCACATCCATCGACAGGCGCACGATCGGATCGTCTTCCGCCTGCCGGTGAACTTCCGTGAGCATCACATCCGGCGTCTGCCCCGTGAAGAAGCCGCCGCCCTGGATCGGAGGAAGCTGGGCCGGGTCTCCAAGGACCAGAACCGGCGCGCCGAAGGACAGAAGATCGCGTCCGAGCTCGGCGTCCACCATCGAGGCTTCGTCCACCACGATCAGCTTCGCGCGCGAGGCGGGCGCATCATCCCACAGCTCGAAGCTTGGCGTTTCCTCGCTCGTCTCCTTCGCCTTGTAGATGAGGCTGTGCAGCGTCGAGGCGTTGTCGCAACCGCGCGCGCGCATGACGAGGGCAGCCTTGCCGGTGAAGGCGGCATATTTCACCTGGCCCTCGACGCCCTCGGCCAGATGGCGCGCAAGCGTCGTCTTTCCCGTTCCGGCATAGCCGAACAGGCGGAAGATCTGCGGCGTGCCGCCTTTTCCGGGCTTGGATTTCAGCCAGTCGGAACACGCCTTGAGCGCGGCGTCCTGATGAGGGGTGAATTTGGGCATGGGAATCGGTCGAGAGCTTATCAAGTTTGCCGCGCCCTGTTCAGTGCGCGCAGCATTCAGGAATACTCCGCCGAGTATGTTCACTTTATGTTCTAGTTACAACCCGATAGGGCCAGCCCGATATTGGCTTGTGACCCCGAGCCTCGTCCGCTATTGACCCCGTCGTAAAAAAGAAGGGCCGTCGATGATCGTCACCATGATGAAGGGCAAGATTCACCGCGCCACGGTGACCGAAGCCGACCTTCACTATGAGGGGTCGATCTCGATCGACATGAATCTCGTCGAGGCCGCGGGCTTTTTCATCAACGAGCGTGTCGAGATCTACAACATCGACACCGGGGCGCGCTTTGCGACCTATGTCATCGAGGGCAAGCGCGGTTCGGGCGTGATCGGGCTGAACGGGGCTGCCGCGCGGCTGGCCATGCCGGGCGACAAGGTCATCATCGTCGCCTATGCGCAGATGAGCGCCGAAGAGGCGAGGGTCTACACGCCGAACGTTGTGCTGGTGGACGGCGACAACCGCGTGATGCCGAAGGCGGCGTGATCACTTGATCGTGCACATGCCGTTCGCGCGGTTCTTGCCGGTGTAGGACATCGCGGGCGAGCCGTCGGGGTTGATGCTGAGCGAAACGGTGACGCCGCTGCCTGCCGCCTCGTAATAGTTTTCGTTGAAGACCTTCAGTTTCGCTTCCTTGCCGTTGATGTAGATCGGTCCGCCTTTGTCGGCATGGACCTCGATCCCGGTCGGGCAGGTGGCGTTGACGAGCGGGATGCCCGCATGTGCGGACCCGGCGCACAGGACGATGCCGGCGGCCATTGCGAAGCGTCGCATGGAAGTCCTCCTCTTGCGCCCCGCAGAACATTCTAGTCCGCCAACGGGGAAATTCCAGACACTGGTTTATCAGGCCGGTTTCGCCGTCTTGCCGTCGAGCGCGGCGATTGCATCTTCCAACAGTTTGCGTGTCCGCACCGTTGCGGCCGGATCGAGCGCGTCGAGATCAAGGTAGACTTCAACGCCCTTGGCCTGTTCGCTGATAATGTTCGGCTTTTCGCTTTCGTTCGTCACACCCTCCACGGCGTAGGGAATGACCTCGCGGCTGATGCCCTTCATCTGGATCGGCGGCAACGGATGCGCCCGCACGATCTCTTTCACATGGGCATAGGTCTCGTAGGAGAGGACGATGCCGCCCGGTTCGGCGATGGTCTGGAGGCGCGCCGCAAGGTTCGCTTCGGCGCCGATGATGGTGTAGTCCATACGATCTTCCGAGCCGAAATTTCCGACATTGCAGAAGCCGGTGTTGATGCCCATACGCGCCTGAAACGGAAGTTCGATGCCGCGGCGGCGCCATTCGGCGTTCAGCACTTTCAGGCGGTTCTGCATTTCCACGGCCATGGCAAGGCAGGCCCGCGCATCCTCCGCCGTTCCCTTCGTTTCCGGATCGCCGAAGAACAGCAACATCGCGTCGCCGATGAATTTGTCGACGGTGGCGCCGTGCCTGAGGGCGATGTTCGACATTTCGGTGAAGTATTCGTTGAGGAGGGCGGTCAGGTCCTCCGGCTGAAGCCGCTCGGCGGTCGCGGTGAAATCCTTGATGTCCGAGAAGAAGATGGTGAGGCGCTTTCTTTCCGTTGCGATCGCGACGTCGCGCTGGCCCGAGAAAATGCTCTTGTAGATCTGCGGCGAAAGATATTTCGCGAGCTTCATCGAGATCGCGGCGAGAAAGTCGTTGGCCTCCGAGAGCTCGCGGTTCATGCCGGCGATGGCGCGCGACTGGCGGCCCTGCAACACGATGAACGCGATGCCGATGAGCCCCGCAACAACGAAATAGCTGACGAGATATTTGAACGCGAACACATTGGCCGCGATCGGCTGGTGGATCGTGATTTCCTGGATGCCGCGCACATCGCCGACCTTCCAGTCCTTACGCGGGCTTTCGGCGTGAGTGTTGTGACAGGTGACGCAGGCCTGCGCCATGCGCACGGGCGTGGCCATGCGGATCTGGCGGTCGAACACAGAGCCCGACACTTCGACGATCTGGCGCGTCGGATCGGCGCGCAGATCGGTGATGGCGTTCTTTTCGAATGCATCGAGCTCGCGTGGCCCGCGCCCGGCGAAGGGATAGTCGGAGACGAACTGGTATTTCACGGAATCGTTGCGCGAGGAAATGAGGTTTCCAAGCTCGATGGAGAGCGTGGCGGGGATCGGGATACCGCCCGCCGTCTCGCGGAAATTGTGGGTCGGCTGGGTGTCGGCGCCGTGCGCGGCCATCACGCGGCCCACCACGTCGGTTGCGTAGAAGTTGCGCATGTCGTCGATGATGCGGCTGATCTCGGCGCCCTGCTTGCGCAGGAGATCTTCGGAGAGCGCGCGCAGATCGAGCAAGGCGGCGAGCGGCATGCCGACAAGGCCCGCCAGAACGAGAAATGCAATGACGGTCACGGGCAGCGCCTTGCGCTCCTGTGCCGAAGGATCGGTGCCGCCCATTTTTGCCCCCGTGGCCGAACGAGGAAACGATATAAAGTGTTCGGCCCGGCAGCCCTAGCCAAATCCGTGCGTCAGGCGATGTCATCCTCAGCCGGAGCGCCGCCTTCGCTTTCCCAGCGATTGATCTGCTTTGTGTCGAGGCGGTTGAATTTCAACCGGACCCCGGCGCCTGCGATGCCATCCTCCGGCACGAGAAGCGCGCCCGCGCGATCAAGAGCCCGGCGTATGGCCGTGACGCGGCATGTTTCGGGATCGTCGGACGGCGTGTTGATGCCGCTCGCCTCCATTCGCCGCAGAACGCCGATGCCGATGCCCGCCGCCTGGGCGAGTTGATCCTGGCTCAACGAGACAAGAGCGCGTGCGGCAACGATCTGCCGGCCGGTGATGATGTCGGCTGGGGTCATGCCTCCGATACTGCCACAGCCTCGCGGGACGGGCAAAAGCACGCGCCGCGAGGCTGTTGCCTTTTCAGGAGCCCGTCAGGGCTCGATTTCCCAGGTCGCGGTGACATTGATCGACAATTCCTGCTCTCCCGCCTCGACCGGGACGGGGGCGGACTGCTTCATCGCGTCGGCGCGCATCATCATCGGACGCGGGGGTGGGAAGGCGCCGCCCTGTTCGGCGATGTTGCGCACGCGGCCGAGCGTGACGCCGGCTGCGCCCGCATAGAGCTCCGCCTTGGCGCGGGCGTCGGCATAGGCCTTCTTGCGCGCCTCGTTCAGCAGCTCTTCCTTTTTGGATATATCGAAGCTGAGGCCGTCGATCTGGTTGGAGCCTTCCGTGACCGCCTTGTCGAGAATGCCGCCGAGCTGTGTCAGGTCGCGCACTTTCACGGTCACGTTGTTGCGCACTTCATAGCCGGTGATGCGCGGCGGCGATTGCTGACCGTCGTTCTTCGGCTGCGGATAGACATAGCGCGGCTGCACGCTGAAGCCGGACGTGGCGATGTCGCGGGGCTCGATCCCGGCGCTCTTGATGGCGTCGATGAGTTTCGTCATCGCCGCCGTATTGGCATCGAGCGCCTCGCGCGCGGTCTTCGCTTCGGTGACGACGCCAGAATTGAGGACCGCCATGTCGGGAGCGGCGGACGCCGTGCCTTCGCCCGTCATCGAAATTGTCGCCGGGCGCGGGCCGTGCGGCGGGGGCGGCGGCTCCTGCGCGAACACGGCGGGCGAGGCGAAGGCGAGGCAGGCGGCAAGCGCGAAGCGGCGCATGGCAGTCTCCAGTAAAGGTTAGATCGAGGCGCCAGACAGCGAAAAATAGAGGCATCTTGAAGGCGGTGGCGCTTGCCCTGTCACACAGGGACGCTACCTTTCGCCGACCAACTTCGGGGAACCCTCGCACGATGACCGATTATTTTCTGGCGCTTCTCGCTGACCCGGCCGCCTGGGCAGCCCTTGCCACGCTGATTGCCATGGAAGTCGTGCTCGGCATCGACAATCTGATCTTCATCTCGATCCTCACCAACAAGCTGCCCGAAGAAAAAAGAAGCTTCGCGCGCCGTCTCGGCATCGGCATGGCGGTGGTCATGCGTCTTGGTCTGCTCGGCACGATCGCGATCATCGTGACTTTGACGGAGCCGGTCTTCGAAGTGTTCGGGAAAGGGTTTTCCTGGCGCGACCTCATTCTCATCGCGGGCGGGCTTTTCCTGGTCTGGAAAGCGACAAAGGAAATCCGTCATCACGTCGATCCGCCGGATGAAGGCGATGTGTTCGAGCGCAAGGATGTGAGTCTCGGAATGGCGGCCGCCATCAGCCAGATCCTCGTGCTCGATCTCGTGTTTTCCATCGACAGCATCATCACCGCCGTCGGTATGACGGAGCATATCCCGATCATGGTCGTGGCCGTTCTGGTGACGGTCGCGGTGATGCTGCTCGCGGCCGATCCGCT
Organism: Rhizobiales bacterium Ga0077545; assembly: GCA_001464335.1. Lineage (GTDB taxonomy): Bacteria > Pseudomonadota > Alphaproteobacteria > Rhizobiales > Methylopilaceae > Flaviflagellibacter. Next base: position 90,253 of record LNEV01000017.1, on the reverse strand, counting down.
GGCGAATTTCATTGCCCGCAATCCGACGGTTGTCATGCTCGCGCTCGGCTTCCTGCTGCTCATCGGCACGACGCTCATTGCCGAAGGCTTCGGCGCGCATGTCCCCAAGGGCTACATCTATTCGGCCATGGCGTTCTCGGCGCTGGTCGAGGGGCTCAATCTGCTGACGCGGCGCAAGAAGCCGAAAGACACGCCCGGGCATTGAACATCGCGGAGCCCCCGGGGCGCATTTGCGTCCCGGCATCAATAACGGGATTGGGGCGGGAGATTTGCCTGCCCCAATGTGAAGCCTGTCCGCGCAGGGCGCGAGGCGGCGCGCTCTCTGGCGTGAGCCCGGGGCTTGCGCTGGAAGCATCGTGCGGAAGTCGTTGAGAATGCTGGTGGGCCCGGCAGGACTCGAACCTGCAACCAGACCGTTATGAGCGGTCGGCTCTAACCATTGAGCTACAGGCCCCCGCGCGCGAGACACCATGAATCGAGCGCGCGTTCAAGGACGTTTGCCGCGTTCTGTTCACGCTTCTTCCGACCCGATCGGCGCTCCGCGACGGAGGCTAATCGCGCGGGCCGGGCGAAACCTTTCCTGATCATGGAGGTTTTAAATAGGCACCGGCGCACAAGACGCCATCGCCCCGAGGGAGAACCACATGCCGGAATACCGAGTCGAAATCTTCACCCAGACCGAAGACGCCCAGCCTGCGATCAAGGATTCGACCGACATCGAGGCTGCCGATGACGCCTCCGCGGAGCAAAAAGCACGGGAGTGGGTCGCTACCCTGGAAGCTGCAGATACCGAACTGGCTTTCGCGCGAATTTCGCACGGTGAAACGGTTGTCAAAAACTGGCCGTTGAACGAAGCGGCCTAAGAGCGATCATGCCCACGTCAGCAATTGGCGTGGGGTTTTCGTGTGCCGAACACCGGCACGATCCCGGATAACGCGTTTGTTTCCGGGATTTTTTCTGGAATGGTAACGAAGGCGGCCATGAGATGGCACATCCCGAAAAATTGCGGGCGTCATTAGATCGTGGGCAGGGAGCAAAGACGTCGCATCCCGACCCCTCCACGGCGCCCCTCGGAACCGACGAAGAAGCCGCAGGCACGCCTGTCTCGCAGAGCGCTGTGGACGATGCCATCATTCAGGAAACGCGACGCGGTCCGCAGCCGTCCCGCGAGGGGTCGGAACCAAATTTCTGGCCGGGCGCTGCGTGGATAATAGCCTTGGCGGGGCTTGTAGGTATCGGCCTGTTCGTCGTCCTGCGATGAAGGCTTTATGACCAGAGCGCGCCTCTGAACGAAGCATTGCCGTAAATCGCGCTGTTTTCTCGGTATCTAGAATTTTCGGATCATCCAGTGCTATAGCCGCCCTTCCGCGGAGGGAGGTTCTCTTGAACGGCGAAGAACTGAGAAGAATATTGTGCCTTTTGGAGCCGGGCATGTCTCTGACGGTGCCCGATGAATGGATGGACCGAACCATTACGGGTCCGCACATCAAGACCGTGCCGCTCATCAACAAGATCGCGCTGGATTTCGGCTGCACCTGGCGGCAGGGCAATGGCGTGCAGACGTTCGAGAAGCTCGAACTTGCGGCGACGGGCTAAAACCTGCGAGGCTTGAGGCCCGCTTTTGCCGGTGGCCGCGCGGCGCGAATCAGCGTGAGCGCGGCCTCTGCGGCATCCTCCATGTAAGCCGGATCGCGGTGGAGGAGTGTCGTTGCGAAGGAACCGTCCAGCAGCAGAACGATCTGGCGGGCGAGCGATTCCGGTGTGCTGATGCCCGCCGCCTTGAACACGCCGTCCAGCCACTCCTCGACCCTTCTCTTGTGCAGACGCGCCGCTTTCATGGCAGGATGGCCGGGCATGTTCACGAGCTCGACCGAGGTGCGCAGGAAGCCGCAGCCTTTCCAGCCGGGCCGTCCGGCTGCGCGAGCCAGTTCACGGAAAATGCCGGCCACCTTGTCTGCCACATCGCCTTGCGTCCCGGCGAAACAGCGCTGAAAGAATGCGAGATTGGGCTGGTCGCGCGTCTGCAGATAGGCGGCGACGAGATCGTCCTTGCTTTCGAAATGATAATAGAGCGTGCGTTTGGTGACGCCCGCCTTCTGCGCCACCGCGTCCATGCTGACGGCGCGGATGCCCTCCGCGTAAAACAGCTTCACCGCGGCTTTGACGATGCGCTCCGGAGTGGACGCCGTGGAGGGTGACATGATCGCCCATGTATACTGACCAGTGAATATACACAAACACGTGCTGCCTCTAAGCTTCGGGGCATGATGAACCGGCCATCCGATCCAGAAGCCCAGCGTGTCGACATTGCGTGCGCGGACGGGGTCGTTCTCGGCGGCCATTTCTGGCGATCGGGCGAAGGGCAGGCGGGCTCCGTCATCATCAATCCCGCGACGGGCGTGGCCGCGCGCTATTATCATCGCTACGCGCGATTTCTGGCAGGGCACGGCTTCAACGTGCTGACGTATGATTATCGCGGCATCGGCCTGTCGCGGCCGGCCGATCTGAGATCGTGCGGCTATCGCTGGCGCGATTGGGGCGAGCGCGATTTCGAGGCGGCGATCGGCTTTGTGCGTGCAGAGGGCGGCGGTGGGCCGCTGAGCGTCGTCGGGCACAGCATCGGCGGGTTTTTGCCGGGGCTTGCGCGGAGTGCAGGACTGATCGACCGCGTTCTGACCATCGGGGCGCAATATGCCTGGTGGGGACATTACGCGTCGCACCGCCGCGCGGCGCTGTTCGCCAAATGGCATGTCGTCATGCCGCTTGCGACCGCGCTGTGCGGCTATTTTCCTGGAAAGCGATTGGGCTGGCTGGAAGATCTGCCCGCGGGCGTCGCCTATGAATGGAGCTTTCGCGGCCCCCGGTTCGAGCGCAGCCACCCGAAGGCGGACAGGCCGCGTGTCTGTGCCGCAATGGCCGCGATGACCGCGCCGGTGCTGGCGGTGACCGCGTCGGACGATGAGTTCGGCACTGTCCCGGCGATCCGCCGTACGTTGAGCTATTATTCCGGCGCGCCGCGCACCGCTGTGGTGCTGAGACCGGACCTCTACGGACGCAAGGCCATCGGCCATTTCGGCCTGTTCCATGACAGCCACGAGCAAGGGTTCTGGACGGACACGTTGCGCTGGCTGAGACAGGGCGAAAACCCGTGGCCGCGACACGCGATAGCGCCGCACTGAGCCACGCAACAATACGGAAACACGACGCGCCTAGAAGCCTGCTCCGAGGGCTTTCTGGAGGGATTGTAATGTTCAAGACATCTGCGGCTGCGGCCTGTGCTGCCGCGGCGCTTTTGTGGTCGGAATCTGCTTTGGCGCAGAGTGACATCGAACGTGGGAAATATCTCGCCGCCATCATGGATTGCGGCGGCTGCCACACGCCGGGCGTGTTTCTCGGCAAGCCCGATTTCGCGCGTGCATTTGCCGGTTCGGAAGTCGGTTTCGAAATCCCCGGCCTTGGCATTTTCTATCCGCCGAACCTGACATCGGACAAGGCGACGGGGCTCGGCGAGTGGAGCGAGAACGAGATCATCGCCGCCGTGCGTACGGGCGCGCGGCCGGATGGACGCGAACTCGCGCCCGCAATGCCCTGGCGTGCCTATTCGGCGCTGTCGGACAGGGACGCGAAGGCGCTCGCAAAATATCTCAAGAGCCTGCCGCCCATCGCGAACAAGGTGTCCGATCCCGTCGGGCCAAGCCAGAAGGCGGAGGCGCCGTATCTGTCCGTGAAAATGCCCTGAAAGGGCAGGGCGCCGGAGTAACGGCCGAGGCCCTCTCAGGCGCCCGGCTGTTTGGGGTAGTTCAGAAAATAGCGCACCGCCACCGCGACGATCGGCGGCTGGGACGCGTGCGGGCCATCATATTCGAGATAGGTAACGTCATAACCCGCGCCTTTCAGCTTCGCCGCGCTGGCGCGACCGGCCGTCTCGACCGGCGTTTTCTCGTCTTTCGATCCGTGCGCGATGAAGATATGCGGCGCGCCTTCCTGGTGGAGCGGCACGAAAAACCCTGCCGAGAAGGCGAGGATGTGGGTCACGAAATCGCCGTTCGCGACGCCGTTCGAGAGGGAGTAGGAGCCGCCGTCCGAATGGCCCGCAAAGGCGAATTTGTCGGGACGCAGGGTGTATCGGTCCGCGACCCAATTAATGGCCGTTTCGATCCGCTCGCGGTCCGGCCCGTTGCCGGCGATCACGATGTCCCAGGTCGGCAGAAGCGATTGCGGAACGAGAAGCAGGAAGCCTTCTTTTTCCGCATGCACCTTCATCACCGGCAGGATGCGCTCGGCGCTGCCGCCGCCGCCGTGGAACATGATCATGAAGGGTGCGGGCTTCTGCGGGTCGAGGCCTTCCGGCACGACGAGATAATAATCGCGCTCTTCGAACAACCCGATCTTGTGCAGGCCGGGAGCGAGCGGCTCCTGCGTGGGGGCACGATGCGAGAAAGCAATGCGGCCGGTGAGTCTTGCGTCAAACATGGGCGCGTCTTCGGCCATGAGAGGCCGAGGGTCAAGACCCGGTGTTCACGCCCTTTTGCGCCGCAGCCCGCAGGCTGACCCATTTCCGCGACGCAAAATTGACTTAAATATCCTCCAGCAACCGGGCCGATTATCATTGCCGGAGAGTGCAACCATGCTTCGTTATCTCATCGCTGCCGCCCTGCTGATTGCTCCGGGCGCGGCACTTGCCGACAAGGCGGATGCGGATGCCTGCGCCGCCAAGCTCGATGGCCAGACCAAGGTCGTCTATCGCGGCGTGGTCGCTCAGGTGCAGCGTGGCGCGACGCTCGAGAACGCGGTGCGCGCTGTCGTGGAGCCGCGCGTCCAGAGCGGTCGCCTGTCGGAGGCCGAAGCACGCAAGATCGGGCGCGCGGCGGCGAACTGCGCCCGCCTCGTTCACCGCAAGGCTTGATCGTTTCGTAGTTCGTACAGCGTTGCCGACCAGCGCCTCGTCTCGTCCCTGACGCGTTCGAGGAGGGCGGGCGGACTGCTCTCCTCGTCGTCCGGCACCACGGCTCCAAGATCCATCAGCCTTGCACGCGTGGCCGAGCTGCGATGTGCCGCGCGCAAGGCGCTGTTCAGGGTCTCGATCTGCTCCGACGATGTTCCGGCCTTGGCGAACAGGCCATTCCAGGCATCCATGCGCAGCGCGTCGAGCCCAAGTTCCGCGACGCTTGGAACCCCCGGGAGCAACAGCGAATGCTTCTGCGTTGTAATGGCGAGAGGAACAATTCTCCGGGACATGATGGCGGGGGCGACATTGACGATCTGGTCGACCATCAATGCGATGTCGCCGGAAATGAGATCGTTGAGCGCTGGCCCCGTACCCTCATAGCCGACGAGTGTGGGTTGGGCCTTGAGCGTATGGTTCAGGAGAAGTGCACCGGCGTGCGAGACCGATCCGCGTCCGGCATGCGCCATTCTGATGTCGCGTGCGCGTGATGCGAGATATGTGCGGAGTGCGGCCATGTCGCGGACATCGAGCGCCTTGCTCGCGCAGATCACGACCGGTGTGCCGGCCCCGAGCCCGATGGGTTCGAAATCGGTTACGGGATCGTAGCCGAGATTGCCGTTCAGGGCCGGTGCGGCGCCGTGCGTACCCATATGCCCCATCAGAAGCACATGGCCATCCGCGGCTTCGTTCAGGAATTTTAGAACACCGGCCTGTCCGCCTTCGCCACCGATATTGTCGATATAGACCGGTTGGCCCAGATAAGGGGTCATTCCGTCTGCAAGGATGCGGGCGACCGTGTCGGTCGGACCACCCGCCGCGAACGGCACGACGATGCGCACCGGACGGCTGGGCTGCCATGATTGCGCGGAAGCCGCCTTCGCGCCCATCCGCGCCGACGCGATGAAGGCGGCAAGGCCCGCAAGAACGCCTCGTCTCTCAAGCACGGGCATTGCCTGTCCTGCCGATCGGCGGCTGCTCCAGATTTCGGAGGTAGCCGGGCACGCGGCTTCCCACCATGGGCCTTGCGAACAGGAAGCCCTGTGCGGTCGTGCATCCGGCGCGGCGCAGGAAGGCCAGGTGGTACTGACTTTCCACACCCTCCGCGACGACCGAAAAGCCCAGCCCATGCGCCATGTTGATCACGGCCGTGACAATGCTGGCGTCCGCCGGGCTGTTTTCGACGTTCTGCACGAAACTCCGGTCGATCTTGAGCACGTCCATCGGAAACTTTTTCAGATGGGTCAGCGAGGCATAGCCGGTTCCGAAATCGTCGAGCGCGATACGTACGCCCGCTCCGTGGAGCTGAAGAAGATTCGAATGGACCCGATCTTCCGTGCGGCCGAACAAGACGCCCTCGGTGACCTCGATTTCGATCATGCTGGTGTGGATGCCCGCGACCTTCATCTCGTCGAGGACTTCAGCCGCAAAGTCAGGATGTTCGAGCTCGGCTGCCGATGCGTTGAACGCGATGCGTCCGAACGCCAGCCCCATTTCGTGCCAGGCCTGCATGTCCGCGAGGATCTTGCGGCGGAGCGCACGGCTGATGTCCATGGAAAGCTCGTGATGCTCGAACGCCGATCCGAACACCGACGGTGTCAGGAGGCCGCGCTGCGGGTGGACCCAGCGTGCCAGAGCCTCGAAGCCGAGAACCTTGCCCGTCATGACGCAGATCTGAGGCTGATAATGGGGCACGAACTGGTCGTGCCGAAGCGCCTCGCGCACATCTTCGTGCAGAGCCGTGCGCGCGAGAATTTCGGCGCGCATGCCGTTCTCAAACACCGCATAGCGGTTGCGGCCCGCGAATTTCGCCGCGTAGAGGGCAATGTCGGCGCTCTTCAAAAGCTCGCTCGTCGTCGTGCCGTGTTCGGGTGAGGTCGTGATGCCGACGCTCGCGGCGGTCAGCATGGTTTTTCCGAGATAGGCGAACGGGCGGCGCAGCTCGTCCAGAATGATGCCGGCGACACGGATGCCTTCTGACAGGGGGCCTTTGACCGTCAGGGCAAATTCATCGCCGCCGAAGCGCGCGACGTGAACGGCGCCGAGATGGCGAAGGCGTGTGGCCGCCTCTTGCAGAAGTGTGTCCCCGGCATCGTGGCCCAAGGTGTCGTTGATCGTTTTGAACTCATCGATGTCGATGAGCAGAAGACAGAGTTTTATGTCCGGCTGTTCCGCAAGGAGCGTGTCGAGGCACACCTGAAATTCGGATCGGTTGGCGAGCCCAGTCAGCGCATCGTGGCTCGCCGCGTGACGCATGTGCTCTTCCAAGCGGTCGCGCTGGCCGGCTGCGCGCGCCAGCATTTCCCCGGCGACGAGAAGGATCAGCACGGCGATGCAGGTGATGACCATGCTGCGTGTGGCTTCGGCGGCCCACAAGGCCAGAACCGAGTTCTTGGAAATGCCCGCAATGACGATGAGCGGCATGCGCGACAGTTCGCGGAACGCATAGACACGGGCGATATTGTCGGTGGCGGCGACCATCCTGTAGGTGCCGCTTGTGCGCCCTTGTACAGCCTCGTTGAGCGGCTTCGAAATGTCCCGGCCCATAAAGCTCGGATCGAAGGGACGCCGCGTGACGATGACGCCATCGGTACGCACGACGTTGATCGCACCGCTTTCGCCCATATCGATCGAACGGTGAAAATTGTTGAGGTAATCGAGGTTCACGATGGCGATGACGACACGCCCCGGAACCCCCTCTTGTCCGCTGATGCGGCGGCTGATGCCCGTGACCCAGCTTTGTCCGCTGTCGTCGAAATAGGGCCGTCCGATGAACTGGCCGCGATACCGGTTCTCGCCATGCTCGAACAGCGCTTCCTTATCGGCCGTCCGCCCGACGGGCTTCGAGCGGTAAAACTCGAACAGGGGTTCTTTCGAATAGGGGTCGAGCAGGCGGATTGCCATGACGTGCGGCAGATCCTTGGTCAGTTGGGACAGGTTGGCGAGAAGGTTGGATCGCTTGACCTGATCGCTCGCACGCGGCCCCAGCTCACGGGCCGTGATCTTCAGCAGCATATCGACGGAATCGATCGTGCGCTCGGTGTGTTGGGACAGCATACCGACGAGATTTGTCGCGGTCCCCTCGGCCGTGGAGAGCGCCCGCTCGCGTTCCTGCCACAGAAGAATGATGGCAAGCATCACCAGGCCCGCGCAGGTTACTCCCGTGCAGATGCGGACGAACTGCTTCAGGGGAAGCGTTCGTGCGCGCTGGCGAAAAGCCCATTTCTGAGGCGGTGCAGACATTTGACCCGAACGCGGAAGGGCGTAGGGTCCAAAGATCGGTCACAAAGGTTGAAAGGGCGTGAACCGCCCGAGGACAAGGACTTTATTCAATCCAGGGTTGAGGGATCGAACGCATCGGTTCGCGGATGGCTCGGCACTTTGCCGTCCTGCCACATCTCGTCGTGCACGCGCGTACCCTCGTCGGTGATGCGATAGACCTCGCCCTCCGCATCCGTGCGCCCGCGAACCTCCAGCAGACGGGATGTCACCAGCGCCTTGATTGCGGACGGGTTGAGCTCCGGCCAGCGTGAGGCAGGCGCTTCGAGATCGTGCGAGCGCGCAAAACGGTCGAGCGCCCGGCGTTCCGAGGCGTTGAGGTCTCGATAGGTCAGCATGAACCGGGTGTAGGTCAGGCCGCTCGGGCGGGCAACCCACCCGCCCGGATGATGAAGTCCGCCACATCTTCCGTTCCGATGCCGCCGCGGATGTTGGAGAACACGTAGGGGCGCTCGCCGCGCATCCTCTTCGTGTCGGCTTCCATGATCGACAGGTCGGCGCCGACAAACGGCGCAAGGTCGATCTTGTTGACGACGAGAAGGTCCGAGCGCGTGATGCCGGGACCGCCCTTGCGCGGGATCTTCTCGCCGCCCGCCACGTCGATGACGTAGATCGTGATGTCGGCAAGCTCCGGCGAGAAGGTGGCGGCAAGGTTGTCGCCGCCGCTCTCGATCAGGATCAGGTCGAGGTTGGGGAATTTCCGGTTCATGTCGGCGATGGCCGCCAGATTGATCGACGCATCCTCGCGGATCGCGGTGTGCGGACAGCCTCCCGTTTCCACGCCCATGATGCGCTCGACGGGAAGGGCGTCCGCGACGGTAAGCAGGCGTGCGTCTTCCTTGGTGTAGATGTCGTTGGTGATGGCGCACAGATCGTAGGTGCCGCGCAGCCTCTTGCAGAGCGCTTCCATCAAAGCCGTCTTGCCGGAGCCGACCGGGCCGCCGATGCCGACGCGCAGGGGACCGTTGTTACTCATGATCTGAACAGCCTCGTATATTGGGTTTCATGACGAAACGAGCCGAGATCGGCACGGAAGGTGCAGCCGCCGACATCGTCGAGCGTGAGCGTTTCGGCTTCGCGCGCAATGTGCTGCACAAGCGGCGTCAGCGCCGTCACGACACGCATTCCGGCCGTCTGGCCGATGGGGGCGGAGCGTATGGCGGCCGAGACGAGATTTTGCGCGAAGGCGAGCAAAAAAGCGGGCAGGGTGTCTTTCAGGGAGATTGTATGGGCCGCGGCGGCGAGGCCGAGCGCGACGGGATAGGCGATCTCTCCAATGTTGTCGGCGGCTTTCGTCAGTTTTTCCTGTGGCCATGCTGCAAGTACGGCATCCAGGAAGCTGCGGCCCTGCTGCGCCGTCTCAAGCCGCAATTCCTGAGACGGAGCAAGGGCTAGTGCGAGTTCGTTCACGTCCCGCAGCGCCGATTGGTCCTCCAACGCACGATACGCATGGGCCAGCAGGATCGCGTCGTTGCGGCCCGCGCCGTGCTCCAGCGTGTCGCGGAGCCATGCGAGGAGGGTTTCCGCGTCGCGCACATCGCCGTCTTCCACGGCCCATTCGAGGCCGTGCGAATAGGCATAGGCGCCGACCGGAAAGCCGGGCGACAGCCACGCGAAGAGCGGCAGGGTGCTGCTAGTGCTTGTGATCATGCCCGCAGCCGCAGCTTTCGCCGTGCGCGTGATGGTGCTCGCCCTCGGCATGGTCGTGGCCGTGCTTGTGGCCGTGTTCGTGCTCGGCGTGAGTGTGATGCTCATGGGCGTCATGCCCGTGATCGTGGCCTTCGTGATCGTGCCCGCCATGCTCGTGATAGGCGCCCTGTTCGGGACGGAAGGGGCGCGAGACCTTTTCCGCCTTGGCGCCGAGGCCGCGCACCATTTCGACCAGGACGTGATCGGGGGCGATGTAGATCGCCTCCTTCGTCACCTCGGCGGGCGTGTGGCGGTTGCCGAGGTGCCAGGCGAGCTTCATCAGGCGCAGCGGGTTCTCGGCGGTGATCTCGATCAGCTCTTCGGGCTTGGCGACGATCTTCACGAGGCGTCCGTCCTCGAGCTTCACGGCATCCCCGTCTTCCAGAACGCTCGCTTTGTCGAGGTCGAGCAGGAAATCGAGCCCGCCATCGGCCTTCAGGGCGATGCGGCGGCGGTGGCGGTCCTGATGGTCGAGCGTGATCGTGTCGGCGACCTTGTCGGCCTTCACGGCGAGCTTGCGGACGATTGTGGTGGCGCGGGTCATGCCGCGATCTCCTTTGAAGGGTTGTTCGCCCGTTTATAGAGCGTTTGGACCGTGTAGTCCTTGTTGGGGCCGCTCACGCGGTGGCGCACGGAGAATTCGCCGTCCGGGTGGAATATATAGGTGGTGAGATAGGTGTCGCGGCCGCACGGATGCTCGGCCTCGCCGCGCAACCTGCCGTCCGCGATCTCCTCGAGCCGGATGCGGTGAAAGAGGCGGAGCGGATCGGCGTCGAAGAACACGGCGAAACCGTCCGACATCGGTTCGAACCGGTAGCGCCGGTCGGCCTGAAAACGCCCATGCGGAAGGACGAGTTCGCCGGCCTCGCGGTAATGCAGCCAGCCATCCGGCCGGCGCACGAACTCGGCCATGCCCGCAAGCGATCCCTCAGGATCGATGGTGCGGGCGATCTTCCAGCGGCCTTCGAGACGCGAAAACAGAGTGTCCATCAGAACATGAAATAGCGCTGTGCCATCGGAAGTTTCTCGGCCGGTTCGCAGACGAGAAGCTGGCCGTCGGCGCGCACATCGTAGGTTTCGGGATCGATTTCGATGACGGGTGTCGCGTCGTTCAGCACCATGCTTTTCTTGCCGATGCCCGCGCGGACATTCTCGACCGCGACGAATTCCTTCAGCGATCCGAGCTTGTCGCGAAGTCCGTTTTCGAGTGCGGATTTCGAGACGAAGGTGAGGGAGGTCGACTGAACGGCGCGTCCATACGAGCCGAACATCGGGCGGTAATGGACAGGCTGCGGCGTCGGGATCGAGGCGTTGGGATCGCCCATCGGGGCGGCCGCAATGGCGCCTCCCTTGATGATGAGATCGGGCTTCACGCCGAAGAACGCGGGCGTCCAGAGCACGAGATCGGCCAACTTGCCCGGCTCGATCGAGCCGATGTGGCGCGAGACGCCGTGCGCGATGGCGGGGTTGATCGTGTATTTGGCGATGTAGCGGCGCACGCGCATGTTGTCGTTGTCGCCGGTCTCCTCGGCCAGGCGTCCGCGCTGCTGCTTCATCTTGCAGGCGGTCTGCCAGGTGCGGATGATGACCTCGCCGACGCGGCCCATGGCCTGGCTGTCGGACGACATCATCGACAGCGCGCCGAGATCGTGGAGGATGTCCTCCGCCGCAATCGTCTCCTTGCGAATGCGGCTTTCAGCGAAGGCAAGATCCTCCGGTATGGACGGCGACAGATGATGGCAGACCATCAGCATGTCGAGATGCTCATCCAGCGTGTTCTTCGTGAAGGGGCGCGTCGGGTTCGTGGAGGAGGGCAGGACATTGTCGAGCCCCGCCACCTTCATGATGTCCGGCGCATGGCCGCCGCCCGCGCCCTCGGTGTGGAAGGCGTGGATCGTGCGGCCCTTGAAGGCGGCGATCGTGTCTTCCACGAAGCCCGATTCGTTCAGCGTGTCGGTGTGGATCATCACCTGAACGTCGTGCTCGTCCGCAACCGACAGGCAGCAGTCGATGGCGGCCGGCGTCGTGCCCCAGTCCTCGTGGAGTTTCAGCGCGCAGGCGCCGCCGAGCACCATTTCGATGAGCGCGCCCGGCAGGGACGCGTTGCCCTTGCCCGCAAAGCCGAGATTCATCGGGAAGCTGTCCGCGGCCTCGATCATCCGCGCCAGATGCCAGGGGCCGGGGGTGCAGGTCGTCGCGAAGGTGCCCGTTGCGGGGCCGGTGCCGCCGCCGAGCATGGAGGTGATGCCGGACATCAGCGCCTCCTCGATCTGCTGCGGGCAGATGAAATGGATGTGCGTGTCGAATCCGCCCGCCGTCAGGATCTTGCCTTCGCCCGCGATGACCTCGGTGCCCGGGCCGACCACGATGTCGACATCCGGCTGCACATCGGGGTTGCCCGCCTTGCCGATCTTGAGGATGCGCCCGCCCTTGATGCCGACATCGCCCTTGACCACGCCCCAATGGTCGAGGACGACCGCGTTCGTAATGACGGTGTCGACGGCGCCTTCGGCGTTCGTTACCTGGCTCTGGCCCATGCCGTCGCGGATGACCTTGCCGCCGCCGAATTTCACCTCCTCGCCGTAGGTCGTGTAATCCTTCTCGATCTCGATCACGAGCGAGGTGTCTGCGAGACGCACCTTGTCGCCGACGGTCGGGCCGAACATGTCGGCATAGGCCTGGCGGGGAAGGGAAGAAGGTTTCGACATCGGGAGCTTTTCCTCAGACGGCGGCGCCGTTGAATTTCTTCGGGTTGATCGTGTCGGCATCGACGCCGTCAAGACAGCGGGCATTGATCGCGATCATCTCCGAGCCGTCCGGCCCGACGCCGCGCGCAAAGCTCTGCACGCCGCAGGTCTTGCAGAACAGATGCGAGATCACATGCTTGTTGAACTTGTATTCGGACAGATTGTCCTCGCCCTGTTCCAGCCGGAAGGCGGACGACGGCGTGAAGGTGAGGAGAAGCCCCAGTCTGCGGCAGCGCGAGCAATTGCACGAAATGCTCTCGGCCGTGTCCGCGATCGCCTGAAAACGCACCGCGCCGCACTGGCAGCCGCCGGAGTGCATCTGCTGCATCAGAGTTCTCCCATGATCGCCTGCCGGAAGCCGTAGACTTCCCGTTTGCCGCCGAGCGGCACGAGCGTGACATCGCGGCTCGCGCCCGGCTCGAAGCGCACGGCGGTGCCGGGCGCGATGTCGAGGCGCATTCCGCGTGTCTTGTCGCGGTCGAACTGAAGGCCCGGATTGGCCTCGAAGAAATGGTAATGACTGCCGATCTGGATCGGGCGGTCGCCGGTGTTGGCGACGGACACGGTCACGCGTTCGGCCCCTTCGTTGAAAACGATGTCTCCGGGCAACGCGGTTACCTTGCCGGGCACATCCTCCGATGCGGCGCCGCGGATCGGGTGATGCACGGTGACGAGCTTGGTGCCGTCCGGGAACGTGGCCTCGACCTGGATGTCGTGGATCATTTCCGAAATGCCGTCCATGACCTGATCGGTCGTCAGGACATGGGCGCCCGCCTCCATCAGTTCGGAGACGGTTTTTCCGTCACGCGCGCCTTCGACCACGAAATCGGTGATGAGCGCGACGGCCTCCGGGTGGTTGAGCCTGACCCCGCGTGCGAGGCGCTTGCGGGCGACTTCGGCGGCCATGGCGATCAGCAGCTTGTCTTTCTCACGCGGTGTGAGGTTCACGGTTCAAGTCCTTCTCAGCTATGCCAGACGCGGGGCAGGGGCGTGCCCCGGAAGCGGGTCAGGAAGTCTATCGCCGCGCGGCGCAGACCGGCAATCTCCGGCGCGAGAAAACGCACGGTCAGAATGCCGCTCCATGCGCTGGCCGCGGCGAGGCAGGATGCGCGGTCGGGTGCGGTTTCAAGCATTTCGCGCGCTTCCTCGATGCGCGCTTCGGCGTCGGGCGCGGCGTAGAGGAAGGTCGCGAGCGTCTTTGAACCGTTGGCGATGGCGCGGCGCGCGAGCAAATGCGAGACCGGCCCGTCCAGCCGCAGCGTGTCGGCGAAGATGAGTTTGCCGTCGCGGCGAATGCGCCAGCGGTCTTCGAACAGGCCGCGCGAAATCTCCTCGCCGCGCGCGGTGCGCCCGAACATCACGGCCTCGAACATGGACAATGTGGCGGTGCCGGAAAGATCGGCCTCGAAGGAGCGGCGCAGCCGCGCCTCATCGTAAAGGATCGTTTCCTGCGGGAACCAGGCGAGATCGGCGCCGTCTTCCACATCCATCCGCGCATGGACGGCCGAGACCGGACCGTCCGATCTGTAGCAGCGCTCAGCGGCGGGCGTCGTCATGACGAGCCGGGCGCCGGACCGTGCGATGACGTCGATGTCCATCCGGTCGCCGCAGGCAATGCCGCCGCCGGTGTTCATCATCACGGCTTCGAGGGTTGTGCCGGTGACATTGGGCAATCTGATGCGCGATGGCCCGCTTTCGGCGATGCGGACCGGGCGCGTCGTCGAACCGGAAACGGCGACCTCGAAGCCGAGCGTGCCATGCGCGCGCTGGCGGCGCGGCGCGCTCGAGGCTTCAGAAGACCAGGCGGTTGCGTACATCGTCCCCTTCGAGCGCCTTTTTATCGCCCGCCTCCACGACCTCGCCGCGCTCCATCACGATGAAGCGGTCCGCAAGCTCGCGTGCGAAGTCGAAATATTGCTCGACGAGCACGATGGCCATGTCTCCCTTGCCGCGCAAGTAGCTGATTGCCCTACCTATGTCTTTGATGATCGAGGGCTGGATGCCCTCCGTCGGCTCGTCCAGGACGAGCAGTTTCGGGCGGGTGACGAGCGCGCGCCCGATGGCGAGCTGCTGCTGCTGGCCGCCGGAAAGATCGCCGCCGCGCCGGTGCAGCATGCTTTTCAGCACCGGAAACAGCTCGAAAATCTCCTCCGGGATGTTCTTTTCGGCGCGCGGCAGCGGGGCATAACCGGTTTCGAGGTTCTCGCGCACCGTGAGCAGCGGGAAGATTTCGCGGCCCTGCGGCACATAAGCGAGGCCGAGCTTGGCGCGCTGGAAGGTGCGGAGCGGCGTGAAATCCGTGTCGCCGAACGTGATGCTGCCGCCCGAAATGGAGCGATGGCCGACAATGGCGCGCATCAGGGATGTCTTGCCGACGCCGTTGCGGCCCAGAACGCAGGTCACTTCGCCGGGTTTTGCGGTGAAGGACACGTTGTAGAGCGCCTGTGCCGCGCCGTAATGAAGCGAGAGGTTGTCGACGGTCAGCATGTCAGCGCCCCAGATAGACTTCGATGACCCGCTCGTCGGCCGAGACCTGATCGAGCGTGCCTTCGGCCAGCACCGAGCCTTCGTGCAGACACGTCACCTTCACGCCGAGATCCCTCACGAACACCATGTCGTGCTCGACCACGATGACCGAGCGTGTTTCGGCAATCTCGCGCAGAAGATCGGCGGTGTCGGCGGTTTCCTGATCGGTCATTCCGGCGGCGGGTTCGTCGACGAGAAGTACGCGCGGCTCCTGCGCGAGCAGCATGCCGATTTCGAGCCATTGCTTCTGGCCGTGGCTGAGTTCGGAGGCTTTGCGGGCGCGGTGGTCCTTGAGGCGGATGCGCTCAAGAAGCGCGTCGATGCGCTCCTTTTCGTTCGCCGTGCGGCGCGAGAACAGGGCGGCGAAGGGTTTGCGGTCGGCTTTCAGCGCGAGCAGGATGTTGTCTTCCACGCTGTGCATGTCGAACACGGTTGGCGTCTGGAATTTGCGGCCGATGCCGAGCGTCGCGATCTGCGCCTCGTCGAGCTTCGTCAGATCGTGCTTTCCGTTGAACAGGGCAGTGCCGGAATTGGGGCGTGTCTTTCCGGTAATGACATCCATCATGGTGGTCTTGCCGGCGCCGTTCGGGCCGATGATGGCGCGCATCTCGGATTCGTCGACCGCGAGCGACAGGCCGTTCAGCGCCTTGAAACCGTCGAAGGAGACGGTGACGTCGTCGAGGTAAAGAAGCGTCGGGGTGAGTGTCGGCAGGCCATGCTGCGGGACGGGCTGGTTCATGGTCTTTACTCCGCCGCGTCGGGAACGCCCGACGGCACGGAGCCGTCCGAACGGAATTTGCGCCGCGTCTTCTCCCAGCCGCTGTTGATCGTGCCGAGAATGCCTTTGGGCAGGAACAAGGTCACCAAAACGAAGAGGCCGCCGAGGGCAAACAGCCACATATCCGGCAGAACGCCCGTGAACCAAGTCTTGCCGGCGTTGACGGTGAGCGCGCCGATGGCCGCACCAACCAGAGTGCCGCGCCCGCCGACCGCGACCCAGATCACGCTTTCGATGGAGTTCGCGGGGGTGAATTCAGACGGGTTGATGATGCCGACCTGCGGCACATACAGCGCGCCCGCGATCCCGGCGATCATGGCCGACAATGTGAAGACGAAGAGTTTGTAGTTTTCGACCCGGTAGCCGATGAAGCGCGTGCGGCTTTCCGCATCGCGCACGGCGACCAGAACCTTGCCGAGTTTCGAGGTCACGATCCAGCGGCAGAGGAGATACCCGCCCGCGAGCGACATGGCCGACAGGAAGAACAGGACCGCGCGGGTCTCGCCCGCCTGGATGTTGAAGCCCAGTATGTCCTTGAAGTCGGTGAAGCCGTTATTGCCGCCGAAACCCATATCGTTGCGGAAGAAGGCGAGCATCAGCGCGAACGTCATGGCCTGCGTGATGATCGAGAGGTACACGCCCGTCACGCGCGAGCGGAAGGCGAACCAGCCGAACACGAAGGCGAGCAGGCCGGGCGCGAGCAGCACCCAGATCGCTGCGTACCAGAACATGTCGAAGCCCTGCCAGAACCACGGCAGCTCCTTCCAGTTCAGGAACACCATGAAGTCCGGCAGAACCGGATCGGCATAAACGCCGCGCGGACCAATCTGGCGCATCAGGTACATACCCATCGCATAGCCGCCAAGCGCAAAGAACGCGCCGTGGCCGAGCGACAGAATGCCCGCATAGCCCCAGATCAGATCGATCGAGATCGCGAGCAGCGCGAAGCAGAGATATTTGCCGATGAGTGGGACGAGATAATCGGGGATGTGGAAGAACGAGCCTGCCGGAACGGCGAGGTTCAGCACCGGAACGAGAACCCCGAGCGCCACGACGCAGACGAGGAAGATCCAGCCGGTGCGGTCGATGTTGCGCAGGATCATGCCTCCACCGCCCGGCCCTTGAGGGCGAACAGCCCGCGCGGACGCTTCTGGATGAACAGGATGATGGCGACGAGAAGCAGGATCTTGCCGAGCACCGCGCCCGCATAGGGTTCGAGGAATTTGTTGGCGACGCCGAGCGTCAGCGCCCCGACGAGCGTGCCCCAGAGATTGCCGACCCCGCCGAACACGACGACCATGAAGCTGTCGATGATGTAGCCCTGGCCGAGATTGGGCGAGACGTTGTCGATCTGGCTCAGCGCGACGCCCGCCATTCCGGCAACGCCCGAGCCAAGGCCGAAGGTCATGGCGTCGATCCAGTCGGTGCGGATGCCCATCGCCGCTGCCATGCGGCGGTTCTGCGTGACCGCGCGGACCTGAAGGCCGAGCGCGGTTTTCTTCAGAACGAGCAGCAGCGCGACGAACACCATCAGCGCGAAGACGATGATGGCGATGCGGTTGTAGGTCAGCGACAGGCCCATGAAGTCGAGCGAGCCGGACATCCAGCTCGGCGTGCCGACCTCGCGGTTGGTCGGGCCGAAGATGGAGCGCACCGCCTGCTGGAGGATCAGCGAAATGCCCCATGTGGCGAGCAGGGTTTCGAGCGGACGTCCGTATAAAAAGCGGATGACGCTGCGCTCGATGGCGATGCCGACGGCACCGGCCACGATGAAGGCCGCGGGAACGGCGATGAACAGCGAATAGTCGAACAGATAGGGCGCTGCGTTGCGGATGATGTCCTGCACCATGAAGGTCGTGTACGCGCCGATCATCACCATTTCGCCATGCGCCATGTTGATGACGCCCATCTGGCCGAAGGTGATGGCAAGGCCGACGGCGGCGAGCAGCAGGACCGACCCGAGCGAGACGCCGTAGAGCACGTTCTGGAATGCCGCGAGGAAGGCGAGCTTGCCTTCGATGATTGTCACGGCGGCCTCGGCCGCTTCCTGCACGCCTTGCGGTGTGTCGGCGGGCAGGGAGCGCAGAAGGGCCGCGGATTCCGCGGTCGCGCGCCCGGAAATCGTGTCGACTGCGGCGAGACGCTCCTCCTCGGCGACACCCGAAGACGTCAGGAGGATGGCGGCTCTCGCGCGCTCCATTTCCGTTCTGACGCGGGTGTCCTTTTCCTCGCCGATGGCTGTGGTCAGCGTGGGCAGGGCATTGGCGTCGCGCGAGCGGAACACGGCTTCGGCGGCGGTGCGGCGGCGGTCGGGGTCGGGGTCCATCAGAGCAAGGCCGCCGCGCGCGGCTTCGAGCGCTGTGCGCAACCGGTTGTTGAGGCGCACGGCTTTCAAGCCGGCGGGTTCGGCGGCGGCCGCAGCGCCGGTCTTCGCGTCGAAAAGCGCGCTCTGCGCGTCGCGATAGAACACGGTCTTCCCGGCCGGATCGTAGAAGAGCCTGCCGTCGGTCATCGCGCGCAGGATCGTCAGCGCGTTGTCGTGGCCCGACGTGGCGAGGGCCTGAATACCCGTGGCGGTGTCGTTGAATTTGTCGGTCGTGAAAAGAGCCAGCGCATCGTCCACCGCGTCGGCGCGCGCGCCGGGGGGCGAGGACAGGCAGGCAAGGGCTATCAGCAAAGTCAGCGCGAGGCGCCGGAAAGGTGCGAGCGTCATCGGGGTCCAAAATCCGGGCATCGGAAATCCCGGTTGCATCGTCCGGTCGGAAAGGCGGGGAGGCCGCCGCACGCGGCCTCCCCAAGGGCGTCAGGACACTCGCAAGGTTACGAGGCCGCGCCGCACTTCTTGGTCTCGGTGTTGTAGTTACCGCACTTCAGATCGACCCAGTCGGCCTCAAGCTCCTTGGAGCCGGGGAGGAAGTCCGTCCAGGCGTCGCCGGGAACGAGGTCCTCGGTTTCCCACACCACGTCGAACTGGCCGTCCGCCTTGATCTCGCCGATGAGGACCGGCTTGGTCAGGTGGTGGTTCGGCAGCATTTTGGAGGTGCCGCCGGTCAGGTTCGCAACTTCGGTGCCGGGCAGGGTGTCGATGACCTTGTCGACGTCCACGGTGCCGGCCTTCTCGACGGCCTTGACCCACATGTTGAAGCCGATGACGGTGGCTTCCATCGGATCGTTGGTCACGCGCTTGTCGTTCTTGGTGAAGGCCTGCCAGCTCTTGATGAATTCGGCATTGGCCGGATCGTCGACGGACTGGAAGTAGTTCCACGCGGCGAGATGGCCGACGAGGTCCTTGGTGTCGATGCCGGCGAGCTCTTCCTCACCGACCGAGAACGCAACGACCGGGATGTCGGTCGCCTTGACGCCCTGGTTCGACAATTCCTTGTAGAACGGCACATTGGCGTCACCGTTGATGGTCGAGACAACGGCGGTCTTCTTGCCAGCCGAGCCGAACTTCTTGATGTCGGAGACGATGGTCTGCCAGTCGGAATGACCGAACGGCGTGTAGTTGATCATGATGTCTTCGTCCGCCACGCCCTTGGACTTCAGATAGGCCTGGAGGATCTTGTTGGTGGTCTGCGGATAGACATAGTCCGTACCGGCAAGAACCCAGCGCTTCACCGAGCCGCCGTCTTCGCTCATCAGGTAATCGACGGCCGGGATGGCCTGCTGGTTCGGGGCGGCGCCGGTGTAGAAGACGTTGCGCTCGCTTTCCTCGCCCTCGTACTGAACGGGGTAGAAGAGGATCGAGTTGAGTTCCTTGAAGACCGGAAGAACCGATTTGCGGGACACCGAGGTCCAGCAGCCGAACACGACCGCGACCTTTTCCTGCGCGATGAGCTCGCGCGCCTTCTCGGCGAACAGCGGCCAGTTCGATGCCGGGTCGACGACGACCGCTTCGAGCTTCTTGCCGAGCACGCCACCCTTCTTGTTCTGCTCGTCGATGAGGAACAGAACCGTGTCCTTCAACGTGGTTTCGGAAATCGCCATCGTGCCGGACAACGAATGCAGCACGCCGACCTTGATCGTGTCCTGTGCTGACGCGGCCGAAAGACCGCCGGCCACCAGCGAGGCGGCGGCGAAAGCGGTCGCGCCTTTCGCGATGGATCCAAAGATATTGAGCATGAAACGCCTCTCCATTGTTGGGTCGGCTGAGCACAGCCCCCGCTGCAAGGTCAGCAAGGTGCGTGCCACGCCCATTCAACCCGAAGGAGAGGTTCGGGCCACAGGGGGCAAATTGCGTAGGTCGTTCGTCTATAGGATTAAAAAGAGGGCAAAGACGGATAATTGCCCACTAATTGATCAAAATCAGTCCCGCTCGACCGAAATGATCTGCAATGTGTGTGTTTCATCGCCATCCTTGATCGAAACGTACTCACCGACCTCAAATTTTTCGGCCTGAAAACGGTAGCCGCTCTCGTCGTCTTCATCCCCGGCGATGTCGTAGCGGAAGCCCCAGCTGCCTCCGGGGCGGTGCAGGATATGGCCGATGTCGCGCTCGCCGTCGGGCCGGAACCGGACGACGCGGAAATGGTCGCGGAACTCGTCCCACAGCGCGGCATCGATCTTTCCATCCTCCGTCAGCGGCAGAAAAAGTTGGTAGCCGAACCTCGGCTCGCCCACCGGATGGCTGCCGGGTTCGCGTGCGAGTTCGAGCCTGATGTGGCGGAAGGAGCGGGGAACGGTGTCGGTCATGTTGGTGTCCTTCGATGATCGCGCGGGATGGCTGGGCTTTATCCCATTGGCGCGTGCCCTAGTTTGATTGGCATCAACGCCCATCAACGGGATGGATGTAGACTTCTGTCCATCGGAAACGAGGTTGTGATGCGCAAACTTTCCATTCCGGCCGGTGGGCATGTCCTGGTGTGCGATGGCGGCAAGGCGCTTCTTCTCGAAAATGCGGGCAGCAAGGTTCTTCCCAATCTGAAAACCCTCTGGGTGTCGCACAGCGAAAGCCGGCCCTCGCGCGAGCTGGGCACCGACCGTCCCGGCCGCTCGTTCGAGAGCACGGGCGCGCGCCGCAGTGCGATGGAAGAGACCGACCTTCAGGATCAGGCGGAAGAGAATTTTGCTCGTGCCCTCGCGGAGCGGCTCGACGGGCTCGCGGCGCAGGGCGACCTCACATCGCTGGTGGTCGTTGCCGCGCCGCGGATGCTGGCAGACTTGAGGCGTTTCTTTCCACCGCGCGTGCGCGGTGTTGTCAGCGAGGAGATCGACAAGGATCTCACGCATCTGCCCGTCCGCGAAATCGAGCAGAGACTGACCGCGCAATAGATCGAACGCCTTCTGTCCCTTGTTGAATACAGGAATCGGTCTGCAGCGCGCGGGTTTCGGCCTGTTCGTCCGGCATCGCTTATTTGGCGCGGCAATCGGGTTGTCCGTTTTTACTGAATGCCTGCCGTGTTTTGCGTCTCTTCTTTTATTTATTCTAATTATTGTCTGTATCGTTCTGCATTGACAACTTTGCCCACCGGGTTTCTACCTCGGCAACGCCGCGATGGGGCCGCACATTGCTCCGCGCGCTTGCCCCGAGGAGACAAAGATGACCCTGCTTCGCCGTTTGATGTCCGCCGCCGCGCTCACGGCGGCCCTTGCCGCGCCTGCGTTCGCGGCGACCGAACCCAAGGCCGTGATCGACACCTATGCGAATGTCGCCGAAGCCATCTATTCGGACAGCCTGACGACGGCGAAGGCGCTGCAGAAGGCGGTGGATGCTTTCCTCGCCGCGCCATCCGAGGACACGCTGGCGGCGGCCCGTACGGCCTGGAAAGCGGCGCGCGTTCCCTATCAGCAGAGCGAAGGCTATCGCTTCGGCAATGTGATCGTCGACGATTGGGAGGGGCGCGTGAACGCGTGGCCGCTCGATGAGGGGCTGATCGATTATGTCGCCAAGGATTACGGCGACAGCTCGGACGAGAACCCGCTCTACACGGCCAACATCATCGCCAGCAAGAACATCCAGGTGGGTAAGGACAAGATCGACGCGTCGAAGATCGACAAGAAGCTGATCGACAGCCTGCAGGAAGCGGGCGGCGTCGAATCCAATGTCGCCATCGGCTACCACGCCGTGGAATTCCTGCTCTGGGGACAGGATCTGAACGGCACGGGCCCCGGCGCGGGAGACCGCAAGGCGACGGACTTCGACACCGCCAAATGCACCAACGAGAATTGCGACCGCCGCCGCGATTACCTGAAGGCCGCGACCGATCTTCTGGTCGACGATCTTGAGGAAATGGCCGATGCCTGGGGCAAGGACGGCGATGCCCGTAAGGACGTGACGGAAAAAAGCGCCGAAGATGGCCTTGCGACGATCCTCACGGGCCTCGGTTCGCTCTCCTATGGCGAGCTGGCGGGCGAGCGCATCAAGCTCGGCCTCATTCTGCGCGATCCGGAAGAGGAGCACGACTGCTTCTCCGACAACACCCACAACTCGCACTATTACGACGAAGCGGGCATGATCGCGATCTACAACGGTAAGTACACAGGATCCGACGGCAAGGTGACGGAAGGCCCGAGCATCGCCGCCTATGCCCGCGAAAAGGCCCCGGAGGAGGCAAAGGCGCTGGAAGCGGCGTTCGCCACGGCCGAAGCCGCTCTCAAGGCCGTCAAGGACCGCGCCGACAGCGGCAAGGAGAGCTACGATCAGATGATCGGCGAGGGCAATGCCGAGGGCAACAAGCTGGTTCAGGACGCGGTGGACGGCCTCGTTGCACAGGCGCGCGCCATCGAAGCCGTGGTCGCCAAGCTCGGGCTCAAGATCGAACTCGAAGGCTCCGACAGCCTCGACAACCCTACGACCATCCAGTGATCGGACGCTGAATGCCTACGCGGCGCGCGGTACTCGGGGGACTTGGGGCGGTCGGGACATCTGTTCTCGCCGGTTCGCTTTCCGTGCCGCGCGCCGCGCCCATTCTGCCTCAGGCGCCTCAGGCGTCCGGCGGCACTCTGCATGAGCTGGAACTCGTCGCGGACGAGCATTCCGGCACGCGCGTTCCTCGCGCGGCCGAGGACGCGAAACTCTGGCTGTACAATGGTGAGCTGTTTCACACGCTGCGTATCAAGCGCGGCGACACGATCCGCGCGCATCTGCGCAACCGACTTCCCGAGCACACCGCCATCCACTGGCACGGCATCCGCGTGCCGGTGGAGATGGACGGGGTGCAATATGTCACCCAGCCGCCCGTCGAGCCGGGTGAGGATTTCACCTACGAATTCACGCCGCCGGACACGGGCACGTTCTTCTTCCACTCCCATTGCAACAGCGCCGAACAGATCGGGCGCGGCCTGGCGGGTGTGCTGATTGTCGAGGGCGACGAGCCGGAGCCGTTCCACGCCGAGCATGTGCTGGCGCTGAAGGACTGGCGCCTGGACGAGGCGGGACACTGGCTGCCGTTCTCCACCAATGAGGGCGCAGGGCGCGCGGGGACATTCGGCACGGTGCGCACGGTTAACGGCGTCGAGGCCTACGCCGCGACAACGCCGGCAAGTGCCGACATCCGGGTGCGGGTGCTCAATCTCGATCCCACGCGGATGATCGATCTTGGGGTCGAAGGCGCCGAAGCCTTCGTCATCGCGACGGACGGCAACGCGGTCGAGCCGTTTCCGCTGCACACCTGGCGCATGGGCACGGCCATGCGGGTGGACCTCCATGTCCGCACGCCGAAAGCCGGGCAGGATTTCCGTCTCTACAATTACTTCTCCCCGGAGCCGTTCTTGCTTGCGCGCCTTACAGCCGAAGGCCCGGAGCAAACACAAACGCGTGTCGTGCCAAGGCCTCTTTACGCCTCCCACGCGCCGAAGGCGGATATCTCTTCCGCCGAGCGGAAAACGTTCCGGTTCAGCGCGGCGGCGGGGGCGGCGGCGAGCATTGCGGCCGAATTTCCGCCGGACGATCCCTTGGCCAGACAATTGCTCGACAGCCTGTGCGCCGGAAACACCGGCCTGTGGGCCATCAACAAAGCGCAATGGCCGACCAACGGCCACCGCGAACTGCCGCCGCCGCTGGCCCTGCTGGAAGACGGCCGCAGTTACGTGTTCGAGCTGGTCAACGGCACGCCGCACCCGCATCCGATCCATCTGCACGGACAGACTTTCGAAGTTCTCTCCGCCTCGCGGCAGGATCTGCCGCGCTTTCAGGCCGACACGATCCTCGTGCAGCCGCGCGAGCGGGTCGAGATCGCCTTCGTTGCGGCGCGCGGAAGCTGGATGTTCCACTGCCACATCCTGGAGCATCAGGAGAACGGCATGATGGGCTGGCTCCGGGTGTCCTGATGCGCCGCGCCGGTGTCGCCGTCATCGCATTTGCGGCAGGAGCCGCCATTGCCGCCTCTGCGGCGGGCGCGGGCAATCGCGATCTTTCCTTCGCCATCGGCAAGGCCTTGTTCGAGCGGGCCTGGGTTCCGGCTCCGTCTTCGACACGCGCCAATGACGGGCTCGGGCCGGTGTTCAATGCGCGCGCCTGCTCGGCGTGCCATCAGGGGCTGGATCGTGCACAGCGCATGGATGACGGGCAGGGTGGCTTCACCCATCCCGGCATGGTGCTGAAACTTTCCGATGCGCGCGGCGCGCCCGATCCTCTTTATGGCGCGCAGCTTCAGACCGCCGCCATTGCGGGGTTTGTGCCGGAAGGCCGTCTTGTTCTTTCGGAGGGGGATCTCGTGATCGGCAATCTGGGTGCCGGACCACTGGCTCCGTCCACGCACATGGGGCTGCGGGCCGCGCCGGCTCTGCGCGGCCTTGGACTGCTGGCCTCGGTGCCGGATGAGGAAATCCTGTCCCGCGCGGACCCTGACGATGAGGATGGCGACGGGGTCTCCGGCCGCGCCAATTGGGTTTTCGGCGCGGACGGTCGCAAACGTCTCGGCCGTTTCGGCCTCAAGGCGTCGGGTGTCACTCTCGCCGAACAGACCGAGGCCGCGTTCTTCAACGATCTTGGAATGTCGACTCCCGGCCACTCCGATCCGGCGGGCGATTGCCGGTCGCAATCCTGCCGCGCCGGGCCGCATGGCGGCACCGAGGCCGAGCCGGAAATCCGGGGCGATCTCGTCGCCATGCTGGCGGATTATCTTGCGCGCGTTCCCCCGCCTGCCGCAGCCAAGCCCGATGGTGCGGGCGAGAAGATGTTCGTTGCGACGGGCTGCTCCTCCTGCCATGTGCCCACGCTGACGGCGCCGGGCGGCGAGGTCCCGGCCTATTCCGATCTCTTGCTGCACGATCTTGGGCCTGGGCTCGACGGCGGGGCGACCGAGCCGGGCGTGCAGGGCGGCGAATGGCGCACGGCGCCGCTCTGGGGCCTGTCGCGGGCGCTTGGCGCGAAGGCGGGCCTGCTGCACGATGGCCGCGCGTCGGATGTCGCGGAGGCAATCGCCCATCACGGCGGCGAGGGCGCGGGTGCGCGGGCGCGGTTTCAGGCTCTAACTAAGGCTGACCGCGCCACATTGTTGCGCTATGTCGAGGGGCTTTGATTCCTCTGCTCCGCCTTCGGCGTTGTCGCCGCACCGCAATTTCCGATCATCCCGCGAACCGCTTGCCGGTTGCCTGGGAGGGATTTGCCGCTGCCGCGACGCGCGCTGCTCTGCTGCTGGGAGCGCTGTTTCTGGCGGCCCCGGCGCAGGCGCAGGAGGGCGTTGCGGTCAACGCCGATGTCGATTACCGACTTGTCGCGCTGCGCGTGGCCGAGGATTTCGTGGAGCCGCGCTACAGCGTGCTTTTCACACGCGCGCTTGCGCAGAAAGAGGCGTGGAATGCGTTTTGCTCCGCGCCGCCCAGCGACGCTGCTTTCGAGCAGCTTCAGGTGCAGTTCAAGAACGCCGTAATGGCGTGGTCGAATGTCGAAATCCTGCGATACGGGCCGGTCTCGGAAGACTTTCTCTACGAGCGCATCGCTTATTGGCCGGAGCGCCGCAACGATGTCGAGCGCGGTCTTTCCACGCTGCTTTCGGGCGACGACACGCTGACGCCGGAGGCGATGTTCGCCAAGAGCGTCGCGGTTCAGGGACTGCCTGCGCTGGAGCGGCTGCTTTACGGCGAGGGTGCACGCGCGGCGCTGTTCGTGGATGATGCGGGCGCCCGGCGGCGCTGCGATGCGGGCATTGCTATCTCCTCCAATGTCGAACAACTCGCCCGCCGTATTCGCGATCTCTGGCCGAAACTGAAAGACAGGCTTCGCCAGGACGACGCCTCGCCGGCGCGCGAGGCGGTGTCGCGCATCGCGACCGATCTTCTGACCGTCTATCAGATCGTCGGCGATCTGAAGCTCGACAAGGTCACGGGCGCATCTCCGGACGAGGCGCGTCCGCGATCGGCGCAATGGTGGCGCAGCGGTCTGTCGAACGAGGCAATGGCCTACAATCTGAAATCGGCGGCCGATCTCATCTGGCTGTTTCTCGGGCCGGGGCAGGAGCGGCAGTCCCTGATGATTGCCATCGGCACGGCGGAGCGCACCGCGCGCGATCTGCCCGCGCCTCTGCCGGACATGGCCGGGGATGAGGCGGCGCGCAGCCGGCTCATTCTGCTGCGCAACATGGTGAGCAGCGCGCGCGATCTGTCGGCCAGTTACGTGCCGCCAAAACTTGGGATCATGATCGGCTTCAATTCGCTGGACGGCGACTGAGAATGCAGATCGACCGCCGCTCATTTCTGATTGCGCTGGCGGGATCGTTCGCGGCGGGGGCGGCTCCCGCATTCGGGCGGGCCGAGCGTCTTTACGTGTCTTCTGTCAAGGACATGCGCGGACATTCTCACGTGGCGTTCTTCACGGCGGATGGTGGAATTCTGTTCCGTACCGAGCTTCCCGATCGCGGGCACGATCTCGCGCTGAACCCGATCAACACGGACCTTGCGATTTTTGCCCGCCGTCCGGGCAATTGGCTCGCGGTGGTCGATCGCACAGACGGGACTGTGCGTACCGTAGTCCGCAGCCCGCCGCGCCGCCACTATTACGGCCACGGCCTTTATTCGGCGGACGGGCGGCTTCTCTACGCCACGGAAAACGATCTCGATGCAGGGCAGGGCGTGCTCGGCATTTACGATGTCGCGCGCAATTACGAGCGGATCGGCGAACAGCCGACGCATGGCATCGGTCCCCACGATGTGGCCTTCCTGCCGGGCAACGAGCTTCTCCTCGTCGCCAATGGCGGCCAGAAGACCGATCCGCAGACGGGACGCGAGATTCTCAACAAGGCGCAGATGTCGCCGAGCCTTTCCTTCGTCGATCCGTTGACCGGCGAGGCAAAGCACAAGATCGACTTCGGCCGCGACATGTCCGGACTGTCGTTCCGCCATCTGGCGGTGGCGCAGGAGGGGGAGGCGGTGTTTGCCTGTCAGTACGAGGGCGAGCCCGAGGAGATGCCGCTTCTGGTCGGTACGGTGCGCCCGGACGGCACGACGCGCATGCTGGCGATGCCGGACGATGATCTCTACCGCCTCAACAATTATCTCGGTGCCGTCTCGCTCGATGGCTCGGGGCAACTCATCTGCGCCACCAGCCCGCGCGGCGGCATGGCCGCGTTCTGGGACCGGATGTCGGGCACATATCTCGGTCTCGCAGCGCTGCCGGATGTATGTGGCGTCGCGCCCGCACCCGAGAGTGGCACCTTCGTGATCTCCTCGGGCAATGCTGGCGTTCGCCTGGCGCGCGCGGATCGCCAGGATCTCCGTCGTCTTGGGGGCTCCGATTTCGACCGTTATATGTGGGACAATCACATCAGGGTGGTTTCGGCCTAAGGTGATATTTGGCGTCAGCCTTCAGTAACATTCCACAAACACCCCGAATTCCCTTTCTTACCCCGGTGTAAGTGACGCCGGTTTCCGCTATAAGCCCGCACGGTATCCGCGGGGGATCTGGCCGTGAGCGTTCAAGCGATTCGCGACTTCGCAGAGCGGCGGCCTGCCGTTTTCTTCCTGGCTGTGACCGCGCTCGTCAGCGTGCCCTTCATTCTCTTTCCGAGGATCGATGTCGCGTTCAGCGCTCTGTTCTTCCACGACCAGACGGGTTTTTGGGGGGCCGCCGCCAACCCGACCTTGCGGCTGGTGCGCAAATCTGGCGAGTTCGTCATGGTGAGCATCGCGGTGATCGCGCTGATCTCGTTGCTCTATCCACTCTTCATCGCAAGGTCGAAATATCTGCCCGCGCCGCGCAACGGGCTGTTTCTGCTCACCACCCTCGCGCTTGGCCCAGGCCTCTTGGTGAACCTGTTCTTCAAGGAAGTGTGGGGCCGCGCGCGCCCGCGCGAAATTCTGGAGTTCGGCGGGGATCTGCCTTTCTCGCGCGCCTGGGAAATCGTGCCCTATTGCGACGGCAATTGCTCTTTCGTGTCTGGCGAGGGATCGTCCTCGATCTGGATGATGGCCATTGTCTTTCTGGTCCCGCACGTGTTTCGCCTGCCGTTGGCGCTCGTCGTCTTTGCCTATGTGTTCGTGCTGTCGCTGAACCGGATCGTCTTCGGCGGACATTTCCTGTCGGATGTCGTGCTGAGCTGGACGATCACGCTGACGCTGATTTCGGCGTGCTATGTTTTCTTCTATCGCGGCCGGGTAACCGAAGAGAGCGTCAACACCTGGTTCGACCGCGCGCGCGGTTTTCTGCGCGCCCCGCTCCGCCTACTAGGCGGCAAGAGTTAGTCCTTCTGGCCGAGGAGCCGTGTGCGGATGTTTTCGAGCCGCACCAGGCGTTCCGTCGTGGCCCCGCCTTCAAGTTCCGTCACGCGTGCGATCAGTGCTTCGGTGAGGGCGAAGGGACCCGAGAGCGAGTCCCATGCGCCGGCGCTGTCGGTCGGCGCCACGAAGACCTGCGAGGCAAAGCGGCTCGCGGGTGCGGCGCGGCTGTCGGTGAACAGGATGACGGTCGCGCCCTGCTGCGCCGCGATTTCGACGAAGCGCACCACATCGCGCGCATAACGCCGGATGTCGTAGGCGATGACGATGGAGCGGCGGTCGACATCGATCAGCCGGTCCGGCCAGGTCGCCGAGATGGAGCCGATTTCCTCGATGTTGCCGCGCACGATTTCAAGGTGGCGCGCAAGATAGCGGGAGAGAGACTGCGTGAAGCGTCCGCCGATGGCGAGCGCCGGGCGCTTGCGATCCGCGAGTATGCGCGCAGCCGCCTCGAAATCCTCGCGCACGACGAGGGAGAATGCCGCGCGGACATTTTCGGCCGCGCGGTGCCCAAATCCCGCCAGCCAGTCTTCTTCGGGCTCAGGTTCGGCGCGCGAGACCCAGCGGCTCAGCGGCGAGGAGCGCTCCGCCGATGCCTCGGCGCGCAGCCGGTCCTGAAGTTCGCGATAATTTGAGAAGCCCATTTTGGCGGCAAGCCGCAATATGGTTTGCGGACTGACGCCGCAGGCCCGCGCAAACCGGGCAAGCGGGTCGAGACCGGCGACCGGGTAATTGTCCCGAAGATAAAGGGCGGCGCGTCGCTCCTGCGCCGTGAGGCCCGGAAGTGCCTGTTCGAGAGCGAAAAGGACCGGGACTGCGCCATTATTGTTCATGACAGACAGGCACCTGCTGATTTTTCAGACAAGCCTTAAATCCGGCTTGGCTCTGCGGCTGTTTCGTTCCATGCTGGCATATATCGAGCTGTTCTGGAACGATCATTCCAAGGGTAGTGGATGTGGGAGCGATGATCGGATGAGGCCCTGCAGCAATCGGCTTTGCATGATGGAAGCGGTCACGGTCGCGCCCTTTCAGCGTGCGCGGCGGGGAGTGGCCGGTGCCTGATTTCGTGAAGGCCTATGTCCGCTTCGTGGATTCGATCAGTTTCTACATCGGCATTTTCGCGATGTATCTCGTCTTCGCGATGATCGGCATCCTCTTCTACATGACCTTCATGAAGGTATTTTTCCTGCCGGCCAACTGGACGGTGGAGATGGCTCAGTTCGTGATGGTGGCCTACTACCTGTTGGGCGGGGCCTACACCCTGCGCGAGAACGAGCATGTCCGCATGGACCTGATCTACGGCGGCATGCCCGTGCGCCGCAAAGCCCAGACCGATCTGATAACCAGCGTGGCGCTTATCTTCTTCCTCGTCATGCTCCTGATCGGCGGAATCGCCAGCACCTGGTATGCCTTCAAATACGGTGAGCGAAGCTTCTCCGCGTGGCGGCCCTACATGCTGCCCGTCAAGATGGTCATGACATTCGGCATCTTCCTGACGCTGCTTCAGGCGGTCGCCATCTTCTTCAAGGATCTGGCGACAGTGCGCGGGGAGAAGCTCTCGTGAGCTATGGCCTCATCGCGGCTTTGATGTTCTCCAGCATGATGGTGCTGCTCCTCACAGGGCAGCGCGTCTTTGCGGTGATCGGTTTCGTCGGTGCTGCGGCGGCCCTCCTTCTGTGGGGGCCGGGCGGCGCGGAAATGTCCTTTGCCTCGGCGATCAAGGTGATGCGGTGGTACCCGCTGCTCACTTTGCCGCTGTTCGTTTTCATGGGCTACATGCTCGCGGAATCGCGGATCGCCGAAGACCTCTACAAGATGTTCCATGTCTGGACAGGGCCGTTGCGCGGCGGTCTGGCCATCGGCACGATTTTCATGATGGTCATCATTTCTGCCATCAACGGCCTCAGCGTTGCCGGCATGGCGGTCGGCGCGACGATCGCCCTGCCGGAACTTCTGAAGCGCGGATACGACAAGGTCATGGTGACCGGCGTCATCCAGGCCGGCTCGACGCTTGGCATTCTCGTTCCGCCGAGCGTCGTCCTCGTCCTGTACGGCATGATCGCGCGTCAGCCGGTCGGCCATCTGTGGCTCGCGGGAGTCTTTCCCGGCCTCCTGATGGCCGCGATCTTCATCCTTTACATCGTCATTCGGTGCTGGCTGCAGCCTAATCTCGGCCCGCCGCTTCCCAAGGAAGAGCGCGAACAGTACAGCGCGGCCGATAAGCTCAGGCTGCTGCGGGCAGGTCTCATTCCGCTGTTCATCTTCATCGCCATGACCGGCCTGTTCGTTACGGGCATCACCAGCCTCGTCGAAAGCTCGGCCGTCGGCGCCGTCGCGGCGATGCTGGCTGCCGCCTGGCAGCGCCGCCTGACCTGGCAGGTGCTTCACGACACGACGCGCAAGACGCTGGCGATCAGCGCCATGTTCTTCTGGATCATCACGGCGGCGCTCTGTTTCGGCGCGGTTTTCGACGGTCTCGGTGCGGTCAAGTCGATCGAATATCTTTTCCTCGGCGAAATGGGGCTTGAGCCGTGGCAGGTGCTGGTGATGATGCAGCTCACCTTCATCATTCTGGGCATTTTCCTCGACGATACGGCGATGCTCGTGATCGTGGCGCCGCTGTTCATTCCGCTCGCGGGTGCGCTGGGGTTCGATCTCATCTGGTACGGCGTGCTCTACACGATCACCTGTCAGATCGCGTATCTGACGCCGCCCTTCGGCTATAACCTGTTCCTGATGCGCGCGATGGCGCCGCCGGAAATCGGTTTGCAGGACATCTACAAATCGGTCGTCCCCTTTGTCGGGCTGATGATTTTCACGCTCATCATCATCGGGGTGTTCCCGGAGATCGCAACCTGGCTTCCGCAGCAGGTCTACACGAAGTAAGCAGCAGAAAACCCGAACGGGGCAACCATTGTAACAACACAAAAAGGAGTTGGGACGATGACAGAGAACACGATCAGCACGAGGCGCGATTTCTTCAAGAAGGCCGGTGTCGTCGCCGCCGGCGCCGCAGGCGCAACCACTTTGGGCGCTCCCGCAATCCACGCTCAGGCGCCCATCAAATGGCGCTTCCAGACCTATGCGGGCGCCGCTCTGGGCCCGCATGTCACCAAGCCCGCCATCGACATGTTCAACGCCGCCGCAAAGGGCGAGGCCGAGATTGAGCTGTACTACGCCGACCAGCTTGTCCCGACGGGCGAGCTCTTCCGCGCGCTTCAGGCCGGCACGATCGACGCCGTGCATTCGGACGATGATTCCATGGCAGCCCCGGTCGAGATTTCGCTGTTCGGCGGCTATTTCCCCTTCGCCACCAAGCACATTCTGGACGTGCCGACGCTCTTCAACCAGTACGGCCTCGCCGATATCTGGCGCGAGAACTACAAGAAGGCGGGCGGCGTCGTGTGGCTGTCGGCGGCCGGTCAGGACCCGTGCCACTTCAACACCAAGAAGGCGCTGACCTCGCTCGACGACCTGAAGGGCCTGCGCCTTTACACCTTCCCGACGGCGGGCCGCTTCCTCGCCCAGTTCGGCGTCGTGCCGGTCTCGATCCCCTATGAGGACGTGCAGGTCGCGGTGCAGACGGGCGAACTCGACGGCATGGCCTGGTCGGGCATCACCGAGGACTACACGGTCGGCTGGGCGGACGTCACCGACAACTTCCTGACGAACAATATGTCGGGTGCGTGGATCGGCTCCTGGTTCGTCAACGAGAAGAAGTGGGCGGAATTCCCCGAGCATCTCAAGGCGCTCTGGCTTGCCTGCATCGACGCCGGCCACACCTACCGCAACCAGTGGTACTGGGGCGGCGAAGCGAAGTTGCGTGCCACCGGCACCAAGCTGAAACTGACCGAAATCCCGGCCGAACAGTGGGCGACGGTCGAAGCGGCCGCGCTGAAGTTCTGGGATGAAGTTGCCGCGGAGAGCGAGGAGAAGGCCAAGGTCGTCAAGATCTTCAAGGACTACAACGAAGTCCTGAAGAAGGCCGGCGGCATCTATTCGGCCATCTGATACGGGACGTTCATCATGACGGCCGGGCAATCGCGCCCGGCCGTTTCCAACGATAACGCGAGACGATCATGGAATCCCGCGACGTAAAGACAATTTCCGACGCCCGCGCCATCGTCGAGGAACGCGGCCTCGATCATGTGAAGATCGGCGTCACCGATGCCGACGGCATCATGCGCGGCAAATACATGGCGAAAAACAAGTTCTTCTCGGCACTCGAGAAGGGCTTCGGCTTCTGCGATGTCGTGCTCGGCTGGGATTCGAACGACCAGCTTTACGACAATGTCACCTACACCGGCTGGCACACCGCCTATCCCGACGCGAATGCACGCATTCTTCCCGAGACCTGCCGCGACGTGCCGATGGAAGGGGACATGCTCTTCTTCCTCGCCGAATTCACCGACAGGGCCGAGGAAGTGTGCCCGCGCGGAACACTGCGCCGCGTCATCGAGCGCGCGAAGACATCCGGCTACGATGTTGTGTCGTCCGCCGAATTCGAGTTCTTCCTGTTCGAGGAAACGCCTCATTCTGTGCGTGAGAAGAATTACCGGGATCTGACGAACATCACGCCGGGCTTCTTCGGCTATTCCATGCTGCGGGCATCCGTACATTCGGATTTCTATGCCGATCTTCTGGCGCTCGGCCACGATATGGATTTTCCCATCGAGGGCCTGCACACCGAGACGGGCCCCGGCGTGCTCGAAGCCGCCATCGAATATTCGGATGCGCTTGAGGCGGCCGACCGCGCCGTCCTGTTCAAGACCTTTACGAAGGTGCTCGCGCAGCAGCGCGGCTGGATGGCGACCTTCATGGCCAAATGGTCGAAGGACTGGCCGGGCCAGTCGGGCCATCTGCATGTCTCGCTGACGAAGAACGGCAAGCCGATTTTCCACGACGCGTCGAAGCCGTATAATATGTCGGACGAAATGCGCTGGTTCGTCGGCGGGCAGCAGAAGCTGATGCCGGAGCTTCTGGCTATGGTCGCCTCGACGGTGAACTCCTACACCCGGCTGATCCCCGGTTTCTGGGCGCCGACGGATGCGACGTGGAGCGTCGAGAACCGCACCACCGCGCTGCGCGTCATTCCCGGTTCGCCGAACAGCCAGCGTGTCGAATATCGGGTGGCTGCGGCGGACATAAATCCCTATATCGCGCTCTCCGCCGCCATCGGTTCGGGGCTGTGGGGCATCGAGAACAAGATCGAGCCGGAGCCCATGGTCGTCGGCAATGCCTATGCGGTCGCGCACAAGCCGGAACTGGCCTTGCCGCGCTCGCTGATGGAAGCGGCGGGGCGGCTAAAAGCCTCAGCGGCAGCGCGCGATCTTTTCGGCGATGCGTTCGTGGATCATTACGCCGCCACGCGCGAATGGGAAGAACGCGAATTCCGCCGCGCCATCACCGATTGGGAAATGGCGCGGTATTTCGAGATCATCTGAACGTCATCCCGGACGCGGAAAAAGACCGCCGCACGGGATCGCCGTCCGCATAACGGTCCAGGACAGCGCAGGCGCGCGTCCGGGACGACAAGGAAGCAAACATGAGTGAGATCGTCTGTATTTCTCCCATCGACGGCCGGGAAGTCGCCCGCCGCAAGACCGCCAGCGGCGCCGAGATCGATGCTGCGCTGAAGGCCGCGCGCACCGCGCAGGCCGCATGGCGCAAGGTGCCGGTCGCCGAGCGTTCAAAGCTCGCACTCAAGGTCATGGACGCGCTGCTGGCCATGAACCAGGAAGTGGTCCCCGAACTGGCGCTCCAGATGGGTCGCCCGGTGCGCTATGGCGGCGAATTCCGTCCCGTGGAAGAGCGCGTGCGCACCATGATCGCGCTTGCGGACGAAGCCCTCGCGGATATCGTGCCGCCGGCAAAGGACGGCTTCAAGCGCTTCATCCGGCGTGACCCCGTCGGCCTCGTCCTCGTTATCGCGCCGTGGAACTATCCGTTTCTCACCGCCGTCAATACGATCATCCCGGCCATCATCGCGGGCAATGCGGTGCTGCTGAAGCACGCCTCGCAGACGATCCTTGTCGGGGAGCGTTTCCAGAAGGCGTTCGACGCCGCGGGCGCGCCCAAGGGCCTGTTCCAGAACCTCGTTCTCGGCCATGACGACACGTCGAAAATCCTGTCGTCCGGCGCGGTCGATCATGTGAACTTCACGGGTTCGGTCGAAGGCGGCCGCGCCATCGAGCGCGCCGCGGCAGGCACGTTCACGGGCGTCGGGCTCGAACTTGGCGGCAAGGACCCGGCCTATGTGCGCGCCGACGCCGATTTCGATTACGCGGTCGAAAACCTCGTCGACGGTGCGTTCTACAATTCCGGCCAGTGCTGCTGCGGCATCGAGCGTATCTATGTGCACGAAAATCTCTACGACAATTTCGTCGAGAAATTTTCCGACATCACCTCCAAATACGTTCTCGGCAACCCGCTGGACGAGGCAACGACGCTCGGCCCGATGGCTCATGTGCGCTTTGCCGATCTCGTCCGCGCGCAGACGAAGGATGCACTCGCCAAGGGCGCCAAAGCCCATCTCGACCCGAAGAACTTCCCGGCCGACAAGGAAGGCACCGCCTATCTTGCGCCTCAGGTTCTGACGAATGTCGATCATTCAATGAAGGTGATGGTCGACGAGAGCTTCGGCCCGGTCGTCGGCATCATGAAGGTGAAAAGCGACGAGGAAGCCATCAGGCTGATGAACGACAGCCCGTACGGGCTGACGGCCTCGATCTGGACGCAGGACATCGCCAAGGCCGAGGAACTCGGCCTTGAGGTCGAGACGGGCACTGTCTTCGCCAATCGCTGCGATTATCTCGATCCCTCGCTCGCCTGGACGGGCGTCAAGGACACCGGCCGCGGCGCCTCGCTTTCCGAACTCGGCTACGCCTCGCTGACGCGGCCGAAGAGCTTCCATCTGCGTACGATCTGAGGACCATCATGAGTGCTGTATTGACGGGTGCGTGGAACTATCCGACCCGTGTCCTTTCCGGCCCCGGCCGCATTTCCGAACTGGCCGATGCCTGCAAGACGGCGGGCATTACCCGCCCGCTCATCGTGACGGATCGCGGCCTCGCGGCCAGCGATATTCTCGAGAAGGCAAGGGGTGTTCTGCGCGCGGCGGGTCTGACCGACAATGTGTTTTCCGACGTGCAGGGCAATCCGACGGAAGCAAACCTGAATGCCGGCATCGCCGCCTACAAGGTCGGCAATCATGACGGCGTCGTCGCCTTCGGTGGCGGCTCCGGTCTTGATGTCGGCAAGCTCGTCGCCATGATGCCCGGCCAGACCCGTTCGGTGTGGGATTTCGAGGATGTCGGCGATTGGTGGACCCGCGCGGACGCCTCCGTCATTGCGCCGATCGTCGCGGTGCCGACCACGGCCGGAACGGGCTCGGAAGTCGGCCGCGCGTCGGTTCTGACCAACGAGGAGACGCACGAGAAGAAGATTATCTTCCATCCGCTGCTTCTGCCGAAGATCGTCATCGAGGACCCGGAGCTGACGGTGGGTCTGCCGCCCGGGTTGACCTCGGGCACCGGCTTCGACGCGCTCGCCCATTGCATCGAGGCGCTGTGCGCGCCGGGCTTTCATCCGATGGCTGAGGGCATCGCGGTCGAAGGCATCCGCCTCATCGCCGAATATCTGCCGCGTGCCTACACGAACGGCGCGGACATCGAGGCGCGCTCGCGCATGCTGGCGGCGGCGTCGATGGGAGCCGCGGCCTTCCAGAAGGGCCTCGGCGCGGTGCACTCGATCTCCCATCCGTGCGGAGCGTTCTACAACACCCATCACGGCCTGACGAACGGCGTTGTTTTGCCTTACGTTCTGGTGCGCAACCGCGCCGCCATCGAGGACAAGATGGCGCTGGTCGCCCGCGTGCTCGATCTGAAGAAACCCGGCTTCGACGGCGTGCTCGAATGGCTGCTCGCCTTCCGCAAGGAACTCGGCGTGCCGCATACGCTCGCCGAGCTTGGCGTCAAGGAGGACAATCTCGTGGTGATGGCCGAGCATGCCGAGCGCGATCCGTCCACGGGCGGCAATCCGGTGGCGCTCAAGGCGGCCGACTTCGAAAAACTCATCCTCGCCTGCATTCGCGGGGATCTGGAAGGCGCCAAAGCATGACACGGGCACCGCGTCTTCTCGTCGTCGAGGGCAACACGCAGAAGGCTCGCGCGAAGCAGATCGAGTTCATGGGCCGCACCTATAGCGAAGGCTATTCGGAGGTTCTGCGCTCGGTCGCGCCCGACGCGGTGATCGATGTGTGCTTTCCCGGCGACGAGGGCGCGAACATTCCGGATGCCTCCGGTCTCGACGGGTATGACGGGGTCGCCATCACCGGCTCTGCGCTCAACATCTATAAGGCCGAGCCGGAAAGCATGCGGCAGGTCGAACTGGCACGGGCCGTCTTCGAGGCCGGCGTGCCGATGTTCGGCTCGTGCTGGGGGCTTCAGGTGGCGACGGTTGCGGCGGGCGGCACGGTCGTGAAATCCGAGAACGGCCGCGAGATCGGCCTTGCGCGCAAGATCACGCTGACCGACGAGGGGCGGGACCATCCGCTGTTCGCGGGCAAGGGGGCAAGCTGGGATGCGCCTGCCGTCCATACGGACGAAGTGGGCGAGAAGCCCGCGGGCATGACCGTGCTCGCCACCAATGCCCATTCGCCCGTTCAGGCTGCCGAAATCCGGCATGGCAAAGGCACATTCTGGGGCGTTCAGTACCACCCGGAATTTTCGCTGCACGAGATCGCGGCGGTGTTCGAGCGGTATGGGCAGGTTCTGGTGGATGAGGGGCCGTTCCGCGATCTCGCGGGTCTCAAGGCCCACGTCGCCGATCTTCGGGCTCTGCAGGACGACCTATCGCGCAAGGACCTCGCCTGGCGCCTTGCCTATGATTGCGACGTGCTCGACCCGGCACGCCGGGTGATCGAAATCCGCAACTTCATCGACAATCTCGTTCTGCCGAACATCAGCGCGCGGGGCAGGGGCTGACCCGCTCCGTGCGCCTTGCCATTTTCGACGCCGACGGGACGCTGGTCGACAGTTTTCCCTGGTTCTGTTCCGTGCTGAACGAGGCTGCGGTGCGCCACGGTTTCCGCCCGGTCTCGGAGAGCGAGAGACAGGCGCTGCGGCTTTTGTCCACACGCGACATTCTGAAAAGCCTGCGCGTGCCGCTCTGGAAGGTGCCCGCCATTGCGCGCGACATGCGGGCGCTCAAGCTTGCGGCCGATATCGGTGTGTTCGACGGCACCGAAACGGCGCTGCGGGCGCTTGCGGCTGAGGGCGTGCGCCTCGCGGTGGTGAGCTCGGACAGCGAGGCGAGCATCAGGCGCACTCTGGGACCGGATTTCTCGGCGCTGTTCGAGCGTATTGACGGCGGTTCGTCACTGTTCGGCAAAGCGGGCAAGCTGAAGAAAGCCCTTGCGGCAGCAGGCGTTCCGGCCTCCGAGGCCGTCTATGTGGGCGATGAGACACGCGATGCCGAAGCCGCCTGCACAGCGGGACTGCGCTTTGCCGCTGTCACCTGGGGCTATGCGGCGCGCGAGGCACTGATTGCCAGCAAGCCGGATGCAGTGATCGACCATGTCGGCGACCTTGCGCGGCTTGCAGCTCGCGTGTGAGACGCGCGCATCCGCATAT
This sequence comes from Rhizobiales bacterium Ga0077545, assembly GCA_001464335.1. Taxonomy (GTDB): domain Bacteria; phylum Pseudomonadota; class Alphaproteobacteria; order Rhizobiales; family Methylopilaceae; genus Flaviflagellibacter. The sequence continues at coordinate 52,006 of LNEV01000017.1, read as the reverse complement.
GTCTCATTAAAGGACGGTCCTGCCCGCCGTTAAGGTTTGGCTCCATCTGTCATGGCCGAATTTTGTATCTTGGGTGGGCGCGCACACCAGATCCGGTACGGACGAAACGGGAACATGCCGGTATCGCTGATTCGTGCCGCCTCCGTTCTGTGCCTGTCCAAGGGTTAATGCGGCGGCCGTCTCGGGAGAGGCGGCCCCACGGTTCACAATCCCCATCACACCAATGGCCGGGCCTCCCGGACTTGTTGTCGTCACGTCTTGCGCCCTAAACTCTCCTCCTGTGCGGAGGATTTCATGCAGCTTGGAATGATTGGCCTCGGGCGGATGGGAGCGAACATCGTCCGCCGTCTGATGGCAAATGGCCACAGCGCCGTCGTCTACGACCGCAATTCGGAAGCGATTGCGGGCCTTGAACAGGCCGGCGCGACCGGCGCGACCGACCTCAAAAGCTTCGTCGCCAAGCTTGAGAGACCGCGTGCCGCGTGGGTCATGGTGCCCGCTGGCGCCGCCACCGAGAGCGTCGTCGCCGAACTTGCCGCGTTGATGGAGCCCGGCGACACCATCATCGACGGCGGCAATTCGTTCTGGAAGGACGACATCCGCCGCGCGAAGGCGCTGAAGGAAAAGGGCATCCACTATGTCGATGTCGGAACGTCCGGCGGCATCTGGGGTTTCGATCGCGGCTATTGCCTGATGATCGGCGCGGAGGACGAGACCTTCGCCCGTCTCGAACCCATTTTCCGCACGCTTGCGCCGGGGCACGGAAACATTCCGCGCACCGCGGGCCGGGAAGGCGAATATGCGGCCTCCGAGGAAGGCTATCTGCACGCCGGGCAGAACGGCGCGGGCCATTTCGTCAAGATGATCCACAACGGCATCGAATACGGAATGATGCAGGCCTATGCCGAAGGCTTCGACATTCTGAAAAACGCCAACACGACCCGTCTTCCCGAGGACGAGCGCCTCGACATCAACATCACCGAGGTCGCGGAAGTGTGGCGGCGCGGCAGCGTGGTGACGAGCTGGCTGCTCGACCTGACGGCCGCGGCGCTTGTGGAGGAGGGCGATCTCGGTTCCTATTCCGGCCATGTCGACGACAGCGGCGAGGGACGCTGGACCGTACAGGCGGCGATTGCCGAAGCCGTGCCGGCCGAAGTGCTGACATCGGCGCTCTACACCCGCTTCCGCTCGCGTCAGGATCACACCTTCGCCGAGAAAGTCCTTTCCGCCATGCGCAAGGGCTTCGGCGGCCACCTCGAACCCAAAGTGCCGCCACCCGATGTCAACAAGTGAAAACCGAAACAGGCTTCCACCCGCGGACCCCTGCGCCTTCGTCATCTTCGGCGCATCGGGAGATCTGACGAGACGCCTTCTTATTCCGGCGCTGTACAATCTCGCGGAAGCCAATCTTCTCGGCGAGGGCTTCCGCATTGTCGGCGTGGCGCGCGGCGAGATGAGCGACGAGGAGTTTCGCGGGCATCTCGAAAAGGGCCTTGCCGATTTCGCGACCCGCAATGTCGATCCGGCAACCGCCAAATGGCTGCTCAACTGCGTCAGCTACATTTCCGGCGATGTCGACGATCCGCAGACTTATGAGAAGCTGAAGAAGGAACTCGAGCGGCTCGAAGCCTCCGGGCTGACGCAGGGCAACCGCCTGTTCTATTGCGCGACACCGCCGCAGGCGTTCGCGCCGATTGCGCTGCATCTCGGCGCTGCTGGCCTGTCCAGGGAACATGACGACGGACCGTGGCGGCGCGTCATCATCGAAAAGCCCTTCGGTACGAGCCTCGATTCCGCGAAGGCGCTCAACCGCGAGCTGCTGAGCGTGCTGGACGAGGACCAGATCTTCCGCATCGATCATTATCTCGGCAAGGAGACGGTGCAGAACATTCTCGTTCTGCGTTTCGCCAACGGCCTGTTCGAACCGATCTGGAATCGTAACCACATCGACCATGTGCAGATCACCGTTGCCGAGACGGTGGATGTCGGTACGCGCGGCAAATTCTACGACGCGACGGGCGCGCTGCGCGACATGGTGCCGAACCATCTGTTCCAGCTCCTGTCGCTGGTCGCCATGGAGCCGCCTTCGCGGTTCGATGCCAATTCGGTGCGTTCCGAAAAGGCCGAGGCGCTGGATTCGATCCGCATCCCCACGACGGAGGAGGCGCTGCGGGATTCGGTGCGCGCGCAATATCGCGCGGGACGCATCGGCGACCGTGAGGTCACGGCCTATCGCAAATCGCCCGATGTCGCGCCGGGCTCCTTGACCGAAACCTATGTTGCCCTGCGTCTGGAAATCGACAATTGGCGCTGGGCGGGCGTGCCTTTTTATCTGCGCACCGGCAAGGCATTGACCAAGCGCCGCACCGAGATCGCGGTGAAATTCAAGCAGGCTCCGGTCTCCATGTTCCGCGATCTGAAAATGGGCGAGCTGTCCGACAATTTGCTCGTCATCTCGATCCAGCCAGACGAGGGCATCACGCTTCATTTCAACGCCAAGCATCCGGGGCCCAAGATCGACATCGCCCCGGTGGGCATGAAGTTCGAATACAAGGATTACTTCGAGGCCGCGCCGTCGACCGGCTACGAGACCCTGATCTACGATTGCATGACGGGCGATGCGATCCTCTATCAGCGCGCCGATGGCGTCGAGGCCGGCTGGCGTGCCGTCGAGCCCTTCCTTCAGGCCTGGAAGGAGGCTGGCGCCAAAGGCATCGAAACCTATGATGCCGGAAGCGAAGGGCCCTACGAGGCGGCGACGCTTCTGGCGCGCGATGGCCGTCGCTGGCGAAAGATCACAGATCCCGATGGCTGACCTGCGCGTCTTTCCCGACAAGGCAGCGCTCGCGGAGGCGGCGGCAGACTGGTTCGTCGAGCATGTCTCCCGCAATCCGGGGCGTATTGCCGTGTGCCTCTCCGGGGGCTCGACGCCCGAGAGCCTTTACAAGCTGCTGGTGGGGCGCGATCTGCCGTGGGATCGTATGCACATTTTCTGGGGTGACGAGCGGTTCGTGCCTTCGAACGATCCGCGCAGCAATGCGCGCATGACGCGCGCGGCACTGCTCGATCATGTTCCGGTGCCGCCGGAGAACGTGCATCCGGTTCCGACCGACGCCGCCTCGCCCGAGGAGGCGGCTCGGCTCTACGAGGCAACGCTGAAGGCGTTCTACGGCAAAGACGATCTCGACCAGACGCAGCCGCTGTTCGACATCGTGCTGAACGGTCTTGGCGATGACGGCCATACGGCCTCGCTCTTTCCCGGCTCTCCGGTCCTCGACGAGGACGCAAGCTGGGCGGTGTCCGCCGAGCCGGGTATGGAGCCGCGCGTGCCCCGCATCACGCTGACGTTTCCGGCTCTGGAGAGCTGCGAGGCGGCGGCTTTCCTCGTCAGCGGCGAGGGCAAGAGGGCCGTGCTGCAGCGGGTGCTGGACGGCGAGGACTACCCCGCCGCACGCCTTCAGCCCGTCGGCTCCCTGACCTGGTTCGTGGACCGGGCAGCCGCACCTTAGGCTTTGCGCCCGGCTGGTGCCGAGCGGGCAGCCGGGCTATCAAGTCCCGATGGTGAAAGTGGTCGATTCCTGCGCCGCCCGGCCGGGGGGACATGTGGTTTTCGAGGGCGTTGCGCTGAGCCGCGGCGGACGGCCCGTGTTCGACGGCCTGTCACTGACCCTCGAAGAGCGCCGCATCGGCCTCATCGGAAACAACGGTTCCGGAAAGAGCACGCTGCTGCGCCTCATCGCCGGGCTCGTCCAGCCCGATGCAGGGCAGGTTCGGGTCGGCGGCGCCGATGTGGCGCGCGAACGGCCGAACACGGGTTTTCTGTTCCAGAACCCCGATCATCAGATCCTTTTTCCGACGGTCGGGGAGGAAGTCGCGTTCGGGCTGACCGCGCGCGGGATAGACCAGAAAACCGCCGATGCGCGCTCCGAGGCGCTGCTGGCCAGCAATGGTTGCGCGGGCTGGGAGAAGCGCGCCGTCCATGAATTGTCCGAGGGGCAGAAGCAACTCGTCTGCCTGATCGCCGTTCTGTCGCCGGATCCGGACCTGCTGCTTCTCGACGAGCCCTTTTCCAGCCTCGATTTGCCGACGCGCTATGACCTGTCGCACCGCCTCGATGCCCTCGATCAGACGATCATCATGGCAAGCCACGATCTCGAACTTCTCGCGGATTTCGACCGCGTGCTGTGGCTGGAGGCTGGCCGCGTAAGGGGCGACGGACCTGCGGATTCGGTGATCGGCGCTTACCGCGCGCATGTGCGCGCCGGTCTGGACAAGGCGCGATCGGCATGATTTCCGGCTACCTCTCGCAGGAAACCTGGCTTCATCGTGTCCCGGCGGGCAGCAAGCTCATCGGCCTTGGCGTCACCACGATGCTCGTCTTTCCGGTTCAGGACTGGCGCATTTTGGTTGCGGGGCTTGTCGCCGTGCTTGCCCTTTATGCAAGCGCCGGATGGCCCGCTGTCCGGCGTATGGGCTTTCTGAAAGCCTTTCTTCCGATGCTGGCCATCGTTTTCGGTCTGCACGTCTTCACGGGCGACTGGGTCGCGGGCGCGAACACGATCCTGCGGCTTGTCATGATGATCCTGCTGGCCGATCTCGTCAGCATGACGACGACGATGCAGCAGATGATGAACGCGCTGATGCCCGTGCTCCGGCTGCTGAGGCCGATCGGAATCAACCCGGAAAAGGTGGCGTTGGCCGTGTCGCTCGTCATCCGCTTCGTTCCGGTGCTTGGGGCGAACTGGCAGGCGCGTTCGGAAGCATGGCGCGCACGTACAGGGCGCAAGCCCTCGTGGCGGCTGATTGGTCCGTTTCTCGTCGAGACGCTTCGCATGGCCGATCAGGTCGCCGAAGCGCTCGATGCGCGCGGTTTTGCGCGTTCGACGCAAAAGGGCTGAGGCATGGGGTTGAGGGATATCGGGCTTATTCTGTTTTTTGCGGCGATCATCGCGCTGCTCGGTCTCGTGCCGCCCTTGCATCACCCGATGCTGGGAGGTGTTCCGGTGACGGCGCAGGGGATGGGCGTCACGCTCGCGGGCATTCTCATCGGGTCGCGCAAGGGCGCCGTGGCGGCGATCGTGTTTCTGGTCGCCGTTGCGTTCGGTTTTCCTCTCCTTGCAGGAGGGCGCGGGGGCCTGAGCGTTTTCACCGGGCCGACCGCCGGTTTTCTTTTCGCCTTTCCGCTGGCAGCCTTCATCACCGGCGTTCTGTTCCAGAGCCTGTCCTGGCGTATGGGCGGGTTCCTCGCAGCTTTTCTGGCGGCGTTCGTCGGCGGCTATGTCGTGCTCAACCTGATCGGGATTCCGGTCATGGCATGGCTCACCGACAAGACGGTCCGCCAGGCCGTGGAAATCGCGGCCGGGCTTCTGCCGGGTGGATTGATCAAGGCGCTTGGCACCGCGATCATCGTCTATCTTGTTGCGGGCCTTGAGCCCGTCGGGCGGAGGTAGGCATGGCAACACGCGATCTGGTCCGCATTGCCCTTTTTGCCGCGATCATCGCGGCTCTCGGACTTGTGCCAAAATTCGATCTGCCCGTCGCGGGTGGCGTGCCGGTGACGGCCCAGTCAATGGGCGTGATGCTGGCCGGCATTTTCCTTGGCCCCCGCAAGGGCGCGCTGGCGGTGGCACTGTTCCTGCTGTGCGTGGCGGTCGGAATGCCGCTGCTGTCCGGCGGGCGCGGCGGTCTTGCACCGTTTTTTGGGCCGGGCGGGGGCTTCATCCTCGGGTTCGTCCCGGCGGCTTTTACCGTCGGTTTCGTGATGAAAAAGCTGCGGGATATTCCGCTCTTCGCGGGCGCGTTCATCGCCTCGGTGATTGGCGGTATTTTCGTCGATTATGCCTTCGGCATTCCCTATCTGGCGTGGAAGGCGAACATGAGTCTGGCACAGGCGGCGTTCGGAAGCGCCCTGTTTGTGCCGGGCGATCTTATCAAGGCGGTAATCGCGGGGCTCGTCGCGCAGTCCGCCTATCGCGCCGTGCCAAGGTCGATCGACGGTCGCGCATGAGCATTGTGCGGCCGATTGCCGAACATGCGCGGCGTCTTCCGGATGAGGTCGCGCTTGTTTTCGGCGAGCGGAAGATTTCCCGCCGTGATCTAGACCAGGCGGTGGCGCGTCTTGCCGCGTTCATTGCAGCGCGCACATCGCGCAATGGAGCGATTGCTCTCGATCTGCCGAATTCGCCGGCATTCGTGGTTCTCTTCCTCGCAACGGCCGCCGCGGGGCGGGTCGCGCAGGTTCTGGACCGCGCCTGGCCGGACGAGACCGTGCGTGCGGTTCTGGGCGAACGTACGCCCGCGCTTGTCTTTACAGACCGTCCCGATGCTCATCCGGGCGCCGTGAACGTTCCATCCGATCTGTTGCTGGAAGGATTGATCGAGGCGCTTGGCGCGCCGCGCGAGGCGCGGCGGGTGCCGGACCCTGACAGCGATCTGGCCTTCTATATCGGCTACACATCGGGCTCGACGGCGGTGCCGAAAGGTTTTCAGCGCACGCACCGCTCCTGGACGGCGAGCTTTGCCGGGGCGCAGCAGGAATTCGAAGTGGGGCCGTCCGATTGCGTGTTCTCGCCGGGCCCGTTCAGCCATTCCCTGCCGCTCTATGCGCTGGCGAGCAGTCTGCACGCCGGAGCCCGCTTTGTCTTTATCCGCGGATTTCAGGCCCGCGCGGGTCTGCGCACGCTGATCGAAGAACGCGTCTCGGTGTTGTATGCGGTACCGACACAGCTTGCGATGCTCATCGAGGCCGCCGAAGCCGATGAGACGGTCTGCCGCGCGGTGCGCCTTGTCCTGTCTTCGGGTGCGAAATGGCCTTCGCCCTTGTCCGCACGGTTCCGCAAGGTATTTCCGTCGGCCGTTCTCGCTGAGTTTTACGGGGCGTCGGAACTGAGCTTCGTCACGTTGGCGCGCAGCGACCAGCGTGTGCCCAAGGGCTCGGTCGGGCGGGCTTTCCCTGGCGTGTCGATTTCGATCCGCGCGGCTTCGGGCAAGAAGCAGCCCTCCGGGCGCACCGGGCTTGTCTTCGTCGAAAGCCCTCTCGTCTTTTCCGGATATGCGGGCGGGTCCGAGGATGTGCTGCGAAGCGGCGAAGCGATGTCCGTCGGCGACCGGGGCTATCTCGACCGTGCGGGTTTTCTCTATCTGACCGGGCGTAACGACAGACTGGTCATTTCTTCGGGCCGCAACATCCAGCCCGAAGAGGTCGAGGCGGTGCTGCACCGGCACGCGGCCCTTGCGATGTGCGCCGTGTTCGGCCTCGACGATGAAAAACGTGCGCAGCGTCTTGTCGCCCTCATCCAGTTCAAGCCCGGGAAATCGGCCAAGGCGGCCGATCTCATCGCGCATCTGCGAAAGGTGCTTCCGTCCTACAAGACGCCGAGCCGTTTTGCCGTGGCGAAGGACTGGCCCCTGACGGCGAGCGGCAAGACCGATTATCGCCGACTTGAAGCAGCCTGGGCACAGGCCGGGATTCTCGCGTGAGCGCGTACATCATCGCAGCCCGGCGGACGGCGGTTGCCCCGCGCGAGGGCGCGTTCCGGGGCGTGGAGCCATATGATCTTGCCGTGCCGCTCATTCGTGCGGTTCTTGCCGATGCGGCGGTGGCGCCGGAGGAGGTTGACGATGTCATCCTCGGCAACGCGCTCTATGCGGGAGGCAACCCCGCGCGCATGGCGGCGCTCGCGGCGGGCCTGCCGGATCACGTGCCTGCGCTGACGGTCGACACCCAATGCAGCGCAGGGCTCGACGCCATTCTGCTGGCCGCCGCGCGGATCAATGCGGGCGAGGCGGATCTCGTCATCGCTGGAGGGCTCGAAAGCTTCAGCCGCGCGCCGCTGCGCTTCGTGCGGCCTCGCGGCCCGGACGAGACGCCGCGCGAATATGCCCGCCCGTCGTTCTCGCCGTTTTCGGATCGGGACCCGGACCTCATTGCAGCGGCGGCGCAGCTTGCCGGGGAGCTCGGAATTTCTCGCCAGCAGCAGGAAGCATTCGCCATCGAAAGCCATCGGAAGGCGCTGGAAGACAACAATCCGCATGCGATCGTCGAATTGGCCGGTCTCGCCCGCGACGCCTTTACCCGCGCGCTCGATCCACGCCTTTGCGCGCGGCTGCCGGTGCTCGAGGGCGATCCGGAACACGGCGTGACGGCGGCGACTGTTGCGGTCGAAGCGGATGCGGCTGCGATTGTGCTCGTTGCTTCCGAGAAAATGGCGAGCCGCGTGAGTTTGGCCGTGCGCGTTCTCGGCGGGGCCCGCCGGGGCGGAGCGACGGAGCAGCCCAGCCTTGTTCCCGTCGACGCGGCAAAGGCGGTGCTCGCGCGGGCGGGGAGGCGAGCGGGCGAGGTGTCCGCCGAGATCATGGAGGCGTTTGCCGTTCAGGCGATCGCCGGCATCCAGGGGATTGGGCTTGATCCATCAAAGGTGAACATGCGGGGCGGGGCCTTGGCGCGCGGCCATCCGATCGGGGCGTCGGGCGCGATTTTGTGTGTGCATCTGTTCGCCCAAGCAAAAGCCGCCCCTCCCGGTGGTTTTTCGGCGGGCGGCTTTCTGGGGCTCGCGGCGATCGCCGCGGCAGGCGGGCTTGGAAGCGCGCTGTTACTCGGCGATTGACGCGATCTGCGCGCCGCCGGTCCGCGCGAGGCTGACCTGCGTCACCTGAACCTTGTCCGCAACGACCGACAGAGCAAAACCCTTGCCGGTGTTGGAAATCCGCATGGTCGCGGGCTTTTGGCCTCGAATGCTGAGAACCAGCGTGTTCCCCGAGCGGCGGCCGGTCACGGGAGCCGAACCATCGATGCCGTTATAGGTGCCCGAATAGGAGCCGTTGCCGGTCGCGCGGAGCGAGGCGGAAATGTTCTTGCTCATCATGCCGGCGCTGCAGGTGCCGCCCATATTCAGCGAGGTCGCGGTCGATGTGCCGGAAACCTTGCAGGAGATGGCGCGCGCGTCGGATTTCGCATCCATCTTCACCGAGCCATTGCCCGAAAACGAGCCGTGAAATCGCTTCAGGAAATCGGCCTCGGACGCCTGCGCGCCCCCCGAGAAAGCGGCAAAAGCACAGGTCGCCGCAAGCGCGTAGCGCGCAGAAAAGATCATTCCTCAACTCCTGAGTTCTGGGTTGCCGCCAGAAACCCGGGAATTGGGGCACAAATAGGGGCCGTCCGTCTCCCTGACGCGACTTAAGGTGCCTAGGGTACGTGAAGGTTACTTCTGAAGATCGACCTGCGTCATCCTCACAACCGGGCCGCCGGGCTCCTTCTCATCGTCGACCGAAAAGGAAAAACCGTTTCCAGTGTGGGAGATAGTCATGGTTGCCGTCTGATCGCCGTTGACCGGCTTCGGCCAGTTGACTGTCAGAACGACCTTGTCGCCGGATCTGCGACCCTTGATCGCGGCAGGTCCGATCTTGGAACCGGTATAGGTGCCGGAATAGGTCCCATCGGGTGACACTGCCAGATCGGCGCCGATCTTCCGTGACACGACTGCCATAGCGCGGCAGGTGCCATCCAGACTGAGAGTCGTGGCCGTGGCATTGCCCGAAACCGAACATTTCACGTTATAGGGGGAGCCATCCGCAGAGGTCCGAACCTTGCCGTTGCCGCTAAAGGCGCCTTCGAAACGATTCAGGTAATCTTCCTCGGAAGCCAAAGCTGCCGAACATCCGAGGGCCATGACAGATGCCATAAGAACGAGATTTTTCATGATTTTTCCTCCATTTGCGGAAATGAACAGTGCAAATGGGGCCTGAATTGCGGAGGACCCGTCGCGTTGAAGAGAACGGTTAACGGCGTGACAAGGTTTCCGGCGCAAGACGAATTGGTTAGATTCGGAACGTTCTGACGAGCGCGGCTGGCACAATCGGTGAAGGTTGATCTTCTCGCGGGAACTGCAAATCCGGGCGCCGGCGACGGCGGTGCTGCCGCGCGCCGTGCACGCATCCTCGTCTTCGACTCGGGGCTTGGCGGCCTGACAGTCCACGGCGAGATCGCCAAATCGCTGCCCTCGGCCGATTTGATCTATCTCGGGGATACCGCCGTCTTTCCTTATGGCCGCCTGTCCGAGACCGAACTCGTGGACCGGGTGGTCGCGGTGATCGGGGAGGCGATCGCGACCCACGATCCCGGGCTTGCCGTCATCGCCTGCAACACCGCGTCCACCCTCGCGCTGCCGGTGCTGCGCGCCAAATTCCCGATCCCTTTCGTTGGAACCGTTCCGGCCATCAAACCAGCGGCTTCCCTTTCGACGTCGCGCCGGATCAGCGTGCTTGCGACGCCCGGCACCGTGGCGCGCGATTACACGCGCGAACTCGTTGCGGTCCATGCGCAGGACTGCCGTGTCCGTCTCGTGGGAAGTCCGCGGCTCGCGAGTCTTGCCGAGGCAATTCTCAACGGTCTGCCGGTCGAGGATGCGGCCATTCTGGAAGAGATCCGGCCGGCTTTCGTCGAGGAGGACGGCGCGCGTACGGATGTCGTGGTTCTTGCGTGTACGCATTATCCGCTGATCCTCGACCGGCTTGCGGATCTGGCGCCTTGGTCCGTGCAGTGGATCGACAGCGGCCCGGCGATTGCCCGCCGGGTGCTCAGTCTGACGGGCGAGCTTCCCGAGAAGGCGCCACCGCCGCGTCGCGCGTTCTTCACCGGCCACGAGCCGGTGTCTCCTGCACTCCAGGCAGCATTGGCCGGCAGGGGCATTTACGGGACGGATTTTCTGTCTGTGACCGAGCGTTGAGGGAACGATGCTCAGTCTTCTGTTTCCCACGATGGTCGAGATCAACGGTCTGTTCGGCGACGTCCCGCATGAAGGTCATCTGGCGGGTGTGGAGAAGGCGTTCTCAGACCCGGACATGATGAAGACACTGGGCGGCGTGCGGCCTCCCGAGGCGGCCAAGGCGTTCATCGGCCGTGAACGGGCCCATTGGCGCGAGCACAGTTTCGGCATGTGGTTCTTCCGCGATCTGGAGACTGGCGCGTTTGCCGGCTGGGGCGGCATCCGCCGGGCCGAGCTGGAGGGGGACGAGGTTGTCGAGCTCGCTTATTCCCTGACGCCGGAGCAATGGGGCAAGGGATCGGCCACCGAAATCGGGCGGCTGGCGACGCAACTCGGCTTCGAAAATCTCGGCCTCACCGAAATTCTCGGTTTCGTGCTGCCCGAGAACACGCGTTCGGAAGGCGTGATGGTGCGCTGCGGTTTCGCGTTCGTGCGCCCCATCGAGCGGGCGGGGCTCGCTCATGTTCTGTACAGACTGGCGCCACGAACCCGCGTTTAGACCCCGTGCGAAACGCCTGGGCGAAGCCCGAGAAGATGACAGATCGCGTAGACGAGGTCCGCCCGGTTCATCGTGTAGAAATGAAAATCGGTGACGCCGCGATCGACCAGATCGAGCACCTGCTCGGCTGCGACAGCGGCCGCAACCAGCTGGCGCGTGGCCGGGTCGTCGTCCAGTCCTTCGAACCTTTGGGTGAGCCATGACGGCACACTCGCGCCTGTCTTCTGCGCGAAATTCGACACCGCCTTGAAGGAATGGACGGGCACGATGCCGGGAACGATGGGCAGTGTGATCCCGGCGCGGCGGACGCGCTCGACGTAACGCTCATACATATCGTTGTCGAAGAAGAACTGCGTGATGGCGCGGTCGGCCCCCGCATCGGCCTTCGCTTTGAGAACGTCGATGTCAGCATCCAGGCTGCGGCTTTCCGGATGCATCTCCGGATAGCACGCCACCGAAATCTCGAAATCGGCGATCTGTTTGAGACCGGCGGTGAGATCCGCGGAATAGGCGTATCCGTTGGCGTGTGGCTCGTAGCGCGTGCCGACACCTTCCGGCGGATCGCCGCGAAGCGCGACGATGTGGCGGACACCGGCGTCCCAATAGGCGCGGGCGATGTCGCCGATCTCGTCTTTTGTTGCGCCGACGCAGGTGAGATGCGCCGCGGGGGGCGTTCTGGTTTCACGGACGAGGCGCGTCACCGTCTGGTGCGTACGCTCGCGTGTCGTGCCGCCTGCGCCGTAGGTGACCGAGACGAAACTCGGCGCCAGCGGCAGAAGGCGCCCGATGCTCTGCCAAAGCGATTTTTCGGATTCATCCGATTTCGGCGGAAAGAATTCGAAGGACACCTTAATGTCCTTGTCCGCTGCGGTGCGGCTGAGGCGTTCTTTCGGGGCAGGGTTCATGCGACGGACCGGTTGGGATCGGAGGCGGGAAGATCGGTAACGACGCGCGGATCGCGTGCCAGCCACAGCGAGACGGTGAGCTTGTCGCGGATATTTCCCGGCGGCTTCAGTTCGTCATGCACTTCGGGCTTCAACCCGGCCAGTTTCATCCATTGCGTCACGGCATCGATCGTGAATCCGAGGCGGCGGTGGGCGTGGGCCTCGCGCAGGAATTCCAGTTCATGCGGCGCGAAATCGACGACGAGCAGGCGGCCGCCGGGCGCCAGCGCGCGTGCGGCTTCACGGATCGCGCGCTGGGGATCGTCCAGGAAGTGCAGGACCTGATGGATGACGACAAGGTCGAAACTGTTCTGCGGAACGGGGAGGGAATAGGTGTCGCCCTGACGGAACTGTACGTTGGTCAGCCCAAGCTTTGCGATGTTCGCGCGGGCGACCGACAGCATGTCGACCGACAGATCGACGCCCACCGCACGGTCGGCCTGCGGCGCCAGCACTTCGAGAATGCGGCCCGTGCCCGTGCCGATGTCGAGCAGTGCGCGGACGGGGCGTGAGCCGACAAGCTCGCGAATGGCGGCCTCGACCGCTTCTTCCTCGACATGAAGGGCGCGGATCTTCGCCCAGTCCTTGGCGTGATCGCGGAAATAGTCCGCGGCTTTGTCCGCATTCGACGCGCGCACTTCCGCGAGGCGTTCGCGGTCGCGCGCAAGCACCGGCTCTTCGGGTGAGAGCTTGTCGATGATGCCACGGGCGAGATGTGCGCCGTGGCCATCCTGTGCAAGGCGGAAGAAGGCCCAGGAGCCTTCGCGGTGGCGCTCGATGAGCCCGGCGCCCGACATGAGCTTCAAATGGCGGGATATGCGCGGCTGCGACTGGCCGAGAATTTCCTGCAGATCGGTGACATTCAGCTCGGCATGGGCGAGGAGCGCGAGAAGACGCAAGCGCGTCGGCTCTCCCGCAGCGCGAAGCGCCCCGAGCACCGTGGACAGAGGCGCGCTGGCGCCGCTCTTCGGATTGCGACCTGACATAAAGAATTCTTTATGCGGTCTTTGCCTGGCGCGCAAGACAAAAGCTCCGGGATGAGGTCACATCCCGGAGCTTTTGAAAGCAGGCACTTATTTGGCGGATTTTTTGGCCGCGGGCTTTGCTTTCGCCGCCGCCTTCGGTTTTGCCGCAGCTTTGGGCTTGGCCGCTTTGGCGGTGGCCTTGGGCTTCGCTGCAGCCTTCACCGCTTTTGCCTTTACGGGCTTTGCGACCTTCGCCTTTGCGGCTTTCACTACCGGCTTTTTCGCGGGGGCCTTTTTCGCAACGGCCTTCTTGGCGGGTGCTTTCGCCACGGATTTCTTCGCCGCGGGTTTTTTGGCGGCAGGCTTTTTCGCCGCCGTCTTTACCGCGCCGCGGGCCGGGGACTTCGCCGCGCCGGTGCGCGCCTTGGACGACGTCCGCGCCTTGCCGCGCGTAGGGGCATCGGCCTTGGCCTTGCCCTTCGGCTTTGCCTTGGCTGCGGCCTTCGCGGGCGCCTTTGCCTTTTTGGCAGCAGCCTTCTTCGCAGCCTTCGGCTTGTCCGCCTTGGCGATCGCCGGGGCCTGGCCGGATTCGGCGGGCACTTCATCCGCCGTGGTCAGGATCGATTCCTTGAAACGATCCCAGAATGATTTGGGAGTCTTTGCCATCATTGCCTCGCCTTCAATGCGGTCGCCCGCGTGCGCACGCTACATCGGGTACGCATGACTTCCAAGACAATGCGATGACGAGCCAGAGGTTTCGCGATGAAATTGACGGATTTGCGCGGGTTATCCGCGCAAATCCTCAACGATCAGCGGGAGAACTTCTTGTATTTGAGCCGTTTCGGCTCGACCGAATCAGGTCCGAGGCGACGCTTCTTGTCTTCCTCGTAGTCCTGGAAATTGCCTTCGAACCATTCGACATGGCTGTCGCCTTCGAAGGCGAGCATGTGCGTGGCGATGCGGTCGAGGAACATGCGATCATGCGAGATGATAACGGCGCAGCCCGCGAAATCCTCGAGCGCCTCTTCGAGCGCGCGCAGGGTTTCGATGTCGAGATCGTTGGTCGGTTCGTCGAGCAGCAATACGTTGGCGCCCGATTTGAGCATCTTCGCAAGATGCACGCGGTTGCGCTCACCGCCGGAAAGCTGGCCGACCTTCTTCTGCTGATCGCCGCCCTTGAAGTTGAAGGCCGAGGTGTAACCGCGCGAGTTCACTTCCTTTTTGCCGAGATAGATGATGTCGTTGCCGCCGGAAATCTCTTCCCAGACATTCTTGTTCGGATCGAGCGCATCGCGTGACTGGTCGACATAGCCGAGCTGTACGCTCTCCCCGACCGTGATCGAGCCGCCATCGGGCTGTTCCTGCCCGGTGATCATGCGAAAGAGCGTGGTCTTGCCCGCGCCGTTCGGCCCGATGACGCCGACAATGCCGCCGGGCGGCAGCTTGAAGCTGAGGCCGTCGATGAGCAGGCGGTCGCCGAAGCCTTTCGAGAGGCCTTCGAAATCCACGACGTTCTGGCCAAGCCGCTCGGCGACGGGAATGACGATCTGCGCGGAGCCGGGCGCCTTGTCGGACGCCTTCTTGACGAGATCGTCATAGCGCTGGATGCGGGCCTTGTTCTTGGCCTGACGGGCTTTCGGCGAGGCTGAAATCCATTCGGATTCGGCAGCAATGGCGCGCTGGCGGGATTTGTCCTCGGACGCTTCCTGCGACAGACGCTTCTGCTTCTGGCCGAGCCAGGACGTGTAGTTACCTTCGTAAGGAATGCCGCGACCTCGGTCGAGCTCGAGAATCCAGCTCGTCACATTGTCGAGGAAGTAGCGGTCATGGGTCACGATGAGGATCGCGCCGGGGTAGTTACGCAGGTGATTTTCGAGCCAGTTCGTGGTTTCGGCATCGAGATGGTTGGTCGGCTCGTCGAGCAGCAGCAGATCGGGCTGTTCGAGGAGGAGGCGGCACAGCGCGACGCGGCGCTTTTCACCGCCCGACAGGGTCGTCGTGTCGGCATCGTCCGGCGGGCAGCGCAGAGCTTCCATCGCCTGATCGACGCGCGCGTCGAGATCCCACAGGCCCTGCGCCTCGATCTCGTCCTGCAGCTTGGTCATCTCGTCGGCGGTCTCGTCCGAATAATTGACCGCCAGTTCGTTGTAGCGATCGAGGATCGCCTGTTTTTCCGCAACGCCCAGCATGACGTTCTCGCGGACGGTCTTGGTCGCATCGAGCTGCGGCTCCTGAGGCAGATAGCCGACCTTGGCGCCGTCGGCGGCCCAGGCTTCGCCGTTAAACTCCTTGTCCATGCCGGCCATGATGCGCAGCAGCGAGGACTTGCCCGAGCCGTTGATGCCGAGCACGCCGATCTTCGCGTCCGGATAAAAGGAGAGGTGGACGTTATCGAGAACCTTCTTGCCGCCCGGATAGGTCTTCGACAGACCGCTCATGTGATAGATGAACTGACGGGCCATGCGGGCACACCTCGGGAAAATTTGCGGAAGTGACGGGAAACTCGCCGCTTATCTAATGGGAGGGGCGAGCAGGGGCAACCTTTGTGCCGAGGTTTTGCCGGGGAGCAACATGGGGTCACTGTGCGTTGGAGTATGGCCGCCCTATATACCGGTCCGGGACGCGGCCTTTTGAGGGTACATCATCATAAACGTGAGCGATCTTCCGGACGACATCCGGACTCTTGTCGCGGAGACCGAAATCGTCTCCGGAATTCTTCAGGCAAGTTCGGACTGCATCAAGGTTCTTGAGCTGGACGGTACGCTCGAATTTATGAGTTCGGGCGGTCAACGGGTTATGGAAGTCGACGACATCACGAAGCTTGTTGGTTGCCCCTGGCCAAGCTTCTGGCCGGGAGAAGGCGACACGGACGCGGCCAAGGCCATCGCGGCGGCCGCTTCCGGACAAGCCTACCATTTCCGTGGACCGGCGCCGACCGCCAGGGGAACGCCGCGCTGGTGGGACGTGACGGTCAGTCCGATTCTGGGAACCGACGGGAAGCCGCGAAAGATACTCTCCATCTCGCGCGACATCACGCGACAGGTCGAGGCGGATCGCACCCGCGATCTTCTGATGCGGGAAATGCAGCACCGCGTGATGAACACGCTTGCGATGGTATCCGCCATCGCCACGCAGAGCCTGCGATCCGCCAAGGATCTGGAGAGCGCACGTATTTCCATCTCGCAGCGCATCGAAGCGCTCGGGCGTACGCATCATCTGCTGATGGACGAGAGCCGAGGCGCGGCACGCATCAAGGCGCTCGTCCGCGAAACGGTGAAGCCGTTCGACGGGGAACCGTCGCGCTTTTCGATAAACGGTGCAGACCTCGCGATCAGCCCGCGGAGTGCGCTCGCTCTGGCCCTCGTGATCAACGAACTCTGCACCAACGCGACCAAATATGGTTCCCTGAGCACAGGTGAGGGCACGGTCCGCATCGGCTGGACCGTTGATGAAAAGACCGGCCTGTTCGAACTTGTCTGGACGGAGCGGGGCGGGCCGGCGGTCGTGACGCCGGCGCAGGCGGGATTCGGCTCTCGCCTGATCCAGCAATCGCTCCGAAGTTATCCGGACGGCCGCGCCGCTCTGGAATTTGCAACCGAAGGCGTGATTTGTCGGCTTGCCGTCCCCGTCGAGGACTTGAGACAGGGATGAATGGCCCGGCCGGTGCCGCTCAGGCGGCGCTGAGGCGCAATGCGCGCGCCCTGCTGTTCGAGACCCGATGCAAGGGTCTGCACGGTCGATGAGACCGATCCCGTTGCCTCCGCGGCTTCCCGCACGCCAGGCAATGGCGGAGATGATGCGGCCGATATCGCCGATATCCTTGAGCGCCGGGAAGGCCTGAGCCGAAGGTTTCCACGCGGGAAACTGCATTCATTCCCTGCGTAGTTTCCCGGAGGGTACGAGGGCGCTCCGCGCCGGAATGTGATCGTGCCGGATTGGTGTTCGTGCGGCGGGGCCGCTAGAAGGGCCCACCCTCAGCTGCGAACAGCATCATGGCCGATATCACGCTGCCTGCCGTTTTCCTTGCCGGAACAATCAGCTTTCTGACGCCCTGCGTCTTGCCGCTGGTTCCCGCCTATCTTAGCTTTCTCGCAGGAACGAGCCTCGACGAATTGCAGGAGCGGCAGCCGGGCGCTGTCGTGATCGGGCGAGCGCTGGGCACCGCAAGCCTGTTCGTGCTCGGCTTCAGCACCGTCTTCGTGCTGCTGGGCGCCACGGCCTCGGTGTTCGGAGCATTGATCCGGCAGCATCTCGATTGGCTGACTATCCTCGCGGGCGTCGCGATCATCGTGATGGGGCTGCATTTCCTCGGTCTGTTCAAGATCGCCTTCCTCTACCGCGAGGCACGCTTCAATCCGGCCAAGCCGGTCGGGATGTGGGGCGGCTATGTGATGGGCCTGGCCTTCGGCTTCGGCTGGACGCCCTGCATCGGCCCGGTGCTTGCGGCGGTGCTGACAGTTGCGGCGGCGGAAGCCACGGTGACGCGCGGCGCGGGGCTTTTGGCGGTGTATGCCGCAGGTCTCGGCCTGCCGTTTCTTCTGGCGGCCTTCGCCATGGGGCCGTTCACGCGGTTTCTTGCGCGTTTCCGCCGTCATCTCGGGCGGGTCGAGAAAGCAATCGGCGCGCTGCTCGTTCTGGTCGGCATCGCCTTCCTGACGGGCTGGATCACGCGGTTCAGTTTCTTCCTGCTGGAAACGTTTCCGGCGCTTGGGAAGTTGGGATAGGCGTTCGCGCCGAACCCAGGACGGCATGAAAAAGCCCGCCGCGATCTCTCGCGGCGGGCTTCGTCTTTACGTCAGACAGCGATCAGTTGGTGGCGTAGTCGTACGCACCGTTCGACCATTTGTAGACGACATAGCCGGGCAGCGTGACGTCGCCCTTGTCGTTGAAGTCGATGTCTCCGATCACGGTCTTGAACGTGCCGGCATCGAGCGCCTTCACGACCGGTTCGAAATCGGTCGAGTTGGCGGTCTTCACCGCGTCGGCCCAGGCCTGGATAGAAGCATAGGTGTAGAGGACGTAGCCCTCGGCCTTCGTGCCCGCATCGGCGAACTTCTTCACGATTTCGGCGTTGGCGGGGTCCTTTGCCGGGTCGGGCGAGAAGGTCATCAGCGTGCCTTCGCCGTCGTTTCCGGCAATGGTCCAGAACTCGGCGGCCACGAGCGCGTCTCCGGCCATGACCGGGGCCTGGACGCCCTGCTGGCGCAGCTGCTTCACGAGGTTGCCGGCTTCGGTGTGGTAGGTGCCGGTGTAGACCAGATCGACATTGGCCTGCTTCAGCTTGGAGACGAGCGCCGAGAAATCGGTGTCGCCCTTGTTGAAGCTGTCGGAGAGAACCGGCTCGAGGCCGCCCGCCTTGAGGGCCTTTTCGGTTTCAAGCGCGAGGCCTTCGCCATAGGGCGACTTGTCGTGCAGCACCGCGACGTTCTTTCCGGCGAAGTTCTTGATGATGTATTCCGCCGCCGTCGGCCCCTGCTGGTCGTCGCGGCCGCAGGTGCGGAACACGCCCGGACCCGGACGCTGGTCGGTGAATTTCGGATTGGTCGAGGCGGGCGAGATCATGACGATGTTCGATTCCGCATAGACGGCGGACGCCGGGATCGATGCGCCCGAGCAGAACGAGCCGACGACGAACGAGGCGCCGGAACCGGCGACGCGGTTGGCGACCGAAGTCGATTCGGTGCCGTCGCACTTGTCGTCTTCGGTGACGAGTTCGAGCTGGCGTCCGAGCACGCCGCCAGCGGCGTTGATGTCACGGACGGCCGCTTCCGCGCCGACCTTCATCTGCGCGCCGAACGTTGCTTCCGAACCCGTGATCGGGCCCTGCATGACGATCTTGATGGGGCCGCTGCCACCGGCAGCCGCGGGCGTTTCGGCCGGGGCGGGCGTGGACGCCGGAGCCGGGGTCGAGGATGCCGTTTCGTTTCCTGCGGGCGCGGCCTTTTCCGCGCTCTGTTCTTCGCCGCAGCCGGCAAGAGCAAGCGTTCCGAGCAGGAACACACTTGCAAGAAGAGCCTTTTTCATCGACGCCATCTCCTTCAACGGATGTCTTTAGTCAGCGCCTTCGGGCGCTGAGCGGGTTTAACCTACATACGACTATAGTGCATGGCTTTTTCCAAGGGAAAAGCACGCTTCTTCAGGACCGCAGCCGCCAGCCGAGCATTCCCGATGACTCGATCGCCCAGTCATAGCGGCGGGTCATCTGGCGCGCCCGCGTCAGGCGGTGGCCGAACAGAGCGGCGGCGGCCAGAATGACGAAATCCACGAGATAGAAATGCGGCGACAGCAACGTGCCGTCGAACATCGCAAAATGGATGAAGCGCACGGCAGCCGTCAGCGGGATCATCCAGGCAAGCGCGCGGCTCGCCGGTTCCCAGGCATTGGCTGTCGCGCGGCCCGTCATGTAGGCGGCACCGCCGCCGAGGAGGAGTGTGACGATGATAAAATCCGCGATGCCGACTTCCCAGATCATGCCCATAGGTCAGGCTCCTTCCAGATAAGCGGCGCGGACTTCTTCGCGCGTCAGGAGTTCCTTGCTCGGGCCGGACAAGGTAACAACACCGTTGACGAGCACATAACCGCGATGGGCGAGCTTGAGCGCGTGATAGGCGTTCTGCTCGACAAGGAAAACGGTGAGCCCTTCCTGCGCGTTGAGCGCGCGGATGGCGTCGAAGATCTGCTTGACGATGAGCGGAGCGAGGCCGAGCGAGGGCTCGTCCAGAAGAAGAAGGCGTGGCCGCGCCATCAGCGCGCGGGCGATCGCCAGCATCTGCTGCTCGCCGCCCGACAAGGTACCGCCGCGCTGGTGCAGGCGCTCCTTGAGGCGCGGAAAAAGCGTAAATACTTTTTCCAGATCCTCTTCGAAATATTGCTCGCCCGCGACGACCGAGCCCATCTGCAGGTTCTCGTAGACGCTCATACGCGGGAAGATGCGGCGGCCTTCCGGGGACTGCGCGATCCTGAGACGCGCGATTTCGTGCGTCGACATCTGGGTGATGTCCTGCCCGTCGAAGACGATCCTGCCCTGGCGGGCGCGGGGATTGCCGCAGATCGTCATCATCAGCGTGGATTTGCCCGCGCCGTTCGAGCCGATCAAGGTGACGATCTCGCCGCGGTGCACGTCGAGATCGACACCCTCAAGCGCACGGATGTTGCCGTAATAGGTATGGACGTTCTGGACCGAGAGGAGCGGCGTCGTCATACCGAGATCTCCTCGGCGACGAGTTCGGTCTCGTCCTCCTCGACGCCGAGATAGGCGGCGATGACCTTGGGATCGTTCCGCACCTCGATCGGTGTGCCGTCGGCGATCTTCTTGCCGTAATCGAGGACGACGATGCGGTCGGAAATCTGCATCACGACGCCCATATCGTGCTCGATCAGGAGGATCGAGGTGCCGTGGTTCTTGCGGATGGCGAGGAGCAGCTCGTTCAGCTCATCGCCCTCGCGGGCGTTGAGGCCGGCGGCGGGCTCGTCCAGACACAGAAGCACCGGGTCCGAGCACATCGCGCGCGCGATTTCGAGACGCCTTTGGGCACCATAGGGCAGGCTGGCGGCGGGATCGTCGGCACGGTCGAGGAGGCCGGTCTGTTCAAGCCAATAGCTTGCCTTGTCGACCGCTTCCTGCTCGGCGCGGCCATAGCCGCCGATGCCCAGAAGACCGAACACCGAATAACCCGACGCGCGCATTAGCGTGTTGTGCTGCGCGACGAGGAGATTTTCGAGCAGCGTCATGCCGCCGAACAGGCGGATGTTCTGGAACGTGCGGGCGACATGCGCGAGTTCGGCGACCTTGTGGTTCTGAAGGCGCTCGAGCAGATAGAGCGCGCCGTCTTTCGTCTTGACCCATTGCTGCCCGGACGCCGTGATCTGATCGACCTGCGCCAGCACCGCATCGTCGCCGTGAACCAGCGACATGCGGCCGGATGTCGGTTTGTAGAAGCCGGTGATGCAGTTGAAGACGGTCGTCTTGCCGGCGCCGTTCGGGCCGATGATGGCCGTGATGTCGCCCTTCTTCGCGTCGAAGGACAGATCGTCCACGGCAACCAGGCCCCCGAAGCGCATGGAAAGATGCTCGACGCGCAGGATGATGCTGCTTTCGGGCATCAGCCGTGACCCTCCGAGATCATGTCGGATGTGACCGTCTTCTTCTCCTTGAGGAAGATGGTCGGCGTTCGGGAGGAAATAAGGCCGCGCGGCTTCCAGACCATGATGACGACCATGACAAGGCCGAAAATCAGCATGCGGTATTGAACCGGATCGAAGCCGTCGCCGAAAAGTTCCTTGATGAAGGTGAGGTTGCGCAGCATCTCCACGCCGCCGATCAGGACAAGCGCGGAGAACACGACGCCGAGATTGGAGCCGAGACCGCCGAGAACCACGATCGCGACGATGAGCGCGGACTGGATGAAGGTGAAGTCTGACGGCGAGATATAGCCCTGCCGCGCGGCGAAGACGGTGCCCGCGAAACCGCCGAACATCGCGCCCAGCGCGAATGCGGTCAGCTTCGTATTGACGATGGAAATGCCGAGCGAGCGGCAGGCGATCTCGTCCTCGCGCATCGCTTCCCAGGCGCGGCCGATGGGCAGGCGGCGCAGGCGGATCGTGACGATCAGCACGATGAAGGCGAGGGCGAGGATGACGTAATAGAAGAAGATCAGCCGGTGGACCGGGGAGAAGGCGAGGCCGAAGAAATCGGCAAAGCCGCCCGGACCGTTGACGAATTCGAGGCCGAAAAAGCTGGGGCGCGGGATCTGGTTGATGCCCGAGGCGCCGCCGGTGAATTCACGCCAGTTGATGAGAACGAGGCGGATGATCTCGCCGAAGGCAAGCGTGACGATGGCGAGATAATCGCCCCTCAGCCGCAAGACCGGAAAACCGAGAACGACGCCGAAAAACGCCGCGAAAATGCCCGCCAGCGGCAGGCACATCCAGAACGACATGCCGAAATTCATCGTCAGCAGCGCAAAGCTGTACGCGCCGACCGCATAGAAGGCGACATAGCCGAGATCGAGCAGGCCCGCGAGTCCGACCACGATGTTGAGGCCCCAGCCGAGCAGCACATAGGTCATGACGAGGATGCCGAGATCGACCCAGTAGCGGCCCGTGACCATGCCGCCCGAGGTCCAGATCGCAAGGAACGGATAGGACAGCGCGATCAGGATCAGCAGCGGGCGGATGAATTGTTTGAGCCGCACGGCCGTCGGGCTGTCGAACACGCTTCCCGAGGCGGCGCGCGCGGTCGCTGTCTTCGGCTTGCTCCAGATCGTCAGGTTGAGAAGGATGCGGCCGAGGAAAACGAGGACGGTGAAGCCGAGCACCACGTCCATATTGTTGTCGAACTCGTAGCGGTTGCCGCGCGCCACCGTCTTGAAGCCGACGACGGGCGTCATCAGCGCAAAGGTGAGAAGCGCCCACAGGCCCGCATCCTTCAGCAGCGCCCGGGCAGGATGGGGCGCCTTTGCGGGAGGCGTTTCGACCGGCGCCTCGGCTGCCGGTGCAGGCTGGACGGTGTCCGTCATGCGCTCACACCTTCTCGACTTCGGGCCGTCCGAGCAGGCCGGTCGGCAGGAAGATCAGCACGATCGCCAGGATCGAAAAAGCGGCGACGTCCTTGTAATCGACCGAGACATAGCCGGCGAAGAACACTTCAATGAGACCGATGGTGAGGCCGCCGAGCACAGCGCCCGGCAGCGAGCCGATGCCGCCGAGCACCGCCGCCGTGAAGGCTTTGATGCCGACGACGAAGCCTGCGTAGAAATCCGTCGAGCCGTAATAAAGAAGGTGCATCAGCCCGGCGACGGCAGCGAGCGACGCACCCATGACGAAGGTCAGCGAGATGGTGCGGTCGACATTGATGCCGAGCAAGGATGCCATCTTGATGTCCTGCTCGCAGGCGCGCTGCGCCCGGCCAAGCGGGGTCTTCGTGACGACGAAGGTGAAGACGATGAGGACGAGCGCGGTCATGACGAACAGCGCGATCTGCGAATACTGGAGCCAGACCGAGAACTTGGCTTCCTTGAAGAATTCGATGCCGCCCGGAATGAGCGAGGTGAAGGCCTTCTTGTCCGCGCCCTGCGCGTTCTGCGCGTAGTTCTGAAGCACGATCGACATGCCGATGGCCGAGATCAGCGGCGCGAGGCGGAACGAGCCGCGCAGGGGCCGGTAGGCCATGCGCTCGACGGTCCAGCCGTAAAGCGCGGTGAGCGCCACGGCGGCGATGAGGATGATGAGAAGGACCACCGGAACCGAGGTGATGCCGATGCTGAACAGGGCGACGAGGATCACCAGCGAGATCATCGTCGAGATCATGAAAATATCGCCGTGGGCGAAATTGATCATGCCGATGATGCCGTAGACCATTGTGTAGCCGATGGCGATGAGGCCGTAGATGGAGCCGAGGGCAAGGCCATTGATCAATTGCTGGAGGAAATACTCCATGCGCCTGTCACTCTCCGCTTCGGGCCTGAAACCTGGGCCCCGTTGCCTTTTTTGGGCGCGGGCGCGTTGCACCTGCCGCCAAGCGGCAACAATCGACAAGGCAAACGGGCTTTGCAAGACATTTGAAAGGCGTATCGGCTTCTCTTGGGGAGGAAGGAGCGTCCGCCCGTGGTGACCGGACCCAATCGTGTTTTGCCCGTTTCCCCGAGTGCCGGGACGAGCGACCCCCTGTCCGCCCTGAAGGCCGGGCGGGTGGTGGAGGCGCGCCTCAGCCTTGCGCTCGCGGACGGGCTTTTCCGTTTCACGAGCCCGGGCGGCGAGATCGATCTGCCGCTGCCGCAGGCTCTGCCAGCCGGAACGCGCGTTGCCATTTCGGCGCAGCCGGGCGGCGGGTTTCAGGTCGCCGTGCTGGGAGGCGAGACGCCGCCCACGGGCGTCGCGCGTCCGGGCCAGCCGATGACGCTCCCGGCTTTGAATGTCGTTGTCACGCCCACAAACGGCGATGCGGGCCTGCCGCCGCTGGGCCGCAATGTGGCGGCGACGGTGATAGGCAATCCCGCACCGGGTGTGGTGCGGGTTCAGGCACCGGGAGGAGAGGTCGATCTTCCGCTGGCGCGCGCGGTGCCGGAAGGCACAATGATCCGGCTGACGGCGCAAAGGGGCGGGGCGGCGCAGGTGCATGTGCCCGCGCATGAAAACGTCGTGCCCCAATCACCTGCGACGTCATCCGCCCCCGCACCGACGGCGTCGCTGCCTTCGCTGAGTGTCTTTACGGCGCGTCCTGTGGGGGAAGCACCCGACATCGCGCCGGGAAAAATGGTCGAGGCGCGCGTCGTCTCCTCGACGCCCGAGGGGGTGGTGCGCGTTGCGGCGCGCGAGGGCGTGTTCGACCTCCCCATTGGAAAAACACTGCCGCCCGGCACCGAGGTAAGGATTGCCGCGCAGCCGGGCGGAAGCCTCCTCATGACAGTTCGGACGGATGCTGCCGCCGGCGCGCGCGCGCCCGCGCCGCCGCCGATCCTCGTTCCGTCCGGGCCGCAGGTGCCGGTGTTCGCGCCGGGCACGACGCTCACCGCGCATGTCGCCGCCGCGACCGAGCCGGGGGCCGTGCGGCTGACGACGCCGCTTGGGAGCTTCCAACTGCCTGTCGGCCAGTCGCTGGTGCCCGGCGCCCAAGTGCGGATCGCGGTGCAGCCGAACGGCGCCCTGATGCTGACGCCGGAGGCGCCGGACATCGCCGCCCGCCCGACCGCGGCAATGACGCCCGCGCAGGCGGTGCAGCAGAATATGCGCGTGGCCGCCGCGCGGCAGGACGGTATGGCGCATCTGTTCGCCGAAGTAGAGGAACTTCCCGGACGCAGCGACGTGCCGCGCGATGTGCGCCAGGCGGCGCAGAACGTGCTCGACCGGCGCCTGCCGCTCGATCTCGCCGCGCGTCCCGAGCAGCTTGCAAAAGCCATCGCTGCGTCGGGACTTTTCGCCGAGCGCAGCCTGTCCATGCTGGCGGGACAGAAGGACGCGCCGCCCGATCTGAAGCTGGCGCTGTTCGTGCTGCGCGCGGCGCTCGGATCGTCCGGCATACGTACGGATGCTCAGGCGCGCCCGGAAGCGCATCTGCCGCCGCCGCAGGCCGGCTCCCCGCCCGCGGCGCAGGCCCCGGCAGCAAAGGCCGGGCAGGGGATGCCCTTGCCGCCCGAGCAGATCCTGCCGCGTGTGGCCGCCGAGACGGAGGCGGGCCTTTCGCGCATCAACCTTCACCAGATTGCGAGCCTGCCCGACGACAAGGCGGCTTCGATGCGCGGCGATCAGCCGGATCTGCGCTGGTCGTGTGAGGTGCCGGTCAATGTCGACGGGCGCACGGCCATGTTCGGCTTCGTCATCGAGCGCGACGGGCACAGGGCGGCGCCCGAGCACAAAAAGAAGAACTGGCGCGTGCGGGCCGCGCTCGATCTGCAGGAAACGGGCGCGGTGGAGGCCGATGTGCGGCTGTCCGGCGAGGTGGTTGCGGCTGGGCTTCTCGCGGAGCGCGCGGAGACGGCGGCCCTGCTGGAAGCGGCGCTGCCTATGCTGCGCGACGGCCTGACGGCGGCCGGTTTCGAGGTGGAAACCCTGTCGGTACGCATCGGCCGGGCCGTTGCGGAAGCGGGGCCGCCCGGACATTTCATGGATCTGCGCTCATGACGGAGGAGACGAGGCGCCAGATCGCAATTGCCCTGCAATACGACGCGCCGGGCGTGCCGCGCGTCACCGCGACGGGAAAAGGCGAGCTTGCCGCGACGATCCTTGCCGCGGCGCAGGCGCACAACATCCCGATCGAGGAAAATCCGGCGCTGGCCGAGGCGCTGTCGAGGGTCGAGGTCGACACCGAAATTCCCGAGCAGCTTTACCGCGCGGTGGCCGAAGTGCTCGGCTTCGTGCTGCGGGCAACGGGGAAGCTGAAATAGGGTCGGGCCTCATCCTGAGCCGGACTCGCTGAAAGCGAGCCGTGTCGAAGGATGGACGCGCACGCTGAATTCGCGCGCATCCTTCGACACGGACCTGCGGTCCGGCTCAGGATGAGGTTTCGGTACATGCCGCGCTGCGCGCCCGCCGTCCGGGAACGCGGTCAGAACCTCATGTCCGTGCCGAGGCGGCCATAGGCGCCGAATTCTTCGCGGTCGTGCAGAACGCCTGCGGAGGCCTTGAAGCTCCACCTCTTCCATCCGATGTCCGACACGAACAGGCCGAGGCGGCCCTGATCGGATTCCGAATTGCCGAACGCCTCGGCCTCGGCGCCGGCGACCCAGCCGCGCCAGATCGTGCGGCCGCCGGCGAGGCGCACGCGCCAGCTGTCATGGACGGTGAAGTAGGACACCGAGGCATCGACCTGCGTCTTTTCGGTCGGGCGCCAAAAAAGTTCGGCCTGCACCTTGGCGCCGGATTTCGTGCCCTGGACGGGATTGGTCGGGTCTTCCACATCGAGCGTGTGGTCTTCGATGGCGAAGCCGCCGAGCACGGTGATGCAGGCGGCGGTGCCGATATGGCGCCAGCCCGCCATCACCTCGCCGAGCGAGACCGTGCCCATGACGCGGTTGTCGGGCGCGCCGATCCGCTCGTAGTCGTAATAGCCCGCGCCGCCCATGACGCGGACGATGGCGCCGGAGACGTCCCGGTTCGGGGAGAACAGGGGCGCGTCCACGCCGCCCCAGCTGAAGACCGAGATGGAAGATATGTCGACGCCGGAAAAGAAGACGAAGCGGCGCTGGCGTTCGGATTCGGGCTCGGATTCAGAATCGGCGGCCGATGCCGGAACCGCGAACGCGGTCAGCGCCATGCAGAACGACAGGAAAGCCGTCGGCCAATTCACGCGAAATGCCCCCCAGCTTCGTCGCAACCCCTGCCTGCATAAAGATTGCAGCGCCGGACAGAGTCAAGCCGCGGGCCTCACAAGAAAAAGCCCCGGCACGAGGCCGGGGCGAGGTGTGACAGAGTCCTGGGAGGTAATCGATCTCAGAGCTTTCCGAGACGGAAGAACTGGGTTTCCCCAGAGGCGTCGTCAACGCCATCATTGTCGGTGATGACGAAGCTGTTGCCTTCGGCATCGACCGCATAGCTCTCGACCTTGTCGAGCACATAGCCGTTCTGGGATTTCAGCTCGGGCAGAAGATCGCGCAGGTCGGTCTTCTTCAGAACGGGCAGTTCCTTGGCATCGAGCGCGGCCGGCGTGACGCCCTTGAGGGAGACGCGCGTGAGCTTTTTGAGCTTGGCCGCTTCGCCGATCAGGTTGTCGCGCTCGATAAAGATGAGGTCATCGCCGACGGCGGTGACTTCCGAAAGGCCGACCCAGCCCGTCGCGCCCTTGTCGAGCGGATAGCGCACCGCGCCCCAGCTCTTGGACGCGGGCTTGTAGGCGAGGATTTTCGCAAAGCCCTTCGGATCGTCCTTCCATTCGCGCTGGACGGCGATCCAGACGGTTTCGTCCGCACCCGAACCCGTGACGGTGACGCCCTCGAAGCCGAAGCGCGTGGCGTTGGACTTCAGGCTTTCGGGAAGCTCGACGATTTCCTGCACATCGCCCTGGGCCGAGACACGCACGAGCTGCGAGTTCGTGCGCTTGGCCTCGTCCTTGTTTTCGGGATTGCCTTCGGAGGCGAGCCAGAAGCCGCCATCGGAGGAGAGCGCGATGCCTTCGAGGTCGAGGCCCTTGGCCGGTTCGCCGTCGCGGGTCACGGTGATCGCGTCCGTAATGACGGCAGGGGTCTTCGTGGCGTCGATCGTGAAGATCTGCGCCTGCGCGTAGGCGCTGTCCGACACCGCATACAGCTTGCCGGGAACATTGGCGTCCGCGACCGTGCCGGACATGGCGCCCCAGGGCTGCGGCTTGCCGTCCTTGTCGGCCGAGACGAGCATCGGGTAGGCGGGCGTGCCCTCGGCGCGTTCGAAGATCGTGACCTGCGAGCCGATGCCGCCGTCTTCGCGCAGATCCGTTTCGCTGGCCGTCACGAAGAGGTTGCGCGAGGGAATGGCGAGAAGGCCTTCCGGCCCGACGCCGCCGCCGGGAATGATCTGCAGGAGGCTTGGGGCGTTGCCCGCGCCGTTGTCCTTGTAGATGCCGACCACCGAGGCGCGCTCGGAGCCGACGAAGATCAGCCGGTCGCTGCCGAACGTCGCAACTTCGATGCCTTCCGGCTCGACGCCCTTCTTGTTGCGGCCCTCGGGGTAATGGCCCAGGCGGACGATCTCGTGTTCGAAGCTCGCGCCGCTTTCGAAGTCGACCTTGCCGTCCTTCGTGAACACGGTGAAGCTGCGCGAGCCGCCTTTCCAGTCGCCTTCATTGGCGGTGACGAAGCGATCGCCGTCGATCCATTTCACGGAATCGGGTTCACGCGGCGCGTTCTCGACCTTGCCGGTCAGCGAGATGATCTTGTCTTTCTTGGTGTCGACGTTCTCAAGCGACACTTCGCCCGCCGAGAAATTGGAGACCACTTTTCCGCTCGGCAGATCGACCACCACGATGTGGTTGTTTTCCTGCAGCGTGACGGCGACTTGGTTGTCGGCGTTGATGTCGACGAATTCCACTTCGGCATCTTCCGGCGCGATGGCGGCGAGGCCCGTCAGGTCGACGACCTTCAGGCTCGCGCAATCGGCCTCGCCGTTCTTCAGCGGAACGATCGTCAGATTGCCCGAGGGAAGCTGCGGGATCGCGGCGTCGTTCTTGTCCTCGTCGCGCTCGTTCTCGATGGCGATGGCGAGGAAATTCTTGTCGGCGCTGGAGGCGATGGAATCGGGCTGGCCGCCCAGATCGCACTTGGCGACGATCTTTTGCGATGCCATGTCGATGACCGCGAGATGTCCGCCCGGCTTCTCGTAGCTCTCGGACGTATTGACGGCGGCGAAGGCCATGCCGCCGACGATCTTGACTGAGGTGGGCTCGCCCTCAAGCTGGATGAAACCGGCCGGCTTCGCGGCTTTCGGATCGGTGATGTCGATGACCCCAAGCGCCTCGCGCGGGCTGTTCGTGTAGATCAGGGTGTTGCCGTCCTCGGAGGCGCTGATGATCTCGGCGAGGGTTTCCTTCGCCGGATCGGCGTCCTGCGGCAGATTGTGCACGACGGAATAGGTGGCGATGCGGTTGAACACTTCGGCAGCGGATGCCGGGGTCAGGGCCGTGGCGCCCAGAAGTGCCGTGGCAAGAAGAAAAGTTGCGCGCATGAAAAAGCCTCCCCATCTGTGTGTGAGGCCTTAAATGCTCACTCCATGACACGCGCATGACGCAAGATGGAAAGTCTTCGCGGGCGGTGTGTTGAATTTTCGAAACGCATTGTTTAGCGGCAAGGCGCAATACGGTCGTAATCTTCGGCTGATATGAAGGTCTGACGGGCTTTGGCGAGCCTATTCCGGGGAGTTCGAGTTTTGGACCATCGCGCGCCGCGCACTTCTGAGCTGATTGCGGCGCTGCCGGAAAGTTTCGTGGGGGAAACGCTGACGATCGGCGAACTCGTCAGTGCCTTGAGAAACCGTGTCTTCGGCATCGGCATCCTGCTTTTTGCCATTCCCAATATTTTTCCGATGCCGCCCGGCATTCCCGCGACCATGGGCGCGGTTCTGATGCTTCTCGGCGGTCAGCTGGCGCTCGGCTACAATTCGATCTGGCTCCCGAAAAAGCTCGCCAAGCGTGAGATCAGCCGCGAGACCCTGCGCAAGATCGCCCAGCGGTCGATCCCCTGGATTCAGAAGTTCGAGAAGTTCAGCAAACCCCGGCTCGACAATTTCACCACGGCGGGTGCTGCCCGGGCGGTGGGCGCCGTTGTCTTCATTCTTGGGCTTGTCCTGCTGATTCCGTTTCCGTTTCTCGGCAATATTCCGCCTGGTGCGGCCGCCTGCGTTCTCGGCCTCGGTCTGGTGGAACGCGATGGCATGCTCGTTCTGCTCGGGCATATTTCGTCCCTCGTGGCTGTCGGCATCACCTTCGTGACGACCTGGCTGCTCTGGAAGGGCGCGACCTTCTTCCTTTTCTGATGCTTGCGGCGCCTTTCCCAAGGGGCTAGCTCCCTTCTCCGAGGGAGGGACTCGCATGTCCGACATCAAGAACATCGCCGTGCTCGGAACCGGGCTCATGGGCGCGCCGATGGCGCGGCGCCTGCTGAGAGCCGGATTTGCCGTCACCGTCTGGAATCGCAGCTCCGCCAAGGCCGAGGCGCTCGCTGCCGATGGAGCCAAAGTCGCGGCCAGTGCCGCCGGGGCCGTGCAGGAGGCGGACGTCGTCATCACCATGCTCGACAACGGCGCGGTGGTGACGGAGGTGGTGTTCGGGCAGGGCGTTGCGGAGGCGATGCCCGAGGGCGCCGTTCTGGTCGATATGAGTTCGATCCCGCCTTCCGTTGCCCGCGACCATGCGACACGCCTGAAACAGACGGGCCACCACCATCTCGACGCGCCGGTGTCCGGCGGCACCGTCGGCGCGGCCGAGGGAACGCTCGCGATCATGGCCGGCGGCGAGGAGGAGATATTCCAGCGCATCGCCCCGGTGTTTGCGGCAATGGGCCGCCCGGTGCGTGTCGGACCTTCCGGTGCGGGGCAGCTTTCCAAGCTCGCCAACCAGGCGATTGTGGGCATCACCATCGGTGCGGTCGCCGAGGCCCTGCTGCTGGCCGAGAAGGGCGGGGCTGACCCGGGCGCCGTCCGCCAGGCCATCCGCGGCGGTTTTGCCGAGAGCCGCATCCTGGACGTTCACGGAAAACGCATGGTCGACCGAGAGTTCATTCCCGGCGGCAAGGTCACGACGCAGATCAAGGACATGGAAACGATTCTCGCGGCCGGTGCCGAAGTCGGCCTCGAACTTCCTTTGTCCCGAGAGGTTTACCGCCGTTACCTTGACCTGCGCGACCGGATGGGCGGCGGCGACCTCGATCACGCGGCGCTGTTTCTGCAGATCGAGAGCGGTCACACGCCCGTCACTTGATCCTTTCCCAAGATTGGAACCAAGATAGGCATCAGCGGGTTTTCTTCCGGACGGTGGGGGGAGTGATGAAGAGCGTCGTTTTATGGACCATCGGGGTGCCGATTCCGATCCTTGGGCTCTTCCTCCTCCTCTTCTAGCCATGACAGGGCTTTCGCTGCGTCATGCGCTCCACCTGATGGAGGAAGGGACGCGCAATGAACATCGCAGAAGCCGCGCGGCGAGCAGATCTCACACCGAAGGCCATCCGCTTCTATGAAGCGCAAGGTCTTCTGCGGCCGTCGCGCTCGGCCAACGGTTATCGAGCCTTTAATGAAACGGATGTACACACGCTGCAATTTCTGAAGCGTGCGCGCGATCTGGGTTTTTCGGTCGAGGAGTGCCGTTCACTCCTGACGCTCTATTACGACACCGACCGCTCCAATGCGGAAGTAAAAGGGCTTGCGGAAAAGCGGGTGCGCGAAATCGAGCAGCGCATCTCCGATCTGGTATCCATCCGCGAAGCCTTGTCCAGCTTGGCGGAAAGCTGTCACGGCGACAACCGTCAGACCTGTCCGATCCTTGACGATCTCGCGGGCGAGCGTCGGGACCACAAGGAGCGCCAATCCAGCGCCGCCTGACGGCGTCAGGCCTTTTCCCGGACGCTGTACAGATCGCGATACTGTTCGCGCAGTATCGCTTTCTGCACCTTTCCCATCGTGTTGCGCGGCAATTCGTCGACGAACACGATCTTCTTCGGAAGCTTGAATTTGGCAAGGCGTGGCGAAAGCTGCGCCATGACCAGACCTTCGTCGAGCGACGCGCGCGGCTTGCGCACGATGACCGCCGTCACCCCCTCTCCGAAATCGGGATGGGGGACGCCGATGATCGCGCTTTCGGCGACCCCTTCGAGACGGTCGATCTCGCCTTCGATTTCCTTCGGATAGACGTTGAATCCGCCTGTAATGACGAGGTCCTTGCCGCGTCCGAGGATGCGCACATAGCCGTGTTCGTCGAGCGAACCGAGATCGCCGGTGATGAAAAAGCCGTCGGGCCGGAATTCGGCGGCGGTCTTTTCGGGCATGTTCCAATATCCCTTGAAGACGTTCGGTCCGCGCACCTCGATCATCCCGATCTCGCCCGCCGGCAGGGGTTTGCCGGTGTCCGCATCGGTGATCCGCACTTCGGTTCCCTTCAGCGGCAGGCCCACCGTTTCGGCGATGCGCTCGCCGCCATAGGGGTTCGAGGTGTTCATGCCGGTCTCGGTCATGCCGTAGCGTTCGAGGATGGCGTGGCCGGTGCGCTCCTTCCAGGCGTGGAAGGTTTCCGGCAGGAGGGGCGCGGAGCCGGACACGAACAGCCGCATGTTCTCCGTTGCCGCCTGGCCGAGGCCGGGCTCGGCGAGCAGGCGGACATAGAAAGTCGGCACGCCCATGAGCGTCGTCGCGCGCTCCATCTCCTTGAGCACCTGACGGGGGTCGAACCGCTCGAAGAACAGCATGCTCGCGCCGGAAACGAGGATGACGTTCGTCGCGACGAACAGGCCGTGGATGTGGAAGATCGGCAGAGCGTGAATGAGCACATCGTTCGGGTCGAACCGCCAGGTTTCGGCGAGCACGCGGGCGTTCGAGGCGAGGTTTTCATGGGTCAGCATCGCGCCCTTGGAGCGTCCCGTCGTGCCGGATGTGTAGAGGATCGCGGCCAGATTCTCGGGGCCGCGCGGAACGGGGGGAAAGTCGGGCGCTGCGTGCGGCACCGCATCGCAAAGCGTGCCGCCCGTTGCCGTGAGGGTGGCGACGCGCGCGAACGGCGCGATGCCCTCGATCCCTTCTTTCGCGTCCGGCCCGCAGACGATCAGCGCGGGTCTGGCATCCTCGAAGAAATATTGAAGCTCGGACAGAGTGTAGGCGGTGTTGAGCGGCAGCAGCACGGCGCCCGCGCGAACGCAGGCGATGTAGAGGATCAGCGCGTCGGTGCATTTCTCCGTCTGCACGGCCACTCGGTCGCCGGGTGTGACGCCGAGCGCAACGAGCGCGTGGGCAAGCTCGGAGGAGCGGCGCATCATGTCGCCATAGGTGATGACGCGGCCGTCCGAGGTTTCGATGAAGGGTCGGGAGTCCCCGGGCATTCTTGCGCGGATGAGAT
This sequence comes from Rhizobiales bacterium Ga0077545, assembly GCA_001464335.1. Lineage (GTDB taxonomy): Bacteria > Pseudomonadota > Alphaproteobacteria > Rhizobiales > Methylopilaceae > Flaviflagellibacter. Next base: position 18,836 of record LNEV01000017.1, on the reverse strand, counting down.
CGAAGAAATGATTGCCGCCGGCAGGCTGCGGGGCAGGGCGCGGAGCCGCTTTTGGTGTCTGCACGAGCTTGCGGATGGAGGCAGCCGCCACGAATTCCTGCGCCGTGGCGTAGAGCTCGTGGTTCTTTTCGAGCTCCTTGAGATTGTAGCGGTAATTGACCATGGCGCCGTGCGCGTTGCGCAGCCCGCGCGGTGACAGATCGCCCAGCATGTTCAGCCGGTCGAGCGAGGCGCCGTTGCCGAGATGAAAGCGGGCCACCGGATCGAGCGGCTGTCCGCCCTTGCCGCGCGCGGCGAGGAGATAGGTCGCGACGAGCGGTTTCAGCGCATCTCCCACGGCGGTCGCTTGCTGCGGATCGGCGTGCCAGTCCGGCGTGGCCAGAAGGGCGCCGAGCGTTTTGCCGCCCGTACCGACAATCTGTGTCGTGTCCTGTTCCTTGAGCCAGGCGGCAAAGCCCGGCACGGGCGAAAGGGTGACGAAATCGCTCAGCGCGGGATATTCGCGCTGCAATTCCTCCACCACCTGCTTCAGCAGGAAATTGCCGAAGGACACGCCACGCAGGCCGGTCTGGCAGTTGGAGATGGAATAGAACACCGCCGTCGTGAATTTCGCCGGGTCCGTTTCCGCGCGGTCTTCGGTGAGCACTTCGGCGATGGTGGCGGGGGCATGATCCATCAGCGCGACCTCGACGAAAATCAGCGGCTCGTCGGGCAGCCGGGGATGGAAGAAGGCGAAGCAGCGCCGGTCGGCGGGCGCGAGGCGGCGGCGAAGATCGTCCCAGCTCGTGATGGCGTGGACGGCCTCATAGCGGATGATTTTTTCGAGCACGCTGGCCGGCGTCGACCAATCGATGGGCCGCATGACGAGAAAGCCGCGGTTGAACCACGAGGAAATGAGGTGGAGGAGGTCGGCATCGACCGCCTTCAGCTCCGTGTGCTCGGCCATCCGCGCGAGTGTTTCGGTGCGGATGTCGAGAAGCGTCGCGGTCGCTCCCGGGGCCATGTTGAGGCGGCGCACAAGCTCCTGGCGTCTGGGCTCGGCGGCTTCGTGAAGGCGGATCGCGCTTTCCGGGGTCTTGTCGCGCTGCCAGTCCGCGACGGCAGCCTCAAGGCGCGCGAGATCGGGGCCGAAGCGACGGGCGAGAACGAGGAGATGATCGAGCCGCGTCTTTTCATCGGCTTTGCCCCATTGGGCCAGTATGTCCTGCGCGAGGGCGAGGCCGGAGGCTTCTCCCTGTCCCCGCAGCAGCGCCTCGCACATCGCGGCAAAGTCGTTCTGGCCCGAGGAGGGGGCCGGGCGGACGAAGCCGATGAACTGCCGCCCGCGCTCCGAGATGCTCTGCAGCAGATCTGCCAGGAAAAACTGCTTGTTCACGCCATTTCCTCCCTGTTCTTGCCGAAACTGTACGCAAGAAGGCCTTTCTTGTATACAAGAGTTCCCGGAGGAAGTGATGGCCCAGCGGTCTCAGGAACTGCGCGACGCCCTCGAAGAGGAGATCGTGAACGGCGTCTTTGGCGCGGGCGTACGCCTCGACGAGCAGGAACTCGCGCGACGCTACGGCACCTCGCGCACCCCGATCCGCGAGGCTCTGATGCAGCTTTCGGCGGCGGGTTTGGTGGAGATCCGGCCAAGGCGCGGCGCGATTGCCGCCGTTCCCGACGCGCAGCGCCTCATGGAGATGTTCGAGGTTGCCGCCGAAATCGAGGCCATGGCCGGACGCTTCGCCGCGCGCCGCTGGACCCCGGCGGACAAGGACCAGCTTCTTGCCGCGCACGACGCGTGCCGCGCCAGAGCCAATGAGGGCGATGCGGACGCCTATTATTACGAGAACGAGCTTTTCCACGAGGCGATTGTCGCGGCGGGGCACAGCGGTTTTCTGCAGGAACAGTGCGCGCAGCTGCGCCGCCGGCTCAAGCCCTATCGGCGCCTGCAATTACGTACGCACAACCGCGTTCCCGCCTCGTTCGCCGAACACGAAGCCATCGTCGCGGCCATTCTGGCGCATGATGGGGAGGAGGCGGCCCGGCTGCTGCGCCGGCACGTGCTCGTTCAGGGCGACCGCTTCGCCGATCTCGTCGCCTCGCTGCCGCAGCTTGCCGGCGCAGCCTCCGCTCGCAAGACCTCGTCCGGCCTTTAAATCTACAGAGCCGAGTGGTTGCGGACGGCCTCTTCCAGCGCGGGCTTCAGCCCTCCGAAACGCTCGTCCAGAGCCAGCGGGTTCTCCCGGTTGAGGGCGATCATCTGCGCCCGCGTCTCGCCGCCGCGCACGATCTCGATGGCGCCCTGTTCAATTCCCGCGACAATCGCCTCGGCGACAGCCTCAACCGGCTCACGGGAGAAACCGAGATCGGGCCCGGCTTTCGAGCTTGCCATCATCGGGGTGTCTGTCGCGCCGGGATAGACCGTCAGCACGCCGACGCCTTCACCGTGAAGCTCCCGGCGCAGCGCCTCACCGAACCGGGCGAGGCCCGCTTTCGAGGCGGCATAGGCGCCGTAAAACGGAACGCCGAGCAGCGCGATCGCGGACGCGATTGACGATGAGCCCGTCGCCCGATTGCCGCAGCGCGGGCAGGGCCGCCCGCGTGAGAAGGATCGGCGCGGTGAGGTCGGTGTCGATCATCGCGCGGATGTCGCTCTCGCTCATGGTTTCGAGGCGCCCGGCGCGCACGCCCCCCGCATTGTTGATGAGCACGTCGAGGCCGCCGAGATGCGCAAGAGCCTGTGCGAGGGTGGCTTCGCGGCCGGAAGTTTCGGCGACATCGGCCTGAACGCTGTGGAATTCGCCGCCGCTCGCCTGCAGGTGGCTCAGCGCTTTCGCCAGAGCCTCCTTGCGCCGCCCGGTGATCACCACCCGCGCGCCGCGCTGTCCGAGGCGTTCGGCGGTGGCAAGCCCGATCCCGCTTGAGCCACCCGTGATCAGAACGCGTTTTCCGTTGAGGTCCATCTGTGTTCTCCGTGCGTGATTTAGAGCAAACGGTACAAAACTGGCGGCCGCAAGGAAAGAGGGGTTTTCGCGTGCGGGCTTATATTTTAGACTGAGTGATACAGAACGATGGGACGTGCAGATGGCAAGACCGAGGGAATTCGACGAGGAAAAGGTGCTCTGGGCCGCCGTGGAATGCTTCTGGGAGCATGGCTACGAGGCCACATCTACGCGCGATCTTGCCGGACGGATGGGCCTCACCAATGCCAGTCTGTACAACGCCTTCGGAGACAAGAAATCGCTGTATCGGCAGGCGCTGGACCGCTACGCCGCAATCAGCTTTTCCGATCGTGTCCGGCGCTTCGAAGGCCTGCCGCCGCGCGCGGCGATCGAGGGCTTTTTCCGCGAGATCATCGACCGCTCGCTGAAAGACCGGAACCGCCGCGGCTGCATGCTCGTCAATTCGGCGCTGGAAGTCGCGCCGCACGACCGTGATCTGAAGATCGCGGTGAGCGATTTCCTGCACCGGGCGGAAGACTTCTTCCGCCGCCGCGCGGAGGAGGGGCAGGCGGACGGAACGATCGGCCGCTCCCAGACGGCGGAGGACATCGGCCGCCATCTTCTCGGCGTTCTGCTGGGCATGCGCGTCGTTGCCCGCACGCGGCCGGAACGCGCTCTTCTGGAAGGGATGCTGCGCCCCGCTCTGGCCATTCTGGATGTCTGAACGGCACGGGCCGTTTCACATATAGCCGAGAGCCTTCAGGCTCGCATGGCCGCTTCTGCCGACGATGACATGATCGTGGACGCGGATGCCGAGCGGCTTTGCGACCTCGATGATGTTCAGCGTCATGGCGATGTCGGCACGCGAAGGTTCGGGATCGCCCGAGGGATGGTTGTGCACCAGGATGATGGCGGTCGCGGACAGTTCGAGCGCGCGGCGGATGACTTCGCGCGGATAGACCGGCGTGTGATCGACGGTGCCGGTCTGCTGGACCTCGTCGGCGATGACGGCGTTTTTCGTGTCGAGAAAGATGATGCGAAACTGTTCGCGGTCGGCGAAGGCCATCGTCGTGCGGCAGTAGTCGAGCACTTTCGCCCATGAGCCGAGAACCGGCTTTTGCGTGATCTCGCCCTTGGCGAAGCGGTGGGCGGCGGCTTCGATGAGCTTCAGCTCGGCGACGACAGCGTCCTTCACGCCCGGCATTTCCATGAGGCGCGCGGGCGGCGCGGCGCAGACCTGAGCAAACGAGCCGAACCGGGCGATGAGCGTCTTGGCGAGGCCCTTCACGTCGCGGCGGGGAATGGCGCGAAACAGAACGAGTTCGAGAAGCTCGTAATCGGGCAGGGCGTTTGCGCCACCTTCGCGGAATCGCTCCCGCAGCCTTTCGCGGTGGCCGTGAAAGTGGGGCGGCGCTTCGGAAAAACCGTCGCCGGAAGTCTCGTCCGATCGGCTCATGCGGCCTTTGCGGCGACAGGATTGTCGAGACCGGCGGGTGAATGGGTGAAGACCTCGACGCCGGTCTCCGTCACGCCGACCATGTGCTCGAACTGTGCGGACAGCGAGCGGTCGCGCGTGACCGCCGTCCAGCCGTCGGCCAGAACCTTCACATGCGGGCGGCCGAGATTGATCATCGGCTCGACGGTGAAGAACATGCCCGGCTTCAGCACTGCGCCTTCGCCGGGGCGGCCGTAATGCAGAATGTTCGGCTCGTCGTGGAACAGCCGGCCGATGCCGTGGCCGCAGAAATCGCGCACGACGCTCATGCGCTCCTCGCCTTCGGCGTAAGCCTGGATGGCCGCGCCGATATCGCCGGTCGTGTTGCCGGGCTTGATCGCGGCGATGCCGCGCATCATGCTTTCGTGCGTCACTTCGATGAGGCGCTCGGCGCGGCGCGGAATCTCGCCCGCCGCGTACATGCGCGATGAATCGCCATGCCAGCCGTCGAGGATCAGCGTCACGTCCACATTGAGAATGTCTCCCTCGCGCAGCGGCTTGTCCGAGGGGATGCCGTGGCAGACAACGTGATTGATCGAGATGCAGCTCGAATGCGTGTAGCCGCGATACATGAGCGTCGCGGACAGCGCGCCGTGATCCTTGACGAATTCGAAGATGCGCGCGTCGAGCGATCCGGTCGACACACCGGGTTCGACGAACGGCGCGATATGGTCCAGCGTCTCCGCGACAAGACGGCCCGCGCGGCGCATGCCTGCGAAATCCTCGGGCTTGTGGAGGCGGATCTGACCGTTTTTGCGGTTCGTGGCGATGTCGGCGTCGATATAGGACATGATGTGGCTAATGTAGGCGATCCGGGATGAAACGTCATCCCGTGTCTAGGGCGCGGTCTCCGGCGCCCAGTCGATCGGCACGAAGCCCGGCTGGCGCCCGAAGCGTTCGATCCAGCCGCGCACGGCCGGGAACGGCGCGAGGTCGAACCCGCCCTCATCCGCCAGATGGGTGTTCGCATAGAGCGCGATGTCGGCGACGCTCGGTGCCTCTCCGGCAAAGAAGGCATGCGCGGCAAGATGGCTGTTCATGACGCGCAGGGCCTCATAGCCGCGGTCTTCCCATTCTTCGAGAAGGTTCTGCTTCAGCTCGCGCCCGCCGCGCACCAGATGCAGCCAGAAGCGTGCCTGGCCGATGAAGGGGTCATGCGAATGCTGCTCGAAGAACATCCAACGCAGAACTTCCGCACGCGCGAAACGCTCATCCGGCAGCAAGGCCGTGCCCTCCGCGAGATAGTGCAGGATGGCGCCGGATTCCGGCAGAATGCGTCCGTCCGACAGAACAAGAAGCGGCACCTGACCGGCCGGGTTGAGGGCGAGATAAGCGGGGGTGCGGTTGTCGCCCGAGAGCAGGTCGACCTCTTCCAGCTGGAACTGATGGCCGAGCAAAGACAGGATCAGCCGTGCCTTGTAACTATTTGCCGATAATTTCATGGAATATAATTTTAACATACGTTTCTCTTGCGGTTATTCCGCCGTTTCGTCAAGCTGATGCCGTGCCGCGAAATTAGCCAAGGGCTGTTGCAAAAGTGTTTCACGAAGAGGGTTGCGTCCGGCAGGACACGCCTCTAGGTTCCGCCCGCATTTTAAATCCTCACCGTTCGGAGACATGCCATGGCCTTCCTGGCCGAGAGCCTCAATCGCGTTAAGCCGTCCGCCACCATGGCCGTGGTCCAGAAAGCCCGTGACCTCACGGCGGCCGGCCGCAGCGTGATCTCGCTCGGCGCCGGAGAGCCGGATTTCGACACGCCGGAGAACATCAAGAAGGCGGCCATCGACGCCATCAACCGCGGCGAGACGAAATACACCCCCGTGCCCGGCATCGTGCCGCTGCGCGAGGCGATCGTGAAGAAGTTCAAGCGCGAGAACAATCTCGACTACACGGCCGCGCAGGTCATCGTCGGCACCGGCGGCAAGCAGATCCTCTACAACGCCTTCGCGGCAACGATGAACCCAGGCGACGAGGTCATCATCCCGGCGCCGTATTGGGTGTCGTACCCGGAAATGGTCGCGATAAACGGCGGCGAGCCGGTGACGGTCGAGACGAAGCAGGAAAACGGATTCAAGCTGACGGCCGCCGAACTGGAAGCGGCCATCACGCCGAAGACGAAATGGCTGCTGCTCAACTCGCCCTCGAACCCCTCCGGCGCGGCATACACGTTCGACGAGATCAAGGCGCTGACCGACGTGCTTCTGAAGCACGAGCATGTGTGGGTGCTGACCGACGATATGTACGAGCATCTGTGCTACGGCGACTTCAAGTTCGCGACGCCGGTCGAAGTCGAGCCGAAGCTGAAGGACCGCACGCTGACGATGAACGGCGTGTCCAAGGCCTATGCGATGACCGGCTGGCGCATCGGATATGCGGCCGGTCCGCTGCCGCTCATCAAGGCGATGGACATGATCCAGGGCCAGCAGACCTCGGGCGCCTGCTCGATCGCCCAATGGGCGGCGGTGGAAGCGCTGAACGGTCCGCAGGACTTCATCGCCGAGCGCCGCAAGATATTCGAACAGCGCCGCGATCTCGTCGTGTCCATGCTGAACCAGGCGCCGGGCCTGAAATGCCCGGTTCCGGAAGGCGCGTTCTACGTCTATCCGTCCTGTGCGGACACGATCGGCAAGACCACGCCGTCGGGCAAGAAGATCGAATCCGACGTCGATTTCGTCTCCGAGCTTCTGGAAGCCGAAGGCGTCGCGGTGGTGCAGGGCTCGGCCTTCGGCCTCGGCCCCAATTTCCGCATCTCCTACGCGACCTCGACGGAGCTGCTGGAAGAAGCCTGCCAGCGCATTCAGAAGTTCTGCGCCTCCTTGCGCTGATCTGAGAAGGCCGCTCGGGCGGCTGAGAACTAAGGAACCCTCCTGGGGCCGGGACGTTTATTTGTCTTTGGATTCAGGAGGGTCTTTCATGCTCAGGTTCGTTGCCGCCACGTCTGTTGCCAGTCTCATGCTCATGGCCGCAACGGCGCAAGCCGCCACTGAACATGGAACCCTGGAATGCACGATCGATCCCGGCATCGGATTGGTTATCGGCTCGTCAAAAGGGCTCGAGTGCACCTACACGTCAGCCGACGGGAAACTCGTCGAGCAGTATGAAGGGCGCGTCACCAAACTCGGCGTCGACATCGGGGTGACGGGCGAAAGCATCATCGTCTGGCAGGTCGTGGCGCCGACATCGAGCCTGCGCCCTGGCGCGCTGGAAGGCACCTATACAGGCGTCGGCGCGGAAGCCACGGTGGGCGCCGGGCCGAAGGTGAACGCGCTTCTCGGCGGTTCCGACAAGACCGTCTCCCTGCAGCCGATTTCGGTGGGCGCGCAGGCGGGCCTCAACGTGGCAGCGGGCATCAGCTCGATCGCGCTGCGCGCCGCGCCCCGGTGAGGTAACCGTATTCTCCGCACACCGTGGCAGGATTCAGACGGCGGCCTCTCGGCCGCCGTTCGTCGCTCGTATCGCGCCGATGCGGGCACCTGATTTTTATGTCTTGCGCCTGCGGTCATACGGGAGTTCGATGAAGGAACCGGGCGCTGGCCGTGCGCCTCGGGTTTGAGCGGAGCTGGGGAGCCCGTCGCACAACGGCCTGCCACCACACGCCCGGCAAGGGAGAATTGCCATGGGCCAAGACGGCAGACCAGTTTCGGGCCCCCGGTGCATCGCACTCGTGGGCCCGTTCCAAAGCGGCAAGACAAGCCTTCTCGAAGCCGTGCTCGCTTATTCCGGCGCCATTCCCCGCGCGGGCAAGGTCGAGGACGGAACCGCGATCGGCGACAGCAGCGCCGAAGCGCGCGCGCACCGGATGAGCACCGAAATGAACGTCGCCACCGTCGATTTCTTCGGCGATGCGTACACATTCGTCGATTGCCCCGGTTCCGTGGAATTCCTCGAGGACATGCGGCGCGCGCTTCCGGCGGTCGACGCGGCGGTTATCGTCTGTGAGCCCGATGAGAGGAAAGTGCCCGCGCTCCAGCAGATCCTGAGGCTGCTCGAAGACCAGAACATTCCGCGCTTTCTGTTTCTCAACAAGATCGACAAGGCCGAAGCGCGCATCCGCGATGCGCTCGAAATGCTGCAGCCGGCCTCGCGCACGCCGCTTCTGGTGCGGCAAATCCCCGTCTGGGAGAACGAGATCGTCACGGGCTACATCGATCTCGCGCTCGAACGCGCCTTCGTCTACCGCGAACATGCGGAATCGAACGTGGTCGACATTTCGGAAGGCGAACGCATCCGCCAGCGCGAGGCGCGCTATGCGATGCTGGAACGTCTGGCAGACCATGACGACGATTTGCTCGAAACGCTTCTGGAGGATCTCGAACCTCCCAAGGATCGGGTGTTCGACGATCTGTCGAAGGAGCTGAAGCAGGGCCTGATCGTGCCCGTCCTGCTGGGCTCGGCCGTGCGCGGCAACGGCGTCCTGCGTTTGCTGAAGGCCCTGCGGCACGAGGCGCCGTGCATCAGCGCGATGCAGGTGCGCAACGGCGTGGAGGACGACGGCGATGCCGCGGCCTATGTGCTCAAGACCGTGCACACGGCGCATGGCGGAAAGCAGTCGATCGTCCGCATCGTGAAGGGTGCCATCGAGGATGGCGCGACCGTATTGACACAAGATGGTGCGAAGGCCCGGCTTGCCGCCGTGCAGCGGCTGACGGGAGCGGCGTCCGTGAAACTCGCTTCGGCCGCGCGCGGCGATACGGTGGCCTTCGGCCGTCTCGACATCGCACGGACCGGCCAGATCCTGACGACGGGCGGGGAAGCACCCCCGGAGGTATTGGTCGACACCCCGGAGCCCGTGTTCGGCGTCACCCTGTCGACCCGGGAGCGCAAGGACGATGTGAAGCTCTCGGCGGGTCTTGCGAAGCTCGTCGAGGAAGATCCGTCCTATCGCGTCGTGCAGACCGGCGACAGCGGCGAAATCCGGCTCGACGGGCAGGGCGAAATGCATCTGCGCGTGGCCGTCGAGCGGCTTGAGAGCCGGTTCGGCGTCGCGGTCCATACGCGCGCGCCGCGTGTCGGGTATCAGGAGACGGTCCGCAGCAAGACGAGCGCGCGCGGGCGCCACAGAAAGCAGAGCGGCGGGCATGGCCAGTTCGGCGATGTGGTGCTGGAAATCGAACCCTTGCCGCGCGGCGAGGGCATCCGCTTCGAGGACAAGATCACCGGGGGCGTCGTGCCCCGCCAGTACATCCCGTCCGTCGAAAAGGGCGTGCGCGATGCGCTGAAGGAGGGGCCGCTCGGCTTTCCGGTGACGGATGTTCTGGTGCGGCTAGTCGATGGCTCCTTCCACACGGTCGATTCGTCCGATGCTGCGTTTCAGGCAGCCGGGCGCATCGCGATCGCGGAAGGTCTGCCGCAATGCGCGCCGGTTCTGCTTGAACCGATGATGCGCGTCGATGTGGTCGTGCCCAACGAGGCGACGGCGCGCGTCAACGCCATCTTGTCCGCGCGGCGTGGCCAGATCCTCGGGTTCGAGGCGCGCGAGAACTGGTCCGGCTGGGACCTCGTGCAAGCCGTGATGCCGGAGGCGGAAATCGGCGACATGATCGTCGAAATACGCTCGGCAAGCGCCGGCGTCGGCCACTTCACGGCGCGATTCGAATATATGGCGGAGCTTGTCGGGCGTCCGGCAGACCATGTCATCGCCAGCCGCCACGCGGCGGAATGACGGATGCGGGAACGGCGGCCGGGAGCGGCCGCCGTCTTCGTGCGTTCAGTTCCAGCCCTGGACCTTGTTCAGCAGGAAATCGCGGAAGACCTGGATGCGGCGGACGTTTCGCAATTCCTCGGCGTAAGCGAGGTAGGCTTCCAGAACCGGCGTCGCGGCTTCCGGCAGAAGGCGCACCAATGTTCCGTTATCCTCGACGAGATATTGCGGCAGGATTCCGATGCCGACACCGCCCTCGACGGCCTTCTTCATGGCCAGCATGTTGTTGACCGACAGGTTCGGCTTGCGCCCTTCGCGGTGCTCGCGTCCGGCATGTGCCAGCCAGTTCAGCGGCTGCAGGAAGCTCGGCACAAGACCGCCGAAGCTGACGATGCGGTGGTCTTCGAGATCGGTCACCTCGCGTGGGCGGCCGAACCGGGCGATGTAGTCCGGCGATGCGTATACGTAATAGTGGACCGGAAACAGCTTGCGCTGGATGAGTTCGGATTGCGTCGGCTGGCGCAGGCGGATGCCGACATCGGCCTCGCGCATCGCAAGATCGAGCTCATCGTCGGTCAGCAGCAAAGTGACCTGAATGTCCGGATAGGTGTCGAGGAATTCGCCGAGGAGAGGCGCGAGCCAGCCGCCCCCGAGGCCGACCGAGGTCGTGATCTTCAGCTCGCCGTGCGGGCGCTCGCGGCTGTCGGTCAGCAGAAGCTTGGTGGATTCGAGCTTGGCGAACAGTTCCTGCGTGGTGCGGAACAGAAGCTCGCCCTGTTCGGTGAGAAGCAGCCCGCGCGCATGGCGGTGGAAAAGGGGAACCTTGAGTTCCTGCTCCAGTGCCGAGACCTGACGGCTGACCGCTGATTGCGAAAGGCCGAGCTTGTCGCCGCCATGTGTGAAGCTCTTGGCTTCGGCTGCCGCGTGAAAGATCCTCAGTTTGTCCCAATCGAGCGGCGCGGCCATTTCAATCCTTTGCGGTACTATTCTGCGGCGAGCTGCCGGCTGTCTTCGAGTGCAAGGAAGCGCTCCGCATCGAGCGCGGCCATGCAGCCCATGCCCGCGGCGGTCACCGCCTGACGGTAGATGTGGTCGGCGACATCGCCGGCTGCGAACACGCCGGGCACTTTCGTGGACGTCGAGCCCGGCTTGACGAGCAGATACCCGCTCTCGTCGAGATCGAGCTGTCCCTGGAAGAGCTCGGTCGCGGGCTTGTGGCCGATCGCGACGAACACGCCCTCGACATCGAGCTGCGTTTCGGCGCCGGTCTTGATGTTCTTGATGCGCGCACCGGAGACGACCTGCGGTGTGCCCGAGGCCAGAACCTCGTCAAGCACCGCATCCCAGAGAACCTCGACCTTCGGGTTGGCGAAAAGCCGGTCCTGCAGGATGCGCTCGGCGCGGAAGCTGTCGCGCCGGTGGATGACATAGACCTTGGAGGCGAAATTGGTGAGGAACAGGGCCTCCTCGACCGCCGTGTTGCCGCCGCCGATCACCGCAACCGGTTTGCCGCGGAAGAAGAAACCGTCGCAGGTGGCACAGGCCGAAACGCCCGCGCCCTTGAGGCGCTGCTCGCTCTCGATACCGAGCCAGCTCGCCTGCGCGCCCGTGGCGATGACCAGCGCATCGCAGGTCCAGACCTTGCCGGATTCGGCCTTGAGCGTGAACGGGCGATGGGACAGATCGACCGAGGCGATGTGGTCGCTTTCGACACGCGTGCCGAAGCGTTCGGCTTGCTCGCGCATCTGGTCCATCAGCCATGGGCCCTGAATGGGATCCGCAAAGCCGGGATAGTTCTCCACATCCGTGGTGATGGTGAGCTGGCCGCCCGGCTGGATGCCCGAAATGAGCACCGGCGTCAGCATGGCGCGCGCCGCATAGACGGCGGCCGTGTAGCCGGCCGGGCCGGAGCCCAGGATGATGAGGCGGGCGTGTTCAGTGGACATGTTTCAAGCCATGCAAAAAGGGCCGAACTTCGGCCCGAGGTCTGCACCAATGTAATAGGTGGGGAGGAGGGTTCAAGCGAACCTTTGGCGGATTCACATTCAATTCCCTGTTCGGGGCAGCAATACAGGGAATTGAATGAAATGGAACCGATTTATCTGCTCAATTATCGAATATTCCCCTTCAATAACAATAGCTTGAGAGCCAATCCGGACGTCCGGTAACAGGGAATTTGAAGGCGCGGTTACAGGGAATTTCAATCGCAGAACAGGCAATTGGCTTTTTGCGGATGGTCCATCCCCCGTGCCCCCAAGCATCCCCTGCTGCCACAACGCGAAGGAGCAGCATCGATGACCTCATCCCATGTTCGATTGTCGTCCCCCGGGACCACCAAGCAAAGCCTGTCCAAGCGACCAACTCGCAGAAACCGACCCGCGATCTTAAGCGGAGAGGCCGGGCTTCTGCGGGTTATCGAGAAGACGGTTCTGAACCGCCATGTGGATGCGCCGAAGCTGAAAGAGCTTCTTGAGATGCATGGTCATCTCGTCCGATCCCGCGCACGGGCAAGCTTTGTTGAGGCTCTGGCGACGCTCCAAACGGAATTGCCCGTTCTTGCGGAGCGCGGGATGATCGAGCTGAAAGACGGGCGCACTTACACCTATGCCCTTTGGGAAGATATCGGCGAGATCATCACGCCGATCCTGGCGCGGCATGGTTTTGTGCTGATGTTCCGAGTGCAGCGGGACAAAGAAGGCGTATCGGTCACCGGTAACCTAGGGCATCGGGACGGTCACAGCGAAGAGAGCTGCTTGCATCTGCCCGCCGATCTGAGCGGGCAAAAAAATGCGGTACAAGCGGTTGGCTCCTCGGTCTCCTATGGCAAACGTTATGTGGCGCAGGCGCTGCTTAATCTGGTGAGCCGCGGTGAGGATGATGATGGGACAAAGGCTGTAAGCGAAACGCCTTTGGCCGATGATCAACTCGCCGAGCTTGAGGAGATTATCGATCGAACGTCCGCCGATCGGGAGCGGTTGCTAGCTTATCTGGAGATCCAGTCGCTGGATTGCCTGCCGGCGGCGCGGTTTGAGGCCGCCAAAGCGGCGCTTCTTGTGCGGGAGGCCGCACAATGAACCTGATCTGCGATATCCCCTCTATTGCGTCTGTATCCACCAAAGCGGCGATGCCGGGAGCGGATGAAAACCCCACCACTCTCGTGCAGGGGACACCGGAATGGCTGGCGATGCGCTGCGGGAAGGTCACCGCCTCGCGCATCAATGATCTTGTGGCGCGCACCAAGACCGGGTGGAGCGCATCGCGCGGCCATTATATGGCCGAGCTTCTGGCCGAACGGCTCACGGGTCAGCCGGCGGGAGCGTATGAAAGCGCCGCCATGCAATGGGGACGGGCGCATGAGGACCAGGCCCGTCGGGCCTACAGCTTCCGCTATGATCGCTCGGTCCGGACGATCGGGTTTGTGCCGCATCCGCGCATTGCCCTGAGCGGGTCATCGCCGGACGGATGTGTGGGAGAGGATGGTCTTCTTGAGATCAAAGCCCCCAATACGGCAACGCATCTTGATGTTCTGGTCTCACGAGACGTGCCCGGGAAATATCTGCCGCAGATGCTCTGGCAGATGGCATGTACGGGCAGAGCCTGGTGTGACTTCGTCTCCTATGATCCTCGGCTGCCCGAGGAGCTGCGTCTGGTGGTCATCCGCGTAAAGCGCGATGAGGCGGCCATCGCTGATCTCGAACACGAGGTTCAGATTTTCCTAGGCGAGCTTCAGGTCAGGATTGATGACGTGTATGCGGTCGCGAGAGCGGCGGGGCGAGGGGAGGCGCGGTCATGACGCGCCGCCGGGAGTTTTCGAAGGAGGTGAAACGACAGGCGGCGGAGCGGGCGCGGGGACAATGTGAGCTTTGTACGGCGCGTCTGGGCTACGGGCTTTATCATTACGATCATATCATACCCGATGCCCTGGGAGGCGAAGCGGTTCTTGGGAACTGCCAGGTGCTCTGCCTCACCTGCCATCGCGCAAAAACATCGCAGACGGATGCGCCGCGCATTGCGAAAGGCAGGCGGCAGAAGGACCGCGCTCTCGGTATCAGGCCAAGAAAATCGATTAAGCGATGGCGAAAGTTTGATGGCACACCGGTCATAGCATCCGATGACCGATGAACTGGCGTGACGGCGGGCTACATTGCCAGTTCGTCTTGCGTTAGCCTCAGGGCTTGGCGCTACTGCGCGTTTGGAACGGAAGGACCTCCGGGATGGCAGGCTGCAATGGTTCTGACGTCGACACTCATGCTCTGGCGCGGAAGATCGCTCATGAAACCGCGATCCTCCGTCGGATGGCCGAAGCCGAGGGCATGGGTGTTCTGGCTTATCTGCTCGCGCTCGTGGAGGCTGAGGCGACCGACGTTCAGCGAGATATTTTGCCTGTCAGTCGTTCACATCGACATCAATCGTAGCGCTCATGAGGAGGTCGTCCGTCTGCCCACCAACGCTAGCTTTCAATCGCGCGTGCGAGGGGCTAAAGTCTTAGAGGTTCATGACCGACGGTCGATGCACGGGCAAAAAATCGACAGAAGATCGGTCAAGTGGCAGGCATACGTTGCTAGGTATTCTGTGGTGAAACCGGTTTCATCGGCTGCTACGGAAATTGCGTCTTCCAAGTTATCCACATTCGCATTCGTTCCTCTTATGCTGTCCTTCTGAGCGTCTGATCCTCGCTTCATTCCGATGCGCATTCCGCGCGCCGGTTTGAAGGAGGTCTTATGACCAAACCCCGTCATCGCGAGCGCCCGGCGGATAAGGCGCAGCTTGCAAACGACCACAACACCTCGCTGAGCGAAGTGCGGATGAAGCTCGAATACCGCGCGATCGAGAGCTTGCAGCCTGCTGCGCGGCAGGTGCGCCGCCACAGCGAAAAGAAGATCGGCCAGATGTCGGCAGCCATCCGTCGTCTCGGTTGTCTCGTCCCGATCATTGTCGACCGCGATGGACGCATCATTGACGGTCATGCGGTGTGGCTTGCCTGCCGAGAGGCCGGACTGACCGAGGTGCCGGTGGTGCAGCACGAGCATCTCAACGAGGCCGAGGTGAGCGCCGCCAAGCTGTCGCTGAATGCGTTTTCGCTCAAAGGCGAGTGGGACTGGGCGGCGGTCGCCGCCGAGTTCCAGATGCTCGAAAGCACAGAAGTCGATTTTGACCTGTCGCTTACCGGGTTCGACACGCCGAAGATCGACTGGGTCGTTGCACAGGTCGAGAGCGCCAATGATCAGAGCGAGGCCGATGATGCACCGGTCGCGCTTACGCAGGGACCGCCCGTGACCCGGTCCGGAGATTGCTGGCTGATCGGCGACGCTCATCGCCTGTGCTGCGGCGATGCACGCGAGGCTTCGGTCTACGCGCGTCTGATGGACGGCGTTGTTGCGCGCATGGTTTTTTCGGACGCACCCTACAATGTTCCGATTGCCGGTTTTGTGAGCGGTCTCGGCAAAACCGCGCACGGCGACTTTGCGATGGCGTGTGGCGAGATGTCGTCCGAGGAGTTCACCGCGTTTCTTGCAAATGTGAACGCCAATCTGGCTGCGCATTCCGCCGCCGGCTCGGTCCATTTCCAGTCGATGGATCACCGCCACATGCGCGAGATGCTGGCGGCCGGCCATGCCCATTACAGCCAGTTGCTCAATCTTTTGGTCTGGAACAAGGGCACAGGCGGCATGGGGAGTATGTGGCGCTCCGCGCACGAGCTGATCTTCGCCTGGAAGGCAGGAACGGGCTCCGTTATCAACAATGTCGAGCTCGGTAAGAACGGTCGATACCGCACCAACGTACTGGATTATCCCGGCATGTCGCAGTTTTCGCGCGAGCGCAAAGAGGCGCTGTCCGCACATCCGACCGTAAAACCCGTGGCCTTGGTCCACGATCTGATCCTCGACGTCACCCATCGCGGCGATGCGGTGCTTGACCCGTTCAGCGGCTCGGGCACGACGATCCTTGCGGCGCACCGCGCGGGCCGCAAAGGCTATGGCATCGAGTTGTCGCCGGCTTACGTTGATGCCGCACTCCGGCGTATTGAGGCGCGTACCGGATTGACGGCGGTTCTGGTGGAGACCGGAGAGACGTTCGAGGAGGTCAAGACCCGTCGCGCGGCGGCCGCGGCGTCGGTGGACCAGGGGGTGCGCCATGGCTGACGATAAGGACAACAAAGGGAAGGGCGGCTACGGCCGGCCTCCCAAGCACAGCCAGTTCAAGCCCAAACAGAGCGGCAATCCCAAAGGCCGCCCGCGCAAACTTCTGCCGGAGCGCGGTGAAAGCATGCTTGAGGAGTTTATCCGGCTCGGCAAGGAGGAAATCGAGTTCACGGAAAAGAACACAGGCCGCACACAGATGTTGCCGCGTCGCACCGTCGCTCTACTCAAGATCTGGAGTGATACCTATCAGAGTTCAAAAACTGCGTTCGAAGTCCTAAATCTGCATGGCACCGAAATCGTCCACGGTAAGGACAAGGAAGAGATGTCACGTGAGGATGAGGAAATCCTCGCGCGCATGGCGAAGCGTTATGCGAACGAAAACGAGGTTGGGGATGCGGTCGAAGGCCAAGAACAGACGAGCGATCCGTCGGACGGAGAAACGTCATGACGGACCGCCGCGCGCTGTTGTATGCCGGCCTGCGTCACAGCCTGCCGGACTTCATCGCCAAGGTGTTTGCGACCCTTGAGCCGGGGACGCGCTACGAGGAGAACTGGCATGTGCTGGCGATGGCGCATGCGCTGACCGAGGTTCTCCTTGGCCATGAGCGGCGGCTGATCATCAATGTGCCGCCGCGCATGATGAAGTCGATTTCGGTCATGGTGGCATTCGCAGCCTGGTATGTCGGTCGCGATCCCACGAAAAAGGTCATGACCGTCACCTATTCGGAGACCCTCGCCCGCAAGCACGCGAGCGACTGCCGCAAGGTGTTCGAGAGCCCCTGGTTCCGCGAGGTTTTTCCAGAGTGTGTGTTCGCACGGATCCGCGATCTTGAGGTCGAGACGGAGCGTGGCGGTGGTCGTCTTGCCTGTTCGATGGGTGGCAGCGTGCTTGGCCGCGGCGCCGATCTTCTGATCATCGACGATCCGATCAAGGCTTCCGATGTTTTGTCCGAGGCTGAGCGGCGACGGGTCAAGGACACCTATGACGGCACCCTTTCTACCCGCCTTAACAACAAGCGGACCGGCGCCATCATCATTGTGATGCAGCGCCTGCACGAGGATGATCTCGTCGGTCACGTCCTTGGTCAAGAGGATTGGACGGTGCTCGACATCCCCTCCATCGCCACGGAGGACCGCACCTACCGGATCGGCCCGCGTTCGCAGGATGTCCATCACCGCCGGCAGGGCGAGCTGCTGCAGCCAAGCCGGGAGGGTCTGCGTGAACTCGATGTCCTGCGTCGCACTCTGGGCTCGATGGTGTTCGAGGCGCAGTACCAGCAGAACCCGACACCGATGGACGGCCACGTCCTCAAGCGCGAATGGCTGACCTATTACGAGGTCGCCCCGGTGGCGTTCGAGCGTGTCATTGCGTCCTGGGACACGGCCTCGACCCTCGCGGAGACGAGCGACTACTCGGTCGGCACCGTCTGGGGTGTTGCGGGCGACCAGTATTATCTCCTTCATGTCGAGCGCGGGCGGCTCGAATATCCGGATCTGCGGCGTGCCCTGATCCGCATCGCGGCCGAGTATCGTGCGGACACCACCTTGATCGAGGACACCGAACTCGGACGCGCGCTGACGCAGGATCTGCGTCACGCCGGCGATCTGCGCCCGTTCCTGACGCAGCCGAAGTTTGACAAGACAGCGCGCTTTCTTGCGGTGACGCCGCGCTTTGAAGCACGACAGGTGCTTTTGCCGCGCCACGCCACCTGGCTTGAGCCTTACACCGCGGAACTGCTCAGCTTCCCGACCGGGCGTCATGACGACCAGGTCGATGCGACGGCACAGGCGCTGCGCTACATCTGGAGCCGGATGGATCTTCAGCGGCTGCGGCGGGCGATTGCGGGCGACGAGCCCCGTCGTGGGCCTCGCCGCCGATCACCCGCCCGCCGGCGCAACCGGCCGGCCCGCTAGCGGGGATCAAAAATCTTCGAGGCTTTTTCCGCGCCCGACACCGTTCGCAGGTGGCTTGACGCCAAGCCAGGTCTCGCACTCGCCCATCAGCTGCCGGTATTCCGCGAGCAATGCCCGGCGGTCTTCGAGGTTCGTCGGGGTCTCGGGTTCGGTCAGCAGACTTGCCACGCCGGCGAGGCGGTAGGGGGTCTTGCCACACTCGAAGACATACGAGGTCTTGTTGAAGTCCGATGACGTCTTGGCAAGCAAGGGCTGGGTTTTGTCCGAGAACTGGAGGTGAGCGTCCTGGGCGATCTCATCGGCTTGCCTGAGAAGGCCAATGTCTTTGGAGCGAACGCCTTTTACCACCATCTGCTCGACGGCGCCGAGGCGTTTGTGAAGAGCCTTGGTCAGCTCGACCAATTGCTGTTCTTCTTTTGACAGGGATTTGGCGTGGGCAGGCGCGGTCAGCGCCGCGGCGGCAACAAGAGCAATCAAAGCGGTCCTGGTGGTCATGGAATTCTCCCTAACAGACGAACGGTCCATTCGCTTCCTTGCGGCTGGAAGTCGAGCGGAAACATCCGATAATCGGATATCCAATTTTTGGATAATCGCCAACTGGGGATAGCTGCTTTGGCGCATCACACGCGCCCGAGCCCATGGAAACCTCACCCCGCCGCACGAAACTCGCTGAACTTCTGGCCCAGCAGCGGCTGAAGAAGGGGATGACGCAGGCCGAG
>LNEV01000016.1 GCA_001464335.1 Rhizobiales bacterium Ga0077545 | reverse complement strand
TCAAAATCCAGCAGACATAGGGCGATGCTTGAATGCCCAGCTGCAATACGTAAAACCCCGCTGCATCGCAGCGGGGTTTCTGTTTCGTAACAGGCAATCAGTGGACGCCTTAGCGTCCCCCGCGTCCGCCGCCGGATCCGCCATTGCCGTTTCCACCGCCATTGCCGCCGTTGGATCCACCATTGCCGTTTCCGCCGCTGTGGCCAGCGTCTGAACCGCTGTCATTGCCGCCACGATCTCCGCCCCTTCCGGAGCCGCGGTCGCCACCACGGTCGCTACCACGGTCGCTGGAGCCACGGTCGCCCTTGCCGCCGTGCTTTCCACCGCGGTCGCCGTGGTCACCTTTGCCGCCGTGCTTTCCACCGCGGTCGCCGTGGTCACCCTTGCCGCCGTGCTTTCCACCGCGGTCGCCGTGGTCACCTTTGCCGCCGTGCTTTCCACCTCGGTCGCCGTGATCACCCTTTCCGCCGTGCTTTCCGCCGCGGTCACCATGGTCGCCCTTGTCGCCATGCTTTCCGTCGCGATCCTTGCCTTTGTGGTCTTTGCCCTTATGGCCCTTATGACCTTTGTGGCCTGTGTCCTTGTCAGGCTTGTCAGGCTTGTCGGGTTTGTCAGGCGTGTCGGGCCGGGATAGCGCGGTTGTCGTGCCCCGCTCATTTCCCCGGCACACGTTCGAGAACGGCAAGATACCGTCCTGAAGGTCGCATGTATTGACAGGAGTGGTCTTCGCCCCAAGGTGGGAGCCCGCTGCGGTGGCCGAGACCGGAGCGAGAATCAGGGCGAGCATCGGAATCGCCCAAAGTGTACGCAGTATACGCATGGCACTTGTCCTCGACAAATGCCGCATCTGCTTTGTTTACAAAGCGTAAACCAAATAAACTCAATCTCGATCAGGGTCGAAAACTTCCAATTTTACTCAATTTAGTTAATCCAGACCCGCAAGTAATTGAAATCGCTGGCACCACTTCGAACGCCTGTTTTCAGGCCAAGCGCGCTCAAGAAGCAATGTTCGCGCACAATGCAAAAAACGCCCGCGCCGCCGGACTGACATGTCTTTCCGAATGCCGGACGATGCGGAAGGCGCGAACCGGTAGATCGATGTCGAGCGCCACGAGGTCGCCGTTGTCGAGAAACGGCGTGGCAACGCTCTTCGAGATGGCCGCCGCACAGCCCCCTTCGCGAACGGCGGACAGAATGGCCTCGTTCGAAGGAAGCGTCAGCGCGACGCGAAGATCGTCCGGCGCGCAGCCGAGACGCCGCAAGCCCTCCTCGAATTCCGAACGTGTGCCCGAGCCGGGTTCACGCATGATCCACGCCGCATTTGAAACGATGTCCCTTGCATTGGGTCTTCGGCGGCGCGACAGCGGATGGTCCGCGCGCACCACGACGACAAGCTGATCCTCGGACATGTTCGTGACGTTCAGGGAGGTGTCGTCGACGGCGCCTTCCGCGAAACCGATTTCCGCGCGGCCTTCGCGAACGGCGTCGGCGACCTGTCGGGTGTTGCCGACATGGAGCCGGATCTCGATGTCAGGATGTGCTTCGTGAAAGCGCATGAGGCGCGCGGGAAGCCAATAGCTGGCTATGGTCTGGCTAGCATGGACGTCTAGAACGCCGCTCCCCATGCCGCCAAGGTCGCGCAGCAGATGGCAGGCCGATTGCGCCTGCGCCAGCAGGGCCCGGGCCTGATCGAGAAACGCGCGTCCCTCGCGCGTCAGCGCGATGCCGCGTCCAACCCGGTCGAACAGGTGAACATTGTGCTGGTTTTCGAGCGTTTTGATCGCGGCGCTCACCGCCGACGGCGTTAGCCCAAGCGCCTCGGCGGCCCGCGTGAGGTGTTCGCGTTCGCCGACGGCGACGAAGATCGAAATCTGTTCCAGCGTCATTGTTCGATAATAACGAATGAAATGACAAAAACTATTCGATTATTTCAAATGAATGCTTCGTGCTAGCCATGACGGCAAGAGGTGCCGATGGCGAAAAGCGCAATCCGTCTCCTGCCGGGAGTCCTGCTCACGATTGCCATTGCGGTCCTGGCTTTCGCGCTCGACCGCGCGCAAGTGCATCTGACCGGCCGGGCCTGGGTCGAAAGCCTCGTCGCGGCGATCATTCTCGGCACTGCTGTAAATACGGGGTTCAGTCCGGGCGAGCGCTTCCGTCCCGGCGTGCGTGCCTCTTCGCGCATCCCGCTCGAAATCGCCATTGTTCTGCTCGGCGCCTCGACAAGCCTTCAGGCGATCGGAGGTGCGGGCTTCGCCGTCATCGTCGTGGTCGTCGCCATCGTCGTCGTGACATTGCTTGCGAGCTATGCGCTGGCGCGTCTCGTCGGCCTGCCGGAGCGGATGGCGCTTCTCGTGTCCTGCGGGAACGCAATCTGCGGCAATTCGGCGATTGCGGCGGCGGCGCCCGTCATCGGCGCCAAACCGCAGGAGATTGCGGCGGCCATCGCGTTCACCGCCGCGCTGGGCGTGGTGGCGGTCGTCCTGCTGCCGCTGATCGGCGTTCTCGCCGGGCTGGCGGACGCGCGCTATGGTTTTTTGGCGGGAATGCTCGTCTATGCCGTGCCGCAGGTGTTCGCGGCGACCGCGACAGCCGGACCCATCGCCGTGCAGACCGCAACGCTCATCAAGCTGATGCGCGTGCTCTTGCTCGGGCCGGTTCTCGTCGCGCTGAGCCTTTTGCGCCGGGGGGAGGCCGCCCGCCTGCCGCTGCATCGCATCGTGCCGTGGTTCGTGCTCGGGTTTGCCGTGATGATGATCCTGCGCTCGGTTGGCGTCATTCCCGATCTTGCGCTGCCCTGGCTTCGCGGAACGGCTGGCGTGCTGACAATCATCGCGATGGCGGGGTTGGGCCTTGAGGTCAACCTGCGCGACGTTCTGAGTTCCGGCGGGCGCGTTCTTGCCGCGGGTGTGCTGTCGCTTCTGGTGATCGGCGCGCTGAGCGCGGCGGCGTTGATGATCCTGCCGCTTCCCTGATGCCCCAAAGCAGAACGGCCGGGCAATGCCCGGCCGTATCGTGTCGTTACGTTTGTGAAAAACTCAGTTCGTCGGGAAAAGCTGGTCGAGCTTGCCGCCGGACGCGAAATGAACTTCCTGGGTCTTGTCCCAGCCGCCGAAGACCTCTTCGACCGTGTAGAGCTTTACGTCCGGGAAGCTGGCCTTGTTCGCCTCGACCACTTTGGGATCGTGAACGCGGTTTGAGAAGCTGGCGATCACCGTCTGGCCTTCGGTCGAGTACAGATAGTCCAGATAGGTCTTGGCCAGATCCTTCGTGCCGTGCTTCTCGGCATATTTTTCGACGATCGCGACAGGGAACTCGGCGAGCAGGCTCACCGGCGGAACGAGGGTCTCGAATTTGTCTTCGCCGTACTGCTTGACGATGCCGTTCGTCTCGGCCTCGAAGGTGATGAGCACATCGCCGGTTTCGCGCTCGACGAAGGTGGTCGTTGCGCCGCGGCCGCCGGTGTCGAACACCGCGACATTGGCGAGCAGCTTCTTGGCGAACTCATCGGCCTTGGCCGTGTCGTTGTCGAACTTTTCGAGCGCGAAGGCATAGGCCGCGAGATAGGTGTAGCGCGCATTGCCCGAGGTCTTGGGGTTCGGGAAAACGAGCTTCACGTCGTCGCGAACCAGATCGTCCCAGTTCTTGATGTTCTTCGGGTTGCCCTTGCGCACGACGAAGGCCGGCAGCGAATAATAGGGCGAGGCATTGTTCGGGAACGCCTTCTGCCACTCTTTGGTGACAAGGCCGTTCTTGGCCAGGAAATCGATGTCGGTCGTCTGGTTGAAGGTGACGAGATCGGCTTCGAGGCCTTCGGCGATCGAGCGCGCGAGCTTGGACGTGCCCGCATGCGACTGGTTGATCGTGATGTCCTTGCCGGTCTTGGCCTTGTAGTCCTTCGCGAACTCGACATTGATGGCCGCATAGAGCTCGCGGCCGATGTCATAGGACGCGTTCAGCAGCGTGTTGCTGTCCTGCGCACGGACGGGGGCGGCAAAGGCGAGCGTGCTGGCCAGGGCCGCAAATAACAGGCGATTCATGAGTTTGATCTCTCCGATGTGCCTTCAATAAGCACATCGGAGAGGCGCTGTAAATAATTAAACCTGAAAAAAAAGATTTTTGTAAAATATACAAATTCAAAATGTCTTATGCGGGTGCGGTGCGGAACAGGCGGATCTGCCTCAGCAGCACGGGAGCCGACAGAATGAGGCCCGCGAGCGACGAATAGATTTCCGGCGCCACCAGGAGGATGGCGCAGACGGAAAGCAGCCAGCGCTCCCATCCGACGAGATGGCGCAGCATGTAGCCGGCAAAGGCGGCGGACAGGAACGTGATCCCGATCAGGCAGCCGAAGAACGCCGTGAAGAAGTCCGGCAGATTGAAATCCTGCGTCACGAGCAGAAGCGAAGGCGAGAACACGAACACAAAGGGCACCAGAGCCTTGCCCATGCCGAGGCGGAACGAGATGTTGCCGGTCTTGAAGGGATCTGCCGCCGCCATGCCGGCCGCCGCATAGGCGGCGAGCGCGACCGGTGGCGTTATGTCCGCCAGAAGCCCGTAATAGAACACGAAGAAGTGAGCGACGATCGGCTCCACGCCGAGCAGGCCGAGCGTCGGCGCGGCGATGGTCACCATGATGATGTAATTGGCGGTTGTCGGAATCCCGCAGCCCATCAGGATGCAGACAACGCCGGTGAGAAGCAGCGTAAAGACAATCGTCATCGTTGTCGGCTGCATCAGCCAGGTCGGCACGAACGTGCCGAACCAGAGCGCGATGTCGTTGGCGGTGCTGGTGACGATGAAGGAAATCTTGAAGCCGACGCCGGTCAACGTCACCGTGCCGATGATGATGCCGACGGCCGCCGCCGCGACGCCCACCGCGAGCGCGTACTTTGCGCCGTCGCGCAGACCCTCGAACACATCGAGCAGGCTCATCCGGCGGCGCGGATTGAGAAGACCGACCGCGATGCACAGAGTGATGCCCCAGAACGCCGCCAGATAGGGCGTGTAGCCCATGATCAGCATGCTGACGAGAACGACGAGCGGAATGACGGTCGGCCAGTCGCGCTTGAAGGCTTCGCCGAGATCGGGAAGTTCCTCCTTCGTCATGCCGCGAAGGCCGTTGCGCTTGGCCTCGAAATGCACCTGCATCAGAACGCCGAAGAAGTGCATGAAGGCCGGTACGATGGCCGCCATGATGATGGTCGTGTAGGGCAGGCCCAGAAATTCGATCATCAGGAACGCGGCGGCGCCCATGATGGGGGGCGTGATCTGGCCGCCCGTCGAACTCGCGGCCTCGACCGCCGCTGCGAATTCGCGGCGATAGCCCATACGGATCATAGCCGGGATCGTCAGAGAGCCGACCGTCACCGTATTGGCGATGGAGGAGCCTGAAATCATGCCGAACAGCGCCGACCCGAAAATGGAAACCTTGGCCGGGCCGCCGGCGAAGCGCCCCGCGACCCAGGCCGCGCAATCGAGAAACAGCTGGCCGAGCCCGATGCGTGTCGCGAACACGCCGAACAGGACGAAATGAAAGACATAGGTTGCGACCACGCCGAGCGCGATGCCGTAAATGCCCTGCGTCGTCAGGTAGAGGTGGTTGACGAGATTTGAAACCGATGCGCCCGGATGCACCAGAATGCCGGGCATCACAGGTCCATACAGAGCATAGAGCATGAACAGGATGGCGATGATCGGCAGCGGCCAGCCGACGGAGCGGCGAACGGCCTCAAGCAGGCAGACGATGAGCGTCAAGCCCAGAACGACATCGGTCGTCGTCGGATTGCCGACGCGGAACGCAAGCTCGCTCAGGGGAATAAGGGGCACATGGGCGACGGCGATGACCGAAGCGATCGCGAGCGCCCAGTCGTAAAGCGGAATGCCGAGGGGCTTGTACCAGGATGCCGTCGCGGGCTCGTCGTAGGCACGCTTGAAGGCCGGAAAAACCATGAAAACAAGCGCAATCACGAAGGCAAGGTGGATGCCGCGATGCACCATTTCCGACAGAAGGCCGAACCCGGCGGTGTAATAGTGGAAGATGGACAGGACGACGAGCGCCGTGCCGACAATCCAGTTGGCCGTGGGGGACAGGCTCCGGAAACGGACTTCTGAATCGAACTTCTCTTCCAGCTGACGGGCTTTTGCCTCGTCGAGTTCCATCCCTGCCATGGCGCGGACCTGTTGTTCTTCTTGGCGGAGGGCTCCCCGGACGTGCCGGGGAGCGCGCTGTCGTTACGTTCGGTCCAGTATTACTTCAGGACGCCGGCTTCGCGATAGAACTTCTCGGCGCCCGGATGCAGCGGCGCGCCCAGGCCGTCGGTAGCGGTTTCAAGCCGCATCTGCTTGCCCTTGGCGTGACCCGCATCGAACAGCTTGCGGCTGTTGTCGTTCCACAGCGCCTTGGTGATCGCATAGACCTGATCGTCGGTCTGCTTCGTACTCGTCACGAGCACCGCATTCACCGACAGGGTCGGAACCATCGGGATGCCGGAATAGGTGTTTTCCGGGATCGTGTCCTTTGCGAAGAATTGGTACTTCTTCAGGATCGCTTCGGCTTCGGGGCCCGTAATCGGCACGAGCTCGGCGCCAACCGAGGACGCAAGCTCCACGATCGCGCCGACCGGCGAGCCGCCGACGAAGAAGAACGCATCGAGCGCACCGTCACGCAGCCGGTCTCCCGCCGCGTTCGGCTTCAGGTATTCCGGTGTGATGTCCTTCTCGGTCAGCCCATAGCCTTCGAGAATGATCTTGGCGTCGATGAGTGTGCCCGAACCCGGCTCGTCCAGCGACACCCGCTTGCCCTTCAGGTCGGCCGGCGACTTGATGCCCGAACCCTTGCGGGCGACGATGTGTATGGTCTCGGGGTAAAGATTGGCGATGGCGCGCAGATTGTCGACCTTCGGCTTGCCGTCCCACACGCCCGTGCCGGTCGAAGCCCAATAGGCCACGTCGGACTGGCTGAAACCGGCTTCGAGCGAGCCCGAGACGATGCCGTTGATGTTTGCGACCGACCCGTTGGAGGCCACTGCCGTCGCGATCAGGCCGGGAACGCCGCACGATCCGCCCTCGGCGCACGCGCGCGAGCCCGGAGGGCTGGAGATCGTGTTGGCGATGAGGCCACCGATGGGGAAATACGTACCGGCGGTGCCGCCTGTTCCGATGCGGAAGAAGGACATGTCCTGCGCGAGGACGGTCCCGGAGGCGGCCATTGCGAGTGCGGCGGCCCCAAGGGCGAGGCGTCGAAATCCGAAGTTCATTTTTTTTCCTTCCTGTCTGCCGTTCCGGCAGTGCTTTCTTTTAGGCCAGCGGGGAATGTTTGCGTGCCTGTCCTGTTCTGGCAAGCCTTTGAGGGTGATCCATTCAGACAGGTTGCATTGGGCGGGCTATTGCGCCAGCAGTCCGGCCTTGCGGTAATAGCGTTCCGCGCCGGGGTGCAGGGGGATCGCCAGTCCCTTGAGGGCGTTCTCAGCCCGGATCAGACGGCCTTTGGTGTGCACGCGGTCGAGTTGCTTGCGGGTGTTGGCGTTCCACAGGGCTGCGGTGATGTCGAAGATCAGTTCCTCGCTCTGTGCCGCGCTGGTGACGAGCATGGCTCCGACACTCATCGTCGCCGTCGCGCCGACGCCGGGATAGGTGCCCGCCGGGATCTCGTCGAAGGAAAAGAACGAATAGCGGGTCAGGGCACGCTCGGCGGTCGCCCCGGCGATCGGCACAAGGGCAATTGCGGTCGTTTCCGCGAGCGCGGCGATGGCCTCGACCGGCGCGCCGCCGACGAAGAAGAAGGCGTCGATCTCTCCGGCGGCAAGCTTTGCTCCCGCCACCGAGGGCCGGAGATAGAAGGGCGTGATGTCGCGCTCGGTCAGGCCGAACGCGCCCAGGACGAGCCGGGCGTCGGCGAGGGTGCCCGATGCGATTTCGTTGAGGGAGACCTTTTTGCCCTTGAGGTCCGGGATGCCCGAAATGCCGGAATCCCTGCGGACGACAAGGTGGACCGTCTCCGGGTAGAGATAGGCGATGACCCTGAGTTCCGGCGCGGGCGGCTGACCGTTGAAAATGCCGGTTCCGGAATAGCCCCAGAAGGCAACGTCGCTCTGCAGAAAGGCCGCTTC
Organism: Rhizobiales bacterium Ga0077545; assembly: GCA_001464335.1. Lineage (GTDB taxonomy): Bacteria > Pseudomonadota > Alphaproteobacteria > Rhizobiales > Methylopilaceae > Flaviflagellibacter. The sequence goes on along the minus strand of LNEV01000016.1, from coordinate 168,023 downwards.
CAGCCGCCCGTTCTGAAGATCCCGGATGTTGGACACCGAGCCGTGGGTTGCCACCGCCACGGCCACCAGCCCCTTGACGCCGCAAGCGCCGCCAAGCTCGCAAGGCCGGCTTCCCGGAGGCGCCGAGATGGCGTTGGCGATCAGGCCGCCGATTGGATAATAGGTCCCACCGGTGTCGCCGGTCCCGATCCGGAAAAAGCGCATGTCCTGCGCACTCGCGGGCACGCCGGCCGCGGCCAGGACAAACACAAGAAGGATGCCCGTGACCAAGCGGGCGCGGCAAAACCGCACCTGGACCCCACCCCGGACGCCCGCCCTTCGGCGATTGCCCTGCAATTTCGCCCCCCGGCGACTTTAGTCGAACCTGCCACGCTCTGTTGCCGGGTACAACCACGTCGAGAGCACTTGATCGCAAGCCCTGTCCGCATGACATTCCGGGAGATATGGATCGTGTTCCCCCTCCGGATGCGGGCTTCGGCCTCCCGCAACTCAATCAGCGCTCGCGCGAAATTTTCCGGCAGATCGTCGATTCCTATCTGACGACGGGCGAGCCCGTCGGCTCGCGCAACATTTCCAAATTCCTTTCGGCGCCGCTGTCGCCGGCCTCCGTGCGCAATGTGATGTCCGATCTGGAAATGCTCGGCCTGATCCATGCGCCCCACACCTCGGCAGGCCGCCTGCCGACCGAACTGGGGTTGCGCTTCTTCGTCGATGCCATGCTGGAAGTCGGCGAAGTGTCCGAAGACGAGCGCCGCAACATCGAGGCGAAGGTCGCCGGAGCCGGGGTCGGCCGCTCCTTCGAGGACGTGCTGGGCCAGGCCTCGCAGCTTCTGTCGGGCCTGTCGCGCGGCGCGGGTGTCGTCGTGACGTCCAAGCAGGACGCGCGGCTGAAGCACATCGAATTCGTTCAGCTCGAACCCCAGCGGGCGCTGGTCGTCCTCGTCGGCGAGGACGGCTCGGTCGAGAACCGCATCCTTCCGCTGCCGCTGGGCCTTCCGGCGTCCGCGCTCGTCGAGGCCACGAATTTCCTGAACGCGCACATCCGCGGCCGTACCCTCGAAGAAGTGCGTGCGCACATCGAGCGCGCCCGGGAAACGGCGCGTGCGGAGCTGGACACGCTGACGATCAATCTTGTCGAGGCGGGGCTGGCGAGCTGGGGCGCGGGCGAGGGCGTCGAGCGGCGGCTCATCGTGCGCGGTCAGGCCAATCTTCTTGAGGATCTGAAGGCCATCGAGGATCTCGAGCGCGTGCGGCTTCTGCTCGGAGATCTCGAAGGCAAGAAGGAAGTCATCGAGCTTCTCGGCCGTGCCGAAAAAGCCGATGGCGTACGTATCTTCATCGGCTCGGAGAACAAATTGTTCTCGCTGTCCGGCTCGTCGATGATCGCGGCTCCCTTCCGCGACGGTCGCCAGAACATCGTCGGCGTTGTCGGCGTCATCGGCCCGACACGCCTCAATTATGCGCGCGTCGTGCCGATGGTGGATTACACAGCGAAAGTGGTGGGGCGTCTGCTCGGCGAAGGCTGATTCGCCGCATGAGGGCGTTGCCTGTGGCGAACAGGCCTCGGCCTGTCCGCTTTGTCCCTGCCTCGGCAGCCGGAACAATTGCCCGTCACGCCCGATCAAGAAAACGGCGTGACGGCGCGATTTATCGGTACGCACTTCTGGCGGCGAGCCGTCAGTGCAGGCTGACCGTCTCCAGCTCGTTCTCCCACGCATTTGCGAAGGCGGCTTCCCGGGAATCCGTCAGCATGATCGGCGTGCCGTCCGCGCCGAGCAGGGCGAAAAGTTCGAGACCGGGCGTCAGATCGGGAGCCTGCGGAAACAGGCGGTTGATCTCCTCGGACTGCATGGTCTTGACGTAGGCGATCTTGCCGTCACCGAGGCCGGCAAGCTCATCGGCGGTCATGACCCGCTCCGCACTCAGGACGTAGTCTGTTTTCTCGATCATGCTACTCACCTCTCTGGCCCGTTAACCGCGGGCCACAATGTCGATCTTGCGTACCGCGGGTTCCGCCTGCGGCCGGATGAGATCGACGGTCAGAAGGCCGTGGGACAGGTCGGCGGATGCCACCTCCATGCCCTCGGCCAGCACGAACACGCGCTGGAACTGGCGCGCCGCGATGCCTCTGTGGAGATAGATACGGCTTCCATCGTCCATTTGACGCCCGCGAATCACGAGTTTTCCTTCTTCAAGAGTCACGCCAAGCTGCTCACTTGTGAAGCCCGCCACCGCTAAAGTGATCCGGAGGCGTTCCGGTTCACCATCTGCGGCAGCAAGCCGCTCGACATTGTAGGGAGGGTAGCCGTCGCCGCTCTTGGCAATCCGTTCGAGCGTGCGCTCGATCTGGTCGAAGCCCAGCAGAAGCGGGCTCGAAAGCGGGTTCAGGCGTGTCAACGTTCAAGCCCTCCATGAAGCGGCTTTGCGCCAAGACCCCCCAAGGGCATCTCGTTGCCTGCCTGATATGGGTGCTTTGGGGGCCGCCGCAAGTCTGCGGGTGCGGGCGCGGGCGTGTGCCAATGGGAACGAACCTTCCGATCACCTGTTGTCCTGTCGGAAGGGGCGGGAGGGCCTGCACCAGGAGACACCGATGGGACTTTTTTCCAAAGACATCAAGACGATGGACGATCTCTTCCTGCACACCCTTCAGGACGTCTATTACGCCGAGCAGCAGATCGAAAAGGCGCTGCCGAAAATGATCGAGAAGGCGACCGCGCGCGAGCTCGTCGCCGGTTTCGAAAAGCACCTTCAGGAAACGCGCGGGCAGATCACGCGCCTCGAAGAAGTGTTTGCCGCGTATGACCAGAACGCGACGGGCGTGAATTGCCCGGCCATCGACGGCATCATCAAGGAAGCCAACCACATCGCCGCCGACATCGCCGACAAACATGTCCTCGATGCGGCGCTTCTCGCCTCCGCGCAGGCCGTCGAACATTATGAAATCACGCGCTACGGCACGCTCATCGCATGGGCGAAGGAGCTGGGCTACGACCATCTGGTCAAGCCGCTCGAGCTCAATCTTGCCGAAGAGATCAAGACCGACAAGGCGCTTTCGACACTTGCCGAGCGCAAGCTGAACAAGCGCGCAGCCTAAAAAGGTCTGCAAGGGTGCGGCGCCCCGTCGGGGAGCCGCACCCTGCCTTCCGGAAGACATGCCCGGCGTGGCTTGAAAGTCGCGCCCCGGCAAAACACGGCCCGCCTCGCCTCCTGGCGAATTGCCCCACACCCGGTTCCGATCTAATGCAAGCGCGACGCCGTTTCCGGCGGCCCGGCGGCGTTTGCGCGTCGGCTCTCGCTCTTGCGGCACAGTGCGGTTCCAGAACGCGATGCATTCCGTTTCGATCGTCATCCCGGCACACAACGAGGCGGGGAACATCGCGAATCTCGTGACCGAGATTTTCGAGGTCGTGCCGGATGCGATGATCGGCGAGGTCATCGTGGTCGACGACGCATCCATCGACGCGACGGCCGCCGAGATAAAGGCTCTGCAAGCCACGCAGCCTCGCCTTCGTCTCATCCGCCACGCGCGCAAATCCGGCCAGAGCCGCGCGGTGCGCAGCGGGGTGGAGCAGGCGCGGTTTCCGGTCATCGCGACGCTTGACGGCGACGGCCAGAATCCGCCGGCCGACATTCCGCAACTGGTCGCGGCTTTTTCCTTTTCGGGGCCGCATCTTGTCGGCGGGCATCGGACGAAGCGGCGGGACACGCTGTCGAAGCGCTGGGCATCGAAGGCGGCGAACGCGATCCGCATCGCGGCGCTGCGCGATGATTGTCCGGACACGGGTTGCGGGCTGAAAGTGTTTCCGCGCGATGTCTATCTCGGGCTGCCGTTCTTCCACGGCCAGCACCGCTATCTGCCGGCCCTGATGCGCGCCAATGGCTGCACAGGGCTTTATCTTCCGGTCTCGGATCGCGCCCGTTCGCACGGAAGCTCGAACTACACGAATCTTCAGCGCGCGCTTGTCGGCATTTTCGATCTTGTCGGCGTCGCCTGGCTTCTGCGCCGGGCACGCCCGGTCACCTACGAGGAACAGTCCTCATGAGCGATATTCTGTCCCGTTTCTTCGCGGCGCTCGGCGAGATCGAGACCTTGTGGCTCGTTATCGGCTTCAGCGCGCAGGCGATGTTTTCCGCGCGTTTTCTGGTCCAGTGGATTGCGTCCGAACGCGTCCGCCGGTCCGTCGTTCCGGACCTGTTCTGGTATTTCTCGCTCGGCGGAGGCACGATGCTGCTCGCCTATGCGATTCACCGCGCCGATCCCGTCTTCATCCTCGGGCAGGCGTTCGGCCTCGTGATCTATGCCCGCAACATCTATTTCCTGCGCACGGCGCGGCTCGCGAAACAGGCGGCCGCTGAATAGGCGCACACGGAGAGCGCTCCATGGCCGAGATGAACCTGACGGACGCTCTGGAAGCCGCCTTTGCGGATGCGAAAAACAAGAAGGCGGTGATCAGCATCCTGTTCGCCGGCGCGCGCGAGCCGCGGAACTTCCGGGGCGATCACATCCTCGCGGTGTCCCGGTTCGACGGCGGCGTGATGCTGCGCGTACAGGCGACCGACGGCGAGGAGCAGCACATCATCGCGGCACAAGGAGTGGCGCACGTCTTTCAGACGCAGCGTTAGGGCAGGCGATGTGTCCGCACCCCGTGAGGTGCAAGCGGCTCAGGAGCACATGCGCTTTGCGGCATCAACAGCGAGCTTGCTGAATTTATTTTGAGAATTGGTGGAGCCAATCGGAATCGAACCGACGACCTCTTGAATGCCATTCAAGCGCTCTCCCAACTGAGCTATGGCCCCACATTCTGCCTCGGCTTTGGGTGGCCGAGGGAAACAAATCCCGGCGCGAGCGCCGGGACGCGGCTCTAAGAACACAAAAGCGCGCGGACCTCAAGCCTCTTCGTCGTTGGCCTCACGTCTCTTCGTCGTTCGGCAGGTCGGTGTCGAGCAATTCCGCCGCGTCGACGTCTTCGTCCTCCTCTTCGAGGAACGTGTCGTCGTCTTCATCATCGGGAATTTCGTCCTCGACGTCGACATCGTCGTCGCCGGCAGCGCTCTTCTTGCCGGTTGCGGTCTCGTCCTCATCGGCCTCTTCGAGGCTGACGATTTCGACGTCTTCTTCTTCCTCGATGGCCACTTCTTCGGTTTCAACCGCCGCCGCAGCAGCCTTGGCCTTGGGTTCGGCGCGCGAACGGCTCACGGCAGCAAGCGCCGCCACAGGCACGATCATGCCCGTATAGGGGGAGACGATCGGGTCCTTGTTGAGGTCGTAAAATTTGCGTCCGGTCGTCGGACAGACGCGCTTGGTTCCAAGTTCGGATTTGGCCACGGCCGTCACCATCCATGTAAAGAGATTGGGGCGCTTCCTGACGCGCTCGCTCTGGCCTGTCAAGTAGACGCGCAGGGGCATGACGGCAAGGCCCGGTCTGTGCTAGACGCCTCCCACTTCCGCAAAATCAGACTTGGTGAGCATTCCCGTGTCGCAGTCCCACAAGCCAGCGCCGCTTTCCGCGCGCCGATCCGGCCCCCTCAAGGGCTCCGTTCGTGTTCCGGGGGATAAGTCGATTTCCCACAGATCGCTGATCTTCGGTCTGCTGACGCGCGGCACGACCGAGATCGAGGGGCTTCTCGAAGGCGAGGACGTTCTGGCCACGGGCCGCGCCTGCACGCTGCTCGGCGCGAAAGTGGAGCGGATCGGTACCGGTTCCTGGCGGGTGTCGGGCACCGGCGTCGGCGCGCTTCTCCAGCCAAGGGGCGTGCTCGATTTCGGCAATGCCGGCACCGGCTCGCGCCTCATGATGGGCGTCGTCGCGGGCCACGGGATCGAGGCGATGTTCGACGGCGACGAATCGCTGCGAAAGCGCCCGATGCGCCGTGTGCTGGACCCGCTGGTGAAGATGGGCGCCGAAGTCGTCGATCAGGCTGAAGGCGGCCGCCTGCCGCTGACGCTGCGCGGCACCTCCGATCCGATCCCCCTGACCTATGAGACGCCGGTGCCGTCCGCGCAGGTGAAGTCCGCCGTGCTGCTCGCCGCGATCAATTCGCCCGGCACGACGACCGTCATCGAGAAGGAAGCAACGCGCGATCACACCGAAAAGATGCTGAAGCATTTCGGCGCGGACATCGCGGTAGAGCCGCACGGTACGCACGGCCGCAAGATCGTATTGACGGGCCGTCCCGAGCTGAAGCCCAACAAGGTTGTGGTTCCCGCCGATCCGTCTTCCGCGGCGTTTCCGCTGGTGGCCGCCCTCATCGTCGAAGGCTCGGGCATCGTGATCGAGGCGGTGATGGACAATCCGCTGCGCACCGGCCTTGTCACGACATTGCTCGAAATGGGCGCGGACATCGAACATCTCAACCGCCGCACCGAAGGCGGCGAGGATGTCGCCGATCTGCGCGTGCGGTTTTCGAACCTGAAGGGCGTCGACGTTCCGGCCGAACGCGCGCCCTCCATGATCGACGAATATCCGGTTCTTGCGGTCGCGGCCTCCTTCGCCACCGGCACGACCTGGATGCGCGGCCTCAGCGAATTGCGCGTGAAGGAAAGTGATCGCCTCGCGGCGGTGGCCGACGGCCTGAAGGCCTGCGGTGTCGCCTGCGAGATCGTGGGCGATGATCTCATCGTGCACGGCAAGGGCGGCGCGGCGAAGGGCGGCGGTGTGGTCGCGACCCATCTCGATCACCGCATCGCGATGAGCTTCCTCGTCATGGGCCTTGCCTCGGTCGAGCCGGTGAGTGTGGACGACGGCGCCATGATCGCGACGAGCTTTCCCGATTTCGTGCCGCTCATCACCATGCTCGGCGGGGAGATCGCGCCGTCATGATCGTCGCCATCGACGGGCCCGCGGCCTCGGGCAAGGGAACCCTCGGCAAAAGGCTGGCGGCGCATTACGGCTTTGCCCATCTCGACACCGGACTGCTGTACCGCGCCGTCGCCCGCGCGCTGCTCGATGCCGGAAAATCGCTCGAGGACGAGAACGAGGCGGCCATCGCGGCCCGCAAGCTCGATCTCGACGCCCTCGACGAGGAAAAGCTGCGCGGCGCCGAAATGGGGTCGGCGGCCTCGAAGGTCGCAGCCTTTCCGATGGTCCGCGCGGCGCTGGTCCAGCTTCAGCGCGCCTTTGCCACGAAGCCCGAAGGGGCGGTGATCGACGGGCGCGACATCGGCACAATCATCTGCCCGGATGCGGATGTGAAAATGTTCGTGACGGCCAGCGCCGAGGAGCGCGCGAACCGCCGTTTCCGCGAATTGTCGTCCAAGGGCGATATCATCACCTATGACGAAGTTCTGGCCGACATCCGCGCCCGCGACGAGCGCGACACCAACCGCGCGGTCGCTCCCCTGCGCCCCGCAGCGGATGCGCGCTTGCTCGACACCACCGAAATGGATATAGACACCGCGTTCCGTGCGGCGATCGCCATTGTCGATGCCGTTGGCCGCTGAGGGCTCCATTCAGCCCCATCTCGTCTCCGGAACCTGAAACCGCGTCCCGATCCGCCTTTGAGCGCCGGCCCGCCGTCCTGTTCGCAGGAGACGGTCCCTTGTTTGGCAAACCGGGACGTACACGCAACACGAACCGCCGGTGCTGAAGGAACTCGACACCACATGAACGCTACTGCCGTTAACGCCACCACAGGCAAATCCGCCCTGCACGACGATTTTGCCGCTCTTCTCGAGCAGAGCTTCCAGGATCACGATCTTGTCGAAGGCTCGGTCATCAAGGGCAGGGTCACCGCCATCGAAAAGGATGTTGCGGTTGTCGATATCGGCCTGAAGACGGAAGGGCGCGTTGCGCTCCGCGAATTCGGCGGCCACGGCCGCGAACACGGCCTGAACGTCGGCGATGAAGTCGAAGTCTATCTCGAGCGCATCGAAAACGCGCTCGGCGAAGCCGTCATCAGCCGCGACAAGGCGCGCCGCGAAGAGAGCTGGGTCAAGCTCGAAGAGGCCTTCAACAAGAACGAGAAGGTCGACGGCGTCATCTTCAATCAGGTCAAGGGCGGCTACACGGTCGATCTCGACGGTGCCGTGGCCTTCCTGCCGCGCAGCCAGGTCGATATCCGTCCGGTCCGCGATGTCGGCCCGCTGATGAACATCTCGCAGCCGTTCCAGATCCTCAAGATGGACCGCCGCCGCGGCAACATCGTCGTCTCGCGCCGCACGGTGCTGGAAGAGACGCGTGCCGAGCAGCGTCAGGAACTGGTCCAGAACCTCGAAGAGGGTCAGGTCATCGACGGCGTCGTCAAGAACATCACCGATTACGGTGCGTTCGTGGATCTTGGCGGCATCGACGGCCTGCTGCACGTCACCGACATTGCGTGGCGCCGCGTCAACCATCCGACCGAGGTTCTGAACATCGGTCAGACCGTCAAGGTCAAGATCATCAAGATCAACCACGAGACCCACCGCATCTCGCTCGGCATGAAGCAGCTTCTCGCCGATCCGTGGGAGGGCATCGAGGCCAAGTATCCGGTCGATGCGCGCCTGTCGGGCCGCGTCACGAACATCACCGATTACGGTGCGTTCGTCGAGCTGGAGCCGGGCATCGAAGGCCTGATCCACGTCTCCGAAATGTCGTGGACCAAGAAGAACGTCCATCCCGGCAAGATCGTCTCCTCGTCGCAGGAAGTCGAAGTGCAGGTGCTGGAAGTCGACAGCTCCAAGCGCCGCATCTCGCTCGGTCTCAAGCAGACCCTGCAGAATCCTTGGGAAGCCTTCGCCGAGAAGTTCAAGGCGGGCACCGAGGTCGAGGGCGAGGTCAAGAACAAGACCGAGTTCGGCCTGTTCCTGGGTCTCGAGGGCGATGTCGACGGCATGGTCCACCTGTCGGATCTCGACTGGAGCCGCGCGGGCGAAGTCGCCATCGAAGACTACAAGAAGGGCGACATGGTGAAGGCGGTTGTTCTCGACGTCGACGTCGAGAAGGAGCGCATCTCGCTCGGCATCAAGCAGCTCTCGGGCAACCCGGTCACGTCCGCGACCTCTTCCGATGGCGGCGAGGTCCGTAAGGGCGCGACCGTGACGGTCGAAGTCACCAAGGTCGAAGAGATGGGCCTCGAAGTGCAGATCGTGGGCTCCGACGCGACGGCCTATATCCGCCGCGCGGATCTGGCCCGCGACCGCGGCGACCAGCGCCCCGAGCGTTTCTCGGTCGGCCAGAAGATCGACGCCCGCGTCACCGCGGCGGACAAGAAGACCGGCAAGATCGGCCTTTCCATCAAGGCGCAGGAAATGGCGCAGGAGAAGGAAGCCATCGCCCAGTACGGCTCGTCCGATTCGGGTGCCTCGCTCGGCGACATTCTCGGCGCAGCGCTCAAGCAGCGCGCCGAGGACAAGGAAGACTGATCCTTCAGGGATCGAACGGAAAACCCGGGCCTCGCGCCCGGGTTTTTTTGTTTTCCGGCCCCGCTCGGCTTCCGCCACACGTGATGCCGCAGCCCGTTCCCCCGGGCACCGATCTCCTTTAGACTCCGCCCGAAATTCGGAGATGCGTTTCATGTCCCTCGATGCCGGTTCCATCGTCGAGCGCCGCCGCCTGCGCCGCCGCGTCAGCTTCTGGCGCGTCAGCGCGCTCGTGCTTCTGGCCGCGCTCATCGTCGCGGTCGGCCTGCGCACCACGGGCATCCTGCCCGGCAAGACCTCGGCCCATGTCGCGCGCGTCAATCTGAACGGCGTCATCATGGGCTCGGACCGCCGCCAGAAGCTGCTGGAGGAGGTGGCCAAGGAGGACGGCGCCAAGGCGGTGCTGATCGAGATCGACAGCCCCGGCGGCGGCGTCACGGCCTCCGAGGAGCTCTACAACGACATTCGCAAGATCGCCGAGAAGAAGCCCGTCGTTGCCGTCGTCGGCTCGGTCGCGGCGTCCGGCGGCTACATCGCGGCCATCGCCACCGACCGGATCATCGCGCGCCAGACCTCGCTGACCGGCTCGATCGGCGTGCTCGCGCAATATCCCGATCTGTCCGGCCTTCTGTCCAATCTCGGCGTCAAGATGGAGGCGGTGAAATCCGCACCGCTGAAAGCGGCGCCCGACATGTTCAAGGAAACGACGCCCGAAGAGCGCGCCGCGCTCGAAGCCCTCATCATGGACAGTTTCGCCTGGTTCAAGAATCTCGTTTCGGAGCGTCGCGGCCTGTCCGGCGCGCGGCTCGAAACGGTTGCGGACGGCCGCGCCTTCACGGGCCGTCAGGCGCTCGAGCTCGGCCTTGTCGATGAGATCGGCGGCGAGGACGAGGCGCGGGCCTGGCTCGCTGACAACCGGCAGATTTCGAAGGATTTGCCGGTGCGCGACTGGAAGGCATCGAGCGACACGCTGGGAGAACTCGGCCTTGCCCGAAGCGCCCTGGCGGGGCTTGCCGATGCGGCCGGCTTCCCAACGGTTGGTGCGTCGTTGAGGGCCACGTCATCGCTGATGGATGTGCATGCGCTTGACGGGCTACTTGCTATCTGGCACCCTTCAATACAAAGATAAAAAGTGTTTTAAGCACGGGAACTTAGGGTGGCAACGTGATCAAATCTGAACTCGTAGGGCGTGTCGCAGCGGCCAATCCCCATCTCTATCAGCGCGACGTCGAGAATGTCGTGAACGCCATTCTCGATACCATCTCCGAAGCCCTCGCCACCGGCGACCGTGTCGAGCTGCGCGGCTTCGGCGCCTTTTCGGTGAAAAGCCGTCCGGCGCGCGAAGGCCGCAACCCGCGCACCGGCGCCAAGGTCGATGTGTCGGAAAAGGTCGTGCCGTTCTTCAAGAGCGGCAAGGAAATGCGCGCCCGCCTCAACAAGGACGAGGCCGGCGCCTGATTCGGTGCCCGAGAGTGCCGGGGTGCCGGAAGTGAAGGATCTGACGTGCGCAAGGTTTTGACGGCTGTCGTCCTGCTGCCGGTCGCGGCGGTGCTTGTTGTGTTTGCGCTCGCCAACCGCGAGGCGGTCATCCTGTCTGCCGATCCGTTCACGCCCGGTTCCGCCGGCTGGTCGATCGAGCTTCCTTTGTTCGTCGTCATCATCGTGTCGGTCATGCTGGGCGTGCTTGTCGGCGCCGCGACGGACTGGGTCGGCCAGCGTCGCTACCGGCGCGAGGCGCGTTTCGGCCGCAGCGAAGTCAAGCGGCTCGAACAGGAGGCCGCCGCGCTGCGCCGCACCCACCAGCCGCCGCCGTCCGGCTCCAATCTCCCGGTGCATTACGAAGGCAGTTGAGATTCGTTCCCCGGACCGCGTGCGCGCAGCGCATCGCGTGATCCCGGGAACCAGACATGAGCGCGGCAAAGCGCTCCGTTGCGCGTCGCACATCAATCCCGGATCCGACTCGACGTTCGCCCCGATGAGCGGTAGTCACATCCCATGTCCACACTGTCCAAGATCTGCGGGCTCTCGACGCTTGAAACGCTGGATGCGGCGCTCGACGCGGGGGCCGATTATGTCGGCTTCGTTTTCGTCGAGAAAAGCCCCCGTCACGTGACGCCCGATCAGGCCGCGCCGCTCGCCCGCCATGCGCGCGGAAGCGCGGGCGTGGTCGCGCTCGTGTCCGATGCGGACGATGCGCTGCTGGAAGAGATCATGGGAAAGGTCGCGCCCGATGCGGTCCAGTTCCACGGCTCCGAAGGGCCCGATACGCTCGCCGCGTTCCATGCGCGCCATCCCGACGCCGAAATCTGGAAGGCGATCCCGGTGTCCACCCCCGAAGATCTCGTTCCGCTCGCCGTCTTTCTGGCCCACACCGACCGCGTCCTGTTCGACGCCAGGCCGCCGAAGGGCGCTGAGCGCACTGGCGGCCATGGCAAGACCTTCGACTGGTCGGTGCTGCGCGATCTTGACCCGGAACTCGGCTTCATGCTTTCCGGTGGCCTCACTCCCGAGAATGTGAGCGAGGCGATCCGTCTGACCCATGCTTCGGCGGTGGATGTGTCGTCCGGCGTCGAAAGCGCGCCAGGCGTGAAGGATATCGAGAAGATCCGCGCGTTCCTGAAAGCTGTGCGCGAAACCCGGCGGGAGCCAGTCAGCCTGTGACCATCAAGCCCAATTCCTTCCGTTCGGGACCGGACGAGGACGGACGTTTCGGTATTTACGGCGGCCGCTTCGTCGCCGAAACCCTGATGCCGAACATCCTCGCGCTCGAACAGGCCTATGCCGAGGCGCGCAACGATCCGGCCTATCAGGCCGAAATGGACGGCCATCTGACGCATTATGTCGGACGCCCGTCGCCCCTCTATTTCGCCGAGCGCCTGACCGAGCATTTCGGTGGCGCGAAAATCTACCTGAAGCGCGAGGAGCTGAACCACACCGGCTCGCACAAGGTGAACAATGTGCTCGGCCAGATCCTTCTGGCCCGGCGTATGGGCAAGCCGCGCATCATCGCCGAGACGGGCGCGGGCTCGCACGGCGTCGCGACCGCAACGCTCTGCGCGCGCTTCGGCCTCAAATGCGTCGTCTATATGGGCGCGGTCGACGTCGCACGACAGGCGTCCAACGTGTTCCGCATGAAGATGCTCGGTGCCGAGGTGATCCCGGTCGAGTCCGGCACGAAGACGCTGAAGGACGCGCTGAACGAGGCGCTGCGCGACTGGGTATCGAACGTCTCCGACACGTTCTACTGCATCGGAACCGTCGCCGGTCCGCACCCCTATCCGGCCATGGTGCGCGATTTCCAGTCGATCATCGGCAACGAGACGCGCACGCAGATGCAGGAGCTTGAGGGCCGCCTGCCGGACAGCCTGCTCGCCTGCGTCGGCGGCGGCTCGAACGCGATGGGCCTGTTCCATCCCTTCCTCGACGATCCCACGGTCGAGATCTACGGCGTCGAAGCGTCGGGCCACGGCCTCGACAAGCTGCACGCCGCCTCGATCAATGGCGGGCGCCCCGGCATCCTGCACGGAAACCGCACCTACATCCTGATGAACGACGACGGCCAGATCGAGGAAGGCCATTCGATCTCGGCGGGCCTAGATTATCCCGGCGTCGGCCCGGAGCATTCCTGGCTCGCCGATACCGGCCGCGCGACCTATCTCACCGCGACCGACGACGAGGCGGTGGAAGCCTTCCAGCTTCTCTCCAAGCTCGAAGGCATCATCCCCGCGCTCGAGAGCGCCCACGCGCTCGCAAAGCTGAAGGAACTCGCGCCGCACAAGCCGAAAGACCATCTGATGGTCGTCAATCTGTCCGGACGCGGCGACAAGGATGTCCCGCAGGTTGCCGAACTTCTGGGAGGCAAGCTGTGACCACCCGCATCGACACCCGCTTCGCCGCGCTGAAGGCCGAAGGCCGCCCGGCGCTCGTCACCTTCGTCATGGCGGGCGATCCCGGTTATGAGGCCTCGCTCGACATCCTGAAGGCGCTGCCCGCCGCCGGGGCCGATGTGATCGAGATCGGCATGCCGTTCTCCGACCCGATGGCCGACGGCCCGCCGATCCAGGCATCGGGCCTGCGCGCGCTGAAGGCCGGCCAGACGCTGAAGAAGACGCTCCAGATCGTCTCCGATTTCCGCAAGACGGACAACGAGACCCCGCTCGTCCTGATGGGCTATTACAACCCGGTCTACGTCTATGGCGTGGACAAATTCCTCACGGAGGCCCTGAAAGCGGGAGCGGACGGCCTCATCGTCGTCGATCTTCCCCCGGAAGAGGATGCGGAACTGTGCCTTCCGGCGCTCGAGGCAGGCCTCAACTTCATCCGCCTCGCGACGCCGACGACTGACGACAAGCGGCTCCCGCGGGTGCTCGAAAACACCTCCGGTTTCGTCTATTATGTCTCGGTCACCGGCATCACCGGCTCGGCGACGCCCGATTTCGATGAAGTCGGCCGGGCGGTTGCAAGGATCAAGCGGCATACCGATCTACCGGTAGCGGTCGGCTTCGGCGTCAAGACCGCCCAGCATGCCGCGGCGGTCGCCCGCGGCGCCGATGCCGTGGTTGTCGGTTCGGCCCTTGTCGAAGCGGTAAGAAAAAGCCTCGATAACGAGGACCGCGCCACGGAAAAGACGGTAAAAGCCGTCACGGATCTCGTGGCAGAGCTCTCGGCCGGCGCCAGATCGGCCCGGGCGGTTGCTGCGGAATAACAGGCGCCGGGGAGGCGCAGGCGGAATATGAACTGGATTACGAACGTCGTCCGTCCGGGCATCAAGGCGCTGCTGTCGCGCAAGGAAGTGCCCGAGAACCTCTGGATCAAATGTCCGGAATCGGGCCAGCTCGTCTTTCACAAGGACGTCGAATCCAATCTCTGGGTCATTCCCGGCTCCGGCTATCACATGCGCATGGGCGCGACCGCGCGCTTCAAGCACATGTTCGACAACGGCGAATGGACCGAGCTTCCGGTTCCCGATGTCACGCAGGATCCGCTCAAATTCCGCGACGAGAAGAAATATGTCGATCGCCTGAAGGACGCCCGTAGCAAGACCTCGGTCAAGGATGCGGTGCGCATCGGCATCGGCGATCTCGACGAACTCGAAGTCGTGATCGGCGTGCAGGATTTCGATTTCATGGGCGGCTCGCTCGGCATGGCGGCTGGCGAGGCTCTCATTCAGGGTCTTGAGGAAGCCGCACGCCGCGGCACGCCGTTCATCCTGTTCTCGGCCTCCGGAGGCGCACGCATGCAGGAGGGCATTCTCTCCCTCATGCAGATGCCGCGCGTCACGGTTGCGGTGGAGCGTCTGCGCGAGGCGAAAAAGCCCTACATTGTCGTCCTGACAAACCCGACCACGGGCGGCGTCACCGCCTCCTACGCCATGCTGGGAGATGTGCATCTGGCCGAGCCGGGCGCTCTGATCGGTTTTGCCGGCCCGCGCGTCATCGAGCAGACGATCCGCGAAAAGCTTCCCGAGGGTTTCCAGCGCTCCGAATATCTGCGCGCCCACGGAATGGTTGACCGCGTCGTGCCGCGTCACGAACTGCGCCAGACCCTGTCGCGTCTCGCCCGCATGCTGACGAAATCCCCGGCCGCCACCACAGTGGCGCTCGTCGCACCGGACGCCGAGCCGGTCGAAACCGCCGCTGCGGCGGAGTGATGAAGGCAGTCATCCCGGAAGCCGCGCTGTCCGGGACGACGATCTGAATGGAACCCAGCTCCGCCATCATCGAGCGCTTCCTGACGCTGCATCCGCGCGAGATCGATCTCTCGCTCGGCCGCATGCAGCGTCTGCTCGCGGCGCTCGGCCATCCCGAGAACGAGGTTCCGCCCGTCATCCATGTCGCGGGCACGAACGGCAAGGGCTCCACTGCCGCCTTCCTGCGCGCCATGCTGGAAGCTGCCGGCAAGACGGTGCACGTCTTTACATCGCCGCATCTCGTCCGCTTCCACGAGCGCATTCGCCTTGCCGGAACGCTCGTCGATGAAGATCGCCTGGTCGACGTGCTGAGCGAGGTCGAGCGCGTCAATGCGGGCGCGCCGATCACCCAGTTCGAAATCACGACCGCCGCCGCCTTCCTTCTGTTCGCGCGCGTGCCTGCCGATGTCCTCATCCTCGAAGTCGGTCTCGGCGGCCGCCTCGATGCGACGAACGTGATCGACCGCCCGCTGATCTCTGTCATTACGCCGATCTCCGTTGACCACACCAAGTTCCTCGGCGAGACGGTGGAAGAAATTGCCATCGAAAAGGCAGGCATCCTCAAGAAAGGCGTGCCCGCAATCTTCGCGCAGCAGCAGGATTCGGTGCGCGACGTGCTGGAAGCCTGCGCCGGGCGCGTGCGTGCGGGTCCGCTTCACATTTCCATGCAGGACTGGCAGGCACGCGAGGAGCGCGGACGCCTCGTTTTCGAGGATGCGGACGGGCTGCTCGATCTGCCGCCGCCGCGCCTCATCGGCCGTCACCAGTTCGAGAACGCCGGAACCGCCATCGCCGCGCTGCGCGCTCTGCCGCAATTGGGCATCACCAGCCAGCACATCGAAACCGGCATCCAGAACGCCGACTGGCCCGCGCGCCTTCAGCGCCTCACGCGCGGGAAACTGCTGGATCTGTTGCCCGCCGAAAGCGAGCTGTGGCTCGACGGCGGCCACAATCCCGATGGCGCGCTCGTCATCGCCTCGACGATGGGCGATCTCGAAGAGCGCGTCGGCCGTCCGCTGGTCCTCGTCGCCGGCATGATCAACACGAAGGATTCCGACGGCTTCTTCGTGCCGTTCTCCGGCATTGCCCGTTTTGTGCATACCGTGCCGGTGACGATGAGCAATGCCAGCTTCACGCCCGAAGAGGTCGCTGCCGCAGCGGACGCCGCCGACATTCCCGCGCGTGCGCACGCCTCGCTCGAACAGGCGCTTCGGGCGGTCCGCGTCATCACCGGCGAGCTCGCGCCGCGCGTCCTCATCTGCG
The DNA here is from genome assembly GCA_001464335.1 of Rhizobiales bacterium Ga0077545. Lineage (GTDB taxonomy): Bacteria > Pseudomonadota > Alphaproteobacteria > Rhizobiales > Methylopilaceae > Flaviflagellibacter. The sequence goes on along the minus strand of LNEV01000016.1, from coordinate 151,731 downwards.
GCTCGCTCTATCTCGCAGGCGAAGCCCTCGACAAAAACGGCACGCCGCCGGTCTGACCTGAAGGAGTTCCAGCTTGGCCGCCATTCCCGATCTTGCAACGCGCGTCTGTAACCACACCTTCAAGCTGGACCCCATCGTCCGCAGCCTGCTCGACACCGATTTCTACAAGATCCTGATGCTCCAGATGATCTGGGGCATGCACCGCGACCGTCAGGTCACCTTTTCGGTCATCAGCCGCTCGAAGACCGTGCGCCTGTCGGATGAGATCGAGGAAGCGGAGCTGCGCGCCCAGCTCGATTACGCGCGCACATTGCGCTTTTCGAAGCGCGAAATGATCTGGCTGGCGGGCAACAGCTTCTACGGCCGCGCGCAGATATTCTCGCCGGATTTCCTCGAATTCCTGCGCACGTTCCAGCTTCCCGAATACGAGCTGAAGCGCGTCGACGGTCAATACGAGATCCGCTTCCACGGCCCCTGGACGCACACCACGATGTGGGAGGTCCCGGCGCTCGCCATCATCAACGAATTGCGTGCCCGCAGCGCCATGCGCAAATTCGGTCGCTTCGCGCTGGACGTGCTGTACGCCCGCGCCAAGACGCGTGTCTGGGACAAGCTGGAACGCCTGAAGCAGCTTCCCGATCTCAAACTGTCGGATTTCGGCACGCGCCGCCGCCACGGATTCCTGTGGCAGCGCTGGTGCGTCGAGGCGCTGAAAGAAGGCCTGGGCGACAATTTCATCGGCACGAGCAATGTCCTCCTCGCGATGGACAATGATCTCGAAGCCATCGGCACCAACGCGCACGAACTGCCGATGGTCTATGCCGCGCTCACCGAGAGCGACGAGGAGCTGCGCGCCTCGCCCTACCAGGTGCTTCAGGACTGGTCGCGTTATTACAACGCGAACCTTCTCATCGTCCTGCCCGATGCGTTCGGCACGGCGTCGTTCCTGCGCCACGCACCGGACTGGGTTGCCAAATGGACCGGCTTTCGCCCCGATTCCGCGCCCCCCATTCCGGCGGGGGAGCGCATCATCGAATGGTGGGCTTCGAAGGGCGTCGATCCGCGCGAGAAACTCCTCATCTTCTCGGACGGTATGGACGTCGACAGCATCGAGGAAACGTATCGTCATTTCGACGGGCGCACCCGCCTCAGCTTCGGCTGGGGAACGAACCTCACCAACGATTTCCACGGCCTGTCGACATCCGGCACGTCCGGCCTCAACGCCATTTCCATCGTCTGCAAGGTCACCGATGTCGATGGCCGCCCGGCGGTGAAGCTGTCGGACAATCCTGCGAAGGCAAGCGGGGATCCGGACGAGATCCAGCGCTATCTGCGGGTCTTTGGCAATGAGGGCTTCGTCGATCAGGCGGTGAATGTGTAGGGCATTCCGCCCTCATCCTGAGCCGAGCCCGTCGGGCTCGTGTCGAAGGATGGCCACGAGCTCCCGAGCTGGCCGCACATCCTTCGACACGCGCTGTGCGCGGCTCAGGATGAGGCAAATAAAAAGCCGGCCCGAAGGCCGGCTTTGCAACGTTCCACGACGACGCGTCAGACCGCGCTGTCGATCCACTGCTGAAGGCGCGCTTTCGGCGCGGCGCCGACCATGTCGGAAACCTTCTCGCCGTTCTTGAACACCATCAGCGCCGGGATCGAACGGATGCCGAACTTGGCGGCGATCTGCTGGTTCTCGTCAACGTTCACCTTGGCGATCTTGACCTTGCCGCCATATTCCCCGGCCAGCTCCTCGAGCGCCGGGCCGATCATCCGGCATGGGCCGCACCATTCCGCCCAGAAATCGACGACGACGGGAACATCGGATTTCAGAACGTCCTGCTCGAAGCTGGAATCGGTCACTTTCACGGTGGCGGACATAAAAACCTCTGGTCTGCGAAAGGCGCTGGGAATCACGCTTTCTCGAAACGTGACCGGAAAGTAGGTAGCGGTCCCTTGAGCGTCAAGGAATGCGGCGTTCAGGGAATGGGAGCCATGCCGCCGACGCGCAGGAGCGCCGCGTCGAGCTGTGTTGTGGAAAGCATGTCGAGCCGCCCCGAGACGGTCCACAGCAGCGCGCAGACCACCTCCCGCCCCGGATAGAGCCGCTGCACCAGCGCCCGGTAGAGCGCGAGCTGGGCCACATAGCTGTCCGGCGCGCTGGATGGCACCGGCCGGTCGCTCTTGAAGTCCAGAACCGTCACGCGGTTCTCGTCCACGATCAGGCGGTCGATCAGGCCCAGAAATCTCCGGTCTGTCCCGTCCCGCAGGCGGACATCGCCGGCAACGGGCACTTCCGCGCGGCCGGGCTTTGCGAGCAGCGCGGCAAGCTGCGGATCGGCCAGCAGATGCAGGGCCTCGTCGATGAGGGCGGCACGTGTCTCGCCCGAAAGCTTCTCCCGCCGCGCCAGATAGCGCTCCGCCGCCTCGCGGCGTGCTTCGGGCGCAAGCTTTGGCAGTTCCTCCAGCAGCCGATGCAGAAAGACACCGCGGTCCTTGGCGGCGATCTCGCCGCGCGGGGAGGCCGCTCCGGAAAACGCATGTTCCAGCGCGCGGGAGGGGGCCGCAAACTCCGCCTCGGCGCGCTCCTTCGGCAAAGGCGCGAACAGCCAACCGGGCAGAAGCGCTAATTCGTGCGCTTTGGGCGCCTTCGGCTCAGTCATGGGCAGGGGAGCGCCGCGGCGGACGAGAACCGTGCCGCCGAGCGCGGGCACCTCATGCTCCTCGGAGAACGGCGCGCCCAAAGCCTCCGTCACAAGCCTGTGCCAGGAGCCGTCATGGCGCGGGCGCTTGCCCGCATGGGCGGCGATGACGAGCCGGTCCTCGGCGCGTGTCAGCCCGACATAGAGAAGGCGCCGGTGTTCGCCGCGCTCGCGCTCCTTCTCGGCCTCGCGCGCCTGCCGGATGACATCGGGATCGTCCTTGGTGCGCAGCGACCAGACCAGAAGTTCCGCCTCGTCCGCGCGCCGGTCCGGCTCGTCGGGTGAGTAGATGGACGGCGCTAGCGTTCCGGCACGCTCGGCGCCGAAATCCGCCAGAACAACGAGCTTTGCCTCAAGCCCTTTCGAGCCGTGTACGGTCATGACGCGCACATCCTCGCCCGCCGTTTCGAGGTCGCGTTTGATCTCAGCAGGGGCGGCGCGCATCCACGCGGCGAAGCCTGCGAGCGTCGCCGTCTCGTTCTCGCCATAGGTCATGGCAAGGCGCAGAAATTCATCGAGCACGTCGTCGACCTCATGGCCGAGCCGCGCGCGAAACGCTTTGCGCCCGCCGCCCGCGCCCAACACATGCGCGTAGAAATCGAATGGGCGCAGACGCCGCGCCAGACGGCTGAAATCGACAAGCCTGTCGTCCTCGGGCGTTCCGCGCAATGCGCCGCGCAGGCTGCCCCTGCGTCCCGGCGCAATCCGCATCAGATCCTCGTCGTCCATGCCGAAAAGCGGGCTTTTCAGCACCGAGGCAAGTTGCAGATCGTCGGACGGCAGCAGGATCGCATCCGCCAGCGCAAGAAGATCGAGCACGGCGATGTGCTTTCCGATGTCCAGACGGTCCGCGCCCGCGACCTTCAGATTGCGGTTCTTCAACTCGCGCAGAATGGCCTCGAACAGCGCGCCGCGGCTGCGCACGAGAATGAGGATCTGTCCTTCGCTGATCGGCTCGCACGGTCCCAAAGCGTCGCGTCCCTCGGTCCAGCCCTTGACGGCATCGGCGATGCGCTGCGCGTGGCGCATCAGGGGGCTCTTTTCGGCCTCGCTGTCGAGCGGCAGAAACCAGGGCTTGTCCGCATCGTCTTCCGCATCCGGCTCGATCAGCGGCCACACCTGTACCTCGCCCGGCGCATCCACGCGCGCCGTCTCGTGCTGCGGGCCCACATTGTCGGACTGAAGGCCGGTAAAGGCTTCGGGCCGCGAAAACACCTCATCGACAGAGGTGAGAACGTCCTGCGTCGTGCGGAAACTCTGCGTCAGCGGTTCGACATGAAAATCCAGCACTGCCTCGCGGTGCAGCCGCGCATAATCGCTCCGCACGCGCGCGAACATTTCCGGCGCCGCGCCCTGAAAGCCGAAGATCGACTGCTTCTCGTCGCCGACCGCGAACACCGTGCGTACGCCCTCGCGCGCCCCCGCGCCCGCCGTGAATTCGGAGGTCAGAAGCTGCACGATTGCCCATTGGTCGGGCGATGTGTCCTGCGCCTCGTCGACCAGCACATGGTCGATGCCCTGGTCGAGCTTGAAATGCACCCAGGCCGCGCCGTGATCCTTCAGGAGCCGCCCGGTCGCGGAAATCAGATCGGAGAAGTCGAGCGCCCCGCGTCGTGCCTTCTCGGCGCTGTAGCGCGTCCAGATGGCGTCGGCGACGGTGAGAAGCGCGAAGCTGCGCTCGGCCGTGGCCGCGGCGCGGCGCTGTTCGATCAGCTCGCCAAGCCGCGCGCGTTCATCGAGCAGAATATTGTACAGATCGGGTCTCGTGTCGCGCAGCTTCTTGGTGACGAACGCTCTGTCCGAACGGGGCTTCAAATCTTTCGTCAGGCACAGACCGAGATAGAGCGTGCGCCGCAAGTCGTTGTTCGTCTCGCTTGCCGCCGACACAAGACATTCGGCCAGATCGCCGTCGCTCTTGCCGCCGCTGCGCAGCCATCCGGTCAGTTCGGCCCAGATGCGCTGCGGAATGCCCGCGTCCAGAATTTCGGCGTCGATCGCCGCAACGCTCTGGCCCTGTCCGACCCCGAGCGCGCGTTGCAGCCGCGTCTCGACCCGCGCGCGCGCATCTGCACCCTCCGGGCGCATCAGATCGGCAAGATGCTCGCCCTGCCACAGAACCTCATTCAGCGCCTTGCCGAACGTCGCATCGCTCACCTCGCCGACAAGGCGCGACAGCGCCTGCGCGAGTGCGGCATCGCTCTTGTCCGCCGCCAGCATCAGCACGTCATCGCGCGCGGCGGCCACGAGATCGGCGCGCAGCCGGTCGTCGAGCACGCTGAAGGCGGCAGGCACGCGTGCTTCGAACGGAAACTGATGCAAGATGCGTTCGCAGAACGCGTGTATGGTCAGAACCTTCAGCCCGCCGGGTGTGTCGAGCGCGCGTGCAAAAAGCCGCCGCGCGCGGGGCGGCAGTGCGGTGTCTGAGGCGTCTTCGCCAAGCTCCGTGAGCGCGGCGCGCAAGCTCGCATCGTCGGCCACCGCCCATGCAGCGAGACGCTTGAACACCGTGTTCGACATATGCGCCGCCGCCGCCTTGGTAAAGGTGAGGCAGAGAATGCGCGAGGGCGCGACGCCCGACAGCAGCAGACGGATCACGCGGTTGGCCAGCACATAGGTCTTGCCGGACCCGGCATTTGCCGACACCCAGGCCGAGGCCGAAGGATCGGCGGCGCGGCGCTGGCGCGCAACGGTTTCGGGTGAGGGCAAAAGTTTACGCGCCATCGCCATTGGCCTCGCCGTTCTCGTCGGCATCCGGCGCCACCGACCATTCCGCATACCGTGCCAGATGATCGTAAGGACCGCTGACGCGCCGCGCAAATTTCGGATAGGTGTGCGAGCGGTAGGGCGTATCCTCCTGTTCGTACAGGTCGATGAGTTCCTTCAGTCTGGCGAGCCGCTCATCGGCAACTTCGGTCGGCGTCCTCCCCTTGAGGTCGATGGTCTTGACGAGACCCGCTTCGCTTTGCCCGGTCAGCCGCACATAGACGAAATCGCGCGCCGGGCCGGGTGGCACCTGCTCGAACCCGCTCTGCGCCAGAATGGCCGCCTCAAGCGGCAATTGCGGTGCAAAGCCCGCGATCACTTCCTTGTCCCCCGGCGGCTGCCCCGTCTTGTAATCGAGCACGGAATAATCGCCGGTCTCCAGCGCATCGAGCCGGTCGGCGCGGCCGCCGAGCGTAAACGTGCGGCCCGCCGAGGTGTCGAACTGGAGCGCGCCGCGCTGTTCGCTGTAGGTGCGTGCAATGCCTGTTCTTTTGCGCTCCCAGTCCACGAACCAGTGCGCGATGCGCTCGAAGCGCGGCCACCACAGCGCCTGCACATCTGGAAAATCGAGATAGGGGAGGAAACCCTCGCGGCCGATGGCGATCAGCTTCTCTGCCGCATCCGGCGCATGCACGTTCTGCGTCGCGGTGAATTCCGCCAGCGCATCGTGGATGATGTTGCCGCGATCGGAGGCTTCGGGCGTCGCGCCGACTGCCTCCAGCGGCTGCAGGCGCAGCACATGTTTGGCATAAACGGCGTAAGGATCGCGGATCAGGGTCTCCACCTCGGTCACGCTGAGGCGCACAGGCCGAAGTTCCCGCGCCGGTCGCGGCGTCGGGCCGCGCAGCGGCGGCCGCCGGCCTTGCGTGTCGTCAAGCGCGCGCGCCATGTTCAGAACCGCATCGCCGCGCGCGGAAACCTCGTTCCACGCCTCGCCCGACAAGGCCTCAAGCCGCTGCAGCCAGCGCGCGGCAACGCTCGGGGCGCCGCCGGCTTTCCTTGCGCGTGTCAGGACCACATCCATGCCGCCGAGCGCCTGTTCGAAATCGTGTGCGGACAGGCCGACGCGCCATTCGGGCGGCGGCAGGCCGAGCGCGCCGCGCATCGGGCGCGAGAGAAACGCGTCGTTCTTCGTCTGCGCGGGCCAGGTCGTCTCGTTCAGCCCGCCGAGCACGACGCGGTCGAAGCCGAGAAGACGCGCTTCGAGCGTGCCGAGAATGCGAAGGCGCGGATGCAGAGCACCGCGCGCACGCGCCGTTTTCCCGCGCAACAGCGCCTTGAAGACGGAGGGATAATCGGAAAGCCGCAACAGCGACGCACGCGCATGCTCACCCGATGTCCCCGGCGCCTCGCCGCTGTTTTCGTCCTTGCGTGTCGGCTCGCCGAGCACTTCCGCAAAGATGTCGAAAAGCGCGCCCGCGTTTTCGTCATTCGCTTTCGTGTCCGTCTCGGCGCGTGCCGCAACCGCCTTTATCGCATCGCGGTGCGCGCGCACGATGTCGGAGAGCGGGGCCTCGCGGCTTCCGCTGCCGAGCAGGCAGAGAGGTTCCAGGGCCGTATGGACCCGGGTGAGGAGATCGGATGCCATCTCCCAGCGCGTATCGTCCAGCGCCTTTTTGCCCGGATGCCAGAAGCGCCGTTCCACGTCGCTTGCGGCGCGTTCCAGAGCAAGCTTGCGCGTCAGACCATCCAGACCGGGCGGCGGCGCGGCGCCGCGCAGCACGCCCAATTCGAACGCATCCGCCGCGCGTCTCAGAATGTCCGCGTCGAGGCCGAAGCGCGCATCGGGATGGCGCAGCATCGGCAGAAGCGCATCCGGCGCGAGCTGCGCGACGGCGGCCTCCGCGATGAGCCGCGCGAGAATGCCCGCTTCGCTGTCCGCCAGCGGAAGACCGGCCGTATCCTCGGCCTCCACGCCCCAGCGCCGCAGCTCCGCCGCGACACGCCGCGCGAGCGGCCGGTCGGGCGTGACGAGCGCGGCCCTGCGGTCGTCGCGCAGCGCCTCGACAAGGCAAACGGCAATCGCCAGCGCTTCTTCACGCTCGTTGGCTGCCTCGATCAGGCTCACGCCGCCGAGCGCGGTTTTCGCGTCCATGCGAAGGCCGGCCCAGCGGTCCGTCAGGTCGGAGGGCAGGAGCGCGGCAGAGACGAGCGCACGCCGCGCATCGCGCGTCCTGTCTTCCTGGCCGAGAACGCCGATTTCACCGCGCTGGATTCCGAGCGTCCGCAGCAGGCGATGAAAGCCATATTGCGGATGTGTCCAGACATGCGGAGGAACGGGATCGGCATGAACGCCCCCGCCGATCTCGTCCCACGCGGCGTCATCGGCCAGAACATCGAGCCCCTGCAGGATCACCGCGCCGTTCGGCAGGCGGCTGACGATCTCCATCAGTTCCACCGTCGCGGGGTTCGAGCCGGTCGAACCCGCGACGATCACCGGAGATGTCGGTACGGTCTGCGCGAACCGCTCGGCCAGAAGCCGCAACTGCCGGTTCTTGCGGTCCGCGGCGCCGATCTTGTTCTGCTCGGCCAGAAAGGCGGGCCACACCTTGGCAGCAAGATCGAGAAACTCGCCGGTCATGCGCCAGACAGTGTCGTGTTCCGGCGGAATGAGCGGTGCGATCTTCGTCCAATCCGCGCCCTCGGTGTCGAAGCTGTCGATCAGGCGCCCAAGCTCGATGGCCAGCGAAATCGCCTCCGATGGCGTCGTCGAGATCAGTTCGGCCTCGCCATCGCTGTCCTTCATCGTGCGGGCAAGTGTCGTCGCCCAGGTTCGGATCAGGCGCGCCAGAACAAGCCTGCGCTCGGTCTCGCCAAGGGCAGGCAGAAGCTCCTCGCCGCCTTCCTCGAGCGGCTCGAACGCGTCTTCGTCTTCGTCGTAATCGCCGAGCGCCTCAATGCGCGGCAGAACCGCCGCGCCGTTCATTTCATCGACGAAGATTTTTCGAAGCTCAGTTGCCGCGCGCTGCGTCGGCAGAAAAATCCGCACATCCGACAGCGCCAGCGGATCGCTGCGAAGTCCCGGAAAACCATGCCCGATCAGGCCGCCGTCGAGCAGGCCCTGCGCGATCGCTCTCAGAAACGGAACGCCCGCCGGAACCGACAGCAGGAAGGGTCGTGTCCTCAGGCCATCAGGACGTGCTTTTTGCATAGCAGTCCTCGGCCTCGGCAATGGCTTCAGGCGTACCGACATGCATCCAGAGGCCGTCGAGCCTGAGGCCGAACAGGCGTTGTTGTGCGATGGCGCGGTCGAACAGCAGGTTGAGCGAGAAGGCACCGTCCGGCGTGTCGGCAAACAGCTCCGGCCGCAGGATGGCCGCACCCGCATAGACGAACGGCGTCACGGTGCGTTCGGGGCGCCGCGTCAGGCGGCCTTCCTGATCGAGCAGGAAATCGCCCCGTCCGTCATAGCCGATGCTCGTTGCCGTTGCGGCGAGCAGAAGAATGGCGTCCATACGCGCCGGGTCGAAGGCCCGCGCAAGGCGCGCCAGATTGGCGGAAAACCCCTCGATCCAGATCGTGTCGGCATTGATGGCGAAGAAGGGCGCAGCGCCCAATGTTCCGAGCGCCTTCTTCACGCCGCCGCCGGAATCCAGAAGCCTGTCCCGCTCGTCGGAGATGACGATCTTCGGCGCGGCGCGGGTCTTCAGGTGGTCTTCTAGAAGATCGGCGTGGTGGTGCACATTGGCGACGGCGGTTGCAACGCCTGCCTCCGCAAGGCGGTCGAGCACATGATCGACCAGCGGTCGGCCCGCCACGCGCACCAGCGGTTTGGGCAGTTTTTCCGTCAGCGGTTTCATGCGCGTGCCGAGGCCTGCGGCCAGCACCATGGCGCGGTCGGGTGTCGTCACCGTCGCGGCCTCACGGCGGAAAGATAAAAATCGCGCAGGTCCGACAGTGCCGGATGCGCCAGATCGCGGTCGAGATAGCGCGCAAGGCGCGGCAGATGCTGGAGATAGGCTTTCTTGCCGTCACGCACGGAAAGCCGCACGAAAATACCCAGAATCTTGGTTGCCCGCTGCGCGCCGAGCACGGCATAGGCCCCGGCAAAGGCGAGCGGGTCGAAGAACGGATCGGCCTTGCGGCGTGCCTTCACATAGCGCGTCAGCAAAAGCATTTCCGAACCCTCGGGCACGTCCAGACGCGCATCCTGCAGCAGCGAGACCACGTCATAGGCCGGATGGCCGATCACCGTGTCCTGGAAGTCGAGAAGCCCGATCCGCTCCACATCCGTCCGTTCGGGCAGCCACATCAGATTGGGCGAGTGATAGTCGCGCAGGGTCCAGGTGCCTGGCGCATTGGCGATTGGCGTCAGGACACGTGTCCACAGATCGACGAACCGCGCCCGGTGCTCGGGCGCAAGTTTCACGCCGACATGCGGCAGATACCAGTCGAGCAGGAGTTCGGTCTCGATCAGCAGCGCATCGAGATCGTAGGGCGGAATGGAATGAATCTCGTCCTCGACGGCGATCGCCTGCGGTAGGTTGCGCGTGTGCAGCGCGGCAAGCACGTCAATCGCCATCTCCATGCGCTCGGGCACATGCGCGCCGTCGGCAACCACGCCTTCCGGCCCGAAATCCTCGACGAGGAGGATGCCGCGCTTGAGGTCATGGGCGAGCAGGTCCGGCGCCGAAAAACCCTCCGCCTTCAACCCGCGCGCCATGGCGGCGAAGGGCAGAACGTCCTCGGCGAGCTTTGCGATGCGGCTGTACGGCTTGCCGTCGCGGATTGGGGGGCCGTCGGGCTTTTTCGGCGCGTCCATCAGAATGGCGCTGCGGCCCCGGTCGATCAGGCGCTCATAGCGGCGCGAGCTTGCATCGCCCTGCAGATGCTGGCGCCGCGCGCCGCCCCAGCCCGCTTTTTCGAGAAAGGCGGCGATTTCGAGCGCACGGCCGATGCGCGCGGGCCAGTTGCCGTGCGCGTTGAGCGTCACATGCCGCGCACCGGCGGGGTTTGCGGAATCGATCTCGAAAATCAGATCGAGCCGCTGGCCGGAAAGATTGTCGCCCGCGCGGTCGGGCCATTCGACGAGAAGAATGGCGTTCGAACCCGCTTCCTCCCAGCCGATTTCCTCAAGTTCCGCGCCTTCGCCGATGCGGTAGAGGTCGGCATGGACGACGCGCCCCTGCGCGCTGTCGTAGAGCTGCATGATGCTGAAGGTCGGGCTCGGCACATCCAGCGTCGGATCGCCCGCGAGGCGGCGGATCGTGTAGCGCGCGAAGGTCGTCTTGCCCGAGCCGAGATCGCCCGTCAGCGTGACGACGTCGCCCGGCATGAACATGGGAGCAAGCGCTGCCGCAAGACGCGCTGTGGCGGCTTCGTTTGAAAGCGCCAGCCGGTGCGAGCGAACCTCGGTGAAAGACATGGTCTATTCTGCCGCGATGCGGCTCGTTCCGCCACCATCGGCCGGAAAAATACATGTGACCGTCGTGCCCTCGCCGGGGCGCGATTCCACCTCGACCGTTCCGCCGTGCAGCTCCACGAAGCTGCGGACGATGGGCAGGCCCAGCCCGGCGCCGCGATGGCGCGAGCCTTCGGTCTGGCTCTCGAACCGCTCGAACACCTGCGACATGCGCTCCGGATCGATGCCGCGGCCCTGATCGGAGACGCGGAAGATCACGGTGCGCTCGCCGCGCTTGGCTTCCAGCGTCACGGGGCGGTCTTCGGGGCTGAAGCCCACCGCGTTGGACAGCAGGTTGAACAGCACCTGCCGCACGCGCTTCTCATCGGCGATGAAGCTGCCGATGGCGGGCGGCACGCGGATGTCGAGCGTGATGCCGGTATCGGCCAGCCGACCGCGAATCCCTTCGACCGCCGAATCCACCGCCGAGCGGATGTCGACGCGCGACAGATCGAGCTCCATCGCGCCCGCATCGATGGTCGCCAGATCGAGAATGTCGTTGATGATGATGTAAAGACCGGCCGCGCTTTCCCGGATATGGCCGGTGTATTCGTGCTGACGCTCGTTGAGCGGGCCGGTCGAGGCGTCGGCCAGAAGCTCGGCGAAGCCGATGACGTTCGTCAGCGGCGCGCGCAGCTCGTAGGACACATGCTTCACGAAATTCGATTTCAGCAGGCCCGCCGCTTCCAGCGCTTCGTTGCGTTCGGTCAGCGCGCGCTCCACCGAGATCGCGGCGGTCACGTCCGAGAACGTGACGAGCGTCGCGCCGTCGGGCAGGGGCATGGTGGCGAGGTCGATCACCGCACCGTCCGCCGCACGCTCGATGCGGCCGAACACGGGCTTGCGGCTTTCGGGAATGGCCGTCACGGCCGTCTTCAGCATCTCCCACGGCTCTTCGGGCTGATGCAGCGTGCGGGCGAGGGCGAAGACGCGGGCGGCGTGCGGCTGGCTTTCCAGCTCGGCGGCCGGAAGCTTCCACATGGCGGCGAAGGTCGGATTGTGCAGCTTGAGGCGCCCGTCCGAGCCGAACACCGCCACCGCGTCACGCAGATGGTCCAGCGTTTCGCGCTGCACGCGGGTCAGCGCGTTGTAACGGCTTTCGAGATTGATGCGCTCGGAGACGTCGTCAAACAGATAGGTGACGCCGCCCTCCGGGTTCGGCGTCTGTACGACACGAAGCGTGCGCCCGTCCGGCAGATGCCACCAGTGCTCGCGCGGCTCGACGGCGCGATAGGCCTCTTTGAGCTGGTTCTTCCAGGCGCGGAAATCGGCGGGCTCGGCCAGCAATTCCTTGGCGCGCAGGCGGTCGAGGATCGCCATGTCCGTCGGCTCCTGCGCGAGAAACGCGGTGTCGAGCTGCCAGAGCTGGCGGAAGGCCTGGTTGTGGAAGACGAGGCGGCCCTCGGCGGCGAAGATGGCAACGCCCGTGGCCAGTTCGTCCAGCGTCTTGCGATGGCTGTCGACGCGCCGCACGAGGTCGGTCTTCAGCTTCTCGACTTCGGTCACCTCGATGGCGATGCCCGCGCTGCCGCCTTCGTGCGGCGTCTCGAACACGTCGAACATGCGCCTTTGGCCGGAGGTAACGACCGGTGTGCGCTCGTGGAAGTCCTGGCCGCGCACCCGCGCCTGCGCCGCCTTGATGCGGGCCGGGCCTTCGAGAATGTCGGCGCCGGCGGTCGCGTCCTTGCCGGCTTCGGCCACAGTGCGGGTGTAGGCGGTGTTCATCCAGGCGATGCGGCCGTCCTTGTCGCGCAGCCAGGCGGGCTGCGGCAGGCGGTCGAGCAGGGACTGGAAGCGGGCAAGCTCGAGCTGCATCTCGTTCTGCTCGGCCTGCATCGCGGCGACGGCCAGCCGGTCGCCGTCGAGGCTCTTGATGCGCAGCACCGCCTGCCCGCCGACGGCACGCCCGCCGATCTCGATGTGCTCGCCGCGCCGCGTCACGATTTCGGCCTCGAAGCCTTCACCGCGCAGGCGCAGCACCTCGACGAGATCCTCCACCTGCCGCGCCTGGTCGGGCGTCATCCATGTGTCGAAGGCGAGCGCCTTCTTGCCCGGCGGCACGCTGATGTCGGGCGGCAGCGAGCCGGAGACTTCCGGCGGCCGGCCGTTCGCGCCGAAGGTGGCGACGATCTGGTTTTCGGTGCCGACCAGCGCCTCGGCGCGGTCGAGCCGCGCGCGCAGCTCGGCCACGATGGACCGCAGCGTGCTTTCGGCGACGCCCGCGCGCGCCTTGTGGCGGACGTACAGATAGGCGGTGGAGAGGGTGACGAAGAGCAGCCCCAGCGAGACCGCGCCCCAGCCATAGCCATAGGGCTCGCCGGCCAGCGCGAAGGCGAAGGGCTGCGACATGGCTTCGCCGGGGGCAATGATGGCGGTCGTCGCCATCAGGAACGCAAAGCGTTTCCCCCGCTTCCCCATGAGATCGTGGCCTCGTCGCATTCTGCGGCCATCCCCGATGTGGCCGCCCCCGAATCGTTTTTCAATCTAGCGACATCGGGACTCGCGCAGAAGGCACGGGGAGTCACGGAGTCAATAAAATTAACGATATGGTCATGTCTGTGGACAGGCTGTGCAGAAGCCGCCGCGGGCGCGGTGCACAGGCCTGTGGGAAAGCTGTGGGTATGTGAGGGGGCGCCGGTGGCGCGTCCGCAGCTCGCGCGCTGCGGAACCAGCCGTTTCCGGGTTTTCCGGACGTCGTCGTTAGATGAGCGCGACGAACGCAAGCGCGACAAGCACGCCGATGCCGGAAATGAAGATCCACTGAAGTTCGATCATCTGCCAGCCTTCCGTAGCTGGGGCGGGAGCGCGCTTTGTCTCCCAGTCAACGGGGCCCTGTTCAGTGCCGCTAATGAAGACATCTTAACGAATGGCGGGTGCGTCGACATAACCTATGTTGGGATACACGGAATGGTGAGGCACAAAAAAGGGGCAGGTGTTCGCCTGCCCCTGTGTTCGTCAGTTTCGTGCCCGCGTGGCGGGCGTGTCTCAGTAGCGGTAGGTTTCCGGCTTGAACGGGCCGGCCTGCGGCACGTTGATGTAGCTCGCCTGCTTGTCCGAAAGCGTCGTCAGCTTCGCGCCGACCTTGTCGAGATGCAGCGCCGCCACCTTCTCGTCGAGGTGCTTGGGCAGCACGAAGACGCCGACATCGTATTTGCCGGGGTTCGCGAAAATCTCGATCTGCGCGAGCGTCTGGTTGGTGAAGGAGGCCGACATCACGAAGCTCGGATGGCCGGTCGCGTTGCCGAGGTTCACCAGGCGCCCTTCCGAGAGCAGGATGATGCGGTGGCCGTCCGCGAAGGTGATCTCGTCGACCTGCGGCTTCACATTGGTCCATGTCAGGTTCTTCAGGCCCGCGACCTGAATTTCCGAATCGAAATGGCCGATATTGCAGACGATGGCGCGGTCCTTCATGGCGCGCATGTGCTCAAGCGTAATGACATCGACATTGCCCGTCGCCGTCACGAAGATGTCGGCGCGGGGCGCGGCGTCTTCCATGGTCACGACTTCATAGCCTTCCATCGCCGCCTGCAGCGCGCAGATCGGATCGACTTCGGACACGAGCACGCGGCAGCCCGCATTGCGGAGCGAAGCGGCCGAGCCCTTGCCCACATCGCCGAAGCCGCACACCATGGCCACCTTGCCGGCCATCATCACGTCGGTGCCGCGGCGGATGCCGTCGACGAGCGATTCCTTGCAGCCGTACAGATTGTCGAATTTCGATTTGGTGACGCTGTCGTTGACGTTGATGGCGGGCCACAGAAGCTCGCCCTTCTTGTGCATCTCGTAGAGACGATGCACGCCCGTCGTCGTCTCTTCCGTCACGCCGCGAATGGCCTCGGCGCATTTGGTGTAGAAGCCGGGATGGCTCTTCAGGCGGCCCTTGATGGCCGCGAACAGCACTTCCTCTTCCTCGTTGCCGGGTTTGTCGAGAAACGCGACATCGCCCGCTTCCGCGCGCTTGCCCAGATGCACGAGCGCGGTCGCGTCGCCGCCGTCGTCGAGGATCATGTTCGGCACGCCGCCGTCATGCCATTCGAAGATCTTGTGGGTGTATTCCCAATAATCCTTCAGGCTCTCGCCCTTGATGGCGAAAACCGGCGTGCCCGCCGCCGCAATCGCCGCCGCCGCATGGTCCTGCGTCGAATAGATGTTGCACGAGGCCCAGCGCACATCGGCGCCCAAAGCCTTCAGCGTCTCGATCAGAACGCCGGTCTGGATCGTCATGTGGAGCGAACCGGCAATCCGCGCGCCCTTCAGCGGCTGCGCCGCGCCATATTCGGCGCGCGTCGCCATCAGGCCGGGCATCTCCGTCTCGGCAATGTCCAGCTCCTTGCGGCCCCAGTCCGCAAGCTTGATGTCGGCAATGGCGTAATCGTTCGCGGAAGCATGGGCGTTCATCGGGCGTCTTTCGTCTTGGAAGCGAATGGGGGGCGTGCCAGGCGCATGGCCTAGCGTTCGGGCGCTGTCTAGCACGGTCCGAGGGCAGGGGCAACGGAGATATAAAGGGTTCTTTATGTGCGAATTAATGGAGTGAGAACTATCTATCGGGTACGGTTGGGTCGATAGACCAATGGCGAAGCAGGCAAAAATCAACGGAGCTATGCTCCAATGGGCTCGAGAAAAGGCAGGTCTTGCCATCGAGGATGCTGCTGCACGCGCTAAAATTATTGACACTAAGAAAGCCACTGGAGCAGAGCGTCTCGCCGAATTTGAAGCTGGCGATGTCGCCCCGACGGTCGGGCAATTGCGAAGTCTCGCCGATGCCTATCGGCGTCCGCTGGTTACGTTTTACTTGCAAAAGCCACCTCTCAATGACGCTAAGGTGGCGGACTTTAGGACTCTCGGAGATGCAGAAGTCGGCACTCAGTCCTTCGAGTTAAGCACCCTTCTGCGGAAGCTTCGCGCGAGACAGCAGCAGGTCAAGGATTTGCTAATAGACGGAGGGGCTCGACCGCTTCCATTCGTAGGCAAGCATCGCGACGAAAGAGACCATTGGACAATCGCGACCGATATTCGCGCGGAACTCAAGTTCCCCATTGAATCTCAAATGGCTCTGACGGACCGTGATGAGCTGTTCAGGGTTTTGCGATCGCGCGTCGAGGGGACGGGAATATTTGTACAGATAATTGGTGATCTTGGTAGTTATCACTCTCAGATTGATCCAGAGGAGTTCCGTGGCATCGCATTGGCGGACTCGGTTGCGCCGTTCGTTGCGATCAACGCGAATGATGCACAGGCCGCTCTTTCTTTTAGTTTAATCCACGAAACCGCTCATATTTGGATTGGCGAAACCGGAATTAGTAACGTCTCGCCCTTCAGCACGTTGGGCAGGCGTGGTTCGGTTGAAAATCTGTGTAACAAAGTTGCCGCAGAGTTCTTGCTTCCAGAAGAGTTGTTCTTACGCTCTTGGCGAGAATTGGACCCTGATTTTGGTCTTGCACAGAAAGTAAATTTTCTTTCCAAAGAGTGGAAGGTTTCGAGGGCCGTAGTTGCCCGCCGTTTGTTGGAGAACAGAGAGATCGCGGATGCCGAATGGTGGGGTCTTTACAATCGGTATCAAGCAGAATGGAGAGAGCGTCGGACTAAGTTAAAGTCCGGCAGTGGTCCGGGATATTACACGCTAGCAAAAAGGAGATTGGGGCGCGCTTTGATACGGACGGTGTTAAACGCCGTAGATGAAGGCAATCTAACGTACACACAGGCGTCCCGGATACTCGACGTTAAATCGGGGAACTTCGACCGTCTGCGGGATCAGCCGAGACGTTAATGCACTTGATCGACGCCAGCGCTTTAATTACGGCTAAACGGGACTACTACCCGCCTGATCGCTTTCCTCAGTATTGGGAATGGATTATCGAGAAGGCAGCCGCCGGGCTAATTAAAATGCCGGCGGAAGTATGGGAAGAACTTATCGAACAAGATGATTGGCTTGCAGAATGGGCCAAAGAAAATGCAGACGCTTTGTTGCTAAACGGAGTCGTATATGACGGCTACGTCGCACAAGTTCTTGCTTGTTATGGGCCAGATATTTCTGAAGCCGATCTGGAGTTTATGGGGGCGGATCCGTTCTTGATCGCGGCGGCAATGGCTATTGAGGACGCCGTCGTTGTGAGTAAAGAAGTTTCAAGACCCTCAGCGCAGGGTCGAAATCGGAAGGTTCCTGACGTCTGTACCCAGTTGAACGTCGTTTGCATAAACGATCATGGGCTGATCCGTGAGCTAGATTTCAAATTGACTTGATTGCTAGAGACTTTATTCCTATGCCATGATTGGGTGTCCGTGCTTTCGATAAAGGAGGGCGCTCCATGAGGCGTCGTGATGTGGATCGGAAGTGCGTTGGCCAGTGGACGAGACAGGGGCCGCAAGCTCCTCTCCCTCCCCTTCATGGGGAGGGTGGCCGGCCAAAGGCCGGTCGGGTGGGGCGCACGGCCTCTCCGCTGGCACCGGCACCTGCGTAATGGCAGGATCTGAGAGTCCCGCCAGGCTCCTTCGCGAGAGCCGAACATCCTTGAGAGGCCGCAACCCCACCCGGCCACGCTTCGCGTGTCCACCCTCCCCATAAAGGGGAGGGAGGGGCGCCTCATCCGGGGTTGGGCTCGGGCAGGGCGGCGATGATGGCTTCCATCACGCCATCCATATTGTGCATCACATCGGCGTTGGAAACGCGCAGCACGCGAAATCCCTGCGCCGCCAGGGCCGCATCGCGCCGTGCGTCGCGGGCCATGGCTGCGTCCGTTCCATGCAGGTCGCCGTCCACCTCGACGACGAGCTTTCCGGCAAAGCATATAAAATCGAGTACATACGGACCGAACGGCGCCTGCCGCCGGAAATGATAGCCCATCGGCCGCAACAGCCGAAGCCGCGTCCACAGCCGCGCCTCGGCGGGCGTCATGCGTTTGCGCAGCGCGCGTGCGAAAGCGACGGACATTCCCCAGCCCCGTTTGCGAGGATGGTCGCTTGAAACAAACGCGGAGTGCAATCGAAATGTCCGCACCCCACCCGACCTCGCTTTCGCGAGGCCACCCTCCCCATGAAGGGGAGGGAGAGGGCGGCACGTTGTTGTCTTCGGACTTTGAGCAAGCGAGGCGGTCGTCTCCCTCCCCGCACGAAGTCGGGCCTGCCCGACTTCGTCACTTGAGATCACAACCCGAAAACATTCGGGTTGTGTGGGGAGGGCCGACTCGGCGAAGCCGAGCGGGGTGGGGTGAAAGCCTCGCAGCGATCGATCTCCACCCTCATCCTGAGCCGGACTCGTCGAAGACGAGCCGTGTCGAAGGGTGAGCAGCAAGCTCCGAGCCAGCCGTCCATCCTTCGAGACGGCGCGGTGCGCCTCCTCAGGATGAGGTCGCACAGAGAAAATAATCCTTGACTTCGGTCAAGGATTATGATCCTATAGCCCCACTTCCGATCACGGAGGGCGCAACTCGAGGCGTCGTGATGTGGATCGGAAGTGCGGTGGCCGGATGTGGAAGCCGGCGGAAAACCAACCGCCAAGGGAGCGTCTGGCCCCATCGCGTGCCAGACCCCGAGGAGGGCCCCGAGGTCGGCCTTCACGGCGGAAGCATTCCGAAGCCAAAAATCCACCGCGCGCGGGACGTCGTGAGAGCGGCTTCCCCGAGGTGAGGACAAACTGGCTTGGTGTTTTACAAAAACACCACACCGAGCCGCCGCGGGAGCGGTCAATCTCCCGGCGTCCCGCGCGCCCCTCCATTTCGGAGAGGCAAGACGGACTGCCCGCCCGCCGATTATCGGCGGCGCATCTCACTCTTCCCCCGGAAGACGCTTTCGCGCGCCCGGATTCCAGAGCCTCCCGCAGCCCCTCGCCCCCGACGCCTCCGCGCCCTATCATCCCGGCCCTGACTCGCAACACCGGAGACCCCATGACCCGCTGGCAATGGCTGCTCGGCAAGCTCACCCGCCGGCTCTGGTGGCGGGCCAGCCTGTTCGGGGCGCTGGGCGTCGCCACCGCCGTTCTGTCCGCTTTTGTCGAGCCTTACATTCCGTGGGAACTGGAGGCGAAGATCGGCGCGGACGCGGTCGACGGCATTCTGGAAATCATCGCCTCCAGCATGCTCGCCGTCACCACATTCTCGCTCAGCGTCATGACATCGGCCTACAGCTCTGCGACAAGCAATGTCACCCCGCGTGCCACCACGCTCATCATGGAGGACCGGCTCACCCAGACGGTGCTCTCCACCTTCATCGGCTCGTTCCTGTTCGCCATCGTCGGCATCGTCGTGCTGCAGACGGGCGCCTATGGCGAACGCGGGCGCGTCATCCTGTTCGTGGCGACGATTTTCGTCATCGCGCTTATCGTCGTCTCGCTGCTGCGCTGGATCGACCACCTGACGCGCCTTGGCCGCGTCGGCGAGACGACGAACCGCGTGGAGGAGGCGACGCACAAGGCCATTGCGGAGCGGGTCGAACAGCCCTTTCTCGGCGCCCATCCCCTGCGCGATCCGGCGCGCGAGGTGCCCAAGAGCGCGGGCGCGATCACGGCAAACTGCATCGGATACATACAGCATGTCGATCTCACCGCCCTCGACGCCTGCGCGGAGGCGGCGGACGGGCGCATCTTCATCGCCGCAAATCCCGGCGCCTTCGTCTATCCCGACACCCCGCTCGCCTGGCTCGACGCCAAGGGAAAACTCACCGACGAGCAGCAGAATTCCATCCGTACCGCCTTTTCCGTCGGCACCGAGCGCAATTTCGATCAGGACCCGCGCTTCGGCCTGGCCGTGATGAGCGAGATCGCCTGCCGCGCGCTCTCTCCGGCGGTCAACGATCCGGGCACCGCCATCGATGTTATCGGCCGCCTGACGCGCCTTCTCGGCCTGTGGGCCGAAAGCCCACCCGCGCCGCCGGACGAGGTTCGCTTTCCGCGTCTGTACCTGCCGCCGCTCGCCTCCGACGATCTGTTTGAGGATGCCTTCATGCCGATGGCGCGCGACGGCGCGGGCATGATCGAGGTGCAGTTGCGCCTCCAGAAGGCGCTCGGTGCGCTCGGCGGGATGGGCGACCGTGCGTTTGCCGCCGCCGCGCGCAAACAGGCCCAGCTGGCCATCGACCGCGCCGAACGCGCGCTCGATCTGCCCGCCGACCGGCAGCGCCTCCGCGCCGTGTTCCGGCAGGCCGCGCCATCCCCCCGCCGCACGAAGAAAACACCCGGATGAGGTGTGGAACTCGACGCAAAGCAAAAGCTGCCCCATCCGCGCCAAAAATCCTCTATAACCGGGCGCCATGATGACGCCTCGCCTTTTCGCCGTGTTCGCTTTCGGCCTTTTCGCTTCCGCTGCCCTCGCGCAGACCCAGACCCCCGCCCAGAAACAGCGGATGGACCGGCAGATGTTGAAGCTTTCCCCGCAGGAGCGCGTCGAACAGCGCTGCGACGCCCGCGCCTCCGGCCGCATCGCCCGCGATCATTCCGAGCTGAAGCCCGACACCACCATCGCCTACGCCTTCGCCGATACGAAGACCGGCAAATCCGAAATCATCGCGCCGGGCGCTGCGCTGCGCAGCAAGGGCAAGTGGTATCGTCTCGCCTATCACTGCCGCACCACACCCGACGGCCTCGACATCGAAAGCTTCGACTACAGACTCGGCGCCGAGATACCGCGGAGCGAATGGGAGCAGCACGGGCTGTATTGAGGATCGATGTTCCGCGCCATCCTGATCGAGAAGACCGAAAAAGGCAGCACAGCCAGCCTGCAGCAGCTGGACGAGGCGCGCCTGCCGGACGGCGACATCACCATCCGCATTTCCCATTCGACGCTCAACTACAAGGACGCGCTCGCCATTACGGGGCGCGGTCCAGTGGTGCGTACATTCCCGATGGTGCCCGGCATCGATCTCGCGGGCGTCGTGACCGAAAGCCGCCATTCGGGTTTCAAGCCGGGCGATGAGGTTTTGCTCAACGGGTTTGGCGTCGGCGAACTGCACTGGGGCGGGCTGGCGGAGCTTGCCCGCGTCAGGGGCGACTGGCTGATCCCGATCCCTGAAGGCATGAGTGCCGAACAGGCCATGAGCTTCGGCACGGCGGGCTACACCGCCATGCTCTGCCTGATGGCGCTCGAACATCAGGGCGTGACGCCCGACAAGGGCGAGGTCATCGTGACGGGCGCCACCGGCGGCGTCGGCAGCGTCGCCCTACAGATCCTGCATCAGCTCGGCTACCGCACCGTGGCGTCCACGCGCCGTATGGACGAGACGGAACATCTGAAGGCGCTTGGCGCGGACGATGTGCTCGACGCCAAGACCCTGTCATCTCCCGGCGCGCCCTTGCAGAAGATGCGCTTTGCGGGGGCGATCGACAGCGTCGGCTCGCATGTTCTCGCAAATCTCTGCGCGCAGATGAAGGAAAACGGCGTCGTCGCTGCCTGCGGGCTGGCGCAGGGCATGGATTTTCCCGCGACCGTCGCTCCCTTCATCCTGCGCGGCATTTCGCTGATCGGCATCAATTCCGTCACCCGCCCGCTGGAAGACCGCAGGATTGCCTGGGGGCGTCTGGCAAAAGAGGTCGATCCCGCGAAAATGGCGGCGTGGGTGAACGTCATTACGCTCGATGGGGCCATCGCCGCCGCAAGCGATCTCCTCGACGGCCGCGTGCGTGGGCGTCTTGTGGTGGCGATGCGGTAGCGGGCGAAAACGCGTCCGGCTATTTCGCCGGCACGTTCATCGCTTCGGTCACGGGTGCTGACGAATATCCCGGCCCTCCGGCCCAGACGATGACGGCGATCTGCACGACGACGGCAAAGACAAGGGCCGAAGCCGCCATCCACTTGCCCATATGGTCCCTCGGCATGGCACACCTCCCAGATTGGCGTAACCTCTGAGAACCTGACGCTCTGTCCGCGCTGAGGCGGCGGAATCTGTGTTTGTTGCTCGATCGTGTCTGAAATGGAGAGGTTTGTCACGGTGCGGCCGGGGCGGTTGCGTATGTGCTTCACGAGGCTTGTGTTTTGGGTACGCGCAGGGGCGCGCGAAAGCGTCTTCCGGGGGAAGAGTGAGATGCGCGAGCCCGAAGACTCGGCGGGCAGTCCGGTCAGCACCCTCCGAAAGGAGGGGCGCGCGGGACGCCGGGAGATTGACCGCTCCCGCGGCGGCGTTGGCTGTGGTTGGTAATGCCAACACCAGTTTGTCCTCACCTCGGGGAAGTCGATCTCTCGACGTCCCGCGCGCGGTGGCTTTTGGTTCCGGAAAATGCTTTGCCGTGGAGACCCACCTGTCGGTCTCCACATGGGCTGTTTCCGCTCCCGTCCCGGTCCGTTGGTACGAAATCCCGAAGCGGACGAGAGAGACCAAGACAATCCCGTGCCGGTTGGCTTTCCGGCGGCTCTGACTTCCCCGGCCTCCGCAGCAAGAAAAGATCGCGACATCTCTCTTCTGCGTCCACCGCCCTGCCGCTCCACACCCGACGCCTCGCGACGCGCCCTCCGTGACCGGCAGTGCGTTTATAGGACCATAATCCTTGAATGGAGTCAAGGATTATTTTCTTCGAAGCCGTGCCGTGGGCTTCACCCCACCCCGCTCGGCTGCGCCGAGTCGGCCCTCCCCATTCAGGGGAGGGAGACGACCGCCTCACGTGCTGGAACGCAGAAGACGAGCCGGAACGCCCTCTCCCTCCCCTTCATGGGGAGGGCGGCCTCGCGTCAGCGAGGTCGGGTGGGGTGCGGACATTTCGATTGGGACGCGGGCTTTACTTGCGGTAGTCGTCGTCGCTCACCTGTTCGAGCCAGTCCACGTGATGGCCGTTCTCGGCTTCCTGAATGGCGATGTGCGTCATGGCCTCGGTCGCGGAGGCGCCGTGCCAGTGCTTTTCGCCGGGTGGAATCCAGACGACATCGCCGGGGCGGATCTCTTCGACCGGCCCGTTTTCGCGCTGCGCCCAGCCCATGCCGTCGGTGACGATGAGCGTCTGGCCGAGCGGATGGGTGTGCCAGGCCGTGCGCGCGCCGGGCTGGAAGGTGACGCGCAAAGCGCGGACGCGCGCGGGCTCCGGCGCCTCGACAAGCGGCTCCATGCGGACCTCGCCGGTGAAATAATCGGCGGGGCCGGGATTTGTGGGACGGGTGCCCTGGCGGGTGATGTGCATCGGATTCCCCTGGTTGCGGTTTGCATAACGTGCTGCGGACGTTAGGCTTTGCGACCGATCCTTCCAACCCGCATCTCATGATCCATCAGATCGCCGTCTCCGGCTACCGCTCTCTCCGCGACATCGTCATCGATCTCGGCCCCGTGACCGTCATCACCGGGTCGAACGGCAGCGGAAAATCAAGTCTGTACAGGGCGCTGCGCCTACTCGCCGATGTCGCGCAGGGGCGTGTCATCTCCTCGCTTGCGGAAGACGGCGGCCTGCAATCCACACTGTGGGCGGGGCCGGAGGCATTTTCGCGCGGGATGAAGGAGGGTGCGGTTCCCGTGCAGGGCGTGGTGCGGAAGAATTCCGTCAGCCTCAAGCTCGGCTTTTCCAGCGATGCCTATGGCTATGCGATCGATCTTGGCCTGCCGCAGCCGTCGAGTTCGCTGTTTTCGCTCGATCCCGTCATCAAGCTCGAGACTTTGTGGACCGGCGCGAAGCCGACCCGCTCCAGCGTTTTTGCCGAGCGGCGGGGGCCGCATGTCCGCGTCCGTCGCGAGAGCGGGGAGTGGGGCGATGTCGCGACCGATCTTGCGCCCTTCGACAGCATGATGACGCATTGCACCGATCCGAAGGACGCGCCCGAACTTCTGATGATGCGCGAGCGCATGCGGGCGTGGCGCTTCTACGAACATCTGCGTACGGACCGCGATGCACCGGCACGCAAGCCGCAGATCGGCACCTACACGCCGGTGCTCGCCAGCGACGGCTCCGACCTCGCGGCCGCCGTGCAGACGATCCTCGAAATCGGCAACCGCGAGGATTTGTATGAGGCCGTCGACGATGCCTTTCCCGGCGCGCGGCTCGACATCGCGCAACAGGACGCCTATTTCGAGCTGCGGATGAGCCAGCACGGATTGCTGCGCCCGCTGCGCGCGGCCGAGCTTTCCGACGGCACCTTGCGCTATCTTCTGCTCGTCGCGGCCATCCTGTCGCCGCGCCCGCCGGAACTGATGATCCTCAACGAGCCGGAAACCAGCCTGCATCCCGACCTTCTGCCCTCGCTCGCGCGCCTCATCGCCCATGCCTCCGCCCGCTCGCAGATCGTTCTTGTCTCGCACGCGCCGGAACTGATCCATGCGCTGAGCGGCCTCAGCGTGGCGAAGCATGTGCCGCTGACGAAGGAGCTTGGGGAGACGGTGACGGGGGAGGCGGGCGGCTGGGTTTGGCCGAAGAGGTAGGCTATCTCCGGTGCTCTCTCCCGGAGGCGTAACTTCTGAATGCAAGCTTCCATTGAGATGGTAGGATGGACGCAATTTACTGGGGAGGAAGCTCGTGCGGTCCGGACCTTATCGAACTGCGATCGTCTATGACTTTGACGGAACGCTGGCGCCGGGAAATCTGCCGGAACACAGCTTCATTCCTCAACTCGGGATGGAGATAAAGGATTTTTGGAAGTCGGTGAAAGATCTTGCCCGTAAGGAGGATGCGGACGAAATATTAATGTACATGCGTTTGATGTTAGAGCGCGCCGATGAGATCAAAAGGCCAATCACTGAAGATGAGCTGTTCGAACACGGTAAAACTGTTGGGCTCTTTCTCGGACTGGAAACCTGGTTTGATAGAGTCAACCAGTATGCCAAAGAACGAAACCTTATTCTGGAGCATTACATAATTTCATCGGGGCTTCATGAAATGATCCGAGCATCTCCGATATATCCAAGATTCAGGTCCGTTTTTGCCTCTAGATTTATGTACAAGAACGAAGTGGCTGTGTGGCCCGCAGTCGCGATCAATTATACGACGAAAACACAGTTTCTATTTCGAATTAACAAGGGCATCGAAAATACGTGGGATAACGAGAGCGTTAACCGATGGGTGCCCTATGAGGAACGATCCATTCCGTTCGAAAGAATGATTTTCATTGGCGACGGCGAGACCGACATTCCCTCCATGAAAATGGTTCGGGCTCAAGGTGGAAATTCCATAGCGGTGTTTGATAAGGACGAATGGTCAAATCACACTCAGAAAATCTATCGCCTGATTGCTGAAGATAGATGCCAGTTCGTCGTGCCCGCGGACTACAGCGACGGTAGTCAGCTAGACATAACAACCCGTGGAATTCTTGGACGGATAGCTCGCGACTGTGGCTATCGAGGCGAAGAAAGAGCGTAAACCTAATCAAAACCCCGGAGGCTTTGCAGCCTCCGGGGTGCCCAATCACAGAACCTTATTGCTGTCCTTCACCGCGCTCTCCGCGACATAGACTTCGCCGCCCATCTTCAAAAACTTCTCGCTCATTTCGGCCATGCCGGATTCGGCTTTCGCCAGATCCATCGCCGGGTCGTTGAGGCTGGCGGCGTAGTCGCGGACGTCCTGCGTGATTTTCATCGAGCAGAATTTCGGTCCGCACATGGAGCAGAAATGGGCGACCTTGTGGGCGTCCTTCGGCAGGGTTTCGTCGTGGTAGCTGCGGGCGGTGTCCGGGTCGAGGCCGATGTTGAACTGGTCTTCCCAGCGGAAATCGAACCGGGCTTTTGACAGCGCGTCGTCGCGCACTTGCGCGGCGGGGTGGCCCTTCGCCAGATCGGCGGCGTGGGCCGCGATCTTGTAGGTGATGACGCCTGTCTTGACGTCGTCCTTGTTGGGCAGGCCCAGATGCTCCTTCGGCGTGACATAGCAGAGCATGGCGCAGCCGAACCAGCCGATCATGGCCGCGCCGATGCCGGACGTGATGTGATCGTAACCGGGCGCGATGTCGGTCGTGAGCGGGCCGAGCGTGTAGAACGGGGCTTCGCCGCATTCCTTGAGCTGCTTGTCCATATTGATCTTGATCTTGTGCAGCGGCACATGGCCGGGGCCTTCGATCATGACCTGGCAGCCCTTCTGCCATGCAACTTGAGTGAGCTCGCCGAGCGTTTCCAGCTCCGCGAACTGGGCGCGGTCGTTGGCGTCGTAGATCGAGCCGGGGCGCAGGCCGTCGCCGAGCGAGAAGGAGACATCGTAACGACGCATGAGATCGCAGATCTCGTCGAAGCGCTCGTAGAGGAAGCTCTCCTTGTGGTGGGCGAGGCACCATTTGGCCATGATGGAGCCGCCGCGCGAGACGATGCCCGTCATGCGGTTTGCCGTCAGCGGCACGTAAGGCAGGCGCACGCCCGCATGGATGGTGAAGTAATCGACGCCCTGTTCGCACTGCTCGATGAGCGTGTCCTTGTAGACCTCCCAATCGAGCTTGACCGGATCGCCGCCGACCTTTTCCAGCGCCTGATAGATCGGCACCGTGCCGATCGGCACCGGGGAGTTGCGGATGATCCAGTCGCGCGTGTTGTGGATGTTGCGGCCGGTGGACAGGTCCATCACCGTGTCCGCACCCCAGCGTATGGCCCAGACGAGCTTTTCGACTTCCTCGGCCACCGAGGACGAGACGGCGGAATTGCCGATGTTGGCGTTGATCTTCACCAGGAAATTGCGGCCGATGATCATCGGCTCGAGTTCGGCATGGTTAATGTTGGAGGGGATGATGGCGCGGCCGCGCGCGATTTCCTCGCGGACGAATTCCGGCGTGATGAAAGCGGGCAGGGACGCGCCGAAGCTTTCGCCGTCGGCGAGCGCGCTTTCGGCGCGGGCGAGCATCTCTTTCCGGCCGAGATTTTCGCGCTCGGCGACGTAGATCATCTCCTTGGTGATGATGCCCGCGCGCGCGAATTCGTATTGCGTGATCGGGTTGTCGCCCACGCCGCGCAGCGGCTGGTGCGCGAGGGGGAAGGCGCGGGCGAGATGGGCCTCGCCGACATTGCCGTTGTCTTCCGGCTTGATGATGCGGCCGTCATAGAGCTCGACACCGCCGCGCTCCTTCACCCAGTCTACGCGGGCGCGGGGCAGGCCCTTCTCGAGGTCCACTTTGTGGGCGGGATCGGTGTAGGGACCGGACGTGTCGTAGACGCGGACGGCGGGCTCGCTCGCATCGGTGAGCGCGATTTCGCGGACGGGGACGCGCACATCCGGCGCGGTATCGCTGGCGACATAGAGCTTCGTCGACGCCGGGAGCGGGCCGGTGGTGACACCGCTCTCGATGAACGCGTTGGGGGAAATGGACTTGTTCATTGGACCTCCTCGAAAGCTTCGGAGATCCGGCTTCCAGGAGGATGTCGGGTATGGGAATCGCACCCTGGCCCGCGTGCCCGTCCCTTCGCCGGAATGACCCGGATCAGGTTCAAAGGGTCACCGCGATGCCTTTCGGCGGGCGGTATCTCAGTCCCCTAGCGGGACACCCCTCGGTTACGAGGATGAGTCTTTAGACGAATTTCAGAGTAGGTCAACCGGGAGGGCAGGCCCTCCCGGTTGGAAAGATCAGTCGATCTTGGCGCCGGCCTGCTCGACGATCGGCTTCCATTTTGCGAGCTCGGCCTCGACATGCTTGGCGAGTTCTTCCGGCGTCGAGGCGACGACGGTGGCCGAGAATTCGGCCAGCTTGGCCTTCACTTCGGGCTTGTTGACGGCGGCATTCGCCGCTTCGTTCATCTTCTTGATCGCTTCCGGCGGCGTGCCGGCCGGGGCGAACAGCGCGTTCCAGGTGTAGGTCTCGTAGCCGGGCAGCGTTTCGTTCATCGCCGGAAGATCCGGGAAGGCGGGAGCGCGCTCGGGCGAGGTGACGGCGATGCCTTTCAGCTTGCCCGTCTTGATGTGCTCGGTGGAGGAGGGGAGGTTGTCGAAGATCATCGGCACCTGGTTGCCCAGAACATCGACGAGCGCGGGGCCGGAGCCCTTGTAGGGCACGTGGACGAGTTCGGGCACGCCGGCGAGCGTCTTGAACAATTCGCCCGACAGATGCAGCGGCGTTCCGTTGCCCGAGGAGGCATACGAATATTTGCCGGGGTCCTTCTTGATCAGCTCGATCAGTTCTTTCGCGTTGTTTGCCGGTATGGACGGGTGCACCGCCAGAACGTTCGGCACCGTGACCAGAAGCGAGATCGGCGCGAAATCCTTCACCGCGTCGTAGGGCATTTTCGTATAGACGGCGGGATTGAGGGCGTGGGTCGCGACCGTGGCCATCAGGATCGTGTAGCCATCGGCCGCGGCTTTCGCGACATAGGCGGCGCCGAGATTGCCGCCCGCGCCGCCGCGGTTTTCGACGACGACCTGCTGGCCGAGATTCTTGCTCATTTCCTCCGCCACGAGGCGGCCGACGAGATCGGTCGATCCGCCCGCCGCGAACGGGATCACCAGCGTGATCGGGCGCTCGGGAAACTCGGCGAGAGCGGGTGAGGCGAAGCCTGCGAGGGCGGCGAGGCAGGTCAAAAGACGCGCGGAACGTGAGCGCATGCGTGAGGTCTCCCTGGGCTTTGAGGCGATCTGTGGCCGATCGCTGATGCAACAGACTGGCAGAGCGCACATTTCTTGCAACCCCGGCCAAAGACGAACATGCGTCAGCGCGGCGAGCCTTGTTCCGGTCTGGATGTTACATTATAACATAGCCATGCACGGCAGCGCCCATTCGCACACGCATTCCCATTCGGCTCCGCCCGCCCCGACGGCGCGAACGGCGGCCTCGCTGCTGTGCGCCTCCGCCGCCTCGCGCCTCGCTCGGGCTTTTGTGCTCGTCGCTCTGCTGTGGGTTGCTGTTTTCTGGGCGCTAAATTGATGAACGCACTGCGGTTTTCGGATCTGACCCTCGGCTACGACCGGCATCCGGCCGTCCACCATCTCACGGCGGAGATCGCCGGGGGGAGCCTGACGGCGCTGGTGGGACCGAACGGCGGCGGCAAGTCCACGCTCCTGAAGGCCATCACCGGGGCGCTTTCGCCGCTGGAGGGTCGCATCGATGCCGGCGGGCTGTCACGTCGGGAGATCGCCTATCTGCCGCAGATCGCCGACATTGACCGCAGCTTTCCGATTTCGGTCTACGAACTGGTCTCGACCGGCTTGTGGAACCGCACCGGCATTTTTGGCGGGGTTTCGAAGACCGACCGCGAGGCGATCTTCGCGGCGCTGGCCGCGGTCGGCCTGAGCGGTTTCGAGCGGCGGCCCATCGGCACCCTTTCGGGCGGGCAGATGCAGCGTGCGCTGTTCGCGCGGCTTTCGTTGCAAAATGCAAAACTCGTTCTGCTCGACGAGCCGTTCGCCGCCATCGACACCCGCACGACGCACGATCTCGTCCATATGATCGAGCACTGGCATGCGGAGGGGCGGACCATTGTCGCGGTGCTGCACGATTTCGATCTCGTGCGCCGGCATTTCCCGCAATCCCTGCTTCTGGCGCGCGAGGGCGTGGCGTTCGGCCCGACCGCGCAGGTGCTGACGCCGGAAAATCTGTTCCGCGCGCGGCACATGATCGAGGCCTTCGATCCGCATGCCGATCTGTGCGTACGCGAGGTCGCGTGATGGTCTATGACATGCTCATCGGGCCGTTCGTGGAGTTCGCGTTCATGAAGCGCGCTCTTGTCGGCGCGTTCGCGCTGGCGCTCGGGGCGGCTCCCATCGGCGTCTTTCTCATGCTGCGCCGCCTCAGCCTGACGGGCGATGCGATGGCGCATGCCATTCTTCCGGGAGCGGGCGTCGGCTATCTCGTCGCGGGATTGTCGCTTCCGGCGATGACGATCGGCGGCCTCGTCGCGGGCATTACGGTTGCCGTTCTGGCGGGCCTCGTCGCGCGTTACACCGCGCTGAAGGAGGATGCCTCGCTCGCGGCGTTCTATCTTCTGTCGCTCGCGCTCGGCGTCATGCTGGTCTCGTTGCGCGGATCGAATGTCGATCTGCTGCATGTCCTGTTCGGGACCGTGCTTGCGCTCGACGATGCGACGCTCCTTCTTCTTGCGGGCATTTCGAGCGTCACGCTTCTGACTTTGGCGGCGATCTACCGGCCTCTCGTTCTGGAATGCGTCGATTCCGGCTTTCTGCGCTCGGTGTCGCGGGCCGGAACGCCGATCCATCTGATGTTTCTCGCGCTCGTCGTGCTGAACCTTGTCGGCGGCTTCCACGCCCTCGGAACATTGCTTGCGGTGGGCGTGATGATGCTTCCCGCCGCCGGAGCCCGGCTGTGGACGCAGGACATTACGCGGCTTCTCGTCGTGTCCGTATTGGCGGCGCTGGTGTCCGGCTATGCGGGCCTGCTCTTTTCCTACCATGTGGGCGTGCCCGCAGGCCCGGCGATCATTCTTTCCGCCGGCGGGTTCTATCTCGTGTCACTGCTGATCGGGAGCGAGGGCGGCATTCTTCGCCGTCTCCTGCCGGTCCGCCATCTCGAAGCCTGAAACTTTGATCTCCTGGAGCCTCGTTATGTTCTCAAGACGCTATGTTATAACATCTCTCGCATCGGCGTTTGTCGCTGTTGCGACATCCGGTGCGATGGCGGCGGAGCCGATCAAGGTTGTGGCGAGCTTCTCCATCATCGGCGATCTCGTGAAGCAGGTTGGCGGCGATCGCGTCGAGGTGACGACCCTCGTTGGCCCCGACGGCGACGCCCACGTCTATTCGCCGTCTCCGGCGGACGCGAAGGCCGTCACGGAAGCCAAGCTTGTCTTCGTGAACGGGCTCGGCTTCGAGGGCTGGATGGGGCGCCTGTCGCAGGCCGCCGGGTCCTTTGCAAAGCAGATCACCGTCAGCACGCGCGTCGTGCCGCTTGCGGCGCAGGAGGATGAACACGGCCACGGGCATGACCATGGGCACAGCCATGGCAAGGCCGATCCGCACGCCTTCCAGTCGATTGCGAATGTGAAGATCTATGTCCGCAACATCCGCAACGCGCTGATCTCGGTCGATCCCACCAGCAACGCAACCTACGAGGCCAACACGGTGGCCTATATCGCAAAGCTGGACGAACTCGATGCGGAGGTCCGAGCCGCGGCGGCCGCCATTCCGCCCAAGCAGCGCCGGGTCATCACCTCCCACGACGCCTTCGCCTATTTCGGCAAGGCCTATGGGTTCGAATTCGTGGCGCCGCAGGGCGTTTCGACCGATGCCGAGCCGACGGCCAAGCAGGTCGCGTCGCTGATCCGCCAGATCAGGGATCAGGGCGTGAAGGCGATCTTCGTTGAAAACATCACCGACCAGCGGCTCATCACGCGGATCGCCGAGGAGAGCGGGGCCAAGCTCGGCGGGGCGCTTTACTCGGACGCTCTGTCGCCCCCGGATGGCCCTGCCGGGACTTACATTGATATGATCCGCCACAATATAAAGACGCTGAGCGCCGGGCTTTCGAGCTGAGGCGCGATCTACCACGCCCTCATCCCGAGGAGCGCCGAAAGCGCGTCTCGAAGGATGGGCCACACGCTCCGAGCCTGTCGCCCCTCCTTCGAGACGGCCGCTTCGCGGTCCTTAGGATGAGGTTTCATTGAAGGCAGTCGTATGTCCGACAAGATTCCCGTCACCGTTCTCACCGGCTATCTCGGCGCGGGGAAGACCACGCTTCTGAACCGCATTCTCTCGGAGGAACACGGCAAGCGCTACGCCGTCATCGTCAACGAATTCGGCGAGATCGGCATCGACAACGAACTCGTCGTCGGCGCGGACGAAGAAGTCTTCGAGATGAACAATGGCTGCATCTGCTGCACGGTGCGCGGCGATCTCATCCGCATCATCGAAGGCCTGATGAAGAGGAAGGGCAAGTTCGACGCGATCATCGTCGAGACGACGGGCCTTGCCGATCCGGCGCCTGTCGCGCAGACCTTCTTCGTCGATGAAGAAGTGCAGGAAAACGCCCGTCTCGACGCGGTGGTGACGGTGGCCGATGCCAAATGGCTGACGGAGCGCCTGAAGGATGCGCCCGAGGCCAAGAACCAGATCGCTTTTGCGGACGTCATCCTGCTCAACAAGACCGACCTCGTGACGCCTGCCGAACTCGACGAGGTCGAGGCGCGCATCCGCGGTCTCAATCCGTACGCACGCGTTATTCGCACGGTGAAAAGCCAGGTGCCGCTGAGCGAGGTGCTGGACCGGGGATCGTTCGATCTCGAGCGCATTCTCGAAATCGAGCCCGCTTTCCTCGAAACGGCGGGCGGCCACGATCACCATCATCATGGCCATGACCATCACGAGCACGGCCCCGATTGCGGGTGCGACCATGACCATGACCACGGGCACGCGCATGGCGGGCTGAAGCATTATCACGACGAGCATATTCAATCGCTCGCCTTCAGCATTCCGGGCGATGTGGTGCCGGAGAAGTTTCTCGACTGGGTGCAGGACATCGCCCAGAGCGATGGCCAGAACCTCCTTCGCTGGAAAGGCATTCTCGCCTTTCAGGACGAGCCGCAGCGTTACGTCTTCCAGGGCGTCCACATGATCCTCGACGGGGATCTGCAGCGCGAATGGAAGCCCGACGAGAAGCGGGAATCGAAGATCGTCTTCATCGGCAAGGATCTCGACCGCGAACGCCTGAAGGCGGGCTTCGAAGCAACCGCAGCCTGACATGCCGTGAGCCCTCCCCCGCAAACGGGAGAGGGCTCTTGGCTCCGTGGCTCTGCCGGTCTAAACCCGCGCCATGACTTCCGCCGACAAATCCTCCCTTGCCGACTACATCCGCCCCGTTCTGGCCGAATCCCATGTGACGGGAACGGCCTTTCTCGGCGCCGCCGCCGCGTTTGCCCTGGGCGATGGCACGGTCATCCTCGCCACCGGCGAGACCGTGTCGCGCATCAACGTCCATAACGGCAGCGCCATTCTCGTCGCCGCGTCCGATGGCAAGCGCATCGTGACGGGCGGCGACGACGGGCGTGTGGTTGCGACGAGCGCGACCGGCCGCACGGAGGAGATCGGCAAGACGGCAAACGGCGCCTGGGTCGATGCGGTCGCGACCGGACCGGACGGCGCGGTGGCGTGGTCCGCGGGCAAGAAGGTGCATGTACGCGATGGCAAGGGCGCGCTTTACGCGCTCGATCTGCCCTCCAGCGGGCGCGGCCTCGCTTTCGGCGCCAAGGGCTTTCAGCTTTACATCGCGCGCTACAATGGCGTCAGCATCTGGTTCCCGCGTACGCAGGGCACGCCCAAGGAGCTGAGCTGGAAAGGCTCGCACATCGACGTGACGGCCTCGAACGATGGGCGCTTCGTCGTGTCGACCATGCAGGAAAACGAGATGCATGGCTGGCGGCTGGCCGACAGCGGCAATATGCGGATGTCCGGCTATCCCTCGAAAGTGCGCTCGATGTCGTGGTCGTTCGATGGAAAATGGCTGGCGAGCTCGGGCGCGGATGCGGCCATCGTCTGGCCGTTCGTGACCAAGGACGGGCCGATGGGCAAGCCGCCGCTCGAACTCGGCATCCGGCCTTCGCGTGTCGAGCGCGTGGCGTTCCATCCGAAGGCGCCGGTTCTGGCGGTCGGCTATCGCGACGGTTGCGTTCTCTTCATCCGTACGGACGATGAGAGCATTCTCCAGGCCCGCCCCGTCAGCGATGGCGGCCCCATCTCCTCGCTCGCCTGGAACGCGGACGGCATGATGCTCGCGTTCGGAACCGAAGAGGGCGCGGCAGGCGTTCTGACGCTGCCGAAGCTCTGAGCGTCAGCGCCCCAGAACCTCGCGCAGCTTCTCCTCGATCGCTTCGGGATTGAACGGCTTTTCGAGAACCGGGCGGCCCTTGTGCCCCTCTTCGAGCGCGCTTTCGCCATAGCCGGACATGAAGATGAACGGCAGGCCACGGGCGGCGAGAATATCCGCCACAGGAAAGACACGGGCGCCTGCCAGATTCACATCCAGCAGTGCGATGTCGATCTCGGCGGTTTGTGCCGTCTCGATGGCGGCCTCCAGGCGTGGCACGGGGCCGACGACCGAACAGCCGATATCGGTCAGGATATCTTCCACAAGCATGGATACAAGAATCTCGTCTTCAACGACGAGAACGCGACAACCCTCAAGCCCCGCTGACATGGGCAATTTCCTTTTCTGATGGGCGGACCATAGAACATGGTCACGCTCCGAACCAGCGCCCGGTGGCGCGCGATTGAGCTGGACAAGCGGCCCGATTGTGCCACCCTTGATGAGGTGGAGGCCCTATGCGCGCACGTTCCTTCGGATTGATCCTGGCCCTTCTGCTGGTCTCCGGCGCAGCCAGTGCCGGGACCATGAAATTCCAGGTCATCGACGCCGATGGGATCAAGGTTCTGCTCGGCGAAGGCGAAATCGCACCCAACAGCGACCGCGCGTTCCGGGCCGCGCTGCGCAAAGCGGGCCGCGGCACGCCGGTCATCCTGCATTCGCCCGGAGGCAACCTTGCCGGCGGCGTGCGGCTGGGCCTCGCGTTTCGCGAAACGGGAACCAATGTCGGCGTCGCGCCCGGCGGCTCGTGCTTCTCGGCCTGTGCCTACGCGCTGCTCGGCGGCGTCAACCGCATGGTGCTGAACGGCGGGCAGTTCGGCGTCCACAGTTTTGCAACGACGGGGCGCAGCTCGAAGCGCAAGCCGACCAAGAGCGAGCTTGCCGAAGACAAACAGGTGAACCTCTTCCTGCGCGAATATGCGCGCAGCCTCGGCGTAAGCCCCGATCTGATCGGGGTCGCCGAGGGCACGCGTCACAAGGACATGAAGATCCTCAGCAAGAAGGAGCTGAGGAAGATGCGCGTCATTACGGACGGCTGATCCTCACGCCACGAAGAAATTCTTGAACTGCCAGGGATCGCTCTCGTCGATGTCTTCCGGGAACAGGCCCGGACGGCCCTGAAGCGGTGTCCAGTCGGTGTAATAGCCGTTCACCGGACCAAGATAGGGCTTCTGGATTTCGAGGCAGCGCTTGAAGTCCATCTCGTCGGTCTCGACGATGCCCTCGTTCGGATTCTCCAGCGCCCAGACCATGCCCGCCAGCACCGCCGACGTCACCTGAAGGCCCGTCGCGCTCTGATAGGGCGCGAGCTTGCGCGTCTCTTCGAGCGAGAGCTGCGAGCCATACCAATAGGCGCCCTTGCCGTGGCCGTAGAGGAGCACGCCGAGCTCGTCGACGCCCTCGACCAGTTCGTCCTCGTCGAGAACATGCAGTTTATCCTGCACCTTTCCGGCCGCGCCGAACACTTCGTGCCACGACAGGATGGCGTCGTCGCACGGGTGATAGGCGTAATGACAGGTCAGGCGGTAGACGGGTTTCTTCTCCTCGAACACCGTGAAGTAATCGGCGATCGAGATCGATTCGTTGTGCGTGACGAGGAAGCCGTACTGCGCGCCGCGCGTCGGGCACCATGTGCGCACTTTGGTCTCGGCGCCGGGCTGCATCAGATAGATGGCCGGAGCATTGGGATCGTCGAAGGTGCGTGCGGTGTCGGGCTTCCACGTCTCATGCGTGCCCCAGCCGAGTTCGGCGGGCTGGAAGCCTTCGGAGATGAACCCCTCGACGGACCAGGTGTTGAGAAACACATTGGCCGGTTTCGGATCCTTGGTCGTCTGCGTGTCGCGCTCGGCGATGTGGATGCCCTTGACGCCGATCTGGCGCATCAAGGCGGCCCATTCCTCGCGCGTCTCCGGATCGGGCACGTTGAGGTTCATGTCCCGCGCGATGTTCAAGGCCGCCTGCTTGGCGAAGAAGGAGACCATTCCGGGATTGGCGCCGCAGGTCGAAACGGCGGTCGGGCCGCCGGGATTGCGGCGCTTGGCGGCGAGCGTCATCTCGCGCAGCGCGTAGTTGGAACGCTCGGCCGGTCCCTTGTTCTTGTCGAAGTAGAAGCCCAGCCACGGCTCGTTGACCGTGTCGATGTAGAGGCAGCCGAGTTCGCGGCACAGCTCCATGATGTCGACGGAGCCGGTGTCGACCGACAGGTTGACGCAGAAACCCTGGCCGCCGCCCTTGGTGAGCAGCGGGGTGAGCAATTCGCGGTAGTTTTCCTTCGTGACGTGCGTCTGGATGAGGTCGAGCCCGTGCGCGTCGAGGATGTGCTTGTTGTGGTCGCTCGGGTCGATCACCGACATCCGGCTCTTGTCATAGGTGAAATGGCGCTCGATCAGCGGCAAAGTTCCACGCCCGATCGATCCGAAACCGATCATGACGACAGGTCCTGAAATGTGCCCGTAGACCGGCCAATCCACCATTCTTCATCACTCCATATTGCACGCGGGAAAATCCGCCCGGCGATGAAGCCGGGCGGGGGAGGTCAGGTCAACCCCTGAAAGGGAAGGAGGTCAGGCCGCGGCGCGGAGGGCTGCTTCGGCGAAGGCCGGTTCCGGCACACGCACGCCCGTCGCCTTGATGAGACCGGCCGCGCCGGCAAGCGCGTGCGGCTGAAGCTCCAGCGCGAGGAAGCGGTTGGCTTCGTAAGGGCCGGGAAGGCGCAGGCGCTGCGTGCGCTCCTCCGAGAAGCCGAAACGCTCGTAATAGGGCGCATCGCCCACCAGCAGGATCGAGCCGTGGCCGAGTTCTTGCGCGCGCGCGATGGCGGCCTTCATCAGAAGGCTGCCCGTGCCGCGCGAGTGACGGGCCGGATCGACCGCGAGCGGGCCGAGCAGCAGCGCGGGACGGCCGGGGCCGGCGGTGATGTCCCACAGGCGAACCGTACCGAGCATCTCGCCGTCCGCGTTCTCCGCGACGAAGGACAGGCCATGCGCAGCAAGACGGCCCTCGCGCAGGCGCGCGGAGGTCTTGCGAAAGCGGGCTTCGCCCATCGCGGCATCGAGCAGCGCCTCGCGGGCGTCGATGTCGGAGAGAACTTCGTTGCGAACTGAGATCATGGCCGGAACTCCCAAACTCTTGGGGTTGCTCTGGCCCTCGCACCCTGTGAAGGGCCGTCCGGGTTACTGCATTTTGGGGAAAACCGCCCGGCGAACCGGGCGGGGCTCATTCAGATGACGATTGTCTCGAGCGGGGGGAAGCCGTTGAAGGCAACCGCCGAATAGGTCGTCGTGTAGGCGCCCGTCGCCTCGATGAGGACGAGATCGCCGATCTCGAGACTCACCGGAAGCAGATAGGGCTCCTTCTCGTAGA
Organism: Rhizobiales bacterium Ga0077545; assembly: GCA_001464335.1. Lineage (GTDB taxonomy): Bacteria > Pseudomonadota > Alphaproteobacteria > Rhizobiales > Methylopilaceae > Flaviflagellibacter. The sequence continues at coordinate 114,907 of LNEV01000016.1, read as the reverse complement.
GCACGTCCGCCGAATCGCAGGTCGGGCCCGCAAGTACGCACGGCACCTTCTCCGCGTGGTCGTGGCGCGTCTTGATCGGGTAGCGGATCGCCTCGTCCATCGTCTCGGCGAGGCCGCCGAACTTGCCGATGTCGAGATAGACCCAGCGCAGATCGTCCTTGGCGTCCGACTTCTTCGAGATCAGGACGACTTCCGCCTCGATCATGCCCGCATTGCCGACCATTCCGCGGCCCGGCTCGATGATCGTCTCCGGGATGCGGTTGCCGAAATGCTTGCGGAGCGCGCCGAAGATGGCCGACCCGTAATCCTGCACGCCCGGCACCTTCTTGAGGTACTTGGTCGGGAAGCCGCCGCCGAGATTGACCATCGACAGATGGATGCCGCGCTCGGCGAGCGTGCGGAACACCATCGAGGCCGAGGCCAGCGCGCCGTCCCACATGTTCGGATCGCGCTGCTGCGAGCCGACATGGAACGACACGCCGTAGGAGACGAGGCCGAGGCGATGGGCGTGCTCCAGCACGTCCACGGCCATTTCCGGCACGCAGCCGAACTTGCGCGACAGCGGCCATTCGGCGCCCGCGCCATCGCACAGGATGCGCGCGAACACACGTGCGCCGGGGGCGGCACGGGCGACCTTCTCGACCTCTTCCACGCAATCGACCGCGTACAGATCGACGCCGAGCTTGCGCGCGGTCTCGATGTCGCGCTCCTTCTTGATCGTGTTGCCGAAGGAGATGCGGTCGGCCGTCGCGCCGGTGGCGAGCACCATGCGGATTTCGTTGACGGACGCGGCGTCGAAGCACGAGCCGAGATCGGCCAGAAGCTGAAGGACCTTCGGCTCCGGGTTCGCCTTGACGGCGTAGAAGACGCGCGTGTCCGGCAGCGCCTTGGCGAAGGCGGTGTAATTCTCGCGGATGACCTCGAGATCGACGATGAGACGCGGGCCCTCGTGCGGGCGGTCGGCGAGGTAGTGGCGGATACGGTCGGTCATCGGGTTCCCCAGAAATCACGCGGTGGCTTGGGTGTAGACGACGCCCGTTCCGACAAGCGCTGTGGAGACGCTCCGGACGGTCTTCTTCTACACTGCCGGTTCTTTCGAACCGGCGGCTCTTGTTCGCGCCGATAGCGAGACCTGTTCCGTGGCAGCAAAGCTGCGTCCGGCTCAGGATCAGGCCAACGATTGGAAGGGAGTTCCCGTCCGCACGCCCGGCAAGGATGTAGTCTGCCTCTTCAGTGACCCCGGCCGTTGGACTGGCCGGGAGAGACCAAAAAAGCCCTCTACGTCGTTGCTTTAAGCTGCGTCCGCCGGCAGAGCGCCGACTTAAACCCGGTTTTTCTTTCCGGTTACCGGTCTGCCCAGACGGGGCTTCCGTCTAGACCGGCACGCAGCCACAGGCACGTGCGAATATTGGGCAGGCGCGGAGATAGGGGAATCCCCTGTCATACGCAAGAGGTTAGGGGCATTCAGACATGTGATTTTTTAAAGGCAGGCGACGCTGTGGCCCGCACGCCTCATTCCGCGGGGGCGGGCGTCGTCATCGCCGAGCGCCAGAACCGCACCACGAAATAGAGCGCCAAAGCCGCGCCGGCGGCTTCAAGCACCCAGGCGCCGACCTCTCCAAGACCCAGCATTCCGGCCACCGCCCAGCCGCCGGCAACGCCCGCGACGAGAATTTCCACGCCGACGAGAACGGTCGCGGAGATGATGGTAAGCGGCTTGTCTGTCCTGAAGGCCATGTCGGTTCCTTTTGCGGGCAGGAAACTAGCCGGGATGGCCTTTCGGCTCAACCCTCTCCCGCTTCACGTGAGAGTGGGTATAAAGCGGCCATGATCTCTCGAGCCATTTCCGACAAGGGCGTCGTCGCCGCGCCGGACGCGCTGGCGGCCGAAACCGGACGCGCGATTCTGGAAGAAGGCGGCAATGCCGTGGAGGCCGCGGTCGCGATGGGCGCGACCATCGCGGTGACCTATCCGCATATGTCGAGCCTTGGCGGCGACGGCTTCATGATGGTGCGCGAGCCGGACGGGCGCGTCGGCCTCGTCGAAGCCTGCGGGCCCGCCGGAGCGAAGGCGACGATCGGCGCCTATCACAAAGCGGGCCACGGCACGGTGCCGCCGCGCGGCGCGCTTGGGGCTGCGACTGTCGCGGGCGTTGCCGGCGGCTGGAAGCTGGCGCTGGAGGCCGGGCGCGGTCGGCTGCCGCTCAAGGTTCTGTTCTCGGATGCGATCCGCCATGCCCGCGAGGGATTTGCGGTCTCGAAAGGGCAGGCGGCCAACACGGCCAAACTCGCAAGCGAGCTTTTCGCGGCCCCCGGATTTGCGGCGCAGTTTCTGAATGAAGGAAAACTTCCGGGCGAAGGCGCGATTCTGAAGCAGCCGAAACTTGCCGACACGCTCGAACATCTCGCGCGGGCCGGCCTCGACGACTTTTACCGTGGCGATGTCGGGCGCGAGGCCGCGGGCGATCTTGAGGCCATCGGAAGCCCGGTCACGCGCGAGGATTTGCGATCCTACGAAGCGCGGCTGCGCGAGCCGCTGATGCTGGCCCTCAAATCCGGCACGGTGTGGAACGCGCCGCCGCCGACGCAGGGACTGGCCTCTCTCCTTATTCTCGGCATTGCCGAACGGCTCGATCTCGGGCGTCAGGACAGCACCGATTTCGTGCATGGTCTGGTCGAGGCGACAAAGCGCGCCTTTCTCATCCGCGACCGCGCGATCACCGATCCGCGCTATGGCGATGACGATCCCAAAAGCTTCCTGACGCCGGAGCGCCTTCAGCAGGAGGCTGCGAAGATCGCGCGCGACCGCGCTTTGCCCTGGCCCGCGCCGCCCGGCGAGGGCGACACGGTGTGGATGGGCGTCATCGACCGCGAGGGACGCGCCGTGTCCTATATCCAAAGTCTGTACTGGGAATGGGGCTCGGGCTGCGTGCTGCCGAAAACTGGCATTCTCTGGCAGAACCGCGCCTGCGCGTTTGCGCTCGACGAGCGAGCGCGGAACCCGCTTCAGCCGGGGCGCCTTCCGTTTCACACGCTGAACCCGCCCATCGCAAAGATGAAGGACGGGCGCGTCATCACATATGGCTCGATGGGCGGCGATGGCCAGCCGCAGACGCAAGCGGCGATCTTCGTGCGCCATGCGGGATATGGAATGAACGTTGCGGAAGCCGTGGACGCGCCGCGCTGGCGGCTCGGCAAAAGCTGGGGCGAGACGGAGACCACGCTCAAGCTCGAACCGCGCATGGACGGCGCGATCATCGAGCAGCTTGCCGCGCGCGGCCACGACATCGAGGTTCTCGAAAAGCCTTACAGTTCGGAGACCGGACACGCCGGGATGATTGTGCGTCATCCCGACGGGCGCATCGAAGGCGCACATGATCCGCGCGCCGACGGCGGTGCATTGGGCCTGTGACGCTCTTCTGTTAAGACATCCCTGCATTCTGGAAAATCGTGTGACCGTCACCCTCACCAACGCAAAGCTCATCACTGAAAACGGCATCGTGGACGGCACGCTCGTCTATGGTCCGCATGGCATCGTCGACATTCAGCCGGGCCGCGCGGCGGCGGGCGAGGATGTGGATGGCGATTTCATCGCGCCGGGTCTCATCGAGTGCCACACGGACAATCTCGAAAAGCATTTCGTGCCGCGCCCCGGCGTCATCTGGCCGAACGCGCTGTCGGCAGCGCTCGTTCACGACGCGCAGGTTGTCGCAGCGGGCATCACGACGGTCTATGACGCGGTGTGCATCGGCGGGTATGACGACGAGAAGGATCATCGTCCGAAAATCATCGGGCCGATGGTGGAGGCCGTGGGATCCGGCATGCGGCAGGGGCTGTTCCGTGCCGATCATCGCCTGCATTTCCGCTGCGAGACGACCGATCCGCGCATGATGCAGGTTCTGGAACGCACGGCGCACACGCCGCTTCTGAAGCTTGCCTCGCTGATGGACCACACGCTCGGCCAGCGCCAGTGGCGCGACATGAAGCTCTACCGCCGCTTCATGACGGGCGAGGGCCGTACGGACGCCGAAATCGACGGGATCATCGGCGCGAAGATCGAGGCGACGAGCGCTGAGGCTGCGCGCAATTTTCCGAAGGCGGCGGAGTTCTTCCGCACGCAGGGCATCCAGATCGCCAGCCATGACGACACGACACCCGAGCATGTGACGATGGCGAAGGCGCTGGGCTGCTCGATCTCGGAATTCCCGACGACCGTGGAGGCGGCGCAGGATGCGCGCGCCGCCGGAATGATGACGGTGCTCGGCGCGCCGAATGTGGTGCGCGGCGGCTCGCATTCGGGCGGCGTTGCTGTGAGCGATCTTGCGGCGCACGGGCTCGTCGATGTTTTGTCTTCTGACTATGTTCCCGCGAGCCTGCTTCAGGCCGTCATGACATTGTCGGCGGGTGTGCCGCTGCACGCGGCGTTCGGACTGGTGACCTGGAAAGCCGCGGACATGCTGGGCCTCGAAGATCGCGGGCGGCTGACGCCCGGTCTGAGGTCCGATTTCGTGCGCGTGCGGATTGTGGATGGAACGCCGGTCATCCGCGCGGTGACGGTGGAGGGGCAGAGGGTTTTCTGATGGCGCGCTATGCGATCTATTTTGCACCCGAACGTGACACGCGATTGTGGGCGTTCGGCACGCGGCTTCTGGGACGCGATCCCGAGAGCGGCAAAATTCTGCCGCAACTGGTGCCGGACGGCATCCGGCCCGAGGACTGGCAGAGCTTCACCGCCTCGCCGCGCCGCTACGGATTTCATGCCACGCTGAAGGCGCCCTTCGCGCTGACGGAGGGCCGCACGGAGAATGAGCTTTTCGCGGCCATGGAGGAATTTTCAGCGCGGCTTTCGCCCGTCACGGGGCTTGCCCTCTGGCCGGAACATTCCGGCTCCTATTGCCTGCTGGGCTTGCCGGTGACCGATCCGGGCGTGAGCGCCATCGCGGATGCCTGTGTCGAGCAGTTCGACCGTTTTCGCGAACCGCTCGGCGAGGCCGACCGCGCGCGGCGCGCGAAAGCGGGGCTGGACGAGCGGGAGCGGGCGCATCTGGAACGTTGGGGCTATCCTTATGTCTTCGACGCCTTCACCTTTCATATGAGTCTTGCGGGTCCGGTGCCCGAGGCGCGCCTCGGCGATGTTCTGGCGGCGGTGGTCGCGGCCCATGACGCAGAGGTGAACGGCGAGGAGCTTGCCATCCGCTCGCTCTCGGTTTTTGTCGAGCCCGCGCCGGGAGAGCCGTTCCGTCTCGCGCGCCGCTTCCCGCTGGGAAACTGATTGCCTTGTTTCAGCCGCACTGGACAGGTGACTAACGCGCTCATGTTTCGCCGTCTCGCCGCTCCTCTTCTGGCCTCTGGTCTCGCGTTGTCCGCCGGGCAGGCGCTCGCGCATCCGCACGTTTTCGTGACGGTGCAGAGCACGCTCGTCTATGCCGAGGGCAGACTGAATGCGGTGAAGCACGCCTGGCGTTTCGACGACATGTTCTCGGCCTTCGCCTCGCAGGGCCTCGACGCCGACGGCGACGGCAAGCTCTCGCGCGAGGAACTGAAGGATCTGGCGGAGGTCAACGTCACCTCGCTGAAGGAATTCGACTTCTTCACCTTCGGCCGGGCGGGCAACGAGGACATCGGGTTTTCGCAGCCGGTGGATTACTGGCTCGACCATGACGGCACGGCGCTGACGCTGCATTTCACCCTGCCGGTGCGGCAGAGCGCGACGGCGGACACCACACGGGTCGAGGTCTACGATCCCAGCTATTTCGTGTCCTTCGCCTTCGCCGAACAGACGCCCGCGAGCATCGAAGGCGCGCCCGATGGCTGCCGTGCCGATGCCGAAAGCCCGGATCAGGGCGTCGCAGACCAGCAGAAGCTGACAGAGGATTTCTTTTCCAACCTCGATCCCGAAGAGGGATGGGGCAAGCAGTTCGCCAATGTCATTGTCGCGCGTTGCGGCGAGGCGGCACTTGCGTATGCACGCTCGATCGCGCCTCCTCCGGCGCCCGCGCCGGCGGCGCCTGAAACCGGTGCGCTCGATATCGCCTCGCGCGTCAACCAGGCGCTGCGGATCGCCGAGGCCTCGCCGCTGCAGGAGGCCCCGACGGCCGGAGGCGACGCGCCGGCGGCGAAGCCGGCCAGCACCCCGCTCGGCGCGTTCGGCATCGTGCGTCCCGACGGCGTGTCCTCGCAACCTTCGGGCGGCCTGTTCGGCTGGATCGCGCGGCAGCAGGCCGGGTTCTACAAAGCGATGTCGGATGCGCTGTCGAAATCCAAGGAAGACGGTTCGGCCTTCCTCGTGCTCGCCGCGCTGAGTTTTGCGTATGGCATTTTCCATGCAGCGGGACCCGGCCACGGCAAGGCGGTGATTTCGTCGTATTTACTAGCGACCGGCGAGACCCTGCGGCGCGGCATTCTGATCTCGTTCCTTTCCGCAATGGCGCAGGCGGTGACGGCGGTCGTCGTGGTCGGCGTTTTCGCGGTCCTGCTTGGCGCGACCAGCCAGGCCATGGGCGTTGCCGCCTGGTGGCTGGAGGCGGCGAGCTATGGGCTGATCGTCACGCTGGGCGTCGCGCTTCTGTTCCGCCGCAGCCTCATCCCGGCGCACCGGCATGACGAGACCTGCGATCACAGCCACGGACCGCGCCTTGAGGATCTCGACGGCGCGTTCGGCTGGCGGCGGGCCTGGGCGGCGGTGTTTGCCGTGGGCTTGAGGCCCTGCACGGGGGCTCTTCTCATTCTGGTGTTCGCGCTGGCGCAGGGCCTCGTTTGGGCCGGTGTCGCAGCGACGTTCATCATGGCGCTCGGAACCGCGATCACCGTTGCCGCCATCGCGACCCTTGCGGTGACCGCAAAGCACCTCGCGCTTTGGCTTGCCGCGGGCTCCTCCCGGCCGCGGGCGCGCAAGGCGCTGCGCGTCGTCGAGGTCATGGCCGGGTTCGCGGTGCTTGCCTTCGGCCTGATGCTTCTCGGCGGGCTGCTGACGGCGGGCGTGCCATCGGCTGCGGCTGGGTGAAAGCCGCAGGCAGGGCCAACAGGCGCATGGCGCCCGGCGGCGAAGCGATCTAAATAAACGCCATGCAAAAGAGCCTCGATCACTCTCATCGTCCCACCAGTCATCCGCCGGTGAAATCCGGCAGGATCGGCGTCCTCATCGTCAATCTCGGGACGCCCGAAGGAACCTCCTATTGGCCCATGCGGGCCTATCTGAAGGAGTTCCTGTCCGACAGGCGCGTGATCGAGGAGCCACGCTGGAAATGGTGGCCGATCCTCAACCTCATCATTTTGTCCGTCCGCCCGCAAAAAAAGGGCAAGGACTACGAGACGATCTGGAACAAGGAGCGCGATGAAGGGCCGCTCAAGACCATCACCCGCGCCCAGGCCGAGAAGCTGACGGAACGTCTGGCCGATCTCGGCGGGGATGTCGTCGTCGACTGGGCCATGCGCTACGGCTTTCCCTCGATCGCCGAGCGGATCGATGCTTTGCAGGCGCAGGGATGCGACCGGCTGCTCGTCATCCCGATGTACCCGCAATACGCTGCGGCGACGAGCGCGACCGTCGGCGACAAGGTGTTCGAGAAGCTGGCGAAGATGCGCTGGCAGCCGGCGCTGCGCATCGCACCGCCCTGGCACGATGAAAAGGTCTATGTCTCGGCGCTTGCAAATTCGGTCCGGGCGCATCTCGGGACGCTCAGCTGGAAGCCTGACAAGATCCTTGCGAGCTTCCACGGCATTCCGAAAAGCTATTTCGAGAAGGGCGATCCTTATTATTGCCATTGCTCCAAGACGGCGCGGCTTCTGCGCGAGGAACTTGGGATGGCCGAAAACGATCTCGAACTGACCTTCCAGTCGCTGTTCGGGCCGGAGGAATGGCTGAAGCCCTACACCGACAAGACGGTCGAGGCGCTGGCGAAAAGCGGCCTGAAGAATCTGGCCGTCATTACGCCGGGCTTCACCGCCGATTGCCTTGAGACGATCGAGGAAATCGGTGTCGAGAACGCCGAAATCTTCCACCACAATGGCGGCGTCAACTTCACGCACATTCCCTGCCTCAACGACAGCGACGATGGCATGGATGTGATCGAGGCCGTGGCGCGGCGCGAGCTGAAGGGCTGGGCGCCGAAGGCGTGATTGTTCCTACAGGTTCATGAGGCTCGGGTCGCCGCCCTGCGCGGCGATGTTGATGCTCGTCGCGCGCTCGAGGGCATAGCGCGTCAGGGCGTACGGACCGCCGGCCTTCGGCCCGGTGCCCGACAGGCCTTCTCCGCCGAAGGGCTGCACGCCGACGACCGCGCCGATGATGGAACGGTTGACGTAGAGGTTCCCGGCCGGCACGAGACGCGCGACCTCATCGGCAAAGCCGTCGATGCGTGAGTGCACGCCGAGCGTCAGGCCGTAGCGCAAGGCGGCGAGTTTTTCCGCGACTTCGTCGATGCGCTCGGGCTTGTAGCGAACGACGTGCAGGATCGGCCCGAACACTTCGCGCTTGAAAAATCCGGGTTCAGGAATTTCGGCGAGGACAGGGCCGAAGAACGTGCCTTCCCGTGGAGCGGCGATCCGGTGGATCACGCGCGCGTCTTTCTCCAGCCTCTTCAGATGTGCCGACAAAGCATCCCGCGCCTCCGCATCGATCACCGGGCCGACATCGGTCGCGGGATCGGACGGATCGCCGATGACGACCTGGTCCATCGCGCCCGCTATGCCCTCGATGAGATGATCGGCGGTTTCCTCGGGGAGAAACAGAAGGCGGAGCGCCGAACAACGCTGCCCGGCCGAACCGAACGCCGAAAGAACGACGTCGTCCACCACCTGTTCGCGAAGTGCCGTGGTGTCCACGAACATTCCGTTCAGCCCGCCGGTTTCCGCGATGAAGGGAAGGATCGGGCCATCGCGCGAGGCGAGCGCGCGGTTGATGGCCCATGCCGTTTCGGTTCCGCCGGTAAAGGCGATGCCGTCGATGCCGGGATGGCGGATCAGCTGGTCGCCGACACTCTGCCCAGGGCCCGGAACGAGATGCAGAAGATCGGGATCGAGTCCGGCGGCCTGAAAAAGCCTCACCGCTTCATGGGCGATCAACGGCGTCTGCTCGGCGGGTTTCGCCAGTACCGCGTTTCCAGCCGCGAGCGCAGCCGCGATCTGGCCGGTGAAGATGGCGAGCGGGAAATTCCACGGGCTGATGCAGGCAAAGATGCCGCGCCCGTGGAGAGTGAGGACGTTGCGCTCGCCGGCAGGGCCATCGAGCGTGCGCGGCACGAAATCCTTCTCCGCGAGATGCGCGTAATAACGGCAGAAATCCACGGCCTCGCGCACTTCGGATATACCGTCGGGGAGCGTCTTGCCGCCTTCGCGTGCGAGAAGCGCGATCAGGCGGTCGCGGTTCTGCTCCAATGCGTCGGCCATTCCACGCAGAACCTGCGCCCGCGCCGGGCCGCCGAGGCGGTCCCAGTGTGGTTGCGCGGCGCGGGCGCGGGAGATGGCTTCGTCGATGGCGGCGACGGTCGCGTCCACGCAGGTTCCGATCTGCCGGCTGTCTGCCGGGGCGTGGACCGCGCAGGCCGTTCCATCCACCGGCTCGCCGCCGATGAGCGGCGTTGCGTTGACGGTCGAGAGTCCGGAAATCGCGTCCTCGATGCGGGCTCTTTCGGAGCGGATTGTGAGATCTGTTCCCGATGAATTCTTGCGCGCCGTGCCGTAAATATCGGGCGGCGCGGGAATGCGGGGATGGCGGCGGGGATGCGCCTCCACGGCCTCGACCGGATCGCTCACAACCTTTTCCACCGCGACATCCTCATCGAGGAATGTATGCACGAAGCTGGTGTTCGCGCCATTCTCCAGAAGGCGCCGGACAAGATAAGGTAGAAGTTCCTCATGGCCGCCCACCGGGGCATAGGTGCGCACAGGCGGCATTCCATAGGCCTGCTGAGCGGCGGTGTAGAGTTCAAGCCCCATGCCGTGCAGACGCTGATACTCGACCTCGATGTCCGCGCGTTGCGCCATCGCGAGAACGGCGGCGAGTGTGTGGGCGTTGTGCGTCGCAAACTGCGGATAGATGTGGGGCGCCGCTTCGATGAGCTTTTCGGCGCAGACAAGATAACAGAGATCGGTCGCGGGCTTTGTCGTGAAGACAGGATAATCGGGGCGCCCGGCGATCTGCGCGCGCTTGATTTCGGTGTCCCAATAGGCGCCCTTGACGAGCCGCACGACGAGACGGCGTCCGGTCTCGCGGGCCAGAAGGGCGAGACGGTCGATCACGGCGGGCGCGCGTTTCTGATAGGCCTGAACCGCGAGGCCGAGGCCGGTCCAGGTGCCGAAGTCCGGCTCGCGCGCCAGGCGCTCGACAATGGCGAGCGAGAGCGTCAGCCGGTCGGCTTCCTCGGCGTCGAGCGTGAAATTGATGTTGTGCCCGGCCGCCAGGAGCGCAAGGCGTTTCAGGCGCGGATAAAGATCGTCCCAGACGGGGGAAGGCGCGCGGTCTGCCTGCACGGCATCGTAGCGCGGTGACAGTGCGGACAGTTTCACCGACACGCCGTGCCCGTCTTCGGGGCTCTTTCCTTTCGTATGTGCGCCGATGGCGTGGATTGCGGTTGTGTATGCGGCCTCATAGCGTTCCGCATCGGCCTTTGTGCGCGCGCCTTCGCCAAGCATGTCGAACGAGCACAGAAGCTCCTCCCGCCCGGCACGCGCGATCGCCTCCTCGATGGTGCGGCCGAGGACGAATTGGTCGCTCATGATACGGATGGCCTGCCCGATGGCGGCGCGGATGACGGGTTCGCTGATGCGGCCCGCAATGCGTTTCAGATAGCCGGGCAGATCGCGTCCGGCGTTCTCGTCCACGCTCACGAGGCGGCCGGTCAGCATGAGGCCCCAGGTCGAGGCGTTGACGAACAGATTTTCGGAGCGGCCGAGATGGCTCGCCCAATCGGCCGACGAGACCTTTTCGGCGATCAGGCGGTCGCGCGTGTGCTCGTCCGGGGTGCGCAGCAGGGCCTCGGCAAGGCACATGAGAACAAGCCCCTCGCGCGTGGCGAGGCTGAACTCCTGCAAAAAGCTCTCGACCACGCCGTCATGCCCAAGGCCCCGCGCCGTCCGCACAAGATCGCGGGCGCGCGCCGCGATGTCTGCGCGCGCCTGAGGGGCGAGTGGATTGGCCGCCAGAAGCGCCCGGACGGCTTCTGCTTCGTCCTGATATTTCGCAGCGTCGATCCCGTCCCAGTTCATGCACACACCTGTGATTTGATCGCGGCCTCGCCATTCGGGCCCTGTTCGCGGCGGGCGCGATAGGCCACCTCTATCGTCGAACCGCCAGACATGGCTTGAATTGTCCCCCTCGGGGCGTATTCATGCTCCCTCCAGCAAGGGTCCGCCATGCGCAATTTCCTGTCCCGGTTTGCAGCACCCATTTGTGCGCTTGTTCTGATCGCCGCGCCAGCGGCGGCGCAGGGCGCCGACGTGATCGTGTTCGCCGCCGCCAGCCTGAAAAACGCGCTGGACGATGTCGCCGCGCAGTGGAAGACCGAAACCGGGAAGAGCGTCGCGGCCTCCTATGCCGCCAGTTCCGCGCTCGCCAGGCAGATCGAAAGCGGCGCGCCTGCCGATCTGTTCATTTCCGCCGATCTTGCCTGGATGGATTACGTCGAGAAAGCGGGGCAGGTTGCGGGCGGTACGCGCACGAGCCTTCTGCTCAACCGCATCGTGCTTGTCGCGCCGAAGAATTCCACGGTCGATCTCAAGATCGCGCCCGGTTTCGATCTCGCCGGGGCGCTCGGTGCCGATGGCAGGCTTGCCATGGCGAATGTGGATGCTGTCCCTGCGGGTAAATACGGCAAGGCGGCCCTGGAAAAGCTCGGCGTCTGGCCGGCGGTCGAAGGGCGCGTGGCGCAGGCCGAGAACGTCCGTGCGGCGCTGCTTCTCGTATCCCGCGCGGAAGCACCGCTTGGTGTGGTCTACAGGACCGATGCTGCCGCCGACGCCAGTGTGAGGATTGTCGATACGTTTCCTGAGGACACGCATCCGCAGATCGTGTATCCGGCGGCCAGGCTAAAGGACTCCATGAGCCCCGATGCCGATGCGTTCCTTGCCTATCTTCGTTCGCCGAAAGCTGTTCAGGCGTTCGAGAAGCAGGGCTTTTCGATTGTCGATTGATGCTTGACTGGTTTCGCCTCCAGCCGGACGAGGTCGCGGCGCTTCAGCTCAGCCTGAAGGTCGCGGCAACGGCGGTGATCGTCAGCCTGCCATTCGGCATCGCGGCCGCCTATGCGCTTGCGCGCGGACGGTTCTGGGGGCGTTCGGCGCTGAACACGCTCGTTCACCTGCCGCTTGTCCTGCCGCCGGTCGTGACGGGCTATCTGCTGCTGCTCACCTTCGGGCGCCGGGGGCCTGTCGGTGCGTTCCTGTACGACTGGTTCGGCTTCACCTTTTCGTTCCGATGGACGGGCGCGGCGCTCGCGGCCGGGGTGATGGCCTTTCCGCTTCTCGTCCGCGCCATCCGGCTGTCCATCGAGGCGGTGGACCGGCGGCTGGAAGCGGCGGCGGGCACGCTCGGAGCGAGCCCTCTTGTGGTGTTTTTCACCGTTACACTGCCTCTGAGCCTGCCGGGTATTCTGGCGGGCGCTGTGCTGGCGTTTGCCAAGGCCATCGGCGAGTTCGGCGCGACGATCACGTTCGTCTCCAACATTCCCGGCGAAACGCAGACGCTGCCGAGCGCGATCTACACCTTCACGCAAGTGCCCGGTGGCGATGCCGGTGCGATGCGGCTTGTGCTGATTGCGGTCGCGGTGTCGGTGTTTGCCTTGCTTCTGTCCGAATATTTCGCGCGCCGTCTCGATCGCAAGCTGGACCTGCAATGATCGAGATTGCGCTTTACCAACGCCTCGGTGAGTTCACGCTCGATGCGTCCTTCGAAAGCGATGCGCAGGTGACGGCTTTGTCCGGTTCCTCGGGAGCGGGCAAGACGACCATTCTCAACTCCATCGCCGGGCTCATCCGGTCCGAGCGGGGAAAGATCGTCGTGTCCGGGCGCGTTCTCGTCGATACGGAAAAGGGCGTGTATGTGCCGCGCCACAAGCGCCGGATCGGCTATGTGTTTCAGGACGCCCGGCTGTTTCCGCATCTCAGCGTCGAGCGCAATCTGAAGTATGGACGCTGGCTGTCCGGCAGCACGGCGCCGCTTGAACCTGTGGTCGAGCTTCTGGGGATCGGTCATTTGCTGAAGCGCAGCCCGCGCCTTCTGTCGGGCGGCGAGGCGCAGCGCGTCGCCATCGGCCGGGCGCTGCTCGCCGATCCCGCGCTGCTTTTGCTTGACGAGCCGCTGTCGGCGCTCGATCAGCCGCGGCGCGAGGAGATCTTGCCGTTTCTGGAAGCCCTGCCGAAGAAGACCGGCGTGCCGATCCTCTATGTCAGTCATGCACGCGACGAGATCGCGCGGCTGGCCGGCAAGATCGTCTGGCTGGAAAATGGCCGCGTGGTCGGCGAGGATGTGACCGGGAAATAAAAAGCGCCCCGGAAAACCGGGGCGCTCTCATTTTCGGGTGCCGTTACGCGGCCCGGTTCTCGATCACCTGCGGCTGCGCGGAGCCGTTCGAGGTGATGGCGATGGTGCGGGGCTTCTTGGCCTCCGGGACCTCGCGGACGAGGTCGATGTGGAGGAGGCCGTTTTCGAGGCTCGCGCCTTTAACAACAACATAATCGGCGAGCTGGAAGCGGCGTTCGAAGGCGCGCGCGGCGATGCCCTGGTGGAGCACTTCGCTGCGGCTTTCGGAGGGCTGCTTCTCGCCTTTCACGGTGAGCGCGTTTTCCTTGACCTCGATGTTGAGATCAGGCTCCGCGAAGCCCGCGACGGCGACGGAGATCCGGTAATCGTTCTCGCCGGTGCGCTCGATGTTATAGGGCGGATAGCCCGGCGCCTGCCCGGTTTCGGGGCCGAACTGGTCGAGCAGGGTAAACAGCCGGTCGAAGCCGACGGTCGAGCGGTACAGAAGTGAAGGGTCAAAAGCACGCATGTCACATCCTCCTTGAGCGATGCGGTTGGATGGACCCTCCTGAAGAGGCAGGGTCCGATTTTCGTTGCGCAGCCCCTCAGGGCCTGCACAAGTCCGATTTGGTATGCCGAATCTGTCCCTTCAAGAGCCGCCTTCCAAGAATCCGAAAATGCCTCTTCCGCTGGTTTCCATCCCCGAAAATCCCGTTCCGGCGAACGCCGAACTGTTCGAACTGGTCACCCGCGACCGGGTGAAACTGCGCGTCGCGCGGTTCAAGGCGCCGTCCGACCGGCCGTTCAAGGGAACGGTCTGCCTGTTTCAGGGGCGCTCCGAATTCATCGAGAAATATTTCGAGGTGATCGGCGATCTGAACGAGCGCGGCTTCACCGTCGCCGCCATGGACTGGCGCGGGCAGGGCGGCTCGGACCGCCTGCTGAAGAACGCCCGCCGGGGCCACATCGCGCGGTTCGCGGATTTCCAGAACGACCTCGACGTCTTCATGGAAGATTTCGTGCGCCCGGACTTTCCGCCGCCCTTCTTCGCGCTGGGCCATTCCATGGCCGGGCCGATCCTTCTGGAAGCCACCCGCCGCCGTTCGACCTGGTGGGACCGGATCGTGCTGACGGCGGCGATGATCGACCTGCCCGGCATTGCCGCCGATCCGCTCGCGCGCGCCCTTGCGGCGACGTTGGCCGGACTGGGGTGCGGACGGCTGTTCGTGCCGGGCGGCGGGGCGCGCGATTACGCGCAAAGCGAGCGCGACATTTCGAAAAATGTGCTGACAAGCGATCCGGAGCGCTATGCGCGGCTCGCGGCGCTCTGCAAGGCGGCGCCGCATCTGGTGCTCGGCTCGCCCACGATCGCCTGGCTGCGCGCCGCCCACAAGGCGATGGACATGCTGGCGGACCCCGAACGCGTGTCGCAGATCCGCACGCCGACGCTGTTCTTCATTGCCGCGAACGACAAGATCGTCTCCAACCGGCCGATCGAGGCTCTGGCGCGGCAGATGCGCACCGCCGAGGCCATCATCCTGCCCAATGCCCGGCACGAAATCCTGATGGAGCGCGACGCCATCCGCGACGCGTTCTGGACCGCGTTCGACGCGTTTATTCCCGGAAGCCCGACCTTCCCGGATTAGGGGCCGGGCTCCGCGCAGTGCGCCTGTTCAGGGCAAGATGGCGGTGACGCGGATTTCAATGCGCATTTCGGGAAGGCCCAGCGCTTCGACGCCGGTCTGCGTCCAGATGGGCGCATGATCGGGCATGTAGGACCGGTACAGACGTGCCATCGTCTCGTTGACCTCGGGAGGGAAGCCGCCCACGTGATACGAATTGACGTGCACGACGTCCTTCCAGCTCGCGCCCGCCGTGGCCAAGGTGCGTTCGACGTTGCGGAAGGCTTGCGCGATCTCGTCCTCAAGGCTTTCGGGAATCGTGAGGTCGTCGTCCCAGCCGCCCTGACCGGAGGTCTCGACGCGATCTCCGATTTTCACGGCCTGAGAATAATGCAGCAGATCCCGCAGGCGCTCGCCATAGCCGGGCGTGACGAAGAATGTTGGCTTGGTCATGGGGTTTCCTTGATGCCGGGTGCGCGTATGTGCGAGGCCGCGCCCGATCAGGCGCGCACCTCGCGCTTGAAGAAATGATGCAGCACGAAATGCCCGGGCGAGACCACCGCAACGAGCTCCCACCCTTCGGCTCCAAGTTTGCCGAGCTCGGTTGAATCCAGGGTCTCCGTGATCACAAGATATTCCCACGTCACGATCCGTTCTCCGATCTTCGTACATGCGGAGGCCTCTGCCCGCACGTTCCGTGACGTTAAATAGGAAGCGAGGGGCCCGATAAGAAGAAGTCGGCAGAGGCTCGGATCGCAGACCTCCCGACGTCGATGGCGCCGCCGGGGATGTCGCCGCCGTGTGGACCGGCCAGAAGCGGCGATGGCCGCCTTGGTGCCCGAGTGGTCCGCAATGCCGCAGTGGCGGACCGATCAATACTTCGCCAGAAGCTCCAGCGCCGCCGCATGGACGCGGCGGTCTCCGGCCGCGACGATGCGGCCGCCATTGGTGGCCGGGCCGCCCTGCCAGTCGGTCACGACACCGCCGGCGCCTTCGATGATCGGGATCAGCGCCACGATGTCGTAGGGCTTCAGGCTCGTTTCGACGATGAGATCGATCTGTCCGGCGGCCAGCATGCAATAGGCATAGCAATCGCCGCCGAAACGGATGTCGCGCGTGGCCGCCTCGACGGCTTCGAGGGCTTCGAGATCGCGGCCCTTGAAGATGCGCGGCGAAGTCGAGGACACGATGGCGTCTTCGAGCTGTGCGCACTGGCGGGTGCGCAGCTTGCGCTCGCCGAGCGTGCCCTTGACGCGCGCCGAGCCGCCATCGCCCCAGAAGCGTTCCTTGGTGAAGGGCTGGCTCATCACGCCATAGACCGCGACGCCGCCCTTCAGAAGGCCGATCAACGTGCCCCAGGTCGGAAGGCCGGTGATGAAGCCGCGCGTGCCGTCGATCGGATCGAGCACCCACACATATTCGGCGTCTTCCGCCTCGCTGCCGAATTCCTCGCCGACAATGCCGTGGGACGGGAACGTCGCCTTGATGAGCTGGCGCATGGCCGCCTCGCCCGCATGGTCGGCGGCGGTGACCGGGTCGAAGCCCCGTCCGTCCTTCTTGTTCTCCACGCCGATCGTCGTGCGGAAGAACGGCATGACGGCTTCGCCCGCGACAGTCGCAAGGCGTTCCACGAAGGCTTCAAAATCGACGGGTGCGGTCATGTCGGGAAAATCACTCGGCAGCGGCGCGGCGGACGACGAGTTCGCGCTGGGCGAACAGGATGAGGTGCTCGCAGAAGGCGCCGAGCTTGCCGCACAGGACGGCGAAGCCGGCCGTGCGCTCATGGGTCTTCTCGTCCATATAAAGGGCGCGGTTGATCTCGATCTGGAGCGCGTGCACGCCCATGGCGGGCGCGCCGTAATGCTCGGTGATGTAACCGCCCGCATAGGGCCGGTTGCGCGCCACGCTGAAGCCGAGACCGCGCAGGGTCACTTCGGCGAAATCGCTGAGGAACGGATTGCAGCTGGAGCCGTAGCGGTCGCCCAGCACCACATCCACACGCTGGCGCTCGTCGCGTCCGAGCCCCGTCGAGGGCATGGAATGGCAATCGATCAGGATCGCGCTGCCGAAGATGTGGCAGATGTCGGAGACGAGCGTGCCGAGCGCTTCGTGATAAGGTTTGTAGATGTTCTCGATACGGCCGATCGCCTCCTCGACGGGAAGGCGGCCGCGGTAGATTTCCTGCGCATCGCCGACGACGCGCGCGATGGTGCCGAGCCCGCCCGCAACGCGCAGCGAGCGCGTATTGGCATAGGGCGGCAACCGCCCTTCGAACATGCGCGGGTCGAGCTCGTAGGGCTCGCGGTTCACATCGAGGTAGGCGCGCGGGAAATGGGCGCGCATCAGGGGAGCGCCGAAAGCGACCGCGTGAAGAAAGAGTTCGTCGACAAAGGCGTCTTCGGAGCGGCGCAGCGCCAGCGGGTCGAGCCGGGCGGAGGCCAGGAATTCGGGCCGGTAGCGCGCGCCCGAATGGGGCGAGTTGAACACGACAGGCGCGAGCACCTGCGCCGGTTCGACAATTTCGAACTCAGCCTCGGTGTGATCTTCGTGTCGTGCCGGCATCGGGTCGGGAATCGCCAAGGTCCTGTTCGGGGCAAGGCTTTAGCAGAACGCGCAAGCGGTTGCGATGGTGCCGCGACAGCGCGCCGCTGTCCATCGGCTTTGCGTCAATTGATCTGTTCGTGAACCCGGTGTTTACGGTCGTGGCGCCTTATGGGATGAGTTCAGGGGGCCGCTGGCTGAGACGCACATGACCGACATCAACAAAATCATCCTCGCCGAAGACGACAACGACATGCGCCGCTTCCTTGTGAAAGCGCTGCAGAACGCCGGTTACGACGTCGTTTCCTTCGACAACGGGCTTTCGGCCTATCACCGCCTGCGCGAAGAGCCGTTCGAGCTGCTGCTGACGGACATCGTCATGCCGGAAATGGACGGGATCGAGCTGGCCCGCAGGGCTTCGGAGCTCGATCCGGACATCAAGATCATGTTCATCACGGGTTTTGCGGCCGTTGCCCTCAACCCGGATTCGAACACGCCCAAGGATGCGAAGGTGCTGTCGAAGCCCTTCCACCTGCGCGATCTCGTCAATGAGGTCCAGAAAATGCTGGCGGCCTGAAAAAGGACGCGGTTCTGGCTTGCGGATGGGGTTTCGAGCCGGTATATCCGCCCCTCTCCGCCAATGGAAAATGGGCGATTAGCTCAGCGGGAGAGCACTTCCTTGACATGGAAGGGGTCACAGGTTCAATCCCTGTATCGCCCACCATTTTCCGCTTCTGAAGGCCGGTTTCGGCAAACGGCAATCTGCCATCTTGACCGCAGGCACGCCGTTCCCTAACTCGACCCCGGATCTGTGGTTTTGGGGCCCGCCGCCTGTGGGCCGTGGCCCGAAACCGGGACGACCCGTATATCTAGAGGGGAATGCAGGGATGAACGTAGCCGTGAGCGCAAAGACAACGCCCGCCGTGGAATTTCTCGGCCAGCTGACCGGCCTGATCAGTGCCGGCAAGTTCAAGGAAGCCGCCGAAGCCTACAAGGCGTTCGAGAAGGACTATGCGACGTCCGACTTTCTGGTTCTTGAGGCCCTGCCGTTCCGTCTTGAGAACTATTTCGTCAAGAAGGTCTCGCCGACCGCTTTCTCGATCTACACCCTGCGCCACTCGACCTGGGCGGTCGATGCGGTGAAGGCGTTCGAGGACCCGGCGACATTCGAGACCTTCGTGAAGGGCGTCGAAGCCGAAGTCGTCAAGCTGGCGGCCAAGTAATTTGCCATTCGTCCGGGCGGGTGGTCCGGACGAAATGGTCTGAACAAGCGCGGGAGCCTCGGCTTCCGCGCTTTTTTCATTGCCGAAATTTAACAATTGGGGCTTGCCCATTCACCTAGGGTTCAGCCCGCGAATGGCCATATCGTCGCGTGCCATATCGATGGCGAAGAGACCGACCGACATGAGCGTGACCCGAATTCGCACCGAAACCGGAAAACCCCAGACCAGCGCCTTCGACGCGCTGGACGAGAGCCCGTCGCCCGAGCGGCCGCGCGCCCGCTGGAAGGCCCCGGTCCTCGGGCTCGTCACCCTCGGGCTCGGGGCGCTCGCCTATTGGCAGTTCGCATTGCCGTCGGGCGCGCCGGTCGAAATGGCGACCGCCAACGTGGTGCGCGGCGATGTCGTGGACAGCGTGTCGGCGACCGGCAAGCTGCAGCCACGCGATTATGTGGACATCGGCGCGCAGGTTTCGGGCCAGCTCACCAACATCCAGGTCGAGATCGGCGATGAGGTGAAGAGCGGCGATCCGGTTGCCGAGATCGACCCCGCGGTGCTGCGCACCAAGGTCGAGGCGGGCCGCGCCTCGCTCGCGGCGCTGCGCGCGCAATTGGCCGACAAGGAGGCCCAGCGCGATCTCGCCAACCAGACGCTCGAGCGCCAGCGCACGCTCGTCGCCACCAGGGCCGTCTCGGAAACGACCTTCGAATCGGCCGAGGCCACCGCCCGCTCCGCCATCGCCCAGGTCGACATGCTGCGCGCGCAGATCCAGCAATCGGAAGCGACGCTGAAGGGCGACGAGGCGACGCTCGGCTACACGCGCATCACCTCGCCCATGGACGGCACCATCGTCTCGCTGGACGCGCGCGAGGGCAAGACCATCAATTCGGTGCAGCAGGCGCCGGTGCTGATGCGCGTCGCGGATCTTTCGACGATGACCGTCTGGACGCAGGTGTCCGAAGCCGATGTGCCGCGCCTTTCGCTCGGCATGACCGCGCGTTTCACGACGCTCGGCTCGGGCCAGCGTTCCTGGGAAGGCAAACTGCGCCAGATCCTTCCGACGCCGACCGTCGAGAACAATGTCGTGCTGTACACGGCCTTGTTCGATGTCGACAACCCGAAGAACGAATTGATGACCGAGATGACCGCGCAGGTCTTCTTCGTGGTTGCCGAGGCAAACGATGTCCTGACCGTTCCGGTTCAGGCGCTGCGCGAGAGCCCGCGCGGAAGCGGCCAGTACACCGTGGAGGTGAAGACGGGGTTCGGCACCGAGACGCGCAAGGTGGAAACGGGCGTGCGCACGCGCATTCTGGCGGAGGTGACATCGGGACTTGAGGAAGGCGATCAGGTCGTTCTTCCCGCCGGCGATGCGTCTGCTCCCGGCGAGGGCCGGCGCGGCGGCGGCCGTCTGAGGCTGCCATGAATGTCGCCGGGTTCCGCCCCGAAGACCTGACGGTCACGACGCCGCTCATCGAGCTGAGGGACATCGGCAAGACCTATGGCGAGGAAGTGCCCGTCGAGGTGCTGAAGAATGTCTCGCTGACGATCCATCCCGGCGAATTCGTTGCCATCATGGGCGCGTCCGGGTCCGGCAAGTCGACGCTCATGAACATTCTGGGCTGTCTCGACAAGCCGACGCGCGGTACGTACCTGTTCGACGGAAAGAATGTCTCGCGGTTCGGGCGGGACGAGCTGGCGCGCCTGAGACGCGACGAATTCGGCTTTGTGTTCCAGAGCTACAATCTGATTTCGACGGCGACCGCCGTCGAGAATGTCGAGGTTCCGGCGATCTATGCGGGACTGGATGCGGACGCGCGCAAGAGCCGTGCGTCGCGGCTCCTGACGGCGCTCGGCCTGTCGGAACGGCAGACCCACCGGCCGAGCCAGCTTTCGGGCGGGCAGCAGCAGCGCGTCTCCATCGCGCGGGCGCTGATGAACGGCGGGCGCATCATTCTCGCGGACGAGCCGACCGGCGCGCTCGATTCGAAAAGCGGCGCGGAAGTCATGGCGCTGCTCGCCGAACTCGCCGCCCGCGGCCACACCATCATTCTCATCACCCATGACCGCGAGGTGGCGCGCCATGCCCGGCGCGTGATCGAGATCCGCGACGGCGAGATCATTTCGGACAGCGGCCCCGATCTGATGCCGCGCACGAGCGAACCTCTCAAGGCGCCGGCAAACGCGCGTCCCTCCGCGCTTGCCGAAGTGGCCGAGGCGGCCAAGATGGCGCTCCGCGCGCTGCGCACCAACATCTTCCGCACCGTGCTGACCCTGCTCGGCATCATGATCGGCGTCGCCTCCGTCGTCGCCATGCTGGGCGTCGGCGAGGGCGCGCAGGAAGAAGTGATGAAGCGCATCGGATCGATGGGCTCGAACCTTCTCGTGGTGCGTCCTGGCGCGCCCAATCAGAGATTTGCGCAGGGCTCGTCCGTGCGTACGCTCATTCCGGCAGACGCGACCGCTTTGGCGGAGCTTCCGAATGTGAAGGCCGCGATGCCGGAGCGGCAGGGCGCCGTGACGCTCCGCACCGGAAACCGGGACTACGCAACGCAGGCGACCGCGACGAGCTCTGACCTGCCCGAGACGCGAAGCTGGCCGGTCGAGCGCGGCCTGTTCTTCACGCGTCCGGACGAGCAGAGCTATGCGACGGTCGCGGTGATCGGAAAGACCGTCGAGAAGAATCTGTTCGAGGGGCAGGACGCGGTCGGCGGGTTCCTTCTCATCAACAATGTGCCGTTTCAGGTGATCGGCGTCATGTCGGCGAAGGGCGCGACGGGGTTCGGCACGGATCAGGACGATGTCGTCTTCGTGCCGATCACGACCGGCGGCATGCGGCTGTTCGGCGAAACGTTCATCCGCTCGATCACGGTCGCGGTGGACGACACAACCCAGATGGCGCAGACCGAAAATGCGGTGACGGCACTTTTGACGGAGCGCCACCGCGTGCAGGATTTCCAGGTTCGCAACATGGCGTCCATCGTCGAGACCATGTCGGCGACCCAGCAGACCTTGTCCATATTGCTGGCCTCTATCGCCTCGATTTCTCTGCTTGTGGGCGGCATCGGCATCATGAACATCATGCTGATGAGCGTGACCGAGCGCACGCGCGAGATCGGCATCCGCATGGCGACGGGGGCCGCGACGCGGAACATTCTCCAGCAGTTTCTGACGGAATCGGTTGTGGTCGCGGCGTTCGGCGGCACTTTGGGTGTCGTGCTCGGCTTCGGCGCAGGATTTCTCATCCTGTGGGCGGGGCTGCCGTTGAAATTCACACCCGGCCCCGCCGTCATGGCATTCGGCTGCGCGGTCCTGACGGGGGTCGTCTTCGGATTTGCCCCCGCCCTGAAGGCCTCGCGTCTCAATCCAGTTGCGGCGCTTGCCTCCGATTAGTGGGCGAAGGCCTGTTCGAGCACTTTTTCCATCTGCCGCATCGAATACGGCTTCGAGAGGAATGCTTCGGGGTTCAAGGGCTCGGCACGACGGCGCGTGTCCTCGTCGGTCATCGCGGTCAGGAAAATGACCTTGGCCGGGCGCTCTTCGGTGATGCTGCGCGCGGTGTCGATCCCGTCCGGCTGTCCGTGCAGGGTGACGTCCATCAGCAGAAGATCGGGCATCTCCTGCGCGGCAATCTTGCGGGCCTCGGCACCGTTGGCCGCGGGCCCCACGGCCCGGTATCCCATCGCCTCGATCGCGCAAACGAGATCAAGGGCAATCAGGGCTTCATCCTCGACGACTAGAACAGTCCTCATCTTGGCTCTCTATCCTCCTGTCCAATGTGAACGGAGCGGATCGAAAGCAGTTCCGGAAATAGAGGATTTTCCTAAAAGGCCGCGGAACGTGGTTTCCGCTGCGTAAACGCTCAGGCGACCTTCTGATCGGCCGGCTGGGTCAAAAGCGCGTGAAGAGCGTCGGGATCGCGCGTGGCGCGCAGTTTGGCAGCGGTCTGCGGGTCGCGAAGGACGCGCGCGACGCGGGCAAGGGCCTTCAGATGATCGGCCCCGGCGTGCTCGGGCGCGAGCAGAAGAAAAATGAGATCGACCGGC
The DNA here is from genome assembly GCA_001464335.1 of Rhizobiales bacterium Ga0077545. Classification (GTDB taxonomy): domain Bacteria; phylum Pseudomonadota; class Alphaproteobacteria; order Rhizobiales; family Methylopilaceae; genus Flaviflagellibacter. The sequence goes on along the minus strand of LNEV01000016.1, from coordinate 92,026 downwards.
TCGGAATCGAGCGCGTCGAAATCGATCTGCCGGTCGAGGCGGGCAAAAATGCCGAACAGCCGATCAATCTTGGCGAGCTTGCCGTGCGGGATGGCAATGCCGTTGCCGACACCGGTCGAGCCGAGACGCTCGCGCTGCAGGAGCGTTTCGAAGATTTCCCGTTCGTTCAATCCGGCAAGCTCGGCGGCGCGCGCGGCAAGCTCCTGAAGAGCCTGCTTTTTCGAATTCACCTTGAGCGTGGGGATGATGGCGTCAGGTGCCAGAAGATCACTCAACATGAGGACGCCTCTTTGGTGTTCCGGCTTGCCGGAGGCTCCGCATGGCCTTTGGCCGCGGCTCTGAGGTCACGTCCTTGTTCATGCCCCCTCGGCAGGCGGTTCTCCGCCTTCACGAAGCAAAAGACCTACGGACACCGTCCCGGGAAGTCAAATCCCGGTGAGGATCGGACTGGGGACAGGGCCCTGTCAGAGAGAGGTCACTTTTTCGCGACGCCGCTGGACCGAGGACGCGATGTGCATGGCCTCGCGGTATTTGGCCACCGTGCGGCGCGCGATGTCGATTCCTGAGTCGCGCAGCGCCTGGACGATGGCGTCGTCCGAAAGCACATCGTCCGGCGGTTCGGCATCGATCATTTCGCGGATGCGGTGGCGCACGGCTTCGGCCGAATGCGCGTCCGCACGCCCGGTCGAGGCGATGGCAGCCGTGAAGAAATATTTCATCTCGAACGTGCCGCGCGGCGTTGCGATGTATTTATTCGCGGTGACGCGGCTCACCGTCGATTCATGCATGGAAATGGCATCTGCGACGGCGCGCAGGTTCATCGGCTTGAGATAGTGCACGCCGTAGGTCAAGAACGCGTCCTGCTGGCGCACGATCTCGGAGGAGACCTTGAGGATGGTGCGCGCGCGCTGTTCGAGGCTGCGCGTCAGCCAGTTCGCGGTCTGTAGGCATTCGGTGAGGAAGGCCTTTTCCGTTGAAGATTTCGCGGTGCGCGAGACCTTGGCGTAATAAGTCTGGTTGACGAGCACGCGCGGGAGCGTTTCGGCGTTCAGCTCGATGAGCCACGTGCCGTCCGGCGCCGCACGCACGAGCACGTCGGGGATAACCGTCTGTACGGGCACGCCGCCGAAGGCAAGGCCGGGTTTGGGGGTGAGCTGGCGAATTTCCGTGATCATCTCGGCGAGATCCTCGCCGTCGACGCCGCACACCTTTCGCAGTTGCGGCAAATCGCGGCGGGCGAGAAGATCGAGATGGCGCACGAGCGCTTCCATCGCCGGATCGAAGCGGTTCTTCTCGCGGAGCTGGATGGTCAGGCACTCCTCCAGCGAACGCGCGCCGACGCCCGGCGGGTCCATGGTGTGGATCATCGACAGGACGGTTTCGGCCTGTTTCAGCTTGACGCCGAGGCGGGCGGCGATGTCGGCCAGGGGTTCGGTCAGATAGCCCGTGTCGTCGATGCAGTCGATGATGCCGCGGGCGATCATGCGCTCGACCGGGACGGCGGTCAGGAACGCGATCTGCGCGTCGAGATGATCCGCCAGGCTGAGGGCAGAATTGGCAAAGGCGTCGAGGGAATTCTCGCTTTCGCTGTCGCCGCCGGACCCGACGCCGGACCAGGCAGAGGCCGTGTAGCTTTCGCCGCCGCCCATGCCCATCGGCGCTTCGTCCTGAAAGACATTGCCGAGATCGGTGTCGAGCCGTTCCTCGATGTCGGCCCGGCTTTCGGGCAGGCTGGTTTCCATCCAGTCCTGCTCGGCCGGGTTCGCGCTCTCGGCGGGGGTGTCGGCGGGCGGCTCCTCGCCGTCGAAGCCCGCGGGTTCCGTATCGGCGCGCTCCAGCAGCGGATTCTGCTCAATCTCGTTGGCGATGTAGGTCTGCAGATCCAGGCTCGACAGCTGAAGCAGCTTGATCGCCTGCATCAGTTGCGGCGTCATCACCAGCGACTGGCTTTGGCGCAGAAGAAGCTTCGGGGACAGAGACATCACAAAGAGGCTAGCACGATTTTTTGAAACTGGGACGTTTCTTGCATGATAAACATCCCGGACTGTTTTACAGCCTGAATTCCTCGCCGAGGTAAAGGCGCCGCACCTCCGGGCTCTCCACGACTTCGTCGGGCGTGCCGTGCATCAGCACCTGGCCGGAATGGATGATATAGGCCCGGTCGACGAGGCTCAGCGTCTCGCGGACATTGTGGTCGGTGATCAGCACGCCGATGCCGCGCTGCGTGAGATGGCGCACCAGAAGCCGGATGTCGCCGACCGCGATGGGATCGACGCCGGCGAAGGGCTCGTCGAGCAGCATGAAATCGGGGCGGCTGGCCAGCGCGCGCGCGATTTCGACGCGCCGCCGCTCACCGCCCGAGAGCGCGATGGAGGGCGATTTGCGCAGCCGCTTCAGGCCGAATTCCTCGATCAGATTGTCGAGTTCGGCCTTTCGCTTGCGGCTGTTGGGCTCGACCAGTTCGAGCACCGCGCGGATATTGTCCTCGACACTGAGGCCGCGAAAGATCGAAGCCTCCTGCGGCAGATAGCCGATGCCGAGGCGGGCGCGCTGATACATCGGCAGATGCGTGACGTCGTGGCCGTTCAGCTCGATGCGGCCGCCATCGGGCGGCACGAGCCCGGTGATCATGTAGAAGCTGGTCGTCTTGCCCGCGCCGTTCGGTCCGAGAATGCCGACCGACTCGCCGCGTCCCACCGCAACGCTCACGCCCTGCACGACCTGACGGCCGCCATAGCTTTTCACCAGCCCGTGCGCGACGAGCCAGCCCTCGCCGGCGATGGGCGGTTTGCCCTGCGCGCCGCGCGGAAGTTTTGGCTTCTTGCTCCAGAACATCATGTTCACGGCGCGGTCCCGAGGGTCATTTGCTTTTGGCCGGGCCGAACACGCCCTGGACGCGGCCACCCGATTGCGAGCTTTCGACGCGCGATTTCTGCGTCGTCAGATCGACGATGAGGCGGTCGCCTTTCAGGATGTTGTTGCCCTGCGTGACGACGACATTACCGGAAAGAACCACGGTGTTGGAAGGCAGGTCGAAGACGCCACGCGCGCCGGTGGCCTTCTGGTCGCCGGAGGTCACCGACACGTTGCCTTCGGCCTCAAGACGCCGAATGCTTCGGCCCGTAACAACATCGTTCGCCGGTGCCGGAGCGGCGGCGGTGGTGTTGGTGGGCGGGCCCTCTCCCTTGTCGTAGAAGATCGTCAGCTTTGCGGTGCGCAGGGTCGATGTGCCCTGAACGACGACGACGTTTCCGGAAAAAACGGCGGTCTGGTTCTGTTCCTGAACTTCGAGCTTGTCGGCATCGATGTTGACGGGTTCGTCGCCGGTCCCGCTGAAGCCGTCGAAGGCGGACGTCACGGCTTCCTGCGCGGACAGCTGCGGCGCGAAGGCCAGAAAGCCGGCGAGGAGCGCTCGATGGAGAAGCTTCATTGCACGTCTCCGTCGGGTCTGGCGTTTTCCGGATAAAGGACCATGCGCACACGTCCCGTAAAGACGGCGCGCTGTCCGGTCTGGAACAATTGCATGTGGTCGGATGTAATGACGGCGCTGCCCATTTTAATGTCGACCGGCGCGGGGCTCACGATCTCCGCCTTGCGCAGGTCCACCACCGCTTCGCTGAGCCGGGCGCGGTCCTTCAGATCGGTCGTGACCTCGATGCTCTCGTAGAGTTCGAGGATCTGGGTGTTGGAGTCCATATGCCCGGACGCGGCGAGGAGTTCGGCCCAGCCGTTCTCGCGCATGCTGATCTTGGCTTTGAGTTCGTGCAGGGCCACTTCGTTCGGTTTCGCTATGTTCTGTTCAGCCCGTTCGGCGATGATTTCGTAAGGCTTCGGCTCGCCGGTGCTGCTGCTGTAGCCCGTCAGGCGCGGACGCTGCATCACGATTCGCGACCCCGACACGCCGACATCTTCGGCGTCGAGTTGGGCGGCAAGAAGGACACGCGGGTCCGAAACGATGGAGCCGATGACGCCGACGGTGAGAGCCAGCGCACCGACCGGCAAAGCGATGCGCAGGACCCGCACCAGCACCGAATGCCGACGCGCCGACACGATGGCGCGAGTGCGGGCATGGGGCAGCGTTCCGGAGGTTGTGCCTGTCATTGCCATGACGCCTGAATCTCCGGTCTCGCGCGCATGAGGGCGGCGTCAGGAGTGCGAGAAGACATCCTGATCCGCGAACCCGGTCAGATCGAGCGCGGCGCGGATCGGCAGGAACGCGAAGCAGGCATCGGCAAGAGCGGTGCGGCCCTCGCGCGCGAGCAGGGCTTCGAGCTGTGCCTTGAGGGCATGAAGGTAAAGCACGTCCGACGCGGCGTAAGTGAGCTGGCTTTCGGAAAGAGTGTCCGCGCCCCAGTCCGAACTCTGCTGCTGCTTCGAAATCTCGATGCCAAGGAGCTCGCGCACCAGATCCTTGAGGCCGTGGCGGTCTGTGTAGGTCCGCACGAGGCGCGAGGCGATCTTGGTGCACCAGACGGGTTCGGGCATCACGCCGAAGGTCTTGAACAGGACCGCAAGATCGAACCTCGCGAAATGGAACAGTTTCAGGACCGAGCGGTCGCGGAACAGCGCTTCGAGATTTGGCGCGCGGGTCTGGCCGGGCAGGATCTGGACGAGATGGGACGTGCCGTCGCCCGAGGACACCTGGACCAGGCACAGGCGATCGCGGTGCGGGTTCAGGCCGAGCGTCTCGGTGTCGATCGCGACCGCGCCGGAAAAGGTCAGGCCGTCGGGAAGATCGCCGCGGTGAAGCCGGAAAGTCATCTGTGAAAGCCCGTTCCTTGGGAAGCCAGCACCCGGCGTAACATTCCGGCCCCGGAGCGGCAAGAAGGCACCCCGATGCCACCGCCCCCACGATCTGGCGATGCAACCTCTTTTCAAGTGTGTGGCAATCCACTAAACCTAAGGTAGCATCAGGCTGGGTGGTGTACCTTGGATTGTGAATCGATCACGCATGACGGGCACCCGGCTCAGGCTGGGCCCATGCCCGTGCTTGTCATCAACATGCTAAGCGCCTCCGAGCGGCGGCGCGCGAGCCGGGAGCGCCTGCGCCTGCTGGGGCTTTCGGGCAAATTCGTCCACGCCATCGATGGCGCCGCGCTGCCGGACGGGGCGAGAGGGGCCTACAGCCCGGCGCTGAACCGGCGCGCGTTCAAGCGGCCGCTCACCCCCGGCGAGATCGGCTGCTATCTCAGCCATTACGAAGCCTGGAAGATCATCGCCGCCGGGAGCCGGCCGGTCCTCGTTCTGGAAGATGATTTCGTGGCCGATGCCCGGCTGCCGGAGGTGCTCGACCGGCTTCTGGCAACCGATCTGCCGGACGCCGTCATAAAACTCGACGCCACCAAGCCGCGCGCCCGGATCATTCGGACCCTCGGAACGGACCACGCTCTCGTCGACCCCTGGGTGACCCCGCCGCGGACGACGGGCTATGTCATGACGCCGCGTGTCGCGCGCATCATGGTCGGGTCGGCCCTGCCGTTCGGCCGCCCCGTGGATATGGATCTGAAACACTGGTGGGAACTCGGCGTGCGCGTGCTTGCGGTCTCGCCCGGGCTCATCGGCGAGGCTGAGGACGCACGGAGCCAGATCGACGATGCGCGCTCCGCCGTTCGCAACGGCCTGTCGCGGTTCGAGCGGTTCGGCCGCAACCTGCGCTACCAGAGCCGTTTCCACATCAATCTTCTGTGCGCGCGCAACGGCATCGGACCGCTGCATCGGGGGACGGGGCTCGCGCTGAGAAGCGCTCTGCCGAGCTGACGGAGCCTCTGCGCCGTGAAGAGCTATGTGATCAATCTCGACCGGCATGTGGAAAGGTGGGAGCGTTTCTCCGCGCTTTTCGCGCAGCACGGCATCGCGGTGGAGCGGGTGCCGGCCGTGGATGCGACGCATTTCGGGCAGGCCTATTTCGACGAATGGCTTTCGCCGCGCCCGAAATATGTTCTCTCCAACGCCGAAATTGCCTGCACGCTTAGCCATCGCGCGGTCTGGGAGAGATTTCTGGCGGGCAATGACGAATTCTGCGTGGTTTTCGAGGACGACATCGAATTCGGCGACAGTCTTCGGCGCTTTACCGAAGACGGATCGTGGATCCCGGCCGATGCCGACATCGTCAAGCTGGAGACGTTTGCCTATCGGACGTTCGTAAAGACGTCAGGTTTCGAGGCCTTCGGCCGCGATGTGAAACGTCTCGGTGCGGCGCATTATGGTACGGCGGCCTATATCATCCGGCGAAGGGCCGCCGAAAAGCTGCTCAGGCTGACGAAAACCATCGACCGGACGACCGACGACATCATGTTCGATGTGCGGGCCATACACCTTCACCGGCTGCTCTCGTATCAGGTCGATCCCGCGGTCTGCGCGCAATACAGCCGGCTCCACGAGAACGATGCGGGTTTTCTTGGAAGCTCGATCGTTCCGAAGCGGCGGCTTGTCCGCAAAAATCCGTTCGGGCGGTTCGCGGCAGAACTGGTTCGGCCCTTCCGGAAACTGCTGGTGTCGATCTTCATTCGCGCGCCGCTGCGTCTTGCGGGCTTCCGGAAGATCACCGTCGATTACATCGCCTGAAGCGGCGTGGAATGAACGGTGGGGCAGGTCATGCCTGCCCCACCGCCATCAGATTAAATCCAGTGCCAAACCCAGATGGGCTCGCGGCGGCAACGCCGGACCCACGCGCCCCACCGATTGCGGTAGCGGTTGCAGACCTGGCGGAACTGCCGGCGGCGGACGCGGCGGCGGCGATTGTGGTGGTGACGCCGTGGGGGACCATGGCGCCGGTGGCGGTCGCCGCGATGCTGGGCGACTTCGACGCCTTCAGCCTTCACGCTCTCTTCGGAGCCGGCCTTCAGCTCATCCAGAAGGCCGCCTTCCTGCGGCGTGGTGTCGGTCAGGGTATCGGCGGTCAGGGCGTTGGCGTGCCTCGGCAACGCCATGGCGATTGCCGCTGCACCGGCAATGCCGGCAAGTCCTGCAAGAAACTGTCTACGTTCCATAAGGGTGTCCTCGCCTTTCATTTTATCCAACCCTCCCAATAGCCGATATCAAAGCGGGTTGTTTCTGAACCCGCGATGAATAGGTATACGGGCTCTGTCCTCATTGGTTCCCTTAACGTGCAACCTATTTTGTCGGTCTTCGGCCTGCGCAAGGCTTATGCGAACGGCTTCGAAGCCCTGAAGGGCGTCGATCTCGACATTCGTCGGGGAGAAATTTTCGCCCTGCTCGGGCCGAACGGCGCCGGGAAAACAACGCTCATCAGCATCATCTGCGGTACGGTTAACGCCACCGAAGGCAAGGTCACGGTCGATGGCCGTGATGTCGTGTCCGATTACCGGGCGGCGCGTTCGCGCATCGGGCTCGTGCCGCAGGAACTGACGACCGATTCCTTCGAAAGCGTATGGGCGACGGTGAGCTTCAGCCGCGGGCTGTTCGGCAAGCCGCGCAACGACGCGCTCGTCGAAAAGATCCTGCGCGACCTGTCTCTCTGGGACAAACGCAAATCCAAGATCATGACCCTGTCGGGCGGGATGAAGCGCCGCGTCATGATCGCCAAGGCGCTTGCCCACGAGCCGGACATCCTGTTCCTCGACGAGCCGACCGCGGGCGTCGATGTCGAACTCAGGCGCGACATGTGGAACGTGGTGCGGGATCTGCGGGAGGGCGGCACGACCATCATCCTGACGACGCATTACATTCAGGAAGCCGAGGAAATGGCCGATCGCATCGGCATCATCAATCGCGGCGAAATCAAGCTTGTCGAGGACAAGGCCGTATTGATGAAGAAGCTCGGCAAGAAGGAGCTGATGCTGGCGCTGCAGCAACCGCTCGAGGCGCTGCCGCCCGAACTGGCCGATTTCGGCCTCGTTCTGGAGCAGGATGGGCAATGTCTTGTCTATACATTCGACAGCGAGAGCGAGAGCGGCATTCCCGATCTTCTCAAGGGGCTGGCTGGCGCGGGGATCGAGTTTTCCGATCTTCAGACGCGGCAGTCCTCGCTTGAGGAAATCTTCGTCGATCTCGTGCGGAGGCCGTCATGAACTTCTACGCAATCAAGGCGATCTACCGCTACGAGATGGCACGTGCCTTTCGCACGCTGTGGCAGAGCATCGTCTCGCCGGTCATTTCGACCTCGCTCTACTTCGTCGTGTTCGGCGCGGCCATCGGCGGGCATATGGCGGAGATGGGCGGCGTTCCCTACGGCGCCTTCATCGTGCCCGGCCTCATCATGCTGACGCTGCTGACGACCAGCATTTCGAATGCGAGCTTCGGCATTTACTTTCCGCGCTTCGTCGGGACGATCTACGAAATTCTCTCGGCGCCCGTCTCCGCGTTCGAGATCGTGACGGGTTATGTCGGCGCGGCCGCGACGAAATCGATTGTCATTGGCCTCATTACGCTTGTCACGGCGCGGCTGTTCGTGGATTTCCAGATCGAGCATCCGTTCGTGATGCTCCTGTTCCTTGTGCTGACATCGGTCACGTTCAGCCTGTTCGGCTTCGTCATCGGCATCTGGGCGGACGGTTTCGAGAAGCTGCAGTTCATTCCGCTGCTTGTGGTGACGCCGCTCACCTTCCTTGGCGGCAGCTTCTATTCCATCGACATGCTGCCGCCCTTCTGGCGCGCGGTGAGCCTGTTCAACCCGGTCGTCTATCTGATCAACGGCTTCCGCTGGAGCTTCTTCGGGCAGGCGGATGTCGATGTCGGCGTCAGCCTCGCGATGACCGGAGGCTTCCTTGCGATCTGCATCGGCATCGTCGTGTGGATCTTCCGCACCGGATACCGCATCAAGAACTGACACTGCGTCCGGCCGGGCTGATGCCCCGGCCGGACGGCATCGTCAGACTTCCGCCGCGCTCAGCGCGACATCGAGGCCGCGCTTTTTCAGCAGCGCCTCGGGCGAGGGATCGTGCCCGCGGAACGCGCGGTAGAGCGCCTTGGGATCGTCCCTTCCGCCCGCCGAATAGATGAACTCCTTCAGCTTCGTTGCCGTGGCGGGATCGAAGATGTCTCCCGCTTCCTCGAAGGCATGGAAGGCATCCGCATCGAGGACCTCCGACCACAGATAGGAGTAGTAGCCGGCGGAATAGCCGCCCGAAAAGATATGACTGAAATGCGGGGAGCGGTGTCGCATCGTGATCGCCGACGGCATGCCGATCTTTGTCAGCACATTCTTTTCGAACGCGGCCGGATCGAGATCGGACGTGTCCGTCAGGAGATGGAATTCGAGATCGACGAGAGCCGAGGACGTGTATTCGACCGTCGCGAAGCCCTGATTGAACTTGCGGGCCGCGAGCAGTTTCGTCAGCACATCCTCCGGGATCGGCTGGCCCGTTTCGGCGTGCACCGCAAAGCGGCGCAGCACGTCGGGCTGCTCGAACCAGTGTTCGTAAAGCTGTGAGGGAAGCTCCACGAAATCGCGCGCGACGCTTGTTCCGGAAATCAGCGGATAGGTGACATCGGACAACAGGCCGTGCAGGCCGTGCCCGAATTCGTGGAACAGGGTGCGCGCATCGTCCATGGTCAGTAGCGCGGGCTGCCCTTCCGGCGGCTTCGAGAAGTTCATCACATTGACGATGATGGGCGCGATCTCGCCGCGCAGCTTCTCCTGGTCGCGATAGCTCGACATCCAGGCGCCGGAATGCTTCGAGGCCCGCGCAAAATAATCGCCGAGGAACAGGCCGACATGACGGCCCTCGCCATCCTTGACCTCCCATGCGCGCACATCCGGGTGGTAAACGGGAATGTCGGTACGCTCGGTGAAGGTGACGCCGAACAGGCGCGTTGCGGTGTCGAAGGCCGCATGAACGATGCGGTCGAGCTGCAGATAGGGCTTGATCTCGTCCTCGTCGATCTGGAAGCGCTCGGCGCGTACCTTCTCGGCATAAAAGCGCCAATCCCACGGCGCGATCTCGATGTTGTCGCCGCGCGCGGCGGCGAGCTTCTGCAAATCGGCCTGCTCCGCAGCTGCGCGCGCTCTGGCAGGTGTCCAGACGGATTCGAGAAGCGAGCGCACCGCCTCCGGCGTTTTTGCCATGACATCGTCGAGCTTGAAATGGGCGAAGGTCTCGAAGCCGAGAAGCTTCGCGCGCTCCGCACGCAGCGCGACCATTTCGGAAATAAGGGCGCGGTTGTCGGATGCGCCTCCGTTCTCGCCGCGCGAGGTCCAGCCGAGAAAGGCCTTCTCGCGCAAATCCCGCCGCGTCGACGATTGCAGGAACGGCTCGACGCTGGAGCGCGACAGCGTGATGACATATTTGCCCGGCAGATCGCGATCTTCCGCCGCCTTCTTCGCCGCCGCGATTTCCGCCTCCGACAATCCGGCAAGATCGTCCGGCCCGTCGAGGACGAGCTTCCACGCGCGCTCGTCCGCCAGAATGTTCTGGCCGAACTGGGTCGAGAGCGTCGCGAGCCTTTCGGTGATTTCGGCGAGACGCGCTTTCACGTCCTCGGGCTTGCCGCCGCCGGAGCGCACGAAATTGGTGTGATAGCGCTCCAGAACGCGCTTCTGTTCCGGCGAGAGCGGCAGCGTGTCCCGGTCTGCGTAGACCGCGGCGATGCGGCGGAACAGGTCATCGTTCAGATAGATCTCGCTGTCGTGGCGGGCGAGCAGGGGCGCCATGTCGCGCTCGACGGCTTCGATCTCGTCATTGGTGTGCGCACCGCTGAGATTGTAGAAGACGGAGGCGACCCGGCTCAGCGTTGCGCCGCTCTTTTCCATCGCCTCGATCGTGTTCGCGAAATCCGGCGCGGCTGGAGATGAGGCGATGGCGGCGATCTCGCGCCGGTGTTCTTCCAGGGCCGCCTCGAAAGCGGGTCTGAAATGGCGCGGTTCGATGGTGGCGAAGGGCGGGGCCTCGAAGGGCGTCGACCAGGTGCTCAGAAGCGGGTTGTTTTCGGACAAATCAGGTCTCCAGATCTTTTCCACCATATAGGTCTTTTGATCCATTTGAGAACGCTGCGGGACGCCCTAGCTTCAGCGTCACAACAGCAACCGTGGGGACACCATGGCCCAGTCTACAACAGCTCCAAAGTCCGTTGCCGCTCCGGCCCTCGTCGCTCTCGTCGTGGGCCTTTTCTTTCTCTGGGGCGGGGCGACCAGCCTCAATGACGTGCTCATCCCGAAACTGAAGGCGCTGTTCTCGCTGTCCTATGCGGAGGTGATGCTCACGCAGTTCGCCTTCTTCATGGCCTATCTGTTCGTGTCCATTCCGGCGGGCACGCTCGTCGCGAGGGTCGGCTATCTGAAAGGGCTCGTCGCGGGCCTCGTCCTCATGGCCGCCGGGGCGCTTCTGTTCTGGCCGGCCGCCAATTCCGGCGTCTACTGGCCGCTGCTCGTCGCGCTGTTCGTGCTGGCGGGCGGCATCACCATTCTTCAGGTGGCCGCCAATCCGCTGATCGCGGGCCTCGGCTCGCCGGAAAGCGCCTCAAGCCGCCTGACGTTCGCGCAGGCCTTCAACGCGCTCGGCACGACGGTGTGGCCCTATATCGGCGCCCAGCTTCTGCTCGGCACGGCAGCCGCCATCGATCCCGCGACGGTGCCGCCCGAGCAGCTTCCCGCTCTGCGGGCCGAAGAGGGCGCCATCATCGGCAACATCTATCTCGGCATCGCGATCGTTCTTCTGGCGGTCGCCGCCGTTTTCTGGTCGCAGCGCAATGCGGTGCCCAATGAAAAGGCCGAGGAATACGGCTTCTGGGACAGCGTGAGCCTCCTGAAGCGCCCGCGCGTCCTGTTCGGCGTTGTCGGCATCTTCATGTATGTCGGCGCGGAAGTGTCGATCGGCAGCGTGCTCGTCAGCTATCTCGAACAGCCGAGCGTTCTGGCGGTCGATGCACGCACAGCCGGCGAACTGCTCTCGCTGTACTGGGGCGGCGCGATGGTGGGCCGCTTTGCCGGTGCGTATCTCCTGCGCATTGTCGCGCCGGGGCTTTTGCTGGCGGTCTTTGCGTGCGGGTCCGCCGCGCTTGTTCTGATCTCGATCGCGACGACGGGCATGATCTCCGGCTGGACGTTGATCGGCGTCGGCCTGTTCAACTCGATCATGTTCCCGACCATCTTCTCGCTCGGCCTCGACGGGCTCGGCAAGAAGACGCCGGAGGGATCGGGCCTGCTGTGCATGGCCATTGTCGGCGGTGCGATCATCCCCGTCCTTACGGGCGCGCTGGCGGATGCCACGACTCTGGCGACGGCGCTGATCGTTCCGGTGATCTGCTACGGCATCATCGCCGCGTTCGGGCTGTATGCGCGCACGCACACGGCGACCTGAAACAGAAGGGCCCGCGCGAGCGGGCCTTTTTAATCCCGTCGGCTTTTTCCCGTCAGTTCCTCGATCTGCTTCTTGAGGGCTTTGGTCTCCGCGAACTTCTTCGAGACGTCGCGGATGACCGAGGCCATCGCCTCGACCTTTCCGTCCTTGCCTTTGATAAGGACGATGGTGAATTCGATGGAATTGCGCGAGCCGTCTTTCTTCAGGCCGGGAACGGCGAGAAGATCGCCTGCGCCATAACGGCTTTGTCCAGACGCGACGGTCTGGTCATAGCCTTCCCAGTGCCGCGCGCGGAACGGTTCGGGAATGATGATGTCGAGCGATTGGCCGAGCGCCTCTTGCTCGGTGAAGCCGAAAATGCGCTCGGCGCCGGGGTTCCACAGAATGATCGTGCCGCCGGCATCGCTGGCGACGACCGCGTCCGAGGCGCTTGCGAGGAGAGCCGCGCCGATATCGCCGTCCGACACCTTGGCGTCGTCGCTGCGCTGGAACGTCCTGGCGGGGGGCGGAGCTGCGGAGGCGGCTTTCGGCGCATCCCCTTCGTCCTCGATCAGCTCTTCGACAGGCCCGAAGAATTCGTAATGAATGTGCTCGGTCGGGACGCCCGCTCTCGCGAGTCCCGAAACGAACGCGCGCAGGAAGGGCAGGGGACCGCAGACGAAATAATCGGCCTCGGCGAGCGGCGTGTTTGCCTTCAGCCAGTCGAGCGTGAGGTGGCCCGTTTGATCGGGCGCATCGTCCGGTTTCGGGTCTGAATAGAATGTGGTGACATCGATGCCGCCATGCTTGTCCGCAAGCGCCTCGATGTGCGTGCGAAAGGCGTGGACCTCGCCGTTGATCGCGCAATGAACGTAATGCGCCTTCAGGTCCGGATGCCGGTCGGCAATGGCTTCGGCCATCGCCACCATCGGCGTCTGGCCGACGCCGCCGGACAGGAGAACCACGGGCGGTTTCTGGTCTTCGGGCAGAACGAACGTGCCCGACGGCGGCATGACCTTGATCTTCGTGCCGGGTCGCGCCTCGTCATGCAGCCATTTGGAGACAGTGCCTTCCGGCTCGCGCTTTACCGAGATCCGGTAATGCTCGCCATTGGCGTCGCAGGAGATCGTGTAATTATGCTGGATCTCGCCTTTGCCGGTGACCGGAAACAGCGCGGTGAGATGCTGGCCCGGATGGTGGCGCGGCACCGGCCCGCCGTCTTCTGGCCGCAGGATGAACGAGGTGATGATCGCGCTTTCCGGGCGCTTCTCCGCAATCTCAAAAATTCGCCAGCCGGTCGAGTTTTCAGGTGCCATCATGTTCCTCCGCTGGCCAAGTCGTAGCATCCGGTCTAAAAGATGGAAATAGTTTACATCTAATCGCGGCGACCCGATGCGGCTCACACGTTATTCCGACTACTCCATGCGGGTGTTGATCTACCTGGCGGCGCGTACGGAGAAGCGCTGCTCGATTTCGGAGATCGCCAGGGCGTACGGCATTTCGGAAAACCACCTGATGAAGGTCGTCAACGATCTGGCGCGGGGCGGCTACGTCGCCAGCATGCGCGGACGCACCGGCGGGCTGAGGCTCGCACGGCCTGCCTCGGAGATTTGCGTCGGCGAGGTGCTGCGCCTCACCGAAACCGATTTCGATCTCGTCGATTGTCCGAGCTGCCTGATCTCGCCGGCCTGCGGGCTGCAGGGCGTGCTCGGCGAAGCCGTCGCGGCGTTTCTCGCCGTCCTCGACCGCTACACGCTCGAGGATCTGATGCGGCGCAAGGCGGACATGCTGGCCCTGTTCGCATCCCGTAACGACGGCACAGGTGTTGCTATCACTCCCGCGGAGTGAGTGCCAAACTTCTGAAAAATGTAGTGTCTTCCGTGTAAGGCCCTTGCCGGGCGGCCCGATTGGATTCACCATCGTGCCTGTGGTGTTTTCGGAGGTGCTGAATGGCAGTGTCCGCGGATTTCCTGAAACAGATGAACGGCTATGGGCTGACGACGGCCGAAATCCTGTACCGCATGCCCGATCATCCCGCTTTGCTGCAGACCTATCTCTGGCAGCAATACGATCTGGCACCAGATTTTCCGGTTCTCGTCAAATTCCTCGATTTCTGGAAGGCCCAGATCGAGGGGCCTCTGCATTCGGTGAAGGTCGCCCATACGGCGCTCATCCGCCCGTCGGAATACCGGGCGGTGGACGGGATCATCCACCTTCACTAGCGCGCGGCAGGCGGAAGCGCACGCCGAGGCCGCCAAGGGGCGATGAGAAAAAGTCGGGCGCCGATCCATAGGCGGCAAGGACGTCCGACACGATCGCAAGGCCAAGCCCTGCGCCTTCGGTTTCGTCCTGACGCCGCCCGCGCGCCGAAAGGGCTTTTATTTTTTCCGGGGCGATGGCCGCGCCGTCGTTCTCCACGGCGATGAGCCATTGGCCGTCTTCGGCCGAGCACGATATTCGCACGCGCGTGGCGGCGGCGCGCACGGCGTTCTCCAGTAGATTGCCGAGCACGTCGTAGAGATCGTCAGCATCGGCCTTGAGCGCGATCTCGTCCGTGCAGTCAACGTCGAATTCCAGATGCTCGCCCTTGGGTGTGCGCATCAAGGTGCGGACAATCGCATTCGCGGCCTCCTGCAGCCGCACGCTCTGCCTCTCGTCGGAATGGCGCTCGCGTGCCCGGGCAAGTTCACGCTCCACGCTGCGCCGCATGCGTGCCGCGAGCGCGGACACCTCCGCCGCAATCTCGGGATGACCTTCCGCTTTCAGCCTTTCGGCGTCGGAAGCAAGGGCTGTCAAGGGCGTGCGCAGGCCGTGCGCCAGATCGGCCGCACGGTCGCGCGCGCGGGCCATCAGCCCGTCCTGCGTGTCGAGCAGCGTATTGACCTCCTCGACGAGAGGCCCGATCTCGACAGGCACATCCGGAGAAAGGCGCTTCCTCGCGCCGGTGCGGATGTCACGGACGCCGCGCCGCACGGACGCGAAGGGGCGAAGGCCGGCGCCGACCTGAAGCCAGGCGCCGATGAGAAGGACGGTGCCAAGAATGAGAAGCGCCGGAACAAGCTCGGAGCGGAACGCGTCACGCAGGGTGCGGATGTCGGCTTCGTCTTCCGCAAGCGTGATGCGAACAGTGCGGTCGCCGCCCGGCAAGGCGATGACGAGCCGCTTCTCACGCAGGAAAAGGGTTTGGCCCGCCGGGCCCTCGGCGCGTCCCGACTGGCTTTCGGCGCTCGTTCCCTCCAAGTTCGGAAGTGCGATCTGGACATCCCACAGGGATTGCGAACGCTGAACCGTGCCGCGGCTTTCGTCCGTCACCTGCCAGTACAGGCCGGAATAGGGCTGCGCGAAACGCGGATTGGTCGGCAGGGCCGTCAGCGCCAGAGATCCGCCTTGCGGGGCTTCGATCCCCGCGGCGATCTGGTTGATGGTGACGTCGAGCTCGGAGGCGATGCGCCGTTCGATGTGCCGCCCGAACAGCGACACGAGACCCGCGCCTGCCGCCATCAGCGCAAAGAGCGTCACCACCAGCGAAAACAGCAAAAGCCGGAGGCGGATCGAACGGAATGCCTTCATTCGGCGCCAACCGAATAGCCGAAGCCCCTGCGCGTCTCGATGAAATCGCTGCCCAGCTTGCGGCGGACGCGCCCGACCAGAACCTCCACCGCATTCGATTCACGGTCGCCGTATTCACCCTGCAGATGCTCGGCCAGTTCGTGCTGCGGCACGACGCGGTCCGCATTGTGCAGCATGAAGGCGACCAGTCGGTACTCCTGCGGGGACAGCGAGACCGGAACGCCGTCTTTCGTCACGCGCATCTGGCGGGTGTCGAGCGTGATCGTGCCGACCGAGAGGAGGGGGCTCGCATGGCCGGTGCCGCGCCGCAGCGCGGCCCTGAGGCGCGCCAGCAGCTCGTCCATCTCGAAGGGCTTGGGCAGATAATCGTCGGCACCCGAATCCATGCCCTCGACGCGCTCGCGCCAGGACCCGCGCGCCGTCAGGATGACGACCGGGAAGGCGCGGCCGTTCTCGCGCCAGCGCTTCAGTACGGACAGGCCGTCCATTCCGGGCAGGCCGAGATCGAGCACGCAGGCCGCGTAATTTTCGGTGTCGCCGAGAAACCAGGCGTCCTCGCCGTCGGAGCTGACATCGACGACATAGCCCGCCGCTTCCAGAGCGGCCTTCACATTGGCCTGAATGCGGGCGTCGTCCTCGACCAGCAGAAGGCGCATCAATCGTCCTCGTCGACGTCGAGCACGCGGCCCGTGCGTGGATCGACCTCGATCTCCATCACACGGCCGGCTTTCGTCAGGATCTTGAATTCGTAATAGGTGACCCCGTCGTCCTGATCCAGCTTGACGCCGAGCACCTCGCCCGGAAAGCGCTCGCGCAGCATTGCGGTCAGCTGTTCGAGCGGCAGGAAGGCGCCGGCTTTCACGCCTTCGAGCGCGCGCTCCGTTTCAGGCGCGGGCCGGGGCTGGACAGGAGGCGCTGCGGGCGCGGGCGGGCCCACGGCAGGTGCCGTGACACCGGGCGCTTCTGCGGCCGGGAATTCGGCCGCAGGGACATCCGTGACAGGGGCGCGGGAAGGCTGTTCCGCCGCAGGCGTGGGCGGCGCAACGGGCACGGCTGCCGGCGCGGCGGGAGGGGCGACGGAAGCGGCAGGCGCCGCGACGGGCACGGAGACAGGCTGTCCCACCGAAAAAAGCGGGCGGGCCACATACATGCCTCCGGCCCCGAGGCCGAGGCCAAGCAGGAGTGCTGCGACGAGAACGAGGACAGGCGACAAGTGTTTCACGCGTGCGTCTATCGCTGACCCAAGATGACAAAACGCTGACAGCACCGCTCAGGTGGCTGTCATGCCGGTTCAGGCAAAACCGTTCTGCTCGCTCGAAGAGCACAAACCGGAACGGAAAGGAACTCCCATGAAAAAGATCGCAGTCCTCTCATTCGCCGCGCTGGCCGCTCTTGTCGCAACCGGACCCGGCTATGCCGATGACGACGACGATGGCCGCCATCGTTCGCAGAGCCGCGGCAACTGGATCGGCGTGGACGAACTCTCCCAGCGTCTCGTGGAACAGGGCTACAGCGCCATTCGCGAAATCGAGCGCGATGACGGGCGCTATGAAGTCGAGGCCCGCAACGCCGATGGCCATCGCGTCGAGCTCAAGGTCAGCCGTTCGGGCGATGTCATCCGCGTCAAGCGGGACGACGATGACGACGATCGTTGGGACGATTGATCTGCATCAGCCCTCGTGCCATCCGGCGCGAGGGCGCGCTCCCTTCAGAACGGCCCGTCTGCCGCGTCTTCCAGCACGTTGCGGCTGAACCGCTCCGCCGCCGTGCGGAATTCCGGCAGGCGGGGCCGCACAAGGCCCGCCAGTCCGTCGGCCTTTTCCTTGCCGAGCGCCTTTTCGAGATCCGCCTTGTAGGCGGGGATTCGCTCCCAATCCGCAATCGAGCTTTCGGAAATCTCGGGGTGAAACTGCACGCCGCAGGCATGCCTGCCCCAGCGCATGGCCTGAACGGATGAGGCGTGGTTACCGGCGAGTATGTGCGCGCCGGTGGGAAGCTCCTGCACCTCCGCGCCGTGCCATTGGAACACGTCCGTTCTGTCGGGAAAGCCGCTGAACAGCGGGTCGCTCCGGCCATCCTCCGTCAGCCGCACCGCAGCAAGGCCGATTTCCGGCTTTGGCATCAGCCCGACCCGTCCGCCGAGCGCCTCCGCCAGCAATTGATGGCCGAGGCACACCCCGAAATAGGGGCGGCCGAGATCCTTCACCCAATGGCGGATGGCGGCTTTCTCCGGCGCGAGAAAGGGATGTTCGTCCTCCTGCCAGACATTCATGGTTCCGCCCATCACGATGAGAAGATCGTAAAGGTCGGGCGCGGGAATGGCGGCCCCGGCTTCGAAATCGACGATGTCCCACGTATGCCCGTCCTGCGCCCAGACATCGCGGAACGTGCCCGGATGCTCGGCGGCGAGGTGCTGGAAAACGAGGATGCGCATGGTTGCGCCTACACCGCGCGCCGGGCCACCAGATCGATCTCGACAAGCGCGCCGCGCGCAAGCCCCGTCACGCCGACGCAGGTGCGTGCCGGACGGCGATCTTGCGGAAAATACGACGCATACGCCTCGTTCATCGCCGCGTAATCACGCTCGAACTCGGTCAGATAGACGCGCGCCTGCACGACGTCCGACAGATGCGCGCCGACGCCTTCGAGCACGATGACGAGATTGTCCATCACGCGCCGCGTCTGCGCGTCGATCCCTTCGGGCAGGGGGCGGGAATCGTCATCGGGCCAGGTCGGCATCTGGCCGGTGATGAAGATGAAGCCATCGGTTTCGACCGCATGGCTGAACGGCGCAACGGGCGTCGGCGCGCCGGGGATCATCGTATAACGGGGTGTCGGCATGGGAACTCCTTCGGCCGCCATCCTGGCAAGGCCGATGCCGCCCACCTGCTCACCCGCAGGGTCCGTATCGTCCCGGTTGACACGCCGTCCTGCAAATTCTACGTCGCCGTTCGAGCTCACGTCCATGGCTCGCGTTAAAGGGAGACGGAGGCGAATGGACGACACAAGTGCCAATCCACACGAACAGTTTTTCGCAGCGATACGCACCCTTGCCGCTTCTGGCGACCCGATCCAGTCCCGCCTGATCGCCGCGTCAGAGAGCATTCTCGAGGTCACCATCGATCAATTCGAAGGACGCGCCGAACTCAAGATCAAGTTCGCCCGAATTCTGGACCTCCTGGCCGTCGATCAGAACGACATTGAATCCACAGCAATGGAGACGGTCGCCCATATGACCGATTTTGAGGCGATCAAGGTCGTTGATCTGATCTGTGATTTTTACGCGGAACTCGGATAAGCCAGATACGATCGAGCCGCGGCTGGCCAAGTGCGGTTTAGCGTCGGTCCACGTCTAACAGCAATTGCGCTGTACGGTGCCCCGAGGGCTAGGCCGCTCATAATTTCTCTGTCGCCATCAAGCGTCCACTTTCGGCTGTTACGAGGACGTTCCTTTTCTCCGAAGAATGATGGCACATAAGATGGCAGATGAGCGCCTTGTTGATGTGATGGATCGCAATGGATCGGTTCTTCACACGTACCCGGTCACGCTGGAGGCAGGTTCGCACGACGAGCGTGATTACGAGGCGAAAGCCCTGGAAGCTGCACGGCATGGCCAGCTGGTTCCCGATGATGAGCTATGTCTGCTGACAGCCAGAATGCATATCAGCCGTGGGGGCCAATTGCAGCCGTTCGGCGACGATGTGGATTGCAATTCCGAGACAAAGGAAGGGCTGAAAGAGGAGGTGCGCCAGCGCGCCTATTTTCTTTGGGAACAGGCCGGTCGTCCAGAAGGCAAGTCGAAGGAATATTGGGAGCAGGCTTTGGGCCAGCACCTCCGCGAACGTGCGTACGTCCGGTGGCAGCAGGAGGGCAGCCATGACGGCAATGCCGTTGCCGACTGGCTCAATCTGGAAGAGTTCGAAGCACACTAGTTGTTTCGTGGCGCTGTGCAGGCCGCCGGTTGCACATGGATCGGCCGGCGCGCGGTCTCCCGCAAGCTCAGGTGAGCTGGGCGCTGGCCTTGATCGTCCAGACTTCAATGTCGCACGTGCGGCGACGCAGATCATCGCCGGGAAAGAAAAAGCCCGGCACTGAGGCCGGGCTCTCGATGGTCAGTTCGCAGTCTCAAGACTTGCGGCCTTTGTCTTGCCGCGATCCGCAATCACTTCGAAGGAAACCTTCTGACCCTCGTTGAGGGAGTAGATGCCGGCCGCTTCAAGCGCGGTTGCGTGGACGAACACGTCCGCTCCGCCGTCGTCCGGCTGAATAAAGCCGAAGCCTTTTTGAGAATTATAAAACTTCACGGTTCCGTTGATAGCCATTATGGCCTCCTTATATGCGCCAAAGGCGCGTCGTCCTGTGATGATCGAGCATCGGGTGACTTGGAAGCACACCCTTCAGGACGTACGGACAAGGCAGGCCAAAATTCGTCTTGCCTAGCACTCCCAAGACAGGCGCTTTGGGGAACTTGGGATGCGGAAGTATTTATCCGCCAGCAGGCACGCCATCATGCGTTCGTCGGCCCGAAATAGCAAGGCGGCATCTTCTTCATGACGTGGCGACGAGATCGGCGGGGCGTTTCTCGCTTTAGGTCCGCTCGGCATAGGGGGGCACGTCCACAAGCGTTCCGATCAGGCGGAGCAGCGCCTGGTGCTCGGGCCCCTTTACTCCGGTGCCGAGGAAGGACGCCAGATCGATATGAGACAGCTTTGCCCCGGAAGAGTCGGTCGGCTGGTGCATAACGAACGCCCTTCCATCGGACGGATCGCGCGCGAGAAACCATGAATCTCCATTGGGACTGCGATACAATTCCCGTCTTTCCGTCATCTCGTCCAATACCCGTACTTTGCGCAAAGCCTACATGAAGCAAGGCAAACGGGCGGCAGTCCGTCAAGCCCTTCGGGCATCGCATCGAGCACGCTGAACGGGTCAGGCACCATTCTCCATCGCCGATAGGAGGGTCAGACAGCGGCCGGAGCGATCCGATTTACGAGCACCATCGGCGTAACATCGGTTGCCGCAAGGGACCGTTCGATGGCCTCCGCTCCTTCAACGCGCGGAAACGCCCGCGATTATTCAGATGCCGTAGCTGCGGCGTTACGTGGCTTCAAGCCCCATTGTGGCCACATATTACGATATGAGAGCAGTTGCGAAGGCCCGTTGAAGAAAAAAGAGGAGCTCGAATGTCCAAGACCGCGGCAACATTGAAGCCACTTCTTTGGGAAGCCCAGAATCTGGTGCGGGCAATTGAGGCCGCCGGGGTCACACTCTGGTCGTGGAATGTGGACACCGATGCCTTGGCGATGGATGACCATGCCTATGATCTGTGGGGAATCCCACGCGGTACGGACGTCAGCTTCGAAGATCTTTCCGCTCACATCCACCCGGCCGATCGAGACCGGGTCCGGGCCGCTTTCACGGCGACGCGCGCAATCATCGGGCCATATGAAATCGATTTTCGGATCATGATCGGCGATGAATTGAAGTGGATTTCCGCGCGTGGCCAGGGAGACGATGCCGGGATCCTCAAACGGATCATGTTCGGCATCTTCATAGACGTCACGGGGCGCAAACAGGCCGAAGAGGGGCGCGAGCTTCTGGCGGGGGAAATGAGCCACCGCGTGAAGAATTTGCTTGCAATTACTGCCGGCCTCACCGCGCTCACATCGCGTTCGACCAAGACGACCAACGAGATGGCGCGCGAACTGACACTACGGCTGACGGCCCTCGGGCGTGCGCACGATCTCGTCCGTCCGGTTCCCGGTCAAACCGAAGCCCCATCCGTGCTGCTGGGTGACTTGCTGTCGGTACTGCTCGCCCCATACGACGACCTCGGCGCCTTCAGCGGCCGAATTCGGGTTTCCGTGCCAAGGATGAGCGTTGGAGAATCTGCAACTACGATGCTGTCGCTGATCATCCATGAGTTGGCGACGAACTCGCTCAAATACGGTGCTTTGTCTGCGGAAACCGGCACCCTCGATGTATCGTGCACTGCGCACGACAAGCCCGTGACATTGGTATGGACGGAGAGTGGTGGGCCGACAGTCAAATCGCCGGACAGCCCGCCGGGTTTTGGGACCAAGCTTGTCGAACGCAGCGTGACGGGCCATCTGCGCGGCTCGATCGCGTACAACTGGGCAGAATACGGTCTCGTTGTGACCTTGAAAATACCGCCCGAGCGCCTTGCCGCCTAGGCTTTGATCTTGCCGCGTACACCGGCCTGCGACGCGGCGATCTTGCGCGCCTGAGGCGGCAGCATGTCCGCGACGGCGTGATCTCCATCCGCACGGAAAACACCGAGAAAGGGCATCGTGCCGGTTGTGGCGGCCGCGATTGCAGCGGTGCCTCAAAGCTTTCGCTGACACAAAGGCCAACGACGATCCCGCAACTTCAACACTGCGGGAAACGGTCGGAAAATCGCAAACAATTCAGGCGAATAGAAATAAGTGGTGCCCAGGAAAGGACTCGAACCTTCACGCCCTTTCGAGCGCCAGCACCTGAAGCTGGTGCGTCTACCAATTCCGCCACCTGGGCACGGCGGGTGTCATAGAGGGCCGAACGGCTGCGGTCAACGGGGCTGCCGTTTTCCTCAACGGGGCCTGTGCGCCGACCCTCGCAGCCGGGGAAAAGCCGCTGGACCGGCGGGGATTTTTCGGGGCGCGTCGGCGACAATTGACCGAAATCCGGGGATGGCTGCGGTTGCGCGCGCGGGCGCGGCGCACAGCCGTCTTGCCGGTTTTCGCCGCTTGGCCTAGGTAGACGCCACTGTCTTTTTTGAAGAGGTCGAAAATGCCGCGCGCACTGGTTTCGGACCGGATCGTCACCGTATTCGGAGGCTCCGGTTTCCTCGGGCGGCACATCATCCGGTCGCTGGCGGAGCGCGGCTGGCGCGTGCGCAATGCCTGCCGCCGTCCCGATCTCGCCCAGCATCTTCAGCCGCTCGGCTCGGTCGGCCAGATCGTTTCGGTGCAGGCCAATCTGCGCAACGAGGCTTCGGTGCGCGCGGCCGTCGAGGGCGCCGATGCGGTCGTCAATCTGGTCGCGGTGCTGCACGAGAGCGGCCGCCAGACCTTCGGCGAACTGCATGTCGAGGGCGCGCGCCGGGTGGCGGAAGCCGCAAGCGCGGCGGGCGTCGGGCAGCTTGTCCACATGTCCGCGCTCGGGGCCGACGCGAATTCGCCGTCCGTTTACGGACGCACCAAGGCGGAAGGCGAAGCCGCCGTGCGGCGGGCGTTTCCAGACGCCGTCATTCTTCGTCCATCCGTCGTGTTCGGGCCCGAAGACAATTTCCTGAACATGTTCGCCAGCCTTGCCCGGTTCACCCCGGTCCTGCCGCTGATCGGCGGCGGCGAGACGAAGTTCCAGCCGGTTTTTGCGGGCGATGTCGGTGAGGCCGTTGCCGCGGCGCTCGAAGGGCGGGCGGTGCGTGCCGCCACCTACGAACTCGGCGGTCCCGACATTTTGAGCTTCCGCCAGATCCTCGAATACATTCTGAAGACCACGGGCCGCAAACGCCTTCTGGTGCCGGTTCCGTTTGCGGTGGCGAGCATGCAGGCCGGCCTGCTTCAGCTTCTGCCGTCGCCGCTTCTGACAAAGGACCAGGTCGAGCTGCTGAAGAGCGACAATGTCGTCTCGGCGTCCGCAATCCAGCAGGGGCGTGTGCTTGAGGCGCTGGGCGTGCGCGCGACCGCGCTCGAGACGGTTGTTCCGTCCTATCTCTACCGCTTCCGCAAGGCCGGGCAGTTCACCGACATCCACGCGGTGTAAGGGGGGGCCTTCCGGTCAGCCGACCAGAAGAAGCCCGACAATCCCGAGCGAGCCGACCACGATCCGCCACCACGCGAAGAACGAGAAGCCGTGCTTCGACACATAGTCGAGCACTTTGCGCACGACGATGACCGCCGTGATGAAAGCCGCGACGAAGCCGATGGCCGTGATGACGAGATCGTCCGCCGAGAGCACGTCGCGGTTCTTGTAGAGATCGTAGGCGAAGGCGCCGGCCATCGTGGGCATTGCGAGAAAGAACGAGAACTCCGCCGCCGCGCGCTTGCTGGCGCCGAGCAGGAGCGCGCCCGCAATGGTGGAGCCCGAGCGCGAGACGCCGGGGATCATCGCCAGGCACTGGAAGAAGCCGATCGCCAGATAGGTCGTAAGCGGAAAGCGCGTCGCGTCGTCGTGGCGGACGGTGAGGTCGAGCCTGTCGACCCACAGAAGGATGATCCCGCCGACGATGAGCGCGACGCAGACGACCATCGGCGTCTCGAACAGCACGCTCTTGATGAAGCCATGCGCCATCGCGCCGATGATGGCCGCCGGCAGAAAGGCGATGAGAACACCCAGCACGAAACGGCGCGCATCCGGATCGGTCGGCAGAGCCGTTGCGATCTTCAGCAGGCGTGCCGAATAGACGGTGAGGATCGCGAGAATCGCACCGAGCTGAATGAGGACCTCGAAGGTCTTGCCGGTCGATTCGAACCCCAGGAAATGGCCGAGCAGGAGAATATGCCCGGTAGACGAAACGGGGATGAACTCGGTTGCGCCCTCGACCACGCCCAGAATGAGGGCGTCCAGCATCCGCATCGCATCCATGTGGCCTGTCCCCGTTTGTTGAGACCGCCCACGGCCCGAATCTGTTGCCGGGGGTCAGGTCGGGTTCTATACGGGGACGAAAGGACGCGCCATTCCCGCGCCTTGCGACCTTTTCCCTGCAACCTGTCCGGTGGTAGCCAAGACCCCTTCATGGCGATCCTGTATCATCAGCCGTTCTGTCCCTTCTCGCGCTTCGTGCGTCTCGTGATGAGCGAGATGGGCATGGACGTGGATCTGATCGAAGAAAAAGTGTGGGAGCGGCGCGAGGGTTTTCTGGCGCTCAACCCCGCCGGCGCGACGCCGGTTCTGGCCGAGGAGCAGGTCGCGGCGGTTCCCGGCGCGACGATCATCGCCGAATGGCTGGACGAGACGCGCGGCCTCGCGCTCGGCGACCGGCGCCTTCTGCCCGAAAGCCCGCTGCAGCGTGTCGAGGTGCGCCGCCTGATGGCGTGGTTCGGCGAGAAATTCGCCGAAGAAGTCTCGGGCCCGCTCGTTCAGGAAAAGATCTACAAGCGCTTCATCCCAACGGCGGCCGGCGGCGGCTCGCCCGATCCGGCCGCGATCCGCGCGGCCAAGAACAACATCCGCTACCATCTCAAATATATCGGCTTCCTGATCCGCCAGCGGAACTGGCTGACCGGCGACCGGCTGAGCTATGCCGATCTCATGGCCGCCGCGCACATTTCCGTGGTCGATTATCTCGGCGACGTGCCGTGGGCGGAGGACGACAGCGCGCGCGCATGGTATGCGCGCATCAAATCGCGCCCGAGTTTCCGGACCCTGATCGCCGACCGCGTGGTCGGCATGCCGCCGTCCGCCGTCTATGCCGATCTCGACTTCTGAACCCCATCCCTTCCTGCTCGTGCTCGGCATGGGCTACAGCGCAACCCGGTTCGTGGAGTTGTACGGCACACGCTTTGCGCGTGTGGCCGCGACCGCGCGCCGTGCGGACAAACTGGAAAGCCTCGCCGCGCGGGGCGTCGAAACCTTCCCCTTTGCGGGCGAGGCTTCGCCGGACCTTCGCGAGGCCGCCGCCGCTGCGAGCCATGTCCTCGTGTCCGTACCTCCCGGCCCTGAGGGCGATCCGGTGCTGGCCGCGCTGGGAGATGTGCTGAAGGCGAGCGGCCATCTGCGCTGGATCGGCTATCTGTCGACGACCGGCGTCTACGGCGATACCGGCGGCGCCTGGATCGACGAGACCGCGCCGGTGCGTCCGGGCAATACGCGCTCCATCTGGCGCGCCGCCGCCGAACAGAGCTGGCGCGACCTTGCCGCGCCGGGCAGGGCGGTACAGCTGTTTCGCCTGTCGGGCATTTACGGGCCCGGTCGCAACGCACTCGTCGACCTGAAAGAAGGAAATGCGCGGCGCGTGACCCGGGAGGGGCAGGTTTTTAACCGTATTCACGTCGACGACATCGCGCATGTGGTTGCGGCGGGTCTTGAGCTGCCCGAGGCCGGGCCGGTCTTTAACCTTGCCGACAACGAACCGGCGCCCGCCCACGAGGTCGTTGCGTATGCCGCCGGGCTGCTCGGCGTCGAGCCGCCGCCTCTGGTGGCCTATGACGATGCCCGGATGTCGGACATGGCAAAGACGTTCTGGAGCGAGAACAAGCGTGTTTTGGCCAGGAGTCTCAAGGAAGAACTCGGCGTCGACCTGCGGTTCCCGACCTACCGCGAAGGGCTCACATCCCTCCTTGCGGCGGGGGAGGGAAAATAATTTTGCGATTTTCAAATTTTTTTTGAAACCGGCGGAACCGGGTGCCGGGGTGGCGGGTTGTTGGTGCAGAGACAGCCGCGGCGATTTCTCAGCCCCCCAGCCCCTCGCCGAGGCAGTCTTCATAAAGCCGGACAGAAGCTCAACGCTCTGTCCGGCTTTTTTCGTTCCGGGAACCGCAGCAACGTGAGCGCCGTTAAGGAGAACCTTTGCGTTCCGGAGAACACTTTCATGGCCCCGCGTGCATCCTGGAAAGGTTATCTCAAATTGTCGCTGGTTTCGTGCCCCGTCGCGATGTTCCCGGCGACGACCGCATCGGAACGGATTTCCTTCAACACGTTGAATCGCGACACCGGAAACCGACTCAAGCAGCTCATGGTGGATTCGGTGACGGAGGATGTCGTCGAGCGCGAAGACCGCGTGCGCGGTTACGAATTCGCCAAGGGCAATTACGTGACGGTCGAGGACGAGGACCTCGATAAGGTCCAGCTTGAATCCTCCCACACGATCGACATCACGGAATTCGTGCCCGAAAGCGAGATCGACACGGTCTTTCTCGACGGCACGCATTACCTTGCGCCCGACGACAAGGTCGGCGAGGAGGCGTTCGCCGTCATCCGCGAGGCGATGAAGAAAAAGAAGGTCGTCGGGCTCGGAAAGCTGATCCTCAACCGCCGCGAGCGCATCGTCGCGCTTTCGCCGCGCGGCAAGGGCATCCTGATGACGAACGTGCATTACAAATACGAAGTGCGCGAGGACGACGCCTATTTCGACGACATCGGCGATGTGAAGATTTCCGAGGAGATGCTCGATCTCGCCGAGCACATCATCGACAAGAAGAAGGGCAAGTTCGATCCGGAGCGGTTCGAGGATCGCTACGAGAATGCGCTGATCGAGATGCTGCGCGCCAAGCAGCAGGGCGTCGAGATCACGGCGCCGAAGCAGGAGCGCCCGTCGAATGTCGTCAACCTGATGGATGCGCTGCGCCGTTCGATCGAGAGCGAGAAGGGCGCAAAAGCAGGCAAGGACGAGCCGGCGCGCCGCCCTGCCGAGAAAAGCAAGGCTCATACAGCCAAGGGCGCTGCCGCCAAGACCACGAAAAAGAGTGTTGCCCAAAAACCCGCGCGCAAACGCGCGAGCGGCTAGACTTAAAAAAGTTCGGACTTTTCAGCAAACCTGCCGCACACTTTGATCTGCGGACGTGATTCGTGTTCACCGCGCGTCCGCGGTGGGATGGGGATGCTGAACCTCGACCGCGCTTCTGTTTTTGTCCTTGGCCGCGTGCACGGTCTGACGCGGCGGGCACTTGGCGCCGCCGTCTCGAAAGCCGGCGCGCAACTTCACAAACGTCTCAAGAAACGTGTGACGCTCGTTGCCATCGGCAGCGGAACCGCGCATGCGCTTCTGTCCGGCTCGCGCATGATCGATGTGCTGGAGCGGATGCCCGATCATGCCTCGCTCGTCAGCGAGCTTCAGTTCCAGCGCAGCCTCGGCCTCGCGCCGCCGCCCGGCGACGACAGCCGGTGGATGAGCGCGGCCGAGATCGCGCGCCTGTCCGGCCTCGAAGAGGAACTTCTGTTCTGGCTGGCGCTGTTCGACGTGATCGAGCCGGTCGACGAATTGTACGGATATCGCGATCTCGTCTGCGCGAAGGAAGCGGCACGCCTGCTGCGCGCGGGCTGCGATTTCGCCGCGCTGGTAGCGGCAGCGGTGGCGCTCCGGCGCGATGGCCTGAAGCTCAGCGAAGTGCGCCTGACTTTGGGGGCCGACGGTTCCATCTGCCGCGACATCGAAGGCGTGCTCGCCCATATCGACGGGCAGTTCGCGCTGCCGCTCGATGCGCCGCCCGAAAAGCTCGACGACATCATCGAATGCGCGGAAGAGGCTGAAATGCTCGGCGATCTTCCGGCGGCCGAGCGTCTTTATGACCTTGCGATGAAGATCGACCGCGAGGATCCGGTGTCGCCGTTCAATCTCGGAAATGTGCTGGACGCGCAGGGCCGCGGCGCCGAAGCCCGCATCATGTGGAAGAAGGCCATCGAGCGCGCGCCCTGTTTCCCCGAGGCCTGGTTCAACATCGCCGTCGCGGAGGAGGATGCCGGTCACGTGGACGAGGCGATCACCCATTACTGCGAGGCTTTGGGCATTTCCGGGGGCTATGCCGACGCGGCGTACAATCTGGCGCTGCTGCTGCACCGGCTCGAGCGCTTCGCCGATGCCTTGCCGGTCTGGGAGCATTTCAGCGTTCTGGAACATGGAACGCCCGCTGCCGATACGGCACGCGCACGCGCGGTGGAATGCCGGTTCCGCATGCGCGGCCTCAGCATCGCGGCGAGTTGAGGACCTTCCACCGGAAGGGAACGCATTCGTGGCGCACGAGTTGAATCGGCGTGCCGAAAACGCTCGATGCCTATCGCCAGAAGCGCGATTTTTCGAAAACCCCCGAGCCCGCTCCGGAAGAAGGCGCGGCGAGCGGTTTTGCGTTCGTCGTGCAGAAGCATGATGCGACGCGCCTGCATTACGATTTCCGGCTCGAACTCGACGGCGTGATGAAAAGCTGGGCCGTCACGCGCGGCCCGAGCCTCGTGCCCACCGAAAAGCGCCTCGCCGTTCAGACCGAAGACCACCCCATCGCCTACAATGCGTTCGAGGGCATCATTCCCAAGGGCCAATATGGCGGCGGCACGGTGATGATCTGGGATCGCGGCACCTGGCAGCCGGACGGCGATCCGCACAGGGGCCTGAAGAAAGGCCATCTCGAATTCGAACTACACGGGGAGAAATTGTCGGGACGCTGGCATCTCGTCCGCATGAAGAAGAAGGCGCGCGAGAAAACCGAGCCCTGGCTTCTGATCAAATCCGACGACGAGGCCGCGCGCGGGGAGGGCGATCCCGACATTCTGGAAGAGGCCGGCCTTTCGGTCGTCTCCGGGCGCTCGCTACCCGAGATCGCCAAGGCAAAGGAGCGCGTCTGGACATCGAACAAGGGCGACAGCGTCAATTCAAGAGAGGCGCCGAAACCGAAACCCGCAAAGGCGGCCGCCACCTCACGCGCCTCCGGCAAACGCGCGGCGCTCCCCGGCTTCGTTCCGCCCGAGCTTGCCACCCTCGTCGCGCAACCGCTGTCAGCGAAAGACTGGCTCTACGAGGTCAAGTTCGACGGCTATCGCCTGCAGGCGCGTCTGGACAAGGGCAAGGTCACGCTGTTCACCCGCAACGGTCTCGACTGGACGGCGCGCTTTCCGGCCATTGCCGAAGCCGTGGCCGCGCTGCCCGCAAAGACCGCCATCCTGGATGGCGAGGCGGTGGTCGAAGACGAGAGCGGGGTTTCCAGTTTTTCGCTTCTGCAGCAGGACCTCGGCGGACGCGGCGGCAAGAAGGTGTCCGCACGGTCGATCTATTTCGCTTTCGATCTTCTTCATCTCGATGGACAGGATCTCACCGGCCAGCCTCTGCGCGCGCGCAAGGAGGCTTTGGCCGCCCTCATCGCCGCGCACCCGCACGAGCGGCTGCGCTATTCCGAGCATTTCGAGAGCAATGGCGAGGAGATGGTGCGCCACGCCTGCCGGCTGGGGCTCGAAGGCATCATCGGCAAGCGCGCCAACGCTCCCTACCGCTCAGGACGCGGACCGGATTGGGTCAAGGTCAAATGTACGGACCGCGCCGAATTCGTCATTGTGGGTTATGTGCCGTCCGCCGCGCAGCCGCGCGCGGTCGGCTCGCTCGTCCTCGGCTATTACGAGAAGGGCCGTCTGATCCCTGCCGGGCGTGTCGGCACGGGGTTCACGCGAAAATCGGCCGGAGACATCTGGAAGAAGCTGGACGGCCTGACGACGCCGAAGACGGCGTTTGCGTCGACGCTTTCCGCCGAGGCGCGGCGCGGTGTTGTCTGGACGAAACCCGAACTTGTCGCCGAAATCGAATTCCGCGGATGGACGCATGACGGATCGCTGCGCCATGCGAGCTTCAAGGGCCTGCGGGAAGACAAGCCGGCGAAGGAGGTCGTGCGCGAAATGGCAAAATCGATTCCGGCCGATACCGACAAGCCCGCGGCGAAGGCGCAAAAACCCACGCTCCGGAAAGGCGCGCGGGCGAAGCAGGGCGTGGAGGTCGCGGGCGTGCCTCTGTCGCATCCGGAGCGCGAGCTGTGGAGCGGCACCGGCATCACCAAGCAGGGCCTTGCCGAATTCTACGCCCGCATCGCCGACCACATTCTCCCGCATCTCGTCGACCGGCCTTTGTCTCTCGTGCGCTGTCCGTCAGGTGCTGACGCGAAATGCTTTTTCCAGAAGCACGCCTGGGCGGGGCTCGGCGAAGACATTCGCGAGATCGCGGTGCCCGGCGATGACGAGAAGATGCTGGCGATTTCGGACGTGAAGGGGCTCGTTTCGCTGGTCCAGTCCGGCGTGCTCGAAATCCACCCCTGGGGCTCGCGGCTGCCGAACCTCGACAAGCCCGACATGCTGATCTTCGATCTCGACCCCGGCGACGGCGTGTCGTGGAGCGATCTGGTGTCAGGCGCCGAGGAGGTGCGGGCCCGGCTCGGCGAGGTGAAGCTCGAAAGCTTCGTCAAGACAACGGGCGGCAAGGGGCTTCATGTCGTGGTTCCGCTGGTCCCGGAGGTTGGCTGGGACGATGCCAAATTGTTCACCCGCGTGATCGCCGAGCAGATGGCCGCCGACAGCCCGCAAAGGTTCGTCGCCAAGATGGCCAAGAACATCCGCAAGGGCCGCATCTTCGTGGACTATCTGCGCAACGGGCAGGGCGCGACCGCCATCGCCGCCTTTTCGACCCGCGCGCGCGATGGCGCGCCGGTGTCCGTGCCGCTCGGCTGGACCGAGTTGAAGAAGGATGTGCGGGAGGCGCATTTCAATGTGCTGACGCTGGAAGCGCGCCTGAAGAAGCTGAAAGCCGATCCGTGGGAGGGCTTCTTCAGCGCCCGCCAGTCCCTGACGTCCGTACTGGAAGGTGCACGACGTCACCGGAAATGATCTCTCCGGCTTCGGCGCTGCGCACGCAATTGCGGCCCTCGCGCTTGGCGCGATAAAGGGCCGTGTCGGCGCGGCGCAGGGTCTCGTTGAGGCGCTCGCTGTCGCGTTCGACCAGCGCGACGCCAGCGCTCACCGTGCAGGTGAGCGAAATGCCGTTGGCGGTGAATTCGCGCTGCTCGAACATGGCGCGGATGTTCTCGGCCATGCTGAGCGCGAGATCGCTCTGGCTGAGCGGCATGACGAGCGCGAATTCCTCGCCGCCGAGGCGGGTTGTCGTATCGGCCTTGCGGGCGTTTTCGCGCATCACGTCGGCAAAGCCCTGCAAGACCAGATCGCCGATTTCGTGCCCATGCTCGTCGTTGATGTCCTTGAAGCGGTCGAGGTCGAACAGCACGAGTGCGGCGCCTTTGGAGAGGATCTGGTGGCGGTCGAACACCGCGCGGCGGTTCTTCAGGCCGGTCAGCGGGTCGGTGCGGGCATCGGTGCGGTGGCGCAGCGCAAGGCGCGACTGGTGGATCGACAGCGAGATCGCGCCGACGCCGGTGATCGCGATGATCGAGACGATGGCGTTGATGTTCTCGGCCCAGTTCTGCGGAGGACCATCGAGATAAAGCGGCGTTTCGATCGCGATCAGGACCGCGCAGAGGGCAAAGCTCACCGCGACCGCCGAATAGAGCAGCATCAGCACGCCGATCGGCAGCGGGGCCTCGTGGCGTCCGAGCCAGTATTCCCGGGTCGTCGCAAACAGCAGGATGGACGCGAAGATGTTCGCGAGCATCATGCCGGTGCCGTCATAGCCGAGCAGGAAGGCGCTCGCCATCGGGACCAGCGTCAGCGCGATGGCGATGGCTGTGCGCGCGAGCGGAAAGCGATGCCGCCGGAAATGGTGCCCCGCGCCGAATCCGGTCCCGAGACCGATGATGAGGCAGCTCATCGCGACGAGCGCCAGGACCGGGGTCTGCGACTGGGTGTAATAGCTGAAGCTGACGGAGGCGCCGACTACGAAGATCGCCCCCACCGCCCAACTCAGCAGGAAGCTTTCGCTGCGCGAGGAAAGCCAGCTGGCGATGAGCGTGATGCTGATCGCGGCGCCTGAAAAGGCAACGGCCAGCATGAGGGAGCTGTGACTGATCAGCATGGGGTGTCCGGTGGGGTGCGCAGAGCCGAATCGGGTTCGTTCCGCGCCCACATTGTTCACCGTCATATGTGTTCAAACGGTTATCCGCATTGAAGAAAGTTTGCCGGGTTTCACGCGTTCGCTTGCGTCCGCCTCTCATCTGACAAAGACTTGCGCCCTATACTCTTCGGCACTCCCGCCCCAAACGGAAAACGACCCGCCCGTGATCCAAAGCCTCCATTCGTCCTCGCCGTACCGGATTTCGGAAGGATCGCCGACGCCGTTCGGCGCGGTCTACGATGGAAGAGGGGTCAATTTCGCTCTGTTTTCCGAACACGCGACGGGCGTGGAACTGTGCCTGTTCGACTCGGGAAGCGACCGCGAGACCGTGCGCATTCCACTGCCGCACAAGACGGAGAATGTCTGGCACGCCTATGTGGAGGGCATCGGCCCCGGACAGCTTTACGGCTATCGCGTGCACGGCCCCTATGATCCGGCCAACGGCCATCGCTTCAATCCGCACAAGCTTCTGATCGATCCCTATGCGCGGCTCCTTTCGGGGCGGCTTCGCTGGCACGATTCCATGTACGGCTACCGGCTTGGCTCGTTGCGCAGCGACCTGACGCTCGATCGCCGCGACAGCGCGCGCTTCATGCCCAAATGCGTGGTCGAGCAGCCGCTGCATATGTGGGGCGACGATCGACGCCCGCGCGTGCCCTGGCGC
Source organism: Rhizobiales bacterium Ga0077545 (assembly GCA_001464335.1). GTDB lineage: Bacteria > Pseudomonadota > Alphaproteobacteria > Rhizobiales > Methylopilaceae > Flaviflagellibacter. The sequence continues at coordinate 59,085 of LNEV01000016.1, read as the reverse complement.
GACACCGTCATCTACGAAGCGCATGTCAAAGGACTGACCGAGCTTCATCCCGATGTTCCGGCCGTGCAGCGCGGCACCTATGCGGCGCTCGGCCATCCGCGCGTCATCGAGCATCTGAAGAAGATCGGCATCACCTCGGTTGAACTTCTGCCGGTCCATGCATTCGTCGACGACCGTTTTCTCGTCGAAAAGAACCTCAAGAATTACTGGGGCTATTCGACGCTCGCCTATTTCGCTCCGGAGCCGCGTTATCTCGGCGAGGCGGGCGTCAACGGGTTCAAGGCGGCGATCCGCGCGCTCCACGATGCGGGCATCGAAGTGCTGATGGATGTCGTCTACAACCACACCTGCGAGGGTAGCCATCTCGGCCCGACGCTCTCGTTCCGTGGTATTGACAACAAGGTCTACTACAAATCGGTGCCGGACAATCCGCGCTTCTGCTGGGATTCGACGGGAACCGGAAACACGCTCGACTGCGCGCATCCGCGCGTGGTGCAGCTCATCCTCGATTCCCTGCGCCACTGGGTCGAGAATTACCACATCGACGGGTTCCGCTTCGATCTTGCGCCGACGCTTGCCCGCGACCCCTATGCGTTCAACCAGAGGTCCGGTTTCCTGCAGGCCGCCGGGCAGGACCCTGTGCTCTCGCAGGTCAAGCTGATCGCCGAGCCGTGGGACATCGGCGATGGCGGATACCGCATCGGCCATTTCCCGGTGGGGTGGAGCGAATGGAACGACCAGTTCCGCGACACGGTGCGCGGCTTCTGGCGCGGCGATGAGGGCCAGCTTCCGGCGCTCGGCCGTGTCATGACGGGCTCGCGCGAGACCTTCGAGCCGTCGGGCCGCCACCCCTGGGCCTCGGTCAATTTCATCACCTCCCATGACGGCTTCACGCTGGAGGACCTCGTCTCTTACAACGACCGCCATAACGAGGCGAACGGCGAGGACAACCGCGACGGCCACAGCCACAATGTGAGCTGGAACCACGGCACCGAAGGGCCGACCGACGATCCGGAAATCCGCGGACGCCGGGCGCGCCAGAAACGCAACATGCTGGCAAGCCTGATCTTTGCGCAGGGCGTGCCGATGATCCTGATGGGCGACGAGCTGTCGCGCACGCAGGACGGCAACAACAACGCGTATGCACAGGACAACCAGACCAACTGGCTCAACTGGGCGGCCGGGGAAAACAGCGATACGGGCCTCAAGCATTTCGTCGAAAACGCCCTTGCCATCCGCGCCCGCTACGATGCGTTCCGCCGCAAGGCCTTCATGACGGATGCGATGGTGCAGGGCGAGGGCATCAAGCAGGTCTACTGGCTGGTGCCGGATGGCCGCGAAATGACGCCGGAGGATTGGCAGGACGGATTGCGCAAGACCATCGGCATGCAGTTCGGCAACGACGCGCCCGACGGCCAGCGGTTCCTCCTGCTGATGAACGCTTTCCACGATCCGGTCGACTTCCACCTGAACGAGCATTTCCCGTGCTCGAAATGGAAGGCGATGTTCGACACGCGTGTGGCAGATGGTCTGGTGCGCGAGGACGCAGCGGAACTCCTGCCGGGGGCTGCGGTTATCATTCCCGGACGCACGCTCGTTCTGCTCAGTCACGAGGACAATGTTGAATGAATGAGCATGAGGACCTGATCGCGCGTCTTGTCGATCTCGCGGGCGTGCTGCCCGGTTTCCGCGATCAGAACGGGGAGTGGGTGGAAACGCCGTTTAAGGCGCGGCGCGCGGTGGCCGAAGGCTTCGGCTATGGCGCGGCGACGGAAGAGGATGCGCGCGAAAGCATTCGCCGTCTCCAATCCCTGCGCCAGGGTCTTGTTCCGACGCTGATCACGGCACTTGCCGAAACGCCGACCCTCGTGCCGATCCGCAGCAGCGCGGGCCACGACAACGCCGACTGGCGGCTTCTCAACGAAGAGGGCATCGAGCGCGAGGGCCGCTCGCCGGTGGCGGACGGATATGTGCTGCTGCCGCCGCTCGATCCCGGCTATTTCGGGCTTGTCCTGCGCTGCGGGGAAGCGGAGGCCGAGGCCACCATCATCTCTGCGCCGCAGCGCTGTTACATGCCTGAAGCCCTCGCCGATGGCGCGCGCCTGTGGGGGACGGTTGCGCAGGTGTACGGACTGAAGACGGCGACGGGAATGGGAATCGGCGATTATTCCGCCGTGGCGCAGGCGGCCGACGGAACGGGCCGCATCGGCGGCGATTTCCTCGGCCTGTCGCCGCTGCATGCGCTTTTCGAATCCGACCGCACGAAATATTCGCCTTACTCGCCGTCCTCACGCCTGTTTCTCGAAGGCATCTACATCGACGTGACGGCGGTGCCGGGCTTTGCCGGCTCGCGCGCGGAGGCGCTTCTGGAGCAGCCTGAGGTCGCCGAAAGGCTGGCAGCCGTGCGCGCCGAGTCTCTCGTCGCCTACGATGCCGTATGGGCGGTGAAGCGGCCGCTTCTCGATCTTCTGTTCGAGGATTTCGTTTTGCGCGGGCGCGACGAGACCTTTGAGGCGTTTCGCGCCGCGGGCGGTGAGCCGCTCGAACTTCAGGCGACCTTCGATGCCCTGTCCGAACATTTCCGCGCCGAAGGGCGGACATGGATGGGCGAGTGGCCGAAAGACTTCCGCGATCCGGCCTCCGAGGTCGTGACATGGTTCCGCAGCGAGAAGGCCGAGCGCATTACCTTTTTCGTGTGGCTGCAGTTTCTTGCCGATGCACAGCTCGCGGCGGCATCGCGGGCCGCCAAACATGCGGGAATGGCGATCGGTCTGTACCGCGATCTGGCGGTCGGCGGGGATCGCGGCGGCTCGGAAGTCTGGGCGGCGCGCGATCTTTTCTCGCCGACGCTCTCAGTCGGCGCGCCGCCCGATCCGCTCGGACCTCAGGGGCAGAACTGGGGCCTTCCACCGATGGACCCCTATGCGCTCGAACGCCACGGGTTGAAGGCGTTCCGCGCGCTGCTCAAGGCCAATATGCGCCATGCGGGAGCGATCCGCATCGACCACGCCTTCCAGCTTCAGCGCCTGTTCGTCATCCCCGAAGGCGGGCATGCGGCGGATGGCGCCTATGTGAACTTTCCGTTCGAGGCGCTGCTGGCGGCGCTGCGGCTCGAAAGCCACCGGGCGAAATGCCTCGTCATCGCCGAGGATCTCGGCACCGCGCCGGAGGGCTTTTCCGACGCCATCATGCGCGCCGGTCTGTTGTCTTACCGCGTGATGTATTTCGAGCGCGGCGAGCATGGCCGCTTCAAGCGCCCGCCCGAATATCCCCACGATGCCATGTCCGTGTTCACCACCCATGACCTGCCGACCTTGCGCGGCTGGTGGCGCGGGCTCGACGTGGACATCCGCGAAAATATCGGGGTTTTCGATCACGAACGCGCCAGCAACGAGCGCGCCGGGCGCCAGCACGACCGCTGGATGTTCTGCCAGGTGTTGCGGGAGGAGGGGCTCGCCGATCTTCATGAGCCGCCGCCCGAGCCCCCGCTTGAGGCCGCCGTGCGCTTCATCGCCCGTGCCCCCTCGGCGCTCACCGCGATCCAGTTCGAGGATGCGGCCGGTGAGATCGAGCAGGCCAACCTTCCCGGCGTCGAAAAGGGTCATCCCAACTGGCGGCGCCGGCTCGCAAAATCGGTCGACGAACTGACATCGGACGATGGCAAGCTCGCGCACTGGTCGGCGCTTTTGAAGGGCGAGGGCCGTGGCCGTGGCACGAAATCGCAATAGTTTGGAGATAAACCCTGCTCTGTCATCCGTTTGCCTTCTTTCGGCGTTGCGTATTGGGAAGATCTTCGATGAACGCTCCCGGACCCCTTAATCTGAAGCCTCTGGACGACGAGGCCGCGCCCGCCGGGAACCTTCCCGACGGATCGGGCCGTGTTGTCATCGAGAATGTCTGGCCGGAACTGGATGGCGGGTTCACGCCCGTCAAGCGCGTCGTGGGCGAGAACGCCGAGGTCTGGGCCGACATTTTCTCGGACGGGCACGACATCATCCGCGCCGAAATCCTTTACCGCGCCGAGGGCGCCGCCGACTGGAAGCGCGCGCCGATGGCCTTCGTGGACAACGACCGCTGGAAGGGCGCGTTTCCGCTGGAGAAGAACGAGACCTACGTCTTTACCATCGAGGCGTGGCGCGACGTGTTCGGCTCGTGGGTCAGCGAAGTCCAGAAGAAGAAGGCCGCCGGCCTCAACATCACCAGCGAGATCGCGGAGGGCCTTGGCCTTCTGGAAAAGGCTGCGGCCCGCACCCCCGCGCTTGCGCCCCGTCTTGCCGACGCAAAGGCGAAGGAGGCAGGCTCCGACGCGCAATTCGGCGTTCTCACAGATCCCTTCGGCGTCAAGGCCATCACCGATGCGGCCCAGCGCGGCAATCTCTCCCGCTACGACCGCGAACTGAAGATCATTGCCGACCGCACGGCGGCGCGCTTTTCGGCCTGGTACGAGCTTTTCCCGCGCTCGATGTCGGACGATCCCACGCGCCACGGCACGTTCGACGACGTCATCAAGAAGCTGCCTTATGTGCGCGACATGGGCTTCGACGTTCTGTATTTTCCGCCCATACACCCGATCGGCTTGAAAAACCGCAAGGGGCGCAACAACACGCTGACGCCCGCCCCGGACGATCCGGGCTCGGTCTATGCGGTGGGTTCGGACGCGGGCGGCCATGACGCGATTCACCCGGAACTCGGCACGCTCGAGGATTTCCGCCGCCTCGTGGCCCACGCCAAGGGACACGGTCTTGAGATCGCGCTCGATTTTGCCATCCAGTGTTCGCCCGACCATCCGTGGATCAAGCAGCATCCCGAATGGTTCGACTGGCGTCCGGACGGCACGCTGAAATATGCGGAAAACCCGCCGAAAAAATACGAAGACATCGTCAATGTGGATTTCTACAACGAGGGCGCGTTCCCATCGCTGTGGTATGCGCTGCGCGATGTCGTCCTGTTCTGGGCGAAGGAAGGCGTGCGCATTTTCCGCGTCGACAATCCGCACACCAAGCCGTTGCCGTTCTGGAAATGGATGATCGGCGAGGTAAACCGCCAGTATCCGGATGCGATCTTCCTCGCGGAAGCTTTTACGCGCCCGAAGATGATGCGAAAGCTCGCCAAGATCGGCTTCCAGCAGAGCTACACCTACTTTACGTGGCGCAACACCAAGGCCGAGCTGACCGAGTACGTCACCGAGCTTGCCGGGGATATGGGCGAATATTACCGCCCGAATTTCTTCGTCAATACGCCGGACATCAATCCCGTCCCGCTGCAGACCTCCGGGCGCGCGGGCTTCGTCATCCGCTCGACCCTGGCCGCGACCCTGTCGGGCGCGTGGGGGCTTTATTCCGGTTTCGAGCTGTGCGAGGCCAAGCCCATCCCCGGCAAGGAAGAATATCTCGACAGCGAGAAATACGAGATCAAGGCGTGGGACTGGAACCGGCCCGGCAATATCCGTCCGCACATAACCGCGCTGAACCGCATCCGCCGTGACAACCCGGCGCTGCACGATTTCCGCAATGTGCTGTTCCTCAATGCCTGGAACGACAATGTTCTGGCCTATGCCAAGCTGACGCCCGCGCGCGACAATTGCGTGGTCGTCCTCGTCAATCTCGATCCGCACAACCGGCAGGATGCGAGCGTCGAAATCCCGCTGTGGGAGTTCGGCCTTCCCGATCACGCCTCCATCCAAGCCGAGGATCTGCTTGGGGGAAGCGCGTTCACGCTGCACGGAAAAGTGCAGACGGTCGCGCTCGATCCCGTCACCCGCCCTGTTCTCATCTGGCGTCTTGTTCCGCCCAAACCTTAGAGCCCATCATGATCGACCGCAGCGACCCGCAATGGTTTCGGGACGCGATCTTTTACCAGATCCATGTGAAGTCCTTTTTCGACGCCAACAATGACGGCATCGGAGATTTCGAGGGCGTCACGCAGAAGCTGGATTACGTGAAGGAACTAGGCGTTACCGCGCTCTGGATCATGCCGTTCTATCCCTCGCCGTTGCGCGACGACGGCTACGACATCGCCGACTACCGGGAGATCAATCCGCAATACGGCACGATGCGCGATTTCCGCCGCTTCGTACGCGAGGCGCATGCGCGCGGGCTTCGTGTGGTGACGGAGCTCGTCATCAACCACACCTCCGATCAGCATCCGTGGTTCCAGCGCGCCCGGCGCGCCAAGAAGGGATCGCCCTACCGCGATTTCTATGTGTGGTCGGACACCGCCAAGGAATATTCCGACACCCGCATCATCTTCCTCGACACCGAAAAGTCGAACTGGACGTGGGACGAGGAAGCGAAGGCCTATTTCTGGCATCGCTTCTATTCGCACCAGCCGGATCTGAATTTCGACAATCCGCGCGTGCTCGCCTCGGTTCTGCAGGTCATGCGCTATTGGCTCGATATGGGCGTCGACGGCCTGCGTCTGGACGCCATCCCTTACCTCATCGAGCGCGACGGCACGAACTGCGAAAACCTTCCCGAAACGCACACCGTCATCAAGCGCATCAGGCAGGCGCTCGACCGTTCCTATTCGGACCGCATGCTGCTCGCCGAGGCGAACCAGTGGCCGGAAGACACCGCGCCCTATTTCGGCGACGGCGACGAATGCCACATGGCGTTCCACTTTCCGCTGATGCCGCGCATGTATATGGGCATCGCGCAGGAAGACCGGCACCCGATCACCGACATCATGCGCCAGACGCCCGATATCCCCGAGGGGAATCAATGGGCGATCTTCCTGCGTAACCACGACGAGCTCACGCTCGAAATGGTGACGGAGACCGAGCGCGATTATCTGTGGAGTTTCTACGCCGGGGACCGCCGCGCCCGCATCAATCTGGGCATTCGCCGCCGCCTTGCGCCGCTGCTCGAAAACGACCGCCGCAAGGTCGAGCTTCTCAACTCGCTCCTGTTCTCCATGCCCGGCACGCCGTTCCTTTATTACGGCGACGAGATCGGCATGGGCGACAACATCTATCTCGGCGACCGCGATGGCGTGCGTACGCCGATGCAATGGTCGCCGGACAGGAACGGCGGCTTCTCGAAATCCGATCCCGCGCGGCTTTTCCTGCCGTCCATTCAGGACCCGATCTACGGCTATGAGGCGGTCAATGTCGAAGCGCAGCTTCGCAGCCCGTCGAGCCAGCTCAACTGGCTGCGCCGCCTCATCGCGGTGCGGCGCAATTTCCGTGCCTTCGGCCGCGGCACGCTGCGTTTCCTCTACCCGGAAAACCGCAAGGTTCTTGCCTATCTGCGCGAATTCGACGGCGAGACGATCCTGTGCGTGGCCAATCTGTCGCGCGCACCGCAGGCGGTCGAACTTGATCTGTCCGAGATGAACGGCCGCGTTCCGGTGGAGCTCACCGGCGGAACGGCTTTCCCCCGCATCGGCGATCTGCCCTATCTGCTCACGCTGCCGGCTTACGGCTTCTTCTGGTTTGCGCTGCACGAGCAGACGCAGGACACGACGCCCGCGCCGCGCCCGGCACCGGAGCTGTTCACACTTGTCATTCAGGGCACGCCGGATTCGCTGTTCCGCGACCGCGAGCGCATCGCGTTCGAGACGACAGCGGCGCCCGGTTTCCTGCCGTCGCAGCGCTGGTTCGGCGGCAAGAGCGTTGCGATCGCGAAAGTGGACGTGCTCGATCACACCGTGATGCGCGACCGCAACAAGCAGGATGCCTTCACCTGGCCGCAGATCGCTGTGCAGCTGAGAAACGGCGACCGGCAGGTTTATTCCCTGCCGCTGGCGCTCGTCGACCGCGAGGCCGAGAACCTCATTCCGTACGCACTCGCCAAAGTGCGCCGCGGCCCGCGCGTCGGGCTGCTTTATGACGCGGCAGCGGAGCCGGAGTTTGCCCTGGCCGTTCTCGCGGCGCTGGAGCGCAACACCGATTTTTCGACGCGCACCGGCGGCCGCATCTACTTCCACACCACATCGCAGTTCGCGGGCGCGCTGGAGCGCCTCGGTGATCCCGAAGAAGGCGACAACGTACCGCGTCTTTACCGCGGCGAGCAGTCGAACACATCGATCATTTTCGGCGGCGCGATGATCATGAAGCTCTACCGGCGCCTCCAGCCGGGCGTGCATCCGGAGATCGAGGTCGGCCGCTTCCTCACCGAAGTCGGCTACCTCAACACGCCCGCGCTGCTCGGCTCGGTCGAATATGTGGCAGCGGACGGGACCTCGACATCGCTCGGCGTGCTGCAATCCTATGTGCCGCATCAGGGAGATGCGTGGACGCAGGTTCTCGAAGCGCTCAAGCGCGAGCTTGAAACCTATGCGCTCGTGCCGGACGGAAGCGTGCCCAATGTGCGCACCGTGTTCGAAGCCTATTTCCGGTATGCCGATCTTCTGGGCATCCGCACCGCCGAACTGCACCGCGCCTTTGCGTCGCCGACGGAAGATCCGGCGTTCACGGTCGAGCCCTTGACCGAAACGGACGTGAAGGCCGTGGCCGAGGATGCGCGCGAGCAGGCGGAGCGCGCCTTCACGTCACTCTCGCGTTTGCCGGAAAGCGCGAGGACCGCCGACATCCAGCGCCTTCTCGATCTGCGCAGCGAAGTTCTCGCGCTCATCGAGAATGCCGCGGTGGCACCCGACAACGCCGTCAAGACGCGCGTCCACGGCGATTTCCATCTCGGGCAGGTTCTTGTCGCGGACAGCGACCTCTACATCGTCGATTTCGAGGGCGAACCTTCCCGCTCGGCCGATGCCCGGCGCGGCAAGTTCTCGCCGCTGCGCGATGTCGCGGGCATGATGCGCAGTTTCGCCTATGCGGCGGAGACGGCGGCGGCGGACGTTGCCGGGCGGCTCACCCATGTCGCGCCGCGCATCTATGCGGCAGCGGACGAATTCCGCCGTCTCGTCTCGGAAACCTTCCTCGAAGGCTATGAGCGTGCCGCGCGGGGGAACGTTGTGTGGGTGGAGGATCCCGACACGCGGCGGAACCTTCTGAAGCTCAATCTGTTGGCCAAGGCGTTCTACGAGATCAATTATGAGGTCGACAACCGGCCGGACTGGATCGGAACGCCCGTTCGCGGCGTCCTTCACACACTCGACGAGGAACATCATTGATGCATGGGCCCGCACCGGACCAGGATGACACGCAGCGCGCCCCCGCGCGCCCCGATGCCCTTTATAAGGTGCTGGGCGCACACAAGGCCGAGCGTGACGGCACGCCGGGCTTCCGCTTTGCGGTGTGGGCCCCGAATGCGCGGCGCGTCAGCGTGGTCGGCGATTTCAACGCCTGGGATGGCCGCAAGAACCCGATGCAGGGCAGCGACAGCGGCGTCTGGGAGACGTTCGTTCCGGGCCTCCAGATGGGCGACCATTACAAATTCGAGCTGGAAGGCCCCGATGGCCGCCTGCTGCCGCTGAAGGCCGATCCTCTCGCGTTCCAGTCCCAGTTGCGTCCCGAGACGGCTTCGGTGCTTCACGCCGAACCGGATTTCACCTGGGACGATCACGCCTGGATGTCGGAGCGCGGGCATGGCGATCCGCGCAAGAAACCCATTTCGATCTACGAAGTGCATCTCGGCTCGTGGGCGCGGGGCGAGAACAATCGCTGGCTGACCTACCGCGAGCTTGCCGAAAAGCTCATTCCGTATGTGCAGGAAATGGGCTTCAGCCACATCGAGCTTCTGCCGATCAACGAGCATCCGTTCGACGGGTCGTGGGGCTATCAGCCGACCGGGCTTTTTGCGCCGACAAGCCGCTTCGGCACGCCCGACGATTTCAAATATTTCATGGAGAGCGCGCACAAGGCCGGAATCGGCATACTGCTCGACTGGGTGCCCGGCCATTTCCCGGTCGACGGACATGGGCTTGGCCTGTTCGACGGCACGCATTTGTACGAACACGCCGATCCGCGCCAGGGATTTCATCAGGACTGGGGCACGTACATCTACAATTTCGGGCGGGCGGAGGTCACGAACTTTCTCGTCGACAATGCGCGCTTCTGGCTCGAAAACTACCATCTCGACGGGCTGCGCGTGGATGCCGTCGCCTCGATGCTCTATCTCGATTATTCGCGCAAATCGGGCGAATGGGTCGCAAACCGCTATGGTGGCAACGAGAACATCGAAGCCATCGATTTTCTTCGGAAGATGAACGAGACGGCCTATTCGGTCGCGCCCGGTGCGCTGACCGTCGCGGAAGAATCGACGTCATGGCCCGGCGTGTCGCACCCGACCTATACGGGCGGGCTGGGTTTCGGCTTCAAATGGAATATGGGCTGGATGCACGACACGCTGCGCTACATGCAGCAGGATCCCATCCATCGCCGCTATCACCACAGCGACCTCACTTTTGGCCTGCTGTACGCATTCAGCGAAAACTTCATCCTGCCGATCAGCCATGACGAGGTCGTGCACGGCAAGGGCTCGCTGCTCGGCCGCATGCCCGGCGACGAATGGCAACGCTTTGCCAATCTGCGCGCCTATCTCGGCTTCATGTGGGGACATCCCGGCAAGAAGCTGCTGTTCATGGGCTCGGAGTTCGGGCAGGTCGGCGAGTGGAATTTCAACGCGAGCCTCGACTGGCATGTCCTGCAATATCCGGTTCATTCGGGCGTGCAGAAGCTGGTGCGCGATCTCAACGCCGCCTACCGCGACGTGCCCGCCCTCCACGAGCGCGATTGCGAGGCCAACGGCTTCGAATGGATCGTCTCGGACGACAGCGACAACAGCGTCATCGCCTGGATCCGCAAAGGCGAAAAGGAGGGCGACATCGCCATCGTCGTGTCGAACTTCACGCCGATCCCGCGCGAGGGATACCGGCTGGGCGTGCCGCTCCCGGGTTTTTATCGCGAAGTCGTGAACACGGACGCGGCCATCTACAGCGGCTCGAACATCGGCAATGCCGGCGGGCTGGAAGCCGAGGAGCCGGGCAATCACGCGCGGCCTTATGCCCTTAACCTCACTTTGCCGCCGCTTTCGACACTGATTTTCGAGCGGCGCGGCTGATCCAATCACCCCTTGCGGCGTTGTCCCGTTGTGCCACACTGCATGTCCCCGAACAGGAGAATAACAAATGGCTTGGGAAACACCTGTTGTTCTGGAAATCGCCTGCGGTCTCGAAGTGACGGCCTATGCTCCGGCAGAGGGTATCGAAGGCGACGGCGAATTCTGATCTGACGTGAAAGCGGTCGTCCTCGGCGCAGCGGCCGGCGGCGGCTTTCCGCAATGGAACTGCTCATGCCCGGTCTGTGCGCTTGCATGGGCCGGGGATGAGCGGGTACGCGCCGCCACCCAATCCAGCATGGCCGTTTCGACCGATGGAGCGGCATGGGCGCTGCTCAACGCGTCCCCGGAAGTGCTCGCGCAGATCGCACGCACGCCCGAGCTTCAGCCTCTCGCGGGAGCCCGCAATTCTCCGATCCAAGCCGTTGTGCTGACAAACGGCGACATCGATCATGTTGCCGGCCTTCTCAGCATGCGCGAGGGCCAGCGCTTCGACATCTTCGCCTTGCCGCCTGTGCTGGAGGCTTTGCGCGCCAATCCAATCTTCTCGGCGCTGTCGGCCGCATTCTTCATCGAAGCCGTCGCGGGGGAGGAGTTCACCGCCGCCGGCCTTCATTTCACGCTGTTCCCGGTGCCGGGAAAGGTGCCGCTCTATCAGGAGAGCGGGCATGTGGAGATCGGCTCGCAGCGCGGTGAGACGGCAGCGGTTGCGGTTCGCGATGGCGCTCATACATTGCTTTATGTGCCGGGCTGCGCGTCGCTGACGCCGGAACTCGAGGAACGGCTCTCGGGCGCGGATGCGGTCCTGTTCGACGGTACGTTGTTCACGGACGACGAGATGGTCCGCGCGGGGCTCGGGCCGAAAACGGGGCGGCGCATGGGCCATATGCCGATTTCAGGCGCCGGCGGATCGCTCGACATGCTGGCCGGACTGAAGGCAAGACACAAAGTGTATGTGCACATCAACAACACGAACCCGATCTGGATCTCCGGCTCGCCCGAGCGCGAGGCCGTGGAACAGCGAGGCATTGCCGTGGCGCATGACGGAATGGAGATCGTGCTGTGAGCGTTCTTCTGTCGGCATCGGAATTGAAGGAGCGCCTTCTTGCCATCGGCGCTGCGCGCTATCACGACAAGCACCCCTTCCACCGGCGGCTGCACGAAGGACGATGCAGCCGAGGCGAAGTCGCCGCCTGGGCGCTCAACCGCTATTATTATCAGTCCCACATCCCCATCAAGGATGCGGCCCTCATCGCGCGCATGGACGACGCGCAGATGCGGCGTGCCTGGCGCCAGCGGCTCGTCGATCATGACGGGGCCGCGCCGGGGGAGGGCGGTGTCGCCAAATGGCTGCACCTCGCCGAGGGCGTCGGCCTGAAGCGCGAGGATGTCATGGCCCATCGCGGCGTTCTTGCCGGAACGCGCTTTGCCGTCGATGCCTATGTCGATTTCGTCCGCACGAAGCCGCTGCTCGATGCGGTCGCGTCCTCGCTGACCGAGCTGTTTTCGCCCGCGATCATTCAGGACCGCGTTCAGGGCATGCTGCGGCATTACGATTTCATCACGCCGGAAACATTGTCCTACTTCACCGCGCGTCCCGAACAGGCGCGGCGCGATGTCGACTATGCTTTGGGCTATGTGGCCGAGCATGCACGCACGCCGGACCGGCAGCAGGCCGTCATCGCGGCGCTCGAGTTCAAATGCGATGTGCTGTGGTCGATGCTCGATGCGCTGCATTACGCCTATGTCGAGCCGGGACACATTCCGCCCGGGGCCTATGTGCCCCCGTCCGCGTCCGGGGAGACCTGAATGACCGCGGCTCTTTCCGCCGACATCGTGCCGCGCCTTGCGCGCGGGGTGCGCCTTCAGGAAGACCGCGTGCGCGGCGGGTGGAATCTTCTCGCGCCGGAGCGTGTGCTGAAGGCCAATCCGGTTGCGGTCGAGGTTTTGAAGCTGTGCGACGGGCAGCGGCGTTTCGGCGACATCGTGGATGATCTGACGGCGCGGTTTTCGGTGGACCGCGCGCGTGTCGAAGCCGACAGCGCCGCGCTTCTGAACGATCTTGCAGCAAAACGCATGGTGGAGCTGTGAACGCGCCCGCACCCCTTGCGCTGCTGGCCGAGCTGACGCACCGCTGCCCGCTCGCCTGTCCCTATTGCTCGAACCCGCTGGATCTCGACCGCCGCGAGGACGAACTCGACACGCAAACCTGGCTGCGCGTGTTCGACGAGGCCGCGCGGATGGGTGTCCTGCATCTGCATCTGTCGGGCGGCGAGCCCGCCGCGCGGCGCGATCTCGCCGATCTCGTGCGCGGCGCGGCGGGGTCTGGTCTTTACACCAATCTCATCACGTCGGGGATCGGCCTCACCGAGGCGCGCCTCGAAGAGCTGGCGTCCGCCGGGCTGGATCACGTCCAGCTGTCGCTTCAGGATGTCGTTGCGGAGGAGGCCGACCGCATTGCGGGCTATGCAGGTGCACATGGCAAGAAGATCCAGTTTGCCGCCGCCGTGCGCGCCACCGGCCTGCCGCTGACCGTCAATACAGTTATCCATCGCTCCAACATCTCGCGCATCGGGCAGCTCGTCGAAATGGCGATGGAACTCGGCGCGCGCCGCGTCGAGATCGCGCATGCGCAATATTACGGCTGGGGCCTGAAGAACCGCGCGGCCCTGATGCCCGATCGTGCGGATGCGCTCGCGGCGGGCCGCGACATCGAAATCCTACGCGCCGAGACGTCGGGACGGCTGGTCATCGATTATGTGCCGCCGGATTATTTCGCGGCGACGCCCAAGCCCTGCACCAATGGCTGGGGCCGGCAGTCCCTCAACGTGACCCCGCGCGGGCGGGTTCTGCCCTGTCATGCCGCCGAGAGCATCCCCGGCCTCGATTTCTGGAATGTGCGAGACCGCTCCTTGTCCGAGATCTGGGAAGAGAGCCCCGCCTTCAACGCCTTTCGCGGCACGGACTGGATGGCTGAGCCGTGCCAAAGCTGCGAGCACCGCGAGCGTGATTTCGGCGGCTGCCGCTGCCAGGCCCTCGCGCTGACTGGCGATGCGCGCAACACCGATCCGGTGTGCCGGTATTCGCCGTTGCATCATCTGGTATCTGCGGCATCGGCGGCGCCGCACGACGAAAGTCTCGTCCCACGGCGTTAAATAGCAAAAATAATATGTAAATAAAATAACAAGCCATGCATTGCATGTGAACAGGCTATAGATTACATCCCACGCTCGATTTTAGCGTTGGAAAAGCCCTGTGCATGCCCATCTGAAACGCCTTGAAGCCGAGTCCATCGCGATCATGCGCGAGGTCGCCGCCGAATTCTCCAATCCGGTCATGCTCTATTCGATCGGCAAGGATTCCAGCGTCATGGTTCATCTGGCCATGAAGGCGTTCTATCCGTCCAAGCCGCCATTTCCGTTCCTGCATGTCGACACGACCTGGAAGTTCCGGGAGATGATCGCCTTCCGCGGCGAGATGGCGAAGAAATACGGCTTCGATCTCCTGGTGCACATCAACGAAGACGGCGTCAGGCAGGGCATCGGCCCCGTCAGCCACGGCTCGTCCGTCCATACGACGGTGATGAAGACCGAGGGGCTGAAACAGGCGCTCGACAAATGGCAGTTCGATGCGGCCTTCGGCGGTGCGCGGCGCGACGAGGAAAAAAGCCGTGCCAAGGAGCGCATCTTCTCCTTCCGCAATTCAAGCCACGCCTGGGACCCGCGCGGCCAGCGCCCCGAATTGTGGAACCTCTTCAACACGCGTGTCCGCCAGGGCGAATCGATCCGCGTCTTTCCGCTGTCGAACTGGACCGAGCTCGACATCTGGCAGTACATACTCGAAGAGCAGATCCCCATCGTCCCACTCTATTTCGCCAAGGAGCGCCCGGTGGTGAAGCGCGCGGGCACCTGGATCATGGTGGACGACGAGCGGCTGCCGCTTGAGCCCGGCGAGACGCCGGAAATGCTGAAAGTCCGCTTCCGCACGCTCGGCTGCTATCCGCTGACGGGCGCCATCGAGAGCGAGGCCGACAATCTCGAAGCCATCGTCGAGGAAATGATGATCGCGCGCACCTCCGAACGGCAGGGCCGCCTCATCGACAGCGACGAGAGCGCGAGCATGGAAAAGAAAAAGCGCGAGGGCTATTTCTGATGGACGCCGCACTCGCCACAAAGACCGTTCTTTCCGCCGCCCCGGCCGGAGACGGAAATCTTTTGCGCTTCATCACCTGCGGGTCGGTGGACGACGGCAAATCGACCCTGATCGGCCGTCTCCTCTATGAATCGAAGACGATCTTCGAAGACCAGCTGACGACGCTCACGAAGGATTCCAAGAAGCACGGCACGACAGGCGAGGACGTGGATTTTGCGCTCCTCGTCGACGGCCTCGAAGCCGAGCGTGAGCAGGGCATCACCATCGATGTCGCCTACCGCTTCTTTGCGACGCCGAAACGCAGCTTCATCGTCGCCGACACGCCCGGTCACGAGCAATACACCCGCAACATGGCGACGGGCGCCTCCAGCGCCGATCTCGCGATCCTGCTGGTCGATGCCCGCAAGGGCGTCCTCGTGCAGACCAAGCGCCACGCCTTCATCTGTTCGCTGCTCGGCGTGAAGAATGTCGTTCTGGCGATCAACAAGATCGACCTTGCCGAGTACGACGAAAAGGTCTTCCAGCGCATCGTCGCGGATTTCTCAGCATTCGCGACCAATCTCGGCTTCACGTCCATTCTGCCGATCCCGCTTTCGGCGCGCTTTGGCGACAATGTCACGACGCTCTCGGACAGGACGCCGTGGTATCGCGGCAAGAGCCTGATCGAGCATCTGGAAAGCGTCGAGATCGGGCGCGATCTTGCCTCCGCGCCGTTCCGCTTTCCGGTGCAATGGGTCAACCGGCCCAATCTCGATTTCCGCGGCTTCTCGGGCACGATTGCATCGGGCCGCGTTCGCGCCGGGCAGGACATCACGGTCGCCGCATCCGGACGCACGACCAGACTGACCCGCATCGTCACCGCCGACGGCGATCTGGACGAGGCCGGCGCGGGCGATGCCGTCACGTTCGTGCTCGCGGAAGAGGTCGACATCGCGCGCGGCGATGTGCTGACCGAGCCGAAGTCCCGCCCGGAAGTCGCCGACGGGCTGTCGGCCCATGTGATCTGGATGAGCGAGACCCGGCTTCAGCCCGGCCGTTCCTATCTGATGCGCATCGGCACGCGCTGGGTTCCGGCGACGGTCTCGGCGATCTCCCATGCCATCGACGTCAATACGCTGGAGGAGCGCCAGGCCGATCATCTCGCCTTGAACGAGATCGCGGTCTGCGAAATCCAGACCGCGACGCCCATCGCCTTCGATTCCTACGCCGACAATCGCGGCACCGGCGCCTTCATCCTGGTGGATCGCACGACGAACGAAACCGCCGCCGCGGGCATGGTCATCCGCTCGCTGCGACGCGCGACCAATGTGCACCGCGAGGACCTTGCGCTCGACAAAGCCGCGCGCGCGGGCATCAAATATCAAAAGCCCGTCGTGCTCTGGTTCACGGGCCTGTCCGGATCGGGCAAATCGACGATTGCGCGGCTCGTTGAAAAGAAGCTCCATGCGGCGGGCCACCACACCTACATGCTCGACGGCGACAATCTGCGCCACGGCCTCAATTCCGATCTCGGCTTCTCGGAGGCCGAGCGCACGGAAAACATCCGGCGCGCGGGCGAGGTGGCGAAATTGTTTGTCGATGCGGGCGTGATCGTCCTGTGTTCCTTCATCTCGCCGCTGCGCACCGAGCGTGCGTTCGTGCGCTCCATTCTCGACGAGGATGAGTTCGTCGAGATCTTCGTCGATACGCCGCTGGAGGAATGCGAAAAGCGAGATGTGAAGGGGCTCTATAAACGCGCCCGCGCCGGGGACATTCCTCAATTCACGGGCATTTCCTCACCCTATGAGGCCCCCGCTGCGCCGGAACTGACGCTTCCGACGCTTCAGGAGGATGCCGAGGAGCTTGCAGACCGTGTGCTCGAGCATCTGCGCGACCGGGCGATCGCCGGAGGCAACTGGGCGAGCCCGTAGCCAAATTCCGCATGTGAACCATCCGGCCCCGCCGGGGTTGTCCTTGTATGGAAAAGAAAAACCTTACCGCGCGCGGTGAGGTTTTCTTCTTTGCGGCTCCGTTCCGGAGCCGCCGTTCATAAGTACAAGGAGAGCCGTCATGCCGGAAGAAATCGTGCACACGCAGCCCGTTAAGAAGGACGCGGAAACCGAGCCGAAGAAAGAGGGCGCGCCTGCCGTGCCCCAGCACAAATCCTATGGCGGCGGTGGGAGAGACGAGGTCGGCGGCGGCCCGGCGGGACGCGGCAATGACGGTGCGGCCGTTGTCAGCACAAAGGAAGAATGGTCGCGCGGAAAATCCGACAGCGAAGAGCGCGGCTCGCCCGAGCTCGACCGGGCCGACTTCGGCAAATGACCGGAACATCGGTCAGGCCTGTACGTTGAAAAAAGAGAGGCTGCCTTCGAACGGGAGGCCGCCCCCAAACCTATAATTTCGGGAGGCTTCAATGTCGGACGATTATCGGCGCGACAACTGGCAACGCGAGAGCGAGGGACGCGTGTCCCGGCGGCCCGGTGGCGAGCGTGATTTCTACGGACGCGATCAGCGCGGCGAAGACGATTACGGTCTTGGCTATGGCGAGGAGGGCATGACCAATTATCGCCTGTTGCGCCAGCCGCGTCCGGCGCGCTATGCGGACGACTATGGCCCGTATGGACGTTCGGACAGTTCCTGGGACCGTGGTGCCGCACGCAGCCAGCGCCAGCGCGACCTTGGCAGCGACTTCTCCTCGAACAACGAGTTCGGCGCGCGCCAGATGTACGGCAGCGATCATTTCGGCAACCGTTACGGCAGGCGCGACCTTCACGGCCCCGGAGAATATGCGCGTCAGCGCGGCTCGGACGGTTCGAGACATGAAGATCGCGGCTTCTGGGACCGCGCCAGCGACGAGGTTTCCTCGTGGTTCGGCGATGAGGATGCCGAAAACCGTCGCCGCATGGATGCCCGCCACCAGGGCCGTGGCCCCAAGGGCTATCGTCGCTCCGACGAGCGCATCCGCGAAGACGTGTCCGATCGCCTGACGGACGATCCGTTCATCGACGCATCGGACATCGAGATTGCGGTGTCGAACTCGGAAGTGACGCTGAGCGGCACTGTGGACAGCCGGACGGCGCGCCGCCGCGCCGAGGACCTGACCGAGCGCTGCTCGGGCATTTCCCACGTCCAGAACAATCTGCGGGTTGCTTCGGGAGCAGACACGGTTCGCGAAGAACCGGAGAAGGCGACGAAGAAGAGCGGTCTGTTTTCCGGTTCCTGACCGGGCAGACGATGCGAGATCGACGGCGGTTTCCGGGAGGTGGCCGCCGTCTTCTTGCGTCTGCCTCGAAATCAGGCATAAAGCGCAGAAAACGTGCAAGGGCCCTGGAAAAGAAAGAGGCCGTCCGCGTGAGCGAACGGCCCAAGTCTAGGGAGGAAACGCCCAAAGAGGGCAGCAGCAACAGAAACTGTCGCTACACCAAGGAGTATAGGTAAAACGGGCTGCCCGATTCAACGCTAAGCTTCGCAGGATAGGCATGCGTATATTGCATACCAAAGACCGAAAAGCTGAGCTCCCATACTCACCTGGAACAATGCAACCACCGGGCCAGAAACGCCGCGAGGCCGCATGATCAAGATAGGTATTGGTGGCTGGACCTTTGAGCCCTGGCGCGGTGTTTTCTATCCCGACCGATTGCCGCAGGCGCGCGAACTCAGCTATGCCGCTGAAAACCTGACGGGAATCGAGGTCAACGGAACCTATTACGGCACTCAGAAGCCGGCAGTCTTCCGCAAATGGGCGTCCGAGGTGCCGGAGGGCTTCATGTTCTCGCTGAAGGCGCCGCGCTTTGCCACCAATCGCAAGGTCCTCGCCGAGGCCAGCCCCAGCATCGAGAAATTCATCGACAGCGGCATCGCGGAGCTTGGCGACAAGCTCGGCCCGCTTCTGTGGCAGTTCATGCCGACCAAGAAATTCGATCCGGACGATTTCGCCGCATTCCTGGATCTGCTGCCCGAGAAAGCGGGCGGCATCACGCTGCGCCATGTGGTCGATGTGCGCCACGACAGCTTCCGGACGGCCGCCTTCCTCGATCTCGTCCGCCCCCGCAACGTCGCGGTCGTCTACGCCCATTCGGACGAACATCCGGAGATCGCCGACCCGACGGCCGACTTCGTCTATGCGCGGCTGATGAAGACGCAGGAGGACATCGAGACCGGATACAGCGCGAAGGATCTCGACGCTTGGGCCGGGCGCGTGCGGGTCTGGGAGAGGGGGGACGTCCCCGAGGATCTGGAGCTGATCGGCAAAAAGCCCGCAAAGACGAAGCGGGACTGCTTCATCTATTTCATCAGCGGCGCGAAAGTGCGCGCCCCCGCCGCCGCAGTGGCACTAATCGCGCGTCTCGGCGCCTGAGACCGGCGCTCCGCTACTGCGGAAGTGGCTCCGAAGGCGGGAGCGCCGCGGCCGGTTCGGCCGCGACCGCCGGAGGCGGGGACACCGCCTGTGCCGGAGGAAGTGCCTGGGCCGGCGGAAGCGCCTGAGCGGCAGGGAGAGCCTGAGCAGGCGGCAAGGCCTGTGCAGGCGGCGGTGCCGCCGCCGCAGCAGCCTGGCCGTGCTGCAGCGTGCGGATGGACACGGGAGCGGCCATCGCGCCGCCGCGCCGCGAGTCCTCGATCGCCGTCGCAATGACCTTCTGCACGTGGCTGTCGCTGAGGAACAGATCGTGGCGCAGGAGCCCGCTTGAGAGGCCCGACGCATCGACGACCTTGATTCCGAGCTCTTCGAGGCGGGCCTTCTCGACGCGGCCGACGCGCCGCCCGCCCGCAAGGCTGGCAGAGATGGCCAGCGCCCGGTCGTCCGTCGAGCTGACGACGGTCATACGGCGATGGAAATCGCCCATGCGCCGCACCGAGGCGGAGAAACCGTCGATGTCGATGTCCGGCGAGGCGAAGACGACCGCGCCGAACCGGTTCATGTAGCCGCTGTTGGTGGCATAGACCTGCCGCAGCGCCTCCACCGTCAGCATGCCGCCCATGCTGTGGGCGACGATGTGAATGCGTCCTATGCCGGGATTGGAGAGCAGGCTGTTGAGCGTGTCTTCCAGCGCATCGCGCGACCACAGCGCGCTTTCGCGGTCGGCCATATAGCCCAGAATCTCGCCGCGCGACGGCCAGCTGAACATCACCGTGTCGCCCCGGAATCCGAGCGCGTTCGACAGCCGTGCCGCATCGAGCGCCGCGCCTTCGAAACTCGTGTTGAATCCGTGCACGTAAACCAGCACGTCACGCCCGCCCGTGCCGCCGGAGGCGAGTGCGACCGGCAGGTTCGACACCGGCTCGACGCTCTGGATTTTCCAGTCGGACAATCCGGTCGCGGCCATCGAGAAGCGGCCGGACATATAGGGCGACGTCAGGCGAACCTGCGTGATGCGGGCCTCGGCGCGCTTGGTGCCGAACCAGGGCGCGGCGCGCGGATCGGGAGCCACGTTGCGCGTGGTGACGGCCGCGAGAGTCGGGCGTCCCGCGATGTCGGAGGGCAGGCCGTCGGAACTGAGGTTCGGGGCGCCCGCGCAGCCCGCCAGAACAGCTGCCACAAGTGGAACGACGCCAAAAACGCCAAAAGATTGTCTTGCCATGGAACGCTGAACCGCACCCTTCCGCGCCCGCGCGGATGCGGGCTGCACGGATAAACCACGCGCGCCGGGAGAAGGGCACTCAATTCTGCGATATGTGTCTGGCATGGAGCCATACCGACCCAACAAAAAAGGCATGGGCAGGGCGAAACCCGCGCATCGCAGAGACAAACCGCCGCGCTCCACAGGCAAAACGATCCGCGAAGGTTGCACAGGCGCGCGTATTTGCGCGTGCAGGTAAGTACCAACATGGGCGGTCCGGGTGCGGCCGCCGTTTCCCGCAAGGGCACGCACGATGCGTACAAGGGGACGATGAAACTCGGAGCGCGTGTTTTGGGGGGTTTGACGTTGGCAGCACGGTTCGCCACGATGCGGCGCTTTTCATCAAACCCGCCGACGCGCAGGCCATTCCATGATCCCGATCACGCGGTCGATCAGTCTCGATGAGCGGGAGATCGAAGAAACCTTCATCCGTGCGTCCGGTCCGGGCGGCCAGCACGTCAACAAGACCTCCTCTGCCGTCCAGCTCCGCTTCGATGTCCGCAAATCGCGTTCGCTGCCGGAGGAGGTCGCGGCCCGCCTCGAGGAACTGGCGGGGCACCGCCTGACCCAGGACGGCGTCATCATCATCACGGCGGAGACGCATCGCAGCCAGCGGCTGAACCGGGAGGAGGCGCTGGCGCGTCTTGTCGATCTGATCCGCAGCGCCACCGTCCGCAAAAAGGCACGCCGTCCGACCCGTCCGACCCGGGCCTCGAAGGAACGGCGGCTCGATTCCAAGTCCCGCAGATCCACGGTCAAGGCCGGGCGGCGCACCGGTCGCTCCGAGGATTGAAAAAGCTGTGGCGCCCTAACTCGGCTGGCTTGGGCCAGCCGAGATAGGACACAAAAGCATGACGCGGCCCGGGCGCGATGCTCCCCGCGCGGGACTTGGACCCCCGTGTTTACGTTTTTTGCGGGTTTTGATCCCGAATCCCCCTTGGGCGCGACAAATTTGACTTCATCCTTTCGTCACTAGGGTTTATGGTGCTGCTCTGGACAGGCGCAGGTTGGGACCAGTGAATGCTTGAATATCGGCTGCCGCCGGAGCGCGCATGCGCGGCAGGGTACGTGGAACATTGGGCGGCGATAAAGCGCGCGGCCGACATTTTGGGGGCCAGGACCCCGGTATTTGGGGGACAGGCTCATGGGTAAGGGTAAAGACTTCCGGCAACGCGGCGGCGGTGGCAAGCGCGGCTTCGATGACGATTTCATGCCGCCGGGTGATTACATGCCTCCTTCGCGCCCCTCGTTCGGCGGCGGCGGCGGTGCACCTGCGGGCGGCGGCGGTTTCAGCCGTGGACCCCAGTTCGATCCTACCGGCGAGCCGGTCAATGCCACTGTGAAGTGGTTCAACGGCGAGAAGGGTTACGGCTTCGCCGAAATCTCGGACGGTTCGGGCGACGCTTTCCTTCACATCGCGGCGCTGCAGGCGCTGGGGCTTGAAGCGGTTCCTCCGGGCGCGACGCTCGTCGTCCACGTCGGGCAGGGCCAGAAGGGTCGTCAGATCACCAAGGTTGTTTCGGTCGACGATTCGACCGCCACGGCGGAAGCGCCCCGCGCGCCCCGTCCGGGCGGCGGTTTCGGTGATCGTGGCGATCGCGGCGGCTTCGGCGGCGGCGACCGTGGTGGTGATCGCGGCGGTTTCGGCGGCGGTGACCGCGGCGGCTTCGGCGGCGGCGATCGCGGTGGCTTCGGTGGCGGCGGCGCCCGTCGCGGTCCTCCGGATCTCGGCCCGTCCTCGGAGATGACCGGCACCGTGAAATGGTTCTCGGTCGACAAGGGCATGGGCTTCGTCGAGACCGGCGACGGCGGCAAGGACGTTTTTGTCCATATCTCCGCCGTTCAACGCTCGCAGATGACCAATCTGTTCGAAGGCCAGAAGGTCGTCATGCAGGTGGTCGAGACGCCGAAGGGCCGTCAGGCGACCTCGCTGCGCAGCGAGGACTGATCGTCCGCATTCTGCTTTTGAAAGGCCGGGCATTGCCCGGCCTTTTTTATTTGGCCGCCGCGCCTTCTTCCCGCTTTTGTCTTGCGGTCTCAAAGACACACCCTCACGCGCGATTGCGGTGGAAAGGTGCCATCATGGTTGACCCATCCGGCCCTTGCTTCCACCCTGCTCTGCGTCACACCGGGCGAGAAACGGTGTGGCCGCCCGGCCTGGCCGGGAACAGTCTCGAAGCGCAGTGGCGTGTTGAACGCCGTCGTCATGCCAGAGGGGGGCCCGGTGCGCGCTTCCTCAGGGATGCACTTGAACAAATACCGGCCTAAACCGAAGCGCGGTAATGCCGGGGCGAGTGACGACAGCCGGATTGGTGGCCGGCATGCGCGAGGCCTGTTTTCTCGGATTTGGCCGCTTCCCGGAACGGTTGCGGCAAGACACGCGTTGCCCCAGATCAGAAACGCGTGTGAGTGCTGATCGATGACCACGACCACGAAGACACGCACCAAGCGTGCGCAGGAAGAATTTCTGGAAGAGCCGGGCACGCCCGGGCCCGTCCCGTTCCCGGATCATCACACCGATATCCCTGCGGCGCCCGCAACACATCCCCCGGAAGTTCTGATCGTTCCGTCGGACTCGGCCATCGGCGAGTTCATACAATCCTACGGTCCGGCGCTCATTCTGATTGGTGCGGGTCTGGTGATCGCGCTCGTGATCCTGTCGAGCTTCGAGTTCTAGGGCAGGGCCGGACCGCTTCAGGCTTGCCTTGAGACGCGCGGTGGGTTTCATCCGCGCGTGCTCACATTCGACACCCCACTTCCCATCGACGAGGCCATCGCGCCTTTGACCGCCGCGCTTGCCGCCGCGCCGAACGCCGTGCTCGTTGCGCCGCCCGGCGCCGGCAAGACGACCCGCGTGCCGCTCGTCCTGCTGGACGCCCACTGGCGCGGTGACGGCAAGATCATTGTGCTCGAACCGCGCCGCATCGCCGCCCGCGCCGCCGCCGAGCGCATGGCCTCGACGCTCGGTCAACAGGTCGGCGAGACGGTGGGCCTTCGCGTGCGCCTCGGCTCGAAGATCGGTGCGAGGACGCGCATCGAGGTCGTCACCGAAGGCGTCTTTGCGCGCATGGTGCTGGACGATCCCGAACTGACCGGCGTCGCGGCGGTGCTGTTCGACGAATTCCACGAGCGCTCGCTCGACGGCGATCTCGGTCTCGCCCTCGCGCTGGACGCGCAGGCGGGTCTGCGGCCCGATCTGCACATTCTCGTGATGTCCGCGACGCTCGACGGCGCGCGTGTCGCGCGCCTTCTGGGCGATGCGCCTGTCATCGAAAGCCTCGGGCGCTCCTACCCGATCGAAACGCGCCACGCGCCGCGCGATCCGCGCGCGCGGCTGGAAGATGCGGTTGCCGATCTCGTGCGCCGCGCCTTCGGGGAGGAGACCGGCTCGATGCTCGTCTTCCTGCCCGGACAGGCTGAAATCCGCCGCACCGGCGAGCGCCTGCGCGAACGGCTGGGTTCCGCCGCCGACGTGGTCGAACTGCATGGCGGCCTCGACGCACGCGAACAGGATCGCGCGATCCGTCCCGCACCGGGCGGCACGCGCAAGATTGTCCTGGCAACCTCCATTGCCGAAACCTCGATCACCATCGAAGGCGTGCGTGTCGTCGTCGATTGCGGCCTCGCGCGCGTGCCCGCGTTCGAGCCGTCGACGGGTCTGACGCGGCTCGAGACGGTGAAAGTGTCCCGCGCCCAGGCCGATCAACGCCGGGGCCGCGCGGGCCGCACCGAGCCCGGCATCTGCTACCGGATGTGGGAGGAGGCCGCGACGCAGAGCCTTCCCGCCTTCGCCGCACCCGAAATGCTCGCCGCCGATCTGTCCGGACTCGTGCTCGATCTCGCCGCCTGGGGCGTCACCGAGCCGTCCACATTGTCCTGGCTCGATCCGCCGCCGGCGCCCGCCGTCACCGAGGCAAAGAAACATCTCGCCGAACTCGGCGCGCTTGAAGAAGATGGCCGCATCACTCCACGCGGCAAGAACATTCGTCGTCTGCCTCTGCCGCCGCGCCTTGCCGCCCTGCTGATCGAAGCCGCCGCGCGCGGCGCCGCGCCTCATGCCGCCGACATCGCGGTCCTTCTCGTCGAACGCGGCCTCGGCGGAGATGGTACGGACATCTCCCACCGCCTCGACCAGTTCCGGCGCGACCGCTCGCGCCGCGCGGAGGATGCGCGTCGCCTCGCCTCGGGATGGGCGCGCGAGGCCATGACGCTCGCGCCGGGCGTGCCGCGCGCGGAGATCGGCACCGGCCTCCTGCTGGCGCTCTCGTATCCCGACCGTGTGGCGCAGGCGCGCGGAAAACCGGGCGAGTTCCGCCTGATGAACGGGCGCGGTGCGAGCCTTGAGGCGCATGAAGCGCTGGCGCGCGAGCCGTTCCTCGCCATTGCCGAGATTGCGGGCTCGGCGGGGGCCGCGCGCGTCCGCCTTGCCGCCGCAATCTCGCGCGAGGAGATCGAGGATCTGTTCGGCGAACGGATCGAGACACGCGAAGAGACCGTGTTCGACCGCGCTTCGGCGTCCATACGCGCCCGCGCGGTGCGGCGGCTCGGCGCGCTCGTTCTGTCGGACGGGCCCTTGCCCGCGCCGCGCGATGAAGCGGCGGCCAGGATTCTGGCCGAGGGCGTCGCCGCGCTCGGCATCGGCCGCCTTCCGTTTTCCAAAGCGCAGATGCAATGGCGCGAGCGCGTCGGTTTCCTGCGCCGCGCCGAGGGCGATCCTTGGCCGGACGTGTCGGACGAGGCTTTGGCTGCGGCCGCCGACTGGCTCGCGCCGTTTCTCGTCGGCAAGGCCGCGCGCGCGGAGATCGGCGCGGACGATCTCGAGGCTGCGCTGAAAGCGCTGCTGCCGTATGAGCTTTCTCGTCGTATGGACACCGAAGCGCCGACCCATTTCGAGGCGCCGACCGGCACGCGGCTCGCGGTCGATTATTCGGGCAGCGAGCCGTCGATCTCCGTCCGCGTGCAGGAATTGTTCGGTCTCGACGTGCATCCCGCGCTTGCGGGAGGCCGCGTGCCGCTCGTGCTCGAATTGCTGTCGCCGGCGCACCGTCCGGTTCAGGTCACGCGGGATCTGCCGGGGTTCTGGCGCGGATCGTGGAGCGCGGTGCGCGCGGACATGCGCGGCCGCTATCCGCGTCATCCCTGGCCGGAAGACCCGCGCGTGGCGGAAGCGACCCGACGGGTGAAGCCGCGCGGAACGTAGGTACAAATAATTTTTCGCGAGGTCATCGACAGGTCATCGAGACTGGACTAGCCTTGCTCAATCGGCGGATGGAAACAGGGCTTCCGCCGGCGAGAGACGCAAGGTCTCCCGCCCCTAATCGGAGGGAGCGGACATTGTCCAACAAGTCAGACCTTTACAAGGAAGCGCGGCGGTGTGCCGATCGTGCCTCGCGTGGCGTAAGCCCCACGCTGGACAGCATGTTCGGCAGCCTTTCCCGATTTTACGGCACGCTCGCCGAGAGCGAACCGAACGAGCGCCGCGGCGCTCGGAAAGGCACGGAGAGCTCGGTCGATGATCGCAGGCCGAAGACCGCAGAGCATCATCGCTTGCGCCCATGATCCGGGCAGGCCAAGCCGCCCGGATCGCGCAACGCAGTGATGTCTGATCGACAACTTCGATGACGCGGCGTGTGTACGACCTGCCCAAATTGTGGTGATTATCGGCCGAGATTTTCGATCAGAAGTTCGGCGGTCGCGCGGTTGAGCGCCAGCGGCACATCGTAGAGCACGGCCAGCCGCGTCAGCGCCTTCACATCGACATCGTGCGGCATCGGCGTCAGCGGATCGACGAAGAAGATGATGCCGCCGATCTTGCCTTCGGCGACGAGCGCGCCGATCTGCTGGTCGCCGCCGAGCGGCCCGCTTTTGACGCGGGTTACGGGCAGGTTCGGGCAGCGTTCGAGAACGCGGGTGCCGGTGGTTCCGGTTGCCACCACGTCGAACTTCTCAAGTTCGGCTTGATGATGTTCGGCCCAGTCGACAAGGTCGTCCTTGCGCAAATCGTGGGCGATGAGGGCGATGGTCAATCTGGACATGCGCCCTTATGGACCGTGCGGCGTGTGCTTGCCAATCGGCCTTTATTGCCAGTCGGGCTGTCCGTCGCCGTAGCGGTCGCGCCAGAGCTGTTCGCCGACATAGCAATTCACCTGCTTTTTCTCCTGCGCCGGGATGAAGCGGGGCTTCGGCTCAAGCCCGGAGACTTCCAGAACGAGCTTGGTGCGAATGGCCTCGGCGAAGCGTTCGCGGGTTTCAACCGCGATGACGAAGGCGCCCGGCCCGCCGATCACGCATTCGCGGTAATAGTCTTCGAGATTGGTGACATCGAGCGTCCAGGCGTTTGGCTCCTTGAGGATGAGCGGAAGCCCGTTGATGTTGATGCCCCGCGCCACGAGCTCGTCGCGGATGCGCGGCGCGGCGGGGCCCTGATTGTTCGGCCCGTCGCCGGAAATGTCGATGACGCGCCGTGTGCTGTCGAGCGGGCTTTTCTCGAATTGCTTGGCCGCGAAATCGAGCGCCGCGCCGATGGCGGTCCGGTAGGCGCGGTTGGTCGGCGCTTCGGCGAGCTTGTCGGCAAAGGCCTGCGCGCTTTCGGGGCTGTCGACCACCTGCCAGGGAATAAGGACGGCCTGCTGCGCCTGGCCGGCCCATTCGACATAGGTCAGCGCGATGCGCCCGTAAGCACCCTGGCGTATGGCGTTCACCACCTCTTTCGACGTGATGGCGCGGATGTAGCCGTCGCGCTGCAGCGCCAGTTCGTCGCCGTCCATGGAGTAGGAGATGTCGACCGCCAGAACGAGTTCCAGGTCGACGCGGTTTGCATCGGTCGTCTGCGCCGCCGCCGCGGTCAGTCCGAGCATGAACGCCAGAGCAGTCAGGCCTTTGCGCATGTCACCTCGACATGAAGCCCCCGTTCATCATCGTGACACTCAATTTCGCGGCTGGCAAAGCCCCTCTGGGGACAAGCTTTAACGGCTTCTTGGGGTTCACACCCGAATGTGATCGGCGGAAGAAAGGACGCGCCACATGCTGAAGATGGCTCTCGGGGCCGCAGCCCTCGCGGTGGTCATCGCCCTTGCGGCGCCCGATCTCGTTCAACGCCTTGTTGCTGCGATGGAAGTCGCCAACGCGCCGCCTCAGCCCGCCGCCGGCGGAGGGCCGGTGCGTGTTGCGCTCGCGGCCGACCGGCGCGGGCATTTTCAGGTCGATCTGTCGGTCAACGGCCGCGCCATCGAGGCCCTCATCGACACCGGCGCAAGCGTCCTCGCGCTGACATATGACGACGGCCGCGCGCTCGGCCTGATTCGGCCGGGCGACAAGATGGATGTGAAGATGCAGACGGCCAACGGCGTCGTGAACGGCAAGAGGGTGGTGCTCGGCACGGTCCGGCTGGGCAGCATTTCGGTCTCCGATGTCGAGGGTATCGTTGCGCCGGAAGGGGCGCTCCCGGTCAACCTCCTCGGCATGAGCTTCCTGAAACAGCTACGCTCGTTCGAAATGTCGGGGAACCGTCTCGTTCTGGAACAATAAGCGGGCGCGCGAACTTTCCATCGCACAGGCGCCTTTTCCTCGTCACAGCCACGCCCTAATGTCATCGTCCCTACTGTGCGGCGCGTCCGCGCCGTTCCCCGCCCAGGAGTGCCCATGTTTCCGAAGCCGCAGCCAAGCCTGACACCCAACACCTACGCCTACGAGAGCGGGCCGATGGTGAAGGCGACCGGGTTCCGCGAATACGATGCGCGCTGGCTGTTCGAGAAGGAAATCAACCTTATGGGCGTGCAGGCGCTCGGCATGGGCATCGGCACGATGATCCATCGCATGGGCATCCGCCCCGAGATCGTCACCGGCCATGATTTCCGCGGCTATTCCGCCTCGATCAAGATGGCGCTGGTGACCGGCCTCATGGCGGCGGGCATCAAGGTCCACGACATCGGGCTCGCGCTCTCGCCGATGGCCTATTTCGCCCAGTTCGCGCTCGACGTGCCTTGCGTGGCGATGGTCACCGCCTCGCACAACGACAATGGCTGGACGGGCGTGAAGATGGGCGTGAACCGCCCGCTGACCTTCGGCCCCGACGAGATGACGAAGCTGAAGGAGATCGTGCTCAACGCCGATTTCGAGCTGAAGCCCTCCGGCGGCTATGTCTTCGTCGAGAACTTCCCGGACCGCTACGCCGCCGATCTGACCAACCGCCCCAAGCTGAAGCGCAAGCTCAAGGTGGTCTGCGCCTGCGGCAACGGCACGGCGGGCGCCTTTGCGCCGCGCGTTCTGCGCGAACTGGGCTGCGAGGTCGTCGAACTCGACACCGAGCTCGATCATTCCTTCCCGAAATACAACCCGAACCCCGAAGACCTCGAAATGCTGCACGCGATGCGCGATGCGGTTCTGGCCTCCGGCGCCGATGTCGGCCTCGGCTTCGACGGCGACGGCGACCGTTGCGGCATCGTGGACAATGAGGGCGAGGAGATCTTCGCCGACAAGGTCGGTGTGATGCTGGCGCGCGATCTTGCCAAGGTGCACGACAAGCCGACCTTCGTGGTCGATGTGAAGTCGACGGGCCTCTTCGCCACGGATCCGGAGCTCGAGAAGCTCGGCGTGAAGGCCGATTACTGGAAGACCGGCCATTCCTACATGAAGCGCCGCGTCAACGAGACGGGCGCGCTCGCGGGCTTCGAGAAATCGGGCCATTACTTCTTCAACAAGCCCATCGGCCGCGGCTATGACGACGGTCTCGTCTCCGCCATCGCCGTTCTGGACATGCTCGACCGCAGCCCGGAAAAGTCGATGTCCGACCTGAAGAACGCGCTGCCGAAGACCTGGGGCTCGCCCACCATGTCGCCGCACTGCGCCGACGAGACGAAATACGGCATTGTCGACCAGGTGGTGAAGCACTTCGAGGCGGCGCAGGCGAAGGGCGATCTCGTCGCGGGCCAGAAGATCCGCGATCTCGTCACGGTCAACGGCGTGCGCGTCACGGTCGAAGACGGCACCTGGGGCCTCGTGCGCGCGTCCTCCAACAAGCCGGAACTCGTGGTCGTGGTCGAAAGCCCGGCCTCCGAAGCGCGTATGCGGGAGATGTTTGCCGCCGTCGATGGCGTGCTGCGCACCCATCCGGACGTCGGCGCTTACAACCAGACCCTCTGATTCCCGGCATCAAGAAGGCTGAAACAACCCGGCACAGCCGTGCCGGGTTAACGCAGGGTTGTGCCTTTTAACGACTGGTTAAGCATGTCGCGATAACGCTTTGCTTGAGGGGCTCTGTTTCGCGTCCTCGATCTCTTCAGACAACAAGACGCACTCAAGCGTCGCGATCGGCGTGGAACGCGAATTTTGCTCGGCTCGTTGACGCAGTGGTATGTACGGTTCCCGCTCGGCCTCGCCGCGCGGTTCACCCTGTTCGTCGCCGCGCTGCTTCTGGCCCTCACCACCGCCTTCGTCTACGTCAACAATCGTGAAGCCGAGCGTGCCGCGAACACATCCTTCGAGGAAAAGGCCGCCGATCTTCAGGCGCTCGTCCGGGGTCTTGCCTCGGACCTGTCCGCCGATCTGCGGCTTGCCGACCTCCAGAGCGTCCTCAACCGCATCGCGGCCACCAACGAAAACACCCGCTATGCCTACGCCGTCGGAATGACCGCCGACGGACGTCTGGCGGCGGGAGATCCCGACAGCGTTCTTGCCGACCCGGTGGCCTCTCTTGCGCTCACCGACGCGCTGAGTGCGGGGCTCCCCGCTTTCCGGCGCGGCGATGGCCTCATGCACATCGCCGTGCCGGTGAAAACAGGCGAGCAGATCATCGGCATGGCTCGCGTGGGCATTTCGACGGCCGCGGTCGAGGAAACCGTTTCGGCGGCCGTCAGCCGCAACATTATCGTCGCCATCGGCTTCATCATCCTGGCGCTGCCGCTTTCCGCGATCTTCATCAATTACCTGACAGAGCCCGTGCGCCGCCTGACCTTGGCGACCCGCCGGCTGGCCGACGGCGATTTTTCGATTCCGGTCACCGAAAAGCGCAACGACGAACTCGGCGAGCTCTCCCAGAGCTTCGCGGCCATGACACGCAGCATCATCGACAGTTTCGAGGCGGTGCAGACGCTCACATTGACCGACCGCGTGTCCGGGCTGCCCAACCGCGAGCAGATGCGCCGCTTCACGGACGCCGCCCTTGGCCGCGACCGGAAGGTCGCTCTTCTGTGCATCGATCTCGACCGTCTGAAGCGCGTCAACGAAGCGCTCGGCATCGAGATCGGAGACAATGCGATCATCGCCGTCTCCGAGCGCCTGAAAAGCCTCGGGCTTGAACAGGCCGATCGGATGGAGCGCGAGGCACTCGGCCAGGACAGCGACGTGCTGCTCTCGCGCCTTGGCGGCGACGAGTTCGGCTTTGTCCTGACAGGATCGGGCGTAACCGAGGAAAAAACGGGCGAGTTCGCCAAGGTTGTTCTGGCGGCCTTCGCGCGCCCGTTCGATGCCGGAGGGCATGCGGTGTCGGTGACGGGCTCGATCGGGATCGCCCTGTCGCCCGAGGACGGCGCCGATTTCGGCGTTCTTTTGCGCAGTGCGTACAATTCTCTGGCCGACGCCAAGAGCAGCGGGCGCAACACCTACAAATTCGCCCGCCGGGACGTCAATTCCTACGCCTACCGGCGTCTGATGGTCGAGCAGGATCTCCGGCAGGCGGTGCCGAAGGGCGAACTGGAGGTCTTCTATCAGCCACAGGTCGCGCTGACGGACGGTGCGGTGATGGGCGCGGAGGCGCTGCTGCGCTGGCGCCATCCCAGCCGCGGTCTTGTGGGACCGGTCGATTTTCTCGAAATCGCCGAAGACATCGGTCTGATGGACGAGATTGGCGATTTCGTCCTGAGGGATGTGTGCCGCCAGGCCGCGCTGTGGCAGGCGCGCGGACTGCAGCCCCGCATCGCGGTGAATGTGTCGGCGTCGCAGTGCCAGCGAACCGATTTCGCAAAGCACGTGCTGCAGATCATCGCGGATGCGAAAATCCCGACCTCGTCCATCGAGATCGAGATCACCGAGACCGTCGCGATGCTCGATCCGCGCACGACCGCGCGCGAGCTCATGCCGCTGCGCTCGGCCGGCGTCAGGCTCGCCATCGACGATTTCGGAACGGGATATTCCAATCTGGCCTCGTTGACGCGCATGCCGTTCAACATTCTCAAGATCGACCGCAGCTTCGTGTCGGAATGCGTACGCGACGGCTCGGCCCGGATCGTTGTCGCCATGCTGCTCGGCATGACGCGGGAGCTTGGGTTCGAAACGGTGGCCGAAGGCGTGGAATCGTCGGCACAGCGCGAGTTCCTTCTGCAGCAGGGCTGCACCTACGCGCAGGGCTTTCTGTTCGGAAAGCCGATGATGGCGAGCGAGTTCGAGACCTTCTTCGCCGCGCGGCGGCGTTCGGATGCGCGCGATCTTCTGCAGGATGTACGTTTCAAGACGGGTGCGTGACGCGCGTTAGCCGGCGCCAGATCAGAAGTCCTTGGCCTCGACCGCCTGTCCCCAGCGCGAGGACATCATGCTGCTCGCGTTCAGAGTGATGCGATCCCAGCCAAACCTTTTGAGCATGTACGTGCCGAATTTCAGCTCATGCTCATACGTGACGTCCGTCTTGACGACCGCATTGTCCGCCGGGGTGATCGTCGTGGGGCGGTCGGTGGAGTTCTGGGGTGCGTAGGACCAGTCGACCTTGTAGACCTCGGATTTCTTGACGATGCTCTCGACGTGGATTTTCAGCAGATCGGGGGAAATCGGATAGGGGTGCATGATCGTCTTCGACGCTTCGAAGATCGTGGCGAGCTCGGTCGGCGTGACGCTCTGGCCCTGCGTGATGAAATCGTTGATCGTGCGCGCCAGCGTGGTCACTTTGGTCTTGGCCTCGATCGCGCGGGTGATATCGAAGCTGGCGAGCAGAAGAAGAACCATGATCGGGGCGATCAGCGCGAATTCCACGGCCGCCACGGCGTGCCTGTCGCGGACAAAGCGGCGGAGAAGGTGCCGGACGGGTTTGCTGCCGTTTCTCATCAATAGGGCTCGGCGCGGAAAGCGGAGAGGGCGACGAGGTCGTGCGGCTGGCCGAGCTTGTCGAGGCTGATGCCGAACGGCCACGGATAGACGATGCGGACGACGACGATGTCCGACGCCCCTCCGGGGTTGTAGCAGGTTTCCGGATCGGCCTTGTCCGGGTTGAAGCAGTCGGCCGTGATGAAGCCGGTGGCGCTGGCTTCGGAAAAATCCTCGAAAGATTCGACCTGAAACAGGAATTTGCTGCAGTCGAACAGATTGAGCGTCGCGGAGCACAGCTCGGTGCGGAACTCGTTCACGGACTGCCCGGCGAGCTGGCCCGTCATAAGTTTGCGCGAGGCGTTGTTGGCCTGGGTCTGCAGAAATTGCCCGGCAAACAGCACGAGCGAGGTCTGCAGGATCGCAAAGAGCAAAGCCAGGAAGGGTGTGGCGACGAGGGCGAATTCCACGGCGGCCACGCCCTTTTCGTCGGCGAAAAGCGCGCGGATGCGCCCGGTGTGCAGGGCGTCTGCGATCCGTCGGCTTTTCGCGCGGTGTTCAGATCCGGTCATGTCCGATCGCTTGTCCCACCCAGAGAGAAGCATCTTCGCAGGAAAAAGCTTGCAGACGTGTTAGCGCAATCGAGTGAAAGTTGCGGTTAACGCTGTTGCTGCTGGGTGGCCATCGTGTTGCGATTGCCGATCTGGTCCGAATTCGCCTTGAAGAATTCGATGTCGTCGCCAAGCGTGACCGTCTGCACGCAACGCGGCGCGCAGGACCATGTTTCACGCGCTCCGCCACGCACCACGGTTAACGTGTTTCCCCTCGGCGCCGTCACATGGATCAATATTTCGGCAATCTTGCTGCCCTCGCGGTCGAGCGCGACAAGGTTCGTTGTGCCGTAGCTTTTTCCGGTCACGACGATCACGCCGGTCTGCTGGATGCTGGCGTCCGCAATGGCGGGATTTCCGATCACGAGTGTGCGAGCGCCGGCGGGCACGCGGCTAAGCGCGGCAAAGTCGAGCGCAACCGAGATGATCTCGTCGGATGCGCCGCGCAACTCTTGATTGTTTGTCCCGGCCAGCTCCGGCACGGGCAGGGTGTCCTGAGCGAGAGCGGACACGGAGCTGACGACACAGAAGGCGGCGGCGAAAACACTGCGGAGCATGGCTGCGCCTTTACTCGTGGGAACCACTTTTGCGTAGTGATGCGTGAGGAAGGTGAATGAACCTCTAACGCCGTTGCGGATCAAACGGGCTTCCGGCGTTACGAAATCGAAGTGTTCGAGGTCTTTTCTCCTTGAGTTTTCAAGCGAAAACGCATGGTTTATGAGTGGTAAATAAAATAGATAAAGTATTGAATTTGTTTTATAAAATAGCCGGAAATAGCCAATCGGGTTAATACTATCGCAAGTCATCGTGCGTTATGTTCGCGTCAGGTTTCGAGGGGGGAATACTCGATACCGTTTCAACCTCCCCAACGTGCAGGAGTTTAACCCATGACGCTCTTCAATCGTTTTCTGAAGGATGAGTCCGGTGCGACGGCCATCGAGTACGCCCTTATCGCTGGCCTGATCGGCGTGACGCTTGTGATCGTGCTCGGCAATGTCGGCGAGTCGATCGGTGGCGTCTTCACGACGATCGACACCGAACTCAAGGCAGTCGAAAAGTAATTCTGCCGCTTCGAAGCAAAAGGCCGCCCTCTGGGCGGCCTTTCTTTTTTTTTAAGGGGCTTTGTCTAGAAGTCCCTCATGTCCGTCCTCATCCCGGCACTTTCCCTTTCCTATGCGGCGCTGCTTGTTGTGGCGGCCGTGTCGGATCTCATGACGATGAAGATCCCGAACTGGATCTCGCTTCTCATGCTCGCGCTCTTCCCGGTCGCGGCATTCACGGCCGGGCTCGACCTCTCCGCCATCGGCTTTCATTTGCTCGTCGGTTTCGCCGCGCTCGTCGTCGGCTTTGGTCTTTTCGCCGTCGGCATCATCGGCGGCGGCGATGCCAAATTCGCCGCGGCTGTCGCGCTCTGGCTCGGCCCCTCAATCGTGCTGCTCGAATGGCTCATCTATGCGACCTTGGGCGGCGCGGTGCTGACACTCCTGTTGCTGAGCGTAAGGCGTTTTCCGCTGCCGCTCGTTCTTGCGAACCAGGGCTGGATCGCGCGTCTGCACGATCAGCGCACCGGCGTGCCGTATGGCATTGCTCTGGGGGCCGCGGCGCTCCTCGTCTACCCGGTGACGGAAATCTTCAAAAGGCTTGCGGCGTAAGCGGTTCCGAAAATCAATAACCGCCCATTAACCATACATTGACCTTTGTTGCCTCAAATGACGACGGGCCATTCCGCACGTGCGGAAGCCCTTTTGTGAAGGTAACGGAGTATGAAGCTCGCCCGCATCGTGATCCTGTTCGTTGCGATCGTCGCCGGCGGTCTCGCAGCTGTTCTGGTCGGTCGTCCGTCCGACCCGCCGGCGCCACGCGTGGTGGAAAGCAAGGCGACGAGCGAAGTTCTTGTCGCGGCTTCCGAGATCCCGATGGGGCAGGTCGTCGGCGCCGGTTCGCTGGAATGGCGTTCGTGGCCGCAGGACGGGACCGCGAGCTTCATCACCAAGGCCTCCCAGCCCAACGCAATGGAAGAGCTTTCCGGCTCCATCGCGCGCCAGCCCATTGTCGCGGGCGAGCCGATCCGCATGCAGAAGATCGTCAAGGCCGATGGCTCGGGCTTCATGGCCGCCATCCTGCCGGCCGGCATGCGCGCCGTCGCCACCGAAATTTCAGCCGAAACCGGCGCGGGTGGTTTCATCCTTCCCAATGACCGCGTCGATGTCGTCCTGACGCGCCGTGAGGAAAACCAGTCCGGACAGGGCGGCGAACAATTCTCGACATCGACGGTCCTCACCAATGTCCGCATCCTCGCGATCGATCAGACCGCAGGCGAAAAGGATGGCGAGAAAACCGTGATTGGCCGCACGGCCACGCTCGAACTGTCGCCGCGGCAGGCCGAAATTCTCGCGCTGGCGCGCCAGCTCGGCACGATCTCGCTGTCGCTGCGCGCTCTGGTCGATGCCAATTCCGGGCTTGCCGGTGCGGGTGCCGAAGAGGCCGACGACGGGCGGACGAGCGGAATGACCGTGATCCGGTACGGCATCGAGTCGAAGGTAAATTGAGTGCGGGCGTGGTGGACAGGGGAAAAGGTATGAATCCGGCACAGCCGCGATCTTTGCTCAAGAGGCTTGCCCTCGCCGTTCTGCTCGGGAGCGTCTCGCTCGGCGCGCATGTACAGGCGGCGGACCGCACGTCCTTTTACTCCTCCGCCAATGACGGCCGGGTGGTGCAGCTCGGCATCGGCAAATCCTATGTCGTCGATCTTCCGGCCGATGCCTCCGAAGTGCTCGTGGCCGATCCGAAGATCGCCAACGCCGTCGTCCGCTCGGCGCGCAAGGCCTATGTGATCGGCGTCGCCATTGGCGAGACGGACATCATCTTCTTCGACAAGGACGGCCTCCAGATCGAAAATCTCGCCGTCTCCGTTGCACGCGATCTGTCGCCGATCCGAAACAACATCCGCGCCTCCATGCCGGACGCGTCGGTCGTCGCAAGTTCGGTCGGAGAATCGGTCATGCTGACCGGCTCCGTCCGTTCGCCGGCGGACGCGCAGGCTGCCGCCGACATTGCCGCAAACCTCGTCGGCGATCCCAACAAGGTCGTCAATGCGCTCTCCATCGAGGGGCGCGATCAAGTGATGCTGAAGGTTCGCATCGTCGAGATGCAGCGCAACATCGCAAAGCAGTTCGGCATCAAGCTCGATGGAGCCGGGATAAATGGCGGGACCATCGTCGCGGGTGGCTCGAACCCCGCATCGCCGTTTGGAACAGCTCCGGGTTCTGTACTGGGAGAGGTCCTGGACTCTCCGGTCGGTACGGTCGACCAGAATGTTCTCGGAAACGGTTTGGGCATTGCGCACAGATGGGGCAGCGGTTTCTTCCTCGCCAATATCGAGGCGATGGAATCCAAGAATCTCCTGCGCACTTTGGCCGAGCCGAACCTGACGGCAATCTCCGGCGAGAAGGCGGAATTTCTTGCTGGCGGCGAATTTCCAATTCCAGTAGCGGCCGAAAACGATCGGATCACCGTCGAATTCAAGAAATACGGTGTCGGACTGACCTTCACTCCTGTTGTCCTCTCATCCGGCCGCATCAGCATGCAGATCGGCACGGAGGTCAGCGAACTCTCGGACGAAAATGCTGTTGCGCTCGGATCCGATGAAGCGCGCATTCTGATCCGCGGCCTTACGGTACGCCGCGCAAGCACGACAATCGAGTTGCCCTCCGGCGGCTCGTTCGCAATGGCCGGCCTCCTTCAGGACAATTCACGTCAGGCCATGCAGGGATTGCCGGGTCTCATCAAGGTTCCTGTTCTTGGCGCGCTGTTCCGCAGCCGTGCGTACCAGCGCGGCCAGACCGAGCTCGTGGTCATCGTCACGCCCTATCTCGTCAAATCAAACGGAATCGAGAAGCTCGCAAGCCCCGACGACGGATTCTCGACGCCCTCCGATGCCGAAACGCTGCTGCTCGGCCGCCTCAACAAGATCTACGCGCCCGGCCTGAACGCAAAGCCCGGCGCCTATCGTGGCCCCATCGGCCATATCGTGGAGTGAAGATGCGCGCGCCGTTATCCCTTGTTTCGAAAGTGCCGCTCGTGCTCGCAGCGGCTCTTGCGCTTGCGGGCTGCTCCTCACCCAAGGAGGACATCACCGGCTCGCTGCCCGACGACTACCGCATGCGCCATCCGATCAATGTCACGCGCGGCGCGGCGACGCTCGATCTTCTGCCGGGCGGCGGTCCGGGCGGTCTCACCGACCGTCAGGTCGGGGACATCCAGTTCTTCGGAAGCGACTGGCAGCGGCGCGGCCGTGGCCCGCTGACGATCCAGGTGCCGACGGGAGGCGATCCTCTTTCGGTCCGGCAGTCGGCCTATGCCGGAAAGGAAATCCGCCGCATCTTCGGAGCGATGGGCATTCCGGCAAAGTCCGTGCGGACAATGAGCTACCCGGCCGATGGACCTTCGCATCTGGCGCCGGTGCGGCTCGAATTCCCCGTTCTCGAAGCCAAGCTTCCCCACGCGTGCGGGCAATGGCCGGACGATACGGGGTACAGTCCCGAAAGTGGCGGTCTTGAGAACCGTCAGCACTGGAATTTCGGCTGCGCAAACCAGCAAAATCTCGCAGCGCAGGTGGAAGACCCGGAGGATTTCATCCGCCCGCGTTCGGAAACGGCCGCGAGCGCAACGCGCCGCACGGACGTGATCCGCAAATACGGCAAGGGCGAGCCGACGGTCACGGCCTATCCGAAGGAAAACGTGGAAACCAATCAATGAGTGAAGCGCCCGTCCATTTCGACACGCAGGAAGCTCCCGATCCGGATTACGGCCAGATCGCGGCCCTGCCGCGCGTGTCCATCCAGGCGTTTTGCGACACCGACGATGTCGCCGCTTCGGTCGAACGCGCGGGCGCCGACCGCCGCATGGAGAAGGTGCATCTGCGCGTCCAGATGGGCGGTCCGCAGGCAGCGGTCGAAGCCTATCGCAGCGCTCCGACGCCCAATGTCATCATCCTCGAGACCGATGGTGGACGCGAGGTTCTGATCGCCTGCCTCGACAAGCTCGCGGAGGTCTGCGATCCCGGCACGAAAGTGGTCGTAATCGGCCGCGTCAACGACGTGCTTCTTTATCGAGACCTGATCCGACGCGGCATCTCCGAATATCTGATCGCGCCCATTGGGACGCTCGATCTGGTGCGTACGCTCTCCGAGCTGTTTCGCTCGCCCGGCGCAGCGCCGCTCGGCCGCACCATCGCCTTTGTCGGCGCCAAGGGCGGCGTCGGTGCCTCGACGGTCGCGCACAATGTCGCTTGGGCCATCGCGCGCACCATCGAGCAGCCGACATCGGTCACCGACCTCGATCTGGCGTTCGGCACAGCAGGGCTCGATTTCAATCAGGATCCGCCGCAGGGCATCGCCGATGCCGTCTTCTCGCCGGAGCGGATCGATTCCAATCTCGTCGATCGCCTGCTGACGAAATGCACGAACAATCTCAGCCTTCTGGCCGCGCCGGCGACGCTTGACCGCGTCTACGATTTCCAGCCGGAATCGTTCGACAGCCTGTACGATATCCTGCGCGCGAGCATGCCCTATGCGGTGCTCGATGTTCCGCATTGCTGGACAGGATGGTCGAAGCGCGCTCTGATCTCGGCGGACGAAATCGTCATCATCGCCAGCCCCGATCTCGCCAATCTGCGCAACGCCAAGAACATTCTCGATCTCAGCCGCGCCCAGCGTCCGCACGATGCACCGCCTCGGCTTGTGCTCAATCAGGTGGGGATGTCGAAGCGCCCTGAAATCAAGACAGCCGAATTCGCCAAGGCGCTCGACATCGAGCCGACGGCGGTCATTCCCTTCGAGCCGCAGCTCTTCGGAACGGCGGCCAATAATGGGCAGATGATCGCCGAGATATCCGCCACGCACAAAATCAACGAGCAGTTCATCGAAATCGCCCGTCACGTGACCGGGCGTGCCGAGGCCCGCACGAAGAAGAAGTCGTTGCTCGATCCGTTCGTGTCGGCACTGCGCAAGAGGGCCTGAAAATGTCCGGTTTCGGCAAACGGGGCGCCTTTGACGTGGACAGCCGGTCCGCGCCGAGCCCGCTCGCCGCGACGCCGAGGCCCTCCGCAAATGCGTTTCCGGCGACGGAGAGTGGCGGTTCCTTCAACGCGCCGCTCGCCCCGCCGCCCCCTCGACCCGCTCCGCCGCCGGTTCAGGACACGCGGCGCTCCGACAGTTATTACGACACCAAGAGCGCGATTTTCTCCGCGCTGATCGAAGCCATCGACCTCGCCCAGCTCGCGCGTCTTGACGCGGATTCCGCGCGTGAGGAAATTCGCGACATCGTCAACGAGATCATCTCGCTGAAGAATCTCGTGATGTCGATTTCCGAGCAGGAAGAACTGCTCGAGGACATCTGTAACGACGTCCTCGGCTATGGTCCGCTTGAGCCTCTTCTGGCGCGTGACGACATCGCCGACATCATGGTCAACGGCGCGGGCAAGACCTATATCGAGGTCGGCGGCAAGATCCAGCTCACCAATGTCCGCTTTCGCGACAACTCCCAGCTTCTGAACATCTGCCAGCGCATCGTCAGCCAGGTCGGCCGCCGTGTCGACGAAAGCTCTCCGATCTGCGACGCGCGCCTTCAGGACGGCTCGCGCGTCAACGTCATTGCGCCGCCTCTGGCGCTCGACGGGCCAACCCTCACCATTCGTAAATTCAAGCGCGACAAGCTCACGCTCGACCAGATGGTCAAGTATGGCTCGATCACGCCCGAAGGCGCCGAAATCCTGCGCATCATCGGCCGCTCGCGCTGCAACACGATCATCTCCGGCGGCACGGGTTCGGGCAAGACGACCCTGCTGAACTGCCTGACCTTCGCGATCGATCAGGATGAGCGCATCATCACCTGCGAGGACGCCGCGGAGCTTCAGCTGCAGCAGCCGCATGTTGTGCGCCTCGAGACGCGCCCGCCGAACATCGAAGGCGAGGGGCAGATCACCATGCGCGATCTCGTCCGCAACTGCCTGCGTATGCGCCCCGAACGCATCATCGTCGGTGAGGTGCGCGGACCCGAAGCCTTCGATCTCCTGCAAGCCATGAACACCGGCCATGACGGTTCGATGGGCACGCTCCACGCCAATTCCCCCCGCGAGGCGCTCTCGCGTATGGAGAGCATGATCTCGATGGGCGGTTTCAGCCTGCCCGCGCGCACGATCCGCGAAATGATCGCGACCTCGGTCGATGTCATCGTGCAGACGCAGCGCCTGCGCGACGGCTCGCGCCGCATCACGCACATCACCGAAGTCGTCGGCATGGAGACGGATGTCGTGACGACGCAGGATATTTTCGTCTACGAAATCCTCGGCGAAGACCAGCATGGCCGCATCATCGGCCGTCACCGTTCGACCGGCATTGCAAGGCCGCGCTTCTGGGAGCGCGCGCGCTATTACGGCGAGGAAATGAAGCTCGCGGCCGCGCTCGATGCGGCCGAGGTTGTCGAGCAGCGGACGTAACCGATCATGGATACGAGGCAGATCATCGCCTTCGTCCTCGCCGCCATCGCAACGGGCGGCGTCGCGTTCGCGCTTGCCTATCCCTGGCTTGTGGACGAGCGTGCGGAGAAACGGCAGAAATCGATCCATTCCGGCCAGCGCGTGCAGCAGGGCGCGATCTCCGCGCGGGACACGGCGCTGCGGCGCGGCCAGGTGGCCGACAGCCTGAAAGAGCTGGAAAAGCGCCAGAAGAATCTGCGCAATCCGCCGCTCACCGTTCGCCTCGAACAGGCCGGGCTCGACTGGACGCCGAAGAAATTCTACATCGCCAGCGTCCTGTTCGGCTTCGTTCTTGCGCTCGTTCTGTTCGTCCTGACGATGCCCTATGTCGCGGCGATCGGCCTTTTCGTCGGCACGCTCGGCCTTCCGCGCTGGGTTCTCGGCTATCTGACAAAGCGGCGTCAGCAGAGGTTCATCAAGGAGTTTCCGAACGCCATCGACATCATCGTGCGCGGCGTGAAATCGGGACTTCCGCTCGGCGATTGCTTTCGCATCGTCGCGTCCGAATCACAGGAGCCGGTCAAGAGCGAGTTTCGCTCGCTGCTTGAAATGCAGACGGTCGGCGTTTCGATCGGGGATGCGGTGGACCGTCTGTACCAGCGGCTCGGACTCCCGGAGGCGAACTTTTTCTCGATCGTCATTGCGATCCAGTCGAAGGCCGGCGGCAATCTGTCCGAGGCGCTCGGCAATCTTTCCAATGTCCTGCGCGAACGCCAGAAGATGCGAGGCAAGATCCAGGCGATGAGCATGGAGGCGAAGGCCTCGGCCTGGATCATCGGCTCGCTGCCGATCTGCGTCGGCACCATGATCTACATCGCAAGTCCCGATTATGTTTCGCTGCTGTGGACCAAGAATCTCGGTCTCGTCATGCTGGCCGGCGCTGCGTTCTGGATGCTGTGCGGCATCGTCACGATGCGCCGCATGATCAATTTCGATTTCTGACGGGAGGCATGATGGACGAGATCGTACGCATGGCCACCGACCGCAACGTGATGATCATGGCCCTCGCCGCGGTCGCGGCGACGTGCACCATCATCACGCTCGGAATGCCGCTCCTGCAGAACGATCAGCTGAACCGCCGGATGAAGGCGGTGGCGCTGGAGCGCGACAAGATACGTGCGCGCGAGCGCGAGCGGATGGCGCGGGCGAACACGGTCAGCCTGCGCCGCGAGCCGAAGGCCTATATGAAGCGCGTGGTCGAACAGTTCGATCTGGCAAAACATCTGTCGGCGGATGACGCGAAGGAAAAGCTGGTCATGGCCGGCTATCGCGGGCAGGGGCCGATGGTCGTGTTCCTGTTCTTCCGCCTCGTCACGCCTATCGTTCTGGCGATCGCCACTGCGATCTACATGTTCTTTCTTCTGCCGAGCGAGCAGCCTCTCGCCATCAAGATCGGCGCGATCATCTTCGGCGCCTATGTCGGCATCAAGGCGCCCCAGCTCTACCTGAAGAACAAGATCACCAAGCGCCAGCTCTCGATCCGCCGTGCGTTCCCCGACGCGCTCGATCTGCTGCTGATCTGCATCGAAGCGGGCATGTCGGTCGAAGCGTCCTTCCGCAAGGTCAGCCAGGAAATCGGCGAACAATCGGTCGAGCTTGCCGAGGAGCTCATCCTGACATCGGCGGAAATGTCCTATCTGCAGGACAGGCGTCAGGCCTATGAGAATCTCGGCGTGCGTACGGGTCTCGATGGCGTCAAGGCGGTCGTCGGCGCGCTCATTCAGGCCGAGCGTTACGGTACGCCGATTTCGCAGACTTTGCGCGTTCTCGCGCAGGAGAACCGCGACATGCGCATGAACGAGGCGGAGAAGAAGGCCGCGGCCCTTCCGCCGAAGCTCACGGTGCCGATGATCGTGTTCTTCCTGCCGGTCCTGTTCGTCGTCATCCTTGGCCCCGCGATCATGCAGGTCATGGAAGTCCGCTGAGCAACCGCGCGAAGCTTCAGCTTCTCAGGCCGAAATTGTCGTTGACGGCGGCGGGCGGTTTCAGCGGAGCGGCGGGAGACGGCGCCATTGCCGGCGCGCGCTTTGCGGCGGGGGCGTTGGCGGGTTTCGTTTTCAGGCTTTGCTTCCAGTAACGGATATTTGCCGCGGCCTCTTCCGGCGGAAGATCGCGCCGGACGATCTCTTCGGCCTCCGCGTATTTACCCTGGAGCGCAAGAACGAGCGCCAGGTTCTGGCGCATTTTCGGCGTTGCCGCCGGATGAGCGATCGCGCGGCGCATCATGCCCTCGGCTTCCGCGGGCCTGTCCGACAGCGCGAGGGACAGTCCGAAATTGGTGAGAATGGCCGGCTCGTCCGGGTTCAGCTTCAGGGCGGCCTGATAGCGGCTCTGGGCGTCCACGGTCCGGCCGAGCCGGTCGAGCAGGGCGCCTTCCGTGTTCATAAGGCGCCAGTCCGGGCGGCGCGGATCGTGCGCGCTGGCGAGCGCTACGAGCGCCTCGTCGCTGCGTCCAGCATCGGCGAGCGCGCGGCCATAAGCTGCCATCAGCGGCTTCGATTTCGGGTTTCGGGCAACTTCAGCCTGCAACAGCTTTACGGCCTCATCGGCGCGGCCGGCGCTGCGCAGCGCCTGCGCCTTCTGCTCGGCAGGGCCCGCATCCCGGCGCCCGATGGAGCCGGTCGTGCCCGGATCGCCCTTCGAAGCGCATCCGGTCAGCATTGCGCAGCAGATCGAGGCCAACAGGGCAGAACGAAGCGAAGAACGCGGGCTGGAACGGAACATGGACAGGCCGGTTTTCGGGTTGCGCCGAAGGGGCGGGATGCGAAATGTTTACCGCTGTTAACCCTAATGCTTCGTTAAAAGGGGCGCGCGGCGTCATGGCCTCTCCTGTTGCGCCGCATCGGGCTATGCTCCCCGAAAGTATGCGGAGTTCCCGAACGTGCAGTCGCTTCTTCTTCCTCCCGATTTCTCGCCCTCTCTCCCGGTCTGGGTGCTCGCCAAGGGCCAGGAGCAGGGTCATCTCCCCGAGACCGCCCGCGCATGGATCGCCGCGACGGGCTTCGAGCCGTCGGCCGGCCGCGTGCTGGCTGTTCCGGGGCCCGGCGGCACGCTCCTTGGCGCGGTGTTCGGCGTCGGGGCGGAGGATGCCAAAAGCCGCGATCCTTTCCTTGCCGCCAATCTGGCGCGGGATCTGCCCGCAGGCGATTACCGTTTCGAAGGTGCGCTGCCGGATGCGCGGCTGGCGATTGTCGGATTCCTGCTCGGGTCCTACCGCTTCGACCGCTATCGCAAGCCCGAGATCAAGACCGTCAAATTCGCCGTTCCCTCCGGCGTGGATGTCGCCGAGGTGGTGCGCATCGCCGAGGGCGTCCGGCTGGCGCGCGATCTGGTCAACACGCCGTCGAACGATATGGGGCCGGAGGAGCTGGAATCGGCGGCGCAGGAGCTGGCCGGTCGCCATGAGGCACGGTGCAGCGTCGTTCGCGGCGAGGAGCTGGCGCGCGATTTCCCGCTCATCCACGCCGTCGGCGTGTCGAGCCCGCGCGCGCCGCGC
This sequence comes from Rhizobiales bacterium Ga0077545, assembly GCA_001464335.1. Taxonomy (GTDB): domain Bacteria; phylum Pseudomonadota; class Alphaproteobacteria; order Rhizobiales; family Methylopilaceae; genus Flaviflagellibacter. The sequence goes on along the minus strand of LNEV01000016.1, from coordinate 14,722 downwards.
CTTCTCGATCTCACATGGGGCAATGAGAGCCATCCCCGGGTGACCATCGTCGGCAAGGGGGTGTGCTTCGACACCGGCGGCCTCGACATCAAGCCGTCCTCGGCCATGCTCATCATGAAGAAGGATATGGGCGGCGCGGCGAACGCGCTCGGCCTTGCCCATATGCTGATGGATGCGGACCTGCCCATACGCCTGCGCGTGCTCATTCCAGCGGTCGAAAACGCGGTAAGCGGGCGCAGCTTCCGCCCCGGCGATGTCTTTCGCAGCCGCAAGGGCATCACGGTCGAGATCGGCAACACGGATGCGGAAGGCCGCCTGGTTCTCGCCGATGCGCTCGCGCTCGCCGACGAGGAGGAGCCGGACCTCCTGATCGATCTTGCGACACTCACCGGCGCGGCGCGCGTGGCGCTCGGGCCGGAAGTGCCGCCGGTGTTTTCCGATGACGATGCGTTCGCAGACGACATCGTCCGCACCGGCCTTGCGGAGAACGACCCGGTCTGGCGCCTGCCGCTCTGGCGCAATTACGAAAAAATGATCGCGAGCAAGGTCGCGGATGTGAACAATGCCGGCACCGGCGGTCATGCCGGCTCCATCACCGCCGCTTTGTTCCTGCGCAAATTCGTCGAGAAGGCGAAGACCTACGCCCATTTCGATATTTTCGCGTGGACGCCGTCCGCACGTCCCGGCCGTCCGGAAGGCGGCGAGGCCCATGCCATTCGTGCTATTTACGCCTATCTGAAGGCGCGTCATGGCTCCTGATCCGCGCCTGACGCCTCCGCCGGGACACGGGAAACCCGCGCGCATCGCCGTGGGCTCTGCGCCGCTGCGCAAGGAACCGCGTCCGGACGCATCGCTCCTCACCGAAGCGGTGTTCGGCGAGCCGGTCACGATCTTCGACGCCGAGGAGGGCTGGGTGCATGTCCAGCTCGGGCTGGATTACTATGTCGGCTGGCTGCCGGAATGGGCCTTCGACCAGTCGCCCGCGCCGACCCACAAGGTTGCGGTGCTGCGTACCTTCCTGTTTCCCGGTCCCGACATCAAGCTGCCGCCGAAAGACGTGCTCAGCCTCGGCGCCCGCGTCGCGGTCGTGAGCGAGCAGGGCGCTTTTGCGCTTGTCGCGCCGTTCGGCTATGTGCCCGCGCGCCATATCGCGCCGCTCGCGGCAGCGGAACCGGATTTCGTCGCGGTCGCGGAACGTTTCGTCGGTACTCCTTATCTGTGGGGCGGCAAGACCAGCCTCGGTCTCGACTGCTCGGGCCTGGTTCAGGTCGCGCTCGATGCGGCCGGCATGTCCGCGCCGCGCGACAGCGATCAGCAGGAGGCGGCGCTGGGCACGGAGGTCCCGTTCACGCGTGCGGACGCGCTCCAGCGTGGCGATCTCGTGTTCTGGAAAGGCCATGTCGCCATCGCGCGCGGCGACGGCACGCTGCTCCACGCCAACGCGCATCACATGATGGTTGCCGTGGAAGATGCCGCTGAAGCGATTGCCCGTATTGCTGAAGCAGGCAGCGAGGTCACGAGCATTCGGCGCCTGCAGCCCTCATCCTGAGCCGGACGGCAAAGCCGTCCGTGTCGAAGGATGGCGGCGTGCTCTGAATGTGCGAATATCCTTCGACACGGGCCTTCGGCCCGGCTCAGGATGGGGCATCACTCCCGCGCGGCGCCTGCCACGTCGAGATCCAGTGCGGCGGCGATCAGCGCCTTGGTGTAATCGGTTTCCGGCGCATCGAAAATCTGCTGTGCCGCACCCTGTTCGACCACCTTGCCATCCTTCAGCACGATGACCTCGCTGGCCAGCGCCCGCACGACTTTCAGATCGTGCGAGATGAAGAGGTATGACAAGGCATGCTTCTTCTGCAGATCGCGCAGCAGATCGACGATCTGCGCCTGCACGGACATGTCGAGCGCGGAGGTCGGCTCGTCGAGAACGACGAATTTCGGGTTGAGAACCATCGCGCGAGCAATGGCGATCCTCTGCCGCTGCCCGCCGGAAAATTCGTGCGGATAGCGGTCCATCGCGCGCGGGTCGATGCCGACTTCGTCGAGCGCCTCCGCCACGCGGCCCCGCCGCGCTTTGGTGTTCAGCCCGTCATGCAGCGCAAGCCCCTCGGCCACGATGTCGGCCACGGACATGCGCGGCGACAGCGATCCGTACGGATCCTGAAACACGACCTGCATGTCCCGCCGCAGCGGCCGCATCTCCTCGCGCGTCTTCGCGTCGATCCGGTTGCCGAGATAGACGATCGGCCCGTCCGACGGGATGAGGCGCAGGATCGCAAGACCCAACGTCGTCTTGCCGGAACCGCTCTCGCCGACGACGCCAAGCGTTTCGCCTTCGCGCAAGGACACGCTGACGCCGTCGACGGCCTTGATGTGCCCGGCGGTCCGGCGGAAGAAACCGCGCTTGATCGGGAACCACACTTTCAGGCCATCCGTCGAGAGGATGATGGGCGCTGCCGTGTTCACGGGCGGCGGCGCGCCCTTGGGCTCGGCGGCAAGAAGATGGCGCGTGTAATCGTGCTGCGGGTTGGTGAAGATGTCTTCCGTCTTCCCGCTCTCGACGATCTTGCCGCCTGTCATGACGCAGACGCGGTCGGCGATCTTGCGCACGATGCCGAGATCGTGGGTGATGAACAGCATCGCCATTCCGAGCTTCTTCTGCAGATCCTGCAGCAGATGCAGAATCTGCGCCTGCACCGTCACATCGAGCGCGGTGGTCGGCTCGTCCGCGATGAGGAGGTCCGGCTCGTTCGCCAGCGCCATCGCGATCATCACGCGCTGGCGCTGCCCGCCCGACAATTGATGCGGATAGGCATCGAGGCGCTGTTCCGCGTTGCGGATGCCAACCTGGTCGAGCAGTTCGAGCACGCGCGCGCGGATTTTCGTCTTGTTCCAGCCGCGATGCAGTTCGAGAATTTCCCCGACCTGCCGCTCGATCGTGTGCAGCGGGTTGAGCGAGGTCATCGGCTCCTGAAACACCATCGAGATGTCGGCGCCGCGCACGCGCCGAAGATCGCTCTCGTCGCGGTCGATGAGGTTCTCGCCCTTGAACAGAACCTCGCCCGACGGATGTCGCGCCGAGGGATAGGGAAGAAGCTTGAGTACGGACAAAGCCGTGACCGATTTTCCGGAGCCGGATTCGCCCACCAGCGCGAGCGTCTCGCCCTTGGCGATGTCGAACGACACGCGGTCCACGGCGAGCGTTTCCGTTCCGTCCTGAACGAAGGAAACGGAAAGATCGCGGACCGAAAGAAGAGGTGTGCCGCTCATGCGAAGGTCTTCCGAGGATCGAAGGCGTCGCGCACCGCTTCGCCGGAAAAGACGAGGAGCGAGAGCGTGACGGCGATGGAAAGGAACCCGCATATGCCGAGCCACGGCGCCTGAAGATTGGCCTTGCCCTGGGCAAGCAATTCGCCCAGCGAGGCCGATCCGGGCGGCAGGCCGAAGCCGAGGAAATCGAGCGAGGTGAGCGTGGTGATCGAGCCGTTGAGGATGAACGGCATGAAGGTGAGCGTCGCAACCGTCGCGTTCGGCAGAAGATGCCGCCACATGATCGTCTTGTTGCCGACGCCGAGCGCCTGCGCCGCGCGCACATATTCGAAATTGCGCGCCCTGAGGAATTCGGCGCGCACGACGCCGACGAGCGCCACCCACGAGAACAGAAGCAGGATGCCGAGCAACACCCAGAAGCTCGGCGTAATCACGGCGGCAAGGATGATGAGAAGATAGAGCGTCGGGATCGATGTCCAGATTTCGATGAAACGCTGGAACAGAAGATCGGTCCAGCCGCCGAAATAGCCCTGCACCGCACCGGCGGCGACGCCGACGATAGATGAGAAGATCGTCAGCACAAGGCCGAACAGAACCGAAATGCGGAAACCGTAGATCAGGCGCGCAACGACATCGCGGCCCTGATCGTCGGTGCCGAGCCAGTTCCATTCGATGCCGGAACAGTTTGCCTGCGCGCCCGCCGCCTCGCATTGCTCGGCGCTCAGCATCCATGTCGGCGGCGCAGGTGCGGGAACCGGCAGATTAAGATTGATTGTATCGTAGGAATAGCGGATCGGCGGCCAGAGCATCCAGCCGTCTTTTTCCTTGATCAGGTTCTGCAGGAACGGATCGCGATAGTCCGCCTCGGTTTCGAAGTCGCCCCCGAAAGCGGTCTCCGGATAAACGCTCAAAGCGGGCACATACAATTGCCCATCGTAGGAGACGACGAACGGCTTGTCATTGGCGATGAATTCCGCAAACAGCGACATCACGAACAGGCCGAGAAAAAGGATCAAAGACCAGAATCCGCGCCGGTTGGCACGGAAGGCGCGCCAGCGGCGGCGGTTGATCGGCGACAGCTCGAAACGCTCGCGCCGCGGCGGCGGTTCGGCCGGGGCCGTTCCGCCGGACGGCGGCGGAGCGAGCGGCTGGCCGGCGGGTGTCGGGATGGTCGTCGTGTGGTCCATCATCACACGCTCCGCCCCTCGAAATCGATGCGTGGATCGACCCAGGTGTAGGTGAGGTCGCTGAGAAGCCCGACGAGAAGGCCGAGAAGCCCGAAAATATAGGCCGTAGCGAACACGACCGGATAATCGCGGTTCACCACGCTTTCAAACCCGAGCAGCCCGAGCCCGTCGAGCGAGAAGATCGTCTCGATCAGAAGCGAGCCGGTGAAGAAGGCGGAGATGAACGTTCCGGGAAAGCCCGCGATCAGGATCAGCATCGCGTTGCGGAACACATGGCCGTACAGAACCTGCCTCTCGCTGAGGCCCTTCATCCGCGCGGTCTGCACATATTGCTTGCGGATTTCGTCGAGAAAGGAGTTCTTCGTCAGCAATGTCGTCGTCGCGAAGGCACCGACCGCAAGCGCGATCAGCGGCAGCGTCAGGTGCCAGAAATAATCGGTGATCTTCTGATACCAGGGCAGCGAGGCCCAATTGTCGGAGGTGAGCCCGCGCAGCGGAAACACATCGAAGAACGAGCCGCCCGCAAAAAGAACGATGAGCAGGATCGCGAACAGAAATCCCGGAATCGCGTAGCCGATCACGATCACGCCCGATGTCCAGACATCGAAGGCCGAGCCGTCCGACACCGCCTTGCGGATGCCGAGCGGGATCGAGATGGCATAGGAAATGAGCGTCATCCACAGGCCGAGCGAGATCGAGACGGGCAGCTTCTCCTTGATGAGCTGCAGCACCGAGACATCGCGGAAATAGGACTGGCCGAAATCGAAGCGGGCATAATCCCAGATCATCTTGAAAAAGCGCTCATGCGCGGGCTTGTCGAAACCGAATTGCCGCTCCAGGCTCTTGATGAATTCGGGGTCGAGGCCCTGCGCGCCGCGATAACGGCTTGCGACCGGATCGCCCGACAACGATCCCGGCTGCGGTCCTGCACCAAGATCGCCGCCCGATCCGCCGCCGATGCGCGACGTGGCCGATGTGTCCGCCCCCTGAAGCTGCGCAATGACACGCTCGACCGGCCCGCCGGGCGCGAACTGCACCACGATGAACGAGATCAGCATGATGCCGAACAAAGTCGGGATCATCAGCAGAAGACGTCGGGCGATATAAGCGAGCATCTTTGTTCCTTCAGGGCCTTATACCGATTTTTGCGGCTTTTTCCGTGTCGAACCACCAGGCGCTGTCGTTCGGCAGGCCATAGCGCGGCTTGATGTCGGGCCGCCCAAACACATCCCAGGTCGCGATCCAGTGCGTGCCCTTGAACCAGTGCGGGATCCAGTATTTTCCCGCGCGCATGACGCGGTCGAGCGCGCGGGCGGCGGTGTTCATGTCCTCGCGCGTGTTTGCGGCGATCACGCGTGCGATGAGTTCATCCATCACGGGATCCGAAATCCCGGACAGATTGTTGGAGCCGGGAATGTTCGCGGTTTCCGAGCCGAAGAACAGACGAAGGCTGTTGCCGGGGCTCGACGACATCGAGTAGCGGCGCGGCACGAGATCGAAATCGAACCCCGTCTCGCGCGCGTTGAACTGCGCGGCGTCGACCACGCGGAACGAGCCTCTGATCCCGAGAAATTCGAGATTGCGGATGTAAGCGAGCACATGGGGCGTAAAGGTAGGGTCGTCGTCGAGAATTTCGAGCGTGAACGGATTTCCCTCGGTATCGTGGCAGATGCCGTTTTTCACGGTGAAGCCGGCTTCCTTCAGCTTCCGCTGTGCGTGCAGCAGCAAGGTGCGGTCCTTTCCGCTGCCGTCGCTGACGGGCGGCACGAACGGCGCATCGAACACGTCGGGCGGCAATTGGGCACGATGGGGTTCCAGCAGCGCAAGCTCCGCGGGGGAAGGCGGGCCGTTCGCCTTCATGTCCGAGCCCTCGAACACGGAGGATGTGCGGGTGTAGGAGCCGTACATCAGATTGGTGTTCGTCCATTCGAAGTCGAACGCATGGATGAGCGCTTCGCGCACGCGGGGGTCTGCGAACTTCTTGCGCCGCGTGTTGATCCACCAGCCTTGCGCGCCCGAGGCGCGCTGATCGGGCAATTCGAAGCGGATCACGCGGCCATCTTCGAGCGCCGGAAAATTGTTGTAGCCCCGCGCCCAGACGCGCGAGGTGAACTCCTCGCGAAACCAGTACGCACCGGCTTTGAAGCCTTCGAACGCCGCCTGCCGGTCGCGGAAGAATTCGATGCGGATCACGTCGAAATTGTTCTGCCCCTTCGAGACGGCGAGATCGTTTCCCCACCAGTCTTTCACGCGCTCATATTCGATGAAGCGGCCGGGCGAGAGATTGCCGACCTGGTAGGCCGAGGAACCGAGCGGCTTTTTCATCGAGCCTTCGGTGATCGGATTTTCCGTGTACCAAGCCTTGGACAGAAGCGGCAGACCGGCCACAAGGAGCGGCACATCGCGCGCCTGCGTGCCGGAAAACCGCACCAGCACTTCGCGCTCCCCCACCGCTTCGGCTCCCTCCACCTCGCGCATGCCTTGCGCGAAGCTCGGATGCCCGTCCTTCTTCAGCGTGGTGACGGAAAAGGCGACGTCTTCCCCGGTGATTGGCGTTCCGTCATGGAAGCTCGCATTGGCGCGCAGGACGAAGCGAAAGGTCTTGCCGCCGTCTTCGATGGAGACGCTTTCGGCCGCAAGTCCATACACGGCGTCCGGCTCGTCCAGCGCGCGCGTCATCAGGCTCGCGAACACCATTTCAAGACCGACCGGCGCATCGCCTTTCAGGATGAGCGTGTTCAGCGTGTTGAACGTGTTCGGGTTCTGGTTCAGCGCCCATTGCGAGGGCGTGTAGGAGATGCGCCCGCCCTTCGGCGCGTCGGGGTTCACATAATCGAAATGGGCGAAATCCGCCGCGTATTTCAGATCGCCGAACACCGACAGGCCGTGCTGGGGCGGTACCCCTGTCTGTGCAAGGGAAACGCGCGGCAGCGCAAGGAGTGCTGCCCCCGCGCCGCCGAGTTTCAGGACATGCCGCCGGTCGATGCCGGTCACGTCAGGCTCATTGGGTCGTCGTCGGCTGCGGCGCGGCGCCGCCCGCCCACCAGACCGACGGGAAACCGAGATCGTATTCGGGCAGGGGTTTGGGATGCTTCAGATGCGTCCAGAACGCGAAGCGGTTCGAATCCGTCGTCCATTGCGGCACGACGTAATTGTTCCACAGCAGCACGCGATCGAGCGCGCGGGTCGCGGCGACGAGATCCTCGCGGTCGGTGGCGTGGATCAGGCGTTCGATGAGCTTGTCGACGGCCGGGTTCTTGATGCCGATCAGATTGCGCGATCCCTGTCGCTCGGCGGCCGCGCTGCCCCAAAAATCGCGCTGCTCATTGCCGGGCGAGAGCGATTGCGGCCAGTTGCCCACGATCACGTCGAAATTGAAATCGTTGACGCGGTTTTCGTATTGCGACGCATCCACCGTGCGGACATTCGCCTTGATGCCAAGCCGTTCCAGCGACGGCAGATAGGCCATGACGACGCGCTCGAAGCTTGGCGACGACAGGAGAAATTCGACCTCCATCGGCTCGCCCTTGGCGTTGGCGAGCATGCGGCGCCCCTGACCCTGCGTCACCGTCCATCCGGCCTCGGCCAGGAGCTTCACGGCCTCGCGCAGATTGGTGCGCGCCTCGTCCGGCGTGCCCGCGACCGGGTTCGTGTACGGCGTCGTGAAGACTTCCGGCGGCACCTCGCTGCGGACCGTCTCCAGAATTTCAAGCTCGCGGCCCTCGGGAAGTCCCGACGAGGCCAGCTCGGTGTTCTGGAAGTAGGAGTTGATGCGCGTGTATTGGCCGTAGAACAGCGCGCGGTTCATGTCCTCGAAATTCATCGCGAGGTTGAACGCGCGGCGCACCCGCGGATCGGCAAACTTGTCGTGGCGCGTGTTGAACACGAAAGCCTGCATCAGTCCCATATCGCGGATCGGGCTCGTCTCCTGCACGACGCGGCCGTCTTTCTTCGCCGGGAAATCGTAAGCGGTTGCCCAGTTCTTGGCGATGTTCTCGGCGCGGAAATCGTACTGACCGGCCTTGAACGCTTCGAGCGCGACCTCCGAATCCCGGAAATAGATGTAACTCATCTCGTCGAAATTGTTGGTGCCGACACGCACCGGCAGCTTCTCGCCCCAATAATCCTTGACGCGCTCATAGGCGATCGAGCGCCCGGGCTGGAAGCCCGCTTTGATCTTGTAGGGACCGGAGCCGAGCGGTGCTTCAAGCGTCGTCTTGGTGATGTCGCGCTTGTTGCCGCTTGCGTCCGTGCCTTCCCAGTAATGCTTGGGCAGGACCATGAGCTGGCCGAGAATGTGCGGCAGTTCGCGGTTTCCAGCCTGCTCGAAGGTGAAGGTGACGTCGTTCTCGCCCGTCGCCTCGGCCTTGGCGACATTCTTGTAATAGCCCGCATAGTGCGGATGGTTCGCGCGCAGCGCCTCGAGCGAGAAGATCACGTCGTCGGGCGTCACGGGCTTGCCGTCGTGCCAGCGCGCCGCCTTGTTGAGGCGGAAGGTGACGGAGGAGAAATCGTCCGGATAGCTCATGCTCTCGGCGATCAGCCCGTACTGGCTGTAGGGCTCGTCGAGCGAGGAGATCATGAGCGGCTCGTAGATCAGGCCGAGCCCCGCCGCGCTCGCTCCGCGCGGAATGGTGAAGTTGAAGCTGTCATAGGAGCCGATCGCCGAGAGTTTCAGCGTGCCGCCTTTAGGCGCATCCGGATTGACGTAGTCGAATCGCGGGAAGCCCTCGGGATATTTCACATCGCCGAAAAGCGAGATGCCGTGCCGCCATGACGGGGCCTCCTGTGCGAAGGAAGGCGTGGCGATCAGCGATAGGGCCAGGAAGCTCGCAGCGAGGCGGTGTGCGATCATCGTGTGCGTCATCTCCGTGGAAAGGGCCAGCCACAGGAGAGTATGTCGCAAAACCCGCGACTTGCCAGTTCACGGGGCCGAGAGGCGGCGCGATGACGCGCCGCCATCCGGTTTTATTGAGGCGTCTGGCGCTGGTCCGTCTGGGGCGCCTGCACGGGCGCCTCGTTTCCGGCGCCGCCCTGCGGCATTTCGGGGGTGCCGCCTTCCGGGGCGCCGCTCGGAGGGGTCGCGGGCTCGCCCGAAGGGGCGGTCTGCGTTTCCGGCGTGCTCTTGGGGCCGCCGGTCGCGCCATCGGCCGGAGCGGCTGCGCCGTCGGCAGGAGCAGGTGCCGCGCCTTCGGCAGGAGCGGCCGGGGCACCTTCCGCCGGGGCGGCAGCGCCCTCAGCGGGAGCGGCTTCCGGAGCCGGCAGCGGCAGCGGGCTGTCCGAATTCTGGTTGAGATAGGCGATCAGATTGGCGCGCTGCTCCGGACGCTTCAGGCCCAGATAGGCCATCGCCGTGCCGGGAATCGCGCCCTTCGGGTTTTCGAGGAAGGCGTCGAGCGCTTCGAAGGTCCAGTCTTCGCCGTGCTTTTCCTTCATCGGGGCCGAATACGAGAAGCCCTCGAGATGAGCATGCTTGGCGCCGACCACGCCATAGAGATTCGGGCCGACCTTGTTCGGGCCGCCCTTCTCGAAGCTGTGGCAGGAGGCGCACTGCTTGATGAGGCCCTCGCCCTTGGCGGCATCGGCCACCGCAAGGCGGTTGGCGATGGGCTCGACGGCCTCGGCTGCGGGGGCCGCTCCGCCGGCACCGGCGTCTTCGGCCGGCGAAGGCAGCTCATAGCCCGGCTTTTCCGGGGCATGGGCGCTGAACAGGATGTCGGAGCCGATCGACAGGCCGAGCGCGAACGTGGCTGTGCCGAGCAGGGCGCCCAGGAACTTGTTGACCTCAAACGAGTCCATTCCGGTCTCCGGAAACGGTCTGAATCTAATGAAAACGCATGCGCAGCCGAAGCCGCGAAGGCGGTCCGCGAACCGGGCGGAACCTAGCCGCTTTCGCGCGCACGTGACAACTCGTATAGAGACGGCGTGCTGCTACTTTTTGCCGCCGAATAGAATTATTACAGCCACAAACGGCCCAGCTCCGAAAGCCCCGCCGCAAATCCATGTCCGCTCTCGTTCTCATCCCCGCGCGCATGGCCTCGACGCGCCTTCCCGGCAAGCCGCTGGCCGACATTGCGGGCACGCCGATGATCGTCCACGTGCTCCGAAGGGCCGAGGAAGCCGGCATCGGCCCGGTCGCGGTCGCAACCGATTCGCCGGAGATCGTCGCCGCCGTCGAGGCGGCGGGCGGGCGGGCTGTTCTCACGCGCGGCGATCACGCCTCGGGCTCGGACCGCATCTTCGAGGCGCTCCAGACCCTCGACCCGGACGGCGTGCATCAGCGCATCGTGAACCTTCAGGGCGATCTGCCGACGGTCGATCCGGCCATCATCCGCACCGCCGTCGCGCTGCTCGACGCGCCCGAGGTCGATCTGGCGACGCTCGGCGCCGTTATTCAGCGCGAGGAGGAGAGGGCGGACCCCAATGTCGTGAAGCTCGTGGGCTCCGGGACGGCGGATCGTCTTCGCGCGCTGTATTTCACCCGCGCCACCGCCCCGTCGGGCGAGGGCGAGCTGATCCATCACATCGGCCTTTATGTCTGGCGGCGCGCGGCGCTTGCCCGCTTCGTCGCGCTGCCGCCGTCCCCGCTCGAGGTCCGCGAGCGTCTCGAACAGCTGCGCGCGCTGGAGGCGGGCATGGTGATCCATGCCGCCCTCGTTGACGATGTGCCGCTCGGGGTCGATACCCCTCACGATCTGGAACGCGCCCGGGCCATTCTGTCGGCCCGCGCCGCAAAGGGAGCTTGAGCACGTGGCCAGGAAGACGATTGCCTATCAGGGAGAACCCGGCGCCAATTCGCACATTGCCTGCGCCGAAGTGTTTCCGGACTGGGAGCCGCTGCCCAAGCCCACCTTCGAGGATGCGTTCGGCGCCGTCATCGACGGCTCGGCCCAGCTTGCGATGATTCCGGTCGAGAATTCGGTCGCCGGCCGCGTCGCGGACATTCACCATTTGATGCCCACGTCCGGGCTCAACATCATCGGCGAATTCTTCCTGCCCATCCAGCATCAGCTGATGGCGTTGAAAGGCGCAAGCCTTGAAACGGTGAAATCGGCCTACAGCCATCCGCAGGCGCTCGGCCAGTGCCGGATCAGCCTGCGCAGGCTCGGCCTCGAACCGCGCATTGCCGCCGACACGGCCGGTGCCGCGCGCCGTCTTGCCGAGACGACGGATCTGACGCGCGCCGCCATCGCCTCGAAACTTGCCGCCGAGATCTATGGGCTCGACATCATCGCGCCGGACATCGCGGATGAGGATTACAACACGACGCGCTTCATCATCCTGTCGAAGGAACCGGACTGGGCAAAGGCGGGCAACGGCCCGGTCGTCACCACATTCGTCTTCAAGGTGCGGAACGTCCCGGCGGCGCTGTACAAGGCGATGGGCGGGTTTGCGACCAACGGCGTCAACATGACGAAGCTCGAAAGCTACCAGATCGAGGGCGAATTCGTCGCCACGCAATTCTACGCGGATGTCGAGGGCCATCCCGACGATGTCGGCATGCGCCACGCGCTGGAAGAGCTCGCCTTCTTCTCGGCGGAGGTGAAGATTCTCGGCGTCTATCCCGGGCATCCGTTCCGCTATGCGGAGCGCAAAAAGCGCGTCTGAGCATCCGATCCTGAAACGAAAAACGGCGGGCCAAGGCCCGCCGTTTTCATTTCCGTTGGCGTTACGTCACGTGAAGAACTGCATGTACAGGACATAAACGCTGATAACCGCAAGGCCGATGGTGCCGGCCCATGCCCAGCCGAACATCAGCGGCGATGGCATGAATTCCAGTTCCTCGGGGGTCTTGAAGTTGCGCTTGATGGCCTGAATCGTCAGCCAGAAGATGACCGGCGAGAACAGCAGCGCCAGCACCGAGGCGACCTGCACCACGAAAACCGGACGGGGCAGGCCGTAGATGATGCCGATGCCGGCAAGCGTCAGGAACACCTGAAATGCGCGATAGATGAATTTGCGCGTTTTCGGTGTGTTCCAGTCCTTCTTCAGACGCACGGCGCATTCTTCGACGATGCGCGCCTGGCCGTCATAGTATGTAAAGACGGTGGAGAACAAAGCCGCCACGCCGCCCGCGATGATGACCGGAAAGATCCACGCGCCGAACGTGTCGGTGTAGATGCTCGCGATGGTCGCACCCATTTCGCGGCTCGCCGGCACAAGTCCCTTCGGGTACAGAACGGTCGCTCCGACGATCAGGAAGATGATGCCGGTGACCATCGAGATGATGTAGGTGATGTTCATGTCGCGCTTGAACAGCTTGAAGCTGTTCTTCATGTAGTTCGGCGCGAGTTCGACATTGTATCCCTCGTCACGAAGGCGCTTGACCTTCACCATGCCGGCACCCTTGTCGACGGCCCAGTTCGACTGCATGGGCGCGACTTCCGTCGTTGTCGGGAAATAGCCCCACATCGCGCCGAACAGCAGCGCCGCGCCGATTGGCGGAAGCGTCGGCAGGAGGCGCGACATGTAATCGGCGGGGTTCGGAGCCTGCAGGAAGAAGGCGATGAAGCACGAGGCCGCGAAGACGACGATCAGCACCTTCACGATGGCCTCGACGGCCGAATACTGCCCGAGCCACAAGATCGCAACCGTACCGACAAGAATCGCGACGGCCCAGACTTCCAGCGAAAGAAAGGGAAACGCTGCCCAGATCATCGCGGCGCAGCCGAGGGTGCGCCCTGCAATACCGAAGGCGTTGGCGATGCCCTGGAAGCCGAGATACCAGAGCGGCCATTTGCCGATCCGTTCATAGGCTTCCATGACGCTCTCGCCCTTCACCATCGTGTAGCGGTGGGCAAATTCGAAGCAGCAATATTTAAGTATGTACGCGAACGGGATCACCCAGAGCAGGGCATATTCATAGCGTGCACCGGCTGTGGGCGCGTGAATGATATGGCTGGCGCCGATGCCGGTCATTGCGGCCGCGACGCCGGGGCCCATCGCGCGCCATGTGTCCATGATGCCCGTACCGGGCGCTTCGAGGCGGATTGTCTTGGAAGTTGATGTTGCTGGATTGGCGGCCGCGCCGCTCGAAGGAGCGGCGGAAACAGTGTCGGTCGTCATCGGACATTTCCTCAGGTTCTTGGCGGCTTGCGAAGCCTTTACTGCCTTGATCGTCTCCCTGACTGGCTCATTGAATTGGTCGGCCAGATACCAAGTTTCGTATACCAGTGGATGACACATAAAAACCGGAATCGGGCACAAACGCGCCGGACCAACGAATTTGTGAAGCTGAAATGCGAAAGTGCGTATGGATACGGTGCTTTCGCACCGTATGTTCATGGAGCGATTTCTTCAGTCCATACCGAGGCGGGTGCGCAGCGCGTCGATCATGCCGCGGCGCCAGTTTTCGTCATAGGGTTTTGCCGTGCCGGAGCCCCAGACGGGGCCGGGCCATGCCGCGTCGCCCTCGACGCGCGCGACGACATGTACGTGCAATTGCCGCACGATATTGCCGAGCGCGCCGACATTGATCTTGTCGGAGGGGGCGACCTCGCGAAGGATGTTCGCGCAGGTGGCGATTTCTTCCATCAGGGTGCCGCGTTCGCTGGCCGCAAGATCGTTGATTTCGGCAAGATCGGGCAGGCGCGGCACGAGAACGAGCCAGGGAAAGCGCGCATCGTTCATCAGAAGAACGCGAGACAGCGGCAGATCGCAGACAAAGGCAGTGTCGGCGGCGAGTTTCTCATCGAGGGAAAAGGAGGTCATTCAGGCTTTATAGCATCCTGAGCACCAGAAATGCCATGTCTGGCCGGAGATCACTCAAAATTACATGACATCCGTGCGTAATGATCCGGCGAATCGTCCCGCACGGCAGAAGGAAAAAGTGTAAGGGCAATGCGACTCTGCCTCGCGGGTGAGACCCATTCGGCGGAGCGAGCGGTAGGGTGCCAGAGCCTCAGAGATTCCCACCCTCATCCTGAGCCGGACTCGTCGAAGACGAGCCGTGTCGAAGGATAAGCAGGAAGCTCCGAGCCCGCCGCCGTGCTTCGGCACGAGCCCTGCGGGCTCGACTCGGGATGAGGCTGTGAAGAGAAAATAATCCTTGACTTCAGTCAAGGATTATGATCCTATATCTCCACTTCCGATCACGGAGGGCGCTTCATGAGGCGTCGTGGTGTGGATCGGAAGTGCGGTGGCCGGAAATGCGGGAAGACGTAGCCTGCAGGAACGGAGGCTGAAGAATGTGGAAGCCGGCGGAAAACCAACCGCCAAGGGAGCGTCTGGCCCCATCGCGTGCCAGACCCCGAGGAGGGCCCCGA
>LNEV01000015.1 GCA_001464335.1 Rhizobiales bacterium Ga0077545 | reverse complement strand
ACCTCGGGGCCTTCCTTGGGTCTGGCCTCATTCGTCCAGACGCTCCGTGGCGGGTGGTTTTCCGCCGGCTTCCACACTCCTTGGCCTCCGTTCCTGCGAGCTACGTCTTCCCGCATTCCCGGCCACCGCACTTCCGATCCACATCACGACGCCTCATGAAGCGCCCTCCGTGATCGACAGCGGGGATATAGGATCATAATCCTTGTATGAGGTCAAGGATTATTTTCTTGATGCCTCATCCTGAGGAGGCGCATCGCGCCGTCTCGAAGGATGGGCGGCGGGCTCGGAGTGTGTGGCTTATCCTTCGAGACACCCGCTGCGCGGGCTCCTCAGAATGAGGGTGGAGATCGTTTCGAGGCTCTCACCCCACCCCGCTCGGCTTCGCCGAGTCGGCCCTCCCCATCAAGGGGAGGGAGGCGCCCCGTGATCGCTTCGCCCCACCTCATCCCGAGGTCGTGTGAGGCTGAATTGCCTCTTGCGCCCGTGCGCGCCGGAGGCGAGGTTGGTGGCATGTGCGGACGTGTTGTTCAGGCTCTTCCGGCCGATGAGATCCGGCGGCTTTTCGATGTGGAGGCGGGTGCGCTGTTCAACGCGCCGCCGCGCTGGAACGGCGCGCCGACCGACCGGCTGATGGTGGTGCGCCGCAACCCCGAGACGGGGAAGAAGGCGCTCGATCTTCTGCGCTGGGGGCTGGTGCCGCGGTTTGCCAAAGACCTGAGGGCCTCGGCCAGCCTCATCAATGCGCGCTTGGAAACTTTGGCGCAAAAGCCCGCCTTCCGCGACGCCTGGGCGAAGAAGCGGCGCTGCCTTCTGCCGGTCGACGGGTTTTATGAATGGCGGCGCGAGGGCGCGGTGAAACAGCCCTACGCGATCGCGCTGAAAGACCGCTCCGCGATGGCGCTGGCGGGCCTGTGGGAAAACTGGAAAGACCCCGCAAGCGGGGAGTGGGTGCGCAGCTTCACTGTCTTGACGACGGAGGCGAACGATCTTCTGAAGCCGCTGCACGAACGGATGCCGGTCATCGTGCCGGACGCGGACCGGGAACTCTGGCTTTCGGGCGGCGAGGCTGAAGGGCTGCTGAAGCCTTTGGCTGCGGAGGCGATGGAGATCTGGCCGGTTTCGACGGCGGTGAACAAGGTTGGGAATGAGGGAGAGGGGCTTTGGGCGGGTAGTCAAAAGCGCGGGTAGCATCTTTCGGTTGCATTGTGGGTATAAATTCGTAGTATCAGCGAATGCCTCAGAATGCTTTCGCCGGACCACATACCGCAAAAAAATTAGAAGTGGTTGCGGGCTACCTCTCCAGCTTCGTGACCGTTCTTAAGAAGCAAAAGTTTGAGACGATATATTTCGACGCCTTCGCCGGAACTGGAGAGATTCCGGTCAAAGCATCCGATTTACCGCAGCTGATTGGCGGGGAAGATCGGCGGCATATTGTGGTCGGGTCGGTAAAACGCGCCCTTGAGGTCCGTCCCACATTTGATAAATACATTTTTGTAGAGAAATCCTCAAAGAAAGCTGCAGCGCTCCAGAAATTTGTTCAGACGCGGTATCCTGCGCTTCTCTCAAAGGTGTTGGTAAGAGAGATGGATGCGAGCGTCGCTCTCGAAGAGTTCATCGAGAGTACGGACTGGCGTCGGACACGAGCAGTGATTTTCTTGGACCCTTTCGGCAGTCAAATACCGTTTCATACGGTTGAGCGTATCGGAAGGAAAACCAAAGCCGACCTCTGGTACCTGTTTCCGTCCGGTCTCGGCGTGCATCGTCAGATTTCTCGTAACGGCACTGTCAGGCCGGAACATGCCGCGTCGCTTGATCGCTTGCTGGGCGGTCGCGAATGGGAAGATCACCTGATATCGGTCGTTCCGAGGGATGACCTTTTTGGCATGAGCGAAGAGCGGACCAAATCCTGCACTGCTGATGCCGCCACTGAATATATGATTGAGAAAATGAAAACCTGTTTTGATGGTCAGGTCCTCAACGAGTGGTTGCCGCTTGGCAGTCGTGGTGTCCATATGTATTCGCTGCTCTTCGCTTGGGCAAATCGCGACCCCAAGGCAGTGCTCGCCTCAAAACTAGCGCGCGCTGTTCTCAAATCGAATGGACGAAACAATGGCTGGCCTAAGTGACATTGAATGGACTGATGCCACTTGGAACCCGATCTCTGGGTGTCTGATGGTGTCGCCGGGATGTACTAATTGCTATGCCATGCGAATGGCTGCGCGTTTACAGGCCATGGACCATCCATCTTATCGTGGAGTCGTTCGGAAAAGCGGTGGGCGACCTGTCTGGACAGGAAAGATCAACTTAATTCGGAAGTCGCTAGAGGTGCCTCTGGCTTGGAAGCGCCCGAGGAAAGTCTTCGTGAACTCAATGTCGGATCTCTTTCAGGATGGGGTCCCTGAAGAGTACATACGTGAAGTTTGGTCCGTAATGCAGCGAGCGGACTGGCATGTTTATCAGATTCTAACGAAGCGGCCTGAGAACATGCGTGCAATACTGGAGCAGCTGAAGCTGCCGGTTCTGCCTCATGTTTGGCTTGGTACCTCCGTCGAGTCTGCGGAGCTCAAGTGGCGCGTCAAGGAATTGCAGAAGGTCGCCGCCGCTGTTCGTTTCATTTCTTTTGAGCCATTGATCTCTGACATAGGCACGGTCGATTTGGCCGGCATCCACTGGGCAATCGTCGGGGGAGAGTCCGGGCCCAAAGCTCGACCCGTCGAACAGAAATGGGTCGAAAAGCTCCAGCGGAGTTGCGCGCGTCAAGGCACCGCTTTCTTTTTCAAGCAATGGGGTGGGCCGAACAAGAAGGCGACCGGACGCGAACTGAATGGAAGGACATGGGATGAGTATCCCCACTCCTTAGCTGCGACCGCCTAGAACCCCTCCAATCTCCTCTTGTGTTCCAAAACTGTTTCGCGTACACCCTCTCCACGCAAATAGGACAGGCTTGCTGTCCATTTGTTTCCAGGCGCTTTCGCTTTAACCTTTCGGCCCTTTCGGGAGCCGGGCGGGAGAAGTGTCGCCTGGTCTTGCCGCATGTGGTTTATTAGAAAAGTCACAGACAGCGGCTCGCCTTTTGCGGAGCCGAAACGGGGTGGGTCCGGTTTCCTCCGTTCGCGGAGCGGGCCGGTTTCTTTGGGGATTTGAGCCGGGGATTGCCCGGCAAGCAGGGATTTCGAGGCCATGACGAGACCTCTCGACGAACGCACTTTGCCGTGGGGGCCCCGCGCTGCCCAGGCGCGCGACCCGCATCTGCCCGAGGCGGAAGGCCTCTACGACCCCAAAAACGAGCACGATTCGTGCGGCGTCGGCTTCATCGCGCAGCTGAAGAACGTGCCCTCGCACGACATCGTCAAGAACGGCCTCGCCATTCTCGCCAATCTCGAGCATCGCGGCGCCGTGGGCGCCGACGAGCGCGCGGGCGACGGCGTCGGCATTCTGGTGCAGGTGCCGGACAAGTTCTTCCGCAAGCAGGACCTCGGCTTTAACCTTCCGCCGCGCGGCGAATACGCCGTCGGCCACATCTTCATGCCGAAGGACGAGGCCGGCCAGCGAATCATCCGTGAAACATTTGCGTCAATTGTGGAACGCGAGGGGCAGGTCCTGCTCGGCTGGCGCGACGTGCCGACCGACAATTCCACTCTTGGCTACAGCGTCCTGCCGACCGAGCCGCACCACGCGCAGGTGTTCATCGGCAAGGGGCCGGGCATCACGGGCGACGACGACTTCGAGCGGCGTCTCTTTATCCTTCGCAAAAGCGTCTCGAACGCGATCTACGACCGCGCCGATGCCTCGACGCGCGGTTATTACGTCGTCTCGCTGTCCGCGCGCACGCTGGTTTACAAGGGCATGTTCCTGTCGGACCAGGTGGCGGTCTATTACCCCGATCTGACGGACCCGGATTTCGAGAGCGCGCTGGCGCTCGTCCATCAGCGGTTCTCGACCAACACCTTCCCGAGCTGGCCGCTCTCGCACCCCTATCGCATGGTGGCGCACAACGGCGAGATCAACACGCTGCGCGGCAACGTCAACTGGATGGCGGCGCGGCAGGCGAGCGTGTCGTCTCCGCTGTTCGGCGACGACATTACAAAGCTGTGGCCGATCTCCTATGAGGGGCAATCGGACACCGCGTGCTTCGACAACGCGCTCGAATTTCTCGTGCAGGGCGGCTATTCGCTGGCCCATGCCGCGATGATGCTCATCCCCGAAGCGTGGGCGGGGCATCCGGGCATGGAAGAGAACCGCCGCGCCTTCTACGAATATCACGCTGCTCTGATGGAGCCGTGGGACGGCCCCGCCGCTATGGCCTTCACCGACGGGCGCCAGATCGGCGCGACGCTCGACCGCAACGGGCTGCGCCCGGCGCGCTATTTCGTGACGAGCGACGACATTGTGGTGATGGCGTCCGAGATGGGCACGATCAGCTTCCCGGAAGAAAAGATCGTGCGCAAATGGCGCCTGCAGCCGGGCAAGATGCTGCTGCTCGATCTCGAAGAAGGCCGCATCATTTCCGACGAGGAAGTGAAGGCGCAGCTTGCCGCCGAGCATCCCTACAAGGACTGGCTCGCCAAGACGCAGATCCATCTGGAGAAGCTCGACAATGTAAAGTCCTCGCCGGACTGGTCGAGCGACGTGCCGCTGCTCGATCGCCAGCAGGCCTTCGGCTACACGCAGGAAGACCTGGCCGTGCTGATGTCTCCGATGGCGGAGACGGGGCAGGAAGCCGTCGGCTCGATGGGTACGGACACGCCGATCTCCCCGCTCTCTCTGAAGCCGAAGCCGCTCTATACGTACTTCAAGCAGCTCTTCGCGCAGGTGACGAACCCGCCGATCGATCCGATCCGCGAAGAGATCGTGATGAGCCTCGTCTCGTTCATCGGCCCGCGCCCGAACATCCTCGACCATGAGGGCACGGCCGAGAAGAAGCGCCTCGAAGTCTCGCAGCCGATCCTCAGCAATGCGGATCTCGAAAAGATCCGCCACATCGAGGATGTGGAGCCGGACTTCTCGGCGGTGACGCTCGACATCTGCTGGCCCGCCGAACAGGGCGCGGACGGCATGCAGGCCGCGCTCGACGAGCTGTGCCGCCACGCCGAAAAGGCCGTGGACGAAGGCCGCAACATCATCATCCTGTCGGACCGCAGGATCGCGAAGGATTGCATCGCCATCCCCGCGCTGCTGGCGACGGCGGCGGTGCACCACGATCTCATCCGCAAGGGCCTGCGGACCTCGGTCGGCCTCGTCGTCGAGACAGGCGAAGCGCGCGAAGTGCATCACTTCGCCTGCCTTGCCGGTTATGGCGCGGAAGCGATCAACCCCTATCTCGCCTTCGAGACCATGCTCGATATGCATGCCAAGGGCGAGTTCCCGCCGGAAGTGTCCGAATACGAGGCGGTGTCGCGCTTCATCAAGTCGGTCGGCAAGGGGCTGCTGAAAGTTGCCTCCAAGCTCGGCATCTCGACCTACCAGTCCTATTGCGGCGCGCAGATTTTCGACGCGGTCGGCCTCAACAGCGATTTCGTCGACACCTATTTCCGCGGCACGAGCGCGCCCATCGGCGGCATCGGCCTTGCGGAGGTTGCGGAAGAGACCGTGCGCCGCCACGAAATGGCGTTCGGCCCGATCCAGATCTACCGCCAGGCGCTCGATGTCGGCGGTGAGTACGCACTGCGCATGCGCGGCGAGGACCATGCGTGGACGGCGAACACCGTCCGCGATCTCCAGCACGCGGTGCGCGGCAATCTGCCGGAAAAATATCGCGAGTTCGCGAAGGCCATCAACGAGTGCAAGGACCGTCCGCTGACGATCCGCTCGCTGTTCGAGTTCAAGCTGCCGGAAAGCGAAGGCCGCACGGCGGTGCCGCTGGAAGAGGTCGAGAGCGCGGAAGACATCGTCCGGCGGTTTGCGACGGGCGCGATGTCCTATGGCTCGATCTCGTGGGAAGCGCACACGACGCTTGCGCTCGCCATGAACCGGATCGGCGGCAAGTCGAACACCGGCGAGGGCGGCGAGGATGCCAGCCGCTTCCAGCCGCTGCCGAACGGCGACACGATGCGGTCCGCCATCAAGCAGGTGGCCTCGGGCCGCTTCGGCGTGACGACGGAATATCTGGCCAATTCCGACATGATCCAGATCAAGATGGCGCAGGGCGCAAAGCCCGGCGAGGGCGGCCAGCTGCCCGGTCACAAGGTCGATGCGGTCATCGCCAAGGTGCGCCATTCCACGCAGGGCGTCGGCCTGATTTCGCCGCCGCCGCACCACGACATCTATTCGATCGAAGATCTGGCGCAGCTGATCTACGACCTGAAGAACGTCAATCCGCGCGCGGACATTTCGGTGAAGCTCGTGTCCGAGGTCGGTGTCGGTACGGTCGCGGCGGGCGTCGCCAAGGCGCGTGCCGACCATGTGACGATTTCGGGCTTCGAGGGCGGAACGGGCGCGAGCCCGCTGACCTCGATCAAGCATGCCGGATCGCCGTGGGAGATCGGCCTTGCCGAGACGCACCAGACGCTCGTGAAGAACGAGCTGCGCGGGCGCATCGCGGTGCAGGTCGACGGCGGCCTGCGCACCGGACGTGACGTCGTGATCGGCGCGCTGCTCGGCGCGGACGAATTCGGCTTTGCGACCGCGCCGCTGATCGCGGCGGGCTGCATCATGATGCGCAAGTGCCATCTGAACACCTGCCCGGTGGGCATCGCGACGCAGAACCCGGTTCTGCGCAAGCGCTTCACCGGCATGCCCGAGCACGTCATCAATTACTTCTTCTTCGTCGCCGAGGAAGTCCGTGAGCTGATGGCGCAACTCGGCTACCGCACCTTCAACGAGATGGTCGGACAGATGCAGATGCTCGACAAGACGCGCGTCGTCGAGCACTGGAAGGCCAAGGGGCTGGATTTCTCGCGCATGTTCGCCGTGCCCGAGCGGCCGCGCGACACCGCGATCCACCACACCGAACTGCAGAACCATCACCTCGAAAAGGTGCTCGACCGCACGCTGATCGAGCGGGCCATGCCCGCCCTGAATTCGGGCGAGAAGGTCGTGATCGACATTCCGATCAAGAACATCAACCGCTCGGCCGGTGCGATGCTGTCGGGCGAGGTCGCCAAGAGGTACGGACATGCCGGACTTCCCGACGACACGATCCATGTCAACATGACCGGAACCGCCGGTCAGGCCTATGGCGCCTGGCTTGCGAACGGCGTCACCTTCGATCTCGAAGGCGAAGCGAACGATTATGTCGGCAAGGGCCTTTCGGGCGGGCGCATCATCGTCAAGCCTCCGGCGCATTCGGGCATCGTGCCGGAAGACTCGATCATCGTCGGCAACACGGTTCTTTACGGGGCGATTGCCGGAGAGGTCTATTTCCGTGGCGTTGCGGGCGAGCGTTTCGCGGTGCGCAATTCCGGCGCGGTCGCGGTCGTCGAAGGCACGGGCGATCATGGCTGTGAATACATGACCGGCGGCATCGTCGTCGTGCTCGGCCAGACCGGCCGCAATTTCGCGGCAGGCATGTCGGGCGGCGTGGCCTATGTCCTCGACGAGGACGGCACGTTCAAGGACCGCTGCAACATGTCCATGGTCGAGTTCGATCCCGTGGTCGAAGAGGACGAGCTGCTGCAGCGTGTCCACGGGCAGGGTGGCGATCTTCTCTTCAAGGGGCGTGTGGAGCTGTTCGACGAGATGACGCGCCGCGATGCGGAGCGCCTGATGCAGCTCATTGCGAACCACGAAAGTTACACCGGCTCGGCGCGGGCAAAGCACATTCTCGACAATTGGGCCGAGTACCGCGGCAAGTTCATCAAGGTCATGCCGGTCGAATATCGCCGTGCGCTGGCGGACATGGAAAAGGCACGCGAACTCGAGGCCGCGGAGTAAGTTATGGGCAAGATTACAGGCTTCCTCGAGATCGAGCGTCAGGACCGTAAATACGGTCCGGTCGCCGAGCGCGTGCGCAACTACAAGGAATTCGTCGTTCCGCTCGGTGACGAGGGCACGAAGAAGCAGGCGGCGCGCTGCATGGATTGCGGCATTCCGTATTGCCACAATGGCTGCCCGGTCCATAACCAGATCCCGGACTGGAACGATCTCGTCTATCACGACGACTGGCAGGAGGCCGCGCGCAACCTGCATTCGACCAACAATTTCCCGGAATTCACCGGCCGCATCTGCCCGGCGCCGTGTCAGGAAAGCTGCACGCTGAACCTTCAGGACCAGCCGGTCACGATCAAGACGATCGAGCAGGCGATCGCCGACAAGGCGTGGGAAAACGGCTGGGTCGAAAATGTCTCGCTGCGCGAGAAGACCGGCAAGAAGATCGCGGTCGTCGGCTCCGGCCCGGCCGGTCTTGCCGCCGCGCAGCAGCTCGCGCGAGCGGGCCACGATGTGCATCTTTTCGAGAAGAACGCGCGTGCGGGCGGTCTTCTCCGGTACGGCATCCCCGATTTCAAGCTCGACAAGGACGTGGTGGAGCGCCGTGTGCGCCAGCTCGAACAGGAGGGCGTGACCTTCCATTTCGGCGTCACTGTCGGTGCGGACATTTCGGCCAAGGAACTCGCGGCGCAGCATGATGCGGTGATCCTGGCGGGCGGTTCGGAGAAGCCGCGCGATCTGCCGGTGCCGGGCCGCGAGCTCGACGGCGTGCATTACGCGATGGACTTTCTGGCCCAGAACAACCGCCGCGTTTCCGGCGAGAATACGGACGTTACCGATCCGATCCTCGCCACCGGCAAGCATGTCGTCGTCATCGGCGGCGGCGATACGGGGTCTGACTGCATCGGAACTTCGGTGCGCCAGGGCGCGGCCTCGGTGACGCAGCTCGAAATCCTGCCGATGCCGCCGGCGATGCCGAACAAGCAGATGACATGGCCGGACTGGCCGCTGCGTCTGCGCACCTCGTCGTCGCATGAAGAAGGTGCCGCGCGCGATTTCGCCGTACTGACGCAGAACTTCACCGGCCAGAACGGGGCGGTGAGCGCGCTGAACTGCATCAAGGTCGACGAAAAGTTCAAGCCGATCCCGGGTTCGGAATTCGAGCTGAAGGCCGACATCGTGTTTCTGGCGATGGGCTTCGTGCATCCGGTGCATGAAGGCATGATCCACGAACTCGGCGTTGCGCTCGATCCGCGCGGCAATGTCGTTGCGACGCCGGTCTCCTACGAGACGTCGGTGCCGAACATTTTCGTGGCGGGCGATATGCGCCGCGGCCAGTCGCTCGTTGTCTGGGCAATCCGCGAAGGGCGCCAGTGCGCGGCGGCGGTGGACAGCTTCCTGATGGGATCGACGGTTCTGCCGCGGGTTTGAGGCGCTGTTTCACCGAACGGGTTTTACGGGGCGGAGGGGAACCTCCGCCCTTTCTTTTTTGTTGAGATCGTCAGGGAGAGATTTCCATGTCGATCACACCGCCAGATTCACCGGTGCCGCCGGACGTGCCGCCCGTTCCACCGCGCGAGCCGCCTCCGGGACCGTTTGTCGAGCCGCCTCCGATAAAGGAGCCGCCGCCCGACCAATTGCCGGACGAAGTGCCAAATCCAAATCCCGACGAAAACAACGAGCCGCCGCAGCGCATGGGCTGACAGCGCCGCCGACGTTCACACGGCAACGGTGATGGATCAATTTGCGGCGGTTGCGGGCCAGGCGAAATCGTCCGCACGTCCGGGTCTGGACGGGATTGCGGCGCCGGTTGCGAGCGCGTTCTCTTCGGGCCTCGTCTCGTCCGGCTTGATCGCGTCCGGCACGGGTGTGTCCAGCGCCGCCTCGCTTGATGCCGTAGCTTCGGGGTTTTCCTCAATGGGCTTGGGAAGATTGATGGCCGCGGGTGTTGGCGGCAGCAGAACGCCGCCCGGCGTGCGCGGGGCTTCGCCGAGCATCAGCACACGGCTGTGGCCCGGAATGGTGGGGAGGGCGGGATCGACGCCGAGATCGGCGATCGCATCGCCCTGATCCCCGGTTGACAGATAGTTGCGCAGCTCCAGCTCGATGTAATGACCGACCTTGCGCGCTCCGGCGCGGGAGAAGTGCAGGCCGTCCGCCATGCGCAGCCGCACCACGCGGCCTTCGATGTTCGGGCCCTGCACGGTGTATTCCTCGTCCTCGTTGACGAAGCCTTCCCACACATCGATGAACACGCCGCCGAGCGCGGCGACGCGCTGGCGCACGAGATCGTTCAGCACCGCATATTCGGCCATTGTCTTGGGACTGGCGACGGGCGGAAGGCCGACCCAGAGCAGGGGAATGCCGCGCTGGCGGAAGGCCAGCGCGATGTCGTCGACCCTGGTCGCGTATTCGTCCATCCACGGCAGCGTGCGCAAGAGCGGCGGCGGCGTGCCCTCGCCCCTGGCCGGAGGCTTCGGCACATCGCCGTCGGGCGTCAGGAATATGACGGCTGCGGCGACGGGCGGTGTACGTGCAAGTATTTCGTCGGCCGACTGGCGCCATGTTTTCGGCGTTTCGTCCAGCAGGCCCTGCCCGGGACGAACCTCGCGCACGATGCCGACCTCGGGACGCTCGGCGAGCGAGTCGGTCAGTCCCGGCGCGATGTTGTCGGCGACCGAATCGCCGATCAGCGCGACGAACACGGTCTTGGGAACGCGGGGCGCCACGGGCGCCGCGGTTTCGGGTTGCTGCTGCTGTGGGGACGGCTGCCTTTGCTGAGGGCCCGCGCGTCCGCGGTCGAAGGAGCGCGGCGAGGAATCGTCGTCACGCCCGCCGAACAGGCGCTCAAAAAAGCCGCGGCGGCGCGGCTGGGCTTCCTGTTCCGGCACGTATTGGCGCGAGGTGCCCGGCAGGCGGCGCTGTTGCTGGGGCGGGGCGCGGTAGGTCGGCGGGGGATCGCGCTGGAACAATTGGGCGTGCGCGGGCGCCGGCAGGGAGGTGCCTCCCAGACCGAGGATGAGAGCCGCCGCCGCAACAATGCCGAGAGCCTTCATGCGCCGATTCCGTTGTCTGCCCGCATTGCCCGCCCGCCATCCAGCAAGGCCGCCTGAGGCGTCTAGGGCGCGCTCAGGGATAGCCGCGATCATGCTGGCGCGCAAATATGGCGTAAGCGGGCTTTGAATCAGCGCTTTTTGGCGGCGGCGCGCAGGCGCTCCAGAACGTCGGGCGAGGGCTGGCCGTCGACGGCCGTGTCGGTTGCCTTCTGGAAGGCCGAAATGGCCGCCCGCGAGGCCGGGCCGAGCGCGCCGTCCGTCTCGCCCGCCGCAAAGCCCAGCGCGTTGAGGCGTGTCTGGATTTCCACACGCTCGTTCTGGCTGAGAAGCTGATCCAGAGGCCACGGCGTCACGAAGGGGCCGCCGCCGCGGATGCGGTCGGCCAGATAGCCGATGGCGAGGGCGTAATTGTCCGAATTGTTGTAGCGCTTGATGACGCGGAAATTCGGCAAAACGAGCAGCGCGGGGCCGTTCGGGCCGGAGGGCAGCAGAAGCCGCCCCTGATCCGCCGGGCGCGGGAACTTCTCGCCGTTGGCGCGGCGCACGCCCCGGCGCTGCCAGTCGGCCAGTGTGTGCGTCTGGCCCTTGGCGGCGTGCAGCCCGGCCGGCAGGATGACCTCGTAGCCCCAGGCTTCGCCCGGCCGCCAGCCATGCACCTTCAGGTAGTTCGCCGTCGAGGCGAGGGCGTCGGGGATGGTTGTCCAGATGTCGCGCCGTCCGTCGCCGGTGATGTCGACGGCGTAGGCCTTGAAGCTCGAGGGCATGAACTGGGTGTGGCCCATCGCGCCGGCCCACGAACCGACCATGTTTTCCGGCGAGGTGTGGCCCTGGGCGAGAATGTCGAGCGCGTGCAGCAACTCCTTGCGGAAATAGTCGCGCCGGTAGCCGTTATAGGCGAGCGTCGCCATCGCGCGGATCGCGTTGTGGCCGCCGAGATAGCCGCCGTAATTGGTCTCATTGCCCCAGACGGACAGGACGATGTGGCGGTCGACGCCGTAGGTCGCCTCGATGTGATCGAGCACCGCCGACCATTGCTGGGCCATGGCCCGGCCCTTGTCGACGCGCAGTTGCGACACGCGTTTGACGAGGTATTGCGCGCTGGTGGATTTGAACTCGGGCTGCTTGCGGGTCAGCTCGACGACCTTGGGCTCGGGTGTCATGCCCGCAAAGGTCTGCCGGAAGACGGATTGGGGCACGCCGCGCTTTTGCGCCTCGGGCCACAATCCGTTGATGAACCCCTGAAAATCCGCGAACGCGGGCAAAGGCCAGAGGAGCGCCGCGGCGAGCGCGGCGCGCGTGATGAGCGTGCGTCCGTTCATGTCTCGGCTCCTCAAGCGTCCGGGAGCGCCCCCGGACTAAGACTACCGGCCCAGAACGGCCCCGTCATGGTTTCGAAGAGGTAAACGCCGAGAAAACTTTTCGTGAGATCGGACCGTTCAGGCCGCGTTCGAGCCGCGGCTGCGTCCGATCAGGTGCTGCTCCCAGGTGAGGGCCTGGCCGACGATGTCGTCGAGATTGTCGTGGTTGGGCACCCAGCCGAGTTCCTGGCGGATGCGCTCGGCGGCGGCGACGATCTTGGCGGGATCGCCCGGACGGCGCGGCACCATGCGGACGTCGAAATCGACACCGGACATGCGCTTCACCGATTCGATCACTTCGAGGACGGACTTGCCGTCGCCATAGCCGCAATTGAGCGTCAGGTTTCCGCCCGTCGGGCTCGACCGCAGATGGCGCAAAGCCAGCATGTGCGCGGCGACGAGATCGGAGACGTGGATGTAATCGCGCACGCAGGTGCCGTCGCGCGTCTCGTAATCGGTGCCGAAGACGTCCATTCCGGGCCGCTGGCCGAGAGCCGCCTGACAGGCGACCTTGATGAGATGGGTGGCGTTCGGCGTCGACTGGCCGGTGCGGCCCTTGGGATCGGCGCCCGCGACGTTGAAATAGCGCAGCACGACATAGCGCAGATTGTGCGCGAACGCGGTGTCGCGCAGCATGATCTCGCTCATCAGCTTGGACATGCCGTAGGGCGACATCGGATTGGGCTGGGCATCCTCGGGCACCGGGTTGACGGCCGGATTGCCGTAGACGGCGGCGGTGGACGAGAAGACGAAATGGGGCACGCCCGCGCGGACGGCGGCTTCCATCAGATTGCGCGTCTTCATCGTGTTGGCGAGGTAATAGCCGAGCGGATCGGCCACCGAATCCGGCACCACGATGCGCGCGGCGAAGTGGATGATGGCCTCGACCTTGTGCTCGCGCAGGACACGCTCGACGAGAGGACCGTCGGAGGCATCGCCCTCGACGAAGGGGACTTCGGCGGGAACGGCCCAGCGGAAACCGGTCGACAGATCGTCCAGCACGACGGGCTTTTCGCCCTGATCCAGCAGTTCGAGGACCATGTGGCTGCCGATGTAACCGGCGCCGCCCGTAACCAGAACGCTCATATCCGTCTCCCGCCGCAGGACAGCCCGCAGCCCGTCTTTACCAAGACACGAGGACAATTACCGCGACGTTTTTTTGGCACTAGATGCCGCCATAATGCATTGTCATAGTGAACGCGCGGTCAATGGCCGCCCCCATGTGCATGCCCTCCGATCCACAACTGAAGAGTTCAATCACACATGAAGCGCATCCGTAAGGCGATCTTTCCCGTGGCCGGCCTCGGCACGCGGTTTCTTCCCGCGACCAAGGCCATGCCGAAAGAAATGCTGACGGTGGTGGACCGCCCCGTCATCCAGCATGTCGTCGACGAAGCGCGGGCCGCGGGCATCGAGCATTTTATTTTCGTCACCGGCCGCAACAAGGGCGTGATCGAGGACCATTTCGACAAGCAGTTCGAGCTTGAGGCAACGCTCGAGCGCCGCGGCAAGACAAAGGAGCTCAAGGAGCTTCAGAAGGATCTGCCCAGTGCCGGCCATTCGAGCTTTACGCGCCAGCAGGAACCGCTCGGCCTCGGCCATGCCGTCTGGTGCGCACGCGACATCGTCGGCAATGAGCCGTTCGCGCTGCTGCTTCCGGACATGCTGCATCACGGACCGAGCTGCCTTGCGGGCATGATGGACGTCTACAACGAGACCGGCGGAAATGTGGTCGCGGTCAACGAAGTGCCGAAGGAGCAGGTCCATCAGTACGGCATTGTCGGCGTCGGCAAGCGCAAGGGCAACGGCTTCAAGGTGACCAGCATGGTCGAGAAGCCGAAGGCCGAGGAGGCGCCGTCCAATTATTCGATCTCGGGCCGCTACATCCTTCAGCCGGAAATCTTCGATCTGCTGTCCGAACAGCAGGCCGGTGCGGGCGGCGAGATCCAGCTCACCGATTCCATGTTGACGCTCGCCAAGAGCCAGGAATTTTTCGGCTACGAATTCCAGGGCCGCATTTTCGATTGCGGTTCCAAGATCGGCTTTTTGACCGCCAACATCGTGTACGGCCTCGAACGTCCGGACCTTGCGCCGGAGCTTCTGGCGGAGATTGCGCGCGCCAACGGCTGAAACGCCGGAGGCAGTGCTCGACCCCGAAAGGATCATGCAATGGCAAGCGCCAAAAACACGATCTGCCTCTGGTACGACAAGGATGCCGAGGCTGCCGCCCGTTTCTACGCCGAGACGTTTCCCGACAGTGCGGTGAGCGCGGTTCACCGCGCCCCCGCAGACTATCCGTCCGGCAAAGCGGGCGATGTGCTGACGGTGGATTTCACAGTCGCCGGAATTCCCTGTCTTGGCCTCAATGGCGGTCCCGCCTTCACGCACAATGAGGCCTTCTCGTTCCAGATCGCGACCGAGGATCAGGACGAGACGGACCGCTACTGGAACGCCATTGTCGGCAATGGCGGCCGGGAGAGCGCGTGCGGCTGGTGCAAGGACAAATGGGGCGTGTCGTGGCAGATCACGCCGCGCGTTCTGACGAAGGCGATGGCTGCCGGGGGCGAAGAAGCCAAGCGCGCGTTTGAAGCCATGATGACGATGACGAAAATCGACGTGGCGAAAATCGAGGCCGCACGGCGCGGCTGAGGCTTTGCGCGCCGAGGGCTAACGCTGGGCGCGCAGGCCGATTTCGATCTTCGTGTTGTCGAAGCCTTGCCCGCTCGGCGAGTAATCGACCTTTTCCCACGTCAGATTGCCGAGCGCCGAGAAGGTGCGGTTGATCTTGTATTCGAGCCCGAGCGCGGCGTTGTACTGACCGGTCTTTTCCCCCGTGTTTTCGTATTTGCTTTCCTCGTAGGAGAAATCACCCGTCAGGATCAGCCAGCGGCGGAATTCGTGGGTGAAACCGACGCCCGCGCGCCAGCGGGCGGCCATCGGATCGTTCTCGGCGGTCGAGGCCTCGAATTCGCGCTCGGCGCTGAGGCGAAGCTCGGTCAGCGCGCTCGGGTTCCAGATCACCTGCGCCTTGCCGACCACGCCGTCGAGATCGTCGAAGAACGGGTCTTCCACTTCTTGATGGCCGTAGCCGACTTTCGCTTCCACGGTCCAGATCGGATCGGGTTCGAGGCGCAGACCGGCATAGACGCGCGCGCCCTGCGAATCGTGCCGGAAGCCGAGATCGTTGACCGGCTCGTCGTATTGACGCCGAAGGCCCGCGATCTCGACGAAGGGCTCAAGGCCCGGCTGAAGCTCGTAGCCGGTGCGAAGACGCAGATCGGTGCCGACATAATCGCTGTCCGCCAAATCCTCGTCGCCGAAGGTGCGGCGGTCGACTTCTCCGGTGAAGCCGACGGAGAGACGGTTCGGCTTCCAGACGAAGCCGCCGGTGCCGCCCGTGCGCAGGTTTTCGCTGTTCGTGGTGCGGCCGACAAATTCCGGATCGCCGCTGAAATCGCGGTCGAGCGAGGAGCGGAACGCCATATCCACGCGCAGATCGCGCCGCACATCGAGGCGCAGCGCGGCCTCGGCCGCATAGCTCGGCCCGTCGAGTTCGGGAAATGCGTCGTAGGCTTCGTAGGTGCTTTCGATGCGGCCGCGGAAGAAATGGCGCGTCCAGTCGGATTCGACCGTCAGTTCGCCCTTGGCGCTGCCGACCGCGGAGCCCTCGGGATTGGCATACGAATTCGGATTGCTCTCATAACCGCCGCGCAGTTCGAGCGCGGGCTTGAGGATGAACGAGCCCGCGCGAATGCCGGGCGCGGCGAACGGATCTTCCTCGGGCGTGCGGCGCGAGGGCCGCGAGGGACGGCGGCCGGGCGCAGGCGTGGCGAGAGGCGCGGGGCCGGCGGGCTGGGCGTCGCCCGTGCCGCCTTCGCCCGTGCCGCCTTCAGCCGTGTCTTCCCCCGAGGTGATCGACGCATCGGGGGAGGGCAGCCCGGCCTCGGCCCACGGATCGAACCGCGTTTCGGGCGCCGAGCCGAGCGCATAGGGCGACATATCGGGGCTTGCGCCGGGAAGCGTGTCGAGCGAGCCGCGCAGGCCCTGCGACAGAGCGGGCGCCGAGACACAGGCAAGGGGGGCCGCCAGAACGAGGGCGTGCGCCAGCCGCCGCGCGGAAGGCATGTCCCTTCCGCCGCGGGCGAGAACCGGACTCGCAGGCGACCTCTTCATGGTTAAGGAAGATCGAACGGGTGTGGTTAACAAGCCGTTCTGATCGCGCAGGAAATTCGGATCGCTTGCTGCGCTGCAGGGAGGCGGCTACATCCTGTGCTCTGACGCCATCGGGGAACAGAGTTTGGGCACGCCGATCCGCATCGCCGGGGACGAGGGGCAGGAGCCGGCCTCCGCGCTTTCCTCCGCCCGCCGCACCTTTGCCACCGAAACCGAAGGGCTGGCCGTTCTCGCGGCCGCGCTCGAGGGCGAACTCGGGCGCCGCTTCTGCGAGGCGGTGGAGCTGATCTCGGCGGCCGACGGGCGGGTCATCGTGACCGGAATGGGCAAAAGCGGCCATGTCGGGCGCAAGCTCGCCGCGACCCTGGCGTCGACCGGAACGCCCGCGAATTTCGTCCACGCCGCCGAGGCCAGCCACGGGGATCTCGGCATGGTGACGGGCCGCGATGTCGTCATCGCGCTGTCCTGGTCGGGCGAAACGCTCGAACTGCGCGATGTCATCCATCATTGCCAGCGCCACAAAGTGCCGCTTATCGCGCTGACATCCGACGAGAAAAGCGCGCTCGGGCGCAATTCCTCCCTCGCGCTGGTGCTGCCGAAAACCTCGGAAGCCTGCCCGCACGGCCTCGCGCCGACGACCTCGACGACCATGCAGCTCGTGCTCGGCGATGCGCTGGCGATCGCGCTGCTGGAAGCGCGCGGCTTTTCGGCGTCGGATTTTCGCGTCTTCCATCCGGGCGGCAAGCTCGGGGCGGGGCTGATGCATGTGCGCGATCTGATGCACAAGGGCGAGGAAATCCCGCTTGTTTCCGTCGGCACCGATATGGGTGAGGCCATTGTTGCGATGAGCGCGAAAAGCTTCGGCTGCGTCGGTGTCGTGGACGAGACGCGCCGCCTGATCGGCATCGTCACCGACGGCGATCTGCGCCGCCACATGAACCCCGGCCTCCTGACCGCCCGCATCGAGGACGTGATGACCGCCAGCCCTCGCAGCATCCGGCCGGACGTGATCGCGTCCAGCGCGCTCGAAATCATGAATTCCGGGAAGATCATGGCGCTGTTCGTCGTCGAGGACGGCCGCCCGGTCGGCATCCTGCACCTGCACGACGTGCTGCGCGCGGGCGTTGCCTGAGGAATCGGCGCAAAAACCGCCGCTTAACGCGGAATTAGAGAAAAGTTCCTAGCATCCGTCGTTCGGGGCGTTTTTCCCGCGAGTTGGGTGCCATGGATTTTGCGTCGATCTTCGGGTTCCTGCTGGCCGCCGGCATTGTCGGCTGGCTCGCCACATCGGGCGGCGACGCGAGCGTTCTACTGGATTTCCACGCCGCCGTCTGCGTGTTCGGCGGCGCGCTGGCCGCGACCATGATCCGTTTTCCGCTGCATGCGGTGCTCCACGGCTTTCCGGTCGGCATCAAATACACCTTCTCCATGCGCAAGGTTTCGACCCGCCAGCTGATCGACGAGATCGGCGGGCTCGCCGAACTCGTGCGCAAGAGCGGCCCGCTGTCGCTCGAGAACGCCAAGGTTTCCGACGGGTTTCTCGCCAAGGGCGTGCGCTATGTCGCCGACGGCTATGATGCCGAATTCATCCGCGACAGCCTCGAGCGCGAGCGCGACCTTCTGCTGATGCGCCTCAGCGAAGGGGAGAAGATCTTCCGCTCCATCGCCGATTGCGCGCCCGCCTTCGGCATGGTCGGCACGCTGATCGGCATGGTGCAGATGTTCGCGAACATGGCCGACCCTTCGACGCTCGGTCCGTACATGGCGATCGCACTCTGCGCGACCTTGTACGGCGCCATCGTCCAGAACTTCATCGGCATGCCCATTGCAGACAAGCTGCATCTGAAATTCGCCGAGGAAGACCTCAACCAGACGCTCATCATCGACGGCATTCTGCAGATCCGCGACGCCAAGAGCCCCGCGCTGGTGCGCGAAATGCTTCAGGCCTATCTGCCCGAAAAGCACCGCGACCGCGAAGGCGATCTGGCCGAGGCGGCCTGATCCATGGCCCGCAAGAGAAAAAGCGAAGCGCATGGCGGCGGTCACGGCTGGTATGTGACCTTCGCCGACCTGATGGCGCTCCTGATGGCGTTCTTCGTCATGATCGCCGCCTTCTCCACGATGAACCAGGAGAAGATGCAGCAGGCGCTGGGCTCGATGCGCGAGGCCTTCGGCGTCCAGACAAAGAACGAAGTGAACGGCGGCGTGATCGAGATCAACGGGGTGCCGGTGCGCTCTTATCCCAAGAGTGTCTCGATGACCAATCCGATGGAATCGTCGCAGAACCCCGGCCTCATCATGCAGCTCGAAAACGGGCCGCTGCGCAACGGACGCGACAACGAATTCGCCCAGGCGGCGACGAGCATCCGCCAGGCGCTGCAGGACATGCCCGAGCTTGCTGAAATTTCGCAGCGCATCGTGGTCGAGGAGACCGAGGAGGGTCTTGCGATCCAGATCACCGATCAGGACGGGCGCTCGATGTTCCCGGAAGGCTCAAGCGAGCTGTACCAGCGCGTGCGCTCGGCGCTCAGCGGCCTCGCGACGCTTCTCCAGCGCCTGCCGCAGCGCGTGTCGATCGCCGGGCACACCGCCGCAAGCCGCGCGCAGTCGCGCCGCGATTACGGCCCGTGGGAATTGTCGGCCGATCGCGCCAATGCGGTGCGCCGCGTTCTTGTCGAAGGCGGCTTGCCGCTCGACCGCATCGCGGCGGTGACGGGACGCGCGGAAACCCAGCCGCTCTATCCCGACAATCCCTATCTGCCGTCGAACCGCCGCATCAAGATCACGCTTCTTCACGAAGCGCCGCCGGTGCCGGTCGGCGTCGAGCCCTAAGCGAGCGGAGCCACCCGCAGCAGCGTGCCCTCGGCGCTCTCCACGCGCACTTTCGTGCCTGCGGCCAGATCGGGGCCGGCGATGCGCCAGCTCGTGTCGTCGATGTGCAGACGCCCTAGTCCGTTCTCGATCGGCTGATCGAGAACGTAAGTGCGCCCGATATAGATGTCGGTACGGGTGAGCGGCATGGCCTGCTCGTCGCCCGTGCGGCGCGACTGGCGGAACGCGAACCACCAGACCAGAACCGCAAGGACCGACAGGACGGCAAAAGAGAGCGCCTGCATCTGCCAGCCCATCGCGACCGTGAAGGCGAGAAGGCCCGTTGCGATGGCCGCGAGCCCGAGCCACAGCATGAACGTGCCCGGCACGAGAACCTCGATGCCGAGCAATACGAGGCCCAGAACGATCCAGTTCCAGGGACCGAGGCTCTCAATGAGCGAGGCGATCATACCGGCGGGACCGTGCGGGTGCGCGCGGGCGGGCTGGCGGTGGGCGGTGTCGGCTTGCTGTCGGGGCCGAGCGCCGATTTGGCGATTTCGGCAATTCCCGCGAGCGAGCCGATGACCGAGGTGACCTCGATCGGCAGTATCAGCGTTTTCTGGTTCGGGGAGCTGGCGAGCTTTTCCAGAGCGCCGACATATTTGTCGGCGATGAAATAATTGAGCGCCGACAGATCGCCGCGCGTGATGGCTTCCGACACCACATCGGTGGCCTTGGCTTCGGCCTCGGCGAGACGCTCGCGGCCTTCGGCGTCGCGGAAGGCGGCCTCGCGGCGGCCTTCGGCTTCCAGAATCTGCGCCTGCTTCTTGCCCTCGGCGCGCAGGATCTCGGACTGGCGCTCGCCCTCCGATTCGAGAATGGCCGCGCGCTTTTCACGCTCGGCCTTCATCTGGCGGCCCATCGCGGCGACCAGATCCTGCGGCGGGCGGATGTCCTTGATCTCGATGCGGGTCACCTTGACGCCCCAGGGCGAGGCGGCGGCATCGACGACGCGCAGCAGCCGGTCGTTGATCTCGTCGCGCTGGGAGAGCACGTGGTCGAGATCCAGCGAGCCGATGACCGAGCGGATGTTCGTCATGGTCAGATTGAGGATGGCCGAGCGCAGATCGTCGACCTGGTAGCTCGCCTGCGGGGCGTCTACGACCTGATAGAAATTCACGCCGTCGACCTGCACGGTCGCGTTGTCGCGGGTGATGACTTCCTGGCTCGGAATGTCGAGCACCTGCTCCATCATGTTCACCCGGCGCCCGATGCGGTCGATGAACGGGACGATGAGGCCAAGGCCGGGCGTCAGGGTGCGCGAATAACGCTGGAAACGCTCCACCGTGTAATTGTGGCCCTGCGGCACCGTCTTCACGCCCGCGAAGATCACAAGAATGACGATGCCGACGACGGCGATGACGAAAATGTCGAATCCGAACATGAATCCCCCAAAAAGGGTGGCGGGTTGAACGTAAAGTCGTAGCAGAGCGGTGCGACGTTCAAAAGCGCGACCGCGCCTGTGGATTTGCGGGTTGATTTTTCGCCCTGCGTCCTCTAACACACCGCCCGAACAGCCGCTCTTCCCTGTTGGAGAAGAACCGTCATCAGGCGGCGGCGAAACCAGTTTTGCAGGCAGACGACCGATGAAAATCCGCAATTCCCTCAAGTCGCTGCGCGGCCGCCATCGGGACAACCGTATCGTCCGCCGCAAGGGCCGCGTCTACATCATCAACAAGACGCAGAAGCGCTTCAAAGCCCGCCAGGGCTGAGACTTCCGCACTTTGCCCCATTGACGGGACAGCCGATGCGCTCCAGCTTGGAGTGCATGAAAGCGCGCGCGTATCTTTCCGGCCTCTTTCTCAGCGCAGTTCTCGCGGTTCCGCTGCTTGGGCCGGCCGCGCTTGCGCAGGTCGATCTTTCCGAACCCGATCTCAAATCCGATCTGCCCGGTTCCGGGCTGACCGAGCCCGGCACGGCAGCCGGCGGCGAATCTCTGGATGAGCTGCCGCTCGCGTCCGATGCCTCCGCGCTCGACCGCCGCATCCGCCTCGACCGCCTGTTCGACCGCCTTGCCGCCGCCAAAAGCGCCGAGGATGCCAAGCGCTTCGAAGCCTCCATCGACGAAATCTGGAGTCATTCGGGCAGCGACACGGCCGATCTTCTCACCGTGCGCGCGGTCGATCTCGTCGCCAGCGAAGACCAGCAGGGCGCACTGAAACTGCTCAGCGCCGCGCTCGAGGTGAAGCCCGATTTTGCCGAAGGCTGGAACAAGCGCGCCACGCTCCATTTCCTGCGCGGCGATTATGCGAGCGCGATGGTGGCCATTCGCGAGACGTTGCGCCACGAGCCCCGGCATTACGGCGCCTGGGCCGGCCTCGGGCGCATTCTTCAGCAGACCGGCAATGACCGCTCCGCGCTCGATGCCTATCGCCGTGCGCTGGCGCTCCACCCCAATCTCGACGGTCTGAAGGACGAGGTCGGCACGCTCGCCGGGAAGCTGCGCGGCGACACGCTCTGACTTTCAGACTTAGGCTTGTTCCGTCCGCCACATGACGAGGAAGGCGGGCCTGCTTCAGGCCGTCCTGTCCAGGACACCGCCGCTGACCGAAAGCCGGACCATGCCGCTGGCAGGCGGCGACGGCACGGCAAGCGTGCTGCCATCCGCAAACGACAAGGTCGTTGTCGTGCCCTTCAATGTCTTTGTCAGGGTGATGGAATCGGTTTCGCTGCCGGCGAAGGCGATGCGAACCTGATCGCCCTCGAAGGCAAAGCTGACGCTGTCGGAGGTGATGGCTGCGCCGAACCGGATCGTGCTCGCGCCAAGCGTGGACACTTGATCGTGGCCGTCGCCCGCGTCGTAGACCGCGACGCTGTCGGGACGCAGCGCAATCGTGTCATCGCCGCGCCCGCCCGTGACGACGGATCCACCTTGCGCGGTGATGATGTCGTTGCCTTCGCCGCCGTCGACCTGACTGTCGGTCCAGGCGCTGATGACGTCGTCTCCGGCACCGCCGTCAATGTTCGCGTTCGACCATCCGTCGATGATGTCGTTTCCCGCACCCCCGGTGATGTGGCTGTTCGACCAGCCCTTGATGATGTCGTTGCCGTCTCCGCCGTCAACGCGAGTTTGCGACCACGCATCGATGACGTCGTCGCCGGCGCCGCCACTCACCACGCTGTCCGACCAGGCCTTGATCGTATCGTTCCCGTCACCGCCATCGACACGGTTCCCTGACCAGGCGTCGATCACATCGTCACCGCTGCCGCCGCTCACCGCGCTGTCGGACCATGACGTGATGAGGTCGTTTCCGTCTCCACCCTTCAGGGTGCTGTTGGACCACGCGACGACGACGTCGTTTCCGGCGCCGGCATCGACGCGGCTGCCGGACCATGCGGAAATGGCGTCGTCGCCTTCGCCGGCCTCGATGTCGGCGTCCGACCAGCCTGAAATGGCGTCATTGCCCTTGGTGCCGAGCGTCACACGATCAGCTTCTGCCTCGATGATCCGGTCGAAGGACTTCGAAAGGCGTTCATCGACGCGCGCCCACCGATCGTCTCCGCCCTGGCGAAGCGTTTGGGAGACCCAGCTGAGAAGCTCCAACGCCTCCCGGGCCTGCTGAAGCCTTTGGGCCGCCGGGGACAGGTCGATCTTTGCCGAGGGCGCGGATGGTTCCTCGGAGCCGGCCAGCTTCCCGATACGCGGCGCCGCAGCAAGGCCAATGCTGAACGCCGACAAAGCGGGCGATGTACCGTAGAGCAAAGGCAAGCTCCTCTTCAGGTTGCGCGGAGTTTGCCGGGCGCCCGTTACGAAAAGCTTATCTTTGCCGGTTGGCCCACAGGCCAGCCTTGTCGGTTATTCAGGGGGTGTCGGAGCGCCCGGCGTCGAGCTGCGCCCGTCGGCGGCCTGCGGGGCCTGGCGCGTGGCGGCGTCGGCCGGAGGGGCGGCGATGTCCTTGTCGGTCAACTGGACGGTCCAGCTGCGTTCTTCGCCCGTGTCGATCTCGAAGAAGCCGGTGCGGGAGAAATTGCGGGCGAGGCAGTTGTCGATCCCGCGGATCGTGAATTCCTTCTCGCGGGTGCACATGAAGGCGGTGCCGCCCCATTCCCCGCCATGGTCGTAGTCGATCGCGTAGACGTAATAGAAGCGCGAGACCAGCGCGCCTTTCAGCAGCGTTTCGCAGCTCGCGGCGCCGACATTCCACCAGCCCTCGGTGATCCAGTTGTCGCCGTCCTTGTAGCCGACGGCGACGCCGACGCGGCTCTTGGTGGCGTTGCACAGGCGGAAATCGACCGCGAACGCCGACGTCGAAAACAACGACCCGGCCGCCAGGGCGCCCAGCGCGATGAAGAGGGAACGCAACCCCGAAACCCTGCCACCCTCCGAGGGAATCGGAATCATCCGTGATCGGCTCATCTCAGCCCACTGAAAGGAGGTGTCTGTATCCCGTCTTTCGCGGCCGAGTGTCAACGTGAACGTCCGTGAACCCAGCCGGAAATCACCAGAAACCCAACGAAAAAGGCGTTATGTTGGCGGGACGGGCAAGGATGGCCCGGTTCGGGGCCGCGCCACCCAGATTCCGAGCAGAATGACCGTTCCGCCGAGGAACTGGAGCGGAGACAGGGCCTCGCCGAGCGCGGCCCACCCGAAGGCCGCGGCGGCAATGGCTTCGAGGAAAATGACGAGCGAGGAAAACGGCGCGGGCAGATGGCCGAGCGAGAAGGCCAGCAGGCCCTGCCCGCCGGCATGGCTGATGAGCGCGAGCGCCAGAAGGGCGGCCATTCCCTCCGGGCTTTTGGGCAGCAGATGCGGTTCGAGGGCGAGCGCGACGACCAGCAGTACAAGGCATGTCACGAGCGAGGACACGAAGGTGAGGCGCGCCGCGCCCTGATGGCGCCGCCCGGCGCGGACCGCCAGGAAATAGCCGCCGAAAAACACCGCCGTAATGAGCCCGTACACATCGCCCGTCACCCGCGCCGGATCGACCGACAGGCTTTCGCCGACGAGAAGCCCGCCGCCGAGAAAGGCGAGCGCGACGCCGAGCGCCATCAGCCGCGTCACGGCATCGCTTTTCAGCGCGAACGCGCCAAGGAGAACCCAGAGCGGAGCCGTGGTGGCGAAGAAGGTCGCGTTGGCGATTGTCGTGTGGAAGATCGCAAGATGCCAGAAGATGAGATCGCCCGCGAACATCAGCCCGGCCACGAGCGCCGGGCGGTTGAAAAACGGGCCGGCCATGCCTTTGCGCGCCTCCGCGCGGTCCCACAGGAACAGGAAGGGCAAAGCCAGCGCGACACGCCAGAAGGCGGAGGCGAACGGCCCGACATCGGCAACACGCACGAAGACGGGCGAGGCGCCCATGAAGATCGCGCCGAGAATGAGAGCGGCAAGGGCGGTGCGGTGCATGAACGCGACGAAAATCTTCCGGTGGGCGCGCACTATGGCAGGGCGGTCCAAGGGCCGCCATGCGGTTTGAAAGGTGTGCACGTCAACCGGTGACAAAGCGGCGGGCGGGGTCTGTGCCCGCCCGCCGCCTTTTTCATCGCTGCCTTGATCGCCGCGGGATCAGCGCGCCTTCTGTTCCGCGCGGGCGGCACCCTGCGCGGCGCGGTCGATCACGTCCGCGACCGCCTTGGGCCTGGTCAGGAAAACGACATGGCTTCCTTCGACTTCCTCGGTGGTCGCGCCGATGCGCTTTGCCGTATGGCGCAGCAGCTTCGGATCGATCGCGTTGTCCTGCGTGGCGACCACGAACCAGCTCGGTTTGCTCCTCCAGGCGGCCTGCGTGACCTTGGTGCCGAAGATCGACATGTTGATCGGCACCTGGGAGTCGCGCAGGAAGGCGGCGTCCGCATCGCTGGTGTCGCCCGCGAAGCCCAGCTTGAACTTCTCCAGATTGACGAAGCCGAAGCCGTCCTTCTGCTCCTCGATGACGAAGTCCGCCGGCGGCGGGATCTCCGCGAACTGCTCTCCCGTCGATTCCCCGACATCCGGTGCAAGCGCGGCCACATAGACAAGGCCCGCGACGTTGGGAGCGGTGCCCGCTTCGGTGATCACCGTGCCGCCATAGGAATGGCCGACCAGGATCGCCGGGCCGTCCTGACGCTCCAGCGCCCGCCGCGTCGCGGCGACATCGTCGGCGAAAGAGGTGAGGGGATTCTGGACGACGGTGACCCGGTAGCCGCGCCCGGTGAGCTCGTCATAGACACCGCGCCAGCCGGAGCCGTCGGCAAAGGCGCCGTGCACCAGAACGACATTCCGGACGGCCTTCGGCGCGACATCGGGTTCGGCGGCCTGCGGCTGGTGGGAAACGGTGAGGGCGGTGGCAGCAGCGGCGGCCAGCAGAGTGCGGGTCCTGTTGGTCATGGCGTTCTTCCTTTATGTTACGATAATTATTATCGCGATAATGATTATCTAGGGGATCCTCCGTTCCCTTGTCAACGAGAATATTATCGCGATATGTATTTTTGTGACC
This sequence comes from Rhizobiales bacterium Ga0077545, assembly GCA_001464335.1. Classification (GTDB taxonomy): domain Bacteria; phylum Pseudomonadota; class Alphaproteobacteria; order Rhizobiales; family Methylopilaceae; genus Flaviflagellibacter. Next base: position 149,251 of record LNEV01000015.1, on the reverse strand, counting down.
GGCAGCGCAGGAGAGCCTCAATGACAGACGAAAAAGGCCCCGTGCCGCTCGAAGACCAGCTTTGCTATTCGGTCTATTCCGCCGGCATCGCCATCCAGCGTGTCTACAAGCCTCTTCTGGACGAGCTGGGACTGACCTATCCGCAATATCTTGTGCTCAACGTGCTGTGGCGCACGGATGGACAGACGGTCGGGGGCATCGCCGACCGGCTGGCGCTGGAATCGAGCACGCTGACCCCGTTGCTCAAGCGTCTGGAGACGGCGGGCCTCGTGAGCCGCTCCCGCAATCCCCACAACGAGCGGCAGGTCGTCGTCGCCCTGACGGATCAGGGACGCGCTTTGCGGCAGAGGGCCGGGTGCCTCGGCGAGGCGCTGCTGGGCGCGTCCGGACAATCGCCGGGGCGCCTTGGCGACCTGAACCGGGAGGTCAAACACTTGCGCGACGCCATTTACAGCCACACCGGCGCCTGGAACCTGACGCCGCCGCCGAAGCCGGAAGCCAAAGACAACTGAGCGTGTCCCGCATCTTTCATTTATTGCTCTCGCAATCGCGTGGGCTCAGGTAAACCTTTGTCCAGCAGCGCCATGTCTTCCCCGATCCGCGACACCTACACGACCCCTTTCGACATCCTGCCCGGAACCACCGGGCGCAGGCTGCTGCTTCTGTGCGATCACGCCTCGAACGCGCTGCCGGAGGCGTATGGACGCCTTGGCCTGCCGGAGAGCGAATTCGCGCGGCACATCGCCTACGACATCGGGGCGGCGGGCGTGACGCGGCGGCTTTCGGAGCGGCTCGGGGCGACGGCCATTCTGTCGGGCTTTTCGCGCCTGCTGATCGATCCCAATCGCGGGCCGGACGATCCGACGCTCGTGATGCGGCTGTCGGACGGCGCGATCATTCCGGACAATGCCACGATCGGCGCGGACGAGGTCGCGACGCGGCTGCGTCTGTTCCACGATCCCTACCATCAGGCGATCGCGGCCTGGCTCGACGAGACGCTCGCTCTCGGCGAGGTGCCGGTCATCCTGTCGGTGCATTCCTACACCCATGCGTGGAAGGGCGTCGCACGGCGCTGGCAGGCGGCTCTGCTGTGGGACAAGGACCCGCGCCTTGCCGCGCCGCTCATCTCCGCGCTCGAGGCCGAGGGCCTGACCGTCGGCGACAACGAGCCCTATGACGGCGCGCTCGAAAACGACACCATGTACCGCCACGCGACCCTGCGCGGCCTGCCGCACGCCTTGATCGAGATCCGTCAGGACCTCATTTCCAGTGACGCGGGACAGGAGGAATGGGCGGCGCGTCTCGAACGCGTGCTTGTCTCCATCCTGCGGGAGCCGGACATGGCGGTCATTCGCCATTACGGATCGCGCGCCGGGGGCGGACGCCGAACCGAAGCCGACGAAGTTGCGGAGCAGAACCCATGATCGACGAGCCGACGAAAACCGAACTCGAAGCCGCCGCCTTCCGCAGGCTGATCCAGCATCTGCGCGAACGCACCGATGTGCAGAACATCGACATGATGAATCTCGCGGGCTTCTGCCGCAATTGCCTGTCCAACTGGATGAAGGACGCCGCCGACGAACGCGGCGTGCCGCTGACCAAGGATGAGAGCCGCGAGCTCGTCTATGGCATGAGCTATGACGAGTGGAAGGAAAAGCATCAGAAGGAAGCGACGCCGGTTCAGGCGAAGGCCTTCGCGGAGCGCGGCGCGCACTGAGGTTTCTCGGGCCGGATCGTCCAAACCGCTGAAAGCGGCTTGACAGATGCGCGCCGGCGAGAACATATAGGGAACATCAGGGGCGGGTGCGGAATAGATCTACGCTTTTCCCGCTTTCCACAGTGGCCTTTTTGCCAGCCGCTGTTTCCTTGATTTCACGCCTTTGGCGGGCCACGAAGTGGTCAACCCGAATTTGAGTAAAAAGGTGTTTTGCCATGGACGCGTCCGTTATCGCCAAAGAGCAGCTTCTCTCCATCATCGAGCGCATCGAACGCCTAGAGGAGGAGAAGAAGGGCATCTCCGACGACATCAAGGAGGTCTATGCCGAGGCCAAGGGCAATGGCTACGACACCAAGATCCTGCGCAAGATCGTCTCGCTGCGCAAACAGGACGCCGCCGAGCGCGAGGAGCAGGACGCGATCCTGGAGCTCTATCTCTCGGCGCTGGGAATGGTGCGCTAGGTTTCTCCGCCGTCACGCACACACATGACGGCTTCTTCGAGCCCTCTTCCGCTTCAGGCGGGAGAGGGCTTTTCTGTTTGAGATAGGTGGTTCGGCCTCATCCTGAGGAGGCACGAAGCGTCGTCTCGAAGGATGGTGTCAGGCACGGAGCCTGCAGCCCCATGGTTCGAGACGCGCCGGTGGCGCTCCTCACCATGAGGTGGGAGGGGCGCGACCTTCGTCCTTTGGTATCGGGAAGGGGGTGCCGCATCGCCCTCGCAGGGCGAACCCTCAGCTGCGCGGCTTGACGTTCAGCTCGGCGGTGCGCTGCGGGCCGAAGGACACGGTGCGCAGGCCGATCACGGAATAGCCCGAGAAGTTGGAGCTGCTCATGCCGTAGGTCGGGTTGCCGCCGAAGGCGTTCGGCAGGACGTTCGCCGGACGGGCGATGAGGGCTTTCGTGCGCTGGAAGTTCGGATGCAGCAGCGCCGTCTGGGTGCGGCTCGAACGCTCCTGCTTGTAGGCGATCTGCGGGGCTTTCTCGGCACGGGCGGAAGCGCCCTGCTGGACGACCGCCGCGATCTGGGCCGGGGCAGGCTTGTTGGCGGCGGGTTCGGCGGCGAAGGCCTCATGCGCGGCGGCGATGTGGCTGCGCGCACGCGAGGACTGTTCCGGATCCGGAAGCAGTTCGGCCGACGGCTCCTTCATGCCGAAGGAATTGAGAAGGCGCAGCGCCATATTGCGCTCGTCGGCGAGATTGGCGCCCGATCCGAGCGAGGCGGTGACGATCTGGCCCGCTTCGGGGCGGATGACGGGAAGCGGAGCGCTGGCCGTGAGGGCCGGGGTCGTTTCCGCCGGGCGCGGCATCGGCAGCGCGACATTGGCGGAGGCCTCGGACGGCGTCGTCGGCGGAAGCTGATAATCGGCACTGGCCGCCGGAGCGACACCGGAGGGGCCCGTGCGCCAGATCATGCCGGGCGCGGTATTGGGAATGTCCTGCGGGGCGTAGGCGGCGGCAAGCTGCGGGCCTGCGCTCTGGCCGGGACGTGCGACCGGCAGGGGCACTTCGGCGGCGGCAACGGCGACCGGCGCTGCGGGTTCAGGTGCGGGCGGCGTTTCCGGGCGCGCCGGAGCGGCGGTGGCCGGAGCAGTGGCGGCCGGAGCGGATGCGGGCGCCGCATTCTCCGAAGCATCGTCGTCCTCGCCGCCGAGGAAGCGGGAGATGAAGCCCTTGCCGGAGCTGGAGCCGCCGCGCGATCCGGTGTCGGCCATGGCGATGGCGGTCGCACCGTTCGGCGTCTTGCGCACGACCGCGCCGTCACGCTTCAGGTCGGCCATTGCGAGGGCGTAATTCTTGAGCGGCTTGCCGTCGGTCGGCAGATGGACGGTGCGCCCGTCGGGGAACAGCCGGACGAGCTGGTCGCGCGACATGCGCGGCCAATGGCGCACGCTGCCGACATCGAGATGCACGAAGGGAAGGCCGGAAGTCGGGTAGAAGCCGACACCGCCGCGCTGCAGGCGAAGGCCCGCTTCGCGCACCTTGGCGACCGACACGTCCGTGAAGTGCAGGTCCATCGCGCGGCCGAGCGTATGCTGGCTGTGCTTGGCGACGCCCTTGGAGCGCGAACGGAGCTTTTCGTTGGTCTCGGGCGAGCGGAACGCGGAGACGATGTGGATCGGCGCGCGGCCGCCCGCATCGTTCTGGACTTCCCAGACGACGTCGAAGAGCCGGGGCTCCATCGTCGTGGCCTTCTGGTTGCGCCAGTCGCGCAGGAAATGGTTGAGCTGCTTGAGAGCGGACGCGTCGTAGCGCCCGTTCTTCTTGTAGGTAACGGTGATCCGTTCCTTGGAATGGGTGTGGTAGAAGCTCAGGGTGCGTGTGTCGCCATTGGCGATCGCGGTCTGGGTGCCTTCGGCGCCAACGGCGAGGAACGCCACGCCCATCGCGACCGACGCGGCAAGTCGCGTCAGAGAGCGAGGCGAATGTCCAGCCGCGGTGAAGAAACCTGCCACCTGATAACTGTCCCCAAATGCCCCGCCGGGGGTGGCGGAAGCGAACCCTCACTGTTCCCCTGGACGGTTAACGGCCCCTTACCGCCAAACAGTGTCTCAAGGTCACAGTCAAGTTATCTAGCCGGGAAAAATGGCGGAAAAGAGTTTTCGATGCGAGTCAAATAAACCCGCCGTGTGAACAACCGGTGGCAAACCGGCTCCCCGCACGGCGGATCGGTCGCGTCAGTTCTTCGCCGACGCCTGCAGCTGGCCGCCAAGCCCCAGTGCCGCTTTCATTTTCCGGTCGGTGCCATAGACGTCCGGCCGCGACAGCAGGCTGCCGTCGGGCAGCACTTCGGCGGTGAAATAGGTGATGTGAATCGGGATCTTGTGCGCGAGATTGATTCGGTTCTCCTTCGAACCGCCGACCATGCTCTTGAGCTTCGCGCCGTCGAGCCCGGTGTCCTCGAGCAGCACGTCCGCAAGCTGGAACGGATCCTGGACGCGGATGCAGCCATGGCTGAGGGCGCGCATGTCGCGGGCAAACAGATGGCGCGTCGGCGTGTCGTGCAGATAGACCGCGTGCTTGTTCGGGAACATGAACTTGATGTGCCCCAGCGCGTTCGCCTCGCCGGGCGGCTGGCGGATGCGGACCTGGCTCATCGTCTTCGCATCGACCGTCGTCCAGTCGATGCGGGCGCTGTCGAGCAGAACGGGCTTCTTCTGGCCGGTATAGATCACTTCATAGCCCTGCCGCGCCAGATAGGCCGGGTCGCGCTGGAGCTGCGGCAGCATTTCCTTGAGGGCGATCGAATAGGGCACGTTCCAGGCCGGATTGACGATGATGTGGTCCATCTCGTCGGAGAAGATCGGCGACTGGTGCTGCTTCGAGCCTGTAATGACGCGCGTTTCGTGGATCACTTCGCCGCCCCGGACGATGCGGCCCATGTACTCCGGCACGTTGACGAAGATGTGCGTCTGGCCAAGCTCGCGCGGGAGCCAGCGCCAGCGTTCCATATTGGCCAGAATGAGCGGAATCGGATCTTCCACCTTGGCGGCATCGTTCATCAGCGCGACGGTCTGGCTGCCGACAATGCCGTCGACATTGAGGCCGTGGCGCTGCTGGAATGTCTTGACGGCCTCGATCAGCGGTTCGTCGTAGACGAGGCTTTCGACGCTCTCCACGCCGCCTTCGGGCAGCGCCGCCTCGACCATCACCCTCTCGACGCCGAGACGCTCGCGCAGCACCGGCACGCGCGCGTCCTGCATTCCGGGCTTGAGGCTCTTCTTCGCCGCCGGGACCTGCGGCGGAGGCGGGGCCACCGGGCCCTTTTCGGCGGCGCGCAGTTCGGCGAGCTTCTTCTTCAGCGCCTTGTAGGGCTCGTGCGGCGGATTGTAGGCCTGAAGCCAGTCGGCGGCATCGTCATGGCTGGCCATGACGTTCAGAACCTTGTCGCGCGACGGGCGCGTGACGTCCGGGGTGATGAGCGGGCCGAGGCTGGAGGGAACCAGCCGTCCGCCCTGCGCCTGGCGCGCATAGGCCGAGGCCGCGCGCGACAGCGCGATCTCGGCGGCGGCGAGCTGTTCGGGCGAGCCTTCCGAGGCCGCGGGATCGGGAAGGAAGAAGGCGGTCGGGTCGAGGCCCTCCTCGTCGGCGCGCCGGATGACATCGAGAACCGCGAGCGCTTTGGGCGTCAGCTTGTTGTCGGCGATCCAAAGGGGCGCGTTCTGGCGTGCCTCGTAAAAGGAGCGCAGGTCCGCCGTGTCCTTCGATTCCGCCAGACGCCGGGCGATCAGGCCCTCGACGGTTTCGGCCGGGGGCGGGGCGATGACTTCCGAATAGCGGTCGGCGTCGGAGCGCGGCGCGGGTGCGAGCGGGGCGATGATCTCCGATTCCGGCGCGGCCAGCACCGGCCCTTCGACCGCGGGCGCCCCGGTGTCGGGGAGAGCGGGAAGCGTCTGGGCGAAGGCAGGCAGGCTCGCGGCAAGGGCCGCTGTGGTCAACAAGAACCGGATGTAGTGCGTCCTGCGCATACTCTTCCTCCGCAGCCCCCAAAAATGTCTATGCCCGTCTTCCCGCGATCTGTGAATCACAAACGCGCGGTCAGGCGGCTTCTTCCGGCGGTCTCGTGTCCGCCAGGTCACAAAGCTCGACGGTGAGGTCGAGTTCCTTCAATTTTCGATAGAGCGTCGAGCGCCCGATCCCGAGGCGGCGCGCGACTTCCGTCATCTGCCCCTCATAATGGGTGAGTGCGTGCCGGATGGTTTCGCGTTCGATGTCCGCGAGCATCCGCACATGGCCAGCACCGTTTGTCAGCGATAAGGCATGGAACGGCGCCGCGCGCTGCGGGAGCATTGCGGGCGGCGGCAGAAGAACGGAGGCGCGCACCGGCGGTTCGGCCTGCGCGGCATCCGGCAGCCCTCTGGCGGCGGCGATCTGCGGGAATTCGGACAGTCCCAGCTCGTCGCCCGTGGCGAGAACGACCGCGCGGAAGACCGCGTTTTCGAGCTGCCGCACATTTCCCGGCCACGCATAATCTTCGAGGAGGGACAGAGCAGCCGGTGCGATGCCGCGCATGACGCGGCCCTCTTCTGCCGAAAACCGCGCAAGGAAAGCGCGCACCAGCGGCCGGATGTCGGCGCGGCGGCTGCGGAGCGGCGGCAGGCCGACGGGGAAGACGGCGAGGCGGTAATACAGATCCTCGCGGAAGCGGCCCTGCTTCACGAGGTCGATGAGATTGGCGTTCGTCGCGGAGACCACGCGCACATCGACCGGCACCGGCTTCCGGCCGCCGGCGGCATCCACTTCGTGGTCCTGCAGCAGGCGCAGCAGCCGGGCCTGCGCCTGCGGCGACAGGCTGCCGACCTCGTCGAGGAACAGGGTGCCGCCCTGCGCTTCGAGCACTTTGCCGGTCTGGTGCTCGGCCGCGCCGCCGCCGTCGAACGGGACGATGGCGCCGCGCTCATGGCCGAACAGAAGACCCTCGATGAGATGTCCGGGGACCGCCCCGCAACTGACCGCCACGAAGGGCTTGCCGGCACGTTCGCCCGAGGCGTGGAGCGCGCGCGCGAACACCTCTTTCCCAACGCCCGTTTCCCCCTCCAGCAGCACCGGAATGTGCGCGGCTGCGGCGCGGCGGCCGAGCGCGACGGCGGCCTTCATCGCCTCGCTCTGGGCGGTGAGATCGTCGAAGGTGAGCGTGCCGGTCTTGCGGCGGTGCACGCGGCGCACTTCACCGGCCAGAGCCGCGCTCTTGAGGGCGTTGCGGACGCAAACCTGAAAGCGTTCGGGCGCGACGGGCTTTTCCATGAAATCGGCCGCGCCGTTCTTCATGGCCGAGATGGCGGTGTCGATGCTTGCGCTGCCCGTCAACACGATGATCGGCAGGTCGGTCCCGGTTTTGCGCAGGCGCTCCATGACGGCGAAGCCGTCGAGGTCCGGCATGACGAGATCGAGAATGAGCGCATCCACGCCGCCGCAGGCGGGCTGACTGAGGAGCGCGACCGCCTCCTCGCCGTTGTCGAGCACGCGCGGCTCATAGCCGAAGCGCCGCGCCATGGCCTCCAGCACCTGTCTTTGGGCGGGATCGTCGTCGACGATGAGAAGTGTGCCGGTCATGTCCGCAACGAAATGAGAGAATCGCGGGCATCGTGGCCGGGGAGCGTAAACGAGAGATTACTTTTTGGCCGCGCCCCGTCCCATTTCGGTATGGGACACATCTCGGCGAGGTCGAGCGTCCCGATGCCTTTCGGCCGCCCGGCGGGTTGATCCCGGGGGGCGGGGGCGCGATATGCTGGCTGACCTGTCCCAGATGAGGTGATGCGACGTGCGATTCCCGGTTCCCGTTTTCGATGCCGCCGAAGTGGCTTCCGACCCCAAGCTCGGCGATCTGCCGGAATGGAACCTGAACGACCTTTATCCGGGGATCGATTCGCCCGAAGTGCTGGCCGATCTCGCCAAGGCTGACGCGGATTCAATCGCGTTCGCCGCGAACTATCAGGGCAAGCTTGCGGAACTCGCGGCGGGCGGGGCCGGGCTTCTGGACGCGGTGAAGGATTACGAGGCGCTCGACGATCTGATGGGCCGCCTCGGCTCCTATGCCGGTCTTGTCTATGCGGGCAACACGACCGACCCGCAGCGCGCCAAATTCTATGGCGACGTGTCGGAAAAGCTGACGAATTCGTCCGCACATCTGCTGTTCTTCACCCTCGAACTCAACGCCATCGAGGACGAGGTGCTGGACCGCGCGCTGAACACGCCGGGCCTCGACCGCTACCGCCCGTTCTTCGACGATGTGCGGAAAGAACGCCCGCACCAGCTCGAGGCGCGCGTCGAGCAGCTTTTCCATGAAAAGCACACGACGGGGCGCGGCGCCTGGAACCGCCTGTTCGACGAGACCATCGCCTCGCTCACCTTTGAGGTGAACGGCGAAAAGCTGCCGATGGAGCGCACGCTCAACCTGATGCAGGAGCCGGAAGAGGCGACCCGCAAGGCGGCCTCCGAGGCGCTGGCGAAGACGTTCACGGAAAATCTGCGCGTCTTTACGCTCATCACGAACACGCTGGCGAAGGACAAGGAAATCTCCGACCGCTGGCGCAATTTCGAGGACATCGCGGATTCGCGCCATCTCGCCAACCGCGTCGAGCGCGAGGTCGTCGATGCGCTGGTGTCGTCCGTGCGCGAGGCCTATCCGCGCCTGTCGCACCGTTATTACACGCTGAAGGCCAAATGGTTCGGCAAGGACGTGCTGGAACATTGGGACCGCAACGCGCCGCTGCCGAAGGTCGAGCAGCGGACGATCCCGTGGCTCGATGCCAAGAACACGGTTCTGTCGGCCTATGGCGAGTTCTCGCCGAAAATGGCCGACATCGCGCGCGATTTCTTCGACAAGAGCTGGATCGACGCGCCCGCGCGCCCCGGCAAGGCGCCGGGCGCCTTCGCCCATCCGACGACGCCCTCCGCGCATCCTTATGTGCTGGTGAATTATCTCGGCAAGCCGCGCGATGTGATGACGCTCGCGCATGAGCTGGGGCATGGCGTGCATCAGGTGCTGGCCGCGCCGAACGGCCCCCTGATGGCGCCGACGCCGCTGACGCTTGCCGAAACCGCGAGCGTGTTCGGCGAGATGCTGACCTTCCGGCGGATCCTCGAGGGCACGACGGACCCGGTGCAGAAAAAGGCGCTGCTGGCCTCCAAGGTCGAGGACATGATCAACACGGTGGTGCGCCAGATCGCGTTCTACACCTTCGAGAGGAAGGTCCATACGGCCCGCCGCGAGAGCGGGGAGCTGACCTCCGAACAGCTCAACGAGATCTGGATGTCGGTGCAGGGCGAAAGCCTTGGCCCGGCGATCCGCTTCAATCCGGGCTATGAAGTGTTCTGGACCTATATCGGTCACTTCATCCATTCGCCCTTCTATGTGTACGCATACGCGTTCGGAGACTGCCTCGTGAACTCGCTCTATGCGGTCTACGAGAAGTCCCCCGAGGGCTTTGCGGAACGCTATTTCGAGCTTTTGTCGGCGGGTGGCACCAAGCACCATTCGGAACTGCTGAAGCCGTTCGGCCTCGACGCGAAGGACCCGGCCTTCTGGCAGACCGGCCTTGGCCTCATCGACAGCATGATCACGGAGCTCGAGGCTCTGGAAGAAGCGTGAGCGAAAGGCTGCGCCACACGCCCTATGACGGCTCGGCGACGCCCTTTTCCATCGGGATGAAGCTTCTCGATCTGAAGGACTGGATCGAGCCGGACGGGCATATCGAGAGCCATCTCACAGAGAAAGACCGGCATTTCGCGGAGCGGCGGGATGTCGTCTTTCGCGAGGAGATGGACACGCGCGCGGCGCAGCGCGAAGTTCTCGATCTTCTGTCCGTGCATCTGCCCGAACGCTTTCCCGACATCTGGCGGCGGGACGGCAATGCGATGCATGTCGGCGCGTCTGGACGCTTGATCGATCTCGCCGCCGACGAAGCGCCGCTTCTCATCGCCTCGAAGCTCGTTCAGGAAGATCTTTGCCTCATGCGCGACGGGCCGGGCGGGTACCGGCTGGCGGCGGCAAGCTTGTGTTTCCCGTCCTCGTGGTCGCTGACGGAAAAATTCGGCCGGACGCTCGACGGTCTGCACGCGAATGTGCCGGGCTATGAAAACGGTTTCGGGCCGCGCATGAACCGCATCTTCGCGAACCTTCGCACCGAGCTTCCGGCGCAGCGGCTCAACTGGTCGCTGTATGCGGACGATGATCTGCATCATCCCGCCTCCAAACAGCGCCCGCGCCATTGGTTCGACGGGGAGGGCCCCTTGTCCGCGTTTGTGCGCGTCGAGCGGCAGACCCTGCGGCGGCTTCCGGTGTCGGGGGACATCCTGTTCACGATCAAGATCTATGTCGATCCGCTGGAGGCGCTCCGCGATCATGCGGACGGCGCAAAACTGGCTGCTGGGTTGCGTCGGGACATTCTCGCGCTCAATGAGGACGAGCTTCGCTACAAGGCGCTGCTGGACAGCCGCGTGCGTGTCGCGCAGCTTCTCGAAGATATTTCCGGAGGCATTGCGCCGTGAGCGAACGTGACGACGAACGCAATCGCCTGTCGGGACGCCTGTCACGGTATGCGCGGGTCGGCGTCGGCATGGGCGGCGTTGCCGCGCGCATGGGCGTGCGTGCCCTTGGGGCGCGGCCGGGCAGCGGGCCTGCCGATCTTGCCAACGCGCTCGGCGGGCTGAAGGGCCCGCTGATGAAGGTCGCGCAGCTCATCGCCACCATTCCCGATGCCGTGCCGCCGGAATATGCCGCCGAACTGATGAAGCTGCAGAACGAGGCGCCGCCGATGGGCGGGGCGTTCGTGCGCCGCCGCATGGCGAGCGAACTCGGGGCGGACTGGCGTGAAAAATTCGCCGAATTCGACCTCAATCCGAGCGCGGCGGCATCTTTGGGGCAGGTGCACAAGGCCAAGGCGCCCGACGGCACGCAGCTCGCCTGCAAGCTGCAATATCCGGACATGGCCTCGGCGGTCGAGGCCGATCTCGCGCAGCTGAAGATTCTGCTCGGCGTCCATCGCCGTATGGACGGCGTCATCGACACGTCCGAGATCGCCAAGGAAATCGGCGAGCGCGTCCGCGAGGAGCTGGATTACCGGCGTGAGGCCAAGCACGCGGCGCTGTACGCGCAGATGCTGGCCGACGTGCCGGAGGTGCGCGTGCCGCAGGTGTGGCCCGAACTTTCCACCGGGCGCCTTCTCACCCAGACCTGGCTCGAGGGCACGCGGCTTCTCTCCTGGAAGGACGCATCCCAGGAGATCCGCAACCGCATCGCGGTGGCGATGTTCCGCGCCTGGTGGCACCCGTTCGCCCATTACGGCGTCATCCACGGCGATCCGCATCTTGGCAATTACACCGTCTTTACGCGGGAAGATGGCGAGCCCGGGGGCATCAACCTTCTCGATTACGGCTGCATCCGCATCTTCCCGCCGCGCTTCGTGAAGGGCGTGGTCGATCTCTATCACGGGCTGCGCGAGGAGGATGAGGCGCGAGTGGTGGCGGCCTACGAGGCGTGGGGGTTCAAGGGGCTCGACCGCGAACTCATCGGCATCCTCAACATCTGGGCGCGGTTCATCTACGGGCCGCTCTTGACCGACAAGGTGCAGGCCATCGCCGGGAAGGGCACATCGCCCACCGAATACGGGCGGCGGCAGGCCTTCGAGGTCCATCAGGCGCTGAAGAAGAAAGGGCCGGTGACGGTGCCGCGCGAATTCGTCTTCATGGACCGCGCGGCCATCGGGCTCGGCGGCGTCTTCCTGCATCTGAAGGCGGAGCTGAACTTCTATCGATTATTCAATGACGAGATAGAGAATTTCGATGAAGGCGCCGTCGCCGCCCGGCAGGCCGCCGCTTTGCAGCAGGCCGGGCTCGGAGGCTGACAAAAGGTGCGGCGACGCGGCGCGGGCCGCGATGGCGTTTTTGTGGCGCGATGATTGCCGATCCCCCTTCTTTCGGCTAAAGCGGCGACTGATTTTTCACTCATCGCACGGGGGAGAGGCATGGCCGATCACGCCAAGGTCGAATACGCGGTCGCGGCCGGCAACGATTATGCCGAGCACGAGGGGACCTACCTCAACGTCATCAAGCTCACGAAGGTCAGCACGGTCGTCATCCTGGCGGTCGTGACGGCGCTGGGCATCTACGGCACGACGGGCTCCAAGTTCTGGACCTTCCTCGGCGTTACCCTCGCGCTCATCACGCTTGTTCACGGCCTCATCGCCGACACGGTCGTTTCGGCGGCCGGTGTCCTTGTGTTCCTGCTCCTCGTCTGGGCTTTTCTGGTCTGATCCTCATGCGCATTGCCGTTCTCAGCGAAACTGAAGCCAATGAATCGCGCGTTGCCGCAACACCGGAAACCGTCAAGAAGCTGAAAAGCCTCGGCGCGGACATCGTGGTGGAAGCCGGCGCGGGCACGAAATCCGGCATTCCGGACGCCGACTTCACCGCCGCGGGCGCGAGCGTCGTTGCAAGCGCCGCCAAAGCGGTGGCCGGTGCCGACATCGTCCTGTCCGTACGCCGACCGTCGGTCGCCCAGATCAAGGGCGTCAATGAGGGCGCCGCGGTCATTTCGATCGCCGATCCGTACGGCAACGAGGCCGAGATCAAGTCCCTCGCGGGCACCAAGACCTCCGTGTTCGCCATGGAACTGATGCCGCGCATCACCCGTGCGCAGGTCATGGACGTGCTGTCTTCGCAGGCGAACCTCGCCGGCTACCGCTCCGTTATCGATGCGTCGGCGGAATATGGCCGCGCCTTTCCGATGATGATGACGGCGGCGGGCACGGTTCCGGCCGCGCGCGTCTTCATCATGGGTGTCGGCGTCGCCGGTCTTCAGGCCATCGCGACCGCCCGCCGCCTCGGCGCCATCGTGACCGCGACCGACGTTCGCCCGGCCACGAAGGAACAGGTCGAATCGCTCGGCGCGAAGTTCGTGGCGGTCGAGGACGAGGAGTTCAAGCAGGCCGAGACCTCCGGCGGCTACGCCAAGGAGATGTCGAAAGAGTATCAGGCCAAGCAGGCCGAGCTCATCGCCTCGCACATCGCCAAACAGGACATCGTCATCACGACGGCGCTCATCCCCGGCCGTCCGGCCCCGCGCCTCGTCACCGCCAAGATGATCGAGGCCATGAAGCCGGGTTCGGTGCTCGTCGATCTGGCCGTCGAACGCGGTGGCAATGTCGAGGGCGTGAAGCCCGGCAAGGTCGTCGAGACGGCGAACGGCGTGAAGCTGGTCGGCCATCTCAACGTGGCGGGCCGCCTCGCGGCTTCCGCGTCGGGCCTCTACGCCAAGAACCTCTTCGCCTTCGTCGAAACGCTCGTCGACAAGGAAAAGAAGGCGCTCGCGATCAACTGGGACGATGAACTCGTCAAGGCGACGGCGCTGACCCGAGGCGGCGCGATCGTGCATCCGAATTTCGGTGGCGGCGACGCCCCGGCGCCCGCCGAGAAACCGGCGAAGGCCGACAAGGAAGCGGCTCCGAAAGCCGCCGCTCCGAAGGCTGCAAAGGCCAAGGCCGCCAAGCCGAAAACCGCTTCCAAGACGGCCGCCAAGCCGGCCGCCAAGTCCAAGTCCAAGGGGGCCTGATCCATGACACAGCTCGCTCAGGCGACCCTGCCCGTTGAGGCGGTCGCCGACGGTGCCGCCGCCGCTGCGCACGCCGCGACCGGCATCGACCCGTTCGTCTTCCGCTTCGCGATTTTCGTTCTCGCGATCTTCGTCGGTTACTACGTCGTGTGGAGCGTCACTCCCGCTCTGCACACGCCCCTGATGGCCGTCACCAACGCGATCTCCTCGGTGATCGTGGTCGGCGCGCTGCTCTCGGTCGGTGTCGATCTTCAGGTCGGCGGTGACGGTCCCATCTGGGCCCGCGCGCTCGGCTTCGGCGCCCTGGTCCTTGCATCCGTCAACATTTTCGGCGGCTTCCTGGTCACCCAGCGCATGCTCGCAATGTACAAGAAGAAGGGCTGACGCGCCGTGATCAACATCAACATCGCCCAGTTCCTCTATCTGGCGGCTGGCATTCTCTTCATCCTCGCGCTGCGCGGCCTGTCGCATCCGACGACGTCCCGCCGGGGCAATTACTTCGGCATGCTCGGCATGGGCATCGCCATCGTGACGACGCTCGTCATCTCCCCGCCGTCCGACTTCTTCGGCTGGGCGCTGGTCATCGGCGGCCTCGCCATCGGTGGCGGCGCGGGCGCGGTGATCGCCAAGCGCATCGCCATGACCGACATGCCGCAGCTCGTCGCGGGCTTCCACTCGCTGGTCGGTCTTGCCGCCGTGCTGGTCGCGGCCGGTGCGCTTTACGCGCCGAAGGCATTCGGCATCGGTGAAGTCGGCCAGATCAGCGGCGCCAGCCTCGTCGAAATGTCGCTCGGCACCGCCATCGGCGCGATGACCTTCACGGGCTCCATCATCGCCTTCCTCAAGCTCGCGGCCATGATGTCGGGCAAGCCGATCATCCTGCCGGCGCGCCATCTCATCAACATTGCCCTCGCGGCCGCGCTCGTCATCCTGATCGGCGTGTTCGTCGCGACCGAAAGCCATGCGGTGTTCTGGATCATCACGGTCCTGGCGCTCATCATCGGCATCACGCTCATCATCCCGATCGGCGGCGCGGACATGCCCGTCGTCGTGTCGATGCTGAACTCCTATTCGGGTTGGGCGGCGGCCGGCATCGGCTTCACCCTCGGCAATCTGGCGCTCATCATTACGGGTGCGCTGGTCGGCTCCTCGGGTGCGATTCTGTCCTACATCATGTGCAAGGCCATGAACCGCAGCTTCTTCTCGGTCATCCTCGGCGGTTTCGGCGGCGATGTCGCCGCGGCCTCGGGCAAGGTCGAGACGCGCCCGGTCAAGAAGGGCTCGGCCGACGACGCGGCCTTCATCATGAAGAACGCCGAAAAGGTCATCATCGTGCCGGGCTACGGCATGGCGGTTGCCCAGGCGCAGCACACCGTGCGCGAGATGGCCGACTTCCTGAAGAAGAACGGCGTCGAGGTGAAGTACGCCATTCATCCGGTGGCGGGACGCATGCCCGGCCACATGAACGTGCTGCTCGCCGAAGCGAACGTGCCCTACGACGAGGTGTTCGAGCTCGAAGACATCAACGCCGAGTTCGCGCAGGCCGACGTGGCCTTCGTCATCGGCGCCAACGACGTCACGAACCCGCTCGCCAAGACCGACCCGACCTCCTCGATCTACGGCATGCCGATCCTCGACGTCGAAAAGGCCAAGACCGTTCTGTTCATCAAGCGCGGCATGGGCTCCGGCTATGCCGGCGTCGAGAACGAGCTGTTCTTCCGCGACAACACGATGATGCTGTTCGGCGACGCCAAGAAGGTCACCGACGACATCGTCAAGGCGTTCAGCCACTGAGCGACCACCGCTTGGAATGCAAAAGGGCGCCTTCGGGCGCCCTTTTTGTTTGCGGGTTTCGTCTTGAGTTCGGACCTCATCCTGAGCCGGACCGCGCAGCGGGCCGCGTCGAAGGAGAGCCAAAAGTGCGGGAGTGCGGGTTCATCCTTCGACACGGCCCGCCTTCGGCGAGTCCGGCTCAGGATGAGACTTCGCAACATGCCCGTGCGAGCCCGGTCGCGCGTTGCGCGTCCGGGATGACGGCCGTGCCGTCAGTTCGTGAGGCTGTAGGAGGTGCCGGGCTTGCCGCCGGTGCGGGCGAAGGCCTCGCGGGCGCGGCTGTTGTTGGGCGAGATCTGCACGGCGCGGGCGTAGCTGGCCTTGGCGCGCTCGGTGTCGCCCATCTGCTCATAGGCCTGTCCGCGTCCGACCCAGCCTTCGGTGCTGCTGGCATTGGTCGCGAGCGCGGTGTTGAAATCGTCGAGCGCGGTCTTCGGATCGTTGATCGCCAGATAGCTCATGCCGCGTGCGACACGCGGCGGGACGGCGTTCGCATCGGCCGTGATGGCGCGGTTGAAATCCTCGATGGCGAACATGTGCTGGTTCTGTGCCTGCTGGACGAGGCCGCGATTGTGATAGGCCTCCGCGTTGTGGCGGTCGATCTCGATGGCGCGGTTGTAATCGTTCAGCGCCATCTGGAACTGGCTGGCCTGGCGGTAGATGTTGCCGCGCCCGACATAGGCCGGGACATAGTTCGGATCGCTGTTGATGGCGCGTTCGTAATCGGCAAGCGCAAGCTGCTGCTGTCCGAGGCTCGCATTCGCCAGCGCGCGGTTGGCATAGCCCTTGGCGAAGTTCGGGTTGAGGCGCAGCGCGGTGTCGAAATCGGCGATGGCCTCGCGGTACTTGCCCGAGCGCGCCAGCGCCGAACCGCGCGTGTTGTAGGCTTCCGGATTGTTGGGATCGCGCGAGACGACATCCGACAGCGAGGCGATGTTGACCTGCGAGCTGGCGGCGGCTTCGGGAGAGAGTTTCGGCCCATCGGTCGAGGCCGTCTGGCATCCGGCGAGGGCAAGCGCACAGGCTCCCGCGAGAAGCATGCGTGTGTTCAGAAGGCCCGCTGACGCCGCGTTCATAATCCTTGGTCCCCCGACCTTATGGTTCCCTTCAGGTTCCTGAGGCGCGAATGCGGCGACAGTGGGACCCAAAAGAAAAGCGCCCCCGGTTTTACCCAAGGGCGCCTGACAATTCTTTAACCCGGAAAGCCGCGCTTAGCGAGCGGCGGGCTTCTTCATCGGGATGAGGCCTTCGCGCTGGGCGCGCTTGCGGGCCAGCTTGCGGGCGCGGCGGACGGCTTCGGCCTTTTCGCGCGCCTTCTTCTCGGAAGGCTTCTCGTAATGTCCGCGCAGCTTCATCTCACGGAAGATGCCTTCACGCTGCATCTTCTTTTTGAGCGCCTTGAGCGCCTGATCGACGTTGTTGTCACGAACGAGAACCTGCACGGGCAGCACATCCTTTGAAAGATTTCGGATCACGACAGGGAAGGAGCGCGCGGAAAGCGCAGCGCGGACACTGCCAATTGGGGTGAGCATCTACCAGACGAGTCGCGGCTTGTCCACGGGGGTCGGTCAGCTTTTAACCGTCACCCGGTTCACATGGCCCATTTTCCGGCCGGGACGGGGCGTGCCCTTGCCGTAGAGATGGATTCGCACGCCCGGCTCGGCCGCGAGGGCCTGCCAGTCGTTCACTTCATCCCCGAGAAGATTGGTCATCTGCGCTTCGCCGAAGCAGCCGGTTGCGCCGAGCGGCCAGCCGGCAATGGCGCGGATGTGCTGCTCGAACTGGCTGGTCTCGGCGCCGTCCTGCGTCCAGTGGCCGGAATTGTGCACGCGCGGGGCCAGCTCGTTGACGAGAAGGCGCTCGCGCCCGTCCTCGCGCAGCACGAACATTTCGACTCCGATGACGCCGACATATTCGAGCGCATCGGCGATCCGCTTGGCCATGTCGAGCGCATCGACCTGAACCGAGGCGGGCAGCGCCGAGGGCACGGTCGAGGTCCGCAGGATGTGATTCTCATGGCGGTTTTCGGTGACGTCGAAGGCCGCGAATTCGCCGCTGCGCCCGCGCGCGGCAACGACCGACACTTCGCGCTCGAACGGCACGAAGGCTTCGAGAACGGCGGGCTGGGCGCCGACGACGCCGAAAGCGGCGGCAAGATCGGTCGTGTCGACGATCTTTGTCTGGCCCTTGCCGTCATAGCCGAAGCGGCGTGTCTTCAGCACCGACGGGCGGCCGAGCTTTTCCACAGCCGCTTCGAGATCGGCGACGGAATTGACCTCCGCAAACCCCGCGATGGGAATGTTCAGCGAGGCGAGGAACGTCTTTTCGGAGAGCCGGTCCTGCGTCGTTGCCAGCGCGCGCGCATCGGGAAACAGCGGGCAGTGCCGCGCGATGATTTCGGCGGTGCGCGCGGGTACGTTCTCGAATTCATAGGTGACGAGATCGACCTGGCTCGCGAAGGCGGCGAGCGACTCCTCGTCCTCATAGGCCGCGAGCGTGTGGGCGGCCGACACATCGAACGCGGGGCCCGTGTCCGGACAGAAGACGTGAACCTTGAAGCCGAGCCGCGCGGCATCGAGCGCCAGCATGCGGCCGAGCTGGCCGCCGCCGAGAATGCCGATGGTCGCGCCCGGTGACAGAACCGCGTGTGCCGGGAGTCCGGAAGCCTTGCTCATCGTCAGCCCTGATCGGACGGGGCGTGGGCGATCTTGTCGGTCTGCTGGCCGCGCCAGGTGTCAAGACGGGTGGCGAGCGCATTGTCCGTCAGGGCAAGCACGCTCGCGGCCAGAAGGCCGGCATTCGTCGCGCCCGCTTTGCCGATGGCCAGCGTTCCGACCGGAATGCCGCCCGGCATCTGGACGATGGAGAGCAGGCTGTCCATGCCCGACAGCGCCTTCGATTCGACGGGAACCCCGAGCACCGGCAGCGGCGTCATCGAGGCCGTCATGCCGGGAAGGTGAGCGGCGCCGCCCGCGCCCGCGATGATGACCTTGAAGCCTTCCGCCTTCGCGCCCTTGGCAAACGCGACGAGGCGATCGGGCGTGCGATGCGCGGACACGATTCGCGTGTCGTAGCCGACGCCGAGTTCGTCGAGAATCTCGGCGGCGTGCTTCATCGTTTCCCAATCTGACTGGCTGCCCATGATGATGGCGACAGGCTTGGCCGTGTCGGCCATGATGCGCTCCTTCCCCCGAAAAAGGAGATTGGCCCCCGGAAAAGAGCGGCGGAATATAGTCAGAGCCTCCAATTCAGGCAAGGCGTGGAAATCCGTGTCGCCTATAAAGGGCTGGCCGCATGGAAGAGATGAACATGACCAGCACGCAGGAGCGAAAACTTCAGGCTTTGGAAGCTCAGTACATGGAGCTTTTGCAGGCAGCGTTGCGGGATTGTGCGAAAGGGCGCTGGGGCCTTTTTGGTCACAACCAACCGGCATTAGAAAGCTTGGGGAAACAAGGCCGCTCTAGGCTGTTGCCGTCTGATGCAGACGAATTGCTAGGGCTTGGTGCGGAAATCGAGCACCTTCGGCAAAAGCTCGGTTTTGGAGAGCCGTTCTCACCTCACGAACGCCTCATGGCCATGAGGTCTTCTGTCGATGCCAATACCCCCGGAGAGCCGCGTCGCGCGCGGGAGTGGCTTGATGAAATAAATGGCTAGGCACCTTTTCTGCCTCGGTGTCGTTTGCATGACAAGCATGCTTGGTTAAGCTCCGCGCCCCGGGGAGGGACATCGCTCATGGCTGTTGCCGAATTCGATCCTTACAAATTGTCGTCGCCGCGCACCTTTCTGGTGCGCATGGTGGTGTTCGTTCTTCTCGTCGGCTTTCTCGGCGTCATCCTGCACGAGCAGATCCAGCGCGCCTTCATGGCCAATCCAGGCTTGAACGGGCTGATCTTCGGCGTTCTGTTCATCGGCATCGTGCTGTCGTTCCGGCAGGTTATCCGCCTGTTCCGCGAAGTGCGCTGGGTCAACGATTTCCGCGTTTCCGATCCCGGCCTTGCGCTGCGCGACGCGCCGGTGCTGCTGGCGCCGATGGCCAGCCTGCTCGGCGACCGGCTGGGACGCGCGTCGATTTCGACGATGACGCTCCGGTCCATTCTCGATTCGGTCGGCAACCGTCTGGATGAGGCGCGCGACATCGGGCGCTATCTCACCGGGCTTCTCGTCTTTCTCGGCCTGCTCGGCACGTTCTGGGGACTTCTGGAAACCGTTTCGTCCGTCGGCGGGGTGATCTCCGGCCTGTCGGTACAGGGCGAAGCGTCGGTGGTGTTCGACGATCTGAAGCGCGGGCTCGGCGAGCCCCTGGCGGGTATGGGCATCGCGTTCTCGTCCTCGCTGTTCGGCCTTGCCGGATCGCTGGTCCTCGGCTTTCTCGATCTTCAGGCGGGCGGCGCGCAGAACCGCTTCTACAACGAACTCGAGGACTGGCTGTCGGGCACGGTCGCGGATGCGCGCATCGAAGGCGAGGAGACGGTCGGCGGCTTCGGCAACGGCGCGAGCGACCGCACCCTCAACCGTCTTGCCGAAGGCATGGGCTCGCTGATCGCGCATCTGCGCGCCGAGCAGGGTTTGATCCGCGACTGGATGCAGAAACAGGCGCAGGAAACCGAGGAAATCCGCCGCATGCTGGGCCGCCAGCCGTCTTCATCGTCCTCCGCCAAACGCAAGGAGGATTGAGCCGATGGCGCGCGGCAGGCGGCGTGAGCGCCACGTCGACTATTGGCCGGGCTTTGTGGATGCGCTGGCGTCCCTTCTCATGGCCATCATCTTTCTTCTGTCGGTGTTCGTCGTCGCGCAGTTCGTTCTGTCGCGCGAGGTGTCGACCCGCGACACGGCGCTCGACCGTCTCAACGCGCAGATCGCGGAGCTGACGGATTCGCTCGCGATGGAACGCTCCGGAAAAAGGTCCATACAGGAGGAGCTTGCGGCGCTTCAGGCCTCGCTCGCGGGGGTCGAGGCCGAGCGCGACAGGCTGCGCGGCGAGCGCGACGGGCTCGGCGCGGGCGTCGGCCGGGCACAGGGGCTTGCGACCGAACTCGATCAGCAGAAGGACATATCGAGTCGCGCTCTGGCGCAGGTCGAACTTCTCAACCAGCAGATCGCGGCCCTGCGCCGCCAAATGGGCGCGCTGGAAGATGCGCTCGAAGCCTCCGAAGCGCGCGGGCGCGACAGCCAGGCGCGGATCGCCGATCTCGGCTCGCGGCTGAACGTGGCTCTGGCCCAGCGTGTGCAGGAACTGGCGCGCTACCGCTCCGACTTCTTCGGGCGGCTGCGCGAGATTCTCGCCAACCGTCCGGACATCCGCATCGAGGGCGACCGTTTCGTCTTCCCGTCAGAGGTGTTTTTCGATGTCGGCTCGTCGGGGGTCTCGGCGTCCGGGCTTCAGCAGCTCGACAAGCTCGCGGACGCGCTGAAGCAGCTCGAAGGCGAGATTCCGGACGAGATCGCCTGGGTGCTGCGCGTCGATGGCCATACGGACAAGCGCCCGGTGTTCTCGTCGCAGTTTCCGTCGAACTGGGAATTGTCGGCGGCGCGCGCCATCGCGGTCGTGAAATATCTCGTCTCGCGCGGCATCTCCCCGCAGCATCTCGTGGCGGCGGGCTTCGGCGAATTTCAGCCGATCGACACCGCCGACACCGAGGAAGCCTTCGCGAAGAACCGCAGGCTGGAGCTGAAGCTGACGGAGAGGTGAGTTTTCCCTCTCCCCTTGTGGGAGAGGGCGACTCGAACCTCAGGTTCGAGCGGGGTGAGGGGTAATGGCGTGCAGCGACCCCTCACCCGGCCATCGCTTTGCGATGTGCCGACCTCTCCCACAAGGGGAGAGGTGGATCACACCAGCTGCAGCTTCGCGAGCCGTGCGTACAGGCCGTCCTGCGCGACGAGTTCGGCGTGGGTGCCTTGCTCGACGATCTCGCCCTCGTCGATGACGAGAATGCGGTCGGCCTTCAGCACCGTGGCAAGACGGTGCGCGACGACGAGCGTGGTGCGCTCTTTCATCAGGCGCGCAAGGGCTTCCTGAACGAGGGCCTCGCTTTCGGCGTCGAGCGCGGAGGTCGCCTCGTCGAGCAGCAGCACAGGTGCGTTGCGCAAAATCGCGCGGGCAATCGCCAGACGCTGGCGCTGGCCGCCCGAGAGCGTGATGCCGCGCTCGCCGACTTCGGTTTCATAGCCTTCCGGCAGCGCGCGGAGAAACGCATCGGCGGCGGCCTGTTTCGCGGCGGCCTCGACTTCGGCATCCGTCGCGTCCGGGCGGCCGAAGCGGATGTTTTCGCGGGCGCTGGCGGCAAAGACGACGGGGTCCTGCGGCACGAGCGCGATGCGGCTGCGCAGCTCCGTCACATCGGCGGTGCGGATGTTGACGCCGTCGAGCAAGACGCGGCCCGTCTGCGGATCGTAAAAACGCAGAAGCAGATGGAACAGGGTGGATTTTCCCGCGCCCGAGGGTCCGACCAGCGCGATCGTCTGGCCCGGCTTGACCGTGAAGCCGATATTTTTCAGCACCTGCGAATGCGGGCGCGCGGGATAGGCGAAAGAGATGTCTTCGAAGGCGATCTCGCCGCGCGGCGGCAAAGGCAGCGGCGTGGGATTGGGGATCGTCTGTACTTCGGGTTCGATGTTGAGAATTTCGTTCAGGCGTTCGGCGGCGCCGGCGGCCTGGCTGATATCGCCCCACACTTCCGACACCTGCGCGAGCGCGCCGGCCGCAAACACCGTGTACAGCACGAACTGGCCGAGAAGGCCCGCGCTCATGCGGCCCGCGAGCACATCGTTCGCGCCCCACCACAAAATGGCGACGACGCTGGCAAAGACGAAGAAGATGACGACGAGCGTGAGAAGCGCGCGCGTCTGCGTCGCGGAGCGGGCGCCTTCATAGGCGCGCTCGACCGAGGTGTCGAAGCGCTTCGAGAGCAGTTTTTCGGCGGTGAAGGCCTGTATGGTCCGCATGGCGCCGACGGCCTCGCCCGCGAGCGCTGAGGCATCGGCCAGGGTGTCCTGCGCGGTGCGCGATTTCTTGCGGACCGCACGCCCGAAGGCAACGAGCGGCAGGACGATGACGGGAATGGCCAGCAGCACGAGAGCGGACAGGCGCGGGCTCGTCACCACCATCATTGCGGCCGCGCCGACGAAGAGGAACAGGTTGCGCAGCGCGACCGAGGCCGAGGCGCCGAACGTCGCCTTGATGAGCGTCGTGTCGGCGGTGAGGCGCGAGACGAGTTCGCCCGCGCGGGCATCGTCGTAAAAGCGCGGCGAGAGCTTCGTCAGATGGGCGAGGACCGCGGACCGCAGATCGGCCACCACGCGCTCGCCGAGCGTCATCACCAGGTAGAAGCGGGCGGAGCTCGCCGCCGCGAGCAGGGCCGCGACCGCGAGCATGGCGGCGAAATAGAAGTGGACGAGGCCGCCATCGTCGGAGGTGAACCCGAAGTCGATGATGCGCCGGAGCGCGACCGGCACGATCAGGGTCGCGATGGAGGCCGCCGTCAGCGCGACGACGGCGAGCGCGATGCGGCCCTTGTAGCGAAGGGCGAAGGGAGAGAGCGCGAGCAGCGGGCGGAGCTGCCGGGAGCGGGCGGGGGAAGATGTGTCGGTCATTTTGCCGGGGACCATGAGCATCGGCGCGCCGAGGATGCAAGTGGGGCAAACCCGGAGCCTTCCGAGAGTACGTTCTGCGCAGACTGCATCTTGCCCACGGGCGCTCATTCGGCTATAGCGGCGCCTTCTCGAATTAATTGACGATCCGGGGTGCGCTTGGCCGCGCCCGAGAGGCGAGCCATGAAGAACGACATCCACCCCGATTACCACCACATCAAAGTCGTCATGACCGACGGCACCGAGTATCTGACGCGGTCGACCTACGGCAAAGAGGGCGACACCCTCACGCTCGACATCGATTCCAAGACTCATCCGGCCTGGACGGGCGGCGAGCAGAGGCTTCTTGACCGCGCGGGCCGCGTGTCGAAGTTCTCGGCCAGGTTCGGCTCGATCGGCGCCATCAAGAGCTGATCTTCCGACAACGGAACAAAAAGGCCCCGCGAAAGCGGGGCTTTTTTTTCATCCTGATGAGCCTGCGAAGCAGGCGTCTCGAAGCCTCACCCGAGGATAGCCCGAGGGCTCGTCTCGAAGGATGTGCCACGTCATCCCGGACGGCGCAGCCGATCCGGGATCGTTTTGCAAAAAATGGAGAGCGGTCCCGGATAAACGCTGCGCGTTTTCCGGGAGAACGTCAGGCGTCGCTGCCGAAGGCGGTGCGGAGCAGCGCGAGCTGGCTTTCGATCGGGTTGTCGCGGGACTGGTCGCCGCCTGTGCCGGTGATCTGGGCTTCGAGCATCAGGACCCGGCCCTGCAGGCGCTCCGTGCGGTCCACAAGGTCGCGCAGCCGCTCGGGAAGGCTGGTGAACGTGTCCACCGAAATAGTGGAGCGGCCGGTCGTCAGCTTGATCTTCTGTTTTTCCTGCCGCGCCTGATCCTGGTTCATCTCGCCTTCATTGGCGGCGCGCTGGATCAGGAGCCAGGATGCGATCTGCATGAGGCGGGTCGTCAGGCGCATGCTTTCGGTCGCGTAGGCGAGGGCGGCGGTGCGGGCGAGCTTGCGGCTGTCTTCGCGGCCATCGCCGTCGAGATAGGCCGCTGTTTCCTCGACGAGGCTCATGCCCTCGCGAAAAAGGGTACGGAACGCCTCCGACGAAATCAGCTTCTGGCCGAAAGATACGTAGTTTCCGCTGTCGATGACAGCCGTCTCGGACGTCTCGTTCATGTTACGCATGTCCAACAAGGGGCCTGTACGGCACACAACGCGGAAGCCCCCCTCCGCGGACCCACAGACTGGCGCGAATGAGGAGGAAACAAAAGTTAAACTTTAATGATTGGTTACCGCCGAGGGTGGATCGGTGGATAGCGTGGACTGCGGTCCCGCAAAAAAGAGCCGCCTGAGGGGCGGCTCAAGTCTGATGACAGGGAGGCGTCAAACTGGGCGGCGGGAGCCGCCCGAATCCAGAAATCTGGACATAATAAGTAAATACCCTGGAAACCTTAACGCCACGTTAACGTCACAATATCCACCGGCATTTACTTGGACGAATACTGTAATCTTGCCGCTATCTCGAGACGAAAATGCTATCCGCTGCAGCACGTTGGGTGGCCTTTTGCTTGCGCGCCTCTTCGAGCCGAGCGATTTCGGCCTTCAGCATGGCAATCCGCTCGTCGAAGTCTTCAAGCGAGAGCGTGTAAAGATCCTGGCCGATCTCATGAGCCACCTTGAGCAGCGGCCTGTTCTCTTCCTCGATGAAACCCGGCATGGGGAGTTCTCCTCTTCGAAGGTCACGAATGGAGGAGTTTAGCGCGATCGGGCTGGAAAATCCCCCCTTGCATGCCCGAAGGCGCGTTGCCTCGGCGCGGCGCATCTCTTATATTCCGATCATTCCGGTCATTGTGAACAGACCATGTTTCGCCCCCGCGGGCGGAGCGCACGAGGAGATTTGTCATGTCGAACGCGCCGCTGATGCCGAAGGCTACCGCCGTCTGGCTCGTCGACAACACGTCGTTGTCGTTCGCCCAGATCGCCGACTTCTGCCATCTGCATGAGCTCGAGGTGAAAGCCATCGCCGACGGCGATGCCGCGCAGGGCATTCGCGGCATCGATCCCATCTCCGGCGGGCAATTGGTGCGCGAGGACGTCGAGAAGGCCGAGAAGGACCCGTCGTTGCGCCTGAAGCTGCAGGAAAGCAAAGTGCGCCTGCCGGAACCCAAGCGCCGCAAAGGCCCGCGCTACACGCCGGTGTCGCGCCGCCACGACCGTCCGAGCGCCATTCTGTGGCTGCTGCGCAGCCATCCCGAGCTCAAGGACGCGCAGATCATGCGCCTCGTCGGCACGACCAAGACGACGATCCAGTCGATCCGCGAGCGCACCCACTGGAACATCGCCTCGCTTCAGCCGATCGATCCGGTCGCGCTGAGCCTGTGCTCGCAGCTCGATCTCGATTTCGAAGTGAACAAGGCCTCGAAGGGCCTGCCGCCGCGCCCCGAAGGCGAGGACGCGCAGACCCTGCTCCCGGCCGAAGTCACGACGGCCGAGCCGCATTCGCCGTTCGCCGATTTTGCGCCATCCGAGCGCCGCCGCGACGACGAGGAAAAGATCGACGCCGATTCGGTGTTCTCGAAGCTGAAAAATCTGCGCCGCGACGACGAAGAAGACGAAGGCTGAGGGGACGACGAGGGCTGATCGCCCTCGCGTCCATATTGCTCGTCAGTGGAGGGTTGCGCCCGAAGTGTTCGTCTTGAGGCGGGTGATCTCGTCCTTCAGCTTGAGCTTCTGGCGCTTCAGCTCTCGCACCCGCACGACATCGGCGAGCGGGCGGGACATCTCTTCGGCGATCTGCTGTTCGAGGGACTTATGTTTCTGCTCAAGCGCTGAAAGATGAGACGTCATCGACATTCGGATCTCCTCCTGTAGCTTGACTAAGACAAGCCAGCTTTGCATGGACCCCACAGCCTGTCCAATTCGACACATGAAGTTTGTCACAGTCGCGGCAGGGCGTGGATGAAATCCAAAAGGTTCATGGTAATTTACGCGTGAGGACGCGCCGGAGCGGCGGACAAAGCGGTGGTGGGCATGGCATTCGAGAATGCTGCGGTGGGCGTGCAGGCATGAGCGAGTATGAGGACGAAGAGGGCGTGATGCGCGCCGAATTGTCTCGCCTCGAGGAAGAGCACAGCGATCTCGATGCCGCGATCCTGGCGCTGGAACGGATCGGCACGGGAGACCGGCTGCAGGTTCAGCGTCTCAAGAAGCGAAAGCTCTGGCTCAAGGACCGCATCGCCCATCTCGAAGACACGCTGACGCCGGACATCAGCGCGTAGGTGTCCCGGACAAGCTGCGCGAAGCGCAGCGCCGATCCGGGAACCAGGAGGAAGGAGCGGAGCACATTGAGCGGCTTCGCCGCCCTTGTGTCTGGACCCCGGATCACGCGATGCCCTTCGCGCACGCGGTCCGGGGAACGGTTACGCGCCCTTCAGGCGCGCCAGCAGCGCCTTCTGCACGATCTCGTTGCCGGCGACGAGATGGCCTTCGTCGAACATGTCTTCGCGGCCGTTGAGGTCGGAGACATAGCCGCCCGCTTCGCGGATCAGCAGAATGCCGGCGGCGATGTCCCACGGCTTCAGATCGCGCTCCCAGAACCCGTCAAGACGTCCCGCCGCGACATACGCAAGATCGAGGGATGCCGCGCCCATACGGCGGATGCCGGCCACGTCGACCTGTATGGCGCGCAGTTCGCGACCGAACAGCGCGTGGTCGCCCTTGCCGCGATGCGTCACGCCGGTGCCAATCACGCAATCGGTGAGATCGCGGCGCACCGCGACGCGGATGCGGCGGTCGTTGAGGAAGGCGCCGTTGCCGCGCTCGGCGGTGAACAGCTCGTCGGTGATGGGGTTGTAGACGACGCCCGCGACGATGTTGCCGTTCTTTTCAAGCGCCACCGAAACGGCGAATTGCGGGATTCCGTGCAGGAAGTTCGTCGTGCCGTCGAGCGGGTCGATGATGAAGCGCTGGGTCGGGTCACGGCCCTCGATCTCGCCGCCTTCCTCCAGCAGAAAGCCCACATCCGGGCGGCCCTTCTGGAGTTCCTTGACGAGAATGTCCTCGGCCTTCCTGTCGGCCGCCGAGACGAAATCCGACGGGCCCTTGATCGAGACCTGCAATTGCTCGACTTCGCCGAAATCGCGCCGCATGCCGCGCCCCGCTTTGGTGGCGGCCTGGACCATGACGTTCATAAGCGGAGAGCGGGCCATTGAGAGCCTGAAAGAAAAGGGGTCGGAAGGGAGGGCGGTTTACTGGACCTTGCCCGGGGAAGCGTCAAGAGGCGGGTCAGGGGGCGGCGTTTGCGCCCGCACCGCCCGCCGTGTCGAGAGCCGCCGCGCGCGCCCCCGGCTGGAGCAGCGTGGCGGACTGCTTCTCGGCCTCCGCGAGCCGTTCCGGCGCGAGCCCGGCCAGAAGATCGTCGAGGAAAGGATCGGCCGAGCCGAGCTTGCGGGCGAGGAGATACCAGGCGGCGGCCGTGACGTTGTTGCCCTCGACGCCGCGTCCCGCCGCGTACAGGCGCGCGAGGCGGTTCATCGCGATGACATGGCCCTTGGCGGCGGCCTGGCGGAAGAGGCGCGCCGCGCCGTCCTCGTTCTTCGGCGTGCCGTCGCCGTTGAACATTGCGATGGCATATTCGGCCATGGCGTCGGTGTGGCCCTGGGCTGCGGCCTTTGCAAGGAAATCGGCACCGAGCGTGCGGTCAGCCTCGACGCCGCGCCCTTCGCGCAGGCACACCGCCCACGCGTATTGACCATCGACATTGCCCGCTTCCGCCGATGCCTTGAAATCGCGCGCGGCGGCGGCGATGTCGTGCGGGCGCACATCGCCCTGCATCCGCAAAAGGCCGGTGTTGTAAAGGGCGATGGGATCGCCCTGCGCGGCGGCCTTCTCGAACAGATCGGCCGCACCCGGACGGTCTTTTCCGGTGCCGTCGCCCTCAAGCTTCAGCAGCGCCAGAGCGACCATGGAATTTGCGTCGCCCTCTTTCGCGCCGAGCTCGTACCATTCGGCGGCCTTTTTCGTGTCGCGTGGAAAGCCGAGGCCGTTCTCGTAGAGAAAGCCGATCAGCGTCATCGCGGGCCCGGTGTCCTCCTTGTTCTCGACACGCTTCAGCGCCTCGGTCATCGCAAGCAGATATTCGCCGCGCTGGTAAGCGCCGAAGGCAACATCGCCCTGCGGTTCCGCGGGCGGCGCGAGCGAGGACAGTTGGGGCGCGGCCTCGATGGCGGGAAGATCGGGCGGCGCGGAAAAAGCCGGCGCCGCGAACAGCGAGGCGCCAAGCACAAAGACGGCGAGCGGTGTACGGATCGTCATGCGGACTGGTCTGCGGGCAGCGCGGCAAGGGCCGCGCGCACGGCGGCGTCCGGCCCTTCCGCATGTGTCCATACGAAGCTGCCGAAGGCGACGAATTCGGCCTCGGTCTCGGCAATCGGCGCGACGGCGTCCAGCGTCTCGGCCTGTCCGACGCAGGGCGTGTTGAAGATTTCCGCCCACCACGCGCAGCGATCCGCCACGCTGTCGGCCGGCGGCGTGCCGCCTTTGCCGGGATCGCCGAACAGGACGTAGTCGCAATGGGTCTCGCCGGCGGACATCGCCTCGTCGCGGGTGCGAAGGCCGCCCGCGCCGACGATCTTCTCCGGCTTGAAGCGCTCGACGGCGTCTTTCGTCTGCGTGACGCCGAGGGCGTGGATGCCGTCCGCGCCCGATTTGCCGACGAGATCGGGCGCGCCTTCGATCAGGGCCGCGGCCCCGGCGGTCTGCACGGCATCGACGAGAGGCTTCAGCACCTTCAGCAAAGCGCGCTCGTCGGCCTCCCGCTCGACACGCAGCACGACGGCAGCGAACGGGGCGCCACTGAGGGCCGCTTCCAGAGCGGGGAGAAAATCGGCATCGGCGCCCAGGACGGGGCTGACGAGCATGAGGCGGGACGCTGTGTCGGACATGGGAAGGTTCTAGCAAAGCCCGATGGCGAAATGTAGATGAAAGCGCCACCTTCGTGCGCTAGGAATTGCCCGCCGGTTCCCGTAAGCCAAGCCGTCGGAGGGCGGGACGTGGCGTTTTTCCTCATCACCGGGCTGGGCGGGGCCGGAAAATCGGCCCTCGTCTACGAGTTGCGCAAACGCGGGCTCGATGCGCTGGATGCCGAGGACGTCGAAGGGCTGACCGGCTGGCGCAACATCAGGACCGGCGAGGCGCTCGACGGGCCGCCGCCCGCGCCGGTCGATTTCCAGACCCATCGCTTCGCCTGGGACAATGCGGCCGTCGCGAAACTGTTCGCGCGCCCGGGTCATGTCTTTCTGTGCGGCAGCGCCTGGAACGCCCGGCAATATCACGCCTGTTTCGAGCAGGTGTTCGTCATCGTGCCGGACAAGCCCCAGCCCCGTGCGAAGCCGGGCCAGAAGCCCCGCGCCAGAGCCGAGGCGGCGCCCGCCGACATGCCCATCGAGAACGGCCGTGCCATTCCGGCAGCCCGCAGCGTTCCGGAAATCGCCGACGAGGTGGAGGCCGGTGTGCGCACACTGATGCGCCCGCGCACGCTGGAGGATCTCAAAAGGCTCCTGCGCCCGCGCCTCAAACGCCTGTGGCTGCGGATCGAGGACCGCCGGACGATCCGCACCGCGCCGGCGTCTCAGTGACCGGACGCAGGCAGGCCGGGCGCACAGGCAAGAAAAAAGCGGGCCTCAGGCCCGCCGGTTTCCGCCATCGAGATGCGTTTTGTAGGTTTTCTCATCCGCATCGCGTTTCTGCATCATCTCTTCATACGCGCGCTTGGCGTCGTCGGAGAGCGCAACCCGTTTGACTTGGGCTTTCTTGCGCGGCGGCGCTTTCTTGTACTGTTGGTCGGCCATGGGCGGCTCCGCAGGCTCAGGGTCGGCGAAAAGGCGCCTGATGTTGCCTGCGGCGTTGCCGATGTCAAACTCCGTGCGATCAGACTTTTGATTTTTGTGCGTCCTGCATGCGCTGGGCGTTGTCGACCAGCCGCTGGGCGATCAGCTTGATGAGATACCAGCCGAATTGCGGGTTCTGGAAATAGAGCTGTTCGAGCCGGTCTTCGGTAATCGACAACAGTTCGCAATCGCTGAGGCAGACGGCGGTCTGCGTGCGCGTGCCGTCGCGGGTGAAGAAGGCAAGCTCGCCGAACAATGTGCCGGACCCGATCTCGATGCCGATCTCCTGAAACAGGATACGTCCGCTCGACAGCAGATAAAGCCGATCGCCCGGATCGCCCTTGCGGAAGACGATCTCGCCGCTGCCGAGGCGGCGTGTCGTGGCGAAGGGCGCCAGCCATTCGTGGTTGAAATCGCCCGCCTGCGCGTTGCGGATCGAGCGGATGAGCTGGCGCATCTGGTGCAGGCGGTAAAGATTGAGCGGCAGCAGCACGGCATATTCGACGAGCCCGAGCAGGGAGCCGATGCCCGCCGCATAGCCGAATTTCGCGGCATTGCTCCACACCGACATGATCCGCAGTGGGATCATCGTACGCACGAAGGCGCTGATGATCGACAGCCCCGCCGCGACCCACGACAGGATCATGAGATAATTGAGAACCGTCGCCATCGCACTCCGCCCGCCACCCCGTTTATGTGCGAGGTATGACAGTTCGATTACGGATTGATGACGGGCCTCGACCGGCCGTGCGTCTCTTTCGGCTTCGGAAGAGACGCGGACCAAAGATTACCGGTCGACGCAGACCGTGACGAGGTCGCCGTCGCGCTCTTCCTGCCAGCATTCCTCGTCGTCGGCCGAGGCGGCAATGGCGGCGGCGGTCAGGATGCCGACGCCCAGCAGCGCGCCAAAGGCGGCGCCGTTGTTGAAGCCGCCCTTGGGGGCTTTCGGGCCGGGCTTCGGCGGCAGCTTGAAAACGCCGGGCTTCATCGGGCCGGGCAGTTTCGGCTGCGGCACGTTCTGAACATTCTTCGGCCCGTTCGGAAACGCCATGGCGGGAGCCGAGAGGGCGAGCGAGGCCGCAACAGCGGTGAGGGTGAGCATCTTAAGCATGGGGTCCGTCCTTCGGTGCCTCCCGGGGGAGGGGGAGCGCGGGCCGGCGGTGTGCCGGTTGCCTGTCCCTGTGCCCGTTGGTCGGATGTACGGCGGGGCGGGTTCACGCCTCCGGGGGTATTTTTTCCTGAATAAACGTTCAGCTCTCGCACTTTACCGTTAGTGATAATGACGGTTTACCGGCGTGATTAAGGAATTTGTTCGCAATATTAACTGGATTTCAGGCCGATGCGGCCTATATTCGCAGGACTATGCAGTCGCATCACACCTATCCCCTCGGCGCGCGGATCGATCTCGCGCGGGCTCCGCACAAGACGGCGCGCGGGCCTTACCGCATCACGGCGCATCTGCCTGAAAGTCCGGCCGGCGAGCCTCAATACACCGTCGCCGCCGAGGCCGACGGGCATGAAAGGGTTGTGACCGAAGGCGAAATCCTTGCTTTGCACGCCGAAAACGCAGGCCAGCCGGCGGCCGAAACCGCCGAGGAAACGCGTGCACGCCGTCTGCGCGAGCAGGAGGAACGCGACGCCGAGGCCCGCTCGGCCTGGCGCGAATACATCGATGAGCGCGAAACGATTGCGCGCCGCACCGCCGAATTGCGGGAGCTTCGCCTGAAAGCGGAAGCCGCTGCCGCCGAGCGTATTCTTGAGGCCGCAAAGGCGGCTGCCAAGTCCCGCGCCAAAGGCACGAAAGCCGATGTGCGGGCCGCAGCCCTGAAAATGGCCGAAAAGCGAAAGCTCGCCCAGGCCGCGTCCGCGTCTGATGGCGAGGCCGCCGTCGCCGAAAAGCCCGCCGCCAAGGCACGGAAGTCGAAGCCGGTCGAGGTCGCCGAGGTCGTGGCCAGTGCTGCGATTGGGGAAATTCCGCCGAAAAGCACGAAGAGCGCCAAGGCGAAGACCGTCGCGGCCGTTCCGGCCGAACCGGACAAGATTGCACCGAAGGGCAAGGCAAAGGCCGAGCCCGTGAAACCGGCCGCGCCCGTTGCCGTCAAGGCGGCCAAGGTGAAAGCCGGCCTTCCTGCCGAACCCGCTCCGCAGAAAGCGGCAGCCAAACTCAAGGCCCCTGCGGCGACGCTCGCGGCGGACAAACCCGCTGCCAAGCCGGGCGTAACCAAGGCGAAGTCTGAAAAGCCCGTCGCCAAGGCCGAAGCTCCGGTCGCTAAAGGGCCTGTCAAAGCGTCCAAGGCCGCCGTGACGCCAAAGGCGGAGACAAAATCCAAGGCCAAGGTCTCTGCCGTCAAACCGAAGGTCGCCGCGAAGCCGGCTGCCAAGACGCCGGCCGATCCGGCGCCGGTAGCCCCGCCTGTAGCTCCGGTGGCCGCCGAGGTTCCCGCCGCCAAGATTCCGGCCAAGGCACCGGCTCCCGCCGAACAGCCGAAACAGAGCACGAAGGAAAAGGCGATTTCTGCCGCCCGTGCGCTGCTCAAAGCGGCAAAGGGCCTCAAGCCGAAAGCCAAGGGCTCCCGCGCGGCCTGACCTTCGCCGGTTGAACGCGGATTGCGCGTTCGCCGTGCCGCAATGCGCGCGTATCCATTTCCGTTGCCCCTACATCGTCCGGCGCGTGGAAGCGACAAGCCGCTGAACGCGCGGTGATGCGCCGTTGGCAATCCCGCTGAGATCGCTTTTTTTCCGATGCGCGCCCGCGCGACGTACATATCGCATGCGCGGTTCTCCGGCGTGGGAAGGTGGAACGAAAGTCCGGCGCGGCCTGTTGGACACGCACACCACACCCACTCCGACTGGAACGGCCCATGCGTGCGCTCGTCTATCACGGCAAGAAGGATATCCGCTGCGAGCAGGTTCCCGACCCTCGGATCGAGCACGGCCGCGACTGCATCATCAAGATGACCAGTTGTGCGATCTGCGGCTCCGATCTTCATCTTTACAACGGTTTCGTCCCGACCATGGAAAAGGGCGACATCATGGGCCATGAATTCATGGGCGAGGTGGTCGAGGTCGGGGCGGACAACAAGAAGCTCAAGGTCGGCGACCGCGTCGTCGTGCCCTTCACGATCTCCTGCGGCGAATGCGAGCAATGCCGTCGCCAGAACTGGGCGGCCTGTGAAGTGTCGAACCGCCGCAAGGATCTCGGCGACAAGTTCTTCGGACATGCGGGCGCGGGCATGTTCGGCTATTCGCACATCACCGGCGGCTATTCGGGCGGCTGGGCGGAATATGTACGCGTGCCCTATGCGGACGTCTCGCCGATCAAGATCCCCAACGGTTTCGCGGACGAGCAGGTCCTGTTTCTCGGCGACATCTTCACGACCGGCTGGCAGGCTGCCGTCAATTGCGACATCCAGCCGACGGATTGGGTCGGCGTCTGGGGCGCCGGGCCGGTCGGCCAGTTCTGCGTCAAGAGCGCCTTCCTTTTGGGGGCCGAAAAAGTCTTCGTCATCGACAAGGTGCCCGAGCGGCTCGCGCTCGCCGCGCAATCGGGTGCCATCCCGATCAATTACGATGAGGAGGACGTGCTCGAGCGCATCAACGAACTGACGGGGTTCAAGGGCCCGGACAAATGCATCGACGCCGTCGGCCTCGAAGCGGACACGACGCGCTCGCTCGATTCCATCTACGACCGCGTCAAGCAGGCGGTGATGCTCGAAAGCGACCGCCCGCATGTGCTGCGCGAGATGTTCTATGTCTGCCGCCCCGGCGGGACCGTCTCGATCCCCGGCGTGTATGGCGGCCTCGTCGACAAGATTCCGTTCGGCGCGATCATGAACAAGGGCCTGACGATCCGCACCGGCCAGACGCATGTCAATCGCTATGCGGAAGAGCTTCTCAACCGCATCGCCGAAGGCGAGATCGATCCCAGCTTCGTCATTACGCACACCGTTTCGCTCGAAGACGGCCCGGCCATGTTCGACCCCTTCATGAACAAGGAGGATGGCTGCATCAAGGTGGTGATGAAAGCGTAGGCACAAGAAATTCCGGGGGGGCGACAAACACGCAGGAGGAAGGGCCATGGGCCTGTTTTCGAAAGACATCAAGACGATGGACGATCTGTTCCTGCACACGCTGCAGGACATCTATTACGCCGAACAGCAGATCGCCAAGAATCTGCCGACGATGGCGGAGAAGGCGACGAACAGCGACCTCAAGGCCGGCTTCACGCAGCATCTGCGCGAGACCGAAGGTCATATCAAGCGCCTTGAGCAGGTTTTCGCCGATTACGGCAAGCCTGCCGAGGGCGTCGATTGCGAGGCCATCGACGGCATCCTGAAGGAAGCCAAGCATGTCATCGGCAATGTCGAGGACAAGGAGGTCCTGGACGCGGCGCTGATCGCGCTGGCGCAGGCGGTCGAGCATTACGAGATCACGCGCTACGGTACGCTGATCGCATGGGCCAAGGCGCTCGGCTACGACGCGCTCGTGGCGCCGCTCGAAATGACGCTCAAGGAAGAGGACGCGACCGACCGGAAGCTGTCTAAACTGGCCGAGACCGGCGTCAACCGCCGCGCGGCCTGAAACCACGAGGCCCGGCGCTTGCCGCCGGGCCTCCCTCGCTTTGGAACAGCCTCAGGGCACGTCGCGGGCCTCGCGCTCCTTTTCCACCTCTTCCGGCTCGTCCTCATCGACATGGGTGAGGTTTGAATCCGCCTTTGCGTTGTTGCGCAGAAGCTCGTCGATCTTGGCGTGAAGCGCCTGGGTGTCGCGGTGTTCGGAGCGCTGGATGACGAGGGTCATCAGCCATGTCGCGATTGTCGCCGCGCCGTGCCAGTCGAGCGTGTCGGGCTCGATGACGGCCCACAGGCCGACATAGCCGAGCACGACGAGAAAGGCTTCGGGCCGCGCGGTCAGCGTGCCGATCTTCGTCAGGAATGTGCCGACGGGCGAGGCCATGCGCGTCAACGGCGGCGGGGCCCGCGCGGTTCCGCCGAAAGCGCCCAACGCCGCGCCCTACAATCGCAGCGTTCCTTCCTCCATAACGCAATCTTAAGCCAGCACTGATAGTTACACCCCACGACCCGTGAAAACGGGCCTGCGTCTGCGCAGGACATGTAACAGTTGCGTTGGTGTGGGGGCTGTAGTGGATTTAGCGACGATCGGCGGCATCGCCGTCGGCCTCGGTGTCGTTGGGGTTGCGATCTTCCTCGGTGGAAACGCAGCCGGCTTCATCGATATTCCGTCCTTTCTCATCGTGTTTGGCGGTGGCGCTGCTGCCGTACTTATACGGTTCCCGCTGAAAGGCGTGCTCCAGTCGCTCTATATCGGCGGGCGCTCGGCGCTCCGGCACAAGAAGTTCACGCCCGTCGAGATCGTCAGCGAGATCAGCGAGCTTGCC
Source organism: Rhizobiales bacterium Ga0077545 (assembly GCA_001464335.1). Taxonomy (GTDB): domain Bacteria; phylum Pseudomonadota; class Alphaproteobacteria; order Rhizobiales; family Methylopilaceae; genus Flaviflagellibacter. The sequence continues at coordinate 113,791 of LNEV01000015.1, read as the reverse complement.
GATCTGATGCGCCGCAACGGCCCGCTGGCGCTCGAAGAAGCCAAAATCTCCCACAAATTCCTCGCCAAGGGCGTGCAATACGTTGCCGACGGCTATGAGGCCGATTTCATCCGCGAGGCGATGAAGCTCGACCGCGACCAGTATATCGGGCGCCTGTCGGAGGGGCAGCGCGTGTTCAAGGCCATCGGCGATGCGGCTCCGGCGTTCGGCATGATCGGCACGCTGGTCGGCCTCGTGCAGATGCTGGGCTCGATGGACGATCCCTCGAAGATCGGCCCGGCAATGGCGGTGGCGATCCTTACAACCTTGTATGGCGCGGTCGTTGCGAACATCGTTGCGCTGCCGATCGCCGAAAAGCTCGGCGCCAAGGCCGAAGCCGAAGAGGTTCTCCAGTCGCTCATCATCGACGGCGTGCTTCAGCTGCGCGACGCGCGAAGCCCGGCGATGATCCGCGAACTGCTGATGACCTATCTGCCCGAAAAGCACCGCGAACAGCTGGCGGCCTGAGGACGCGATGGCACGCCGCAAACAGGGCATTCTCGCCGGAGCACCTGAGTGGGTCGTCACCTTTGCCGATCTCATGTCGCTGCTCGTGTGCTTTTTCGTGCTGCTGATCAGCTTTTCGATCCAGGACAAGCAGAAGCTTCAGGCCGTGTCGGGGTCCATGAAGGAAGCGTTCGGCGTCAGCACGACGCGCCAGCAGGCCGGTGTCATCGAGCTTGACGGCTCGCTCGTGCGCGAGGCCACGAAGAGCGTGTCGCCTCAAACCGAAATTCCCGATACGGACGATCCCGCGCCGCGCCCGCCCGCGACACCGATTGCCGAGCGCGACAAGCGCCTTGCCGTCATCGTCGCCGCCATTTCGCAGGCGGTGTGGCAGGAGAACGCGCTGGCCGAACTGCGCGGCCATCTCGTCGTCCGCGACACCGAGGACGGCATCGCGATCCAGCTCGCCGATCAGGACGGGCGCTCGATGTTCCCCGTCAACTCGGCGGAGCCCTACACGCGCGTCGCGGAGGCTCTGCGAAAGCTCGGCCCGCTGATCGCGAATTTCCCCGGTGAGATGACGGTGGTGGGCCATGCCTCGGCCGTCGCGGAATCGCAGAACGACACCCAGTCCTGGCTTCTGACCGGCCAGCGCGCCGAATCCGTGCGCGCGATCCTTGCCGAATCCGGCATTGCGCCTCAGGCCTTCCGGGGCGTCATCGGCCGCGGCATGCGCGAGCCGCTTTATCCGGACAACCCCTATCTGCCGTCGAACAGGCGCATCGATCTCCTGCTTCACGTCAAGGACGGCCCGGTCCCGCCGGAGCTGTGATGCGCGCCTGCCGGGCGGCAGAACCGCCCGGCTTTTTTGTCAGCACAGCACCCGTCAGGCCATGACCGTGGGCAGCACGACGACGCGCGTTCCGCGCGGCGTGCGTTCATACAGATCGATGATGTCCTGGTTCACGAGGCGCACGCAGCCGGAGGAGACATTGCTGCCGATGGAGCGCGGCTCGTTCGTGCCGTGCAGCCGGTAGAGCGTGTCCTTGCCGCCCTGGAACAGATAGAGCGCGCGGGCCCCGAGCGGGTTCTGCAGGCCCGGCTCCATGCCGTTGCGGTATTGTTCGAGCTCGGGCTGGCGCACGATCATTTCGGCGGGCGGCGTCCAGCGCGGCCATTCGCGCTTCATCAGAATGCTCGCCGCGCCATTCCAGCCGAAGCCTTCGCGGCCGACACCGACGCCATAGCGCATGGCCGTGCCGCCGGTCTGCACGAGATAGAGATATTTCGCGCCCGGATCGACGACGATGGTGCCGGGCGGCTCGGCCGTCGCATAATCCACCTGCTGGCGTACATATTGCGCCGGAATGGCGCCCCGCGGCACGCCGGGAATGGGGTAGGGCTCGTTCGGCAGCGGCGGGTAAAGCTCCGCAAAGCGCGGCAGCGCGGTCTCCGGCTGCGGCGTGTTCGAAACGGTCTGCTGGCAGGCGGCGAGCGAGGTCGCAAGCCCGGCAAGGAAAAGGCGGCGCGACATCGTGTTCGCCACCGGCACATAGGTGCGGGTCATTCTTGGCACTCCTGAAATGAAAACGGAAACTGACGAAAAGACGTCAGGCCGTTCTCGGAGGCCGGAAAGGCGTGCCGTAAGTGAGCGGGGAGGGCGCGATCTCGTCGGAGAGCGTGTAGCTCACCGCGTCGATCTCGGCGCCCGGGCAGGAAAAGCTTTCCTGCTTCGTCACCTGGACGGTGATCAGCAGGGCATAGGGGCAGATGGCGGCGGGCGCGTGCGCCGTCGCGGGCTGCACCATGATGAGAATGGGGGAGGAGCCGGTGTGCTGCGTGCCCTTCGCGCCGCGCGCCTGGCTGAGGCCGGCAACGCCGATCGTGAGCGCGCAGGCGCAGACGAGCGCAACGAGTGCCCGTCCGAACTTTGCCGAGAAGATGCTGGTGCGCGTCCTGCCCATATCCGGATCAGGGCACGGCGGAACAGGCATTTTCAAGGCAGCGCGCCCGGTGGCGGTGAGTTGAAAACAGAATGTTGTGAAAGGGCAACGCGCTGTGCCGGGGCGGCAGGGCGGTGTCGTGGAGGTCGAGAAAGGTAAATATTCCTTGACATCGAGGGAGGTTCCTGCTAATATTCCTATATGGCTCCTCCGAAAATCAACATCCCTCCCGAAATCCTCGAACGTGCCCGCCCGCTCTACGAAAGCGGCACCAGCCTTCAGGAACTCGGTCGTCTCATGGGCGTCAGCGACATCACCGTCCGCAACCGCGCCATCGAGCTTGGCTGGTCGCGGGCCCGTCCGGCGCGCCCTGTTGCCGACATCTGGCCCGACGCGCCGCCGCCGCTGCGCGAACCGTCCGCCGAAGACACAACGCCCAAAGCCCTGCGCGCCCGCCTGTCGCGCATGGTCGCCCGCGAAATGCTGCGCGCCGAGACCTACAATCACGCCCCGGCCGAGGCCGCCCGCACGCTCGCAATGCTGTCGAAAATCGTTGTGACGCTGAACGTCATGGACGCCGCATCGCCCGCGACGCAGCCGGAAGAGGAGGTCGACCTCGACCAGTGGCGCCTTGAGACCGCAGCGAAGCTTGAGGCGCTGATGGATCAGTATGCGGAGGAGGCGGCGAGGGAGGAGAAACAGCGCTGATGTTCGGGCGTCTTATGTCCGCTGTTTCTATCGGCCGAGAATCCACCCCTCCCAGTCACAAGCCGTATAATCGGCGCCATGAGGCGGTCGGCGGCCATCCACGATCTCGATCATCAGCAGCAGCCCGAGCAGGGCGTCGAACGCGTCTTCTCCCGCCGACGAGGGGCCAAAGCCGGACTGCAGTGCGGTCTCGGCGTCCGCGTCGAGGGTGACGTGGTGGCGTTCCGCCCATTTCAACAGGTTGGCGGCCTTGCTGCGCCGGTCTGCGGAGTTGCGCTTGCTTTCTCCCCGCGCGAAAGGCACGCCGAGCGCACGAGGGGCCAAGGCCGGGTAAGTCTCGGCCAAAGTCACGCCCGTACGTGCAAGCGTCGTCAGTTCGCCATCATAGGGCCAGAGCTTCGCACCTTGTGCGAGCGCGGGGCGGATGACGTCGCGCCAGCCGGTGAGCGCTCCGCGCCCGACCTGATTGCCGCCGAGCGTCCAGAACAGCGCGCAGGCATCGGCTCCGCCCGTATTGCGCTCGCAGGCGCGGTGCAGTTCGTTGAAATGCTCGACGCCGAGCGCCGCGACGAGTTCGGCTCTTGTCACGCCCTTCCTCGCATCGCGCGGATAGAAAGGGCGGTGCAGCGAAATCTCTTCGGGCTGCGCGGCCACGTCGAAAAAGCGCGCCCATTCACTCTCGCCGAACAGAGGCAGCGCGGCGCGAAAGCCGGAAAGCTTCGTCTGGCGGCCATAGGCTTCCGGCATGCCGATGGGGAAGTCGAAGCCGAGAAGGACGGGCACCGTGCCCGTGAACGCGTGATCCACGAATGTGTCCGTCGCGCCAACGCGACGCGGTGTGGTGACATGCCACCCGTCTGTCATCCGCACCGCTTCAGCGCACCAGCGTTTGCGCGGAGCAACGCTCCAGTCGGAATGGATCAGGCGGTGGAACATGGGCATCGTCGATGATCGTGCACGCAACCTAGGCCGTCGACGCGAGCCGTTCCAGCGGGATATGGATCGCGCATCCCCCGCCCAATCCGTGCTACACCCGCCTTTTGGGAGGTATGATGCGGATATCCGTTGGCTGTGAGATGACTTTTGAGCTTCCGCAGGACACGCCCATGATCGCGATGCTCAATGTCCATGCGTCGCGGTTTTCCGATCTCGAACGGCCCGATTACCTGACGACCTCGCCTTCCGTGCCGCTGGAGGGCTATCGCGACAGTTTCGGCAATTGGTGCATGCGCTTCGTCGCTCCGGCGGGCAGCTTCACCCTGCACACCGACACCGTGGTGCGCGACAGCGGCAATCCCGACGGGCAGGGGGGCGATGCGCCGGAAATCCCGGTGGCGCAGCTTCCGGCCGACACGCTTATGTATCTCCTCGGCAGCCGCTATTGCGAGACCGACCGGATGAGCGACGTGGCCTGGCGCTTGTTCGGCCATCTGCCGCCCGGCTGGTCGCGCGTGCAGGCGATCTGCGATTTCGTCCACCAGCACATCACGTTCGGCTATGCGGATTCGCGCCCGACGCGCACCGCCCTCGAAGCCTATGAGGAGAAGATCGGCGTCTGCCGCGATTTCGCGCATCTGGCGCTGACCTTCTGCCGCTCCCTCAACATTCCGGCGCGCTATTGCACCGGTTATGTCTCGGACATCGGCCTGCCGCTGCCGCACGCGCCCGGCGATTTCGCGGCGTGGATCGAGGTCTTTCTCGGCGGAAGCTGGCACATGTTCGACCCGCGCAACAACGATCCGCGCATCGGGCGCATTCTTATCGCGTATGGACGCGACGCCGCCGACGTGCCGCTGACGCTCACCTTCGGGCCGAACACGCTGACGAAGTTCGTGGTCGTGACGGAAGAGGCGGCGGACTGAGCCGCTCTTGCGCGGCCGCCCATTCGGGCGTCTGCTTCAAAAAACACGGAGGAGACTGCCATGGCCAAGGAACAACACGGGAATCGCGAAGCCAAGAAACCGAAAAAGGTGCAGCCGAAAAGCATTGCCGCCGCGCCCTCGACCAAGAATTCCGTGGTCGGAGATACGGTTGCCCGCTCCGGCGCCCAGACGCCGCAGAAAAAGAAATGACCGGACGGCGAGACCGTCCGGCCATGAAACGCACGCGTCTCTGACGCGGATTTACTGCGCCGCCGCCTTCGTGCCCTCGATCTTCGGATCGAGTTCGCCCTTGGCGTAGCGGGCCGCCATCACGCTCATCGGCAGGACCTTGATCTTCGAGGCGTTGCCGGCGGTGCCGAACTGTTCGAGGCGGGCCATGCAGAGCTTCTGCATCGCTTCCGTCGCGGGCTTCAGATATTTGCGCGGGTCGAATTCGGACGGGGTCTCCGTCAGCACTTTGCGGATCGCGCCGGTGATCGCCATGCGGTTGTCGGTGTCGATGTTGACCTTGCGCACGCCGTGCTTGATGCCGCGCTGGATTTCCTCCACCGGCACGCCCCAGGTCGGCTTCATCTCGCCGCCGAACTTGTTGATGATCTCCTGAAGATCCTCCGGCACCGAACTCGAACCATGCATCACCAGATGCACGTTCGGCAGGCGGCGGTGGATTTCCTCGATGACGTTCATGGCGAGCACGTCGCCGTCCGGCTTGCGGGTGAATTTGTACGCACCGTGCGAGGTGCCCATCGCGACCGCGAGCGCGTCCACTTTGGTGAGCCGGACGAACTCCACCGCTTCGTCGGGATCTGTGAGAAGCTGGTCGTGGCTGAGCTTGCCCTCGAAGCCGTGGCCGTCTTCCTTCTCGCCCTCGCCGCTTTCGAGCGAACCGAGCACGCCGAGCTCGCCCTCGACGGACGCGCCGGCCCAATGCGCCATATCGGCGACGCGCTTGGTGACGCCGACATTGTAATCCCAGTCGGCGGGCGTCGAGCCGTCGGCCTTGAGCGAGCCGTCCATCATCACGGAGGTAAAGCCGTGCTGGATCGCGGTGGCGCAGGTGGCTTCGTTGTTGCCGTGGTCGAGATGCATGCAGATCGGAATGTGCGGATAGATCTCGACGAGCGCGTCGATCATCTTCGCCAGCATGATGTCGTTGGCATAGGAGCGCGCACCGCGCGACGCCTGAATGATGACCGGAGCATCGACCTTGTCGGCAGCCGCGCCGATGGCCAGCGCCTGCTCCATGTTGTTGATGTTGAACGCCGGCACGCCATAGCCAAATTCCGCAGCATGATCAAGGAGTTGGCGTAGAGTTATGCGGGCCATTCTCGTCTCCGTCCTTATTTCGATCTAGGGCGAATTCTGTTTTTGCAAAGCCCCTTTAGTGGGCTTTGCGGTCTTGTCTTTTTTAGGGCTGCTTCAGCGCTTCGACGCCGGGAAGCGGCTTGCCTTCGAGCCATTCGAGGAAGGCGCCGCCTGCCGTCGAAATGTAGGTAAAGCCGTCCGCGGCGCCGGCATGGTTGAGCGCGGCAACCGTATCTCCGCCGCCCGCGACCGACAGCAGCGCGCCGGATGTCGTCAGCTCGGCGGCCTTTCGCGCGACGGCGTTCGTCGCCGCGTCGAAGGGCTCGAGCTCGAACGCGCCGAACGGGCCGTTCCAGACGAGCGTCTTGGTGCTTTCGAGAACCTTCGAGATCTCCGCCACGCTGTCCGGACCGGCATCGAGGATCATCTCGTCCATGCCGACGGCATCCGGCGTCACCGTGCGGTGCGCGGCATTCGCCTTGAACTCTTTCGCAACGACCGCATCGACGGGAAGCACGATCGCGCATCCGGCGGCCTTGGCCTTGGTCTCGATCTCGCGGGCGGTGTCGAGGTGGTCTCTTTCGCACAGGGATTTGCCGACATCGGCCCCGCGCGCGGCGAGGAAGGTGTTGGCCATGCCGCCGCCGATGATGAGCGTGTCCACCTTGCCGACGAGATTGCCGAGAAGCTCGATCTTGGTCGAGACCTTGGCGCCGCCGACAACCGCCGCGACGGGACGCTGCGGCGCGGTGAGGGCGGCCGACAGGGCTTCCAGCTCTTTCTGCATGGAGCGGCCGGCATAAGCGGGCAGTGCCTTGGCAAGGCCGACGACGGACGAGGCCGCGCGGTGCGCGACCGAGAAGGCGTCGTTGACGAAGATGTCGCCGAGTTTTGCGAGCTGGGCGGTGAAGTCCGGATCGTCCTTTTCCTCACCCGCGTGGAAGCGGAGATTTTCGAGGAGAAGGACCTCGCCGTCCTTCAGCGCGGCGACGGCCTTCTCGGCCGAGGTGCCAATACAATCGTCGGCGAAGGCCACCGGACGGCCGAACACGGCCTCGACGGCGGAAAGGATCTGCTTCAGGGACTGCGCTTCGTCGCGCTTTCCCTTGGGGCGGCCCATATGGGCGATCAGGATCGCCTTTCCGCCTCTCGACGTGATGTCGTCGACGGTCGGCTGCGCGGCGCGGATGCGGGTGTCATCCGTGACCGCGCCGTCTTCCATCGGCAGGTTGAAATCGACGCGGACGAGAACGCGTTTGCCCGAAAGATCTGCTTCGTCGAGCGTTTTGAACGTCACTACATCATCCCCATCATTCAGTCGCCGCTTGGAGGGCTTGTGCCGGAATGGCGAAAAGCCTCGCTACTTGAACCGTGCGTACCTTCGCCGGGGCCTTTGCCCGTAGGCTTCACTTTTCGGCCGCCACCCATCAGCCAGAAGCCGAGTGCGCCGAGAAGAGCCAGAACACCGAGACCGAAGATCTGGCTCCAGCTCACCAGGCACCTTACAGCAACTTGCCCATCGCAACGGCCGTGTCGGCCATGCGGTTGGAGAAGCCCCATTCGTTGTCGTACCAAGAGAGGACGCGGACGAGATTGCCGTCGATCACTTTCGTCTGGTCGAGCGCGAAGCTCGAGGAATGCGGGTCGTGGTTGAAATCGGTCGAGACAAGCGGCTCGTCGATCACGGCGAGAATGCCCTTGAGCTGCTGTTTCGACGCCGCGACCACGGCCGCGTTCACGTCCTCGACGGTTGTCGGCTTCTTCGGGATGAACTTGAAGTCCACGACCGAGACGTTCGGCGTCGGCACGCGGATCGAGGTGCCGTCGAGCTTGCCCTTCAGTTCCGGAATGACGAGGCCGATGGCTTTCGCCGCGCCGGTCGAGGTCGGGATCATGCTGAGGGCTGCCGCGCGGGCGCGGTACAGATCCTTGTGCATGGTGTCGAGCGTCGGCTGGTCGCCGGTGTAAGAGTGGATCGTCGTCATGAAGCCCTTTTCGATGCCGATGGCATCGTTCAGGACCTTGGCGACCGGGCCGAGGCAATTCGTCGTGCAGGACGCGTTCGAGACGACGATGTGATCCTTGGTGAGCTGGTCGTGGTTGACGCCGTAGACGACGGTGAGGTCGGCGCCGTCGGCGGGCGCGGAGACGAGAACACGCTTGGCGCCGGCCTCGATGTGCGCCAGCGCCTTGTCCTTGGCGGTAAAAATGCCCGTGCATTCGAGCGCGATGTCGACGCCCAGATCCTTGTGCGGAAGTTCCGCCGGGTTGCGGATGGCGGTGACCTTGATCTTGCCGTGGCCTTCGACGTCTATGAAATCGCCCTCGACCGTGACCTTGGCCGGGAACTTCCCGTGCACCGAGTCATGACGCAGCAGATGCGCGTTGGTCTCGACCGGGCCGAGATCGTTGATCGCAACGACCTGAATGTCCTTGCGTCCGCTTTCGACGATGCCGCGCAGCACAAGGCGGCCAATACGTCCGAAACCGTTGATCGCTACCCGCACCGTCATTTTCCCTGTCTCCCGTTTTGTATGGTCAGCGTCCCAGCTTCTTTTTCGCGGCGGCAACAACCGCCTCGCTGGTGATGCCAAAATGATTGTAGACGTCCTTGGCCGGTCCCGACGCGCCGAAGCCTGTCATTCCGACGAATGCGCCGTCCGCGCCGATGATGTGGTCCCAGCCCATGCGGATCGCCGCTTCGACGCCGATCTTGACGGGTGCCGTGCCGATGACATCGCGCTGATAATCTTCGGATTGCTCGTTGAAGAGGTCCATGCAAGGCACGGAGACGACGCGCGTTGCGATGCCGGCGTCGTCGAGAGCCTTTTTCGCCTCGAGGGCCAGCGAGACTTCCGAACCCGACGCGAAGATCGAGACCTCGGCCTTGCCGGAGGCGGGCGCGAGTTCGTAGGCACCGAGGGCCGTCAGATTGTCCGCGCTGTTCGACAGGCGCACCTGCGGCAGGTTCTGGCGGGTCAACGCAAGAATGCTCGGACGGGTTTCCGTGATCGCGAGTTCCCAGGCTTCCGCCGTCTCGACCGTGTCGGCCGGGCGGTAGACGTAAAGATTCGGGATCGCGCGCAGCGCGGCAAGATGCTCGACCGGCTGATGCGTCGGGCCGTCTTCGCCGACGCCGATCGAGTCATGCGTAAAGACGAAGATCGAGCGCAGCCTCATCAGCGCGGCAAGGCGCAGCGCCGGGCGGCAATAATCGGAGAAGACGAGGAAGGTCGCGCCGAGCGGGATGAGGCCGCCATGCAGCGCGATGCCGTTCACCGCCGAGGCCATTCCGTGCTCGCGAATGCCCCAGTGCACATACCGGCCCGCATAATTGCCGGGCGAGATCTCGTTGAACGCCTTCACCTTGGTGTTGTTGGAGGGCGTCAGGTCCGCGGAGCCGGACAGAAGCTCCGGCAGGGCATCGGCGATGGCTTCGAGCACGATTTCCGAGCTCTTGCGGGTCGCGACTTCCTGCGGCGCCGAGACGAGGCGTTCTTTCAGGTTCTTGATCGCCGCCTCGAACGAAGCCGGAAGCTCGCCCTTGATGACGCGGCGCTCGAATTCATCGCGCTTGGCGATGCTGTCGACGCGTTTCTTCCAGGCGGCGTTCGCCTCCTTCGAGCGGGCACCGGCCTCGCGCCAGGCGGTTGCGACATCGTCCGGTATCTCGAAGGCGGGGTATTCCCAGCCGAGCGCCTTGCGGGTCGCGGCGATTTCTTCCGCCCCGAGCGGCGAGCCGTGGGCACCAGCGGTGCCGGCCTTTTTCGGAGCGCCGAAGCCGATCGTCGTCTTGCAGGCGATCAGCGAGGGCTTGTCGCTTTTCTGCGCGGCCTCGATGGCGGCGGCGATGGCCTCCGGATCGTGGCCGTCGACGCGCACCGCGTTCCAGTTGGCGGATTTGAAGCGCGCGAGCTGGTCCACGCTGTCGGAGAGCGAGGTCGCGCCGTCGATCGAAATTCCGTTGTCGTCATAGAAGACGATCATTTTCGACAGCTTCATATGGCCCGCGATCGCGATGGCCTCCTGGCTGACGCCTTCCATGAGATCGCCGTCCGAGCAGATCACATAGGTGAAATGATCGACCGCATCGTCGCCGAATTCGGCGGCGAGAATGCGCTCGGCAAGCGCCATGCCGACGGCGGTGGAAAGGCCCGCGCCCAAGGGCCCCGTCGTCGTCTCGACGCCGAGCGTCATGAAGTTCTCGGGATGGCCCGGCGTTTTGGAATCGAGCTGGCGGAAGAGCTTGATGTCCTCGATGGACACGCTCTCATAGCCGGTCAGATGCAGCAGCGAATAGATCAGCATCGAGCCGTGGCCGGCCGACAGCACGAAGCGGTCGCGGTCCGGCCAGTGCGGATCGGTGGGGTCGAACTTCAGATAACGGGAGAACAGAACCGTTGCGACGTCGGCGGCGCCCATGGGCAGGCCCGGATGGCCGGATTTGGCCTTCTCGACGGCATCGATCGAAAGGAACCGCAGGGCGTTCGCCATGCGGTCGTGTTGTTCGCGGGAGATCTGTTTGGGCATGTGGCGCGGCCCCGCGCGGGATAGGCCGGGATCAGCCAGAGCACGGGGGTGGACACTTAGCATCCTGACGCTCTTAGTCAACGCGGCTAAGGTGGGGTTTCGGGCAAGTTATGCATGTGGTTGACGGCACTCATGCGATTGACGCGGAACTGGCCCCCGCCTCATAATTCCGAACACAGGCGGGCTTGAGGTCCTGCGCAGAAAAGACGTGACGTTCCAGACCTCTAAGCGCGGCGGCGGCCGGGGAGTAGTTCGTTTCATGAGAGAGACCGCACTGGGAGCGGCGCTCCGGCGGCTTGAGGGAGCCGTGGGCGTGCTGGAAGCGGCATCGACCCGGATTCTCGACGCCCGGCGCACCGGCGCCGAACGCGATACCGAAATTGCGCTTCTCGGGGACGATCGCGCGCGGCTTGCCGAAGAGCTCGATCTCAGCAATGCGCGGACGACGCGGCTCGAAAGTACCAACCGCGATGTTGCCCGGCGTCTCGACAAGGCCATCGAGACGATTCAGGACGTCCTCGGCCGCGACCAGCCCAGCAAGGACTGAAGGAACGCCGATGGCTGAAGTCACTCTCACGATTGCCGGGCGCACCTACCGCATGGCCTGCGACGACGGCCAGGAAGAGCATCTGCAAAATCTCGGAAAACTGGTCGACGAGAAGATGACGGCCATGCGCACGAGCTTCGGCGAAATCGGCGACATGCGCCTGACGGTGATGGCGTGCATCGTGATCGCGGACGAACTCAGCGAAGCCCAGCGGCGCGTGGGCGATCTCGAAGCCAGGATCCGCCGCCTTCAGGAGGGCGACGAGGCGGCGGTGTCGCTGGCCGACGAGGAAGCGGAGGAAGCGGCCGTTGTCGTCAATGGCCTGGCCGAGCGGCTGGAGGTGCTGGCCGCGGACCTGCGCACGCGGTTGCGCGACAGCGCTGGCGCCTGAGCCCGCGAAACACTACATAGAGAGGGCGGTGCTGCTGGGTTGGTCAGGAAACTGTATTCCCGGGGCCTTATCGATCTCAAAGGGAGCTGTCCCTGTCCTCGCCCCTGGGCTTGGGCACACGGCGCCCACCTACTCAGGTAGGTTCCCGGGATCGAAAAATCCGACGGCTTTTGCGGCCCGCACTTCCCTTCCTTTTGCCCCGTCCGGGGCGCGCCGTCATGATCCTGCCGTTTCCGCATGGCCAATCGCGTCGGCTTGAACTTCACGGGGACGATATTTTGAGCTTCGCCACGAAACGGTCCGGGCCGGCGGCCCTTGCGATGAGCCTTGCGGTGCTGGTTGCCGCTCCCGCAAAAGCAGACGACGCGCAGCCCCGGATTGAACCGGCCGTCGATGCCGCGTTCCGCCCGCTTCTCGAAAAGCACGACGTTCCGGGGATGGCGGTTGCGGTGACGGCCGGCGGTCGTCATTACGTTTTCACCTACGGCGTCGCCTCGCGCGACAGCAAGAAGCCCGTGACGCGGGACACGCTGTTCGAGATCGGTTCGGTCAGCAAGACCTTCACGGCAACGCTCGCGCTTGAGGCGCAGGAGCGCGGCAAGCTTTCGCTCGACGACCGGCCCGGCGCCCATCTTTCCGCGCTGCGCGGCAGCGCGATCGACAAGGCAAGCCTGCTCAATCTCGGCACATACACCGCCGGAGGATTGCCGCTGCAGTTTCCCGCAAGCGTGAACCGGGATGCCGACATGCCGGACTATTTCCGGACGTGGGAGCCCGCAAGCCCGCCCGGAGCGCAGCGTCGCTACTCCAATCCCAGCATCGGCCTGCTGGGGCATATCGCGAGCCTTGCGATGGGCGGCGATTTCGCGACGCTCGTCGAGAAAGAGATCTTCGCGCCGCTTGGCATGACGAACAGTTTCGTGCGCGTGCCCAAATCGCGTATGGACGATTACGCTTTGGGGTACAACAAGGCCAACAAGCCCGTGCGCGTCACGCCCGGCGTGTTCGGGCCCGAGGCCTACGGTGTCAAGACGACGGCGGCCGACCTGATCCGCTTCGTCGATGCGAACATGAACCCGGATGCGCTCGCTCCGCCGCTGAGACGCGCGGTGGAGGGAACGCATGTCGGCTATTTCAGGGTGGGCGGCATGGTCCAGGGTCTTGGCTGGGAGCAATATCCCTATCCCGTGACGCGGGCCGATCTTCTGGCCGGAAACTCGAGTGAAATGGCGCTCGAGCCGCAGAGCGCCGTCGCGCTCGACCCTCCGCAGGCGCCCTCCGGCCCGACGCTCTTCAACAAGACCGGATCGACCAACGGTTTCGGCGCCTACGCCGCCTTCGTTCCCGAACGCAGGATCGGCATCGTCATGCTGGCCAACCGCAACATCCCCATTCCCGACCGCATCGAGGCGGCGGCAGCGGTTCTCGACGTTCTAGGCACGCTCGGCCCGCAGAAGTGAGACGAGTTCAGGCGAGGAGCAGTTCCGCGCCCGAATGCAGCAGCTTCAGGCCGACGAGGATCATCAGCGCGTAGATGATCTTGTAGAAGCGCTCGTTCGAGGTGCGGCGAACGAGCCATATTCCGGCTCCCGTGGCGGCAATGGCGAGCGGCATCAACACCGCTGTCGTCAGCATGTTCTGCGGGGTGAACTGGCCGAGCGCGATGAAGCCCGGCAGCTTCAGCCAGTTTACGATGGCGAAAAAGGCCATGCTTGTTCCGACAAAGGCTTCGCGGGGTAGGCGCTGTGGCAGCATGTACAACTGGAAAGGCGGAGCACCGGCATTGGCGATCATGCTGGTGAAGCCCGCGACCGAGCCCCAGAAAATTCCGGCGGGCACGCCTGCTTTTTTCGGCGTGATGTCTTTCGCGAAGAGGCTGCGTGCGCCGAACACCGCCGAAATGAGGCCGAGGGCGATGTAGAAGGCGGCGTCCGAGACATGTTTGGCGAGCAGGAAGGCAAGCACGATCCCGATGATCGCGCTCGGCACGAGGATCAGAAGATTGCGGTTATCCCATTTGCGCCAATAGGCGATGGTGCTGATCACATCCTGCACCATCAGAATGGGAAGCGTGATGGCTGCCGCTTGCACCGGCGCGACGACAAGCGCCAGCAGCGGCACGGCGAGTGTGCCGACACCGGCAAAGCCGCCTTTGGCGAGACCGAGAAGAACGACGGCCGGAATGGCGGCGAGGTAGAAGTGATAATCTGTGATCATCGAAGGGTAGCCATGGGCCGCCTCCGATGCGCCTCATCCGGCGGCTTGTCCATTGGCCGAGAGGCTAAGGCACCCAGCCCGGGCGCGCAGCGGCCTGCTTCACCCAGTCCATGAATTGCGCCTCGTCGAGCACATCTTCTTCGTGAAGGTCGAGATAGCGGGTGTTCTTGTCCTTCGACGCGCCGGGCGGAAGCGGATCGAGGGCTGCGCCGTTGAGAAAGGCGATTTTGATGTATTTGGTGAAGCAGTGGGAACTGAGGAACCAGCCTTTGCCCTCCATGCCGTAGAAGGGTGAGTTCCATTTCACCGCTTTGCGCACATCCGGGGCGGCACGCACGATCAGCGCATCGAGCTGTGCGCCGGCCGCGCTCTTCCAGCCCGGCATCGCGGCGATATAAGCCTGCACCGGCGCATCGCCGTCGGCTTTCGCGATCTGCGGATTGCCGCCGGACAACAGAACCGGCGTGCCGCCGGCTGCCGTTTTCGGGGCCGGCTTGCGCGGCGTGCCTGCCTTGGGTTTCGGTTCAGAGGTGTCGGGTGTCTTCTTGGCCATGCCGAACATGCTAAGGGAAAAGGATGAATCTGCCCTCAGAAAAATCCGCCCTCCGGTCCGCCAAGATCGAGCTTCGCCGCGCAATCGCACCCGAGGACGCGGAGGCCGCCGCCCGCGGCGCGGCGCGCCATGCGATGGATATGCTGGGCACGTGGTCCCGCCGGATCGTCGCTTTCTACATGCCGATCAAGGGCGAACTGTCGCCGCATCCGCTTGCGGAAAAGCTGCGTGCTGCCGGTGCGACCCTGGCTCTGCCGCATGTCGTTTCCGACGCGGAGCCGATGAGCTTCAGGCTCTGGCGCGCGGAGGATCCGCTGGCAAAAGGCTATGGCGGCATTCCGGAGCCCGAGCCGTCCGCGCCGGAAGTCTCACCGGATGTGGTAATCGTGCCGCTTTCGGCGTTCGACCGGCGCGGTTTTCGGATCGGATACGGCAAGGGCCATTACGACCGCACGCTCGGCCCGCTGGCCCGCGAAGAGAGACCCTTGATGATCGGCTATGCCTTTGCGCTGCAGGAGGTGGACGAAGTTCCGCGCGAACTTCACGACGTGCCTCTGGACGCCGTCGTCACCGAAAACGAGATCATCCGTTGCAATTTGGGCCGGGAAGGTCTTTGAACCCCGCCTATGCGCATTCTCTTTCTCGGCGATCTCGTCGGCCGGTCGGGCCGTCAGGTGGCCCTCGACCAGATCCCCCGGCTCCGGCAGCGTTGGAAGATCGATCTTCTCGTCGTTAACGGCGAGAACGCGGCGGGCGGCTTCGGCATCAACGAGGACATTTATGAAAGCCTGATCGAGGTCGGCGCCGATGCGGTGACGCTCGGCAACCACGCCTTCGACCAGCGCGAGACGCTTGTGTTCATCGAGCGCGCCGACCGTCTGATCCGCCCGGCAAACTTCCCACCCGGAACACCCGGGCGCGGCGCCGCCCTGATCGACATTCACGACGGACGGCGCGTTCTGGTGATGAACCTCATGGGCCGCATCTACATGGATGCGCTGGACGATCCCTTCGCGATCGCCGAACGCGAGCTGTCCGCCTGTCCGCTGGGACAGGCCTGCGACGCGGTGTTCATCGACTTCCACGCCGAGGCGACGAGCGAGAAACAGGCGTTCGGCTGGTTCGTCGACGGCCGCGCGAGCGCCGTTGTCGGCACGCACACGCATGTGCCGACCGCCGACCACCAGATCCTGCCCGGCGGCACGGCCTATATTTCCGACGCCGGGATGTGCGGCGATTACGATTCCGTCCTCGGTATGGACAAGGAAGAACCGCTGCGGCGTTTCACACGCAAAATCCCCTCCGGCCGCTTCGAACCCGCGACGGGCGAGGGAACCCTTTGCGGCCTTGCCGTCGAGACCGACGACGCAACCGGACTTGCGGTAAAGGTCGCGCCCGTCAGGATCGGGCCGCGTCTGGCGGCCGCCGAGCCGGGCTTCTGGTAAGGAATTCGCGCACGGGCGCCTGCACGGCATCCGGGTCGAAATGTGCCAGCCGCGCGAGAAGGCCGCGCATGACATTGTCCCGGTGCTCGCTCGCTCGAAAATGACGCGCCCCGACACGGTACAGATGATGCGCGAGGCGCGCCGCCGCGGGCTCGTCGATGCCCGCCAGAATGGCCTGGCATTCCGGAGGCGGCGGGCCTTCGTGGTCGGCGAGGAAAATCCCGACAGTGAAACGCGATTCCGGCTTGAGCGTGAAAAGCTCCGCGCAGGTGGCGTCGAGCGCGCGCCGGTCGGCGGCGGCGAGCAGCGCGGTGCATTTCAGGACGAGCAGATAGGCCGTGAATTCCTGGCTATCGCCGGCGAGCTCGATCGCCTTGTCGTACAGGACCACGGCTTCTTCGATTTTGCCGCGGCACATCAAGATCTGCGCGCGCATCGCGAAAGAGGCGGCGAATGCCGGGCTGTTGGCGAAGGCCTCCTCGGCGAGCTGCTCGGCAAATTCGAAATGTCCGCGATCGATGAAAAACAGCAGTTTTGCCGCCGCCAGCATCAGCAGCGGATCGTCCTGCGCGGCGGGAAGCCCGGCCTGCACCAGCCGCTCGATTTCGTCCTCGATGTCGTCCCATTGTTCGGGCGAAAGCGCTGGTCCGGCCTGGACGAGGCGTGCGTACTGACCGAGCGCCTGAAGGATGCCGAGCGCCGGATCGTCTGAGGAAAAACGCTCGCGGGCCATCTGGCCTTCGATCTCGCGATGGCTTTCGGGTGTTCCCGCAAGGATCAGTGCCGCCTCGTGCAGACGCAGTTCGAGTGGAAGGGCGGCGGGCGATGTCTGGCCGTCGTCCGGACCGACGAGATGGCGCCAGATGGCGTCCTTGATGCGCGCCGCCGCGTTCTCGGCATCGTCCGCTCCCGGGCGCAGGACCTCGCGCCAGGCGTGCAGCATCCGCCCGCTCGCCCCGTCGCGCAGAAGCACGGCCGCGTGCAGGACATCGCCCTCGCAATGCAGGCTCGCGTCGAGCGAGAAGGATATCCGGTGCGGAGCGGCACGGCGCCAGCTCTCGGCCACGACGGATGTCTGGCCGGGACCCGTCAGCGCATCGAAAGCGGCCGAGACATCCCGCAGGAGAGGTTCGGCGATCTGCCGAGTCGGTTCGTGGAAAAGTCCGTACAAGGGTCCGATGAGGAGAAACGCCGCGAGCGGCTCGTCGACGATGCGTTCGGCGATCCAGATATAGCCCTCGCCGTACTGCGTTGCGATGAAGCGTGGTTCGCGCGCCTTGTCGCCGAGTTTGGCGCGCAGGCGGTTGACTAGAAAATCCACGTTGCGGTCGGATGTCGGGGCGTCCGGTGTCGCGATCGCATCGAGAATGTGCGTGCGCGACAGAAGACGGCGCGGATTCTGCGTGAACATTTCGAGCATCGCGCGCTCCTGGCGCGTGAAGCGAAGTACTTCGCCGTCCCGCTGTGCAAACAGGAGGTTCGCGTCGAAGACAAGGTCGTTGTAGTGCACCCGGTTCATTTTTCCCCCGCGCCGAAACTAGAGACCTCGTTCGCGAAGGACAATCTTCCGACAAAATTATTTGCCGCGGCGATTTTCAAATAATTCTACAACATTCTTGTTCTATAGAGATTTTCGCCACGTGGGGCCGGGGGGCGCTCACGCGGATGTGAGCGCGGCGGGACCGGAGAAGGCCCGGCATACGGATACCTACAAAGCACAATTTTTAGATGTCATTGGAGGATGTCGATGCCTCGTAGAGGTCATTCGGTGCGTGCGTGTGGACTGGCGCTGAGCGCTGTCTGGACCGTCTCGCCGGCAAGCGCGCAGACTTTCGTCGTGCCGGACGGTACGGTCTCCGACGAACAGGTGATGCGGAACGATTACGACAGAGGCCTCGTCGAGGCGGGCGGTGAAATCAGTGCATTCATAGGATATGCCGTTTCGATGACCGGCGACGGCCAATTGCTTGACAATCGCGGATCGATCGGATTCAGCAGCGGCGGCTTTGGCGGCAGCTATGCGGTATATTCAACTGGCGCGGATGTGTGGATTGAAAACAGCGGCGAGATCGATGCCACGATTGGCAGCACGGGCACGAGCGCCACGATCCGAAATCGTGGAATTTTGGACCCGGCTGGCGCGCTGAACGGGATCGAATCGTCCGGCGCAGACGCCTTCATCGTGAACGAGGGCGAAATCCTGGTGAACGGCACGAACAGCTTCGGAATCTCTTCGACCGGAGATGCGGCCTTCATCTCGAATAGCGGTTCGATTTCGACAGGGGTTGGCGCCGGCGGCATCTTGTCCGCGGGAGCGCAGGTGCGGATCTTCAACAGCGGTGCGATTGCCGTGGATGGGGGGGGCGGTCACGGCATAGAATCCATCGGTGCGGATGTCCTCATCGAAAACGTCGGTACGGTGTCGACATCCGGTATTTCCGCTCTCGGCGTCTTTGCCGTCGGCTCCGCCTCGGTGGTCAACAACACCGGCACGATCGCGACATCCGGGGATCTGTCCGACGGCATTTATGCGACGGGAGCGAATTCACGTATTGCCAATTCCGGGCGTATCGAAACCCAGGGAGAATCCGCAGAGGGCATATATTCGAGCGGAGCCGGCACAGAGATATACAACGCTGGAACGATCTCGGTCGCGGCCGATGTAACGGCCGGCGTCATGTCCGTAGGTCCGGGCGGATGGATCACCAACAGCGGGACGATCAGGGCGACGGGGGCGGGCGCCTTCTCCATCGCGATCGGGGGTGCTGGAACGCATCTCAATGTTATGCCCGGCTCGGTCATCGAGGGCGATATGTTCTGGCGCGCGGCGGAGGCGGCGAGCGGCGTGCTCGACATTGCGCCGGGGCTCAGCGCCGCACTGCACTTTTTGGCCGATGACGGTTTCGGGGATGCCGGCGCTCTTCCTGGGACGGTTTTGGCGTCGGGCATGCCGCTCGTCGTCGATGCGGGGGCGATGACCGTCATGACGGCGGATGTGACCGCCGTGCGCGCCGAGGCGCAGGCGCTCGGCGATCTGACCGGCGGCGTGTTCGGCGCAATCGCCACGCGCGGGGCGGCAGGGACGATGAGTGCGCCGCTGGCCTATGCGCCGGATGCTGCTCCGCACACACGCATCTTCGATGCCCGTGAACCATACGCACGTACAGTCTGGCTGCGTGGCTTCGGTGGCGGGCGTGACCAGAACGCTTCGAACATATCGGTTGGCTATGACAGCCGTCTCGCCGGCTTCGTCTCGGGCATGGATCTCGTGGCCTCCGAGGCGGGCACGGCGGGCCTGTTCCTCGGCGCCGGCTGGGCAAAGACACAGGTGCCGCTCAGTCAGGACGTCGAGACGCAGAGCGCTTTCGGCGGTGCCTACGGCACATTCGCGTTTGGCAGCGCCACGCTCGATCTGGGTCTTGTCCTGGGCTGGTCGGATTACGACAGCACGCGCCGCGTCGCGGATATGGGCGCGCCCGGCGGTCTTGCGGAGGCCGAGGCGGATTACAGCGGCATTTTCGTCTCGCAGCAGATCGGGATCATGCAGCCCGTCCATGTCGGCGGGCAGAGGATCGAGGCGCGCGGCTCGGTGCGCTATGCCGGCCTCTTCATCGACGGCTATGAGGAAAGCGGCCCCTCCTCGGCCAATCTGAGGCTCGATGAGCGCGATCTGCATCTGCTCGTCGGGCGCACATCGCTGTCGGTGCCCGTGGAATATGCCCATGCCGACGGCAGCCAGACCCGGCTCATCCCCGGGATCGGCCTCGAAGGCCGCACGCAGATCGGGGACGGCACGGTCTCTGGGACGCTCGGGGGCGGCGGAATCGCCTTCGATACAAGCGAGGGCGAGAGCATCGGCGCGTTTGTCGGCTTCCGTGCCGAGCACGAGACCGCCGGAAATTTCACCCTCTTCGCCGAGGCCGAGGGCCTCATCGAGGATGGCGGCTCGGCCCGCGCCCTCGCCAAGGGCGGAATCGCCGCGCGGTTCTGAGGCCGGGCGTCCTTCCGCAAGGCATTCTACGTCGCCTTGCGCCGCGTCGGGTCTTGAAAACGTCATCAGCCTGCGCTTGTTGAGCCCTGATGCATGATCTTTCCGTTCTCAAGGCTGAGCGCCGCCGCTCTGCGGCGCAGGTTCTGCGCGCCATCGCGGACGAGGCGACGGGCGAAAAGATCAGTTGCCGCGAGATTGTCGCCGGGCTCGGCGACCGTTCCTTCGGCATCCTCATCGTTCTTTTCAGCCTGCCGAACTGCGTGCCGGCCCCGCCGGGGCTCGGCTCGATCCTTGGCCTGCCGGTGTTCCTCATCGCTCTGCAGATGGTGCTCGGCTACGAGGTTCCGTGGCTGCCCAAAAGGGTGCTGGACCGCCGGATCGACACCGCGACCTACCGCAAGGTGATGGATCTCGCCGAGCCGCGCCTCGTTTTCATCGAAAAACTGATCCGTCCGCGCGGCGCCGATTTCTTCAAGCCGGTGACCGAGCGGATCATCGGTTTTCTGATCATGTTCCTGTCGGTCGTGGTCATGCTGCCGTTTCCGCTGACAAATCTCGTCCCAGCCATTGCCAGCCTCATCATCGCGCTTGCCATGATCGAGCGGGACGCGGTTGCACTCGTTGTCGGCATCCTGGTCGGCGCGGCGGGCACGTTCCTCGCCGGGGGCGTTCTCCTGGCCGTGGTGAAAATGGCCCTCGCGGCGGCAGGCAGCTTCGTCGATTGATCGCCGCGAGGCTTGGCGGCCCGCCCGTCCGCTCGCTATAAGGGCGCCCGAACACTCCATTCATCCGCTTTCAGGGATTGCCTTCGCATGGCCGGCCATTCGCAATTCAAGAACATCATGCACCGCAAGGGACGCCAGGACGCCCAGCGCTCCAAGCTGTTCTCCAAGCTCGCCCGCGAAATCACCGTCGCGGCCAAGATGGGCCTGCCCGACCCCAATATGAACCCGCGCCTGCGCCTGGCCATCAACGAGGCCAAGGGCCAGTCCATGCCCAAGGACAACATCGAGCGCGCCATCAAGAAGGCGATGGGCGGCGAGGGCGAGAATTACGAAGAGGTGCGCTACGAGGGCTACGGGCCGGGCGGCGTCGCCGTCATCGTCGAAACCCTGACCGACAACCGCAACCGCACCGGCGGCGCGGTGCGTTCCTATTTCTCCAAATCGGGCGGCGCGCTCGGCGAGACGGGCTCGGTCGGTTTCATGTTCAACCATGTCGGCGAGATCGTGTATCCCGCCAAGGCCGGGTCGGAAGACAAGGTGCTGGAGGCCGCGATCGAAGCGGGCGCGGACGATGTCGCATCCGATGCCGAGCGCCATGTCGTCACCTGCTCCTTCGAGAGCCTGAGCGAAGTGTCCAAGGCGCTGGAAGCTGTGCTGGGCGAGGCGCAAAGCGCCAAGGCCGTGTGGCGCGCGACGATCAGCACGTCGCTGGACGAAGAAAAAGCCCAGACCATGCTGAAGCTCATCGACACGCTGGAAGACGATGACGACGTGCAGAACGTCTATTCGAATTTCGAAGTCTCCGACGAGGTTCTGGCGAAGCTGACCGCGGCCTGAATGGCTCCGGACAGAGGGATTCCTCGATCCGGTTGAGGATGCGGAAACCTCTACGTCTTTGGTCTAACAAATATATTGCGTAAATCGCTGACGCAACTATCATAGGTTGCGTTGGTTGAATGATTCGTTTTGTGGGCTCCACCGATTATCCAGCCCCCCAATGGTGGAGAGCGCAAAAGGGGCCGGACCCCCTTTGGGCCCGGCCTTTTTGTACGTGACAGGTTCACGCGCGCGCCGTTTCGGCCTCGGGGTTTTACTGGACGTGAACACCTCATCGGGCATTAGTTCACGTTATGGTCCCGTCCCCGATTCGCATTCTCGGCATTGATCCCGGCCTCCGCCGCACCGGCTGGGGCGTGATCGAAAGCTTCGGCAACAAGCTGACCTATGTGGCGTGCGGGCAGGTGGTGCCCGACGAGACCCTGTCTCTGGCCGAACGTCTCGCCCAGCTTCACGCGGGGCTGGCGGTCATTCTCGCCGAATACGCGCCCGACGAGGCGGCGGTCGAAGAAACCTTCGTCAACAACAACCCGATGTCGACGCTGAAGCTTGGGCAGGCGCGCGGCATTGCCATGCTGGTCCCGGCTCAGGCACGCATTCCGGTCGCCGAATACAAACCCAACCTCGTGAAGAAGACGGTGGTCGGCGTCGGCCATGCCGAAAAGGCGCAGATCGGGCTCATGATCGGCGTGCTGCTGCCGAAGGCCGGAAAGATCGGTGCGGACGCGGCGGATGCGCTGGCGGTTGCCATTACGCACGCCCATCACCGCATGAGCCGCGCACTGCTGAACGCGTAAAGATCGCGGTCGGGATCGGGGTGTCCCGTCAGCTCGCCGCGAATGATGTCGGCGCCGATCCGGCTGTAGGTGATGCCGTTGCCGCCAAAGCCGAGAACGGCGTAGCGGCCGGCATGGCGCGGGATCTGGCCGATCGAGGGAAGCCCCGTCGCCGTCGAGCCGAACGAACCCGCCCATGCGAACGCGGCAGCGGTGTCGAGGTCCGGAAGAAGTTTTTTCAGCTTGCGTTCCAGCGTGCGCGTCTTGCGCGCGAGGAGGGCGTCACGCTTTTCCTCGTTCTCGAATTCCTCGTCCTCGCCGCCGCAGATGACGCCGCCGTCCGTCGTCGTGCGAATGTACAGATACGGATCGGAGGCCTCCCAGATGAAGCATTCGCCGGGCCACAGATTGCGCCGCTGCGGTTTGGTCGCGATGGCATAGGTCGAGATGATCGTATGGCCCTTTTTCGGCACGTGGTCGGCGAGTTCGTAGCCGGTGCAGAACACCAGATGGCGGCTGGTGATGCGCGGGCCTTCGGCCGTTTCCGCAACCACGTCGCGGCCGCTGCGGCGCACATCGGAGATTGTCGTCGGGCAATACACCCTCGCGCCCCGGCCGATGGCGACCGACAGATATCCGGCGGCAAGCTGGCGTGGATCGGCGGCCAGATCGTCGAACGCCATCAACCCCGCCGCCCGCGCGATGCCGTAGGTTTTCTTCAGGTCCGTACGGCCAAGCATTGCGGTCTCGATGCCGATGGAACGCCGTGCATGGCTTTCCTCCTCCAGCGCGTTGGCATCCAGCACATTGCCGCACAGATAGAGATTGTCCCGGCGCACCGCGCCGCAATCGATGCCCAGCGCGCGCGTGCGCGCCGCAAGGCTTGAGAGCGCCAGATAGCTCCGCCGCCAGGCGCGCTCGGCGCGGTCCTTGCCGATCTGCTTGCGGAGTTCGGTCAGCGGCGTGTCGATTTCGTATTCGATCAATGCCGTGGAGGCGGTGGTCGCGCCTTCGGCCGGCCCCCGGCGATCGACCACGACGACATCGAAGCCGGCATCGGTCAGGGTCTCGGCCATGAACGCCCCGGAGGTTCCGGCGCCGACGATGAGCACGTCCGTGCGGATGTCCCGCGTCAGCCGCGCGGTCTTCGGCGCGTCGAGCGGCTGGGCCTCCCAGACGGTGCGGCCGGAGCGAAGATCTCTGTTTTCGGTTTCCAAGAGGCGGGTTCCTGTGGCGAACAGCAACGCGCGGATGCGCGAAACGATCCCGTTCTGTTCCGATTTATGCTAACAGGGCGCCATGATCGGAAAGCTGAAGGGCCTTGTTGATTCGACCGGGGACGACTGGGTCATCCTCGATGTCGGCGGCGTGGGGTATGTCGTCCATTGTTCGGCGCGGACTTTGGCGAGCCTGCCCTCCGCTGGTGAGGCGGTTGCTTTGTCTATCGAGACCTATGTGCGCGAGGACCAGATCCGCCTGTTCGGCTTTGCCGCCGACAGCGAGCGCGACTGGTTTCGCCTTCTGCAGACCGTGCAGGGCGTCGGCGCCAAGGTGGCCTTGTCCATACTCGGCGTGCTGAAGGCCTCCGATCTCGCCAATGCGATTGCGCTCCAGGACAAGGCGGCGGTGGCGCGCGCGCCGGGTGTCGGGCCGAAGGTTGCCGCGCGCATCGTCGCCGAACTGAAGGACAAGGCGCCGGCGTTTGCGAGCGTGGATTCGAACGTCATCCGCCTTCAGGACGATGTGCTGGAGAGGCGCGCGCCGCAACCTGCCGCCGATGCGGTGTCCGCACTCGTCAATCTCGGCTACCAGCAGATGCAGGCGAGCGCCGCGGTGTCGAGCGCGATGGCGAAGGCGGGTGAGGGCGCGACGACCGAAGCCCTGATCCGCCTCGGGCTGCGGGAGCTTGCATCGTGAACCGCCCGCTCGTTTCGCCCGAAAAGAACACCGAGGACGAGGCCGACACGTCGCTGCGGCCGCAGAAACTGTCCGAATTCATCGGCCAGCAGCAGGCGCGTGCCAATCTCTCCGTCTTCATCGAAGCCGCCAAGGGACGCGGGGAGGCGCTGGACCATGTGCTGTTCGCCGGGCCGCCCGGCCTTGGCAAGACGACGCTCGCGCAGATCATGGCGCGCGAACTCGGCGTCAATTTCCGCGCCACGTCCGGGCCGGTGATCGCGAAGGCGGGAGACCTTGCGGCGCTGCTGACAAATCTCGAAGAACGCGATGTCCTGTTCATAGACGAGATCCATCGCCTCAACCCGGCGGTCGAGGAAGTGCTTTATCCCGCGATGGAGGATTTCCAGCTCGATCTCATCATCGGAGAGGGGCCTGCGGCGCGGTCTGTACGCATCGATCTGGCCAAATTCACGCTGATCGGCGCGACGACCCGTGCCGGTCTTCTGACAACGCCGCTGCGCGACCGTTTCGGCATTCCGATCCGGCTCAATTTCTACACGGTCGAGGAACTGGATTTCATCGTGACGCGCGGTGCGCGCGTGTTCGGCATGAAGATCGCGGAAGACGGCGCCCGTGAGATTGCGCGCCGCGCGCGCGGCACGCCGCGCATCGCCGGGCGCCTGCTGCGCCGCGTGCGCGATTTCGCCCATGTCGCGGGCGCGGACACGGTGACGCGCGCGGTTGCCGACAAGGCCTTGTCCATGCTGGAAGTGGACGATGTCGGGCTCGATGCGCTCGACCGGCGCTACCTCAATTGCATCGCGCTGAACTATGGTGGCGGGCCCGTCGGGATCGACACCATCGCGGCGGCCTTGTCCGAGCCGCGCGATGCGCTCGAGGACATCGTCGAGCCATACCTTCTCCAGAAGGGCTTCATGCAGAGAACCCCGCGCGGCCGCATGCTGACGGTGCACGCTTTCGCCCATCTCGGCCTTGCCGCGCCCACGCAGACCAATCATATGCCGCTGTTCGATCAGGGCGACGATGTCTGACGGAAAGCTGTATGTGCGCGTTTACTGGGAAGACACCGATGCGGGCGGTGTCGTCTACCATGCGAGCTATCTGCGCTTCATGGAGCGCGGGCGCACCGAGCTTCTGCGCGAAAAGGGCGTGGACCAGAGAGTGCTGCTGGCCGAACGCGGTCTCAGCTTTGTCGTCGCAAGCATGAACATCCGGTTCCGCGCGCCCGCAAGGCTCGACGATGAACTGGATGTCGTGACGATCCTCAAGGATCTCGGAGGGGCATCGCTCGTTCTCGATCAGAAGGTCGTGCGGGGCGACGAGATTCTGGTTTCGGCCGAAGTGATTTGCGCGCTCATCGCGCGCGAGGGGCGTCCCTCCCGCATTCCGGCAGAGATCCGCGCGAAGCTGGGCGGCTGACCTCAATACGTCAAATGCCCGATGGCGGCAGCGCGACCGGCGGGGATTATCCCCTCCATCGTTCTGGAGGGCCGACATGGCCAAGGTCGCCGATCTCTACCGTTATCCGATCAAGGGCCTGACGCCCGAAAAAATGGACGCGCTGACGCTCACCGAGGCGAACGGGATTCCGTTCGATCGCGAATATGCGCTGACGCTCGGCACGACGGCGTTCGACCCGCAGCACCCGGAGCCGCTCGACAAGGGCTTTTTCCTGATGCTGCGGAACAACGAGGAGCTGGCCGCGCTTCGCACCTCCTACGATCCCGAGACCGCTTCGCTGTCGATCCGCAAGGGCGATGACATTCTTCTGACCGCCGATCTCACGCTTGAGATCGACCGCAGAGCCGTGGAGGAGTTTTTCGAAGATTATATCGGACAGAAGGCGCAGGGCCGTCCGAAACTCGTGCGGAGCGCCGGTCACAAATTCACCGATGCGAGCGTCGTCTCGCCGGTCTTCATGCGCTCGGTTTCGATCATCAACATTGCGTCCGTACGGGCGCTGGAGGCGGCGACCGGGCGGGATCTGCATCCCCTGCGCTTTCGCGGCAACATCTATATCGAGGGGCTTGATGCCTGGGAGGAGTTCGACTGGGTCGACCGCGAGATCGGCATCGGCGGCGTGCGGCTGAAGGGTCTTGCGCGCACGCCGCGCTGCGGCGCGGTGAATGTCGATCCCGACACCGCGGCCCGCGACGCCAATCTGCCAAAAGCCCTGATGCAGAATTTCGGCCACACCGATCTCGGCGTTTTCATGCACGTGCTGGACGATGGCGAGATCCGAATCGGCGACGAGGTGATCGCGCCCGTCTTCGTCTGATCAGGCGGTCAGCGCGCGGTTGCGCCAGTGGTTCATGAGGTCGGCGAGTTCATGGGCCGAAATTCCGTATGTATCCGGCAGCACTTCGCGCGGCTTGTTGGGCGCATCGTTCTTGCGGCTGTAGCCGACCAACTGCAGAAGCCCGACCTGTGACGACAGCACAGGGCTGACCTCGTCCCATTCGCGGCGGCGATCAACCCAGAACATGCGGAACGTGAAGCCCTTGCGGTCGAGCCACAGGCCCGCGCTGCCGGGAACAAGCTGCGCCCCCGAAGCGAGACCCGTAATGGTGAAGATCGTGGCGAGAATAGCCAGAGCGGACCCACCCTGTGTTGACACGACATACAGATTGACCCCCACGATGAATGTGCTCAGCACTACGGAGAACACCCAGCGCGCGCGCGAGGGAGGAAGAAAAAAGGTGTCGGGCAGCTCCTCGACCGGAGCAGACATGGGCGGATCGTTCGGGAGTGTCTGGTTCATTGTCTGGCGTTTCCTGAGAGTTGTTTTGTTAGGCGATAGGGGTGCGAGCGTCACCCGTTTATTGCGCGGCGTTTCCGATGAGGGCCTTGAGCGCCGGGTTCCGCGGATCGACCGGCACGACGACCGCGCGGGCCGAGCAGCCGCCTTCGGCGCGCAGGATTGCGCCTGACACGCCCCAGATTCTGCCGCTTCCATCGAGAACCGGGCCGCCGGAATCGCCGCGGCAGACGCGCGCCTTGCCGGGTGTCGCGAAGGCGAGTTGCGGGCCGGACTGCGTGTGACGGATGTTTGCCAGAGGCGCCGATTTCAGCGTGCCGGAGCGCCCCTGAGGCCCCGCAATGCCTGCGCCGAGCACTGTCAGTACATCAGGTTTTCCGGCGGCGCCCAGCGGCAGCGGCGTCTTGTCCGCAGGGGCGGGAGTGGCGAGTTTCAGCACCGCTATGTCCGCGGAAATTTCCGCCTGCCGCGTTTCGATGTCGCCCGGTTTGCGCGACCAGCCTTTGACATGCGCCGGATGGCGGATGATGGCGGCGACCGGCGCAAACGGCGGAACGGCTTTCGAGCCGTCGAAAAAGAACACCGCGACATGCTGGGGCGAGGCCGCTTCGTCCAGACAATGGGCGGCGGTGAGAACGAGATCGCGGGCGATCAGAGCGCCGGTGCATTCGGACATCCGCACCTTGCCGTCCGGCTGCGGCGCGACGGCCTGGATCGCGACGGTGCCGCGCGACAGGGCGCCGGGCGTCAGCGGCGTGCCGCCTTCGAGAGCGGAAACGGGCGTCGTCAGGAGGGCAAGAGCGAGAAGGGCGCGCATGGGCGGTGTGTTAAGGGGCGCACGGGCGCGGGGCAAGGCATCTGTTGCCGCCCGTCAAATTGATGTAACAGGCCTTCACATGTCAGCGGCGGCGCGGAGCCGCAGGGGTCCATGGGGCGCGGCTATCATCACGGCAATCTGAAGGAAGCGCTGATCGAGGCGGCTCTCGGGCTGATCGGCCAGAAGGGCGTTGGCGGCTTCACCTTCGCGGATGCGGCGCGCATGGCGGGCGTGAGCCCTGCTGCGCCCTACCGGCATTTCCGCGACCGCGACGAACTTCTCGCCGATGTCGCGCGGCGCGGTTTCGAGAGTTTCGGCGACGCGCTGACGCGCTCCTGGGACGAGGGGAAACCCAATCCCTTCGAGGCGATCGAGCGGCTCGGAAAAACCTATCTGGCCTTTGCTCGCAAGGAACCGGCCTTCTATGCGGCCATGTTCGAGGGCGGAATTTCCTCCGACACGACCCCCGAATTGCGTCTTGCGGCCGATCGCGCGTTCGGCGTTCTGCGCGAGGCATCGGAGAAACTGGTCGAGACCATGCCGGCCGGGCGCCCTCCCGCAATGATGGTGGCGCTGCACATCTGGTCGCTGTCGCACGGCATTGCGTCCCTGTTCGCCCGGCCCGACGAGAGCCGCCGCAAACTGCCGATGAGCGCCGAAGACCTGCTCGAGGCGGGCGTTCTTATTTATCTCGACGGTCTGGGAATCCGCCGTCCCTGACACCAGATCACCTTGACGGGCGGGATCGCCGTTCTTATTAATGTAAATGTGATTAACATTCACAAGGATCGACCAATGCCATTCGCGGCAAAACTTGATGAATGGGGCAAACCGGCCTGGATCGCCGCGGTTGTCCTTGGGTTCATGGTGTTCTGGCCGATCGGCCTGATCACCCTCTTTTACATGATGTGGAGCGGACGGATGAAATGCGGACAGCGCGCGGGTTTCTCCCGCTGGAAGAGTGATTTCGGACGTAGCTGGCAGCGCTACGGTTTCACATCGAGCGGCAACGCCGCGTTCGACGAATACCGCAACGAAACGCTCAAGCGCCTCGAAGACGAGGAACAGGAGTTCCGCGATTTCCTAGAGCGCCTGCGCGCGGCCAAGGACAAGACGGAGTTCGACCAGTTCATGGCCGACCGCAAAAGCCGCCCGGCCCAGCCCCCTGCGGAAACCGGCGAGCAATCGCCGTACTGACAGCCCGAACATGAAAACTAAAAGCCGCCTTCGGGCGGCTTTTTTTGTGCGCGCTCGGGTCGCTCAAACCTTCCCCGATCCGGAGGCTTGATTATGTAGAAATTTTTTACTTATGATGCTTCGTCCGGAACCATCAGACAAAAATCCGGGGAGGAAATTTCATGTTCAAGCACGAGATCTCGAGGCGCGGCTTTCTTGCGGGAACGGCTGCGGCATCGGTTGCACTGGGTCTACGCCCGGATTCCCATGCGCAGGCGCGCTCGCCTCTGGCGATGTCCACCAAGGGCATGGTGACAAGTCCGCACACTCTCGCCAGCGAAGCCGGCCTGAAAGTTCTTCAGCAGGGCGGCAATGCGATGGAAGCCGCAGTTGCGATCGGCGCGGTGATCGCCGTCACCTACCCGCATTTTTGCGGCGTCGGCGGCGATGCGATCTGGATCGTTGCCGATCGCACGGGACGCAAGACCACGTTCATGGGCATTGGACAGGCGGCAGAGAAGCCGCCGGAATATGCGGGCGACAAGATTCCGCTGCGCGGCCCACTGTCGACCGTGACCTCGGCCTGTACGGTTGATACGTGGCGCCACGCACATGAGTATTCGCAGGCCAATTGGGGTGGAAAGCACAGCTTCGCCTCCTTGCTCGACGACGCCATCGGCTATGCGGAAAACGGTTTCCCGATCACGGGATCGCAGCTTTTCTGGCACGATTTCCGTAAGGACGATGTTGCGAACTGGCCGGGATTCGCGCAGGTGTTCATGCCGGGCGGAAAGCGCCCGCAGGAAGGCGCCACCTTCGTCCAACGGGAACTGGCGAACAGCCTTAAGCTGCTTGCGAAAAACGGCGCGCGCGATTTCTACGAGGGCGAGCTGGCGGCGAAGCTGGCAAAGGGGCTGGAAGCTGCGGGCTCGCCGCTGACCGCCGCCGATCTCAAGAACACGCGTGTGAAGGAGCAGGCACCGGCGAGCGTCGATTATCGTGGCGTCACGCTGCTTGCACCGCCGCCGCCGACCCAGGGCATTTCGACGCTCGGCATCATGGGCGTTCTCAACGAAATCGACCTGACCAAAGTGCCAGAAGGCAGTGCCGATTATTATCATTACTGCGTCGAGGCTGTGAAGCAGGCCTTCCTTGACCGTACCGGCATCGCTGATCCCGATTTCGTTCCGCAGCCGGTCGATCAATGGCTGGCGAAGGACAATCTTGCGCGAAAGGCGGCGGCCATCGACTCGGCCAAGGCCATGCCCTGGCCGCATGTCTTCAAGACCGGCGACACGGTCTATTTCGGCGCCGTCGACGCGCAGGGCAACAGCGTCAGCGTGCTTCAGAGTATTTACTTCGATTGGGGCAGCGGTGTCGTGGTCGGCGATACGGGCGTGCTCTGGCAGAACCGCGGTGCGGGCTTCAGCCTCGATCCGAAAAGCCCCAATGTCCTGAAACCCGGCAAGCGGCCCTTCTACACGCTCAATCCCGGCATGGCCCTAAAAGACGGCAAGCCATACATCCTGTACGGAACGCAGGGCGCGGACGGGCAGCCGCAGACATTGTCGGTCCTGCTGACGCGTCTCATCGACTACAAGTTGGATCCGTTGCAGGCGCTGTCGCGGCCACGCTTCCTCCTCGGCAAGACCTTTTCCGACAGCCGCGACAGCCTGAAACTGGAGCAGGATGCGGGGCAGGATGTTTTCGCCGAACTCGCAAAGCGCGGCCACGAAATGAGCCCGATCCCCTCGAACAGCCCCCTTGGCGGGCAGGCCGGTGCCATCGTCATTCACGCGGATGGGCGGATCGAGGGTGCGCACGATCCGCGAAGCGACGGCCTTGCGCTGGCTCTCTGAGCGGGCCGACAAAAAAACGAAAGGCCGCCTTCCGGGCGGCCTTTTCTTTTGTGCGCCAGGCTGGAAAGCTCGGCGCGGGAGGCGCCGCACAATGACGACCCGCCGCAGGCGCATCGCGAAGATCGGTCTTGTCGTGCTGCTGGTCTATGCCGGGGTCGGTTATCTCGCGCTGCCGCTGTTCTGGCGGCATTACGAGAACCAGCCCGCGCTCGCGACGGTGCCGATGGTGACGCGCACCGGAAGCGGCATCCCGGGAGACCCCCTTAACATCGGTCTTGTCGGCGACAAGGAGGATGTGGTCCTCGCTCTGCATGCGGCGGGCTTTACTCCGGCCGATCCGATTACGCTGAAAACCAGCGCCGAGATCGTCGGCAGTGTGCTGCTCGACCGGCCTTACCGGGCGGCGCCCGTCAGCCCGCTGTTCTATGAGGGGCGGCGTGAGGATCTTGCCTTCGAGATGGAGGCGGGCGCGAGCGCGCGGCAGCGCCATCATGTGCGGCTCTGGGAGGTGCTCCCGAGTGGCGTCGAGAAGCGGCCGGTCTGGCTCGGCGCGGCAAGTTTCGATGAGGGTGTCGGGGTCAGCCATTACACCGGGCAGGTCACGCACAGCATCGCGCCGGACGTGGATGCCGAACGCGATTTTCTGGCCGCGCGCCTGCAAGGCGCCGAAATGGTCGATACGACCTATCAAATCACGGGCGTCGGTCCGACCCTGAACGGCCGCAACGGCGAGGGCAGCCGCTACTACACGGACGGCGAGATTCACTTTCTTGTTCTGGTTTCGGGAGGGCGCCCGCGAACCGGTCCGCCGGACGAACTGAGCCCGTCGGCGGTGGTCATCGCCAAGAATGCGCTCTGGCAGGCACTGAAACCGCTTCTGAGCGGGTTTCCAGGGGCCGCGGTAACCAAGCCTTAACCTTAACAAATCATGAAGGAGGAGCGTGAAAGGGCGTTGCGCCGTGATTGCGCCGCATTGAGACGCGATCTAGCCCGCGCCGCCTGTTTTACGAGTGTTTGGACGACCCGGCTTCAAGCGTGCGCCGGGCCAAGAGGTGCAATTTATGGAAGCCGCTGCCCCGGTCATCGACATGTCCCTGTGGGGCCTGTTCATGCAGGCCCATTTCGTCGTCAAATTCGTGATGGTGGGGCTCATTCTGTCGTCCGTCTGGTGCTGGGCGATCATCATCGACAAGTACATGCTCTATGCGCGCACGCGCCGGAACATGGACCGCTTCGAGAAGGTTTTCTGGTCCGGCCAGAGCCTCGAAGAGCTCTACCGCAATCTCGCCCCGCGCCAGACCACCTCCATGCCCGCTCTGTTCATCGCCGCGATGCGCGAATGGAAGCGCAGCTTCGAGGGCGGCTCGAAAGCGGTGGCAAGCCTTCAGATGCGCATCGAAAAAGTGCTCGATGTTACCATCCAGCGCGAGATCGAGCGGCTCGAAGGCCGGCTGCTGGTGCTTGCGACGGTCGGCTCGGCGGGGCCTTTCATCGGTCTGTTCGGCACGGTCTGGGGCATCATGACGAGCTTCCAGTCGATTGCGGCCTCGAAGAACACCTCGCTCGCGGTCGTCGCGCCGGGCATTGCGGAGGCCCTCTTCGCCACGGCGATCGGCCTGTTCGCGGCCATCCCCGCGACGATTTTCTACAACAAGTTCTCAGCCGAGGTCGCCAAGCAGGCCTCGCGGCTCGAAGGCTTCGCGGACGAATTCTCAGCGATCCTGTCGCGCCAGATCGATGAGCGGACAGGCTGATGGGTGCGGGAGCAATCAAGGGCGGAGGCGGCGGGCGCCGTCGCGGGCGGCGCGGAGGCCGCCGTGCGGCTCTGATGGCCGAGATCAACGTGACGCCGATGGTCGACGTCATGCTGGTTCTGCTGATCATCTTCATGGTGGCGGCGCCGATGATGACCGTCGGCGTGCCGATCGATTTGCCGGAGACGGGTGCGCCCTCGCTCAATCAGGAGAAGGAGCCGCTGACGATCACGGTCAACGAAAAGGGCGAGATTTTCCTGCAGGAGACGAAGGTTGAGCTGCAGGAGATCATTCCGCGCCTCAATGCGATCACGAAGCAGGGCTATGAGGAGCGCATCTACGTCCGGGGTGATCGCAGTGTCGATTACGGGCAGGTGATGAAGGTCATGGGCACGATCTCGGCTGCCGGCTTCAAGCGCGTCGCGCTGGTCACCGAGGCCGAGCAAGGGGGCTGAAAGTGAAGATGCCGAACACCGGTACGGTCGTGTCCTCCGTCGCACATGTGGCGGTGCTGGCCTATGCCGTTGTCGGGTTCAGCTCCGCCAAGCCCTACGAGCCGACCATGGAATCGGTCGCGGTCGAAGTGCTGACGCCGTCGGAGTTCGATGCGCTGACCAAGGGCGACCGCAATTCCAAGAAGGTCGCGGACACGCCGAAGGTCGCCGCGAAAAAGGTCGAGCCGGTCGAGGCCGAGCCCAAGCCTGCGCTTCCCGAGAAGAAAGAGAACGTCGAGGCGACCCAGCCTCCGCCGGAGCCGAAGCCGCCGGAACCGGCACCGCCCGAGCCCAAAAAGGCCGAAGCGCCTCCGCCGCCGCCGGAACCAAAGCCCGAGCCCAAACCCGAGCCGCCGAAACAGGCCGAGGCCCCGCCGCCTCCCGAGCCGAAGCCCGCGCCCAAACAGGCCGAGGCGCCGAAGCCGCCTGAGAAAAAGCCCGAGCCGAAGAAGGAAGATCCGATCCAGAAGGTGCTCGACCGGAAGCCGGAGCCCAAAAAGCCCGAGCGGAAGCCGGAAAAGCCGCAGCCGAAATTCGACCCCACGAAGATCGCCTCGCTGATCGACAAGCGTGATCCCGGCCGCACGCCGCAAGCGGCGGCGCAGGCCTCTGATGTCACGACGGCCGGCGTGTCCCGCGGCACGGCCTCGCAGTTGCAGCTCACGCGGTCCAGCATGCTCGGCAACATGATCCGCGAGCAGCTCTACAATTGCTGGAACCCGCCGGTCGGCACCGAGGGCATGCGCGATCTGATGGCGACGATCGAGTTCAACCTGACGCAACAGGGTGTCCTGGTCGGACAGCCGCGCCTTCAGAGCTCTTCGTCCAATCCCGCCTTCCAGGCTTTCGCCGACAGCGCGATGCGCGCGGTGCATTCCTGTACGCAGACCTCGCGCCCGCTGCGTCTGCCGCCGGAGGATTACAATCTCTGGCAGAACGTCACCCTCGATTTCATCTTGCCCGAGACATGAGCCAGATTTTGCCGCTCGTGTCTCTCTTCCCCAGGTCCGCCATGACGAATGCCACCCGATTTCTGACATGCCTTCTGGTTGCCTGCTCCGCTTTTGCCGGAGCGGCGCACGCACAGCTTCGTGTGGACATCACGCAGGGCCAGATCCAGGCGATGCCGATCGCGATCACCGATTTTGTCGGCGACAGCGAATTCGCGCGCGAGATTTCGAACGTGGTCGAGGCGGATCTCAAGCGGTCCGGCCTGTTCGTGCCGATCGACAAAGCGGCCTTCATCGAGCGCATCGTCAACATCGACGCCCCGCCGCGCTTCGCCGACTGGCGCATCATCAACGCGCAGGCGCTGGTGACGGGACGCGTGACGCGGTCGGGCAACGGCATCCGCGCCGAGTTCCGCCTCTGGGACGTGTTCGGCGGCACGCAGATGACCGGCGCGCAATATTCGGCCGATTCCGGAAACTGGCGCCGCATCGCCCACAAGATCGCCGACGCGATCTATGAACGCATCACCGGCGAGAAGGGCTATTTCGACACCCGCATCGTGTTCATCGAGGAGAGCGGCCCGAAGGACAAGCGCGTCAAGAAACTCGCGATCATGGATCAGGACGGGTTCGGGCTGCGCTATCTGTCGCGCGGCAACGACCTTGTGCTGACGCCGCGTTTCTCGCCGTCCTCCCAGCTCATCACCTACATGTCCTACGAAGGCGGCAATCCGCGCGTCTACATGCTCAACATCGAAACGGGCAAGCGCGAACTGGTCGGCAATTTTCCGGGCATGACGTTTGCGCCGCGTTTCTCGCCCGATGGAAACAACGTCGTCCTGTCCATGCAGACGGAAGGCAATGCCAGCCTGTTCCGTATGGACGTGCGCTCCAAGCAGACGACGCGCCTGACGGAAGGCGCGGCCATCGACACGAGCCCGAGCTATTCTCCCAATGGCGCGCAGATCGTCTTCTCGTCCGATCGTGGCGGCCGCCCGCAGCTCTATGTGATGGGCGCGAACGGGGGCGGCGCGCAGCGCATCTCATTCGGCGAGGGCAGCTACAACACGCCGGTCTGGTCTCCGCGCGGCGATTACATCGCTTTCACCAAGCAATCGGGCGGGCAATTCTCCATCGGCGTCATGCGCCCGGACGGCTCGGGCGAGCGCATCCTGACGGCGGGCTATCACAACGAAGGCCCGACCTGGGCGCCGAACGGGCGCGTTCTGATGTTCTTCCGCGATCAGGGCGGCGGGCCGAAAATGTATTCGATCGATCTGACCGGCCACAACGAACTTCAGGTGCCGACGCAGGCCTATGCCTCGGACCCTGCGTGGTCGCCGCCGCTGCCCTGACTGTGCCGTCGAGGACACAAGTCGGTCGGAAAAATCCAAAAAAGATCCAAAAATAACCCAAAAAGGGTGCTTGCCCGGCGTCAGTCGCCTAAACTGCCCAGATCGATTCTTCGGGAAGGGCTGCTATGAAAACGTTGATCGGCGCAGTTGCGCTTTTGAGCACATTCGCGACGTCCGCTTTTGCGGCAGACTACGCTGCGGCTCCGGCGGATGTGTGGAGCGGATATTATGTCGGTCTTCAGGGCGGCTATGCGTGGGGCGAGGGAGAAAGCCCCAACAGCGTGTTCGGCGACCCGGAAATCGAGGGTGGCCTTGGCGGATTGTATTATGGCCGTAACTGGCAGTCCGGCAGCTGGGTCTTCGGACTGGATGGCAGCCTGTCCATCAGCGACATAACCGATGGCGTCGAATACAATCCGGGCGAGGTGGGGAACGTCACCGTGGAGGGCTTTTCGGCCACACGCCTTCGCGTCGGTTATGCCTTCGACAATGTCATGGCTTATGCGGCCGCGGGTTTTTCCCTGGCGCGTGCCGAAGTGGATGTGAACGGCAATTTCAATGACGCTCACTGGTTGAAAGGTTTCACGGTCGGAGGCGGTCTTGAGGCAAAGCTCGCCGAGCAATGGTCGGCGCGTGTCGAATATCTCTACGTCGACTACGGCGAGGAGACCTTCGAAGCTGGCGAAGGCCCGTTCGAGCTTGAAGAAAAGCTCCACGTGGTGCGCGCCGGCATCGCCTATCATTTTTGAGCGGATTGCTCCGTCGAGAAAAAAGGCCGCTCCTGAGGGGCGGCCTTTTGCTTTTGTGCGGAATCTTGCGGGAAAACCGCCAAACCCGTCGCTTTCCCGCCATTTTTAGCGGGCAGGCCATGCTTAACGCACGCCTCACCCGCGTGCTGAATCGGGGGTGAAAGAATGCGCTTAACGAAACCTTCACCCGAAAAGATCAAATTGGGGCCAACTTGGTCCTCCAGCGGGCCTGAGGGGAGTTCCGTTATGCGTATCCAGAATTTCAACCGTTTCGGCGCTTTTGGCGTCGCCTTTGCGCTGGCGCTGCTCGTTTCGGCCTGCGCCTCCAAGACGAACCAGGATCTGGCGGGCGCCAACGGCGCCGGCGGCCCTCCCGGCAGCCAGCAGGATTTCGTCGTCAATGTCGGCGACCGCATCTTCTTCGAGACCGACCAGACCAGCCTGACCGCGACGGCCCAGTCGACGCTCGACAAGCAGGCGCAGTGGCTCAACCAGTATCCGCGCTACCAGATTACGATGGAAGGCCACGCCGACGAGCGCGGCACCCGCGAATACAACCTCGCGCTCAGCGCCCGCCGCGGGCAGGTCGCCCGCGATTATCTGGCCTCGCGCGGCGTCAACCCCGGCCGCATCCGCACGATTTCCTACGGCAAGGAACGTCCGGTCGCGGTGTGTGACGACATCTCGTGCTGGTCGCAGAACCGCCGTGCCGTCACCGTGCTCGGCGGCCCGTCGAGCTGATCGGCGAAAACGTGATGTGATTTGACCGGCGCGCCGCACCACGGCGCGCCGTTGTCGTTTGCGCCGGGGCATGTTTGGCCCTATTTCAGCCGGTATCGACCTCTAGCCCAAGTCCATGTTCCGGGGCTTAAATTCCATGATCTTCAGACCTCTTCTTCTTGCCGCTGGTTTTGCTTTTGCCGTTGGCCCCGCGCTCGCGCAGAGCAACAGCGAAATGCAACTGCGCATCAACCGCCTCGAAGAACAGGTTCGCCAGCTCACCGGGCAGAACGAGGAATACCAGCACCAGATCCGCCAGTTGCAGCAGCAGCTTCCGCAGGGCGCTGCCCCGGGCGCGGCCGCAGGCGGGATGAACAGCCGCCAGCCGAGCGGGGCGCCCGCTGCCGGTGCGCGGCCTCCGCAGCAATACCCGGGCGCGCAGGTCGGCGCGTCCGATCCGAACATCGCCGCCCCCGGGCCGCAGGATCTCGGCACGTTGCCCGCCGGTCCGGGCGGTGCGCCGCTCGATACCGGCCCGGTGACCGGCGGCCCGGCACCGCAGCCGGCCGAGCCGGGCGCACCCATGGTGATCGCGCCCGATTTCCAGAACCAGCCCGACGGGTCGGCGCTGCCGGGCGTCGATCTTGGGCCGGGACAACCGCCCGGCGCGGAACGGCCTCCGCAGCAGAGCGCGCCCGTCACGGCGACGCCCAGCGGCAGCGCCGAGGAAGAATATGCACTGGGCGCAGGCTTCCTGCAGCGCAAGGACTGGGAATTCGCCGAAACGCAGTTCCAGGGCTTTATTCGTCAGTTCCCCGGCGATGCGCGGGTGCCGGATGCGCTGTACGGACTGGGCGAGAGCTATTATCAGCGCAAATCCTATTCGGACGCGATCGAGCCCTTCCTCGAAGTCGTGACGAAATACGGCCAGTCGCCCCGCGCCGCCGACAGCATGCTGCGCCTCGGCCAGACGCTCGGCGCGATCGACCAGAAGGAGCAGGCCTGCGCCACCCTTCAGGAGCTCGGCAACAAATATCCGCGCTCCAATGCGAAGGCGCAGTCGACACGGGAAATGTCGCGTCTCGGCTGCTGAAGCTAGCGGCCTGACAGCGTCATGAGGCGGTCGAGGCCGCGTGCGTCGAGCAGGATGGCCGACAATTCCTTCGTCGAGAGTTCGGCACGCACATCGTCAAGCGTGCCTTCCGTTTCCTCGAGCTTGGCAAGGCCCACCGCAAGATCGGCATCGCTCTTGCGCAGACGCTGCGGCGGCAGCATTGCGCGGTGTGCGGACATCAGGACGGGGTCCGAAACGAGGCGGTCGATCGGATGCAGGTCCGGTGCGCCGCCGAGCTGGCGCGCCAGTTCGTTGACGCGGGTCAGCACCGCGGGCGGCTCGCTTTCCTCGGGGATCAGGAGAAGCCCGAGTTTGCGGAACAACTGGCCCGCATTGCGGCTCGCGGTCCAGGCCGCAAGCGGGATCGCGAGGACCATTCCCAGAATGATCGGGCTCATCCAGAAAAACAGGCTGATCGAGACGGCGTAAGCCAGAATGCCCGCCGCGAGGCCGAACAGAGTGTGCGGAATGTAGCGGCGCGCAACGTCCCGCAGCGGGATCGAGCCGTCGTCGCGGCGCTGTGCGTTCCAGCCGCTGTCGCGCCCGGCCAGGATGTCGAACACCGCAAGCGACTGGATCAGCATCATCACGGGTGCGATCAGGCCCATGATCAGGGTTTCGAGAAGTACCGACAGTAACGCTCGGATGGCGCCGCCGCTGCGCCGCCGCGTCCAAGGATCAGCGAGCAGCGCGATGTAGCTGAACAGTTTCGGCAGAAGCAGGACACCCATCGTCGCCACGAATACCCAGGCCGCGCGCACGGGGTCCTGGGCCGGCCATGTCGGGAAAAGCGACACGCCGTCGCCGAAATAATCCGGCGTCGTGAATCGGTTCTGCAGCGCGATCGCCATGCCGGTCGCGAGGAAAATGAGCCAGAGCGGCGCTGTGATGTAGGAGCCGATGCCCTGCAGCATGTGCAGACGCGAGACCCAGTGCAGCCCGCGCGCGGGAAGAACGGCCGCGTGCTGCAGATTGCCCTGGCACCAGCGACGGTCGCGGATCGCGACATCGGTGAGCGATGGCGGGCTCTCTTCGTAGGAGCCATGAAGGCCGGGCACCATATGCACCGCCCAGCCCGCGCGGCGCATCAGGGCGGCTTCGACGAAATCGTGGCTCAGTATGTGCCCGCCGAAAGGCTTGCGGCCGCGCAGCTCTGGCAGGCCCGCCTGTTCGGCAAAGGCGCGCGTGCGGATCGCGGCGTTGTGGCCCCAGTAATTGCCTTCCGATCCGTGCCACCACGCAATGCCGTGCGCGATCATCGGACCGTAAATGCGCCCGGCGAACTGCTGCAGGCGCGAGAACAGCGTGGTTCCGTTGACGATGACGGGCAGCGTCTGGATGAGGCCGACATCGGGATGGTTCTCCATCGCACTCGCAAGGCGCACAAGGGAATCGGCCGTCATGACGCTGTCGGCGTCGAGGATGATCATGACCTCATACGCGCCGCCGAAACGCTTCACCCAGTCGGAGATGTTGCCCGCCTTGCGCTCGGTGTTTTTCGGGCGGCGGCGATAGAAGATGCGCTCATGGCCGCCGGTGCGGTCGCGCAGCGCAAGGAATGCGGCTTCCTCGGCAATCCAGACATCGGGGTTCGTCGTGTCGCTGAGGATGTAGACGTCGAATTTGTCCTGGGCGCCGGCTTTTCCGAGGTCCTCATAGATGGCCTGAAGCCCGGCCATGATGCGGGTGGGCTCTTCGTTGTAGGTCGGCAGAAGCAGGGCCGTCTTGCCCTTCAGTTCGGGCAGGGGTGTGTCCGGCCGTATTCCGAGTTTCCAGCCGCCTTTGGCGACGAGCGAGACGAAGCCGGCCAGAGAACTGACGAAGGAAAACGAAATCCAGGCGAACAGAAGCACGAACAGGACCAGCACCACGCGCTCCAGAAGCGTCAGCCCCGCAACGTTCATCACGAGATATATTTCGCGGGCGCCCAGTGCCGTCAGAAGCGCTGTGCCGCATAGGATGTAGGCACGACGCAAAAAGACGGTTCGGGGCTGCGAAAGAGGCCGCCCGTTGCGGGGCGGCCGTGTGCGCAGGGACTGGACCGGCATGTCGAGCCGGGTTTCATCGGGCAAAGCGCGGAACGGAACTCCCTCACGCATGGAAGCTGTGCCTATTGTGTCCATCGATAGACCCAGACCTCCGACAGGCGTTCCTCGCCGCGCAGAAGCTGGGCGCGCAGTTCCACCACGGGCTCGCCGGACGGAACGAGGCGGAACGACACGCGCCATCCTCCGGTTTCCGGGTTCGGCTGCACGACGATGTGCTCGATGGTGCCGAAATTGGTCGAGACGCTCGCGCGGATCTGGTCGTCGAGCGGAATGTCCTTCAGGCGCCCGCCGACCGCATCCATCACGAACAGACGCCGGTTTTCGTCGTTCGGCACAAGGCCACTGCGGGTCTTGTGAAAGATCGCGAGTTCCGGCGGCATGAACGGGTTCTGCGCGCACCAGTGCATGCGATAGCTGTACAGATATTCGCCGCCGGACCGCAGAACCTCCTTCGGCCGCCAATAGGCGACAATGTTGTCGTGGATTTCTTCCTTGGTCGGAATTTCCACGAGCTGCACCGCGCCCTCGCCCCAATCGCCGATGGGTTCGATCCACAGCGACGGGCGCTTTTCGTAAAGCGCTTCCAGATCCTCGAAGTCGCTGAATTCGCGCTGGCGCTGCATGAGGCCGAAACCGCGCGGATTGGTGTCGTAAAGATCCGAAATCTGAAGCGTCGAGGGATTGATGAGCGGTCGCCAAAGACGCTCGCCGCGCCCGTTCCAGATTGCCAGGCCGTCCGAATCATGCACGCCGGGGCGGAAATCGTCGATGTCCATGCGGTCGTTGGCGTCGAAGAAGAACATCGAGGTCAGCGGCGCAAGGCCGCCCTTGTCAATGTCCGTACGTGGATAGAGCGCCATCTCGGTGTCGATCACGGTGGAATCGCCCGGCCGTATCGTGAACCGGTAGGCGGCGGAGGCGCTTTCGCTGTCGAGCAGAGCATGCACGACCACCGAATTCACGTTCGGGCCGGGCCGCTCGATCCAGAAGCCGCGCCAGGCGGGAAATTCCTCGCCCGAGCCGTCGGCCGTCTTGATGGCGAGGCCGCGTGCGGAAAGGCCGTAGATCTGGTCTTTCGCGATCGCCCGGAAATAGCTGCCGCCCTGGAAGACGGCGATCTCGTCGAAATAATCCGGCCGGTTGATCGGCCCGTGAATGCGGAAACCGGAAAAGCCGAGATCGATGTTTTCGGGCTGCGGCTCGACGCGTCCATACGTGAACAGATCTGGCGAATAGACGACCTGCGAAGCCTGCCCGTTTTCGACGAGCGAGATGTTGACGCGGTTGCGGTAGAGGAAGCCGCGATGGAACAGCTGGATTTCGAGCGGCACATCCGTGCCGCGCCACAGCGATTTGTCCGGGATGAAGCGCAGATCGCGGTAATGGTCGTAGGACAGCTTGCTCAGCGAATCCGGCAGGCTTGTGTCCGGTTCCTTGTAGGGTTTCGAGGCCAGATCGCGTGCCATCTGGCGCACCTGCGAGGCCGAAAACGGAACCGGTTTGCCCGTCTGGGCGTAAGCGTCTTTCAACGCCAGCGAAGCGAAGGCCGAGGCCAAGGGAAGGGCAGCAGCCCCGATCAGAAGGTCGCGACGATGCACTTTTATACCGCCCTGAATAATGTGATCCGCCGGCAATGCCCCGCTGCATTGCGGCCGTGTGCCCTCGTGCCGAGACTTCCGGCGGGCAAATCTATAATGAAGAACATGGCTTCCGGGTTCCCTTCCGGTGCAAGGTTTTTTGACAAGCGATCGGCGCGGTACGGACGTGGCGCGTCAGGCGGGATGACGAGACGAGAGCATGACGGCTGAACGAGGGCTGAATGCGGACGAGGCCGCGAACTTGTTCGGGCCGCTCGAAAAAGCGTCCTCTGTTCTGGTCGCCGTGTCGGGCGGAGCCGATTCCATGGCGCTCCTGCTGCTTTTATCGGAATGGGTAAAAGGGCGGGATGCACGACTCACGGCCGCGACGGTCAATCACTGCCTTCGTTCGACCTCGGAGGACGAGGCGCGAAAGGTCGCACGTTTCGCCAAAAGCCTCGGCGTCCGGCACAAAGTGCTGGTCTGGACCGACGACAAACCCGCAAGCGGGATCGAGGAGGCGGCCCGGGCGGCTCGCTACCGTCTTCTGGTTGGCCAGGCCCGCAAAACCGGCGCGTCACATCTGGTGACGGCGCACACGCTCGACGACCAGGCGGAGACGGTCCTGATGCGGCTTGCCGCCGGGTCCGGCCCTTCCGGGCTCGCCGGAATGCGGGAGGAGAGCCTCCGCGAAGGCGTGGTCCATCTCCGTCCGCTTCTGACGATCCCGAAAACGCAGCTGATCGCGACGCTGCAGGCAAGGGGAATCGATTGGTGTGAGGACGCGATGAACCGCGATCCGCGCTTCGCCCGTCCGCGCTTGCGCGCGGCGCGCGAGATTCTGGAGAGCGAGGGCCTGACAGCCGGCAGGCTCGGCCTTTTTGCGCGCCGGATGGAGCGCATGAACCGCGCGGTCGAGAAACTGGCGGCGGTCGCCTGGAGCGATGCGGTCCGCCAGGACGGCGCGCGCACGGTGCTCGACGGGGACGTTCTTCTGGCGCTGCCGGAGGAAATCGCTCTTCGGGTGCTCGTCCGCGCCATCGGGCAGCACGCCGCGCACGCGCCGGACCGGCTTGCCCGCTCCGAGGCGCTGTTCGAGGCGGTCCGGGATGCGCTCGCCGAAAGAAAGAGCCTCGGGCGGACCCTTGCTGGGGCCAAAATCGCCGTTCGGGCCGGGGAGGTGACGATCAGTCCCGCGCCGCCGCGGCGTTTTGCGTAAATCTTCAGCAATTCTCTTGTGGTCTACTCCCCTTTCGAGCCAAGGGGGCGTGCGGCAGTGAAGTCTTGAGACGGGTTAATCTTGGCAAGGGCCCGGCCGGACCTTACATTTGCCCCACGAGGGAACTACCCCAACGATAAAGTGCACCGCCTGAAAGGCCTGTGATGAATCCCAATTATCGGAATTTTGCGCTGTGGGTCATCATCGTGATGCTGCTGCTAGCGCTGTTCACGATGTTCCAGAGCCCGAGCCAGCGCTCCGGCACGAACGAGATTTCGTTCAGCCAGCTTCTGACCGAGGTCGACAATTCGCGGGTGCGCGACATTGTCATCGAAGGTCCGAACATCACCGGCACCTATACCGACGGTCGCAACTTCCAGACCTATGCGCCGAACGATCCCACGCTTGTCGAGCGCCTCTACAACAAGGGTGTCGGCATCACGGCGCGCGCGCCGACGGACAATGTGCCGTGGTTCGTCAGCCTGCTCCTGTCCTGGCTTCCCTTCATCGCGCTCATCGGCGTCTGGGTGTTCCTCAGCCGCCAGATGCAGGGTGGCGCGGGCAAGGCCATGGGCTTCGGCAAGTCCAAGGCCAAGCTCCTCACCGAGGCGCATGGCCGCGTGACGTTCGAGGACGTCGCGGGCATCGACGAGGCCAAGGAAGACCTGTCCGAGATCGTCGAATTCCTGCGCGATCCGCAGAAATTCCAGCGCCTCGGCGGACGCATTCCGCGCGGTGTGCTGCTGGTCGGCCCTCCCGGCACCGGCAAGACGCTGACCGCGCGTGCCGTCGCGGGCGAAGCGAATGTGCCGTTCTTCACAATTTCTGGCTCGGACTTCGTCGAAATGTTCGTCGGCGTCGGCGCGAGCCGTGTCCGCGACATGTTCGAGCAGGCCAAGAAGAACGCGCCCTGCATCATCTTTATTGATGAAATTGATGCTGTGGGCCGCCATCGCGGAGCCGGCCTCGGCGGCGGCAACGACGAGCGTGAGCAGACGCTGAACCAGCTTCTCGTCGAGATGGACGGGTTCGAGGCCAACGAGGGCATCATCATCATCGCGGCGACGAACCGTCCCGACGTTCTGGACCCCGCACTGCTGCGTCCGGGCCGTTTCGACCGCCAGGTCGTGGTTCCGAACCCCGATGTTGTCGGCCGCGAAAAGATCTTGAAGGTTCATGCCCGCAAGGTTCCGCTGGCGCCGGATGTCGATCTCAAGGTTGTCGCACGCGGAACTCCCGGTTTCTCGGGCGCCGACCTCATGAACCTAGTCAACGAAGCCGCTCTGATGGCGGCGCGGCGCTCGAAGCGCATGGTGACCCATGCCGAGTTCGAGGACGCCAAGGACAAGATCATGATGGGCGCGGAGCGCAGGACGCTCGTGATGACCGAACAGGAAAAGCTCCTGACGGCCTATCACGAAGGCGGCCACGCCATTGTCGCGCTCAATGTCCCGGCGACGGATCCCGTCCACAAGGCGACCATCATTCCGCGCGGACGTGCGCTGGGCATGGTCATGCAGCTGCCGGAACGCGACAAGCTGTCGATGTCCTACGAGCAGATGACCTCGCGTCTGGCCATTCTGATGGGCGGCCGTGTCGCCGAGGAAGAAGTGTTCGGGGCCGACAAGGTGACATCGGGCGCAAGCTCGGACATCCAGCAGGCGACCAAGCTCGCCCGCGCGATGGTCACGCAATGGGGCTTCTCGGACCAGCTCGGCACGGTCATGTATGGCAGCGA
This sequence comes from Rhizobiales bacterium Ga0077545, assembly GCA_001464335.1. Lineage (GTDB taxonomy): Bacteria > Pseudomonadota > Alphaproteobacteria > Rhizobiales > Methylopilaceae > Flaviflagellibacter. The sequence goes on along the minus strand of LNEV01000015.1, from coordinate 69,206 downwards.
CCAGGAAGAGGTCTTCCTCGGTTACTCGATGGGCAAGCAGCAGACGATCTCGGAAGAAACCGCCCGCAAGATCGACGCCGAAGTGCGCCGCCTTGTCGAAGGCGGCTATGCCGAGGCGCGCCGCATCCTGACCGAGCATCGCGACCAGCTCGAAACTTTGGCCAAGGGCCTGATGGAATACGAAACGCTGACGGGCGATGAGATCGTGGGCCTGCTCGCGGGTAATCCGCCGGTGCGCGAGAGCGCCGATGATCCGCCAACGCCGCGCGGATCGGCCGTTCCGACGGCCGGCAAGACCAAGCCGCGTCCGAAGCCGGATGGCGGTGAGCTTGAGCCCCAGCCGCAGGCCTGAGAAACGTCAAAGATCGAAAAACCCGGCTCAGGCCGGGTTTTTTGCTTTCGGGGGAAGAATGCGCGCCGGATTTCCGGCGACGGTCGCACCCGGTGGAACATCGCGCGTGACCACGGCTCCGGCGCCGATGATGCAGTCGTCGCCCACCGTCACGCCCGGCAGGATGATCGCCCCGCCGCCGATCCACACATTGCGGCCGATCCGGACCGGGCGCCCCCATTCCAGCCCCTTTTCGCGCTCGACGGGGTCGCGCGGATGGTCCGCTGTCAGGATCTGGACGCCGGGGCCGATCTGGGTCTTGTCGCCGATCTCGATGAGAACGACGTCGAGCAGGGTACAGTTGAAATTCAGGAACACACCCGCCCCGAGGCGAATGTTGAACCCGTAATCCACATAGACCGGCGAGCGGACGACCGAATGGTGGCCGACGGCGCCGAACAATTCCCGCAGCGCACGGGCCCGCTCTTTGGGCGGTTCGGCGGGCAACGCGTTATAGGCGGTCATGAGCGCACGGCAGCGCATCTGCTCGGCAAACAGAGCCGCGTCGGTGCGATAGGGCTCGCCCGCCAGCATTTTTTCTTTTTCGGTCTTCATGCGTGGTCTCCGGCCGCCTCTGTAACCTTCGCACACGATTTTTGAACCCTGCATGATCCATAATCGGCTAGAACTCAGCCGCTTTACGGGGACGATCATGGCGCGGAAATATTTCGGCACGGACGGCATTCGCGGGCGTGCAAATGCCGTGATCACGCCGGACCTGGCCCTCAGGACGGGAATGGCGGCAGGGCTCGTCTTCAATCGCGGTGATCACCGGCACCGTGTCGTCATCGGCAAGGACACGCGCCTGTCCGGCTATATGATCGAGACCGCTTTGGTCTCGGGATTCACTTCGGTCGGCATGGATGTGCTGCAGCTCGGCCCGATGCCAACACCGGCCGTCGCCATGCTGACGCGCTCCATGCGCGCCGACCTCGGCGTCATGATCTCCGCCTCGCACAATCCCTATGACGACAACGGCATCAAGCTGTTCGGCCCGGACGGCTACAAGCTCTCCGACGAGGTCGAGGAGGAGATCGAGGCGCTGATCGACAGCGACCTGTCGAAAAAGCTGGCCGGGTCCGCCGACCTCGGCCGCGCCAAGCGCATCGACGGCGTCCACGACCGTTACATCGAATTCGCCAAACGCACTCTCACCCGCAATCTCGATCTCGATGGCCTGCGCGTCGTCATCGACTGCGCCAACGGCGCGGCCTATCGCGTGGCGCCCGAGGCCCTGTGGGAGCTCGGAGCGGACGTCATCGCCATCGGCAACGAGCCGGACGGCTTCAACATCAATCGCGATGTCGGTTCGACGGCTCCGGCAGCCTTGTCGGCGAAAGTGAAGGAGATGCGGGCCGATATCGGCATCGCGCTCGACGGCGACGCTGACCGCGTGATCCTTGTCGACGAGAAGGGGCATGTCATCGACGGCGACCAGCTCATGGCGGTCATCGCCGAAAGCTGGAAGGACGAAGGCCGCCTCTCGAAGCCCGGAATCGTTGCGACCGTGATGTCCAATCTCGGTCTCGAGCGTTATCTGAAAGGTATCGGCCTCGATCTCGTGCGTACGCCCGTCGGGGACCGCTATGTCTCCGAGGCCATGCGCGAAAAGGGCTACAATCTCGGAGGCGAGCAGTCCGGGCACATCATCATGTCGGACCACACGACGACGGGTGACGGGCTTCTCGCGGCTCTGCAAATGTTGTCGGTGCTCCGCAAGCTCGAAAAGCCGGCGTCCGAAGTCTGCCGCCGTTTCGAGCCGCTGCCGCAGATCCTGAAGAATGTCCGCACGCGCGCGCTCAAGCCTCTCGAAGAGGCGAGGGTGCTGAGCGCCATCGAAGCGGCAACCGCGCGCCTTGGGGCGAGCGGCAGGCTCGTCATTCGGCCCTCCGGCACCGAGCCCGTGATCCGTGTCATGGCCGAGGGGGACGACCGCGTCCTCGTCGAAACCGTGGTCGATGATGTCATCGGCGCGATCTCGGCATCGGCCGCCTGATTTTAATGTTTTCGAAAGATGTGTTTACCTCGCGGTAATGTTCGTTAACCGCGTGGAAAGCATGTGGAGCGTTGAAGTCGCAGAGTTTTCGCTATCCATAAATATTCGCGCCTCCGTGTTAAGGTTAATCCCCTTTTAAGTCTTTAGGTTAATAGTCGCCCCATTCCACAGCCGGGCCCGTGAGCCGCGGCGCGTATCGATGGAGATGGGGCTCATGAAAAGGCTGAACCTGGTTGCTGGCGCGATGGCGTCCGTGCTGACCGCAGGTGTTGCGAGTGCGGCGGACATGCCGGTCTATTACGAGCAGCCCGTACAGGCTGAATTCGGCGGCTGGTATCTGCGCGGCTATGGCGGCGTCAGCAAGCAGGTCGTCGACAAGTTCGAACCGCGTGTCAGCGGTGTGCCGGATACTTCGATCACTGTGGTCGACAAGGAATTCGATTTTGCCGGACTTGTGGGTCTCGGTGCGGGTTACGATTTCGGCAACGGCTTTCGGTTCGATGTGACTGCCGAGCGGCGTCTTTCGTCCTCGTTCGATGGGCGCGACACGTGGAACAGCGGTCTTGGCGAGAACAATTACATCGGCAAGAAAGACGAGTGGCTGTTTCTTGCAAACGGATACTGGGAGTTCTACGAGGCCGGAAATTTCAAACCATTTATCGGCGCTGGCGTCGGTGCGGTTCACCTGAAACTGTCTGACTTCGGCGATATCGGTCCCGGCCCCTATGCGCCGCCGGATCCGGATGCCTGGGGCTTTGCACCCAGCAGCAGCTCGTGGAACTTCGCCGGTGCCCTATACGCTGGTTTTGGCTACCAGCTCTCGGATAACTGGACCTTCGATCTGAACTACCGCTTCCTCTATCTCGGCGACATCACATCGGGTCTGCTCAGCAACCCGGCGACCCTCGTGCCGACAATCGATGCAAAATTCCACGATGTCATGTCCCACGACGTCATGTTCGGCCTGCGCTACACGTTCAACTGAACGTCGCAGACTTTCCGAATGCAAAACGCCCGGCGGCCTCCGCCGGGCGTTTCCGTTTGATCCGTCTCGCGCGGCCTTCGTGCAACATTCGCCAACTCGACGAAGGTCTGTTTGGAACGATTGTTGACTCCGGCGGCCGCTCGCGTATTTTCGTCCGTGGGACACCCTTCCCCAACGAAGGGCTTTCTATCTGGAAGGATAGACGGACATGGCGAATGATATGCCGTCGGCTCGACCGGCGAATCCGCGTTTTTCCTGCGGACCCTGCACGAAGAGGCCCGGTTGGAGCCTCGACAACCTCAAAGATACGCCTTTCGGCCGCTCGCATCGTTCGAAGCTTGGCAAATCGCGCCTTAAGCTCGCAATCGATCTGACGCGCGAAATCCTCGATATTCCCACCGATTACCGCATCGGCATCGTTCCGGCCTCCGATACGGGCGCGGTCGAGATGGCGCTCTGGTCGCTGCTCGGTCAGCGCGGTGTCGATGTTGTCGCCTGGGAGGCCTTCTCCGCCGATTGGGTCACCGATGTCGTCGAACAGCTCCAGCTGGACGATGTGCGGGTCATGACCTCCGATTACGGCCTGCTTCCCGATCTCTCGAAGATCGACTTCGACCGCGACGTGATCTTCCCCTGGAACGGCACGACCTCGGGCGTGCGCGTGCCGAACGGCGATTTCATCCCTGCCGACCGCAAGGGCCTGACGATCTGCGACGGCACCTCGGCCGTCTTCGCGCAGGACATGGACTGGTCCAAGCTCGATGTGACCACCTTCTCCTGGCAGAAGGTGATGGGCGGCGAGGCCGCGCACGGAATGCTCATTCTGTCGCCGCGCGCTGTGGCCCGTCTCGAAAGCTACAAGCCCGCCTGGCCGCTGCCGAAGCTGTTCCGCATGACCAAGGACGGCGAGCTTATCGAGGCGATCTTCGAGGGCGAGACGATCAACACGCCGTCGATGCTGGCGACCGAGGATTATCTCGACGCGCTCAACTGGGCAAAATCGCTGGGCGGCGGCAAGGCGCTGCGCGCCCGGGCCGATGCGAACGCCAAGGTGATCACCGACTGGGTGGCCGAAACGCCGTGGGTCGATTTCCTCGCGGTCGAGCCCGAGACGCGCTCGAACACCTCGATCTGCCTGATGATCGTCGACCCGCAGGTCACGAGCCAGCCGGCCGACGTGCAGGCCGAGTTCGCCAAGAATCTCGTCGCCATGCTCGAGATCGAGAAGGCGGCCTACGACATCGGTTCGTATCGCGATGCCCCGGCCGGCATTCGCATCTGGACCGGCTCGACGGTCGAGGCGTCGGACCTCAAGACCCTGACCGAATGGCTCGACTGGGCCTTTGTTCACGCCAAGGCCGGTATCGCCAAAGCCGCTTAAAAGGGGCCATATAAGCTGATGGCTCCCCGCGTACTGATCTCGGACAAGATCTCTCCTGCCTCGATCCAGATTTTCACGGATCGGGGCATCGAGGTCGATTACAAGCCCGATCTCGGCAAGGACCGCGACGCGCTGGCCGAGATCATTGGCCAGTACGACGGCCTTGCCATCCGTTCCGCGACCAAGGTGACGTCCAAGGTTCTCGCTGCGGCGGGCAACCTCAAGGTCATCGGCCGCGCGGGCATCGGCGTCGACAATGTGGACATTCCGGTCGCGACCCAGAAGGGCGTGATCGTCATGAACACGCCGTTCGGCAATTCGATCACGACGGCGGAACACGCCATCGCCCTTCTGCTTGCGCTGGCGCGTGAAATCCCCGCCGCCGATCAGTCGACCCAGGCCGGCAAATGGGAAAAGACGCGCTTTCTCGGCGTCGAGATCACCGGCAAGACGCTCGGGCTGATCGGCTGCGGCAATATCGGATCGATCGTGGCCGACCGCGCGATCGGCCTTCGGATGAAGGTCATCGCGTTCGATCCGTTCCTGTCGCATGAGCGCGCGCTGACCCTCGGGGTCGAGAAGGTTGAGCTGGAGGATCTCCTGGCGCGGGCGGATTTCATCACGCTGCACACGCCGCTGACGGAGAAGACGAAGAACATCCTGTCGGCCGATTCGCTCAACAAGACGAAAAAGGGCGTACGTATCGTCAATTGCGCGCGCGGCGGGCTCGTCGACGAAATGGCGCTGCGCGCCGCGCTCGACACCGGCCATGTGGCAGGCGCCGCGTTCGATGTCTTTTCGACGGAACCTGCGACCGAAAACATCCTGTTCGGGCATCCGCATGTGATCTGTACGCCGCATCTCGGCGCATCGACCATGGAGGCGCAGGAAAACGTGGCGCTTCAGATCGCCGAGCAGATGTCGGATTATCTGGTGCGCGGTGCCATTACGAACGCCGTCAATTTTCCCTCGATTACCGCGGAGGAAGCGCCCAAGCTGCGGCCCTTCATCATGCTGGCCGAGAGGCTCGGCTCGTTCGCGGGCCAGCTCACCGAAACGGGCATTGCATCGATCCGGATCACGTATCAGGGCGAAGCCGCGCACATGAACACGCGCGCGCTGACGAGTTCCGCCGTGGCGGGCCTTCTGCGGCCCATGCTGGCCGACATCAATGTCGTCTCCGCGCCGAGCATCGCGAAGGAACGCGGCATCGTCATCGAGGAGATGACGAGCGAGGCGGACGGCGACTACGATGCACTGATCACGCTCGCCGTAACAACGGAGAGCATGGAGCGTTCGGTTTCGGGCACCGTGTTCGCGGACGGCAAGCCTCGCATCGTCGACATCAAGGGCATCAAGATGGATGCCGAATTCGCGCCGTCGATGATCTATGTCGCCAACGAGGACAGGCCGGGCTTTGTCGGCGGTTTTGCCAGTCTTCTCGGCGATGCGGGCGTCAACATTGCGACCTTCGCGCTCGGCCGCCACTCGCAGGGCGGGGACGCCATCGCGCTGGTGCAGATCGACGGCGATGTTTCGGAGGCCGTGATGGCAAAGGTACGTGCGCTTCCGCAGGTGCGGCTGGCTAAGGTGCTTGCCTTCTGATCAGGCAAACCGCCGCGCCGCGTCGAGCGTGAGCCCCAGCCCGACCGAACCGAACGTATCTCCCTCGACGATCTTCGCATCCGGAAGCTTCGCGGCGATACTTGTGCGCACATGGGCGAGGCGGGTCGAACCTCCCGTCAGAAACAGTGCGTGGATCGCGCTTGCCGGGATGCCTGCCTGTGACAGACAGGTCTCGACGCGCGCCGACACCGCCTCCGACAGATTCTCCGTGCCGCTGAACAGATCATCGCGCGTCAGCCCGACCGAAAGCCCGGCCTCGACCCAGTCGAGCGAAATGTCGGTTTCTTCGCTGTCGCTGAGCGCGATCTTGGCCGCCTCGACCTGACCGGCGAGCGAATGGCCGCGGCGCTCCTCGGCAACGCGGATCAGGCGCGCGATCTTCTGAGGCTCCGCCGCGTCGCGTTCGACCTCGGCAAGCTCCCGGATGATTTTCGGGTCGTAAATACGGTTGATGCTGTGCCAGGTGGCGAGATCGTGGAAATATCCGTTCGGAACGCCAAGTCCCTCGCGCTTCATCGCCGATCCATAGCCGAAGACGGGCATCAAATTGGTCAGGCTGAGACGGCGGTCGAAATCGGTGCCGCCGATCCTCACGCCGTCATTGGCGAGGATGTCGCCGGAGCGGTCGGCCTTGGCGCACAGATGCGGGCCGATCCGCACGATCGAGAAGTCCGACGTGCCGCCGCCGATATCGGCGATCAGCGCGATTTCCTCGCCGGTCACCTGCTGCTCGTAATCGAGCGCTGCGGCGATGGGCTCGTATTGAAAGAGAACATCGCGGTAGCCGATCTCGTGCGCGATCTTGGCAAGCGTTTCTTCCGCCTTGCGGTCACCGGCCTCGTTGCCGTCGACGAAATGGACCGGGCGTCCGTGCACCACCTGCGTCAGTTCCTGCCCGATGCGTGCCTCGGCGCGGGTCTTGATGTGCCGCAGGAAGTCCGCAATCACCTGCCGGAACGGGGCGCGTTCGCGGCCGATCGCGGTGCGCTCGTCGATGAGCGCCGAGCCGAGCACGGATTTGATGCTGCGCATCAGCCGTCCTTCGACACCGTCGATATAGGATGTAATGGCAGCGCGGCCGATCAAAGGTGCGTGGACCGGGCTGTAGAAAATCGCGCTGGGAATCGTCGGGTCATCGCCTTCGAGCGGCACCAGGTGGGCAGCGTTGCCCGCAAGCGTGCCGAGCGTTGTGTTCGATGTTCCGAAATCAAGACCGCAAAACGTCAATGCAAAGGCTCCGCAGGGGCAGGGGCCTTCGCCGTGGTTGCGACGAAGACGCCTGAAAGAACGAGGGCAAACCCGATCGCATGAAAGAGCTGCGGGGTCTCGCCCAGGAACAGAATGGCGATGACCGATCCGAAAACCGGCATCAGGTGAAAGAACGGGCTGGCACGGTTGGCGCCGATCAGTTCGACGCCGCGCGTGAACATCAGATAGGCGATCAGCGACGGAAGCAAAGCGACATAGAGCACCACGCCCAATGTCGCCGGCATTACATGCATGCGGGCACCCTGAAGGAATTCATAGGCCGCGAAGGGGGCGAGCAGCGCCGCACCGCCGAGGATGGTCGCCGCAAGAAAGGACAGATGCGACATGCGCGGCCGTTTGCGAAGGAAGGCCGCATAGCATCCATACACAAGCAGCGACAAGACGACGAGGAGATCGCCCCCGTTCAGCGACAGGTTCGTAAGATGCACGAGATCGCCGCGGCAGATGATGACGACGACGCCGGTAAGCGAAGTGAGAATGCCGCCGAGCTGGCGCAAGGTCAGCCGGTCGCCCCAGAGCGCATAGCACCAGACGGCGATGAAGAGCGGCCCGGTGGACTGGATCAGGAGCGAGTTCAGCGCCTCGGTGTGATTGAGCGCCGTATAGGCCAGGGCGTTGTAGCCGGCGATTCCGGTCGCCGAGAACAAAGCGAGAATCGGAAGATTGGTGCGGATAGCGGGCCACTCTTTCCTGAGGTCCTTCCAGACGAACGGCAGGATGAACAGGCTCGCGCCGAGCCAGCGCAGGAACCCGAGCAGAAGCGGGGGAATTTCGCCCGCCGCAAACCGGCCCAGAACCAGATTGCCCGCCCAGAACAGCGAGGTCAGGCTGAGAAGCAGATAGGGCCGGTCGGCGAGGCGGAAGGGGACGCGCATAAGGCGGGTGGATGTGCGCCGGAATCGCGGCCGCCGCAAGCCATGCCTTTGTCGTGATCCCCCTTTGGCTTGCCTCTGCGGAGCCGATCCTTTACGACCCTTGAAAGCCCGGGCCCCAAGCCAGGGCTTTTTTCGCGTGTAGAGAGCAGGTTCTTTTCGACATGGCCAACGTGGTCGTAGTGGGCGCCCAATGGGGCGATGAAGGCAAAGGCAAGATCGTCGACTGGCTGTCGGAGAAGGCAGATGTCGTCGTGCGGTTTCAGGGTGGCCACAATGCGGGTCACACGCTCGTCATCGACGGCACGACCTACAAGCTCAGCCTTCTGCCGTCGGGCATTGTGCGCGGCGGAAAATTGTCGGTGATCGGCAACGGCGTCGTCATCGATCCGCATGCCTTCATTGCCGAAGCTGAGCGGCTCGAGGCGCAAGGCATCAAGGTCACGCGCGACAATCTCCGCATCGCCGACAATGCGACGCTGATTCTTTCGCTGCATCGCGAACTGGATGCGCTGCGCGAGGATGCGGCCGCCCAGACTGGCACGAAGATCGGAACCACCAAACGCGGCATCGGGCCCGCCTATGAAGACAAGGCCGGACGGCGCGCGATTCGCGTGCGCGACCTTGAGGAGCCGCAGAGCCTGCCGGGCAAGGTGGAACGGCTGCTGGTTCACCATAACGCAATCCGCCGCGGCCTTGGCCTCGATGAAATCGCCGTCGAGACGGTGATCGAAGAACTGATGTCGGCGGCGCCGAAGATTCTGCCCTTCATGGACGCGACCTGGGAACTGCTCGACGACAAGCGCAAGGCGGGAGCCCGCATCCTGTTCGAGGGTGCGCAGGGCGCGCTGCTCGACGTGGATCACGGGACTTATCCTTACGTCACCTCCTCGAACACCGTCGCGGGCGCGGCGGCGACGGGCTCGGGGCTTGGTCCCAAAAGCATCGGTTTCGTGCTCGGCATTGCGAAGGCCTACACGACCCGCGTGGGCGAGGGGCCGTTCCCGACCGAACTGTTTGACGAAATCGGCCGGGGCATCGGCGAACGCGGCCGCGAATTCGGCACCGTCACGGGGCGCCCGCGCCGCTGCGGCTGGTTCGATGCGGTGACGGTACGCCAGACGGTCAAGACCTCGGGCATTGACGGTATTGCGCTGACAAAGCTCGACATTCTGGACGGGCTCGACGAGATCAAGGTGTGCACGCACTACCTCCTCGACGGCCAGCGAATCGACCGTCTTCCGGCCACCCAAGGCGAGCAGGCGCGCGTCGAGGCCGTGTACGAGACGATCGCCGGCTGGAAGGAATCAAGCCAGGGAGCGCGCTCCTGGGCCGCTCTTCCCGCCCAGGCGATCAAATATGTGCGCCGGATCGAGGAACTGATTGGCTGTCCCGTGACTCTTTTGTCCACTTCTCCCGAACGGGATGACACAATTCTTGTCCATGACCCCTTCGAGGACTAACTCTATCGCAATGCAGACGTAGGCGTTTCCGCGCCACGCTGGTACAAAAGAACAGATGGCCGATTATTATCCCGTATTGACGCGTGCGATCAGCAGCCTTGAGTCCAACACGGCCGAGGCACGCCGGGCCGTGTACGAACGCGCCCGCCAGGCGATCGTCAAGCAGCTCCGCAGTTACGACCCGCCGCTGACCGAATCGGAAATCACCAAGGAGCGCCTCGGTCTCGAAGAGGCCGTGCGCCGGATCGAGGCCGAGGCCCGCGCGTCCGCGAAGGCCGCGCCCGAGGCGCCGCCGGTGTCGATCTCGCCGCCGCCCGCGCCGCGCGCGGCCCCTATCGCACCGCCGCCTCCCGCCGAGCCGCCGTCTCCTTCCATTCCCGATCTGCCGCCTGCACCGAGATCGCCGTCGCCGCGTGCCGCGGGAACGGATGGTTTAAGCAAGGTTCATGCGGCTGCCGCGGCTGCCGCCTCTCTCGGTGCCGCCACCGCCAGCGCCCAGGCGAGCGCCTCGACGACACGCGCCGCATTCGATCCCACCGGTCGCGGGGCGGCGCTGCCGCCGCGCACCGAACCTGTGATCGATCGTCCGCGCGTTCCGGGACCGCTTCCGGGCAGCACACGGCCCGACCCATCGTTGAGGGCGCCCGTTGGGCATCCGTTCGGCGACGCCAATCCGAATCTTCGCGAACCCGAAGAACCGGACGAGAAATCGTCGCGCGGCAAGACTGGAGCGCTGCTCGCGATCGCGCTGGTCGCGGCTCTCGCAGCCGGCGGCTATTTCGCCCGCGACACGATACTGCCCCTCCTCGGAATGGGCGGAACCGATCCGGTCAGCCAAGCACCTGGGCCCAAGGATGATGACCGCGTGGGCTCAGGCTCCGTGGAAACGGCCGTTCCGCAGAACGAGGCGCCTGTCGTCACGCCGGAGCCGGTGGCCCCTGCGGCACCTGCCGCAGACGCGCCGCCCGTCCAGCCCGCGCCGAGTGCGCAGGGCATCGTCGCGCAGCGCGCCATTCTCTACGATGAAGCGCCGGACCAGCAGGGCGGCGTGGTGGCAAACGGCACAACCGCTTGGCGCACGGAGCCTGTGCCCGGCAATCCGGCCGAACTGCGCCTCATCGGCGAAATCACCATTCCCGATCGCGCCATGACGGTGACGATGACCATCACCCGCAATCTGGACCAGACGCTTCCCGCCAGCCATGTCATCGAGATCGGCTTTACCGTTCCGGCCGATTTCCCGAATGTCGGCATCGGCAATGTGCCCGGCATCCTGTTCAAGGACACCGAGGACGCCGGGGGCTCGGCCCTCAAGGGCATGTCGGTCAAGGTGACGAAGAATCTGTTCTGGATCGGTCTCGAAGCCTCGCCGGCTGACCGCGAACAGAACATGCAGTCGATCCGCAATCGCGGCTGGATCGATATTCCGATCCTTTACGACAATGGCCGCCGCGCCGTTCTGACCGTCGAGAAGGGCACTCCGGGCGAGCGGGCGTTCGAAGCGGCCTTCGCGGCATGGGACACGACGCCGCCCGCCGGCCAACCCTGATCGGATCGGCCTGATCGGACAAGCGCATTAAAAAATCCCGGGCTGCGAAAGTAGGACCCGGGATTTTTCATGCCTTGAAAGGCAATTTTCGAAAGATCAGGCGGCGCCCGCTTCGACGGTCGCGATGTTGGCACGCACGGCGGCCTGCACCTTTTCGAAGGCGCGGACCTCGATCTGGCGAACGCGCTCGCGGGACACGCCGAACTCTTCCGACAATTCCTCAAGCGTGACCGGATCCTCGGACAGCTTGCGGGCTTCGAAAATGCGCCGCTCCCGCTCGTTCAGCACATCCATTGCCCGCTTCAGCGCGGTGCGCCGGTTGTCGAGCTCTTCGCTCTCGGCAAGGATGGTTTCCTGCGAGGCCGAATCGTCGACCAGCCAATCCTGCCATTCGGACGAATCCGCCTCATCGCCCCGCAGCGGCGAGTTGAGAGAGGAATCGCCCGACAGGCGGCGGTTCATCGAGATGACGTCTTCTTCGGTGACGCCGAGCTTGGTGGCAATCTGCTTGACCTGATCGGGCCTCAGATCTCCGTCCTCAAGGGCGGAAATCTGGCTCTTGGCCTTGCGCAGGTTGAAGAAGAGCTTCTTCTGGTTCGCGGTCGTGCCCATCTTCACGAGCGACCACGAACGCAGGATGTATTCCTGGATGGCGGCGCGAATCCACCACATTGCATAGGTGGCAAGGCGAAAGCCCTTGTCGGGCTCGAACCGCTTCACCGCCTGCATCAGGCCGACATTGCCTTCCGAAATCACTTCACCGATCGGCAGGCCATAGCCGCGATAGCCCATCGCGATCTTCGCGACGAGCCGCAGATGGCTTGTCACCAGCCTGTGGGCGGCGTCCGGGTCCTGATGTTCCCGCCAGCGTTTGGCGAGCATGAACTCCTCGTTGGGTTCCAGCATCGGAAAACGCCGGATTTCATCGAGGTAGCGGCTGAGACCGCTGTCGGCCGAAATAATTGGGAGCGCAGCACGCGCCATCGTCTTTTACCTTCCCCGTCAGCCCCCTCAAAGCAGGGCCGCGTCTGGCCGCGTAAACCAACGCCGACCATCGTTGCCCAATATAGGAAGACTTGTTTGTGACGATAAGGGGGCGCCAGAGTCACAGGCGTGTGAACCCAGATCAGACCTAAGACTGAGCTTGCAGGCTCTCTAAAAGTTGCTGCAGATCCTCAGGAAGATCGCTGTCGAAACTTAAGATTTCACCGGTCGAGGGGTGTTCGAAGGCCAGATGCGCCGCGTGAAGCGCCTGCCGGTTGAGCGCCGATAGATCGGCACGCGCCTCGTCGGTGAGGTGCGCCACTTTCGTCCTGAACCCCGCGCCATAGACCGGATCGCCCAGCACGGGATGGCCGATATGGGCCATGTGGGCGCGGATCTGGTGGGTGCGGCCGGTTTCGAGAACGCACTGGATCAGGCTCGCAATGGGCTTTGCGCGGGGGCCGAACCTTTCGATCAGTTCCCAATGCGTGATGGCCTCGCGGCCCCTGCCGGGCCGCGACACGCGCATCTTCTCGCGGTTGTGCGGGTCGCGGTCGATGGGCGCATCCACCGTGCCGCGCGGCCGGATGGGCTCACCCCAGATGAGTGCGAGATAGGCCCGTTCGAGGTGGCCGGTGCGCCCGTGATCGGCAAATTGCTCGGCCAGATGCCGGTGCGCCTTGTCGTTCTTGGCGACAACGAGAAGGCCCGATGTGTCCTTGTCGAGCCGATGCACGATGCCCGGCCGTTCCACCCCGCCAATGCCCGACAGCGATCCCCGGCAGTGATGCAGCAGGGCGTTGACGAGCGTGCCGGACCAGTTTCCCGCGCCAGGATGGACGACCAGACCTGCCGGCTTTTCGATGACGACGAGGTCGTCGTCCTCATGGACGATGACGAGTGGAATGTCCTCGGCCTGCGGGATCGCAGGTTCCGGCGGCGGGATTTCGACCGACACGGTCTCCCCGCCGGCGATCTTCTTGCCGGCATCGTCGACCGGCCGTCCGTCCGCGCTGACCTTGCCCGCGCGCACAAGCGCCTGTATCCGGGTCCGCGACAGATCGGGGAGGGCGGCAGCCAGTGCCCGGTCGAAGCGTTCGCCGGCGGCTTCTGCGGGCAGCACGATTTCCAGAATTTCAGGCGCGTTTTCGGGGGCAGGATCGGTCATATGGCCAAACAGGAACAGGATATCGAGACCGAAGAAGATCCCGCCTCGGCCGCGATCGTGCGGAAGATGCGGCTGTTCGTCGGCGTGTCGTTTGCCATTATGGCGGTCGGCGTTCTGACGGTCATGTCGGTGATCGTGTGGCGTCTCGTCAAGCAGGATCCGGTCCTGTCGCCGCCGCCGGGCGAAATTCAGGCGGTGCTGCCCATCGGCAAGAACCAGCGCATCAGCGGCACCACCTCCGACGGCACGCGCCTTTTCGTGACCGTCGATGCCGAGGACGGACGTCAGGCCATCTTCGTCTTCGACGCCGCAACGCTCGTCTACCGCGGCAAGATCGAAAGCCTCATCCCGGCGCCTTGAGCGCACGGAAAGCAGGCGGGTTTTGCCGCAATGCCCTTGCGGGCCAAAGGCGCTGCCCGTATAGGAAGCGCCTCGCGGTCCAAACCGCGCCGCGCTCCCTTCGTCTAGCGGTCTAGGACGTCGCCCTCTCACGGCGAAAACAGGGGTTCGAGTCCCCTAGGGAGCGCCAAACTTTCCCCAACATGCTGATTTTCTAAGAACTCCTTGATCCTCAAGGTTTTTGGCTTTTCCGGCTGCTACGTTTGCGTGCTACGGAAGGGCCCGATATATGCCGCGCATGTCGCATCTGATCCGACGCAACGGCACCTATTACTTCAAGGCTGACCTGCCCGATGATTTGGCTGGTAGAGTCTTACCCCGCGCCGCGCCAGAAGCACTTCGCTCCCTCGAAAGCGACCGGAAGCCGGGTCACTTTAAAACGGCTGTGTGGAAGTCGCTAAGGACTCACGAGGAGCGTGAGGCCAAGCGCAAAGCCGGTTTGGAAATTGCTGTGCATGAGGCTCTGTTTGAGGCGGCGCGGCATTGGCTCAGCGGTGGCGAGCAGAGCGCTTTCAGTGCCAAGAAGGCTCACGCAATAGCCGAGGAGCACAGGCGGCTTATCCTGACTTTGGATGAGCTGCGGCGGCGCGAGGGGCTTGGGATAGGGCAAGCGTTCAAGATTGGACCTGCGAAGGATCAACGGTCCCTAGGCATGTCTGAAGCCGACCTTGAGGTCTATGCGCGATGGGTTGAGGAGACCGAGCGTGATGCCAAGCGAGGCATTGCTCGCTTCCGGGTCTCCGAGCGCCTGAGCGCGATGGCTGAAAAGTGGCTGCTTCACAGCGGGGAGGACCCTGCGCGGCTTTCTCAGGAGGAAAGGCAGGCTCTTGAGGCCGACCTCGCGGCAGCCGAACGCCGCGCGATGGAGGACATCAGGGCGCGCCTTGATGGTGATGATGTTTCAACACCACCGCAGCCTTCCGAGGACCTCGAGTCTTCGAATGCCTGGACGTTCACTAAGGCGTTCCGCGCTTGGGCAGACGGCGGCGGTGGCAAAGGTGCAAAGAAGCCCGCCTCAAATACGATTGTGGAGACGGAGGCGGCTTTGAAGCGCTTCATCGAGCTTCACGGCGATATGGACGTCATGAGGATTAGCAAAGCGCATACCCGGGAGTTTCGGGACGCGTTCATGAAGGTGCCTAAAGGGCTTCCGCGAAGCCTCAAGGCGCTGCCACTCGCGGCGCTCCTGAAGCGAGACCTAAGTGACTATCCTCTGAGGTCAGCATCCACGATCAACAAGACGATGGTTCTTCTCGGTGCAGTTCTCGCGCGGGCCGAAAGAGATGGCCATTTCGACAAGGTGGAATGGCGAAACCCGTTTGATGTCGTCTACAAAATTGACCCGCTCGCGGAAGAGAGTTTCGACCCGTTCAGCAAGACCGAATTGAATATGCTCTTCGCGTCTGCGGTTTTCGCCCAGCGCGCGCGCCCGATCAGGGGCCGTGGGGAGACCGCAAAATGGGCCCCTCTGGTCGCTCTGTTGCAAGGAGCGCGGCGCAGTGAAGTCCTGCAACTATATACGCGAGACGTGGTGGAAGATGCCGACACAGGTATCTGGGTGGTCCGCTTCGACCGTGATGCCGGAAAGTCCATCAAGAACTTGACTTCCGTTCGTCGGGTGCCGGTCCACCCGCTTCTAATCCAGCTCGGGTTTCTCGACTTCCATAAAAGTCGGCTCAATGAGGCCGGGCCGGACGAAAGCCTTTGGCCGGGCTTCGAAGGACGCGACAAACTTTCCAGCCGCGTGAATAAATGGGGCGAGTGGTTTGGTACCTACCTCGACGCCAATGTGGTTGATGATCCGCGTAAGGCCTTTCACTCGTTCCGAGGCACGTTCAAACGCTTCGGACGTGAGGCGGGAGTGGATGAGACTGTTCTGAACCACCTAGTTGGTCACTCCAACAATTCCGTAGGCGCGCGCTATGGTCGCCAGCGAAACGCTGACGGAGGCAGGGACAGCGGTTATCCATTGGAGCGGCTGGCGGAAGAAATAGCCCGCATCGACTTCGCCGGTGTGGACTGGAAGCGCATCCGATAAGCAACCTTCACGAGCACCTCACACCGCGCTAACGTCTCTGCTGGGGGCACGTTATGGCGCGACGAGGGGGCAAAGGGGGGAGCTGGACCGGGGCCGGTCTGCTGTTGCTCGTCCTCTGGGGCATCTTCGGGGGAGGTGATGACGACAAGCCAGCTCGCACGTCGAACCCCACGGCCTCCCAATCCTCCCAGACCGCCGCGCAACCGCTATCTCTGCTGTCATCGCAAGTCCGGCGTGGGGCATGGCCGGAGCCCCAGCAACAGACGCGCTCACAAGCCCGCACAGGTGAGCGGAGCCTTTACGTCACAGCTTCCAGCCTGAACCTTCGCGTGGGTCCCTCGGGGTCCGCCGACGTGCTGGAAGGGCTGCCCAATGGCTCCGCTGTGGTCGAACTGGAACGGGGCGCTGACTGGACCAAGGTACGAAGCGTTTCAGGCCGTACCGGCTGGGCCAGTTCCCGCTATCTCTCGGACCAACGGCCCACGGCTGCGGCGAAGTCGGAGAAACCCCAGCTCCCGGCTATCCCTCAAGCGGCGTTCTCGGCGGTGGCGCGGGCCCTCATTTCGGAGTCCATCGCGAGCTATCCGGGGAATTGCCCGTGTCCGTATAACACCGACCGCGCAGGACGAAGGTGTGGACAAAGGAGTGCCCACTCCAAACGGGGCGGCTATGCGCCGTTGTGCTACGAGAGCGATGTCTCTGAGGAGATGGCCGATAAGCATCGGAAAAGGAGTCGATAAGGGCGAAACGCCGCTGGGATTATCCCACATGTGGGTAAGTACGATGGGCATATATACTGCATATTTCCGAACGTTTGCAATCGTGGCATCTGGCCATCTTGGCTTTGTCGAGCGCCCGGATTTTCCTCTCCACGTTAATCAACTGCTGAGGGGTAACTACAGTGCTTTCAGTCGAACTCTCCATCTGGGCCCGCCAGAGAGCCGTTTTCGAGTGCGGCTTGATGACGGCCTTTGTTCAAGTTCCTGGCCTCTTTGATTGCTTCTACGAATGGCGGGGTCCCAATGGCTCGGATACCCCCTTCTTTGAGGTCAGGCGGGAGGGCCGGACAACGGAGGTTTGGCTGGGCCGCCTGTACTTCACTTTCGACGCCAAAGGAGGCGCTGAGTGATGATGGCGGGGCTGACCTTCAAGACGCGCCAGAGAATGGCGAAAAAGCATCGCGACACATTCGACGAGTTCATGAGATGGTCCCACCAGATGGCGACGGAGATCATCTCCGACATTTCCGACGAGACGGGTTTATCGAGGCAAAGCGTCACGACAGAGATGATTTGCTCTGCCGTCCTGCGTATGAGCGAAGCCCGCAGGGCCAACATCATGTGGGGAGCTCCTCCGGTGCCCTTCGTTTGGGATACGGACACGCCCATCGACAAGGTAAGGCCCATTCTCGCGGCGCTCTGGCCCCCTGATCAGGACTTCGCACCGATCATGCTGTCGACAGCGGCATCACTGCAGCGGCAGGCGGAGGTGCTTCAAAAGGAGGCAACGCGGTTGGAGATGGTGGCGTGGTTGATGATGGATGAGCATGCCTGATGCAGGCGCTCAGCGCGAGGAAATGCGGGGCCACGGCAATCGGTGTCGTGGTCCTCGGGATAGCCTCTAGGACGGGCGTGAAGTGCCTTTAAGCACCGCCTTCTATTGGATAGGTCAAGCACGGGAGATTGCCACACGTAGCGCGCACGAGGGGGAGTAATGACATCCGAAATCAGATGGCTCTTGACGTGCTGCCTCGGCGCGCTCGTTGTTGTTCTCCTGCTTCGCTCAGTGAGCCAAGCCCTAGCAGTCCCAGCCCCGCCGCCGCCTGAGGGTGGTTGAGGAACGAGCAAAGGAAATCAAGAGCCGGTTAGTAGAACGCGCTGTTGCGTCGCGATTGGTGGATAGACCATGGAGGCGGGAGGTGATTACCCCCCACCTGTAGACCACCCGATTACCCCCCACTCTAGGAAAGAGTTGATTAGGGGGATTGGAGGGGGTGGATATGGGTGGTCTTTCCCATAGGTAAGCCTCCTAGTGAACCCTAATGTGAATTGTTACAAGAAGACATCCGAGAACCTTAGGCATCCTTTTAAAGATAGCACGTGGCGTGCATACTTCTTCGGTCGTCACATTGGGCCTTCATAAGTTCGCTGAACGTCATATATCCGAATTTCGTATGAAGTCCTTGAGCTTAAAAAAGGTCGATTAGTTCGCCGCAAAAATTTGAGCGGGCATCGGAAGGGGCAGATACTGCGATACCCCCCCGGGGGGCCTTAGTCTCCTCCTTTTAGCTCCGTCAGGATGTTGTTCAGGATCCGGTCAGATCCCAGAGCGGAGCGGCGGGCAGAATTCAACAGAGCATCCATGCGGTTGAACCATGTCGGGTCCATGGAAAGCGTTCTTGGTTCCGTGGCGTCGAGTTCCACATCCGTAAACCGCTCCACAACCTCTCCAAGTTCATTGAGTATGAGCATTAGGATGTCCCTCGTTTCGCCCCGCGTCTGATCGGTGATGATCAGACTGGAATTCGTGAACGATACTTGGAACTCATTTGAGGACGCCGTCGGCTTCCATTCAAGCTTACCAGCGTCGGTCTTCTGAATGAGCGCCTTCACGAGGCTCTTGTGCTTATCGACGGACATCACGGCGCTCCGGTCTTAACGGCTTTGATTTGAGATAGAACCACGAGCAACTCATCTATGTCATCCGATAGCACTGCGTTGAACTTTGCTGCGTTCAGACTTGAAGGGCTTTGGAGGTGCTTCTCGACGCTTTGCTCTATGGAACGAAGGTTCACGAGAGCATTTTGAATAGCAACGAGGTGGTCGTTAGTTAATTGCAGGCTTGAGTGTCGAACTGAGATCAAGACCTTGCGGATCGCAGCGTACCGGTCGGGTAGCACTGCCCAGTGCTTCTCTCGATGTGCGCGCTTAATCTCTTCCATTACGGAGATGGCGGCGGTGAAATCAACGGCGGTTTCGAATAGGCGAATGCTCTCTGTTGCGTTTCGAGCCGCCGACTCGGCCTTATGAACACCGCGGATTGTAATGACGAAGCCGAATGCTGAGATCAAAATCCCCAACAAACCAAGTAGATCCCCTATCTGGTTTACGCGTAGCCAATCTAGGAACACCTGCCACACGCTCTAACCCCTCGTCGTATGCAGGTTGTATGCAACCCCATGCTCGTTTGTCGAGTCGGTATTGATCTGTCCGCAGAGCCTGCCCTAGCGGGCGTGTCCGGTCCCCTGAGTCAAAGTGTCCACACAGGTGGTCTTGACGATTTGGACGCCTCCTGACTCAATGGTCCAGAACCTATTGGACAGGAGTTGGCCACATGCTCATCGGATATGCCCGTACCTCGACCACCGAACAGGAGGCGGGTCTGGACGCCCAGTTGCGCGACCTCGGTGCTGCCGGGTGTGAGCGCGTCTTTTCAGAGCGGGTGTCGTCAGTCGCGCAGCGCGATGAGTTGGCCAAAGCCATCTCCTTCGTGCGCGAAGGCGACACGCTGGTGGTCACCAAGGTCGACCGTCTGGCCCGCGATACGACCGCCTTATGGGCTCTCGTGCGGGAGCTGGAAGCCAAGGGCGTGGGCCTCCGCGTGCTGAACCTCGGGGGTGATGTGGTGGACACCAAGAGCGCCACAGGCAAGCTTGTCCTGACCATCTTCGCGGGCTTCGCTCAGTTCGAACGCGAGATGATGCTGGAGCGCCAGCGCGAGGGCATTGAAAAGGCCAAAGCCGAGGGTAAGTACAAGGGCCGCAAGCCCACCGCGCGCGCCAAGACGGACGATGTCTTGAAGCTGCACCGCGAGGGCAAGACACCCACAGAGATTGCCAAGGCAACGGGCATTGGCCGTGGCTCGGTCTACAGGATCGTCGAGAACGACTCTGCGGAGTCCATCAGCGCCCGTTCTGCCGCTTCCGCGTCAGTCCCCGCCTAAACGTCCTCGCGCCCGTCCAGCGCCTTCTCTGGGCGTTTTTAATAACCGCCCACTCTAGAAATACCCGAGGCCTCCGCGAGCACCGCTCCCGGGGGCTTTCTCATGTCTGGACGGACCAAATGAACGAGCCTGTTTCTCCTCCGCGTTCGTGTGCGAAACCCTGCGTCACTCTTTTTTGCGAATGTATGGAAGTGAGCTTCTCCCATCGGAGCCGCCTTCGCGCGCTTGATAGGACCGACGCTCACCGCACCTCGAAGTACCGTGGCGTTACCATCCGACGACCCAAGAAGCCTTGGCAGAAGGTGCGGTGGTCGACTGCCATTGCCGAAGGCGACAGAGGCCTTCGCTATCTCGGCACGTACAGCCGCGAGGTTGATGCTGCGACCACCTACGACCTCGCGCTGATCTTTCTGGGTCACGAGCCCGTGAACTTCCCTTCCTCCTTCTACCTCAAGCCTGCCTCCAGAGCGGCGTATGTTGGCGCGCTCCGCGCACTTCAGAAGCTCTTGGGCGGCACATCGAAAGCACTGTCGAATGCAACACAATCTCATTCACAACACTGACCCAGACGGACGCGAAGTCGTCGGGGTTGCACTAACAAACCACCCAGAGCGCGCGTGGCTTTACCGCGAGGATTATGAGCGCATCATCAACGAATTTGGAATGACGGTCTGGTGTGCAAACCACAATGGTGCAGGCACTTGGTACGTGCGCCTGAAAGACCGCAAGATCAGAAATAATCGTCAGGTCGCGCGTCTGGTGTTGAGCAACGAGCCCGCGACCGGCATGCGCTACCACGACCAGAACCACTTCAACCTGCGCCGCAACAATCTCTGGATCGACAAGGGCAGCGGTGGCACTCGTCACAAGCGGCGCTGGTATCCGAACGAGCAGACAGCCCAGAAGTTCGGCCTAACGGCTCGCGCCTAACCAGCCTCAGCATCCCTCCAGCGTGTCCCGACACGGCCCCTTTATGGCGCGCCGTGCGGGCATGCTTGCGCCTACCGAAAGCTTCCTCATGACACAAACTCAGCAGCGCCCCGCTTGGTGGAACACCGTGGAACAGCACGCGGCCACCAACGGGGTGGACTCGGATGTCCTCTTCCGAATGGGAGGCGTCGAGTCCAGATTTCAAAACGTCGACACCCAGATAAAGGGCCCGAACGGCAAGCCCTCGTCGAGCGCCACCGGCCCGTTCCAGATCACCAAGGGGACCTTCGA
Organism: Rhizobiales bacterium Ga0077545; assembly: GCA_001464335.1. GTDB lineage: Bacteria > Pseudomonadota > Alphaproteobacteria > Rhizobiales > Methylopilaceae > Flaviflagellibacter. Next base: position 47,922 of record LNEV01000015.1, on the reverse strand, counting down.
AGGCCTCGCGCAGCGTTACCCGAACCTCGGTTTGAGCGACCGCCGCGACCCCGAGCAGCAGGCCAAGGCTGCGCCTTACTACCTCCGCGAGGTGAAGGACTATATCAAGAGCAAGACGGGCCGCGAGCCGAACGCCGGGGAGCAATACCTCGGCTGGTTCCTCGGGCCCAAGGATGCCGCACGAGTCCTCAACGCGGACCCCAGCACGCCCATCACTCAGGTCGTCGACGCGCGTTCAATCGTCGCCAACGGCCCCGTCTTCAAGAACGTAGCCACTGCCGGTGATCTGGCCGGGTGGTCAGCTCGGAAGATGAAGAGCGAGGTGGGCCCTGCGGGGACCCAGAAGTACGGACAGGGGGAGCAGTTCGCACAGAACCCTTTAACGTTCGCGGGCGAGGGGCAGCAGCTTCCGACCCCGCTGACGAACACCGAACGCTTCGCTACCGACAATTCGAACGAAGAGACTGACCTCGTCACCGGGGCGTGGGACGCGATGAACTCCGAGAACACTCTCGGCTACCTCTTCGACGACCACGGGGCCCAGCGCCCAGACCCGAACTTCCGGCTGACGCAGGACTTCCTCAAGCTCCACGCTGCCGATGTCCCCGAGCAGTATCTGCCGTGGCTCGCGGACAGCTTCTCCGAGGAGAACTTCCACAACCGCAAGCAGCGCCTGATGGACGACATCGAGCGCAACCAGCGCCTCGACAGCATGGGCCTCACCGGCACCGCGCTGCGGGTGGGTGCTGCGGTCGTCGATCCGGCTGGCTGGCTCGCCGCCGGTGCCCTCGCGCCGGTCGGTGGTGCGCTCAAGCTCGGTCGCCTCGGCAACATCGCCGTGGGCGCGGTCGAGGGCGCTGCGGGCAACATGCTCGCGGAAGTCCCGATGGCTGCCCTCAAGCCCACATGGGAACGTGATCAGCTCCTCTATGCGGGCGCTGGCGGTCTCGTGTTTGGATCCGTGTTCGGGGCGTTCGCCAAGACGAACCCGGCGATTGATAAGGAAGTCCTCCAGGCGCAGGCGTCCGCAAGGTCGCTGATGCAGCGGCTGGAGGGGGACTATGCTCCTGCCGGGTCGTCTGTAGGTGCGGCACAGAACATCGTCATGGACCCCGTTCGCGGCGATGTCAGCGAGTATCTCCGCAAGGAGTTCGGGGACCTCTATGGCGAAGGTGCCTTCTCCGGCCTCCGCTGGGACGCCACTGGTCGCTTGAAGGCCAGCGAGAACCCGCTCGTCCGCGCACTCGGCAACCTCCTCGGGGAAGAGACGGTCGGGCAGGCCGATGCGGGCAAGGCCACCTTCCGCGCCATCACGGAGGATCAGATCATGATCCACCGCCGTATGGACACGGTCTGGAGCCGCTCCTACCTCTCGGCTTGGAACGACTACCGGCAGCGTCAGGGCCTTGGCTGGACGGCTGGCATGAACGGGCAGGAGCTGGAGTTTCGACGCCAGATCACCGCTGCGATGCGGAACACTGACCCGCTGGCTGAGTTCGACCCCGCCGTGATCCAGATGCGGGACACATGGCGGAAGCTGAACACGGCCTATCTCCAGCTCGCCAAGGGTGACCATCGGGCCTTGGACGGGTCGATGCGTGCACCGCTCCGGGGCTTTGCCGATGTGGACGCGAACGACCCCTATGTGCCTCGCTTGGTCCACTGGGAGCGTTTCCGTAACGTCCACCTTGAGGTGGGCACGCGGGGGCTTGAGCGGCTTGTTACAGGAGCTGTAAGGGCGCTGAACCCCGACCTTGACGACGCCATCGCGGAGAAAATTGGCCGGGGCTATGTGAAGCGTCTGCACAGCGTCAGCGCCGGTCAGGAGCTGTCCGCGCAGCGCGTGTTCTCTTCGCTGGACGTCGAGGAGATGCGGAGTCATCTGCGGGACGCGGGCCTTCTGGATGATGAAGTCGAGAGGGCTCTTTACCGGGCTACCGCCCGCGACGAGAGCAAGGCCGGTGTGTCGCGAGGTAAGCCGCGTCAGTTGCTGGACGAGAACTTCAGCATGGCACTGGAGGTGAAAGGCGGCGGGACGCGGAGCGTCTCCATCGTGGACCTGTTCCACGATGACGCCATGCACCTGTTCTCCTCCTACAATCGGCAGATGTCGGGGGTGGTGGCCATGTCCCGGCTGCGCGTCGAGAACCCCAACTGGCGAGCGGGCGAGGAAGACCTCCATCCCCGCTACTTGGTCGAGGGCATCCACTCGCGCGGTGACTGGGAAACCTTGATGGCCAAGGTTCGGGCGGTGGCGGCTGATGAAGGCGCAACGGAGAAGGCGCGCCTTGGCGTGGAAACGGACGTGACCCGTCTGCAATTCCTCTACGACGCCATTACGGGAACGCCCTCAGCGTTCGACCGCACGAAGACGGCGGCGGCGCTGCGGATGGTCCGGGACTACAACTTCATCCGCGTGATGAACCAAGTCGGTTTCGCCCAGCTCGCGGACATTGGGGTGGTCATTGGCCAGCTCGGTCTCCGCTCCGCGTTGTCCTCCATGCCAGCCCTTCGCTCCTTCATCCGGGACGCCCGCACGGGTCGCCTTCTGGACGATGACGCGGACATGCTGGAGTGGATCACGACAGGCGGTACGGACACGCTCAGGGGCCTTGGTCACGTCACGGTGGACGACTTCGGGCAGCCCGTCACGGCAGCCAGGAGAGGGGCCGGTATGGTCGCCGCTGAGGGGCTCCTTCAGCGTGGCTCGCGCGTGACCTCGCTCATCTCCGGCATGGCTCCCGTCAATGCCTACCTTCAGCGGTGGGCCGCGAAGGGTGCCCTTCACAAGTTCACGGACATGAGCCGTGAGGGCGTGAAGGTTAACCGCAAGCGGCTCCGGGTGCTCGGCCTCAGCGACGATATGCAAGACCGCATCTTCGCTGAAATCCGCACGCACATGAGCAAGGTCGATGGCGAGCGGGCGAAGTCCAAGCTGAAACGTCTCAATCTGGAGGATTGGGACCCTGAGGTGCGGGGTGCGTTCGAACACGCCATCTTCAGGTGGACTCGGAAGATGGTTCAGGAGAACGACCCGGGGCAGCTCAACACGATGTTGGGGCATGCCCTCGGCAAGACCCTGTTTCAGTTCCGGGGGTTCATGCTCGCAGCGTGGACGAAGAACACGCTCCACAACGCCTATATGCGGGACTGGGAGACCTTGGCGTCCATCATCGGCTCCATGGTCTTCGGTGGCCTCGCCTATGCGTCTCAGGTCCACCTCCAGTCCATCGGCAGGGACGACCGCGAGGAGTTCCTTCAGAACCGCCTCGGTGGCGGTAAGCTGGCCGCTGCGGCCTTCCAGCGGGCGGGCTTCGCGTCGATCTTCCCGGGTCTTCTCGATCAGGGTGCATACGTCGCGGGGCTGGACCCTGTGTTCGACACAAGGGTCACCGGACAGCCCTCACAAGGGCTCGTTCAGTTCCCCACTGCGGGGCTCGCTGACGGGGTTCTGAATGGTGTTCGAGGAGTGACTGGAGCGGCTTGGGGTGACGAGTTCACCCAGCAGGATGCCCGGTCGCTTATCGGGACCATGCCCTTCCAGAATTTCCTCCCAATGCTCTGGCTGTCCAATGCGACAGTGCAGGAGGTGCCAGCAGCAGAATGATCTACGGGACGGTTTCCTTCACCGGGGAGCCGTCCTGTTTTTTTGGCGCGACGATGCCGCCTTTGATATCGAAGGTGCTGAGCGGAAATCTTCCGAGTAGGTGAACAGCCCTAAGCTTCCTCTCAAGTGATCTTCGCGCAACCCAACTCAGCACAGTTGCCAATCCTTTTGTAGGCCATTCCAACATCGCCCATATCAATCGGTACAGACCGAAGGCTGCACCAAAAGCGGCGATGATTGTCCAAACGATGGAATCTCCCATCAATCCGGTGGCGTAATTGAAAATGGCTAGGACAGCTAGAAGAGACAACACGGTGGTCGCGGAACGTTGAATGCGAGTTGTCATGGCATTGATGCCGGTTACCACGCTGTCTCTTTGCTTCTCGGCGAGTTCCGTAGCTGCCTCTGCCCGCAAACGTGACTCGTGCCTTTCATTCATCCAAGCTTGTCGCTCGATTTCAAAAGAATCGGCCTCGGTTTTTGCTCGCTGGGCTTCTTCTTCACGCGCTTTTCGTTCGTCCGCGATATCCTGATCGTGCTGCTTTCGAAGTTCGTCAGCCGTGGCTTCCCGCATCACTTGGAGAAGCCTCTCAGCATTGGCTTCCGTGATAAAGGACTCGTTGTTTAGTGTTTCATCAGCAAGTTTTTGAACGCTGCGGCTATCCAGCATGACCAAGCTGAGCTGCTCCAGACTGCTTGGAGTAATTCTCGCTAGTTTCGCCGCAAGCGCCTGCCGGAGTTCAGGACGCACTTGGAGGACGCGGTCGCAGGATGCGATGAGATGACCGCGAGGGATTGCGTCTCCAGCGCCTAGACCCGTTCTGAGCCAAGCGGTTGTCGCCAGCTCGCGCTGGTGAACTACAGGGCCCTCTTGGACCTCGTTGATCATTCGATTTTGTAAAGCGTACTCACGGGACTTACGAACAAATGTTGGGTTTCGGGTTACAAGAACGTACTTGCATTTGAATATATCGCTGCTGTTTCTGCCTTCTCGTAGCCGCATGATAAAAGTGAGGCAACTCGCATCGTGTTCTCTGGCTTGCTGCTGAGCACCCCAGAGAATGGACGCCACGAAATCCTCGTGGTGCCCTTCCGTGAAAAATCGATGCAGCGAAGGCCAAGTATCTAAGGTGATCTGCCGGACACCGATGCCGACTTGGGACAGCGCGCGCTCGGGATTGTTCGCCACTGCTACGACAAAATCTCGGCTAACGTGGCCTCGGATCATCGCGGAATGAGTATATCCATATCGCTGGTCTGGGGACGCGCTGAGCATCGTTCGCAGGTTACGCTGCATCTCTTCGCAGCTGTCGGGGAAAACGATGAACGAAACACCTATCCCCCGGAGGGCATCTACGAGCGTTTTGATGTCGTTCTGAAGGTCCGGACCCGAGCAGCCGAGGAAGTCCAGAGCAAGCGGCGCGTCTAACGCGATGGTAAGATCAGAATGAGTTTCGGACGTAGTAGGCTTCAGAAAATCTTCTACAACCTCTGTCAGAAGAGCAATCGAGGCGAGCCGCGTTAGGTGTGGGGTAAATCTCGGATGGTTGTCGAGGATGTGCCGAACGAATTTCGCGCACATATAGCGGTCATCTTGGTTGAGCGGACGGCCCCCTTCTTCAAGGCTGTCAAGAAGCTCCCGAGCTTCTCCGGAGGGCTCGATGAACCCGAGTTCTGGAGCGAAAGCTCCTTCACCATGTGAATCCATAGAGACCAGAAACCGGACCAGCATGTCCTTAAGTTCGTCTCGGCTCTTCCTATAATTCAGAAGGTCCGTGACCCGAGGGGGGAACTGTTCGAATTCATCTATGATTTGTTCAATGACGCCCTCTATCGGGACATGAAGAGCATCCTCCGATCGAGCTTGGAAACGCACTATCCGGATAACACTGTCATCCTTAGATGCGATGCGCTCTAGGTATCCTTTGCGCTCAAGCCGGGGCGCGAAACGCCCAGCGACATCTCCGGTAAAATTCCAGCCGTATAGACGCCTTACTCCCTTAGCGAATACGTGCGGGTCAAATATCGTGCCGTTGAGCACCGCAAGGATCGGTTCGAAAAATGGGATGAGTGCATCCAGCACATCGCTATCGTTGCCTCGAAGCTGCTCCAAGGCTGTGTAAACGCGCAGTGCATGACGTGTGGTTGTGCTCATTCTCGCCCCCCGATCCAACCAAACTACAGGCGGAAGGGGTTCTCGTAAAAGCTGTGGCTGACGATGGTGTGTGGAATTCCTCGTCACTTCCCAGAGGCTACAATTCCATGCTACGTTTGCAGTCGTAACTTCTAGAAAAAGCTATTGAAAACAGCGGATTATGGGCGAGGTCGGTCCTTCCCCTAGGGAGCGCCACATAGCATCTCTCAACATATTGCTATCCTTATATTTTTCGTCATTTCCAAGCGATGTTTGGGCGCTGTTTTGGGAAAGCGGAAGTCGAGACGGCACCAAAGCCATTCCCGCGTCCGCAAGTCGCGGCTGGCTCGCTTCACGCGTATAGCGTTCCGCCTCAGCAATATCCTTATGCCCGAGGTTGGCCATGATCTGCTTGGTAGTCGCCCCGCCTTCAGCCAACCGCCGACCTGCAGCCTTCCTGAGGCCGTGAGGCTGACACTTGAGAGGGAGACCAGCGGCCGTGATGGCGTCGCGCATCCAACGGGATCGGCTGGGCGTTGTTGGCCGCATTGCGATGCGGGCAAGCAGAGCCGAAAACAGAACCGCCAGCGCCGCTAAAGCTTCAATCCTGAGATGCATCGTTATTCCTCTCGCCGATCTTTGTGGTGCGAGACGAACGTGCGTATTCGCGCACCAACACTTGCGAGTACGGACGAGCTGTAATGCAACAGACTGGATCGGGACGAAGTCACTCCCCGCCGTTTACGTGTGGGTCACCGGTTGCTTCCAATTCTTTGAAGGCATCGCGGGCGATCCGAAAGCTGTCGATGCCGGCAGGTACACCGCAGTAAACTGCAACCTGAAGCAGAACCTCCTTGATCTCGTCTTTCGTCACGCCATTCTGAATTGCCGCCTTGATATGCAACCCAAGTTCATGGGGACGGTTGAGCGCGCTGATCATGGCGATATTTGCAATACTCCGACTGCGACGATCAAGGCCGGGCCTTGTCCACAACGCGCCCCAACAGTATTCTGTCGACCATTCGGCCATAGTGCGTGTGAACTCATCAGCGCCGGCGATGGACTTATTGACATACTCTTCGCCGAGTACCGCCTTGCGGACCTTCAATCCGCGTTCAAACAGAGTTTCTTCGCTCATACTGCGCTCCCCTGGCGATAGCCTCTCGACGCACCTACATTGTTTCGGTCCGGATTGAGGGGTTCTAGAACGCCACTGCGAAGCCAAGGCGTCTGGTCGAACATCCGATTTTCGTAATCGTTGATGGCCCCGTCGAAGGTCAGCGTGGTATCGATTTCGTCACGGCCTTCCAGAAGCGCTCTCTTCAATGGTTCCGCGATGTTGAAACTCGCAAGCGTAGATCTCGACGTACATATCGTCTGCCCCTGAAGATCGACAGTGATCGGTTCGCCAGTATCGGCGACTTCCATGATCCGTCGGACGTCGCTTTCCGGCAGCGTAACGAGCAGAATTCCGTTCTTCGAACAGTTGTTGAAGAATATCTCGGCGAAAGACGTCGCTATAACGACGCGGATGCCGAAATCCAACATGGCCCAAGCCGCATGCTCACGCGATGAACCGCAACCGAAGTTCTCTAAGGCGAGTACGATTTTTGCCGATCGGAACGGCTCTCGGTTGAGGACGAAGTCAGGCTTTTCGGCACCATCATCGGCATAGCGGTAGGGACCGAAAAGTCCCCATCCCAATCCTTCGCGCGAAACTGCACGCATTAGGACCTTCGGGGCGATGATGTCGGTATTGATGTTAGCAAGCGGTATGGAAGCTGCGACGCCCGTTATGAATGAGAATGGCTCCATCAGTGCGTTCTCCATGTCCGGACATCGACAAACTGACCCGCGATCGCAGCGGCCGCAGCCATCGCAGGACTAACGAGATGCGTGCGGCCAAAATCGCCTTGGCGGCCTTCAAAGTTACGGTTGGATGTCGAAGCGCAGCGCTCCCCGGGTCCTAGTCGATCTGCGTTCAGGCCGATGCACATTGAGCAGCCCGACTCACGCCATTCGAACCCGGCCTTGAGGAAGATGTCGGCAAGGCCTTCCTGCTCGGCCTGCTGCTTAACGTGGCTTGACCCGGGTACGACCATAGCAGCGATGTGCGGTGCAACGACACGGCCCCGCACGACAGCGGCTGCTTGCCGCAAGTCCTCGATGCGCCCATTCGTGCAGGAACCGATGAAGACCTTATCAAGGCGAATATCGGAAATCAGCGTGTTCGCCTCCAGGCCCATATACTTCAATGATGCCGCGATGGCCGCCCGCTCCTCTTCGGTCTTTGCCGCGGCGGGGTCGGGAACCTTTCCGGTAACAGGGACGACTTCCCCTGGATTGGTGCCCCATGTGACCATGGGTACGATGCGGTCTGCCGGAAATCGGATCTCGCTATCGTAATAAGCGCCGTCGTCGGAGTAAAACGAGGACCACAGTTCGACAGCCCGATCCCACTCCGCAGGACGCGGAGCGAATGGCCGGTCCCGAAGATAGGCGAATGTCGTTTCATCGGGCGCTATCAACCCGCTGCGCGCGCCGGCCTCGATGGCCATGCTCGCAACCGTCAGTCGGCCTTCCATGGAAAGATCGCGGATGGCCTTACCGGAGAATTCGATGACATGCCCGGTGCCCCCGGCGAAGCCGATTTGGCCGATGATACCCATCACCATGTCTTTGGCCGTCACGTCGAGCGGGAGATCGCCTTCGACCGTGATACGCATGTTTTTCGCTTTTCGTTGCACGATTGTTTGCGTGGCAAGGATGTGCTCCACCTCAGATGTGCCTACACCGATCGCGTAAGAGCCTACTGCACCATGGGTCGGGGTATGACTATCCCCGCAGGCAATGGTCATTCCAGGCTGCGACAGTGCCATTTCCGGACCGATCACGTGGACGATGCCTTGCCGCCTGTGGCGGGGACCGTAGTAGGTGAGGCCGAAATGCGAACTATTTTCCTGCAGCAAACTGAGCTGGCGGCGGCTGTCTTCCTCGCCGCTCTCTGCCGTGCGCCCCGGCGCGGTGGAGAGGTTATGATCGGCAACGGCAAGCGTTGCCTCCGGTCGACGCACTTTGCGGCCGGCATCTCGAAGACCCTCGAACGCCTGCGGACTTGTAACTTCATGTACGAAGTGGCGATCGATGTACAATATTGCGCGCCCATCCTCTTGCATGCGCACCACGTGGCGATCCCAAATCTTGTCGCACAGCGTGCGCGGTCCTGCTGACATCACGACGCAATCCTCCCGTCATTACCGGAAACCGAACTAATGAAGTTGCACAGTCGCTCCGCGACAACGCCCGGCGCCTCAAGCCCGATCATATGCGAGGTGTCTGGAACGACATGCAGCGTGGCTCCGGCGATCTCCATCGCAATAGACCGAGCGGCTGCCGGTGGTGTCGTCGGGTCCTGCTCACCGACGATGACTTGTGTCGGACACCGGATGCCGGCCAGTTGTGGTCGCACATCAAGGGATGCGATCATGTCCCACATAGCGCCGTGAACGTCTGGATCGCTCGAGAGAAGAGTCTTGGCAACGCGGTCAAGCACGTCCGGCCGAGCCGCTGCAAAGGCGGGCGTGAACCAGCGCTCCAACGTTTGCGGTACAACAGCGGACATACCTTTCTCACGAACCATACGGGCGCGTTGGCGCAAGGTATCCCGCACCTCCGGCGTAAAAGTACTGGTGGTTGCGATGAGCGACAACGAACAGACAAGATCCGGGCGTTGAACGGCCATGGTCTGGGCGATCATGCCACCGACGGAAAGGCCGACGAGATGAACGGGACCGGATGTTGTGTATGCAATGACATCCGTAAGGACCGAAGCCAAGAGATCGAACGTCACATCTGTCGTCGAAGCGCTTGAGTGACCGTGCCCCGGTAGATCGTAGGTGATTACCTCATGACGGCGCGTGAGGTGCTCAAACTGTTCTCCCCAATACGTGAGATCGATTCCGACAGCATGGATCAGCACGACAGGCGGCCGCCCGGCGGGACCGGCGCGCACGATATTCACCTCGCATCCTGAACTGGTCACCAATCTCGGCATCGGCGGATCAAGCTCCCTTAGATAAGACGGCGGGCTGGGCGTTTCTTCCGCCCCGGATTAGTAGCCTCTTCAGACAGGATCTGTTCTGCAATCGCGGCGGCGCTCATGACATGACGCCTGCATGCCTCGGCGGTCGCAGCAGCGTCATTGCGCTGGATGGCCTTGACGATCTCACCAAGTTCGGCCGCACTCCCGGAGAGGCGACCGGGTTCTGCAAGTGTGGTCGCACGCAAAATTGTAACGCGTCCATGGATCAGCCGCAGCATGTCTTCGAGAACGGGATTGTGGGCCCCGGCCGTAAGCGCGCTGTAAAACTTCTGCTTCACCTCGAGGCGGTTCTTGGAAGATTTGGTGCGATAGGCCCGTGTGAGTTCCGCATAGGCGGCTTCCAGCGCTGCTCGCTCCCCCGCCGTCGCCCGCTCGACGAAGCAGCGGCCGGCCATCTCCTCAAGCGTCGCACGAAGTTCGTAAATGGCGTTCGCTTCGGCCGCGGTGTAGACGGCGACGATCGGCCCCTTATGCGGGATTATCTGGACGATGCCTTCGACCTCGAGCTGGCTAAGGGCCTCACGCAGCAGCGTGCGGCTGACATCCAACATCTCGCACAGCTCGCGCTCGATCAGCCGATCTCCAGGCGCGAAGCGCCCCTCGCCGATTGCCGCTCGAAGCGATTCCACCACGAGCTTTTTAAGCGAGACGAGCGGGCGTACCACCCGAAGATTTTGTTGAGCAGTCATGACTGTCTATCCATCAAAGTTGCCGGCGTTCCTCGATCATCGGACATGAGCTGACGCCTCTGTGCGCTCGGCAATCAGTACACTCATGAGCGAAACGGCATGTTCGCTTAGATGCGCAGAATGCGCCGAAGCGGCGTGCCGAGAGAATTTCCGCAATAGCTCCAGCGATTTTGCATCAAAGGCTGTCATGCTGCGGGCGACTTCCGTTGCGCGAGAAACGGCCTGGCCCCGGGCCACAACCTCCGTGACGATCCCTGCCTCCCTCGCTTCGCCGGCACCGATGCTGCGACTGGTCAACGCGAGTTCGAACGCGCGTTTGTACGAGACGAAACGAAGGAGATAGGAGAGCACGATCAGCGGCGGCATGCCGTGAGACATTTCGGGCAAAGAAAGCTGGGAACTTTCAGCCGCGACAGCATAATCGGACTGCGCGACGAGACCAAATCCGAAGCCAAACGCTTCGCCCTCAACGGCGGTGACAACTGGGACGGGCAGCGCATCGAAGGCTGCATTGACTGCGAGGATCGCGTTCAGGTCTTCCGCCACATCGGACGCGCGTGACAGATTCTTTTTTCCGATGCGGCCGCGACAGAACATTCCATCATTACCGCGAATAAGAACGGCGCGCACCCTGGGTGTATTGCCAATCTCGCGTAGGGTAGAGGCGAGCATGAGCAAGGCATCCGTATCGAGATAGCCGGCTTTTTCTCTTCCCGCGAGCGTAACAGTCGCAATATTCTCCGCTTCGTACGTAACTTCGATCGGCATTTCCCTCATCCTCTTGCCGCCGCCCCAGGCGCTGCGCCCCGACTTTGGGTATCGCATAGTGTGCCAAGAGACCCGCCTTGTAAACTGATTGTACGACAAAATCTTTATTGCGCATTCAAAATGATTGTCATACGATCTGTCTATGAGAGGATTTTTGGGCCATGGCCAGTGACCTCGCGGATTTACTGTCGGATTCAGCGGCAGCCTTGATTGAAGGCACACCGAAGCGACTCTTCATCGGTGGCTGCTGGGTCACGCCCGCCTCCGAGGACCGTTTCGATGTCGACGACCCCGCAGATGGCACGATCATCGCTGGGGTTGCAGACGGCTCCCCTGCCGACGCTATCAAGTGCATCGACGCCGCCGAAGCCGCCGCTAGCACATGGTCCTCTCACAGCCCGCGAAGCCGTTCCGACATCCTTATGGAATGCTTTCACGCAATGCACCGCCGCGCCGAGGACCTCGCGGTGCTGATTTCGGTGGAGAGTGGAAAAGCACTTACTGACGCTCGCGCGGAGGTCTCCTACGCTGCCGAATTCTTCCGATGGTTTGCGGAAGAGGCTGTTCGCATTCCGGGCGATCTCGGCTTGGCGCCGTTCGGCACTGGCCGGATCGCGGTTCAGCACCAGCCTGTGGGTATTTCACTGCTGATTACGCCATGGAACTTCCCTGCCGCAATGGCGGCACGAAAGATTGCTCCGGCGCTCGCCGCCGGCTGCACCTGTATCCTAAAGCCGGCCGCTGAGACGCCACTCACAGCTCTGGCTCTCGCTGAGATCGTGCACGAAGCCGGCGCTCCGCCGGGAACGCTTAATGTCCTGACAACATCGCGCCCTGCCGAAGCAGTCAAGGTCATGCTGGATGACGGGAGGATACGGAAACTATCATTCACGGGGTCAACATCCGTAGGAAAACTACTTCTACGGCAAGCGGCCGAGCATGTAGTGAATTGCTCGATGGAACTTGGGGGGAACGCTCCTTTCATCGTGTTCGACGACGCGGATATTGACGCAGCGCTCAACGGCGCCCTTACCGCGAAAATGCGCAACGCAGGCGAGACTTGTATCGCTGCCAATCGCTTTCTGGTCCAAAGCGACGTTTACGAGGCCTTTGCCGCCAAACTCGCCGAGAGAATGAACCGCATCGTGGTTGGGCGCGGTCGATATACCGCCACCGAGTGCGGGCCGCTAATCTCCAAAAATGCACTCGAAAAGGTCTCAACACTGGTCGATCAAGCCGCAGTGCATGGAGGCCGGATCCTGACTGGTGGCGGTACACTTGAGAGCGATGGTTACTACTATCCGCCCACGGTCATCGCCGATGTTGACCCTGGGTCAGAGATTCTGAACCGGGAAATTTTCGGGCCTGTTGCCCCCCTCGTCCGTTTCGACAGCGAAGATCAGGCTATCCGGCTGGCGAACGATACCGAATACGGCTTAGCAGCCTACATATTCACGCGCGATGTACAGAAGGGCCTGCGAGTTGCCGATCGGATCGATGCAGGAATGGTCGCGATCAATCGTGGCTCTCTTTCCGATGTTGCTGCCCCATTCGGCGGCATGAAGCACAGCGGTATCGGCCGAGAGGGCGGGACATATGGCATTCTCGAATACCTTGAGACGAAATACATTTCTATTAGTTGGTAGGTCTTACGAAAGCGTACGGACCGTATACGTAATTAAGCGTGATTAGGGCTCACATGCGCGGTCATTTTAACGAACAGCGACCTGAGAGGAGATGCAAAATGAAGAGCCGTTTATCAGTATGTGCGCCGATTTTTCCTGGAGCTGAAATATCCGGCCACTCGTTTCGGGCCAGCGAGGGTTTGGGATGGTAAGCCAGCATCCGGAGTATGAAGTCTTCGCTATCAGGTATGCGACGCGCGATGCCCAGCGTTCAAACCATTTTATCGGTGGTGATCCGCACGACGGACCGATGCCGATGGACTACTACCTCTGGCTTATCACGGGTGATGGACGCGCCATTGTTGTCGACTCAGGTTTCACAGTGGAGAGCGCCAAGAAACGCAACCGTACATTTCTTCGCTGTCCCGTCGAGACCCTCGGAATGTTCGACGTTGATCCGAACACGGTCAGCGATGTCATCCTAACTCATCTGCACTGGGATCATGTAGGCAATTTCGATCGCTTTCCTGCCGCGGAATTCCACCTTCAGGAACCGGATCTGCACTTCGCCTGTGGCCGTTTCATGCGTTACAAGCATTTTCGGCATTCATTTGAGGTCGAAAACGTCGTCGGCATCGTCCGACTGAACTACGCCGAACGTGTGAGGCTGTACAACGGTCCGGTCGATTTCGCACCAGGGATTAGCCTTCACCCGGCACCAGGCCATTCGCCTGGATTGCAATTCGTTCGCGTCAATACGAAGCGAGGTTTCGTCGTGCTGGCGTCGGATGTGAGCCATTACTACGAGCACATGGAATCACATCGTCCCTACACGACATGTGTCAGTGTCGCAGACATGCTCGAGAGCCACGAGCGGCTTGTCGCAGCGGCACCGACTCCGGAACATATCGTGCCAGGCCATGATCCTCTCGTCATGAAGCGATATCCGGCACCAAGCAAAGAACTGGAGGAAATAGCCGTCAGGCTAGATGTAGCCCCAAAAGCCTAGTCAAAAACAGGCAACAAAAGAGGAGGAGCACATGAACATGAAGAAATTGATCGGAGCTGCGGTTCTAGGAGCGTTTCTCGTAACCACAGGTGCGGCTACCGCCGCACCACCTTATCCAGAGTACCCGCACAAGACGGTAACCCTGATAACCAGTTCGAGCCCTGGCGGCGGCGGTGACATCTTTCTGCGCAACCTCGTCAAAGTTCTCGGGCCGCGTTGGGGCATCAATTTTGTGGTCGAGAACGTACCAGGAAGCGGCGGTGCTAATGCCATGCGCCGAATCGTGGAGGGCCCCAATGACGGTTCGCTGCTTTATGGCGTGTCTACCCAGCACGTTATCGTCTCCGTAATGAGCAATCCGCCGGTCAGCTACACTCAGATGCAGCCCATCGTGAATGTGTTCAACGACTCCCCTGTCTATTTTGTACGTCAAGACAGCCCTTTCAAAGACATGAAAGACCTGCTTGCTTACGCGAAAGACAATCCGGGCAAGCTGAGGTTCGGCGCCGGCACGGCTGCCTCGATCGATCGTATGGTCGTCGAGACGTTAAAGATGACGCAGAAGCTGGACATGGTCGTCGCCACGCACGACGGCGGTGGACCGCTGATGTTGAGCGTTCTCAACGGAGCCGTCGACGCAGGTGCTACCGATGCACAGGAGGTTACGGCACAGATCGAGGCGGGTAAGGTAAGACTTATCGCGGCACTCAGTGAAGAGCGGCTTCCCAGTTATCCCGACGTACCAACGGCACGTGAGCAAGGTGTTGATATCGTCGGCATGAATTGGCGTGGCTTTGTCGCCAAAAAGGGCACTCCTCCGGAGATCACCAAGGCTTGGGAGGAAGCAATCAAGCTTGTTCTGGAGGATCCGGAATACAAGGCGTTTTACACCGAGAACCAGAATGTTCCGCTCTACCTGACCGGGAACGAGTTCGACGCACTGACGAACAAATTCGCTGATGACTTAGACTCGTTCTTCACAGCGGTTGGCCTGAAGAAGAAATAACCCAGGAAGAGGAGGAGCCGTCATGGTCACGAATGTAATTTCCGGCTTGGTCTTGTTTGCACTTTCAGTCGGCTATTATCTTGCCGCCGACGCCATGCCGACAAGCATTCTGGATACGATGGTTCCTTCCTCTGCTTTCCCGAAGCTGCTGGCATGCGCTGGAATGCTGTTCTCCGCCGCATTGATTGCCCAGAGTTTTGTTGCGTGGCGATTTGTAGGCGTGAGGTCGTCGGATGGCGGTGAATTTGTCGAACCGATTGAATGGCATCGCCACGTGAAGGCGTTCGGACTTCTCGCTATTTCGCTGCTGTTCATTTTAGCCCTTGAGACCATCGGTTACCCGCTCGCAATCGGATTGCTGATCCTCGTGGTGTCCCGCTATCAGGGTTATCCGATCTCAGCCACCTCGATTGGCGTCGCCGTGATAGGGGCCTTTGCTTTCTGGCTGTTCTTCGTCGCTTTTCTCGGAATTCATATGCCTCTTGGCATTTGGCCGACGCTAGTCAACTGATCGGCAACTGATCGCCACCCCAGAACTGGAGGCACGTACATGAACGGCCTACAAATCGCTCTGAGTACCATCTTTGCTAGCCCCGCGGTATTCTATGCATTTGGCGGCGTTGCCTGGGGCATCATAGGGGGCGCTCTCCCCGGCCTATCGGCTTCCATCACCATGGCGCTACTTCTGCCTCTCACTTTCGGTATGGATCCGACGATGGCTATTATTCTTCTCGCCTCAACCTATGTCGGCGCGGAGTATGGCGGTTCAATTCCGGCGATCCTGATCCGGACACCAGGCACCAGTGCTGCGATCACCACCGCCATCGACGGCTATGAAATGCACAAGCAGGGCAAGACAGGAGAGGCTCTCGGAATATCGCTAATGGCCGGCGTGATCGGCGGTCTGATAGGCATGATTTTTGTAGTTGTGCTGACCGAACCGCTTTCGCTGATAGCACTCTACTTCACCGCGCCTGCTTATTTTGCCTTGGGCGTATTCGGCCTCAGTTTGATTGCGACCCTTTCCGACGGGTCGCTGATCAAAGGATTTCTCGCCGCCATTCTGGGCCTTGCAATTTCGACGATCGGCATCGACACGATCTCTGGCATACAGCGCTTTACGTTCGGATCCGTCGAGCTTCTTGGGGGAATTGAGGCAATTTTTGTTCTGATCGGCATGTTCGCGATGACGGAACTGTTTGTCCAGACAAGCGAGCCTGAGTGGGACAAAGCCGAACGCCACCTTCGTATAAAGCTTCCAAACTGGAAGACCTTCAAGCGCATAACACCGGCGACGCTGATCGGAACGACCCTCGGGACTATCGATGGTGTTACGCCCGGCGGTGGATCAACGCTTGCGTCCTTCCTTTCCTACAATGAAGCAAAGCGTTGGTCGAAGCATCCGGAAGAATTCGGAAAGGGATCACCTGAAGGGGTCGCTGCGCCTGAAGCGGCGAACAACACGGTGGCGGCGACTGCGCTTATACCGACTCTTACCTTTGGCATTCCGAGTTCAGGTTCCACAGCCGTTCTTCTTGGGGGGTTGATACTTCATGGCATTGAACCTGGCCCGGCTCTGCTCGAGAAGAATCCTGTTTTCATCTACGGCCTGTTCGGCGGGCTGTTCATAGCTAACCTGTCGCAACTCCTGCTAGGGTTTCTGATGCTGCCGCCGTGCATCTGGCTTGTGAACCGGCCAAAAGCCTTTTTGAGCGCCTTCATTATCGCGCTGGTTTCTTCGGGCGTCTATTCGGTGAATCAGAACGTTTTCGATCTGCTTATCATGATCGGCATGGGCGTTTTGGGTTACGTCATGCGGCTGCTCAGATTTCCGATCTTGCCTCTCGTCCTTGCGCTTGTTCTTGGCAGCTTGGTGGAACGCAATTACCGCAGGGCGGTGGACCTTAGCTATGGCAGCCATTCGATATTCTGGGACGATAAGCTCGCCGCCTCACTTCTTGGATTGACGGCTCTGTTTGTCCTTCTAACTGCTTTATTCAGCCTTAGACGGAGTCGACGAGATCGGGCCGCGGCGCGGGCCGCCGCGGCGACGTCATCGACCGCTTGAGAATAAATATGTACATTTATGTGAAATGCATCGGTGTCCACCTCGGACGATCAGAAAACCGACGGTGACCTTAGCCGCGATCGCGGCCTAACTGGCAGCCTTTGCCGGGCATGATCTTTAGCATTAGGAACGGTGCTTCGCGCAGGGAAAGCCTTCTGAAAGAGGTAAGTGTCGCCTGAACGCAGGAGGTAGGGTTTGGTGCGTTTGCCGCGCGATACAATGGACGATACAGCCAAGCTGGGAGGCTCCTTCGAGGGCGCGCCTGTTTTCCAGACTGTTATTTATTGTCAGAGGCTTAAGCCGGCCTTGGCCTGTGGCGGCAAGAACGGTGGCGGAGAGGGTGAGACTCATCCCTCCGTGCCTCGCAATCGCTAACTTCTTGCGTGGTATCGGAAAACCGACGCAAATGTACGATACAATTATCTGTACAGCTTTGCCGGCGTAAGTGCAATACGACGCCGCGTGTGGCTGCCAATCGGACGCGGGGCATATTGGAGCATCGTGAATGTGGAAATAAATTTCCTAAGGCCAAGTGAGAGCGGCCTGATGCCCCCGAAGGCACGCTCAGGTTTGTTTTCCGGGCCGGATCACGGATATGTCCCGCTTGAGCTCAGCTCCCAGCTTCTGTGACGCATCGTACGTATGCTGACATGCCCGGTAACATGTCAGTGAGCTAGGCCTCCGATTTGCGACGAAATGTCAACATCCGCTCCTGACCCAAAGCGGAACTTCGGGGTGGCTGTTGTGGAATAAGCGTCGGGGTCCACATAAGTTCGTCGTTGTTCCCTCATTCGGACGGGGCATTTTTAAGTTTGTGAGTGTGGGGGAAGTCAGCCGGTAGGATCTGGCTCGGTTTTTTGATGTGGCACGCGCATCGGACATTTCGGGGCGAATGTCATCTGAGAAGGGCTCGCATTTTGCCAATGTTCCACAGGCTGACCCGGCGACGCTCCACTTTCCTTTGCCGCGCATGGCTCCGAACTCGTCGATCCGGTTCGGGCAGTAACATTTGTGATGTGACAACAACGGCGGTCAGTGGCGGCGGGCTCGATCGCGGCGGGCCTGGATCAGCAAGGCCTCGTGGAGAAGGGCGAACCCTTCGATGGTCCGACCATAATCCGTGCGTCGCGATGCGAACGCATGAGCCATATGTAAAAGCTCTGGATTGAGATCTTCAAGATTTTCGATCGCCTCGCGCGTGAAGCTCTCGCCGCCGGCACGGTCGATGCGCTCGACGAGCAAATCGCGAACGTCGGTGGAGACGCGGGGAAGGGGGTTCAGTCTGCCGGCGTCCAACGAACCACGGGCTTCTGCCGCCAGCAGCCGGTAGAACATGCCGAACGCTGTCATGAGGCTCATCCCCTCACTGCCATTCCCGGCCCATCGCGTGGCCATGTCGAGCAATTCGGGATTGTGTTCTCGCAATTCCGCAGTGATCTCGGCCATGCAGGCATCTGGCCCGAAATCGTCGAACTCTCGCGAAATCCGTTCCCTGGTCAATTCGGTTACACGTGGCAGCACGCTCATCGACCACCGTTCCTTTTGTGAAAGTGTGGTGCTGAAAAACTGCCGGCACCATCGAAACAGCGCCGCGCCAAAAGGGCAGTCCGACTGGACAGCGCGACGCTCGAAAAGAGACTCAACATCGTTCCTCAGATGTCGCCTTGACGACCATCAACGTGCGAACGGCACACAGGCGGAATGACCAGCCAGATCAATTGAGCCGTGCGTCGAACGTGGGAAAACAGTATCCGCGGAAGCGATCCCGCGTGAGTTTCCGCCGCTGCCAAAATTGACGGTGGTCAGGGCGGAACTGGGCGTGACCCGGCATAGTACAAAGATAATCTGCCAATATGCCCCTGCTCGGCGACCGGCAGCGTACATGCAAAAATGCGAGGAGTTCAGCCATGAAATCCGACATCGATATCAAGCGTGACGTTGAGGAAGAACTTCGATTGAATCCCGACCTCGAAGCCACAGACGTCGCCGTCGCCGTCAAGAGCGGCGTTGTCACCTTGAGCGGCTTCGTCCGCAGTTACAGCCAGAGATGGGAAGCCGAACGAACCGTCAAGCGCGTTTCCGGCGTCCTCGGCGTTGCCAACGACATTGAGGTACGCCTGCCTGTTTTCAATCAGCGGCCGGATCCGGAAATTGCTCGGGACGCCGTGTCCACCATTCAGAGCGCATTGCCATACTCGTCTGAGCACATTCGCGTCGTTGTGCGCGATGGCTGGCTGACGCTCGAAGGCTCGGTCGATTGGAATTACGCGAAAGAGCGGGCGGAAAAAGCCGTTGGGCGCGTTCGCGGCGTCAAAGGCGTGTCCAACCTTATCCAGGTCAGCCCCCGCGTCGCGCCAACGGAGGTCAAACGTAAGATCGAGGAGTCCTTTCGCCGCAGCGCGGAGCTCGATGCCAATCGGATAACTGTCGAGACCGACGCAGGCGCGGTAACGCTGCGTGGGTCGGTACGCTCATGGGCAGAACGGCAGGAGGCCGAACGGGTCGCCTGGCAAATCCCCGGCGTCTCGCGCGTGGAGAATCTGATCAGCATCAGTCCGTGAGCAACGGTAACGGTCCGGTCGATCATTCGAGAGCAGCGCTCTCAATCGGTTCAATTGGAACCTTCTCGGCGAGCTTCGCCGAGAAGGTTGCGGTCGCGCTCAGTGCGGATCCCGCGGCGATCACACTCGTCCCTCCGTCGTCCTCTTTTATGCGTGCGGCCGTCCCGCGTGAAAAGGAGTTCCCAGTGAGTTCTCTATGTGGCCGGAATCGAGGCGAGCCATGTTCGCAAGGTCGATCGATCCATTGCACCGGCCTGTTTCGCGACAATAGCGCCCTTGTGAAATGCCATCAGCATCGGGATGCTGCGGATCTGAAAACGCGCCGCCAGCGCCTGCTCGGCCTCGGTGTCGACCTTGATAAAACGTAATCGAGGTTCCATCTCCGCGGCGGCCGCCTCGAAAGCCGGAGCCATCATCTTGCACGGCCCACACCACTCCGCCCAGAAATCGGAAATGACGGGAATGTCGTTACGCATGACATGTCTGTCAAACGCGGCCTGATCGACGGCGTGGGGATGCCCATCGAAGAGCGGCTTCTTGCACTTGCCGCACTTCGCCTGCTTCGCGTCTCGGTCGGCGGCGACGCGGTTTACGCTCAGGCACTGCGGGCAGACGATATTGTTTGTCCCGTGCATCGGCATTTACCTTGATCGCACCTTACAACGTTCTGCCACAAGGCGACGACCGGGCTTACTCTTTGCGAGAACATCGATGGCGGCAAGACCGAACCAGATCTGATTGTGGACTGGTCGATCTCGGGTGCCATGACTGCCGGCTCGTCGAAAGGACGTTCCTTTTTGCCTCCGGCGATCGTGCTGCGCCTTGACGATCGTCAAGGCGGCTTGCTCTCCGCGCCCGCTCCTCCCGGATTGATCGCGCAAGCGCGCCGCAGCAGCACGTCCCGCCTCGGGAGCGATCGTTGGTCGGGGCCAGGTTATTGACAGGCGTCAAGGCCTATTCGCTGCACGCGCGGTATTCAAAGTCTGCAGAAGATCGCGGCTCGCCGAAAGTGTCGGCACGCCGTCAGCGCGTGGAGGCAGAAATGGCCGCTAAGATCATCGGCATCGATCTCGGGACAACAAACTCCTGTGTTGCCGTCATGGAGGGCAAGCAGGCGAAGGTCATCGAAAATGCGGAAGGCGCACGGACGACGCCTTCCATGGTCGCATTTACGAAGGAGGGCGAGGTCCTTGTCGGCCAGCCGGCAAAACGGCAGGCCGTCACCAACCCAGAGAACACCGTCTTCGCCATCAAGCGTCTGATCGGCCGGCGGTTCGATGACCCCATCGTCGAGAAGGACAAGGCGATCGTGTCCTACAAGATCGTTGCCGGCGACAACGGCGATGCCTGGGTCGAGGCTAACGGGACGAAGTATTCTCCCTCCCAGATCTCGGCTTTCATCCTCCAGAAGATGCGGGACACGGCCGAACGCTATCTCGGCGAAAAGGTCATGCAGGCGGTCATCACCGTGCCGGCCTATTTCAACGACGCTCAGCGCCAGGCCACGAAGGATGCCGGCAGGATCGCCGGCCTCGAAGTGCTGCGCATCATCAATGAACCGACGGCGGCGGCCCTCGCCTATGGCCTGGAAAAGAAGGGACAAGGCACGATCGCGGTCTACGACCTCGGCGGCGGCACGTTCGACATCTCGATCCTGGATATCGGCGACGGCGTGTTTGAGGTGAAGTCGACCAACGGCGATACATTCCTCGGCGGCGAGGATTTCGACAAGCGGATCATGGATTACCTCGCCGACGAGTTCAAAAAGCAGCAAGGCATCGATCTACGTAACGACCGGCTCGCGCTCCAGCGATTGCGAGAGGCCGCCGAGAAGGCCAAGATCGAGCTCTCTTCGACCCTCGAAACGAACGTCAATCTGCCGTTTATCACCGCGGACCAGAACGGGCCGAAGCACCTCGACATCAAGCTGACGCGCGCCAAGTTCGAATCCCTGGTCGACGATCTCGTCCAGCGTACCGTCGGGCCGTGCATGTCAGCGCTCGAGGACGCGGGGCTCGAGGCGAACAATATCGAGGAAGTCGTGCTGGTTGGTGGCCAGACGCGCATGCCGAAAGTTCAGGAGGTTGTGAAGAGGTTCTTCGGCAAAGAGCCGCATCAGGGCGTCAACCCGGATGAGGTCGTGGCCATCGGCGCCGCGATCCAGGCAGGCGTTCTGCAGGGCGACGTCAAGGATGTTCTCCTCCTCGACGTCACG
This sequence comes from Rhizobiales bacterium Ga0077545, assembly GCA_001464335.1. Lineage (GTDB taxonomy): Bacteria > Pseudomonadota > Alphaproteobacteria > Rhizobiales > Methylopilaceae > Flaviflagellibacter. The sequence continues at coordinate 26,138 of LNEV01000015.1, read as the reverse complement.
CCGCTCTCGCTCGGCATCGAGACGGTGGGCGGCGTATTTACGCGGTTAATCGAGCGCAACACCACGATTCCGGCCAAGAAAAGCCAGGTGTTCTCCACAGCCGAGGACAATCAGCAGGCGGTGACGATCCGGGTTTTCCAAGGCGAAAGGGAAATGGCGGCGGACAACAAACTGCTCGGCCAGTTCGATCTTGTCGGCATCCCTCCCGCGCCGCGCGGCGTGCCACAGATCGAGGTGACGTTCGACATCGACGCCAATGGCATCGTCAACGTGCATGCCAAGGAAAAGGGCACGGGGAAGGAACAGCAGATCCGCATTCAGGCTTCCGGTGGGCTCTCCGAGGCCGACATTCAGAAAATGGTCCGGGATGCCGAAGTACATGCTACCGACGACAAGAAGCGGCGCGCGCTCGTCGAAGCGCGCAATCAGGCGGAAGGTCTGGTTCATTCCTCCGAGCGATCCCTGGCAGAACATGGCGACAAGCTCGATCCCGGGGATAAGACCGCGATCGAAAACGCCCTCGCAGAGCTAAAGTCCGCAGCTGCCGGCGAAGACACGGCACAGATCGAGGCCAAGAGTCAGGTTCTCGCGCAGGAAGCCGTGAAGCTTCAAGAAGCCGCCTCGAAGGGCGAGGGTGCTCAGGCCGGTCCATCGGGCAGCACAGCCGGGGCGGACGACGAAGATGTTATCGATGCCGAGTTCGAGGACGTCGACGACCACAAGCGCGCCAGTTAGCCGGTTGGATCAGAGGTTTTCGCGGGAGCGGGCGCGCATCAACGGAGATCATCTCATGAGCGAGACCAATGGTTCGTCCCGCCGCACGAACGTGAACGAAGCCCACTCGGAGACGCCCGACGCCCCGGAGCAGTTCCCCTCCGACCTCGCCGTTGAACTCGCGGCGACCAAGGACCGTCTGCTTCGTTGCCTGGCCGAACAGGAGAACATCCGGCAGCAGACACGCCGGCAATCCGACGAGGCAGTCCGCTATGCTGCATCGGGCCTCGCCGGCGATTTGCTGGCGACGGCCGACAATCTGGAACTTGCCATCGCGAGCGTGCCGGAGGGAAAGCGTACGGACGAGGCTGTGTCGGGGCTTCTGGCCGGGATCGAAGCCACGCGCCGTGCCCTGCTCGACGCTTTCGCGAAGCATGGGCTCACACGTCTTGACCCAATCGGCGAGCCTTTCGATCCCGAACGCCATCAGGCCGGCTTCACGGTGGTCGACACGGCACATGTTCCCGGAACGGTGGCAAGCGTGATCCAGCCCGGCTATCTGCACCATGATCGGCTTCTGCGGCCCGCTTTGGTTGGGGTAAGCATGGCCCCCGAAGACGCGCCCGATCGCACTCGTGACGCTGGGCCGACCGCCGCTGGATGACGTTTTCATCCATTGCGTACCGCGCGGCGGTCGCGATCGCTGATCAGCCAATAGACCGTACCAAGAGCAAGGATCGCGACCGCGAGTGCAAGGATGTGCGAAGCGTCTGTTTTCGACAGATCGAGGATAATGATTTTGCGGCAGATCGCGAGAAGCGCGATTACGATCACCGACCGAATCTGGACAATACTCTCACCGCGTGCCGCCACCACAAGAATGGATTTCTTGAACTCAAGCGCGATGATGACCGCAAAAATCATGCCGAACACCGCTTGGAACGCTTCGTACTCTGAGGGGTCGAACCCACCGGACAGGACGAGACCGAACACGCGCAGCACGAGGTTCCACATCGCGGCCACCACGACGATAACAAGGAGGAGGGTCAGGATAAGTACGACGACGCGCTCGAACCGCTGGTGCAAGGAAAGCGGTTCGAACTCGAGCTTCAGCGCGGTAAATTTATTTCGTATGGACATAACATGCTCCGCCTGGGTTGCGCTCGCTACGATCTAAGCGGCCGTTCCCTGCCCGGACGCATCGGCAGCTTCCTTTACTGTCTCCCTAGCGAACTTTCGGGCACCGGAACGGATGTGACGGCGAATGGGCACTTTCTGTTCAGAAACTGCCCACATCACGCCGCGCAGCGCATAGCGAAGGCTGTGAATCTGGTCGAGTAAATCAAGAACGACCACCACGCCCTCGTCGTTGACGGCCATCACGCTGGTGAGGTCGCGGATCAATTGCGCGCGAGCCACGTCGATCGGCAAAAAGCTCGGGGTGCCTCGCGCCGAGCGGGGGTGGATCCAGCCGGCCTCGATCCATGTCTCCAAGACAGTTCTGTCGATCCCGGCGCCGCGACACATATCTCCAGCATCAATCATATGCCCATCTCCCGCCGTGGATTGTGAGACTTTCCAGCAACCCAGCTCGATGCGAAGGCTTCAAGTTCAGGATCCTGGCCAGCCGGCAGCACGATCTTCAGCGTCAGATATTCATCGCCCCGCCTGCCGCCCGGCCCGGGCACGCCCTTGCCCTTGAGCCGGAGCGTCTTGCCGGTATTTGAGCCCTTGGGTATCGTGACGGTCACCGAACCCGTAGGCGTTGGAGCGGCAATTTTTCCACCAAGCACCGCCTCGGTAAGCGAAATCGGCAGTTCGAGACGGATGTCGTTGCCGTCGCGCCGGAAGAAGGGATGCGGACGAACCGCTATCTCGATCAAAGCGTCGCCCGCCGCCGCCCCGTACGCACCCGCCTCGCCCTTTCCCTTAAGACTCAGAATCTGCCCCTCATCGCTGCCCGGTGGAATAACGACATCGAGCGGGGATCCGTCGGGCATGACAATCCGCTTGGTGGCGCCATTCACCGCATCAAGGAAATCGATCTCGAGGCGGTAATGCCGGTCAACTCCCGGCATTTGAAAGCCGCGCCGCCCGGCCCGTGAGAAGAACGCGGAAAGGATGTCGTCGGCGTCGTCAAAATCATCGAATCCCGAGGCGCTGGTGTAGCCGTTGGCCGTTGTACCGGCATCGGCGAAGTCCCGGTAGTACCTACGATTCTGCTTTTCAGCGCCAGTCGCGTCGATTTCGCCGCGGTCGAAGCGCCCGCGCTTTTCCTCGTTCCCCAGGATGTCGTAAGCGCTCGTGAGATCCTGGAACTTTCTTTGGGCATCCTTGTCACCCGGATTGAGGTCCGGATGCAGCTTCTTGGCCAGCTTGCGATATGCCTTCTGGATATCCCGCTGCGAGGCGCCCTTCGTTACACCGAGCTGCTCATAGGGATCGGCGCGTGCCATCGTGTCTATTCTCCGTTTGCGCCGACCGGGTCGACGCTAATCGGTCTTGGCGATGCGCGAATTGACGGTCGTCAACGACAGATACCTGCGCTTTGCCCAATCCTTCTGACGGCTCCCGCAAGAAGGAGAGAAGCGATGGTCAGAGAAATGGTACGGGCGCGACGCGGTTTCGAGCCGATTGGCGAGATGCCGCGAACGCAAGCCGACCTCAGCCGCCTGTTTGGATTGCGCTTCTACCCGCGCCCCGAATTCCCGATGATGAACCTTTGGACCGGCCCAAACGGCGCAGTGCTGGCCGCGCAGGTCCCGGGGGTCAGTCCTGAAGAGCTGGAGATCACGATACGTGGAGATGCCGTGACCCTGCGCGGGAGCCGGCCGCCCGAAGTCTCGGAAGAGAGTACCGTCGTGCAGCGGCAAGAGCGTATGCATGGCGCATTCGAGCGTACCGTCGTCCTGCCGTTCCGCATGGATGCGGACAGAGCCTCGGCCAAGTTCGATCGGGGGGTGATCACGCTCAATTTGCCGCGACCCGAAAGCGATAAGCCGCGCCGGATTCAAGTCGTCCGCTCCTGAGATGACACCATGCTGGAAAGGATACTCACCGTGACCCATTCCGCGACAAGCGATTCTTCGGCATCGCCCGGTGCGATGAATCCCGTCACTGTATTTACTCCGCTTGCCGACATCATCGAGCATGATGACAGCGTCATCATGCTGCTCGATCTGCCCGGCGCCGAACCAGAGAGCCTCGATGTGACGCTCGACAAGCGCATCTTGACCATCACGGCGAGGGTGGACCTGGCGCCTCCCGACGGCTTCACGCCGAGCCATATCGAATTCGGCGACGGCACCTACGAGCGCCGCTTCGTCTTCTCCGAAAAGATGGATGGCGAACGCATCGATGCAACGCTGAAGGATGGTGTGCTGCGGCTGACGGTGCCCAAGGCAGCCGAAAGTCAGGCCAGGAAGATCATGGTCAAGGCGGCATAAGGAGTCACAAGGATGAGAGTCAGCGATCTCGTTCCCTGGAGAGGGATACGTCAGGACCAGCCCGCTCGTCAGGACGACCGGGACCCCGTGGGCGCGCTTCAGAATGATGTCAATCGTGCCTTCGACAACTTCATGCGTCTGTTCCCGATGCCGCTGGCAGGTTGGGCGGTTTCCCCCGTGAATAATGCCAACGACTTCTCTGTCGACGTCGTCGAGACGGACAAGGAGGTCAGGGTAACAGCCGAACTGCCCGGAATGGAGGAGGACGACACCAGCGTCGAAATCGGCGACGGCATCTTGAAGATCAGCGGCGAGAAGCAAATCGACCGCGAAGTGGACGAAAACGGCTATCTCCTGCGTGAGCGCAGCTTCGGACGCATGGAACGGACGCTGCCGTTGCCGGACGACGTCGATGCGGATGCGGCTCAGGCGACCTTCAAGAACGGCGTCCTGACGGTGACGATACCCAAAACCAGCCAAGCAAAAGCCGACGTGAAGCGCGTCTCGATCAGGTCGCATTGAAGGCCCGATGCGTTGCGCCTGCTTCTATCGGGCTGGCGTCACCAAAGTCGACAAACGCACCCCGCGGCGAAAGGACATGGACATGGATTCCTCGTCTCGCCCGCGGGATGAAGAGAACGATCCCGTTGACGTAGCCAGCTTGGAATCCTTCCCGGCGAGCGATCCTCCGGCATGGATTTCCAGGGACACCCGCAAGCCGGAAAAAACCGCGAGTGCGGCGACCAAGAATGCACCATTGACCGCCGAGAAGGACCGAGGACCGCAGGGCGAGCCGGACGTCGACCGCGATGATTGAGATACTTCTCGGTCAGAGCCTGCTTCTGATCCTCGCTTCCGCGCTCATGGTCGGGTTGTTCTCGGCTTCGCGGATGCCGGCCGCAACGGGCTATCTGCTCGCCGGCATTGCGATCGGCCCTCACGCCCTCGGTCTGATGGAGACCGGCGAGGGCGCGCGGTTCCTGGCGGAGCTCGGCCCTGTCTTTCTCATGTTCATGGTCGGCCTGGAATTCTCGCTGCCCACTCTGATCGCCGCGCGTACCGACGTGCTGGTCGCCGGCGGCATCCAGGTCAGCGCGACCGTTGCGGTCGTGGCGGGAGCCCTTTGGCTTCTCGGATACGACCCATGGCTCGGCTTTCTCCTCGGCGGCGCCGTCGCGATGTCGTCAACGGCCGTCACCGTGAAACAGCTCGGCGAGCAGGGCGAGATCAGCAGCCCGCATGGCCGCCTAGCCATTGGCATCCTCCTGTTTCAGGATCTCGCGACCATCCCCTTCCTGGTCATGGTCGGCGCGGGGTCGGCGCGGGGTCAAGTCGATCTGCTCGATCTCGGGCGCCAGCTCGCCATCGCCGGATTTGCTTTGGTCTCTGTGGCGCTCATCTCACGTCCCATCGTGCGGGTGCTTTTCTCGCGCGTCGCGAAATCGCGCTCGAATGAGCTCTTCCTGTTGAGCGTGTTTCTTGTGGCGCTGGGCGCGGCCTATCTCGGTCACCTCGCCGGCCTCGCGATGCCGATTGGCGCCTTCATCGCGGGGATGGTCATCGGCGAGAGCGACTTTCGCCATCGTGTCGAGGACGACATTCGTCCGTTTCGCGATGTTCTGGTCGGCCTCTTCTTCGTGACAGTCGGTACGGAGATCGATCTTGCGGTCGTTGTGGCATTGCCGCTGGCTGTCTTGATCTGGAGCCTGGTGTTTCTGTTCGGCAAGGCGGCTATCACACTTGTTGTCGGCCTGCTTCTTCGGCGGACCCTCGCTACTTCGCTGCGCATCGCGCTTATTCTCGCGCATGGCGGGGAGTTTGGTCTCTTGCTCCTGACGCTGGCCATGAGCTCCGCTCTGATGCCGGCGGAGATCGGACAGCCGGTGCTCATCGCGCTTGCGCTGACGATGGGGCTCGCGCCGCTGATCATTCAGCACAATGCCATAGCCGACCGCCTGGCCGGCTCAAGGCGTAACCGGGGCTCAGCGGCCGAGGCGATCAGCAAGACAGCCTCCACCCTCGACGGCCATGTATTGCTCTGCGGCTGCGGGCGCATCGGGCGTCTCGTTGCCACGGCTCTGGAGGCCGCAAAGCTGCCCTACGTCGCCATCGAATACGACCTGTCCCACTTCCGGGAGGCGCAGCGACAAGGCCACAATGTCGTCCATGGCGACGCCTCTCATCGCCGCATCCTGGCGGCGGTGCGCATCGCGCAAGCCAGGCTCGTCGTCATCACCTTCGACCGGCGCCCTGCCATCGAACGCATCCTGGCCTTCGCCCGCGAGCAGAATTCGGCGGCGGCATCCATCGTCAGCGCGGCCGATGATCGGGATATCGCATCCCTCGTCGAGGCCGGCGCGACGATCGTCTTCCCCGAAAACCTCGCAGCAGGCCTTGGTCTTGCCGATCAGTCGCTCCTGCTGTGCGGCCTGTCGCAGGACGCCGCCGCGCGGATCATCACCACGCTCCGCGCGGAACTCAATCCAGAGCTTCGTGAAAACGCAGGCGTCTGACGACGACTTGAATTTGACGACCGTCAAGGCGGTTGGCCGCGCCACCGCTACCCTCGCCGACAAGCACATCGGACGCGTCAATCGGCAGGTGCATCATGACTGAGGCCCAGGCTTCAAATCCAGATCTCAACGACGCGCGGAACGCCGTTCTTGCCGACAATTGGTGGGCGGTGGCACTTCGCGGCGTTCTTGCGATTTTGTTCGGCATCATCGCCTTTGCGCTGCCCGGCGCGACGATGCTGGCGCTTGTCGTCTTCTTTGCCGCGTACAGCCTCGTCGACGGCGTTTTCAATGTCGTGATGGCGGTCCGCGGCGCGCGCAAGCGCGAGCGCTGGGGCCTGCTCTTGCTCAACGGCCTGTTCGGCATCCTGGTGGGCGTGCTGGCGGCGCTGTGGCCCGGCGTCACGTTCATAGCCTTCGTGTTGATGATCGGGGCATGGGCACTGGTGTCCGGCGGACTGATGCTCGGCGCGGCGTTCGGCCTCAAGAACAGTCATGGCCGTTGGCTGCTCGTGTTCGGCGGTTTGCTTTCCATGGCTTACGGCGTGCTGCTCTTCATCGCCCCCCTGGTCGGAGCCTTGGTGCTGACCTGGTGGGTCGGAGCGCATGCGCTGGTGCTTGGCGTAACGCTGCTCGTGCTGGCCTTCCGGCTGCGCAAGCATCGTGGCGAGCACCACGTCGAAGGCGCCATGGCCGCGTCAACCTGAATCTGTGGAGCCGGCATGTCGATACTCACTGTAGGCACAAAAGCCCCGGATTTCACGCTCAACGTGACTCCGGATCAAAAGCTCTCGCTCAGCGAATTCGCCGGACGGCGGTTGATCCTTGCCTTCTATCCGGCCGACTGGAGCCCTGTCTGCGGAGATCAGATGAGCCTTTACAACCACATCCTCCCGGAGTTCCGACGCCATCAAGCCGAACTGGTCGGTGTTTCCGTTGATGGTGCGTGGTGCCATCAGGCGTTCGCGCGCGACCGCAACCTGCATTTTGCGCTGCTGGCGGACTTCGAACCGAAGGGCGCGGTGTCAAAATCCTACGGCGCCTATCGGAACACGGAAGGAGTTGCCGAGAGGGCGCTGTTCGTGATCGACGAGAACGGTACGATCGTCTGGAGTTACCTTTCGCCCATTGCCGTAAATCCCGGCGCGGACGGCATATTGGATGCGCTCGAAGCGCTGCCGGATCTGGAGAAAAAAGATGGGTCGTCTCAAGTCACCCGTGACGTCGCGTGACCATATCCAGGGATCCGACAATGCGATCGTCACGCTGGTCGAATACGGCGATTATCAGTGTCCATACTGCGGGGCTGCCCAACCGATCGTGAAGCAGATCCAGGCACGTTTCGCAGGCAAGCTGCGCCTCGTCTTTCGGCACTTTCCTCTGGTCGAGGTCCATCCACTGGCACAGCCTTCTGCCGAAACGGCGGAGTTTGCCGGCAGCCAAGGGCGCTTCTGGCCAATGCACGACGCGATCTACGCAAATCAGCATCAGCTCAGCATAACCCGGCTGGTGACGCTTGCCGCGAACCTGCATCTTTCGCCCATCGCGCTAAGGGACGCACTCGCGTTAGGTACCTACGCCGGTAAGGTGCAGGCGGATTTCATCGGCGGCGTCAGAAGCGGCGTGAACGGAACGCCGACATTCTTCATCAACGGCGTGCGACACGACAGCCCGCTGGGTGTGATGGATCTTGCTGCCGCGATCGATCAGACAATTCTCACAGACGCCTAGTGGGAACGAAAAAGCCGGCGGAAAGTGACCTCTATCAAGGCAGCGCGCCCCGGATGGTCCATCTTTCTGTAGCGACAGACCAATTCAACCCGTGGAAGGAGGTTACGATGCCACGCGCCGTATCAACCCCAAAAGCCGTTCCGGACGTCGTGCAGGGTGGCATGAACCGCCGGCACGCCGTGGGACTTTTCGCCATGTCGGCGGCCTTCGTCGGCTCGACGACGATCGCTGGAGGGCAAGCGGTACAACTCGTCACCGTCGATGTAAAGACGGTCGGTGAAGGCTTCCAGACATCGCAACTCGTCGGGACGTCCGTTCAGAACGACAAGGGCGAGGAGATCGGCACGCTCGACGACCTGATCATCACCAAGGACAAGAAGCTGTTCGGCATTCTTGAGGTCGGTGGCTTCCTCGGTCTGGGCGCGCATCTGATCGCTGTTCCCTATGAATCCCTGAAGATCAGCGATGATGGCAGCATCTCGCTCGCCGGCGCGTCCCAAGAGGCCGTCAAGAAGCTGCCGGAGTTCGAGTACAAGAAATAGTTAGGTACATGTCATCATGGCCTAACGGAACGACCCGACGGCCCCGGCGGGACCTGCAAACCCGCCGAGACCGCCATTTGAATCGCCTGCGAGAGCGTGCGGGCGCCCAGGCGCTCCATGACATGTGCGCGGTGCACTTCAACCGTGCGGGGGCTGATGCCAAGCCTCCGGGCGATTTCCTTGTTTGTCTCGCCAGCAAGAAGGCCGCAAAGAACCTCGCGCTCGCGGGAGGAGAAGCGTGCGATGCGGGAGCGCGCGTTCACCGCCGGTTGGTCGGCCTCGGCAGTGTCGCGGATGCCGGCCAATGCGGAGGCAACGGCCGCGAGCAGAGCATCCTTCTCATAGGGCATTTCCAGCCAGTCCACCGCGCCGGCTTTCATCAGGCGCACCGCAATCCCAACGTCCCCATTGCTGATGCCGATCGTGATGACGGGCAGGCCAGTGCGTGCCTTCAGTTCTCGCAGCACGGCAAGGCCTTGAGCCTCCGTGGTGCGGACGTCCAGCACCACGCAGCCGGGTCGAAGGATCGGTGCAACATCGAGAAAGATCGGCCCTGACGCAAACGCATTCACGTCGTAGCCGGCGTGCCCCAAGATCGAAGAAAGAAGGTTTCGCGAGGCTTCATCGGTGTTCACGACATAGACCTGAAAACCATTATGCTTGGTGATGTCTTCGGCAATGCCGCCCACCCGGCGAATGCGGCCCTGATCATCACGGATTGGGAAGGAGGTGTTCCGGAGCGCGCGCACAGTCCCATCCGGGCGGCAGATACGGTATTCCTGAACAACGATCTCTCCCGTCATAACGCGGTGCAAATCGGTATTGACGGCTGTTCGGTCGTCCGGGTGGATCGCCTCCGTCCAGTGAGCCAATTTCTGGAGCATGGTCTCAGGCGATCTTCCCCAGATCGTCTCGAACGCGGGGCTGAGATATTCGAGGCTCATGATCTCTGCGTTGAGGATCCAGAGCATATTGGCCGAGTGCTCCGCGAATCGGCGGAATCGCTCCTCGCTCAGGCGCAGCCGCTCTTCGGCCTGCTTGCGTTCGGTGATGTCGAGCGCCGCTCCCACGAAGCCAACCGGCCGCCCGTCCTCGAAGCGCGTCTGGCCATGGGTAGAAACCCATCGCACCGCGCCGCTGCCCGTGACGCGATAATCAAGCGCGTAAATTCCATCACCTTCGGGGTCGACGCATGCGAGGATTGCGGCCTCGACGCGTGGCCGGTCTTCCGGGTGAAGCCCGGCCAGAAAGGCCTCGCGATCGACGTGGGCTCCAGGAGCAAGGCCCCATATCTCCCGGAGCCGGTCATCCCATTGCAGCGCGTCCGTTGTAGGGTTCCACGAATAGAGGGAGAGCCCGGCGAGTTCGATCGCCGCCTTCAGCCGCGCCTCGCTGCATTTCAGCGCCTGCCGAACATAACAGTTTTGAAGCGCCGTCGCGGTCTGGTTTGCGCAAGCCGCCAAAAGAGCGAGATCCGCGCGGGTAGGGAAATCGGGTCGCGACGAGGCGGCAACGAGCCATCCCTCGTGAGGCAGCCCCACAGAATGGGATGAGATCCGCAATTCGGGCCCGCCCGGCGGCCTTTGCCAAGTTGAAACGTCTTCAAGCGCCGGACGGCGTTCCTGATGCTCGCCGAGATCCGAAACCCAGGCCGAACCATGCCCAGCCTCAGTTTCGCTTATCCTCTGCACATATTTTTGCGATGAAGGGGGCGATACCTGAATGACGGTGAATTCCAGCTGCAGCATCTCGGCGATCGTGGTGGCGACCACGGCTGCTATTTGCTCTGCGTCGCAGCCTTTCCGAAAAGCTGGAAGCGTTGAAAGTGCAATCATATTCCGAATGCAAGCGACCGCGCGATCACCGCCCTGTATCGGGCGAACCCGGCCAAATCGATTGCCGATCATAGCGAAACCAAAGGCCTAGCTTGTTGCTGGGCACCCAACAACTTCCAGCTTAGGGGCCTTTGGAAACTTAGGGCAATCCCCTAGGGAAGCTACGACTTCTTTCGACACTCCCGCCGGATACATTCGCTTGTCAGGGGCGGCTCTTTCTCCGGCGGTGATGAAAATGTTGCCAAGCAGCAAGCTGCGTAGCTCTGAGGCGATGCCAAATGCCACCACACATGGCAGCGGCTTCGTCCCGGACAGACTGGAAGCGATCGGTCGCCTCGCGCAGTACACAAGGAGCATGGAAATCCATGTCCAGGGCGACACCGCCGAAAACTGGAGTGTTGTTGTGGCGGGCGCTGCTTGCCAGTCAGTTGTGCGTACGGATGGACGTCGGAACGTGGTAGATCTCCTGCTGCCGGGAGACGATTTCGGCCTTCTCGCGACTGATGCGCCGGGGCTTTCCGTACACGCCATCTGCACACCGACAATCGTCGCGCATTATCGGAAATCGCTGATCGAGGCCATCGCGGCCGAAGACCCGAAGGTCGCTCTCCACCTTCGGGAGCGGATGCGCGAAACGGCTGCGCGTCTTATCCGGCACGTCCTGCTGCTTCAAAAGACCACGGCGAAGGACAAGGTCTGGGGGTTCCTGAAAATTCTGTCCGCGAGGACGAATGACGGCGAAATCCAGTTGGCCATATCCCGCTACGATATTGCGGACTATCTCGGCCTGTCCGTCGAAACAGTCAGCCGCGCAATGACCGAGCTTCAGTTTCGAGGTCGGATTGAGCTAAGAGGACCGCGGCGAGTCAAAACCCTCGGCCGTCCGGTGGCCGAGCAAACAGCCGCTTGAATGGGTTCCCTCGTCAATTGGCGTCTATGTCCCCCAGACCGCGTTTCTAGCGCTGCTATGTCTCCGTCAGGGCGGGCTGGATTGCATCGGCGAGCTAGTTCCGTGCGTTGTTCAGAGCAGGTCAACGGCTGCTTTCTCGGCATCATTCGATGAACGCTTCTGGCGCGGAGCAGACGTTTTGCATCGTCTCGTATCGAAGTCGGGCGTAAGCGAAATGAAAACCTGGCGCGAGAGGGAGCGCTAGCATCGCTGATCGACAGGGAGAGCTACTCGTGCGGATACGCCAGCCACGTCAGACCCAGACGTAGTCTTCGAAGGCATCGCTGCAACGGACAAGGCGCTGCCGCTTGAACGCAAAATGAGAAGCGGTCGGTTTCGACCGCAACGCGGGACAAAATGCCCCTGCTAAAAATCTAATCAGTTCACTGACATGTGCTGAGCATTTTCCAGAGTGCCCTTCCTCGTGATGGCGAGTCGTTCGCCGAGTGCGGTATAATTGCCTAAATTTTTCAATGAGTTAGCCTTGGCAGCTTGGTGCGAGATTGGGGTGAAGATTTAGGCATAGCAGCCATGCGCCCAGCGTTGACAGTGTATTTCATGATGATATTGTCCAAACATTAAGTGAGCGTCGCCGGATCTTTGGCTAGCTCTTCGATCCCCAAATCTATGCCGGGAAACGTATGGGCCTCATCGACATCACGCAGTTGTCCAAAGCGTTCAGGTCGCGCGGCGCTGGCCTTCTCTACGCTATTGAAAACTTCGATCTTTCGATCGAGCCAGGCGAGTTCTTTTGTCTGCTCGGCCCATCGGGATGCGGTAAGAGTACGGTACTGACGATGCTGGCAGGCTTCGAGAAGCCAACGGCCGGCACTCTATCTTTGGGTGGGAAACCAATCAGCGCGCCCGGGCGAGACCGCGCAGTCGTCTTTCAGGGAGATGACTCCCTTTATCCATGGTTGACCGCAGTAGAGAACGTCGAATTCGGTCTGAAATTGCAGGGGCTTTCGAGAAGAGAGCGCCGCGAACAGGCAATGACGTTCGTGGAGATGGTTGGACTTGCAAGGGCAAAGGACCGCTATCCCAGCGAGCTATCCGGCGGGATGAAGCAGCGTATCCAGATTGCGCGCGCTCTGGTCACGCGGCCTCAGATTCTACTGATGGACGAGCCTCTCGGCGCACTGGACGCACAGACGCGCGAAGTGATGCAGTTCGAACTCCGGAGAATCTGGAAAGAGACGGGTACCTCCGTCGTGTTCATCACCCACGACATCGATGAGTCGCTGATCCTCGGGACCCGTATCGGGGTAATGACGGCCGGGCCGCGAGCAAAACTGCGAGAGATCTTCGACGTGACACTCGGCGAGGACCGCTCGCGGACCAATCCCGGATACACCAGCCTGTACGAAAAAATTCATTCGATCGTTCGCGAAGAGGTCGAACGGTCGCGTCGCGGCGATGGAAAGTGAGATAGAGATGTCGTCCGAAGCGCAACGTCTACCTTCTGAGAAGTCCGGGGCTCTCGTGTTCGTCCGGGACCTGGTGCCTTCGATTATCGGCTTCGTAAGTCTATTCGTAATCTGGCACCTCGCGTCCGTCTATCTGTTGAAGTCTACACTGTTTCCACCCCCGCTTGCCGTTTTCGTGCGGGGGTACGAGTTGCTCCTGGACGGAACGCTCTGGGACAATATGTACATTTCTATGCAGCGAATCCTGATCGGATTCGTTCTGGGATCGTTGGCGGGAATTGCAATCGGTCTGGCCATCGGCACCTTTGATACCGTTCGCCGTTTCGTCGAGCCATGGACAGAGTTTCTTCGCTTCATCCCGACGGTCGCCATGATCACCATCGCGGTGATCTGGTTCGGCATCGGCGAGAACTCGAAGGTCTTCCTCATCATCTACACGACGATCTTCATCGTGATTCTGAACACGGCCGCGGGCGTCGCCGCCATTACGCCGAACAAGATCCGCGCGGCTCAGATGATGGGCGCGACCCAGGCTCAATCGTTCATGTATGTCGCCCTACCGGCGACCATTCCATACATCCTGACGGGCATGCGGATCGCTATGGCCAACTCGTTCACGACGATCGTCGCCGCCGAAATGGTGGCTGCGAGCGCAGGCCTCGGTGTCATGTTGTGGAACGGCCGTCTGTTCATGCAGGTCGAGGACATCTTCGTCTCGCTGCTGGCCCTGTGTTTCCTCGGCTTCATGACCGACAGAATTTTCCGTATCGGCATCGTTAGGTTCGCCGGACGTTACTCACCCACGATTTAAGGTAGGAGGGCAGATCCATGATGAAGTTTACAAAGATCAGCGCTGCAGTACTGTTCATGCTCACCCCTCTGCTGGGGCCCGCACACGCCGAAACAAACGAGCTGTCCATCGGAACGGGCGTGGACCCAGCGTTCTCAGCGTTCTATGTCGCCGACAAGCTGGGTATCTTCAAAAGCAATGATCTAGAAGTCGATCTGAAGACCGGACCGAGCGGCTCGGCAATGGTGGGGCTTCTCAATCAGAACCAGATCCAAGCCGCTTTCGGCGCCGAGCAAGCCGGCATCCTCAACTCAACGCTCGATCCGAACATTACGGTCCTCGCTGAAGGAGCGGCGCTGCAAAGCTGGTTCGCAATCGTCGGAAAAAATCTCAATAGCCTCGACGATCTGAAGGGCAAGAAGGTTGGCGTCGCGCGTGGCACGGGCAGTGAGATTTTCTGGCTCGCGATGCTGAAGACTCTGAACCTCAATGCGAGCGACTATCAGGTTATCCAGGTCGACGCTCCCGAGATGATTGCCGCCGTGGAGCGTGGTGATATCGATGCGTACAGTGCATGGGAACCGTGGGTGTCCAAGGGTCTTGCTGCCGTTCCGGGAACCAAGATTCTTCGCGACAACGATGGCATCATCGAAGGGCGCGTCTACTTCTACGTCAATCAGGAGTGGGTCAAAGCCAATCCCGAGGCTGCTAAACGCTTCACGAAATCTCTTGTTGAGGCGACCCGTGTGATCAACGAGGAGCCCCAGAAGGCCGTTGGAGTCGTTGCGGAGTTTTTGAAGCTTGAGCCGCAGATGCTCGACGGAATGATGAAGAAGATCCGGTTCGACGTTCGTCTGGATCAGCAGTCGATCGACAATCTTGCAATCGGCGCCAGCCAGCTCGATGCAACGAAGAAGCTGCGCAAGCCTGTCGACTGGCCGACCTTCGTCAACGCGAGCCTGCTCGAGTCCGTCGCGCCGGACAAGGTTAAGTTCGAGCTTCCGAAGTAAGTACAGTTAGCCGGGTCCTTCGGGGCCCGGCTATTTGCGGTTCGGCTTTTTCAGTCGCGGCTCGCCATTTGCCGAGAAAGAGGGCGAGATCTGGCGAGCGATGTCGAGATGCCTGCGCAGCAGGGAGGATGCCCAGTCGTTCTGCTTCTCGAGCAAGGCGTCGATAATCGCGACGTGCTCACCAACTCGGTTCTGAGTTCGAGACCCGTTGTCAGCGAGCTGTTCGCTCAGGCGCCGCAGTCTGCTGTGGCGTCTGACGGCCTCAATGATGAACGCATTCTGCGAAAAACCAGCGAGCGTCTCATGGAACGTCGCGTTCGCTTCAAACAACTGGCGGGGGTCGCTTGAGCGCGTCATGCTGATTTGCTGATCCCGCAGGCGGCGCAACGTGTCCAAGTCTGCATGGAAGGTCGGTTCGAGCAGACCTTGCGGCTCGATGATCATGCGGAAACGATAGCTGTCACGGAAAGATTCGCTGCTGTTCAGTGTGGGCGAAAAGCGCCAGCCGTGGCCTGCGGCGGGTTCGACGAACCCGTCGAGAGAAAGTCGGTTGAGCACACGAATCAACTGCGAGCGCGGAACGCTGTAACGGCGCATCAGTTCCGCTTCCGAAAACTGCTCAGGAACCTCGTTGCGAGCGCGGTCGCTGGCGATCGCCGCATACAGTTCCTGGTCTGCGGATTTCGGGATCGGAGAGCTACCGGGGTCAAACTCGGGCAATTGCTCCGGGATGAAGTATCCACGATCACCCCTTACGAGAAAGCCTTTTTCAGCGAGGAACTGCATGACCGCACGTATAGGCGATCGCGACACGAAAAACTGGGCCGTCAGTTGTTCTTCGGTGATGCGATGCCCCGCCGGATGCTGTGCCGTTACAAGCGACGATGCAATCCGCGCTGCGAGTTCTGCCTGCTTGGCACTGAGTTGCATGGGAAGCCTTGGCGTTGTGTTTTCGGGAGCGATCTAAAACGGGCCAGCGAAACAGGTTCAAGAATTTTTTGAAGTGCCAGCATTTGATCTTGACCGATACTGTACAATATTATCAGATAAAACTAAGTTGGAAGGTGGCAATGGTTCTGTCAAGAAGCGAATTGATTAACCAGTCGGTGTTGCTCGGCGGACGTTGGTCGGGCAAGGGGGCAACTTTCCCGGTGCTCAATCCGGCTACCGGCGAGGTGATCTGCGAAGTCGCCGAGATGACGCGGGCGAATGCCAAGGAAGCGATAGCGCTCGCAGAAGGCTCGTGGGCCCATTGGCGTTCGCTCCTCGCTTCTGAGCGTTCGTCCCTGCTACGCAAGTGGCATGACCTCATACTTGCCCACACCGACGTTCTTGCGGAGCTGATGACGGCGGAGCAGGGCAAGCCGCTGGCGGAAGCCAGAGGTGAGGTCCAGTTCGCTGCACGCTTTGTCGAATGGTGCGCGGAGGATGCAAAGCGTGTGTACGGTGATATTGTGCCGTCACCGCAACCAGGCTGGCGCACTTTCGTCCTGAAGGAACCTGCTGGCGTCTCCGCGTTGATCACGCCTTGGAATTTTCCTTCTGCGATGGTCACGCGCAAGGCTGCCACGGCCCTCGCCGCAGGTTGCCCGGTCGTCGTCAAACCGTCCGACCTCACACCTCTCTCGGCGATCGCCCTGTGCCGGCTGGCTTGTGAGGCGGGTATTCCCCGTGAAGCGTTCTGCATCGTGACCTGCAGCGGAAGGAACGTCAGCGAAGTCGGGCTTGAACTGGCGACCAATCCTGCGGTTCGGGTCGTGAGCTTCACGGGCTCGACGGCGGTCGGGAAAAAGCTAATGGAGCAGGGAGCGTCGACCGTCAAAAAGGTCTGCCTAGAGCTGGGCGGCAATGCCCCGTTCATAGTCTTGGAAGACGCCGACATCGACAACGCGGTCCGCGAGGTCGTCAAATCGAAGTTCCGGAACATGGGCCAAGCCTGTGTGGCCGCGAACCGGATCTTCGTGCACGACGCGATCTACGACGAATTTGCAACGCGCCTCGTGGAGGCAACCAAGGCACTCAAGATCGGCAGCGGTCTGGAGGAGGGTGTCGAGCAAGGGCCGCTTATAAACGCGAATGCGATCGCGAAGGTTGAAGCGCATATCGCAGCAGCGCTCGACCGCGGTGCGGAGCTCCTTTGTGGCGGCAAGCGTCACGCTCTCGGCGGCAATTTCTTCGAGCCGACCGTTCTGTCAGGTGTGACTCCCGGCGCTCTCTTCGATGAGGAGGAGACGTTTGGTCCGGTTGCGCCGCTCTATCGGTACACCGACGTTGCGTCCGTGATCAGAACCGCAAATGCCAGTCAGTACGGTTTGGCCGCTTATGTTTTCGGTCGAGACATCCAGAAGGTTTGGCGGGTCGCGGAAGCGCTGGAGACGGGTGTTGTCGGTATCAATGCAGGCGTTGTCGGCTCCGAGGTTGCCCCGTTGGGCGGGCGCAAGGAGTCCGGTGTAGGACGAGAAGGTTCGCGATATGGAATCGAGGAGTTCCTCGAGACGAAGTACGTCTGCCTCGCGGGAGTTTAAGGATCTGTCATGTATCGTATTGCGGTTGATATCGGCGGGACGTTCACTGACGGAGTTATCGAAGAGATCGATACCGGAACAGTATGGATCGCCAAGAGCCTAAGCACTCCTGCAAGTCCGGGAGATGCCGTGACGAAAGTCATCGATGAACTGCTCGTGAAAGCAGGCGCGACCGGCAGCGTGGACCAGGTGATCGAAGTCGTACATGGCAATACGATCGTCACCAACACCTTGATCGAGCGGAAGGGCGTCCGAACGGCGCTGCTGACCACGGCAGGCGTGCGGGATGTCATCGAAATGGGTCGTGAGGTTCGCTATGACCTATATGATCTCGGAATCGAATTGCCGCCGCCGCTCGTTCCGGATGAGCTGCGAATTCCTGTCGAAGAACGTGTCACCGCATCGGGCGATGTCGACACCGCACTCTCCGACACTGTAATCGATCAGGCCATCGCCGATCTGAAGGCGAGTGGAGCGAAGTCGGTCGCGATCGCATTCCTGCATTCGAACGTCGAGCCGCGTCATGAAGCTCAGCTCGAGAAAGCGATCCGCGAACGTGCTCCGGGCATCGCTGTGTCGTCCTCTGCACGCGTGGCCGGAGAAATTCGCGAATACGAGCGGGCGACTACCGCAACCGCCAACGCCTACGTCCAGCCGTTGGTCGAAAGCTACCTTCGTGAGCTCGAAACACGTTTGAAGCGGCTCGGCATCGAAGCACCCGTCCGCATCATGGTTTCCAGTGGCGGGTTCACTTCATCAACCGCCGCGGCCGATTTTCCGATCAACCTGTTGGAGTCGGGACCTGCCGGAGGCGTCATCAGCGCCGCACATGCCGGCAAAGCCGCGAAGATAGCGAACATCCTGGCGTTCGACATGGGTGGTACCACTGCCAAACTTTGCGTCATTACCGACGGCGAGCCCGCGATCGCGCATTCGTTCGAAACGGCACGCGTCCACCGTTTCAAGCGTGGAAGCGGCCTGCCGATCCTTATTCCGAGTATCGATCTCATCGAGATCGGTGCGGGCGGAGGCAGCATCGCCGGCGTGAATTCACTTGGCCTCATCAAGGTCGGTCCGGAAAGCGCCGGCTCCGTCCCGGGACCTGCGTGTTATGCGCTTGGCGGCACGGAGCCGACTGTCACTGACGCTGATCTCGTCCTTGGGTATCTGGATCCGTCTAACTTCCTCGGCGGCGAGATGCATCTTGACGTCGAGAGCGCGAAGAGCGCGCTCGCACATCTTGGTCGGAAGGTCGGTCTCGATGCGCTTCAAACAGCCATCGGCATCGTCGACATCGTCAACGAAAGCATGGCGGCGGCGGCTCGCGTCCACATTGCCGAGAAAGGCCACGATCCGCGCCAGTTCACTCTTGTGGCGACAGGCGGGGCAGGACCTCTTCACGCCACTTTGGTAGCGGTTCGGTTGGGCCTTCATCGCATTGCCTTCCCGGTTGCCGTAGGTGCCGGGTCTTGCCTCGGCTTCCTTGCGGCGCCCCCGCGTGCGGATCGATCCTGGTCGCGAATTTCCGGTGTCGACGCGATCGCCTGGGAAGAGGTGTCGGATCGACTGGCGCAACTTCGCGCCGATGCTGAGACAGAGCTCGCGGATACGGGCACCGCGTCCGACGACTGCAATTGGTTCATCGTCGCTGAGATGCGTTTCGGCGGGCAGGGCGCCGCTGTGGCCGTTCGGTTCCCTTATCGCGACCTGGGGCCGGAGTTTCACGACGAACTGATCGCCCTATTCTCCGAGCGATACAGAGCGCTGTTCGGTGGAATCCTTCCATCGGCGAAGCCCGAGGTCGTGACGTGGCGCGTGACGGCGACCGGACGTAAATCGCACGGAAGCTTCATTTGGCCATCGGAGCCGGCGGCGGAGATCACGCCAAAGGCGCATCGCGACGTGTTTCTGCCAGCGTCCAGACAAATGGGTAGCGTTCCGGTTTATGACCGCTACGCACTTGCTCCTAGCGCGGTGATCGATGGTCCCGCAATCATCGAGGAGCGCGAGAGCACGTTGAACATTCCGTTCCCGTCAAAAATCACGGTCCTTGCTGACCGCACAATCCTCGTGGAGCTTTCCCGGTGAGCGAGATGACAACGATCGATCCGATCACACTCGAAATTAGTTGGACCCGTCTGATCAGCATGGTCGACGAGGCGGCAGCAAACCTAGTTCGCACGTCATTCTCGACGATCGTTCGCGAGTGCAATGATTACGCGGTCGTGCTTACGGATGCGCAGGGGCGCCTGCTTGCTCAGTCGAGCTACAGCATTCCATCGTTCATTTGTACGCTGCCGCTGACCGTGCGGCACTTCATCGCCAAGTACGGCGACGATGGTTTCAAGCCCGGCGACGTCATGATCACCAACGATCCTTGGCTCGGTACCGGACATCTTCCGGACGTGAACATCGCCGTGCCGATTTTTCATAAAGGACGACTTGTGGCGTTCGCCGCGAGTGTTGCTCACGTCCCGGACATCGGCGGCCGGCTTCGCTCTCCGTCCAATCGCGAGGTTTATGAGGAAGGACTGCGCATCACGCCGATGAAGCTCGTAGAGGATGATGCTCCAAACGAGACCCTTCTCACCATCATCCAGGACAATGTTCGGGTCAATGCGGAAGTCATGGGTGACATCTGGGCACAAGTGAGTTGCGATCGCAGTCTTGCGCAGCGCTTGGGAGAGTTCCTTGACGAGGTGGGAATTGATCTCACGGAGCTCGGCGAGATCATGTACGCGCGCGCCGATCAGGCAATGCGCGAAGCGATCTCAAATGTCCCGGATGGCGAGTATTTCAATAAGGCGGCCATCGAAGGCAGCGATGGAGATATCGTTCTGAAATGCCGTGTGGTCGTCCAAGGCGACGAGATCGCGGTGGATTATGAAGGTTCGTCAGCGCAGGTCGCCCAAGCGATCAATGTCGTGCCGTGTTACACATTCGCGTATTCGGCATATGCACTGAAATGTCTGCTCGCACCGGACATTCCGAACAACGATGGCAGCTTCCTGTCCGTCTCAACAACGGCGCCTCTCGGATCCATTCTGAACCCGCGCTTTCCGGCGTCCGTCGGAGCACGTGCGATGACGGGACACCTTCTCCCGCCCCTCATCATGGGTGCGCTGTCCGAAGTCATGCCCGGCAACGTTCAGGCTGCGCCTGGGTCGCCTCTCTGGGCTGTGCAGCTTGCTGGTTCCCACGAAGGCAAGGGTTTTGCCACAACCTTCTTCCTGAACGGCGGCCAGGGTGCCTCCGAGGGACGAGACGGCATTCCCACGCTCAGCTTCCCGAGCAACCTTGCCAATACCCCCATCGAGGTCCTAGAGGCGCGTTGCCCCATCAAGATCGTCCGAAAGGAGATCCGTCGGGGCACTGGCGGCGAAGGGCGTTGGAAGGGTGGCGACGGCCAGGTGTTCGAATTCCGGATCGTCGCGGATGCACCTGTCACGGTCTCGTTCATGGCGAACAGGACGGACCATGCCGCACCCGGCTTGAATGGCGGCAGCGCCGGAGCACCCGGAAGGCTGCTGGCCGATGGCAAGCCGCTCGATCCTCGCCTCGTAAGTGTGCTGCCCCCAGGCACGGTGCTTCGTCTTGAGACACCCGGTGGCGGCGGCTTTGGAGTGGTCGGACAGCCATGATCTACGACCACGTCATCGTGGGGGCTGGCTCGGCTGGCTGCGTTCTGGCCAACCGTCTGTCGGCCGATGGCAAGGCGCAGGTCTTGTTGTTGGAGGCCGGGCCGGACTATCTGCCGGGTCAGGAACCCGCTGATATCCTCGATAGCATGGCCGGACGCGCCTACTACAACCCGCTGTACACATGGCAGGATCTGCGCGTTCATCTACAACCCGTGCCATCGAATGATCCGGACCGACCTGCGCCGCGACGGTATGAGCAGGCTCGGCTTGTCGGAGGCGGCTCATCCATCAATGGCATGATGGCGAACCGCGGAGTGCCGAATGATTACGATCAATGGCAGGCTCTCGGCGCGGAAGGGTGGTCGTGGGAAGGCGTTCTGCCGTACTTCCGCCGCCTGGAAACGGACCTTGATTTCACAGGAATGATGCACGGTAGGGACGGACCCATCAAGATCCGTCGTCTTCCGAAAGATGTCTGGCCGCCGTTCACCAAGGCTGTTTCAGCAGCGCTTCACGAGCGCGGATTCGAGTACGTCGAGGATCAGAACGCTTCCTTCGGCGATGAGCAGTTTCCGATCGCGATTTCAAACGCGAACAACCGTCGTGCGTCGTCGGCCATGGGATATCTGTCGGCGGAGGTTCGCTCACGGTCCAATCTCAAGATCTGGTCGGGAAGTGTCGTCCGATCTCTGTCTTTCGAAGGTGCGGAAGTGCGCGGCCTCGAGATCGAGCGGGCAGGGCGCGTGGAGCCGGTGCAGGCCCACGAGGTCATCCTGAGCGCTGGAGCGATCCATACGCCAGCTCTGCTGATGCGTTCCGGGATCGGCCCGGCTTTGCATTTAAAATCCAGCGGCGTTCAGCCGATTGTCGATTTGCCCGGTGTCGGCTCAAACCTTCAGGACCATCCGGCGATTTCGATGACGGGCTATCTGAAGCCTTTTGCGAGACTGCCATCGACGGTGCGTCGACAGATGTTCGTTGCAATGCGCTATTCGTCCGGCGTCGCGAACTGCGATGCGCAGGATATGTACCTCGTGTGCATCAACCGAGCCGCCTGGCATCCACTGGGCAAGCAACTCGGCTCGCTGATGGTTTGGCTCAACAGAACTTATTCGACGGGCACTGTGAGGCTCAGCAAGTCTGGCGCATTCTCGTCACCGCGTGTCGAGTTTAATCTTCTTAGCGACGAACGCGATCTCATCCGGATGAAGCAGACCGTGCATTTCCTTGCGGGTCTGTTCAGCGATCAGAATGTTGCCAAGGCTGTCGAATACGTCTTCCCGACCAGTTACAGCGAGGCAGTCCGCAAAGTCGGAAGGGTGACGAAGTGGAACTATGCCCAAACACTCGCTCTATCGAGCCTGCTTTCTGCGGCTCCATTCCTTCGTAGCCAACTCATCGACACGTTTGTCACCAAGGGAGTGCGTCTCGAAGACCTCCTGAATGACGATGAGGCGCTTGAATCCTGGGTGAAGGAAAGCGCGATCGGCGCCTGGCATGCCTCGTGTACCTGCCGGATGGGGCGTCGTGACGACGAGTTGTCTGTCGTGGATGCGCGAGGTCGTGTTTACGGGGTTTCCGGTCTTCGCATCGCGGACACGTCGATCATGCCATTCGTCCCGCGCGCGAACACAAATATCCCTGTGATGATGATCGGCGAAAAAATCGCGGACCTTGCGATCGAGGACCGACACCGTGGGAACTGATTGGAAGACGGCTCGTAGCTTCCCTCAAGTACTCGCATTCGAGATCGAATTGATGATTGAGCCCATGCATGCGTGCGTTGCTCACTGGAGTTTTGAATGATTGACCTTCGAAGTGACACGGTCACGCTACCGACGCCCGAGATGTACGCGGCGATGGCTGCTGCGAAACTAGGCGACGACATGCGTGAACGTGATCCGACCGTCGTCGAACTCGAACAACTTGCCGCTCGGCTCACTGGTATGGAAGACGGATTGTATGTCGCGAGCGGTACGATGGGAAACCTCGTGTCAGTGCTTGCGCATACTGGGCGGGGAGGCGAGCTTCTCTGTGATCCAGACGCCCACATTGCGAGAAGCGAAATTGGCGGGTTTGCTCAGGTCGCCGGACTTTTTCATCGATACTACAAGGCCGATCGAGGCTGCCCAGACATTGCCTCCCTGACATCGATGTTGAAAGGCAAAATCACGCCTGGGTCGCTCGCCACAGGATTGGTGTGCGTGGAGACGTCGCACAATCACGCCGGCGGATCGGTCATACCGCTCCCCGTGTTGGCAGAATTGCGCGAGTTGACCGCAGAACGTGGGATTCCGATGCATATCGATGGTGCACGGCTCTTCAACGCCGCCATCGCGCTCGGAGTGCCGGCATCGGAAATCGCCAAGCATGCCGACAGCGTAACGTTCTGCGTTTCGAAGGGCCTGAGTGCGCCTGTCGGGTCGCTTGTCTGCGGCAGCACGGAATTCATTCAACGTGCACGGCTCTTTAGGCGCATGCTCGGAGGAGCCATGCGGCAGGCCGGCGTGATCGCCGCCGCGGGTATCGTTGCCTTGAACGAAATGGTCCCGCAGTTGGCGGAAGACCACCGACGGGCCAAAGCGATCGCTGAAGGCGTGCACCGGATCGACCCGCGATTCATCGATCCCGGTAAAACTGAAACGAATATCGTCATGATCGACGTAGGGCATACCGGGGAAACTCCGGCAGCTTGGATCAAAGCGATGGGCGAGCGAGGCGTGGATTTGCGCTCATACGGGGCAACGCGGCTTCGTCTTGTCATCCATCGACACATCGATGATCGGTCGGTCGATGGCGTCGTATCCGCCTTCGCCGATTTCAACGGCCGACTATCGTCCTGATTTTAGTGAGGTTCCCAAAATGACGCTTTTGCCTTCAACCGACGTGATCCGGGAGATCGCCCCAGGGGGCCGGATGCGAGTTGCGCTGAATCTCGCAAATCCGCTGCTCGCCGAAGGGACCGCCGATGATCCGAAAGGGGTAACCGTCGATCTGTCTCGCAAACTCGCCAAAGCACTGTCCGTGGATGTCGAATTCGCGTCGTTCAACGCGGCGGGCAAGGTTGTCGATGCGTTGAAGACGGCAGATTGCACCGTCGCGTTCATGGCGATTGATTCAAGCAGGGCGGCGGACTTCATTTTCAGCCCGGCCTATATGCTGATTGAGGCGGCTTACGCGGTGAGGAACGAATCCAACTTCAACAGGCCTTCGGACGTCGACACCGCTGGAGTTCGCGTGATTTCTGCCGATGGAGCCGCGTACACGCAATATCTGAAGCGCATCCTGCAACATGCAGAGCTCGTCCTTGCGAAAGATCCTTTCGACGATATCGCCAGCGGAGCAGGAGATGTCGTTGCCGGAATCCGCCATCCGATCGCGAAGTTCGTGAAGGAGAACGGCTTCTTCCGGATGGTCGATGAACGCTTCATGGAGATTCCACAAGGTGTGGCCGTGCTGCAAGGCAAGAACACCGCCGCAGAGTTCTTGCGGTCATTTGTTGAGGAGATGAAATCCTCTGGGGTGATCGCCAAGAGCCTCGTTTCTCACGGACATCATGATGCGGTCGTCGCGCCATCCGGCGCGTGATGAGAAAGCCTGACCCCAGCGGTGTGTTACGGTTGTTGGCAGCCGGAGCGCTAGCGATAATCGCGAGCGTCGGCCTCGAATGGGTCAACTTCCCGGCAGCCTGGCTGACTGGGGGGCTGCTCGGTGCCAGCGTCGCCGTAGTGTGCGGCATTCGCTTCGTGTTGCCGGACCCTGCGGTCAACAGTGCATACATAGTGCTTGGTGCGCTTTTCGGCAGCACAATCCGACCGAATGTCATCGATCAGGCCGTCTTATGGGCTGGATCCCTGCTGGTCTGCTGCCTGTCGCTTGCCGTGATAATGTATGTATCGACATGGTATATGCGACGTTTCGAGAACTGGGATCTAAAAACATCATTCTTTGCTACGGCGCCGGGTGCGCTACCTGCGGTCGTTGCCTTGGCGTCGGAGTTCAAAGTCGATCAGAGAAAGGTGGTCCTTTCGCAAACGGTCCGTCTGTTCTCACTCATGGCTTTCGTCCCGCTGATATTCTCAGCGCCCGCTGCCGATCCCCAGGCTCCACCGAATATCGTCGGCGCGCTGTATCTACCGGAGCTGTTCTATGTGCTGGCTATCGCTTCGTTAGGAGGAATTGCATTGCGGGTGCTTCGTGTGCCCGGAGCACTGATCATCGGGGCATTGATTGCAACTGGTATTTTCTACGCGCTGGGAGGTGTCGACGGATCGCTGCCAGTCCTGCTCTCGAATGCCGCGATGATGATTATCGGTATACTGATTGGAGGCCAGATCGCGCGGATTAGCGTTGCGGACTTCGTGGGTTCGATGAGAGCGGTAGCGGCAGCGTTGGTGATTGGCGTGGCGTTTTCGGCCGCAGCGGCGATCGCGGTGTCCGAGGTCACTGGACTGCCGTTGGTGCAGGTGTTGCTAGCATACCTTCCCGGCGCGATGGAGGGCCTGACCGTGCTCGGGTTCGTGCTCGGTCTAGATCCGGCCTACATCTCACTGCATCACATCGCCCGGTTTCTCTTCGTCGTGTTGTCCCTGCCATTGGTTTCAAGATATTGGCGGAGCGACCTGTCGCCAAAGAGCTGACCTGGCGGTGTATCGGCGAGCGATGGGTTGGTAGTGATATTCTTGAACGGTACACCTCACGGAGTTTTCTCGAATGGCTAAGACACTCGGCTTCATCGGCCTCGGCATCATGGGCGCGCCGATGGCGGGTCACCTCATCGCTGCCGGAAACACCGTCCACCTTTACACGATCGAAGGCGTGCCGGAGGCTCTGAAGAGCGCCGGCGGCAAGGTCGAGGACAGCGCGGCTGCCGTTGCCAAGGCCGCGGATATCATCTTCATCATGGTGCCGGACACGCCGCATGTTGAATCCGTCCTGTTCGGCGACAAGGGCGTCGCGGAAGGCTTCGGCAAGGGCAAGATCGTCGTCGACATGTCCTCGATCTCCCCGATCGA
>LNEV01000014.1 GCA_001464335.1 Rhizobiales bacterium Ga0077545 | reverse complement strand
GGATTTGAAAGTAAACGGTTCACAGAACATACACCGCCGCGATGAGGCGCAGGCCTCTGCCGGCCGGGGCTGGCACTGGGCCATACAGGGAAGGCCGAGTATCGGAGCTCATCGCAGGTGATGTCCGTGCTCCAAGCCCGGCTCAAAGTTGTGGAAACTGGAGTGGGTCTACTCCGCCCCGCCGTCACAGACCAAACTGTGACGTAAGTCTGAGTAGCTTCGAATGGGGAGCAGTCGCTCGACCCAGAAGTCAATCAAGGCAGGGATGGCGCACCCATCAGGATTCGAACCTGAGACCTCTACCTTCGGAGGGTAGCGCTCTATCCAGCTGAGCTATGGGTGCCTATTGCTTACGCCGTGCTTACGCGGAAAACCTGTGAGTTGGAAGCTCTACTCGCGTTTCTCGCAAACCTTTGTAAACGAACTCCTTTTCGTCATCACTTAAAGACCAGCCGCCCTTGACATCAGCCTTCGGAGGGCAGCGCTCTATCCAGCTGAGCTACGGGTGCAACGCGGCGCCATCATTAGCGAAAGCGCCCGTCACAGGCAATCGGAATGGAGCGCAGGTGCGGCGCGGTCCTCGGCCTGCCTGCTCCCGGCTGTGCCAGGGATCGGAATGCCTCGGCCTCAGCTCCCGGGCTCGCGCTGGCGGTCGGGGCTTTCCTCCATGGGCTGCTCCGTGAACCCCGCCAGCGGGCCGAGATCCACCGCGTCCCGTTCGATTTCGATCACGCTCGTTGCGTAGGTCGCGACCAGTTCGGCGGCGGAGCGCAAGGCATGCATGTGGATGCGCTCATAGCCGTGGCTGGCATCGACGCCGAACGCGATCAGCGCGGTGCGTACATCATGCCCGGCCGTGATCGCCGAGGCGCTGTCCGAACGGTAATAGCGAAACACATCCGTCTGGTGGCGGATGTCGTGCTCCACGCACAGACGGATGAGCTTGCGGGTGAGGTGATAGTCGAACGGGCCGCCCATATCGGCCATTGCGATCGTCACCCCGGTCTCGCTGCTGTTCTGTCCGGGGGCGGTGGTGCCGTTGTCGACGGAAATCATGGATGCAACATCGCCGGTCAGTACGGCCGCAGCGCCGACGCCGACCTCTTCGGTGATCGACAGCACGAAATAGGTGTCGACGGGAAGCGCGGCCTTGCTTTCCCGGAGCGCCTTGAGCGCGGCGAACAGGATGGCGACGCCGGCCTTGTCGTCGAGGTGGCGCGAGACGATGAAGCCGTTGTCGAGGAATTCCGGCTGCGGGTCGATGGCGATGATGTCGCCGACCATGATCCCAAGCCGCGCCAGATCCCGCGGGCCGCGCACATAGGCATCGATCCGCATCTCGACGTGCTGCCATCCGACCGGCTGCGTATCGACATCGTCACCAAAGGTATGGCCCGAGGCCTTCAGCGGCAGGATCGTCCCGCGATAGCTTCCGTGGTCTGTGAACAGGGTGCAGCGCGCCCCCTCCGCAAAGCGCGCGGACCACGTGCCGATCGAAACCAGCCCGAGGCGTCCATTTTCTTTCAACTCGCGCACCTGCGCGCCGAGCGTGTCGACATGCGCAACGAGCGCGCGCGCCGGACGGCGCTGGCCGCCACGCAACAGAGCGCGTATGGCACCGCGCCGCGTGATCTCGAACGGAACACCGAGAGCTTCAAGCTCGGCGCAGCAGACGCGGACGATGTTGTCCGTATATCCGCTTGGGCTGGGCACGGCGAGCAGGCGTTTCAGAACATCGGCGAGGTAATCGACGTCAATCGTGAAGGACTGCATGGATCACATCACCCGATGCAAAGCGCGTCGCGTATCGGGAAACAGAAGGTCGACGAAGCGTTGCGCGGTCGGCTGCGGTTCGTGATTGGCAAGACCCGGCCGTTCGTTGGCTTCGATGAAGGCATAATCGGGCTCGGTCGGATCCTTGACCATAAAGTCGACGCCCGTAACGGGAATGGAGATCGCCCGGGCCACCTCGATTGCGGCCGCCTTGAGCGCGGGATGAACCACATCGGTGACATCGTGGATGGTGCCGCCCGTATGCAGATTGGCGGTCTTGCGGACGGCGAATTCATGGCCTGCGTCCGGGATGCCGTCCATGTCGAAGCCGGCACTGGCCACACAGCGTTCCGTCTCCGCGTCCACCGGAATGCGCGATTCTCCGCCCGTCGCCGCGGCGCGACGCCGGCTCTGCCGTTCGATGAGCTGGCCGACGCTCGACACGCCGTCGCCGACGATGCGCGCGGGGCGGCGCATGGCGGCCGCGGCAAGCTGGTAGTCGATGATGACCAGACGCAAATCCTCACCCTCGATATGCTCTTCGACCAGAACGCGGTCGCAGATCTGCTTGGCCCGGGCGATGGCGGCGACAACCTGATCGAAATCGTCCAGCCCCGCCGAGACGCCCAGCCCCTGCTCGCCGCGCGCCGGCTTGACGACGACCTTTTCATACCGTGCGAGGAAGTTTTCAAGTTCGCCCATATCCTCGGCGTCCGTTTGCGCGGGCACGCGCACGCCGGCGGCCGACACGACCTCCCGCGTCACCGATTTGTCGTCGCAAATGGACATCGCGACCGCAGACGTCAGTTCGCTGAGGCTTTCGCGGCAATGGATCGAGCGGCCACCATGCGTCAGCCGGAAATATCCGGCTTCCGGAAGCGTCAGCTCAACCATGATACCCCGGCGGCGGGCTTCATCGACGATGATCCGTGCATACGGATTGAGCCGTTCTTCTTCCGGCGGGGGACCGACGAAAAGGCGCTCGTTGATCGGGTTCTTTCGTTTGACCGAGAAGAAGGGAATGCGGACGAATCCGAGCTTCTCGTAAAGAGCGATCGCCTGCGCGTTGTCGTGCAGCACGGACAGATCGAGCCAGGGCGCGCCTTTTGCCTGGAAATGCCCGGCAAGGTGGCGAACCAGCATTTCACCGACACCCGGCCGCGTTGCCTGCGGGTCGACCGCCAGACACCACAGCGATGCGCCGGCCTCGACGCCGTCGATGTGAGAATGATCGACACCCGTGACCGTTCCGATCACCTTTCCGGTGTCCACATCCTCGGCGACGAGATGGATCAGCGCGCGCGAATTGCGGTCGGGCGAGAGGAAGAATTCGGGAGCGACGGGAACCATGTGGCGGTACATGTAAATACGGTTTACGGCTTCCGCGTCCTCCGTCGACGAGAGCCTGCGAATGACGAAACCGCGCGGTCCCTGCCGGGATTGGCGATAGACGGCCAGATCGAGGCGGAATGTGTGCGAGGGGTCGAGGAAAAGTTCCTGCGGAGCCGCCGCCACGACGACATGGGGATCGCTGATGTAGATCGCGATGTCGCGTTGATCGCGCGTTTCCTCACGTATGGCGGCCGCGAGGGCCGCCGGCGTCTCGAAGGTCGGCGCGAACAGAAGCCGCCCCCACCCGCACTGAATGCTGGCTTCCGTGTTGCCCTCGTCCGTACGGGACGTCTGGCCTCCCTGTCGCTGGACGCGATGCGCGAGCACGGCCCGCATGAAGCTCTTGCGAGAGCGCGGGGTGATGTCTCCGTATGCCATGACAGCCCTCCCGTTCAGATGTTGTTTTCCTGAAGCCACAGTTCGAGCAATGCTGTCTGCCAAAGCTCCGAACCGCGCAGCGGCGTGATGTGCTCATGCGGGTTCGCGAACAGCGCCTCGAGATAGTCCGGACGGAAAAGGCCGCGCTCGCGGGCCGCGCGCGATGTAAGGGCGTCGCGGGCGAGTTCGAGATAGGGGCCCTCAAGATATTTGAGAGCGGGGACCGGAAAATAGCCTTTCGGCCGGTCGATGACTTCGGCCGGGATGACCCGGCGCGCGACATCCTTCAGAATGCCCTTTCCGCCGTCTTTCAGTTTGTGTTGTGACGGGATGCGGGCGGCCAGTTCCACAAGGTCGTGATCGAGGAACGGCACGCGCGCTTCGAGCCCGAAGGCCATCGTCATGTTGTCGACGCGTTTCACCGGATCGTCGATCAGCATCACTTCCGTGTCGATGCGAAGGGCCTTGTCGACGGAATCGTCGGCACCCTTGCGCGCAAAATGCTCTTGGACGAAGGCGCGCGCGGCATCGCCGTTCGCCAGATGCGGCGCAACATGGCTGGTAAAGCGCGCATGGTCCCGATCGAAAAACGCGCGCGCGTAATCCGAAACCGGATCGTTGGAATTGGCGAGCGGCGGATACCAGTGATAGCCGCCGAAGACCTCGTCCGCGCCCTGTCCGCTCTGGACGACCTTCACATGCTTCGACACTTCCTGCGACAAGAGGAAGAACGCCACATTGTCGTAGGAGACCATCGGCTCCGACATCGCGCCGATCGCGCGCGGCAGCGCATCCAGAAGATTCTTCGACGGAACGAAAATCTTCGTATGGTCGGTGGCAAAATGCTCGGCGATGAGATCGGAGTAGACGAATTCGTCGCCCGATTCCTGATTGGCTGCTTCGAAGCCGATCGAGAAGGTTTTGAGGCCCGTCTGGCCGAGCCTGTTGAGCAGCCCGACGATGAGGCTGGAATCGACGCCGCCGGACAGCAGCACGCCGACCGGCACATCCGCGATCATGCGCCGGCGCACGGCTTCGGTCAGCGAAGCGTCGAGCATGTCGCGCCATTCCTCTGCGGACCGCGCGGCGTCCGCGCTCGAGCGCTCGAAGCTGAGATTCCAGTAGACGTGGTCGCGGCTTTTCCCGTCCGCTTCGATGGTGCGCACCGTCGCGGGCGGCAGCTTCTGCACGCCCTTGAGAATCGTATGGGGCGGCGGAACGACCGCGTGAAACGTCATGTAGAACTGGAACGCGACGTGATCGATCGCGGTGTCGACATCGCCGCCTGCGAGCAGCGCCGGAAGCGAGGATGCAAAGCGCAAGCCGTCCGGCGTTTGTGCAAGATAAAGCGGCTTGATGCCCAGCCTGTCGCGCACAAGGATCAAGCGTCCCGTATCGCGTTCGACAAGTGCAATCGCGAACATGCCGGTCAGCCGCGCGGCGAAATTCTCGCCCCAGGCGTGATAGGCTTTCAGAACGATTTCCGTATCGCCTTCGGAAAAGAAGCGATATCCGAGCCCTTCGAGCTCCGCGCGCAATTCGCGGTAATTGTAGATACAGCCGTTGAACACGCCGCTGATCCCGATCTCCGGATCGTTCATGGGCTGTTCGGAGCGTGCCGAAAGATCGATGATCTGGAGGCGGCGGTGCCCGAGGGCCCATCGGCCGCGCAAGAGAATGCCTTCGGAATCGGGACCTCGTGGCGTCAGGACGCCGGTCATCCGGGAAACTGCCGCAGGCGATACGGGCCGGTCGTTGAAACTTACTTCGCCACATAGGCCGCACATAGGCAGAACTCCTCGTTCGTAAATCGCGATTGCCGCTCGCGAAAAATGCTCCGTTGAATGAAGTCATGCGGTGTCGCTCCCGCAAAAGGCCTTGCGGGCACCCATATCCTTAACCTCTATGACAGGGTTTGGTTCCCGACCGATTAATGGCCATGCACGGTTTGTGCGGGCCGTACGGGGCTATCGCGAACGCGCGGCGGAACAATTCGCTGGGTTCGCCTCCCGCGCGCGGCGATGACGCTTCTCGACGAAGCGTCATCGCAGGCAAAGCGGGTGCGGATCGTCTTACGCGGGCTGGG
Organism: Rhizobiales bacterium Ga0077545; assembly: GCA_001464335.1. Lineage (GTDB taxonomy): Bacteria > Pseudomonadota > Alphaproteobacteria > Rhizobiales > Methylopilaceae > Flaviflagellibacter. The sequence continues at coordinate 239,892 of LNEV01000014.1, read as the reverse complement.
TTGCGCCTTCGACCGTCCGGTGCAGATGCTCGACGAGCGCGTCCTCCAGATTGAGGCGGGCGGCGAGCAGCGCGAGATAGCCGCGTTCGGCCGGGTTGTCGACGTCGATCGCGAGCAGCGAGGCGGTGTAGATTTCGGCGGCTTCTTCGGGTGTGCGGGCGGCGCGGGCGACGGCATCCACATCGAGCGGGGCGCGCAGTTCGTCGATGACGAAAGCCTTGGCTTCGCTGTCGAGGGCGAGGCGGTCAAGCTGCGCGAAGATGTTGGCCTGCTCCTCGGCATCGACATGGCCGTCGGCCTTGGCGGCGGCGATCATCGCGCGAAGAAGATTGAGCCCGAGAAGCTGCTGGTCGGCTTCCGACGTGGGGTTGAAGGGCGTGCCTTCGGGGGCGGGCAAAGCCGGCACCGGGGCTCCGGAAACGGCCGGCTGCTTGCCCGCCTGGTAATTCTGGTAAGCACGATAGGCGAGCGCGCCGACCACGGCCATGCCACCGATCTGCAGCGCCGAGCCGCCGAGTTTGCGGCCTTTCTTCGAGCTTAGAAGAAGCGTCGCAAGACCGCCCGCGAGGGCGCCGCCGCCGAGGCCGCCAAGGCCCCCGAGCTGATTGCCGATCTGCGACAGGTCAAAGCCCGTCCCGCCTTGTCTCTGGCCGGGCTGCCCTCCGGCGGCACCGCGCTGATTTCCTCCACCCAGAAACTGGTCCAGCAGGCTTTTGGCGTCGAACATTCTTGAAGTCTCCGAGGAAAAACGCGCGCAACACGCCGTGCAATTGTGGCAGAAATGCCCTTTAGGGCCAGCTTTGTGCACACGATCAGGTGTCCACCGCGTGACATGGGGCCGTCCGCAACCCGGCAGAAGTTGCCGGTCGTTAACCTGTCATTAACCGAAGCGGCAGCTAATCGGTCATCCTTTGTTAAGGATCTGAGCGTTGGTTGCGTCTGCCAAAACAGCCCCGTCTCCGCGGTTTCGCGGCAAGTCCTATCTGGCGATGGTTCTCCAGCCGGTGGACCCGCTTGACCTGTGGCTCCAGTCGCTTGCGGAGCTTGGCCAGCGTTCGCCCGGCTTCTTCACGACCCGGCCGATCGTTCTGGACATCTGCGATCTCTCGATCAACGAGCGCGAACTGATGACGCTCGTGTCGGCGCTCGAAAAAACCGGCATCCGCGTCATGGGTTTCGAAGGCGCGCGCGATTCCATTCTCGCGCCCGGCCTGCCGCCCGTTCTCAGCGGCGGGCGCCAGAGCGCGGACATCAGCGCGCCCGGAAAGCCCAAGGCCGCGCAACCCAAGCCCTCCGATACGTCCTCGCTTCTCGTCGAGAGCGTGCGCTCCGGCCAGAGCGTGATTTTCGCGGACGGTGATGTCACCGTCACCGGATCGATTGCGTCCGGCGCGGAAGTCGTCGCCGGAGGCTCGATCCACATTTACGGCGCGTTGCGCGGGCGGGCGATTGCCGGCGCGCAGGGCAATGCCAAGGCGCGCATCTTCTGCCGCAAGCTCGAGGCGGAGTTTCTTGCCATCGATTCGTCTTACCTGACGGCCGAGTCCATCGACTCGACCTATTCCGGCCAGCCGGTCCAGATCCGGTCGGAACACGAGACATTGAAACTGGACGTTCTACGCTGAGTTTACGGAGGAGGGCGCCCATGAGTGAAGTTATTGTCGTTACATCAGGCAAGGGCGGCGTCGGCAAGACGACGACGACGGCTGCCCTCGGCGCGGCTCTGGCTTCGACCGGCGACACCGTCGCGGTGGTCGACTTCGATGTCGGGCTTCGCAATCTCGATCTCGTTCTCGGCGCCGAGCGCCGCGTCGTGTTCGATTTCATCAATGTCATTCAGGGGCACGCCAAGCTTCCGCAGGCGATGATCCGCGACAAGCGCCTCGAAAATCTGTGGCTCCTGCCCGCCTCCCAGACACGCGACAAGGATGCGCTGACCGACGAGGGTGTCGCGCAGGTCATCGGCGAGTTGCGCTCCCGTTTCGACTGGGTGCTGTGCGACAGCCCGGCGGGCATCGAGCGCGGCGCGGCCCTGGCCATGCGGCATGCCGATCTCGCGGTCGTCGTCAGCAATGCCGAAGTGTCCTCGGTGCGCGATTCCGACCGCATCATCGGGCTTCTCGATTCGAAGACCGAACGCGCCGAACGCGGCGAGACCATCGACAAATATCTCCTGCTGACGCGCTACGACGCGGCGCGGGCGAGCCGTGGCGACATGATGTCCGTCGAGGATGTGCTGGAAATCCTGTCCATTCCGCTGCTCGGCATCGTGCCGGAAAGCGAAGATGTGCTGCGTGCCTCGAATATCGGTACACCCGTGACGCTTGCGAGCCCGACGGGCCGCCCGGCGCGCGCCTATCTCGATGCGGCGCGCAGGCTGCGGGGCGAGGCGGTCGGCGAGGTCGAGATACCGGTCGAGAAGCAGGGCCTGATCGGGCGCCTCTTCGGCAGGAGGGCTGCATGAGCCTTTTTGGCCTTTTCCCGCGCAAGAAGACCGCCTCCGCGGCCCGCGACCGGTTGCAGATCCTGCTCGCGCACGAACGCACCGGCGGCGGCGGGTCGTCCGAACTTCTCGCCAAGCTGCGCGAGGAAGTGCTGGCTGCCATCGCAAAGCATGTCTCCGTGGACGAAACCCGCGTCAATGTCAGCATGAAGAACGAGGATGAGATGTCGATCATCGAGATCGACCTCGAAATCCCGCATGCCGATCTGCCCAGACTGAGGCTTGCGGCGAGCCGCTGAACGTTCAGCGTGTCAGATAGTGCACGCTGAACAGCCGGTCCTCGTCGACGAAACAATCGGCGGGCTGCCAGCCGGCCGATACGGCGAGGTCCTGAAATCCGGAGATCGTGTATTTGTACGAACTCTCCGTATGTATCGTCTCGTCTTGCCGGAACGAGAAGCGGTCTCCGGCGATCATGACGGATTGAGGTTTCAGGCTCTCGAGATGCATCTCGATGCGTCCCTTCGCGGCATCGTAGAAGGCGCGATGCCGGAACGCCTTCACATTGAAATCGGCGCCCAGTTCGCGATTGATGCGTGACAGCAGGTTGAGATTGAACGCCGCGGTGACGCCCTCGCGATCATTGTAGGCGGCGTGCAGGATCGCGCCATGCTTGCGCAGGTCGACGCCGACGATGAAATCCGATCCCGGGCCGAGCGTTTCGGCCGCGCGCTGCAGGAAACGCGCGGCGTCTGCCGGCGTCAGGTTTCCGATGGTCGAGCCGGGGAAAAAGCCGATGCGCTTCCCTTCCGACAATGTCGGAAGATCGACGCCTTGCGTGAAGTCCGCCTCGACCGGCACGATCTTCAAGGCCGGATAGGTCGTCTGGAGATCGCGCGCGGCCTGCCGCATGTGCTCGCCGGAAATGTCGATCGGCACGTAGGCACGCGGGCGCTCGAGCGCGTCGAGAAGGATGCGGACCTTGGTGCTTGATCCCGAGCCGAACTCGACGAGCACGGCATCCGGTCCGGCATGGTGTGCGATGGCGGGCGCAGCAACCTGCAAAATCGTGGTTTCGGTGCGTGTCGGGTAATATTCGGGAAGCGCGCAGATGCGATCGAACAGGCGCGATCCCGTCACGTCGTAGAAATATTTCGGCGGGATCGTCTTGCGCCTTTGCGACAATCCGCTGAGCACGTCCTCCAGAAACCCGGGGTCGCGCACCGGACGAAGCTCCGAATCCAGACGCAAAGCGCTCGCGAGATGTGGCGTCATGCGTCCTCCGCAAGACGAAGCCCGGCGAAGGGCCAGCGCTGGTGCGGGTAAAAGAAATTGCGATAGGTGGCGCGGATATGCCCGTCAGGCGTCGCGCAGCACCCGCCGCGCAGAACCATCTGGTTGCTCATGAATTTGCCGTTGTACTCGCCGATGGCGCCCGGGGCGGGGCGGTAGCCCGGATAGGCGGTGTAGGGACTCATCGTCCATTCCCACACATCGCCGAACATCTGGGCAGGGTGAGGCCGATCCGGCGCTGCGACGGGACGCAGGAACCCCGACGACGCAAAATTACCGTCGTGCGGCAGGCCTCGGGCCGCGATTTCCCATTCGGCCTCCGTGGGCAGCCGCTTGCCCGCCCAGCGCGCGAACGCGTCCGCTTCGTAGTAGGAAACGTGAACCACGGGTGCATCCGGATCGACCGGGTGCTGTCCGGACAAGGTCATGGCGTGCCAGTCCTCGCCATCGCCCGTCCAGTAGAGCGGCGCGCGGAACTCTCCGGCCTTCACGCGCGCCCAGCCATCGGCGAGCCAAAGCTCGGCGCGACCGTAGCCGCCATCCATGATGAAGGCGATCCATTCGGCGTTGGTGACGGCGCGCGAGGCGAGCCGGAACGGGCGCAGAAGAACCTCGTGCCGCGGGCTCTCGTTGTCGTAGGAAAACTCGTCCCCCTCATGTCCAATGCCGTAAATACCGCCGTCATAGTCGAACCAGGCGAGATGCGCTGTGCTGGGAACGACGTGCGGCTTCCAGGGCCGATAGACGGGCTTCAGAGGATTGGCGGCGAACAGGTTGAGAATGTCCATCAGGATGAGTTCCTGATGCTGCTGTTCGTGGTGGATGCCGATTTCGACCAGGGGGCCGATCTGGCGCCACAGCCCTTCGTCGGCCACGGCCATCAGCCGGTCCATCGCCTCGGTGATGTGATGCCGGTAGGCGGACACCTCCATCACCGTGGGGCGGGTTATCAGCCCGCGCTCGAAGCGGTTGTGGCGCGCGCCGGCCGCTTCGTAATAGGAGTTGAAGAGAAACCCGAAATCGGGATGCGCGACCCGGTAGCCCCTGAGATGAGGCTGAAGGACAAAGGTCTCGAAGAACCAGGACACATGCGCCAGATGCCATTTGGTCGGGCTGCAGTCCTGCATGGACTGAACCGTCTGGTCTTCCGGCAAAAGCCCTCTGGCAAGGTCCTCGCTGTGGGATCGAACGGCGTGAAAACGTGTTCGAAGATCGCTTGCACGATCGTCGATCCCGGTGGTGTCGAGATCTGCCGTCCTCATAAGCACTCCGCTGCTGCCGCAGTATCCTGCCGGAAGACAACACAGAGCGCCACGGAAGGTTCACTCGTGCGGCATTGAAGCCGCCCTGAGGCCTAGTTGCCCGGCTGACGTTACGACGCCGTTGGCCGATCAAAGTTAACGGCGCGTGTTCGACGCACTTTGCGCGCCCGCTTTGGGAATTCGGGAACCATTGCCGTGTAGGCTGACAGCATGACAATTTCTGCTTCAGCCGCTTCCGGCCGCGATCCGCGGATACCGTGGGTCGATTATGCCAAGGGCATCTGCATCTGCCTTGTCGTCATGATGCATTCGACGCTCGGCGTCGGCGAAGCGGCGGGCGGCACCGGCTTCATGCACCATGTGGTCGAATTTGCCCGGCCGTTCCGGATCCCGGATTTCTTTCTGATTTCGGGCCTGTTTCTGGCGCTTGTGATCGACCGCCCGTGGCGTCTGTACCTCGACCGCAAGCTCGTCCATTTCGCCTACTTCTACCTTCTCTGGCTGCTGATCCAGGGCGCGTTCAAATGGCCGGGCCTGGCGCTGAACGATGGCCCCGCCGCCGTGTTCGAGGAATTCCTGCTGGCGCTCGTCCAGCCCTTCGGCACGCTTTGGTTCATCTATCTGCTGCCGGTTTTCTTCGTGCTCGCGAAGCTGGTGCGCAACGTTCCGCCGCTTCTGGTTCTCGTGGCGGCGGGCGCGCTCGAAATTGCGCGCGTGTCGACCGGCTCGGTCGTGGTCGACGAGTTCGCCGCGCGCTTTTTCTATTTCTGTGTCGGCTGGTACGGCGCGCCCCTGATCTTTGCGCTGGCGCGGCGGGCGGATGAATCTGCGGGTCTCACTGCCGCGGCGATTGCGGTGTGGGCGGCCGTGAACGCCTGGATGGTCATGACAGGCCTGGCCTTCCTGCCCGGCGTTTCGATCGCGCTGGGGCTTGCCGGATGTGCTGCGGTGATCGCGGCCTCGGCACTTCTGGCGCGGTTCGATCTTCTTCGCGTCATCCGCTATGCGGGCGAGCATTCGATCGCAATCTATCTCGCCTTCTTCCTGCCGATGGCGGCGACGCGGGTGGTTCTGCTGAAGACGGGCGTGATCACCGATATCGGCTGGATGTCGCTGATCGTCACGGCGATGGGCATTGTGTGCCCGCTCATTCTTTACGAGACCGTCCGGCGGACCGGCTATGGCCGCTTCCTGTTCGAACGTCCGGCCCTGTTCCGCATCGACGGGCGCAAACCCGTGCCTCAGCCGGCGGAATGAAAAACGGCGGGCCGAGGCCCGCCGTTCTCACATTCAGGATGGGCAGGCCGCCTTATTCGGCGGGCTGCAGGGTCGTCGCGGCTTTCGAGGCTTCGGCCTGTGCGTTGCGGATCGTCCGCGCACGCAGCGGCTTCAGGATGAAGAGCGCCGTGATGGCGGCGATCGCGTTGACGGCGGCCGCAGCATAGAAGGTCGTCTCCCACGAACCGGTGAACTCCTCCGCAAGGCTCGCGAGCGGGACGAGGAAGCTCGCCGTGCCCTTGGCCGTGTAGAGAAGACCCGCATTGGTCGTGGCGAACTTCGAGCCGAACGTGTCCGCGCAGGTCGACGGGAACAGGCTGTAGATCTCGCCCCAGGCAAAGAAGACGAGGCCCGTCAGGATCACGAAGGCGATCGGGTCATGGCCGAACTCCCACAGCATGACAATGCCGATGGCTTCTGCCGCAAAGCAGATGAACATCGTGTTTTCGCGGCCGATATGGTCGGACACCCAGCCGAAGAAGGGACGCGTGATGCCGTTCATGACGCGGTCGATGGCGAGCGCGAAGGTGAGGGCGGGAAGCGTCAGGCCGAGCATCGAGACCGGAGTGTCGACGAGGCCCCAATCCTTGGCGATCGGGCCGATCTGCGCCGTGACGACCAGGCCGCCGGCGGCGACAAGGACGAACAGGGCGTACATGATCCAGAACACCGGGGTGCGGAGCATTTCCGTCGGCGCATATTCCCGGCGGGTCTGCGCGACCGAGGACTTCATGGCCTTCGGCAGCAGGGCCGCGACGGGCTTCTGGAGCAGAAGGCCGAGCAGAAGCACCGAGCCGCCCTGGATCAGGCCGAACACGAAGAAGGTGTGCTCATACCCCGACGCATGGATCATGTTGGCGATCGGGATGATCGTGATGGCCGAACCGGCACCGAAACCGGCGGCGGTGAGGCCGGCGGCCAGACCGCGACGGTCGGGGAACCATTTCAGGGCGTTGCCGACGCAGGTGCCGTAGACCGCGCCCGCGCCGATGCCGCCGATGGCCGCGCCGACATACAGAAGGGTGAGCGAGTCCGCGACGGAGTTGAGAAGCCAGGCCGCCGCACAGAGCGCACCGCCCGCAACCACGACGACGCGCGGCCCGAATTTGTCGACGAACCAGCCCTCGATGGGGACGAGCCAGGTTTCGGTGACGATGAAGATGGTGAAGGCGACCTGGATCGCCGAAAGGCTCCAGCCATGCTTGGCCTGGATCGGCTCGACGAACAATGTCCAGCCGTACTGAAGATTGGCCACCATGGCCATACAAACGACGCCGATGGCGAGCTGCATCCAACGGCCGCCAAGGGGCGGACGTGCGGTTTCTTGTGAAGACATTTGCGTCTTCCTCCTAGACTTTTTGCGTTGTTGGTCCTGCCCGGTGCCGTTATGGCGGCCGGGAGCGGGCAACACGTCTCACAGGGCGTGAAGCTCTGGAGTCGGTCCGCCGTCGAAGCTCGCTCGCGTTTTTATCTAAGATCGGCGTTGGGCACGGCTCTGATATACCGTGTAGTCTCAACCATAGAAGTTGTACTTTAGCCTTTAGTATTATTCACTTGGCCCGATCCGGCCCCGGCCAAGGTTTGCCGGCGCGCTATGCCGTGGCATGACAGACGGCCCCGCCCCATCCATATTGGCGCCATGACCCAGCAGCCCATCAAGCCCGGCGACCACATCTTTCTGGTCGACGGCTCCTCCTTCGTCTTCCGCGCCTATTTCCAGTCGATGAATCAGGACGCGAAGTACAATTACCGCTCGGACGGATTGCCGACGGGCGCGGTGCGCCTGTTCTGCACCAAGCTCTACCAGTTCGTGCGCGAAGGGGCCGTGGGCATCCGGCCGTCCCATCTCGCAATTGTGTTCGACAAGACCGAGGAGACGTTCCGCAAGGCGATCTACCCGGAGTACAAGGCCAACCGCAAAGACCCGCCGCCCGATCTTATTCCCCAGTTCCCGCTCATGCGCGAGGCGGTGAGGGCGTTCGGTCTGGAGCCCATCGAGAAGGGCGGTTTCGAGGCCGACGACATCATCGCGACCTTTGCCTGCCGCGCGGGTGCCGCCGGGGCGGAAGTGCTGATCGTCTCGTCCGACAAGGACCTGATGCAGATCGTCACGCCGAATGTGAACTTCTACGATTTCGAGAGCGGCCGGAAGGGCAGTCCCGGATACCGCCCCGAGCGCAAGATCGATATTGCGGGCGTGATCGACTATTTCGGCGTACCGCCCGAGCGCGTGACCGACGTTCAGGCTCTTGTCGGCGACACGTCGGACAATGTGCCGGGCGTTCCGGGCATCGGTATCAAGACCGCCTCGCAGCTTCTGGCGGAATTCGGCACGCTGGACGAGCTTCTGGCGCGCACGCACGAGATCAAGCAGCCCAAACGGCGCGAGAGCCTGATCCAGTATGCCGATCAGGCCCGCATTTCGAAACGGCTTGTGACGCTGGACTGCGATGTCGCGCTCGATGTCGACCTTCCGCAGCTTCAGATGCCGGAGTTCGATCCGAAGCGGGTCATCGCCTTCCTGAAGGCGATGGAGTTCACGACCATCACCAAGCGCATCGCCGATGCTTTCGACATCGACGCCAACGAGATCGAGGCGGACCCGCGCCTGAGGCCCGGCACCGGGCGCTACACCGAAGGCGCGGCGCCGGACCCTGCCGCCGATGACGAGGAAGCGCCTCCGGTCAAGGCGAGCACGCCTGCTGCTGCCGCTTCGACGGCGGCGGGAGATTTCACGCCCGCCGCTCTGGCGCAGAAGATCATCGAGGACGCCCGCACCACGCCCTGCGCAAAGGATCATTACGACACGATCCGCACCGAAGCGCGGCTCGACGAATGGCTTGCTCTGGCGCGCGACAAGGGCCGGCTGGCCATCGACACCGAGACGACAAGCCTCGATGCCATGCAGGCGGAACTGGTCGGCATCTCGCTCGCCATCGAGCCGGGGCTCGCCGCCTATGTGCCGATCGCGCACGTCACCGGAGCGCAGGACATGTTCGGCGGCGGGCTCGCGCCCGACCAGCTCCCGCTCGATCTGGTGCTGCGCAAGATGAAGCCGGTTCTGGAAGATGCGGCGGTGCTCAAGATCGGCCAGAACGTCAAATATGACGCGCTCGTCCTGGCGCGCCACGGGATCGATCTTCGTCCCGTGGACGACACGATGCTGATGTCCTATGCGCTCGATTCCGGGCGGGGCACGCATGGTATGGACGAACTCGCCCAGCGCTGGCTCAGCCACACCTGCATCGCCTACAACCATGTGACCGGCACCGGCAAAGGCCGCATCAGCTTTGCACAGGTGCCGATCGACACGGCGTCCGAATATGCCGCGGAAGATGCCGACATCACGTTGCGGCTCTGGCGCGTGTTCAAGGCGCGTCTCGTGGCGGAGGGCATGATCTCGGTCTATGAGACTCTGGAGCGTCCGCTCGTTCCTGTCCTGACGCGGATGGAACGGAACGGCATCGCGGTCGACCGCAACATGCTGTCGCGCCTGTCGGGCGAATTTGCGCAGAGCATGGGCGCGATCGAGGAGGACATCTTTGCGCTGGCGGGCGAGCGCTTCAATCTCGGCTCGCCCAAGCAGCTCGGCGATATCCTGTTCGGCAAGCTCGGCTTTTCCGGTGCCTCGAAAACCAAGACCGGCGCCTGGGCGACGGGAGCGAGCGTGCTGGAGGACCTCGCCGCCGAGGGCCACGAACTGCCGCGCCGTATTCTCGACTGGCGCCAGCTCGCCAAGCTGAAATCGACCTACAGCGACGCGCTGCCGGGCTACATCAATCCCGAGACGAAGCGCGTGCATACAAGCTTCTCGATGGCCTCGACCTCGACCGGCCGCCTGTCCTCGTCCGATCCGAACATCCAGAACATTCCGATCCGCACCGAAGAGGGCCGCAAGATCCGCAAGGCCTTCGTTGCACCGGAAGGCAAGAAGCTGATCTCGGCGGACTATTCCCAGATCGAGCTGCGCGTGCTGGCGCACATGGCCGACATTCCGCAGCTGAAAAAGGCGTTTGCGGACGGGCTCGACATTCACGCGATGACGGCCTCGGAAATGTTCGGCGTGCCGGTCGAGGGGATGCCCTCGGACGTGCGCCGCCGCGCCAAGGCGATCAATTTCGGCATCATCTACGGCATTTCCGCCTTCGGCCTCGCCAACCAGTTGTCGATCCCGCGCGAGGAGGCGGGCGCCTACATCAAGAAGTATTTCGAGCGCTTCCCGGGCATTCAGGATTACATGAACCGGATGCGCGGCGAGGCGAAGGCTGTCGGCTATGTGACGACGATCTTCGGGCGCAAATGTCATTACCCTCTGAACGAGGCGCGCTCGCCGGCCGAGCGCGGCTTCCTGGAGCGCGCGGCCATCAACGCGCCGATTCAGGGCTCGGCGGCGGACATCATCCGCCGTGCGATGGTGCGGATGGAAGAGGCGCTCGCGAGCAAGGGGCTCGCCGCAAAGATGCTGCTGCAGGTGCACGACGAATTGGTTTTCGAAGTGCCGGACGCCGAGGTCGAGCGGACGCTGCCGGTGATCTGCGATGTCATGGAGAATGCGGCCGAACCCGCGGTGCAGCTCGCGGTGCCGCTCAAGGTCGAAGCGTGCGCGGCGGACAATTGGGACGAGGCGCATTGAGCGCCCCGTCGCCGTCATGGATTATTTCCCGGACACCTGCGCAACCCAGGCCGTGAACGTGTCGATCTTGGTCTGAAGAAGTCTCTTCAGGCCCTCATCGGCGATGGAGCCGTCCTCCGCGAACGTGCCGTCCTTGACGTGCACATACGCCTCGGGCTGGCCGATCAGGCGAATGTCGAGCACGCCGAGAAGATCGCGCAGCGCGCCTTGCGCGCCGCCGGTGCCCACAGGTCCGATGCTGGCGCCGGTCAGCGCGCCCGGCTTTCCAACCCACGAATTCTTGCCATAGGGGCGCGAGGCCCAGTGCAGCGCGTTGGCCAGAAGCGGCGGGATCGTGCGGTTGTATTCCGGCGTCACGAACAGAAAACCGTCGAGTGCGCGCACCTCGCTGCGCAGCCGCGCCACGCTTTCGGGCGGCGTGTCGGTGTCGAGATCCTGATTGTAGAGCGGAAGATCGTCGATCTTCACCGCGCGGAAGTCGAAGTCGGCGCCCGCCAGTTTCGCCAGCGCATCGGCAAGCTTCTGGTTGATCGAGCCCTTGCGCACGCTGCCCACCACAACGCCAATCGTAAACTTCGACATATGATCCCCTCTGTCCGCGACATGAACGCGGAAGGTAAGGCATTCCGAATGCGCTTCAAGGCGTTACAGGGTCGAGGCCGACCAAAGTTCACCGCCACCGCGCCTGCGATTGGACCGCAGAGCGGAAATTCGTTAAGAGCGGACCGCAGATTTTCGAGGAAATGATCAATGCCCAAAGTGAAGCTGACGACTCTCGCCGGGATCAAGACGAACGCGGCGGAGCAAGCGTTCTCCGTGTTCGGACGCGACAGCGCCGGCCGTGACATCGAAGTGGAATTTCCGCTGTCGATCCTGACGCGGCTTGTGGCGGAAGCAAAGCGGGCGTCCCTGCTGACGCCGCGCAAGACATCGCTTCCGGCGAATGCCAAGGCGGATGAATGGAGCGAGGTTCAGGCGCTCGATGTGCGCGATGCGGCCGTCGGTACGCTGATGCCTCCGGCAGGCCCCGCCGTGGGCATGGTGTTCGATCGTGGGCGCGACACCGAACTTGCGTTCCGGCTGCCGCCGAAGACCGCGATCGAGCTTGCGAAGCTTCTCATCGCCGAAGGCGAGAAGCTGAAGGACGAGACGCCGCCGCCTTCGTTGCGCTGAGGTCTGTTGAATTGAAAAGCCCCGCGATCTGCATCGCGGGGCTTTTTCCGTTTGGCTCAGGCGTGTTCGCGCAGCTTCTTTGCCGCTTCGACCATGTTGACGAGCGCGGGTTTCACCTCGTCCCATTTGCGGGTCTTGAGGCCGCAATCGGGGTTCACCCAGATCTGGTCCGGCGAGAGGCGCTCCCGGGCTTTTGCCAGAAGATCCGACATTTCGCCCGTCGCCGGAACGCGCGGGGAATGGATGTCGTAGACGCCCGGCCCGATCTCGTTCGGATACTTATATGTACGGAACGCATCGAGCAGCTCCATCTGCGAGCGCGAGGTCTCGATGGAGATGACGTCGGCGTCCATGGCGCCGATGCTGTCGATAATGTCGTTGAACTCCGAATAGCACATATGGGTGTGGATCTGCGTCGAGGGCTGAACGCCCGCAGCCGACAGGCGGAAGCATTCGACCGCCCAGTCGAGATAGGACTGCCATTCGCCGCGCCGCAAAGGCAGGCCTTCGCGGAAGGCGGGTTCGTCGATCTGGATGATCGTGACGCCGGCCTTTTCGAGATCGACGACCTCGTCGCGGATGGCGAGCGCGATCTGGCGGCAGGTCTCGGTGCGCGGAATGTCGTCGCGCACGAACGACCAGAACAGCATGGTGACCGGGCCCGTCAGCATGCCTTTCATCGGGCGCGAGGTGAGGGACTGCGCGTAGGACGACCAGCCGACCGTCATCGGGTTCGGGCGCGAGACATCGCCGAATATGATCGGCGGGCGCACATAGCGCGAACCGAAGCTCTGCACCCAGGCGTGCTGGGTGAAGGCATAGCCCGAAAGCTGCTCGCCGAAATACTGCACCATGTCGTTACGCTCGAACTCGCCGTGGACGAGAACGTCGATCCCGATCTCTTCCTGCCAGCGCACGGCCTTTTCCGTCTCGGCCTTGAGGAAGGCGTCGTAATCGTCGGCCGACAATGTGCCCTTGTTCGCGGCGGCACGGGCCTTGCGGACCTCTTCGGTCTGGGGGAAGGAGCCGATGGTCGTCGTCGGGAAGGCGGGAAGCGCGTATTTCTCCTGCTGGGCCTTGCGGCGTTCGGCGAAGGGCGTGCGTTCGGCGTCCCTGGCGGAGATTTTCTTCAGCCGGTCCTGAACGGCGGCGTTGTGGATTTTCGCCGACGTCTTGCGGGATGCGGCGGCATCGGAGGATGCTTTCAGCTCGCCCGCGACATCGGCGCGTCCTCCGTTGAGCGCGCGGCCGAGCACCGACAATTCCGCGATCTTCTGCACGGCGAAGGCCAGCCACGATTTCAGCTCGGTGTCGAGCTTCTGTTCCTGATCGAGATCGATCGGCACATGCAGAAACGAGCACGACGCCGAGACGACGATCTTGTCCGCGCCACGCGTATTTACGACTGGTTCAAGCCGGTCGAGGATCTTTTCGAGATCGGCACGCCAGACATTGCGGCCGTCGACGACGCCGAGCGACAGCACGAGATCCTTCGGCGCGGCGTTCAGCACCGCGTCGAGCTGGCCCTCGCCGCGCGTGAGGTCGATGTGCAGGCCCGCCACCGGAAGATTGACGGCGGTGTCGAGATTGCTGCCGAGCGCGCCGAAATAGGTGGCGACGAGAAGCTTGAGGCCGGGCACGGCATTCGCGAGGTCGGCATAGGCGTTCGTCAGCGCGGCCTGCTCGTTCGTCGTGAGATCGAGAACGAGGATCGGCTCGTCGATCTGCACCCAGTCGGCGCCTGCTTCGTGGAGCTGTTTCAGCACCTGCGCATACACCGGCAGAAGCTGGGGCAGGAGCGACAGGCGATCGAGACCTTCGTCCTTCGACTTTCCGAGCTTGAGGAAGGTGACAGGGCCGACAAGAACGGGCCGCGTGTGGACGCCAAGGGCTTTCGCTTCGTTGAACTCGTCAACGGCCTTGGTCGAAGAGAGGGCGAATGTCTGCCCCTTCGTGAATTCCGGCACGATGTAATGGTAATTGGTGTCGAACCATTTCGTCATCTCCATCGCCGGAACGCCGCCGGACGTATGGACGTGACCGTGTTCGCAGGTCTCGGATGTGCCGAGCGCGCCGCGCGCCATGGCGAAATAGGTTTTCAGGTCGACCGTTCCGCCGCTCCAGCCATAGATGTCCGGCACGGCGCCGACCATGGCCGCGGTGTCGAGCACCTGATCGTAGAAGGAAAAATCGTTCGAGGGGATGATGTCGAGACCGAGCGCCTTCTGGCGGAGCCAGTTGGCGGCGCGCAGTTCCTTGCCGGTGGCAAGGAGCGCAGCCGGATCGATCTTGCCGGACCAGGAGGATTCGAGGGCGGTTTTCAGCTCGCGGCGGGGGCCGATGCGCGGAAAGCCGAGGGCCGAGACGGTGACGGGCATGGAATGAACTCCGTGAAAATCGGATAAGGCGGAGTTCAGGCGCGCGGAAACCGTCCATGTGCGGACGAAAACGTATTTCTTTGCGCCTCCGGTGCACCCCGCCCGGCGGTCTTACGCGCCGGGCGGCCCGTGCGGGACGTTCCGGCGGAGACGTGGCAGGTCTCCTGGCTTGCGGGTCAGCATCTGCGCCCGGCCTTCCCGCCGAAATTGCCGGCAGTGGCACGGTTCTGGACGCAGATTCGCCGCTTACAGTTGCGGGGGCAGCCCCGGATTCGCACCGGATTCCCTCTTCGGCTCCGGCTTTCACCGGCGCACCACTCTCGTGGAAAAATAAAACATATCAATTATTTCAAGTCAATCAGGATATGCGCATTTCTTTATATAGATGAGATATAAAGGTCTTTTTATGCGCCTTGGCGGAGCAAACGGTTCGGGGAAGTCCGTTTTCGTGGCCCGACAGGCCGTTCAGGGCCTGGAGCAGGTGGCCCCATCCTTGGGCGCCTCGTTTCGATCCCCCGTTTGGAAAATAATCCTTGACGTCACGCTAGGATTATGATCCTATATCCCCACTTCCGATCACGGAGGGCGCAACTCGAGGCGTCGTGATGTGGATCGGAAGTGCGGTGGGCCAAGGAGTGTGGAAGCCGGCGGAAAACCACCCGCCACGGAGCGTCTGGACGAATGAGGCCAGACCCAAGGAAGGCCCCGAGGTCGGCCTTCGCGGCGGAAACAGTCCGAAGCCAAAATCCACCGCGCGCGGGACGTCGTGAGAGCGGCTTCCCCGAGGTGAGGACAAACTGGCTTGGTGTTTTACCCAACACCACACCGAGCCGCCGCCGGAGCGGTCAATCTCCCGGCGTCCCGCGCGCCCCTCCAAAGGGGAACCGGACTGCCCGCCGAGCCAGAAGGCTCGCGCATTACAATCTTCCCCCGGAAGACATTTTCGCGCGCCGTCATTACAAACAAAAAGACCGCCTTTCGGCGGCCTTTTGCGCTGTTCCAGACGAAATGCGTTCAAAGAACGCCCGTCAGAATGCCAAGTCCGAGGGCCGCTGCCGCGCCGCCCGCCGCGCGAACGAGAAGGCCGCCGCGTGCCTCGCCGATCTTTGCGAGGGCGACGCCAAGGCCGATGCCGATGGCGTGCAGAAGCGCCGTTGCCAGCATGAAGCCGAAGCCATAGGCAAGGCCGCCGGAATCGGCGGGCATTTCGGTGCCGTGGGCGTGGCCGTGGAAGATCGCGAACAGGCCGACCAGCGCCGCGAAGGCGAAGAGCGGTGCCTTCATGCCGAAGGCGATGGCGAGACCGAAGACGACGATCGAGAGCGCGATGCCGATTTCGACGAAGGGAACGTCAATACCCGCGACACCGAGCGCGCCGCCGAAGGCCATGAGCAGAACAAAGCTTGCCGGAATGGCAATGAGCGCGCGGCCCCCGGCCTGCCAGGCGAGAACGCCCACAAGCACCATTGCCAGAATGTGGTCGAGACCGCCCACAGGGTGTTCGAAGCCGTGGAAGAAGCCGGCGGTCTCGCCATGCCCGGTGTGCGCGAACGCCGCCGAAGGAAGAAGAAAAAGTGCCGCCGCGCCGATGCGCGCGAAATGCCTGCCCGTCATGAAGCTCCCCTGTGCGTGCCTGTGCAAAGATTCGGCGTGTAAAATGGCACGAACAGGGGCATGCGAAAATGAGGCCAGATGCGACGGCAAACTTTCGCAAAATGGGACGAAAGCTCTTCTAAAATCCGGACGCCCGTGGTGGCGGGACGTTAAAGGGAGATGGGTTGGTATGTGTTCCAAGTCAGGGACGCGTAACCATGCCGACCGCTCTGCCGAGAAAAAACCGCCTGTGGACCTTCCTCGAACCGCCGCTCGTCGCGGCGCTCGCGTTCGGCCTGACCCTGGCGGCGAGCTATCCCGAACATCCGTTCGTGACCGGCACGGCCTCGGCCGCGGGGCAGTTCGCGCGCGCGGTGCCCGAGCGCATTCTCTACATCCCCAATTGCGCGGCGGCCCAGCAGATGGGCCTTGCCCCCATCCGGCGCGGCCATCCGGGCTATTCCCTGCACCTCGACCGCGACAATGACGGAATCGCCTGCGAGCCTTGGCCGCGGCGGTTCTGACACAGGCGGTCTTTTTCACGCGAAACGGCACCTGTCGTCCCCGTTATGCACGCTCTTAACAGAGCGCGTTGCCGCGCGATCCGGGCTAATTTAGCGAAATGAAGCGGGCGCCTTGCCGACTCGCTTAAGAGCTTATTAAGCACTATATATTGTGATGTAGCGGTTGCTTGACCCCCGCAGGTAGGTTTTGGCGGATGGGGATAAGCAAAAAAAGGCGGTTTCCGGGCATGGCCGAAAGGCACGACTCAGATACCGTGTCCGCTCTCTTAAGGTGGGGTTCCGGAACGACCCAGCCGCACGCGCGATTGCCTCTTTACGGAGGGGTCGCGTCGGGCGACGGTTTCGGGCGGCCGCCTTTCAAACTTGGGGATGGTTGGGCCGATGTCACTTGCTGAATTCGAAACGGGACGTACGGGCGTGGTGCCGATGGGTGTTTCCGCGAATGACGATCGGGCTCAGAACGAGCCAGGCTATCAGGTCATCCGCCGCAACGGATCGGTGACACCGTTCGATCTGTCGAAGATCCAGGTCGCCGTCACCAAGGCCTTCCTTGCCGTCGAGGGCCAGTCGGCCGCCGCCTCGCGCCGCGTGCACGATTCGGTCGAGGAGATTTCCCGTGGCGTGTGGCAGGCGCTGACGCGCCGCGCCGATGCCGGCCGCACCTTCCACATCGAAGACATTCAGGACCAGGTCGAGCTCGCGCTGATGCGCGGCGAGCATGCCAAGGTTGCCCGCGCCTATGTGCTCTATCGCGACGAGCGCGCCCGCAAGCGCCGCGAGGAAGCCGCCGCCAAGGCCGAAGCCGCCGCGAGCGCCGCGCCCGCGCTGCAGGTGAAGCTGCCGGATGGCACGCTCATCCCGCTCGACGAGCAGCGCCTCGAAACCCTCGTCAACGAAGCGGTTGCCGGGCTCGACGGCACCTCCGCCGCGCCGGTTCTCTCCGAGACGCGCCGCAATCTCTACAACGGCATCACGCAGGACGAACTTGCGCTCGCCTCCATCATGGCCGCCCGCACGCTCGTCGAGCAGGAGCCGGCCTATGCGTTCGTGTCCGCACGCCTTCTCAACGACCGGCTGCGCCGCGAGGCCCTGACCTTCATCAACGGCCGCCCGAGCGAGGCGACGCAGAAGGACATGGAGACGGTCTACGCGACCTATTTCGAAGGCTATGTGAAGCGCGGCGTCGAGCTTGATCTGCTCGACAAGGAGCTGCTGCAGTTCGACGTCAAGAAGATCGCCCGGGCCATCAAGCCCGAGCGCGATCTGCTGTTCCAGTTCCTCGGCCTGCAGACCCTGTACGACCGCTACTTCCTGCATTCCGACAATGTGCGCTTCGAACTGCCGCAGGCCTTCTTCATGCGCGTTGCGATGGGCCTTGCGCTGCGCGAGATCGACCGCGACGCGAAGGTGATCGAGTTCTACAATCTGATCTCCTCGTTCGACTTCATGTGCTCGACGCCGACGCTCTTCAACGCGGGCACGCCGCGCGCGCAGCTTTCCTCCTGCTTCCTGACGACCGTGCCGGACGATCTCGACGGCATCTTCAAGTCGATCAAGGACAATGCGCTGCTCGCCAAATATTCCGGCGGCCTCGGCAATGACTGGACGCGCGTGCGCGGCCTCGGCGCCCACATCAAGGGCACCAACGGCGAATCGCAGGGCGTCGTGCCGTTCCTCAAAGTTGCCAACGACACCGCCATCGCGGTGAACCAGGGCGGCAAGCGCAAGGGCGCGGTCTGCGCCTATCTCGAAACCTGGCACATCGACATCGAGGAGTTCCTCGATCTGCGAAAGAACACGGGCGACGACCGCCGCCGTACGCACGACATGAACACGGCCAACTGGGTGCCGGATCTGTTCATGCAGCGCGTGGACGAAAACGGTTCGTGGACATTGTTCTCGCCGGACGAGACGCCGGACCTGCACGATCTGACGGGCAAGGCCTTCGCCGAGCGCTATGCCTATTACGAAGACAAGGCGCGCCGCGGCGACATGAACGTGCACCGCGAAGTGCGCGCGCAGGATCTGTGGCGCAAAATGCTCACAATGCTGTTCGAAACCGGACATCCGTGGGTGACGTTCAAGGACCCGTGCAATCTGCGTTCGCCGCAGCAGCATATCGGTGTCGTGCACTCCTCGAACCTGTGCACCGAAATCACGCTCAACACCTCCGACAACGAGACGGCGGTCTGCAATCTCGGCTCGGTCAACCTTGCCAACCACATCCATGACGGCAAGCTCGACCGCGAGCAGCTCGAGCGCACCGTGACGACCGCGATGCGCATGCTCGACAACGTGATCGACGTGAACTTCTACACGATCCCGGAAGCGCGCAATTCCAACATGCTGCACCGTCCGGTCGGCCTCGGCCTGATGGGCTTCCAGGATGCGATCAACATCCTGCGCATTCCGTACGCATCGGATGCGGCGGTGACGTTCGCCGACGAAAGCATGGAAGCGATTTCCTACTACGCGATTTCGGCCTCGTCCGATCTGGCGCTGGAGCGCGGCAAATATCCGAGCTTCCCAGGATCGCTGTGGTCGAAGGGCATCATGCCGCTCGATTCGATCAAGATCCTCGACGAAGCGCGCGGCGCCGAAGTGAAGGTCGACCGTTCGTCGACGATGGACTGGGACAGCCTGCGCAAGCGCGTGAAGAAGAACGGCATGCGCAATTCCAACACGATGGCGATCGCGCCGACGGCGACGATCTCCAACATCTGCGGTGTTGCCCAGTCGATCGAGCCCTCCTACCAGAACCTGTTCGTCAAATCGAACATGTCCGGCGACTTCACCGTGGTGAACGAGCATCTCGTCCGCGACCTGAAGGAGCGCGGGCTGTGGGACGAAGTGATGGTGTCGGACCTGAAATATTTCGACGGTTCGGTCGGCTCCATCGACCGCGTGCCGGACGATCTGAAGGCGATCTACGCGACCGCGTTCGAGATCGACTCGTCCTGGCTCATCGAGGCCGCGGCGCGCCGCCAGAAATGGATCGACCAGGCACAGTCGCTCAACCTGTACATCGCCAATCCGAACGGCAAGAAGCTGGACCAGCTCTATCGCCTGGCCTGGAAGCGCGGCCTGAAAACCACCTATTATCTGCGCTCGCGCAGTGCGACCCACGTCGAGAAGTCCACACTCAAGGGTACGGACGGCAAGCTGAACGCCGTCTCGTCCGGCGGTGTCGCGGCGGCGGCTCCCGTTCAGGAATTCATCGAGATCGGCAAGGCCTGCTCGATCGACGACCCGGAATGCGAAGCCTGCCAGTGAGCGGTGCGGACAAAGATTTAGGAGACAGAGAAGATGCTTGACTGGTCCGAGACCGAGCCGAACAACGACCCGAAGAAGAACGTGCACCCGGCCTTCGACAAGAATGCTGCTCCGGTCGCGGACGCGACGGGGCTCGGCGAGATCGAGCGCGGCGGCGCGCGCGTGTCGGTCGACGACAAGGCGATGATCAATTGCCGCGCCGACGTGAACCAGCTCCTGCCGCTCAAATACAAATGGGCGTGGGAGAAATATCTCGCGGGCTGCAACAATCACTGGATGCCGACCGAAGTGTCCATGCAGGCCGACATCGCGCTCTGGAAATCGCGCGATGGCCTGACGGACGACGAGCGGCACGCGATCAAGCGCAATCTGGGCTTCTTCGCCGCCTCCGAATCGCTTGTTGCGAACAACATCGTGCTGGCGATCTACCGCCATCTGACCAACCCCGAATGCCGGCAGTATCTGCTGCGTCAGGCGTTCGAGGAGGCGGTGCACACGCACACTTTCCAGTACATCGTGGAATCGCTCGGCCTCGACGAGGGCGAGCTGTTCAACATGTACCGCGAAGTGCCGTCCATCACCGACAAGGCGGCCTGGGCGCTGAAGCACACGAAGAATCTTGACGATGCCAATTTCAAGACCGGCACGCTCGAAAGCGACCAGGACTTCCTGAAGGACCTCGTCGCGTTCTACGTGGTGTTCGAGGGCATGTGGTTCTACACGGGCTTCGCGCAGATCCTGTCGCTCGGCCGCCGCAACAAGATGGTCGGCATCGCCGAGCAGTATCAGTACATCCTGCGCGATGAATCGATCCATCTGAACTTCGGCATCGACGTCATCAACCAGATCAAGATCGAGAACCCGCATCTGTGGACGAAGGCGTTCCAGGAATATCTGCGCGGGATGATCAAGGAAGCGGCGGAGCTCGAGGCCGGTTACGGCCGCGATACGATGCCGCGCGGTTTCCTCGGCCTCAACGCGGCGCTCTGCGAGCAGTACATGCACTTCATCGCCAACCGCCGCTGCGCCCAGATCGGCCTTGCGCCGGTGTTCCCGGAAACGGAAAACCCGTTCCCGTGGATGTCGGAGGCGATGGATCTCAAGAAGGAAAAGAACTTCTTCGAGACACGCGTCATCGAATACCAGAACGGCGGCGCGCTGACCTGGGATTGATGCGGTAGGCTCGACGAGGGCCTTATAACGCCGTGAAATGAACCAAGAGCCCGGGCAAAATCCCGGGCTCTTGCTTTTTATCCGATATTGTAACATATCAAGTTACATGAAGCGCGACGGGCGACTTTCCGCGGTGCTGCACGCGCTGCTGCATATGGCCGAGCAGGATCGGGCGATGACCTCGACCGAACTTTCCATGTGCATGGACACCAATCCGGTGGTGGTTCGTCGAACCATGGCCGGGCTGCGCGAGGCCGGGTTCGTGACCTCTGACAAGGGGCATGGCGGCGGCTGGCGGATTGCCGTCGATCTCGACGCCATCAGCCTGAAGGATATTTACGACGCGCTCGGCGCTTCGCCCGTTCTGTCGCTCGGCGTGCATGTCGAGCATCCGCAATGTCTTGTCGAACAGGCGGTCAACCGCGCGCTGAAGGGGGCGTTCAGCGAGGCCGAAGCGCTTCTGCTGGAGCGATTTGCCGATGTGACGCTGAAACAGCTCGTCGACGATTACCGCAAACGCGCAAAGCCCGCACGCCACGAAAAGAGGAGTTGAGCATGTACGAGATCGCTGTCGTCGGCGGAAGCTATGCAGGGATGTCGGCCGCGCTGCAGATTGCGCGTGCGCGCCGCAACGTTATGGTGATCGACGCCGGGCGGCGGCGCAACCGGTTCGCGCGGCACGCACACGGATTTCTCGGGCAGGACGGGCGCGATCCCGGCCTCATCGCCGCCGAGGCGAAGGCGCAGCTTCTTGCCTATCCGACTGTAAGCTGGCGCGACGCATCCGTCATCGACGCGCAGCGCAACGGCGAAGGCTTCGCGCTGCAACTGGATGACGGTGCCCGCATCACGGCGCGGCGGCTTGTTCTGGCGACCGGCATATCGGACACGCTTCCCGATGTGCCGGGGCTCGTCGAGCGCTGGGGCGACACGGTGTTTCATTGTCCGTACTGCCACGGCTATGAGCTCGGCGGCGGGTCGGTCGGCGTGCTCGCGGGATCGCGCATGTCGCTGCATCATGCGCTGATGCTGCCGGACTGGGGGCCGACGACCCTGTTCCTGAACGGCGCGTTCGAGCCGGACGCCGAGGAAAGCGCCTCCCTCGCGACCCGCGAAGTCACGGTCGAGCGGGCGCCGGTGACGCGCCTCTCGGGCACTTCAGGGTTGGAAGTCGAACTTTCCGACGGCCGCAGCATCTACCTTGCGGGACTTGCGGTGCTGACGAAGATCAGGCCATCGAGCCCGGTCGCCGAACAGCTCGGCTGCGAGCTGGAGGAAGGTCCGACAGGGCCCTTCGTGCGAACCGACGAGAGCAAGGAAACGAGCGTTCCGGGCGTGTTCGCCTGTGGCGATCTCGCGCGCCCGATGGGCAATGTCGCGCTTTCGGTGGGCGATGGCGTCATCGCCGGGGCGCGGGCGCATTACTCGCTGATGCGGGCGGCTGCCTGATCAGAAAAATCGCGCGCCTGATCTGGCCGGCGGGCGGGGCCTTGCTCCGCCCGCCGCCGAAGCGCCCGGGCCCAAAGACGCCGAAAGTGTTCTCGGCTGCCGAAAGAGCGTCTATGCTGTGTGCCCAACAACGCGAAAAACGCGGACGGGCCGGGTGCGATGATTGTCACGGGTACGCATGATCCTGAACTCGTTGCGCTGTCGGTCCTCGTGGCGATTGCGGCCTCCTACACGGCGCTTGACCTTTTTCCGCGTGCGCGCAGCGTCTTTGGGCGGGCGCGCACGGCCTGGCTGATCGGGGCGGCCATCGCGATGGGCGGTGGCATCTGGGCCATGCATTTCATCGGCATGCTGGCCTTCGTCATGCCCATGCCGATCTCCTTCGATGGCGGGCTGACCATTGCCTCGCTGCTGTTGCCGATCGTGGTTGCGGCGCTTGCCTTCGTCATCGTGAACCGGCAACCGAACCGCGTTTTCGCGCTTCTCGGGTCTGGCCTCGTGCTCGGGCTCAGCATCGTCACCATGCATTATCTCGGCATGGCCGCGATGCGGATGCCGGGCAGCGTCGCCTACGACCCTGCGCTTGTGGGGCTGTCGGTCGCCATCGCCATCGGCGCGGCAACCGCCGCGCTCTGGCTGGCGCGGCGCGACGCCAGCGCGGCTGTGCGCACGGCGGCAGCCATCGTGATGGGAATTGCTGTCTCGGGCATGCACTACACCGCAATGGCGGCCGCCCAGTTCTCCAGCGATCACGCCGCGCACGCAGAAGATGCGGGCGGATTCGGGCAGACCGAGCTCGCGCTCGCCATCGCGAGCCTGACATTTCTTATCCTTTTCCTGGCCTGGGGCGCAGCCTTGTTCGACCGCCGCATCTCGGCATCCGAAGTGCGTACCGCGCAGGCAAGTGAGGAACGGTTCCGCGAGCTCTACCGACGCACGCCGCTTCCGATGTTCAGCGTGGATGCGTCCGGACGGATCGAACATGCGAGCGATGCGCTGGTGCGTCTGCTGGGTTACGAAAGGGCCGATTTGATTGGGCGGCGGATAGAGGATCTCATCCTGCCCGAAGACGAAGCGACGGGATCCATCGGCCTCGATTGCCCGGGCGCGGAGCGCCGCGTTCTCAGCAAAAGTGGCGCGGTGCTCGATGTCTGTATCCTGATGGAAGCGGAACGGGACGCCGAGGGCACGCCTGTGCGCGGGCTTGGCGGCGTCGTCGATCTAACCGAGCGCCGTCGCGCGGAAGCGGCGCTTCTTCAGTCGCAGAAGCTGGAGGCGGTCGGCCAGCTGACGGGCGGTGTCGCCCACGACTTCAACAATCTTCTTATGGCGATCTCGGGCAATCTCGATCTGGCGCTGCGCCGCGCGGACGATGCTGATGTAAGGCGCTATCTGGAGCGCGCACATACGGCGGTCGATCGCGGCGCGCGGCTGACGCAGCAGCTTCTGGCGTTCTCGCGGCGGCAGCGTTTGAAGGTTGAGGCGGTGAGCGTCAACATGATCGTCGAAGGCGCACTCGAACTGATGAGCTCGACGCTGGGCGGCTCGGTCAGCGTCAAGGCGGACCTGGAACCGAAACTGCCGCTTGCCATGGCCGATGCGACGCAGGTCGATCTCATCCTGCTCAACCTTGCCATCAATGCGCGCGATGCGATGCCGGATGGCGGCGTCATTACGATCCGCACGCAGACCAAGATCCGCAAGAAACTCGCGCGCACGCCCGAAGGGCCGGGGCCGGGGCGTTATGTCAAACTGAGCGTCGAGGATGAGGGATCGGGCATGCCGCCGGACGTTCTGGCGCGCGTGTTCGAGCCGTTCTTCACAACGAAGGAAATTGGCCGTGGCTCGGGGCTCGGCCTGCCGCAGGTGCTCGGCATCGTCAAGCAGCTCGGCGGCGGAATCGAGATCGAGACGGAGGCCGGGCGGGGGTCGTGTTTCGGCATTTTCCTACCTGCGGCGACCAAGAACGCCGCCGTGGACGAGGTGGCTCCCGTCGAGGCGGAGCATCTGCCGCACGGCTTGCGCATTCTCGTCGTCGACGACGACGTGGATGTGCTGTCGGCGACGGCGAGCATGATCGAGGAACTGGGCTGCGAAGTCTTGCGGGCGACCAGCGGCGCGGCGGCGGTCGAAGCCATCCGCGACGGATTGAGCGTCGATGCGGTGCTGGCCGACTATGCCATGCCGGGGTTGTCCGGCGAGCAGACGCTGAAACGCATACAGGCGCTGCGGCCCGATCTGCCGAGCGTGCTGATGAGCGGGTTCGTGGAAGGGGCGGGCACGGTTACGGCCGACCGGCTGCTCAAGAAGCCGTTTTCTCTTCCCGACCTTGAAGCGGCGTTAGCCACCGCCCTCGGCATGACGAAAACCGCCGAGACGTCGGGTGGCGGGGCTTTGCCTGTCGCATGAGCCATGCGGCCATTAATTAACGGATCTTAACGATCTGCATGGCTTATCCCATTCAGCCATGCGTCATATGCATTGCTGGTGGTATACCAGACCCCTACCTCATGGGTGCGCGAAGGATCATATTCGGCGCAGTCAAACAAAGGGGTTCACCTCATGATCGCTTTCATCCTGTACTTCTTCGAATACGCCGGTGCCGCTCAGCGCGTTGGCGAAGCTGCCCGCAACCACCGCGTTCCGTCGGCTTCGGATCTCAAGATCCTCGACATTCCGGCCAGCGCTTTCGCGCGCTAAGTCGGGCGCCAGGCGACTGGCTTCACGAAAATGCCCGTGAGCGGCCTGTGCCGCTCAAGGCGAAGTTCCCGGCGGCCGAAAGGCCGCTTGGAGCGAGTGACGAAAGCGGCCTTCGGGCCGCTTTTGTCGTTTCAGGGGTGCTTCTCGATCAGGCGGGATTCTCCAGCGCGGCTTCGCGGCGCGGTGTGCGCGTGCGTCCTGCATGGGTCTTCATGAAGGCGTCGAGTGCGCGCCGGCCTTCCTCGTCGAGGTGAAGCCCGAGCTTGGTGCGCCGCCACAGGACGTCTTCGGCGGTCTCGGCCCATTCGTGGCGGATGAGATAGAGGACTTCGGCTTCCGTCAGGCCGCCGCCGAACGCGGTGCCGAGGTCCTGCATGCTCTTGGCCGCACCGAGAATGTAATCGGCGCGCGTTCCATAGGCGGTGAACAGGCGGGTGGCGTCTGCCGGGCTGAGGAAGGGGTAGCGGCTGCGCAGATCCCGGGCGCAGCGGCTGCGGCGGCTTTGTGCAAAATCGCCGCCCGGCAGGGCGGCCGAGGAGGTCCAGCTGCGCGTGCGGCCGGTGAACGGCTCCAGCAGATCGAGCGCGTGCTCGGCAAGGCGGCGATAGGTTGTGATCTTGCCGCCGTAAACATTGAGCAGCGGTGGCGATCCCGCCCCGCCATCGATCTTCAGGACATAATCGCGCG
This sequence comes from Rhizobiales bacterium Ga0077545, assembly GCA_001464335.1. Classification (GTDB taxonomy): domain Bacteria; phylum Pseudomonadota; class Alphaproteobacteria; order Rhizobiales; family Methylopilaceae; genus Flaviflagellibacter. Next base: position 214,033 of record LNEV01000014.1, on the reverse strand, counting down.
TTGCTTCCTGCGCGCGGCCCGAACCATCGTCATAGAGCGGCCGCACGCCCGAATAGGTCCATACGGCGTCCTCGGGGCGGACATCCTGCCGGAAATAGGCCGAGACGGAACGGCAGAGATAGGCGATCTCGTCGGCACTGGCTTTGGCGTCCGCCGCATCGCCCGTGAAATCCTCGTCGGTCGTGCCGATCAGGGTGAACTCGCCTTCATAGGGGATGGCAAATTCGATCCGCCCGTCCGGGTTCTGGAAGATATAGGCGCGGTCATGGGCGAACAGCTTCGGCACGACGACATGGCTGCCCTTGACGAGGCGCACCGGCGCGGGGCGCTGCTCGATGCTGTTCAGCATCTCGCTGACCCACGGTCCGGCGGCGTTGACGAGCACGCGCGCGCGGATGGTCTCCCGCACGCCGCGCTTCAACGTCGTGACGCGCCAAAGATCGCCCTCGCGCATCGCCCCGGCGCATTCGGTGCGCGTGTGGATGTGCGCGCCGCGCGCGGCGGCATCCATGGCGTTGAGGACGACGAGACGCGCATCGTCCACCCAGCAATCGGAATATTCGAAGCCCTTCGCGAAATCGGCCTTCAGCACGGCGCCGGCGGGAATGCGCGACAGATCGACCGCGCGGGACGAGGGCAATGTGCGGCCGAGCCCGCCGAGAAGATCGTAGAGAAAGAGCCCGAGCCGCAGCATCCAGCGCGGGCGCAGCCCCTGGTGATGGGGCAGGATGAACCGCAGCGGCCGCACGATGTGCGGCGCGATCCTGAGCAGGACCTCGCGCTCGCGCAGCGCCTCGCGCACCAGGCGGAACTCGTAGAATTCCAGATAGCGCAGCCCGCCATGAATGAGCTTGGTGGATGCCGAACTGGTGCCCGAAGCGAGGTCGTCGCGCTCGCACAGATAGACTTTGAGGCCGCGCCCCGCGGCATCGCGCGCAAGGCCGCAGCCGTTCACGCCGCCGCCGATAATCGCGATGTCGTAGATATGTTCGCGCATGCTCACGTTTCTTTGGGGCAACATTAGACGAATGCCGGAGGCGGGGGAAAGGCGCCTTGACCCGTGTCCGCGTTGAGCTTGTGCTTTCGCCTTCCTACATGCGGTGAATGATACCGCTCTCCATTCTCGATCTGGCGCCGATTGCCGAAGGCTCGAGCGCCGGGCAGGCGCTCCGCAACAGCCGCGCGCTTGCCGTCGAAGCCGAAAAGCTCGGCTACAAACGCTTCTGGCTTGCCGAGCATCACGGCATGCCGGGCATCGCCTCGGCGGCGACGTCGCTCGCCATCGGTTTCGTGGCGGAGGCCACCTCGACCATCCGTGTCGGCGCGGGCGGCATCATGCTGCCCAACCATTCGCCGCTGGTGATCGCCGAGCAGTTCGGAACGCTCGCGGCGCTCTATCCGGGGCGGATCGATCTCGGGCTCGGGCGCGCGCCCGGCTCCGACGGGCTGACGGCGCGGGCGCTGCGGCGCAATCTCAGCGCCGACGTCAACGAGTTTCCCCGCGATGTCGTCGAGCTGATGGCCTATTTCCGCGATGAAGGGCCGGTGCCGGCCGTGCCGGGCGGCGGCGAGGCCATGAATTTCTTCGTTCTCGGGTCTTCCACCTTCGGCGCGCAGCTCGCGGCCATGCTGGGCCTGCCTTTCGCGTTCGCCTCGCATTTCGCGCCGGGTGATCTTTATTCCGCGCTCGACATCTACCGTTCGCGCTTCGAGCCCTCGGCCCATCTCGACAAGCCCCATGCGATGCTCGGCTTCAATATGTACGTCGCCGACACCGACGCGGAGGCGGAATATCTGATGTCGAGCCGCGACCAGAGTTTCGTCGCGTTGCGCACGGGACGCCCCGGCCGCCTGCCGCCGCCGGTGAAGAACTACCGCGAGGGCCTCGAACCTGCCGCGCGCGCCATGCTGGACACGATGCTGTCGGCCACCGCCTGCGGCTCTCCGGAGACCGCACGCCGCCAGACCGAGGACTTCATCGCGAAGACCGGCGCCGATGAGCTTATCCTGACCTCGATGATCTTCGATCACGAGGCCAGGACAAAGAGCATGGCGCTTGCCGCGAGCCTGATGGAAGAGAGGGTCGCGGCGGAGTGAGCGTCAGTCGCCGCGATAGACTTTGTGGCAGCCGCCGCAGCTTGGCTGCAGCGTCGTGAAGGCGGTCTTGAAACCGGCTTCGTCCGACGTCGCGGCACCGGCCTTGGCGTCGGAGATGAGCTTTTGGAGGCGCTGGTCGAAATCGGCCTTGTTCTCCCAGATCGAAGGGAGTGCAGCGCCCACCGCGGTCGGTTCCGCACCGAAAAGCGGCGCAAAGGCCGTGCCCGCTGCAGCAATGCGCTCGAACGCCGCTTTGGCCTTCGCGGGATCATAGGGGTCCTGGCCGCGGTTCATGCGGTTGAGCTGGCCGAACGCCCCGCCGACTTCCTTCATCTGGACCTCGCGCTGCGTCACATCCTGCGCGAAGGCAAAGCCGGCACTGAGCGCCAGAGCGGCGGCGCCGATAACAAGCGGAAAACGCATGAGAACTCCCGTGGTGAACCCGTAGCTTATAATCCTTCCAGTCTTAACAAGAGCAAGTCACGGGAGCGAGAGCGGTCTTAGACCAATGGCGCAAGGAGAGCTTCGAGATGCCCGATCCGGTCGGCCTCCCGGGGCGGCTTGTCCCAACGGATGCGCGATATGCGCGGAAAGCGCATGGCAACGCCCGATTTGTGCCGGCTTGACCGGCTAAGGCCTTCAAAGGCGATCTCGAAGACGAGGCCCTCGTCCGGCTCGTGCGTGACCTCGCGTACCGGGCCGAACCGGTTGATCGTGTTCTTGCGGACGAAGCGGTCGATCTTGAGCAATTCCTCGTCGGTGAAGCCGAAATAGGCCTTGCCCACCGGGACGAGTTCCTCGCCCTCCTCGCCGTCGGCCCAGACGCCGAACGTGTAGTCCGAATAAAACGACGAGCGCTTGCCGGAGCCGCGCTGTGCATACATGAGAACGGCATCCACGTTGAACGGGTCGCGCTTCCACTTGAACCATTCGCCTTTCGGGCGGCCGGGGACATAGGGCGCGGCCCGGCGCTTAACCATCACTCCCTCGACGGCGTCCGCATCGACGCCCGCGCCGTGCGAGGCCGGATCGGCGCGGGCGGCGGTGAGGTCATCCCATGACGTGAACGCGATCTGCGGCGACAGGCTGATGGCCGGGTTCGGTGCGCCGGCAAGAAACGCATCGAGCCGCAGGCGGCGTTGCTCGAAGGTGAGGGCGCGGAGATCCTCGCCGTCCGCCGACAGAAGATCGTAGGCGCGGATGTGCGCCGGAAACTCGTCGATGAGCTTCGTGGTGATCGTCTTGCGATTGAGGCGCTGCTGCAGGACGTTGAAGCTCTGCACGCCGCCGTCGCGCAGAATGAGCAATTCGCCGTCGAGCGCGCCGAGGAAATTCACGCTCGCGACGATGTCCGGGAAGCTGCCGGATATGTCCTCGCCGGTGCGCGAGTAAAGACGCGCAACACGGCGCCCGTCCGCATCGCGCCCACCGACGGCCTGAACGCGGATGCCGTCCCACTTCCATTCGGCGGCGAAGTCTTTCGGGTCCAGCGCCTCGCGCCAATTGGCGGTGTCCTCGATCGCGGTGGACAGCATTGGCGGGCTGAAGGGAGCCGGGTTGTTGCTTTCGGGCTTTTCGCTGCGGCCTTCGACCCAGGCGAAAAGTTCGAGATAAGGCGGTTCGAGGCCGGGCCAGACGAGTTCCACATCGTCGGGCGAGATGTCCTGCCCCATGCTGGCGACGGCGGTCTTGGCGAGACGCGCGGACGCGCCGATGCGCAGGCTTCCGGTGATGAGCTTGATGAGCGCCCAGCGGCCGACTTCGTCGAGGCCGTCGAGCCATGATGCGAGGCGGGCAGGCAGGTCGGCCTTTGAAGCCTCGTTCAGGCCCGCGACGATCTCGGCGAGCGTGGGGACATAATTGACGCCGTGTTTCGCGGGCCACATCAGCGCGACGGTTTCGGCCATGTCGCCGACATAGTCGCGCGAGAGCTGGAAGAGATAGGGATCGGTGCGCTCTCCGATCAGCGTACGTATCATGTTCGGTTTGGCGTGCTGGAAGCTGAGCCCGCCGGTGAGGGCCGCGAGCGCGATGCCGCGTTCGGGGTCCGGCGTGTCGCGGAAATAATCCGCGAGAAGGCGGATCTTCGCGTTGCGGCGGGGCTCGTAGGCGAGGCGGTCGAGCAAAGCGGCGAAGCGGTTCACGTGCCCTCCACCGGCGCGGCGATCTCGTCCGCCTCTTCGTCGCCATAGCCGACAAGATGCAGCGGCTTGGCGCGGAGGCCGTTCTGTTCGCACCAATAGACGAGGGCTTCCTCCGCGCCATGGGTAACCCAGATGTCCTGCGCGCCGGTCTCCAGAACGGTGCGGCCGAGATCGTCCCAGTCGGCGTGGTCGGAAATCACCAGAGGAAGCTCGATGCCGCTCTGGCGGGCGCGCGCACGTACGCGCATCCATCCGGACGCCATCGCGTTGACGGGATCGGGGAATTTGCGCGACCAGATGTCCTGCAGGGCCGAAGGTGGGCAGATGACGATTTCGCCGCCGAGATTCTTGCGCTCCTCCGGTGCGACGTGGCGAATCTCGCCGAGCGCAATGCCTTCCGAAAGATAGAAATCTGTGATCGCCGTCATCGCGCCGTGGACATAGATGGGGCGCTGCCAGCCGCCCTCGCGCAGAAGCGCCATGACGCGCTGGGCCTTGCCGAGCGAATAGGCGCCGACGAGATGGGCGCGCTCGGGAAAGAGCTCGGCGCTGGCGATCAGCTTCGCAATCTCGGCATGGGCCGGAGGATGCCGGAAGACGGGCAGGCCGAATGTCGCCTCCGTCACGAACAGGTCGCAGCGCACGGGCGAAAAGGGCGCGCAGGTCGGATCGCGCTCGCGCTTGTAATCGCCCGAGACGACGGCGCGGTAGCCGTTCCATTCGAGCAGGATCTGCGCCGAGCCGAGAACATGCCCGGCGGGATGAAACGAGACCTCGACGCCACCCTTCAGCGTGACGACCTCGCCATACTGAATGGGCTGCGTCGACCCGGCGAAATCCGGCCCGTAGCGCAGCGCCATGATCCGCAGGGTTTCGGGCGTCGCCAGCACATGGCCGTGGCCCGGGCGGGCATGATCCGAATGGGCGTGGGTGATGAGCGCGCGCTCGACGGCGCGCGTCGGATCGACGTGCACGCCCGCCGGGCGGCAGCACAATCCCTGCGGTGTCAGACAAAGAAGGTTTTCGGGACGCATTCGCGCTAGAACATAGGACACAAAACGCATCAAGAAAGGGCGGCGCGAGACATGACGGGGTTTGGAAACTGGCGGCAGCTGACCGAGAACGACCTTCCCGAACTTATGAAGGTTCAGGAAGAGGCCTATCCCTGGCATCAGGAGGGGCCGGTGGTGTTTCGCGACCGGATGGGGCTTTACCCCTCCGGCTGCCTCGGGCTCGACGATGAGAAGGGCGCAGGACTGGTCGGATACATTCTGAGCCATCCGTGGACGGCGGAGGACCCGCCTGCGCTCGATTCGCCGCTCGGCGCCCTACCGGACAAGCCGTCGACCTATTATCTCCACGATCTGGCGCTGCTGAAATCCGCGCACGGCAAGGGCCTCGGTGCGCGGCTGGTGCGCCACCTTGCCGAACACGCCGGCGTCAGCGGCTTCACCACGATGTCCCTGATCGCGGTCAACATGTCCGCTCCGTTCTGGGAGCGGCAGGGCTTCCGGGCGCGTCTCTTGCCGAAGCTGACGGCGAAGCTGGCAACCTATGGCGGGGATGCGGTGTTCATGACGCGCGATCTTTGAGGAAAATGATTGGCCACATCGTCCGCCGCGCGCCGCCCGAAAGAGAGCGGGCTTCTGCCTGCCGCTTTCGCGGACTGGTTTGCGGCGCGCGGCTGGACGGTGCGGCCGCATCAGATCGCGCTGCTTGAGCAGGCCGCGAAGAACCGCTCCACGCTGCTGATCGCTCCGACGGGCGCGGGCAAGACGCTTGCGGGGTTTCTGCCGAGCCTTGTGGAACTGTCCGCTCTGCCGCCGAAGGAGCGCCGCAACCGGCGACGTGGTGTGCATACGCTTTACATATCCCCGCTGAAGGCGCTCGCCGTGGATGTGGCGCGCAATGTCGAGGCGCCGGTGCGCGAGATGGCTCTGCCGATTCGCGTCGAAAGCCGCACCGGCGACACACCGCAGAGCAAGCGCCAAAGGCAGAAACTCGATCCGCCCGATCTTCTGCTGACGACGCCAGAGCAGGTGTCGCTGCTGCTGGCGAGCCGCGAGGCGGAGCTTCTGTTTTCCGATCTGAAGCGCGTGATCGTCGACGAGGCGCATGCGCTGGCGCCAAGCAAGCGCGGCGATCTTCTGTCGCTCGCGCTGGCGCGGCTGCGCAAAGTCGCGCCCGCCGCGACCGTGACCGGGCTTTCCGCAACGGTGCGCGACCCGGACGATCTGAGGCGCTGGCTGACGGGCGCCGACATGGCCGATCTCGTAACAGTCGAGGGCGGGGCCGTGCCGGACATTCATATCCACGACACCGAGGAGCGGCTGCCCTGGTCCGGCCATGCGGCACGGCACGCCATCCCGGCAGTCTACGACGAGATCAAACGCCACAGAATGACCCTGATTTTCGTCAATACGCGTTTCCTTGCCGAGTTCGCGTTTCAGGAATTGTGGCGCATCAACTCGGAGAATCTGCCGATCGCCCTGCACCACGGCTCGCTGGATGTCGCGCAACGCCGCAAGGTCGAGGCAGCGATGGCGGCTGGCAGGTTGCGCGCGGTGGTCGCGACCTCGACGCTCGATCTGGGCATCGACTGGGGCGACATCGATCTTGTGGTGCATCTCGGATCGCCCAAAGGCTCCTCGCGCCTCCTGCAGCGGATTGGCCGCGCCAATCACCGTATGGACGAGCCATCCAAGGCGATCATCGTGCCGGGCTCGCGCTTCGAGCGCGTCGAATGCGAGGCGACGCGGATGGCGGCCCTCGCGGGCGAGCAGGACGCGGACATGCTGCGCACCGGCGGGCTCGACGTTCTGGCGCAGCACGTGCTCGGCATGGCCTGCGCGGAACCGTTCAATGCGGAGGAGTTGTTCGCGGAAGTGCGGAGCGCCGCGCCTTATGCCGCGCTCGATCGTGCGACGTTTGATGATGTGCTGAACTTCGCCGCGACCGGCGGCTATGCGCTGCGGACCTATGACCGCTTCGCGCGGATACGCCCGACAAAGGACGGCCGCTGGCGCGTGGCGAGCCCGAAAACCGCGCAGCAATACCGCATGAATGTCGGTACGATCGTGGAGGCCGACATGGTGAAGATCCGGCTGATGCGCGCGCGCGGCGGCAGCGCGGGATTGACCGGGCCGGTGGGGCGCGGCGGACGCGTGCTGGGCGAGCTGGAGGAGAGTTTCGTCAACATGCTCTCCCCGGGCGACACGTTCGTGTTCGGCGGAGAAATTCTCGAATTTCATGCCGTGGCCGAAGACAGCGCCTATTGTTCGCGCTCGACGTCGAGCGATCCGAAAGTGCCGAGCTATGCCGGTGCGCGCATGCCGTTCACGACCGGCGTCGCCAGCCGCGTGCGCCGGATGATCGCCGATCCGGAGCAATGGAAAGCTTTCCCCGAACAGGTGCGCGAATGGCTTGAAGTGCAGCGCGAACGCTCCGTCATCCCGAAGCCGGATGAGCTTCTGGTCGAGACGTTTCCGCGCGGTGGGCGCTTCTATCTCACCTGCTATCCGTTCGAGGGCCGCAACGCGCACCAGACGCTCGGAATGCTGCTGACGCGGCGCATGGAGCGCGCCGGTCTGCGTCCGCTGGGATTTGTGGCGACCGATTATGCGGTGACGGTTTGGAGCCTTGGCGATGTGGCCGCGCGCGCGAAAAGCGGCGCACTCGACATCCGCACTCTGTTCGACGAGGACATGCTGGGCGACGATCTCGAGGAATGGCTTGCCGAATCGAGCCTGATGAAACGCAATTTCCGCGATTGCGCCATGATTGCCGGGCTTATCGAACGCAACTTCCCGGGCCAGCGCAAAACCGGACGCCAGATGACCATGTCTTCCGATCTCATCTACGATGTGCTGCGCCGGCATGAGCCGGATCATCTGCTGCTGCGCGCGGCGCGGGCGGATGCGGCGCGGGGACTGCTCGACATCGGGCGCCTTTCCGCCATGCTGGCGCGCGTCAAAGGCCATATCGTGCACCAGCCGCTCGACCGCGTTTCGCCGCTTGCCGTGCCGAGCATGCTGGAGATCGGCCGCGAGCAGGTGGCGGGCGATGCCCATGAGAGCCTGCTTGCCGAGGCCGAGGCGGCTCTTGCCGAAGAGGCGATGGGGCACGCATGAGTTTTTCCGATCTGTCAGTACATGGCGAGCCGTTCGCCGTGCTGCCCGAAGGCGGGCTCTGGCACGAAGGCGAGCGCGTGCTGATCCTTGCCGATCTGCATCTCGAGAAAGGATCGGCCTTTGCCGCGCGCGGGCGCGGGCTGATGCCGCCTTACGACACCGCAGCGACTCTTGCGCTTCTCGGAAGGCTGATGGCGCGGCTCGATCCGCGCGCCGTCATTGCGCTGGGCGACAGTTTTCACGACAGCCGCGCGGGCGCTCGTATTCACAGAGCCGATGTCGAGGCGCTCTGTGCGCTGCAGACGGGGCGCGACTGGATCTGGATTGCCGGCAATCACGATCCCGAGCCGCCCGATTGCGTGAGCGGCGAATGGCACCCGGAATTCCGGTTCGGACGGGCCGTGCTGCGGCATGAGCCAGTCGCGGGCGGGGAGGAGGGGGAAATCGCGGGGCATCTGCACCCCGTGGCAAAAATCCGCGTGCGCGGCGAGAGCGTGCGGCGGCGCTGCGTGGCGAGCGATGGACGGCGCGCAATCCTGCCGGCCTTCGGCGTGTATGCCGGAGGCCTGAACGTGATGGGCCGCGCGTTTCACAATCTGTTTGCGCCTGGCGCGCTGCACGCCTTCATGTTGGGGCGTAACGGCGTCTACCGCATGCCGGAGCATCATCTTGTGCCGGATGCGGGCGCCTGAGTTCAGGGCATGTTCGCGCGGCGGCTCCTGCGTTTCAGCACGACATAGCTTGCCCCTCCGACGCCGGCGACGATGGCGAACACGACATAAACCGACCAGGCGAACTGCAGGCCGATGGCCAGCGAGGTCACGATGCCGAGCGCAGGCGTGATGGGAAAGCGGCCGATCGACACGAGGCGGAACGGCCGCTCCAGATCGGGCTGCGTGTAGCGCAGGACGATCACCGCTGTATTTATCATGACGAAGACGAGTAGCGCGCCAAGCGACGAGAGGCTGGCCACAAGCTCGATGCGGCCGGCGGCAACGAACAGCGCGGCAAGGCCGACGAAAAGGAGTGCGGCGGCAACGGGACTTTTCTGCTCTCCGAATGTCGATGCGAACAAACCGGGCAGATCGCCGTCCCTCGCCATGCCGAACAGCATGCGGCTGCCGGACAAAGACCCGCTGAGAACCGCGTTTGCCGTCGCCACAAGCGCCGCGCCGAGGATGACATGGCCGAGCAGCGGGGAGTGCAGCGAGGCGGCGAACGCGAGGGGCGCATTCGAGCCCGCCAGGACGTCGGGGTCCATGCTGGCAAACACGGCAAAAAGAATGAGGCCATACACCAAGCTGGTGACGACAAGCGCGAGCAGAAAGGCACGCCAGATGTCGCGCGCCGGATTGCGTGCTTCTTCGCCCAACGTCGCCATGTGCTCATAGCCGGTGTAGATGAAAAAAACGATGGCTGTTCCCTGAAGAACGCCCGGCCAGTCGTCGATTGGCGAAAACGCCGCCGATATCCGGGGGCCTGCTCCGTCCGATGCCAGCGCAACGAGCGCAAAAAGGATAAGGCAGGACACCTGCAGGCAGGTGAGCGCTGTGTAAATACGTGATGCGCGGCCCATGCCCCGGACGTTGACGAGCGTCATGAGTGCCATCATGCCGAGCGCGGTGGAAACCGGGCTTATGCCGCTCAGCGTCTCGAAATAGTTTCCGAATGTGAGGGCGACCGTCGACAGGACGGCGGCGCCATGGATCGAAATGAAAAGGCCGACCGTAAAGGCCAGCGCCGGCCAGGCCGGAAAGGTCTCGCGCAGGAAATGATGTTCGCCGCCGGCGCCCGGCAGCGCCGAAGCGATTTCGGCGTAGGACAGCGCAGACAGCGCCGAAACGATGGCGGCAAGCAGGAAGCTCACCCACAAGGCATGCCCCGCCGCGGCCGCGGCAGGTGCCATGACCGAGTAGATGCCGGCGCCGATGATGGTGCCGATACCGTAAAGTGACAGCTGGACCAGGCCGAGAGACTTCTTCAGCACTGTCCGCGAAAGGTCGGGGTCGTGCATCCCTCCTTCTAGACCCCTTCAAACCACAAGGCGAGCGTGGGATTCTACGGAGGTCAGGCAAGGATGTGCGGAGCGCAGCGGCGCTGCCTCATTTAAAGGTCGAGATGCAGGAACTGGTTGTGCGGACTCGGCCGGTAGTCACCGAACAGGAGGCCGTCGACGAATCCGCGCTTGCGATAGAGTGCGGTTGCCGCTGCGAACTCCGCGCTGGTTCCGGTTTCCAGGCTGAGCCGGTTGTAATTGCGTGATTTTGCCGTCGCGATGATGTGGTCCAGAAGTGCCGCCGCGACGCCTTTGCGGAGATGGCCGTCGGCGGTCCGCATGGATTTGATTTCGCCCCAGCCGGGAGCAATTTCCTTCAGCGCGCCACACCCGGCAAGTTCATTGCCGAGCCATGCACTCCACACGCTGATGTCGGGCGTCTGAAGTCCGGACAGATCGAGCGCGTAGCTCGTTCCGGGAGGGGACGTCTCCAGCATGCCCGCCAGATGAAGCGCGAGCAGGCTCCGAATTTCAGGGCCGGAGAGGTCGTCTTCTCGAATGTCCAGTGCGAGAGTGCTCATGGATCGAAGGCTCGTCGATTCTCACGCTAGGGTGTGCGGCCCCACCTCCCGGATGTCGCGCGAGCCGGTAAGGGCCATCGAGACGTCGAGTTCCTTGCGGATGATCTCGAGCCCCTGCGTGACGCCCGCTTCGCCGCCCGCCGCGAGGCTGTAGAGGAAGGCCTTGCCGATGAGGCAGCCATGCGCGCCGAGCGCAATCGCCTTCAGCACGTCCTGTCCGGACATGATGCCGCCGTCGAACAGGATTTCGGTCTTGCCGTCCACGGCCGCGATGACGTCGGGCAGCGCATGAACCGAAGCGCGCGCACCGTCGAGCTGACGGCCGCCATGATTGGAGACGACGACCGCGTCCGCACCGCACGAGGCGGCGATCTTGGCGTCCTCGGCATCGAGAATGCCTTTGAGGATGAGCTTGCCCGGCCACAGGCTTTTCACCCATTCGACGTCCTTCCACGACAGCGACGGATCGAACTGGCTCGCGATCCATTGCGACAGTGTGGTGAGGCTGTCGCCGCCGGGAACGCGGTCCGCGAGATTGCCGAAGCTCTTGCGCTTGTTGCGCAGCATGCTGAGCGCCCAGCCGGGCTTCATCGCGATGTCGATGGCGTTGGCGACGGTCAGCCGGGGCGGCACGCTGAGGCCGTTTTTCAGGTCGCGATGGCGCTGACCCTGGATCTGAAGATCGAGCGTCAATACGAGCGCCGAGCATTCGGCGGCTTTGGCGCGTTCGATGAGCGAGGCGGCGAAACCGCGGTCGCGCATGACATAAAGCTGGAACCAGAACGGCTTTTCGACCGCTTCGCGCACATCCTCGATGGAGCAGATCGACATCGTGGACAGGCAAAACGGAATGCCGAATTTCTGCGCGGCGCGGGCGCCATGAATCTCGCCGTCGCGGTGAAACAGGCCGGTGAGGCCGGTCGGTGCGATGGCGACGGGCATGGTGGCCGGCTCGCCGAGAAACGTCGTGGCGAGATTGCGCTTGTCGACATCGATGAGAACGCGCTGGCGCAGCGCGATGTCATCGAGCCCCGCGCGATTGGCGCGGAGCGTCGTCTCGTTGTACGAGCCGCAATCGGCATATTCGAAGATCGCGCGCGGAATGCGTCGTTTCGCCTTCGCACGGAGGTCGGAAATCGTTGTAACGACGCTCATGTGTCGGAGCCCGGATCGCCGACAAGCCCTGCCGCTTCGATGCCGGCCAGGGCGGCTGCCTCGTCATTGTCGGAGGTACAGCCCGAAATGCCGACGGCGCCGATGAGCGAGCCCGCGATGTCGCGGATGAGCACGCCGCCGGGAACCGGAATGAGCTTGCCGCCAATCGCGTCCGTGGCGGCCGCGATGAAGAACGCCTGTTCCTTCGCGCGCTTGAACAGCGAGCGGGAGCCCATGCCAAGACCAATCGCGCCATGGGCTTTGCCGAAGGCGATATCGCTGCGGCGCAGGCTTGTTCCGTCCATCGCGGCCATGGCCTTGAGAACGCCGCGCGCATCGAGAACGTGGATCGCAACCGGGTTCATACCGTTCTGCTCCGCATAGGAAAGCGCGCCGACAAGGATCGTTTGGGCCTGCTGGAGTGTCAGATTCATGTGGTCCTCTCGATGTTCGAAGCCTGTGCGCCGAGCGCGGCGGGCCGCTGTCCGCCATACGCCCAGTCGAGAAGTTCGACAAGATGGAGAACGGGCGTAGACGTGCCGGACCGAAGCTGGGTCATGCAGCCGATGTTCCCCGCGACGATCATCTGGGCCTGCGTGTCAGCGATGTGGCGCAGTTTCCGGTCGCGCAAGTTCTTCGCGATGACGGGTTGGAGAATGTTGTATGTGCCGGCAGAGCCGCAGCAGATATGGCCTTCGCCGATTTCCTTCACGGTGAAGCCTGCGCGCTCGATGAGCATGCGCGGCTGCAGCGTGACGCGCTGGCCGTGCTGAAGCGAACAGGCGGAATGATAGGCGATGGACATGTCCTTCGGAGCGGCCGCCGGAAGATCGAGCGTCGCGAGATATTCGGAAATGTCGAAGGTGCGGCGGGCGATGTCCTGCGCCTTCTCGCGGTAGACCGGATCTTCGCCAAGAAGATGCCCGTAATCCTTCACCACCGTGCCGCAGCCGGACGTCGTGATGAGGATGGCGTCGAGCCCCTTCTCGATTTCACGTGTCCAGACATCGACATTGTTACGCGCGAAGGCGCGGGCTTCTTCCTCGCGCCCCATGTGATGGTTGAGCGCACCGCAACAGCCTTCGCCTTCGGGATAGACGATCTCGACGCCGAAGCGCGCGAGCAGGTTTTCGGCGGCGCGGTTGATGCCTGGATCGAGCACCGATTGCGCGCAGCCCTTGAGGATGGCGACGCGGGCGCGCGGCTCCGTCGGCATGATGACGGGCGGGGCGTCGATCTTCGGCGCGGGCGCCGCCGACAGGCGCACCATCGCGGCCAGACGGGCGAACGGGCCGCCGAGGGCATCGAAGACAGGCGCGAGAGGGCGCGCGAGCCGCGCCGCATGAAGCGCCACGCGGAAGCGCGCGGGATAGGGCAGGATGCGCGAAAGAACATCGCGCAGGACGCGATCCGCGAAAGGCCTCTTGTAGGTCTTTTCGATATGGACGCGGGCGTGGTCTACCAGGTGCATGTAATCGACACCGGACGGGCAGGTCGTCATGCAGGAGAGGCAGGACAGGCAGCGGTCGATGTGCAACGTCACGTCGGCGGTAGCCGGGCGGTCGTTCTCCAGCATGTCCTTGATGAGGTAGATGCGGCCGCGCGGACTGTCGAGTTCGTTGCCGAGCTCAAGATAGGTCGGGCAGGTCGCGGTGCAGAAACCGCAATGCACGCATTTGCGGATGATGCGCTCGGATTGCGCGACGGCAGGATCGGCAAGCTGGGCCGGAGAAAAATGCGTCTGCATCAGCCCATACGTCCCGGGTTGAGAATGGCGAGCGGGTCGAACGCCGATTTCAGGCGGCGCGACAAGGCGGCAAGGGACGGCGGCTGAGGCTGGAACCGCCGCACGGAGGGGTCGATGCCGGACGCGCGCACAAGCGTGGCATGGCCGCCGAACAGCGAGAGCGTTTCGCGGATGGCGGATGCACCCGCATCGGCGGGAGCGTCCGGGATCTCGATCCAGACGAGTCCGCCCGACCAGTCGTAGTAATGACGGAAGGTGACCGCCGCCCTCAGCGCCTCGACGAACGCCGGGCCATGCATGGGCGCCGTCGAGATGCGCCAGACCGGATCGACATGATCCGCAAAAGGCTCCGCATCGCGCACGGCCTGCCAGAGATCGCGCGATGCCTCCTCATCAAGACGAACGAGGTCCTGCCCGGGGCCGATCAGCGCATTCAGGCGCTCGGCGCGATACAGAACGGAGGTCTTGAAACCTTCGAGCCGGATCAGTGTGCACGCGCGGGTGTTGTCGCCGATATGCGGAAGGCTCGCGGCGGTCGCAGCCGGGAAATGCGCGACGCCGGAGACTTCGGCGGGCGAGCTCATGGCGCGGCAGAGGAGTTCGACGCCAGCCGCATCGTCGAGGCCGAAAACGACCAGCGTGGAGGAGAATTCCGCGCGCGGCAGAACCTTGAAAGTCAACTCCGTGAAGGCCGCGAGCGTGCCCCATGAACCGGACAGGCCTTTCGACAGATCATAGCCGGTGACGTTTTTCACGACCCGGCCGCCCGATTTGAACATCTCGCCGCGTCCGGACACCGCTGCGATCCCCAGAACATGATCGCGTGCGGCGCCCGCCTTGATGCGGCGCGGGCCACCAAGATTTGCCGCGAGCGCGCCGCCGATCGTGCCCGAACCGCGCGGAAGGCCGAACAGCGGGCCGTAATCCTGCGGCTCGAAGGCGAGTTCCTGGCGGTTGGCGGCGAGCAGGGTCTCGATCTCGGCCATGGGCGTTGCCGCGTGAACGCTGATCACGATTTCCTCGGGCTCGTAGAAGATGACGCCGCTGAGCGCTGAAAGCTCGACGCTCTGGCGCGCGGCAACCGCATGACCGATGCCGCGCTTGGTGCCATGCCCATACAATTCGAGCGGTGTTTCGGCATCCGATGCCGTGCGGATGGCGTCCAGAAGGTCGGCCGTATCGCGCGGGACGAGGGGGGCGGGTGTGTCGAGCATCAGAAGCGCGGCAGGTCTGGATGCGGCAACTGCCCCTTGTGCACGTGCAGGCGTCCAAGCTCGGCGCAGCGATGCAAAACAGGAAAGACCTTGCCGGGATTGAGCAGGTGTTGCGGGTCGAACGCGCATTTCACGCGCTGTTGCTGCTTCAGATCTTCCTCGTTGAACATCTCGCCCATGAGATCGCGCTTTTCGATGCCGACGCCATGCTCGCCGGTCAGGACGCCGCCGACCGCGACGCAGAGTTTCAGGATGTCGGCGCCGAAGGCTTCGGCCCGCTCGAATTCGCCGGGTTTGTTGCCGTCATACAGAATGAGCGGATGCAAATTGCCGTCTCCGGCGTGGAAGACGTTGGCGACTTCGAGGCCATACTTTTCCGACATTTCGCGCATGCGGGCGAGGACGTTCGGCAACTGCTTGCGCGGGATCGTGCCGTCCATGCACAGATAATCCGGCGCGATGCGGCCAACCGCAGGGAACGCCGCCTTGCGGCCGAGCCAGAACAATTGCCGCTCGGCCTCGCTCTGCGAGACGCGCACATAGCTTGCGCCGCAGCGCCGCGCGATGGTCTCGACCTCACCGATCAGGAAATCGACCTCGCCCTGCGGGCCGTCGAGCTCGACGATCAGCAGCGCTTCCACATCGAGCGGATAGCCGGCTTTCGTGTAGGCCTCGGTGGCGTGGATGGCGGGACGGTCCATCATTTCCATGCCGCCTGGAATGATGCCCGCCGCGATGACGGCGGCGACGCAGGCGCCTCCCGCTTCGCTTGTCGGGAAGCCGAAGAGAACCGCGCGTGCCGTCTCCGGCGCTTGAAGGATACGTACCGTTACTTCGGTGACGACACCGAGCAGGCCTTCCGAACCGGTCAGGAGACCCAGCATGTCGTAGCCCTCGGAATCGAGGTGCTTGCCGCCGAGGCGCACGATCTCGCCCGACATCAGCACGATTTCGATGCCGAGGAGATTGTTCGTCGTCAGGCCGTATTTCAGGCAGTGAACGCCGCCCGAATTCTCCGCGACATTGCCCCCGATGGAACAGGCGATCTGCGAGGAGGGGTCGGGCGCATAGTAAAATCCCTCCGCCGCTACCGCTTTCGTGATCGCAAGATTGGTGACGCCGGGCTGCACCGTCGCGGTGCGGTTCGGATAGTCGATGTCCAGAACCCGGTTGAAGCGCGTCATCGACAAGAGAACGCCATCTTCGAGCGGCAGCGCGCCGCCTGACAGGGACGTGCCCGAACCGCGCGGCACGACGGGAATGGCGTGTTCATCGCAGAATTTCAGGATTTCCGCGACCTGCTCGACCGTTTCGGGCAGAACGACGACGAGCGGAAGCTGGCGATAGGCGGTGAGGCCGTCCGTTTCGAAGGGGCGCATTTCTTCCGGGGATGAGACGACGCCTTCGCCGGGCACGATGGCCCGAAGCGCCGCGGCGATCTCGTCGCGGCGGTCGAGGATCGCGCCGTTGGGCGCGGGCATAGCCAAAGTGCTCATATTATTGGCGTCCTGCCTCACCGGTTTTTTATTGTTGGGTCTGGATTATTTCCGGAACTTGTATTCATAATTCAATCAGATCGCACACAAGCGGTCAAAAACAAGAAGCGTCCAAATGGATGCACGGGTTGGAAACGACAAGCGGGAGGCGCCAAGGGCGCCCTCCCAAAGGAGAGGCTGTCATCATGAATGACAAGATCACCGAGACCACAACCACGCCGAAAAAATCGCTGAAGCGCCGCGAATTCCTGACCGGTGCTGCCGGTGTGGCCGCAGCCGGTGCCGCGCTTGCCGCGCCAAATGTGGTGGTGGCCCAGTCCCCCATCACAATGAAAATGCAAAGCTCGTGGCCGGCATCGGACGTCTGGCAGACGATGGCTCAGCAATATGCCGACCGCGTCCAGAAGATGTCGGGCGGCCGGCTCAAGGTCGATCTGTTGCCCGCCGGCGCGGTGGTCGGCGCCTTCCAGGTGATGGATGCCGTCAACGACGGCGTTCTCGACGCCGCCCATTCCGTCTCCGCTTACTGGTACGGCAAGAACAAGGCCGCGTCCCTGTTCGGCACCGGCCCGGTCTTCGGCGGCAATCCGACGACCATGCTGTCCTGGTTTTATCAGGGCGGCGGGCGCGAGCTCTATCGCGAACTGACCCAGGACAAGATGGGGCTCAAGGTTGTCGGCCTTCTCGGCTTCCCGATGCCCGCACAGCCGTTCGGCTGGTTCAAGAAGCCGGTCAACAGCGTCGCCGATATCCAGGGCTTCAAATACCGCACGGTCGGTCTTGCCGCCGATCTGTTCCAGTCCATGGGCATGAGCGTCGCGCAGTTGCCGGGCGGTGAAATCGTTCCGGCTATGGAGCGCGGCGTCATCGACGCGTTCGAGTTCAACAACCCGTCGTCCGACATCCGGTTCGGATCGCAGGACGTCGCCAAGAACTATTACCTCGCGTCCTACCATCAGGCCTCGGAAGCGTTCGAATTCCTCTTCAACCAGGACTTCCTCGAAGACCTGCCGGAGGATCTGCGTTCGATCGTGGAGTACGGCGTTGAGTCGGCCTCGACCTACAACACGGCCTTTGCGCTCGACAACTACTCGGCGGACCTTGCCAAGCTGCGCGACGAGCACGGCGTGACGATCCATCAGACGCCGCCGGAAATTCTTCAGGCCCAGCTGGATGCATGGACGAAGATGATCCCACAGCTGGAGAGCGATCCCTTCATCAAAAAGGTGCTCGACAGCCAGCGTGCGTGGGTCGAGCGCGTAACCTACTACGAACTGCTCAACGCTCCCGACTACCGGCTGGCCTACGAGCACTTCTTCCCCGGCAAGCTGCCGAAGGCAACGTAAAGATAAAAGCAAGACAGGACGCCCGGCGATCGTGCCGGGCGTCCTTTAGTTCCCGGGGATAACAATGGTCGCATTCATCCGATTCGCGGACACGCTGTCGGCTGCCTTCGGCAAGACATTCGCATGGCTCATCCTGCTGATGACGTTCGGAACGAGCTACGAGGTTTTTGTCCGCTATGTGCTGAACAGCCCCACGCCGTGGGCCTTCGACGTTTCCTTCATCATGTACGGCACGCTCTTCATGATGGGCGGTGCCTACACCCTGTCGCGCGGAGGGCATGTCCGCGGCGACTTCGTCTATCGCTTGCTCAGCCCAAAGCGGCAGGCGACGATCGATCTGATCCTCTACCTCTTCTTTTTCTTTCCGGGTGTCACCGCGCTTATCATCATCGGCGGGCGCTACGCATCGCGGTCCTGGGGCTATGGCGAGGTCAGCGTCAACAGCCCCGCGGGTATACCGATCTACCAGTTCAAGACGGTCATGGCTGTCGCGGGAACCCTACTTTTCATCCAGGGCATCGCCGAAATATTCCGGTGCATACATTGCATCCGCACGGGGCAGTGGATGCGCGCCCAGGAAGACGTTCGTGAAACAGAGGATGCGCTTATAGAGCAGGCCAATCAGGCGGAAACAGGGGCGCATCCATGACCGATCCACAAATCGCCCTGCTGATGCTGGGGCTTTTCATTTTTGTCGTTTTTCTCGGATTTCCGATTGCCTTCACCCTGATGGCGATGGGCATCGGCTTTGGATACTATGCGTATTTCGAGCCGAGCCGTATGTGGCGGGCTTTCAACCGTCTTGAGGAGACGGCGTCGAGTTACGACAGCGTGTCCCTCTGGATCGAGGGTTTGTTCAACAACCGCATCTTCGACCTCTTCATCAACCAGACCTATACGGTGATGAGCAATGAGGTGCTGACGGCGGTGCCGCTGTTCCTTTTCATGGGCTATATCGTCGAGCGTGCCAACATCGTCGACCGCCTGTTCACGACGCTGAACATCGCGTCGAAAAACATTCCCGGATCGATGGGCGTCGCGGCGCTGATCACCTGTGCGCTGTTTGCAACGGCGACAGGCATCGTCGGCGCTGTCGTGACGTTGATGGGTCTGCTCGCCCTCCCCGCAATGTTGAAGGCGCGGTACGACAAGTCGTTCGCGTCGGGCATCATCTGCGCGGGCGGAACACTCGGCATCCTCATCCCGCCGTCGATCATGTTGATCGTCTATGCGGCGTCATCGGGCGTTTCGATCGTGCGGCTCTATGCGGGTGCGCTGATTCCGGGGTTCATCCTGGTCGGCCTCTACCTCGTCTATGTCGTCACCCGCTCGATCCTGCAGCCATCCGTTGCGCCAAAGCCCACAAAGGACGAGGTGCCGGACCTGCCGATGCTGCGGGTGATCGTCATGATCGCCACGTCATTCCTGCCGCTGGCGGTCCTGATTCTCTCGGTTCTGGGGTCCATCCTGTTCGGTCTCGCGACGCCGACGGAAGCGGCCGCGATCGGTGCGCTCGGCGGTCTGGTTCTCGCGGTCTGCTACGGAGCGCTGACGTTCCAGCGCCTGCGCGAATCGGTCTATCTGACCGTGCGTACAACAGCGATGGTGTGCTGGCTGTTCGTCGGCTCCTACGTGTTCTCGGCCGTCTTCTCCTATCTCGGCGGGGAGCATGTGATCTCGGAATTCGTGCGCGGTCTCGATCTGACCCCGCTGCAATTCCTTCTGCTGGCTCAGCTCATCATCTTCCTTCTGGGCTGGCCGCTCGAATGGTCGGAGATCATCATCATCTTCGTGCCGATCTTCTTGCCGCTGCTGCCGATGTTCGGTATCGATCCGCTGTTCTTCGGCGTGCTCGTTGCCGTCAACCTTCAGACATCGTTCCTGACACCGCCGATGGCGATGTCGGCCTATTATCTGAAGGGCATCGCACCACCCGATGTGGCGCTGACAGACATCTTCAAGGGCGTCATGCCGTTCCTGGGCATGGTGTTCGTCTGTATGGCGATTCTCTACATCTTCCCGCAGACGGTCTATTATCTGCCGAACGCGTTCTACAGCCGCTAACGAAACATGCCCGGTCGTCGTTGAGACGGCCGGGCACTTTTATTGGAGAAAAGAATGGAACGCCTTTTGTCCGTTGTTGCGTTCGTTTTCCTGTGCGGCTTCCTCGCCGTCCTGGTTCAGCGCGTGCCGCGCCTCGACCTCGGTCTTGTGTGCCTTATCTGCGTTCTTCTGTGCGGATACGATTTGTTCCTGCACAAGGCGAATCCCGAACGCCGCTGATCATTTCGCGGGCGGCCAGGGGGTCTCGGGCACGGGCGTGAGCGGCGGCTTGCCGCCCAGCACAGCCAGAAGGTTGTCGACCGCGAGCTGTGCCATCGCATCGCGCGTATGCACGGATGCGGAAGCCACATGCGGCAGCAGAACCGCGTTCTCGAGCGCGATCAGTTCGGCCGGAACGTGAGGCTCGTTCTCGAAGACGTCCACGCCCGCGGCAAGGATCGTGCGGTTCTTCAGGGCATGGATGAGCGCTGCTTCATCCACGACCGAACCGCGCGCCACATTCACGAAAATTCCGTTCGGACCGAGCGCCTTGAACACCTCGGCGTTGATGAGATGGCGCGTCTCCGCGCCGCCGGGCGTGATGGCGATCAGGGTGTCGACTTCGGACGCCATGTCGAGCAGCGAGGCAAAATAGGTGTAGGGCACATCGGATTGCTGGCGGCGGCCGTGATAGGCGATGGAGATGTCGAAGCCTTCGAGGCGCTTGGCGATCGCCTTGCCGATGCGGCCGAGACCGATGATGCCCACCGAGCGCCCACGCAGCGTGGCGGTCAGCGGGAATGGCGCCTTCGGCCAATTGCCGGACCGTACATATTGCTCGGCGCGCGGAATCTCGCGGATCGTTGCCAGAAGGAGCCCGATGGCGAGATCGGCCACTTCATCGGTGAGCACATCCGGCGTGTTGGTGACGACAATGCCATGTTCGGCGGCAGCTTTCACATCGATGCCGTCATAACCGACAGCGGAGCTGGCGATCACTTCGAGTGCGGGCAGCTTTTCGATCAGCTCGCGCGGGCAGGAGGCGACGAAGGCGATCATGCCGCGTATGCGCGGACCCACTTCGGCAAGGAATTTTTCCTGATCGGCGATTTCCCAGAATTTGTGCACAGTGCCGAACGGCGCGACGGCGGGTTCGACAAGCGGGCGCATCGGGTTGAGCATAAGAATATCGGTTTTTGTCATTCGAACTTTTCCTCCCAAGACGGCAATTCTAGCTGCCCCACGCGCGAATGTGCACTATCCATCCGTCGCGATTCGGAATGGATGAGGACGGAAGGCGCCACATCATGATCGATCAGCTGCGGGGCATTTTTCTCCTGTGCGCGCTCTATGTGCCGGCGGCCTTTCTCGCAAGCCACTTCGGCATCGGCATTCCCGGCGCAGTCGCCGGGCTTGTTCTGTGTTTTCTGGCAATGCTTCTGTTCCGGCGGTTGCAGGTGCTTATCCGTCCGGGCGCTGTTGTCGTTCTGACTCTGATGCCGCTGTTTCTGGTGCCGCTGCTCGTGCGTATGGCATTGACGCTCGATTTCACCTCCGTGCGGATATGGACGATCGTCGTCGCGATGGCAGTCTCCTCGCTGCTCAGCGTGGTTCTGACTGCATGGTGCGTGAAATTCCTCCTGCGCGACGAGGAGAAGGCGTGAGCACGCTTCTTCCCGCACTGGCCATCAGTCTCGGCGCATATCTGCTCGGCGTTTTCATCAACCGGGCGGCGAACAATTCCTCGTTCCTGCATCCCGTCGTGCTGGCGATGCTGCTGGCGGTCGCCGCGTTGAGCGCGCTGCACTTCTTCGGGCTTGCTTTCGAGGACGACTATTTCCGCCACAACGCCGTGCTGCTGGAAGGCTTGATGATCGCGATCACGGCCTTCGCGCTGCCGCTGATCGACAACAGCCGCAAGCTCGTGCGCGATCTGCCAGGCATTCTGGCCGCGAGTGCGCTGGCCTCGCTGTGTCTGGGTGTGGTGACAGTTGCGGTGTGTGTCGCGATCGGTCTCGATGGCACCGAGACGGCGTCCCTGTCGCTGCGCACGGTAACCAACCCCATGGCGGCCGTGATCGCCGAGGCCAACGGGCTTTCGGTCGAGATGGCGATGCTCGGCGTCTTCGTCACTGGGACAGTGGGCGTGATCCTTTCCGAAAAGATCGCCGCACGCGTCGGCGTCACCGATGAGCGCCGCGTCGGCCTGATGCTGGGCATCACCTGCCATACATTCGGCGTGGTGCGTGCGCTCGAACTCAGCCCGCTGTCCGCCGCCTATGCCACGATGGGCATGATCCTGACGGGGCTGATCTACGCCTTTGCCGTTCCGATGGTTCTGGCGCTGATCTGAGAAGAACCCGCGCGGATCAGGCCGCACCGGCGCGTGAAATGTCCTGCGGATCGTAATTGAGGTTCGGCGCGAGCCAGCGCTCGATCTCTTCCACGCTCATGTCCTTGCGCGCGGCGTAATCTTCCACCTGATCGCGCTCGATGCGCCCGACGCCGAAATAGGCGGCGTCCGAATGGCTGAAATAGAAGCCTGAGACGGCCGCGCCAGGATACATGGCCATGCTCTCGGTAAGCGTGAGACCGGCATTGCTCTCGGCCTGCAGCAGGCGGAACAGCGTCGTCTTTTCCGTGTGGTCGGGGCAGGCCGGATAGCCGGGAGCAGGCCGGATGCCGCGATATTTCTCGGCGACGAGATCCTCGTTGCTGAGCTTTTCGTCAGGCGCATAGCCCCAGAATTCGGTACGCACGCGCTCGTGAAGGCGCTCGGCGAAGGCCTCGGCCAGACGGTCCGCGAGCGCCGCCACCAGAATCGCGTTGTAATCGTCTTTCTGCGCCCTGAACTCGGCGGCGATATCGTCGACGCCGATGCCCGCATTGACTGCAAAGCCGCCGATATAATCCGCGACGCCGGTTTCTTTCGGCGCGATGAAATCGGCCAGCGCGAAATTCGCGCGTCCATTGTCGCGCAGCATCTGCTGGCGCAGCGAATGATTGACGGCGATGAGATGCGAGCGCTTGTCGTCGGAATAGATCTCGATGTCGTCGCCGACCGTGTTCGCGGGCCAGAAACCGATGACGCCGCGCGCCTTAAGGCGCTTTTCGTCGATGAGGCGCTGCAGCATGGCCTGTGCGTCCGCATAGAGCGGTCGCGCGGCCTCGCCGACCACCTTGTCGTCAAGGATCGCGGGGAATGAGCCGGCCAGCTCCCAGGACTGGAAGAAGGGTGTCCAGTCGATCCGCGTCGCAAGTTCCGACAGGTCGTAATTGTCGAAGGCCCGAACGCCGAGGAATGTCGGCTTCGGCGGCGTGTAGGTCGTCCAGTCGGGCTTTGCGCGGTTGGCGCGCGCGCCCTCGATGCTCTGGCGCGGGCCGGCGCGGCGGCTGCGGCTGTGCTTCTCGCGCATCGCTTTGTAGTCGCGCTTGATCTCTTCCGAATAGGCTGTGCGCTGGTTGCCGCTCAGGAGGCTGCCGACGACGCCGACCGCGCGGCTCGCATCCGGCACATACACCACGGAGTTCTGATAGGCCGGGTCGATCTTGACCGCCGTATGGACCTTGCTCGTCGTCGCGCCGCCGATGAGAAGCGGGATCGTCATGCCGAGCCGCTGCATTTCGGAGGCGATATAGACCATCTCGTCGAGCGAGGGCGTGATGAGGCCAGAAAGCCCGATCACGTCGCATTTCTCGGTCTTTGCGGCTTCGAGAATCTTTGCTGCCGGTACCATGACGCCGAGATCCACGACCTCGTAATTGTTGCACTGCAGAACGACGCCGACGATGTTCTTGCCGATGTCGTGGACGTCGCCCTTGACGGTCGCCATCAGAATGCGCCCGTTCGCCTGATGCTGCCCGCCGCCGGCCAGCTTCTCCTCTTCGATGAAGGGCAGGAGATAGCCGACAGCTTTCTTCATGACTCGCGCGGATTTGACGACCTGCGGCAGGAACATCTTGCCCGCGCCGAACAGATCGCCAACGACGTTCATGCCGTCCATCAAGGGGCCTTCGATGACATCGAGCGGGCGCGTTGCGAGCTTACGCGCTTCCTCCGTGTCGTCGTCGATGAATTCGGTGATGCCGTTGACGAGCGCATGCGAAAGGCGCTCGTGCACCGGCTTCTCGCGCCAGGACAGATCGGCGGTTTCCTTCGCCGCGCCCGCCTTGAAGCGGTCGGCGGCTTCGAGAAGGCGGTCGGTCGAGTCCGCGCGGCGGTTGAGGAGAACGTCCTCCACCAGTTCGCGCAGGTCGGCCGGAATGTCCTCATAGGGTGTCAGCGCGCCCGCATTGACAATACCCATATCCATGCCGGCGCGGATGGCATGATAGAGAAAGCAGGAATGGATCGCCGCGCGCAGGGGCTCGTTGCCGCGAAACGAGAAGGAGACGTTCGACACGCCACCCGACACATGCGCGTGCGGCAGGTTCTGGCGAATGCGGCGCGTGCCTTCGAAAAACTCGACGGCGTAATTGTTGTGTTCCTCGATGCCGGTCGCGACCGCGAAGATGTTCGGATCGAAAATAATGTCTTCCGGCGGGAAACCGACCTTTTCGGTCAGCAGTTTGTAGGAACGCGCGCAGATCTCGTATTTGCGATCCGCCACATCGGCCTGGCCCTTTTCGTCGAACGCCATGACGACGACGGCGGCGCCATAGCGCAGGACCTTGCGGGCGTGTTCGAGGAAGGCGGATTCTCCCTCTTTCAGGCTGATCGAATTGACGATCGATTTTCCCTGTACGCATTTAAGTCCGGCTTCGATCACGCTCCATTTGGACGAATCGATCATGATAGGGACGCGGCTGATGTCCGGTTCTCCGGCCAGCAGATTGAGGTAGCGGACCATGGCCGCTTCCGAATCCAGCATGGCCTCGTCCATATTGATGTCGATGATCTGCGCGCCGCTTTCGACCTGCTGGCGCGCGACCTGCAGCGCGGCGTCGAAATCGCCGTTGAGGATCAGCTTCTTGAACTTTGCCGAGCCGGTGACGTTGGTGCGCTCGCCGATATTGATGAAATTGGCGGTGCTCACGAGCGGGCCTCGAAGGGTTCGAGGCCGGACAGGCGCAGCTTCTTCGGAATTTCGGGAACCTCACGCGGCGGAAGGCCCTTCACGCCCTCCGCGATGCAGCGGATGTGGCTGGGGGTCGTGCCGCAGCAGCCGCCGACGATGTTGACGAGCCTATCCTTGCCCCATTTGTGCAGATGCGCGCCCGTCTGTTCCGGCTCTTCGTCGTATTCGCCGAATTCGTTGGGAAGGCCGGCATTCGGATAGGCGGAAACCAAGGTGTCCGCGACGCGGGCAAGCTCGGCGACGTAAGGGCGCATCTGCTCGGCGCCGAACGCGCAGTTGAGGCCGATGGAGAACGGCTTCACGTGCTTCAGCGAATTCCAGAAAGCTTCCGTCGTCTGGCCCGACAAGGTGCGGCCGGACAGATCGGTGATCGTGCCCGAGATCATCACGGGGATGTCCTCGCCGATCTCCTCGAACAATTCTTCGAGGCCGAAAAGGGCCGCCTTCGCGTTCAGCGTGTCGAAGATCGTCTCGACCAGAAGAAGGTCCGAACCGCCGTCGATCAGGCCGCGCGCCGCGTCCTTGTAGGCCTCGCGCAGCTCATCGAAGGTGACATTGCGGAAGCCCGGATTGTTGACGTCGGGCGACAGCGAGGCGGTGCGGCTGGTCGGGCCGATGGCGCCTGCGACGAAGCGCGGCTCGCCGGTTGCGGCGGCGACTTCGTCGGCAGCTTCGCGGGCAAGCTCGGCTCCGGCATAGTTCAGCTCATAGGCGATGTGGTCGAGCCTGTACTCGGCCTGCGAGATATTGGTCGAGTTGAACGTGTTCGTCTCGATAATGTCGGCGCCCGCTTCGAGATATTCCTTGTGGATGTCCTTGATGACATCGGGCCGCGTGAGCGTCAGAAGGTCGTTGTTGCCCTGAAGGTCGATCGGATGATCCTTGAAGCGCTCGGCGCGGAAATCCGCCTCGGTGAGCTTCCGGCGCTGAATCATGGTGCCCATGGCGCCGTCGAGGATGACGACGCGCTCTTTGGCAAGGTTCTGGAGCTGGGTAATGCGCTGCTGGCGGGCGGACATAAATATTCTCGTGCGGAAAAACTGGCAGGGTTCTAGCGCAATCGGGCCGGAAGCCCAACGCCGCAAAAATGTGACGGTGGATGTAATACTATAACGGGCAATTGCAATCTTGCGCGTTTGCCGTCATCAATCAGCCTGACGGTTCCCCCTCGCGGGGGTGAAAAGGGAATGCGGTGAGGGGTTTAGGCTCTGAAGCCGCAGCTGCCCCCGCAACTGTAAACGGCGATTTTTCGCGCCTTTGAGCCACTGGGTTTCCCGGGAAGGCGGCGCGAGAGAGGTGACCCGTGAGCCAGGAGACCTGCCGTCGAGCGTAGTCATGCGCGAGAACGCCGGACGGGGTGTGCCGGGGGTCGTTTCGGGGGCTTTGCGGCTCGCGTTTTCGCACGCCGCAAAGAACGGGGCTTCGCTCGCGGATGATGCTTCCAATGGCGCGTCCGCCCGAGGCTTTGATGTTCCGTACTCTCCTGCTCGCATCCGCGGCATCCGTTTCCGTTCTGTCCGTTTCCGCTCTCGCCCAGACCGCTCTGCCGCCGGTCGAACTCGACGAGATTTCGGTGACTGCCAATCTCACGCCGACGCCGACCCGCGAAGTCGGCAGCGCCGTGACCATCCTCTCCCGCGAGGAGCTTGAGCGGCGGCAGGTGCGTCTTGTGTCCGATGCCCTGCGCAGCGTGCCCGGCGTTTCCGTCAACCGCACCGGGGGCTTCGGCGGCCTGACTCAGTTGCGCATTCGCGGATCGGAATCGAACAACACTCTGGTTCTCATCGACGGCATCGAGGTCAACGATCCGATCGGCGGCAGCGAGTTCAACTTCGCGCATCTTCTCGTTCAGGACATCGAGCGCATCGAAGTGCTGCGCGGGCCGCAGAGCGCGCTCTATGGCTCGGATGCGGCGGGCGGCGTCGTCAACATCGTCAGCCGCCGCGGCGAAGGACCGGCGCGGCTTGCGGGATATGTCGAAGGCGGGTCGCGCGGCACGGTCGCCGGCGGAGCCTCGCTGTCCGGCTCGACGGATCGCGTCGATTACCTTCTGAGTGCCGCCGGTCTGCGTACGGACGGTTTCTCGTCCGCCGCCGAATGGCGCTCCAATCTCATGGGCGGTCTCAACACGGAAAAGGACGGCTATCGCAATGCGGGCGTCCTGGCGAAGATCGGCTTTCAGGCGCTCGATAATCTCCGCTTCGATCTCGTCGGCCGCGGGCTCGATTATTATGTCGAAGGAGACGACGAGGCGGGCTCGTGGATGCCGCCGGGCGGCGCTTACGACTTCAAGAACGACATCGACGGACGGCAGGCCTTCGGGCGGGCACAGGCGACGCTCGATCTTTTCGACGGCAAATGGCAGCAGATCGCGGGCGTGAGCCGCCTCGTACACGATTACGATTCGCTCTACGGCACGTTCGATCCCGCGAGCTTCGAGGGCGAGAAAACCAAGATCGATTATCGCAGCAATGTCTTTGCGGAGACGGGCAATCTCGACCACACGCTCAGCTTTCTCGCCGATCATGAGATCGACGCCGTACAGTCGAGCAGTTCGTTTTCAAGCTTTGACGAAGACGTGTCGCAGACGAGCGTGGGCGGCGAGTACAAGCTCGGCGTGAGCGACACCTTCTTCTTCACCGGCGGCGCGCGCCACGATTTCAGCGAGCGTTTCGAGGATGAGACGACCTTCCGTCTCTCCGCCGCCTATCTGATCCATTCCACGGGAACCAAGTTGCGCACGTCCTATGGAACCGGCGTCAAGAACCCGACGCTTTATGAATTGTATGGGCAGACGGCGACTTTCGTGCCGAACCCCGATCTTGAGCCCGAGAAGACGCGCGGCTGGGACGCGGGGATCGATCAGTCCCTGTGGGACAATCGCCTCAACGTCTCCGTCACCTATTTCGACCAGCGTGTCGAAGACCTCATCGAGACTTCGGGCATGACGGTGATCAACCAGCCGGGCACGTCGAAGATCCACGGCTTCGAGCTCGAAGTGACCGCGCGCCCGATCGACAATCTGACGACACGCGCCAGCTTCACCTGGACCGATGCGCGCGATGCGGATGGCGATCTTCTCATCCGCCGCCCGGAGTTCTCGGGAAGCCTCGACGTCGACTATGGCTTTCTCGACGGACGTGCGAGCGCGGGCTTCAGCGTCATCTACAACGGAACGCAGACCGATCTTCCGTTCTGGCGTCCAGTGGTGGAATTGGATGACTTCGTTCTCGTCAATATCCGCGCCGGGTACAGGTTAACCGAACAGGCCGAAATCTATGGCCGCGTCGAAAATCTTTTCGACGAGGAATATGAGGAAGCCTATACGTTCGGCGGAACCGGCCGCGTGGCGGTCATGGGTATGAAAGTCAGTTTCTGAGGCCGATGAAGATCTACACTAAGAAGGGCGATGCCGGAGAAACCATGCTGTTCTCCGGCCGCCGCGTCGCAAAGAATTCCTGGGTCGTGATCGCGGCAGGCGATCTCGACGAAGTGTCGGCAGCGCTTGGTCTCGCCCGCATCGTGTGCCCATCCATCGCGCAGGACCTCCGGGAGATACAGCGCGATCTGTACGTGATCGGCGCCGTTGTCAGCGGGGAGGGAAAGCGTGCCGAACCGGTGTTGAACGAGGATGCGGTGCGCAGGCTCGAAAAGCTGATCGACGACGTCGAGGCGGGTCTGCCCGAGCTCCGGGATTTTATCTATCCCGGCGAAAGCGAAGGCGGTGCACGGCTCCATATGGCGCGCGCCGTTACGCGGCGGGCCGAGCGCAGCATTTCGGCGCTGGACACGCCGCCCGCGCCGCCTGCCGTCCTGTCCTATATCAACCGCCTTTCGGACCTGCTTTTCGTGTGGGCGCGGAAAGCGGATCTCGATGCGGGGCTGATCGAGCGGAGGTTCAAGGAGTAGGTACGCCGTCAGCGGCGTGTGCGGCCGATGGCTTCGGCCCAGCCTTTCAGCTTTTCCCCGCGCAAGGATCCCTCCATCGCCGGCGTGAAGCGGCGGTCGAGCTTCCAGTGCTTGCCGAACTCCTCCGGTGAGGGGCAGACGCCCGCCGCAAGACCCGCGAGATAGGCGGCGCCGAGCGCGGTGGTTTCGATGATCTGAGGGCGGTCGACCGGCGCGTCCAGCACATCGGCGAGGAATTGCATGGTCCAGTCGTCGCGGACCATGCCGCCATCGACGCGCAGCACCGTCTCGCTGTCGCCGGACCAGTCGGCGCGCATTGCGTCGTAAAGGTCGTGGGTCTGGTAGCCGACGCTTTCGAGCGTCGCGCGGGCGAGTTCCGCCCGGCCCGTGCCGCGCGTGATGCCGGTGAGCACGCCACGCGCTTCCGGCTCCCAATAAGGTGCGCCGAGGCCGGTAAAGGCGGGAACCAGGTAGACCTTCTGATGGGGATCGGCCTGCGCGGCCAAAGCTTGCGTTTCGGAGGCGTGCTTGATGATGCCGAGCCCGTCGCGCAGCCATTGCACGGCGGAGCCCGCGACGAAGATCGCGCCTTCGATCGCGTAGGTGCGTTTTCCGTTAAGCTGATAGGCGACGGTGGTGAGAAGGCGATTCTTCGAGGCGACAGGCTCGTCCCCGATGTTGAGGAGCGCGAACGCGCCGGTGCCGTAGGTGACTTTCATCATGCCGGGCCTGAAACAGGCCTGACCGACGACGGCGGCCTGCTGGTCTCCCGCGATGCCGCACACCTTGATGGGTGCGCCGAACAGGTGAGCCTCCGTCGTTCCGAAATGTCCGGACGAATCTTTCACTTCGGGCAGCACCGATTCCGGCACCCCGACCGCGTTCATCAGATCCCGATCGAACGCGCCTGTGCGGATGTCGTAGATCATGGACCGCGAGGCGTTCGTCGCGTCGGTCGCGTGGACCTTTCCGCCGGTCATGCGCCAGAGCAGGAAACTGTCGACGGTGCCGAAGGCAAGCTCTCCGCGTTCGGCGGCGGCGCGCGCGCCCTCCACGCGGTCGAGAATCCAGGCGATCTTCGTGCCCGAAAAATAGGGATCGACGATCAGGCCCGTGCGTTCGCTGACGAGCGGTTCGATCCCTTCCTTCTTCAGCGCCGCGCAGCGCTCGGCGGTGCGGCGGTCCTGCCAGACGATGGCATTGTGTATGGCGCGTCCGGTCTTGCGGTCCCAGACCACGGTTGTTTCGCGCTGATTGGTGATCCCGAGCGCCGCGATGTCGGCGGCGCGGACATCGGCGCGGGCGAGGACTTCGTTGACTGTGGAAACGGTCGTTGCCCACAGATCCTCGGGATCGTGCTCGACCCAGCCGGGTTCGGGGAAGTGTTGGCGGAATTCCTGCTGCGCGACGGCGATGACGCTCAGGCTGCTGCTGAACAGGATCGCGCGCGTCGATGTCGTGCCCTGATCCACCGCAAGGACATACCCCGCCATTCTTCCTCCTCCTTCGCGGTCTTGCGCCGCGTCTCCCAAAAAAAGAGGCCGGGATCGCTCCCGGCCTCCCTGTATCAGCTTAACGTAATGCCGGGCCTATTGCGCGGGTTTCGTCGTGGAGGCACGACGTTCCGGAGGCGTTGCCGGCCACGATTTGATGAGCGTGTCGTAGTCGATCGTTTCGCCCTTCGGCTTCTCGTTTTCGAGTTTGGCCTGCGGCGCGATGTTGCCGTCCTTCTTCGCCCGCTCGATCCAGTATTCGGCGGTTTCTTCCTTGTTCAGCTTCGGGCCGCACTCGCCCTGAACGCCTGCGCGCTCAAGACGGGCGAGAACCTGATCCTGCGCCGAGGCAAGAGAATCCATCGCTTCCTGAGCGGTCTTGGCACCGGACGAGGCATCGCCGATGTTCTGCCACCACAGCTGTGCAAGCTTCGGATAGTCCGGAATATTGACGCCGGTCGGGGTCCACTGCACGCGCGCGGGCGAGCGGTAGAACTCGACGAGACCGCCGAGCTTCGGTGCGCGATCGGTGAAGCTCTTGTCCCAGATGTCGCTCTCGCGGATGAAGGTGAGGCCGACATGGCTCTTCTTCAGCGAGACGCTTTTCGAGGTCACGAACTGTGCATACAGCCACGCGGCCTTGCGGCGGTCCACGGGGGTCGATTTCAGAAGCGTCCAGGAACCGGCGTCCTGATAGCCGAGCTTCATGCCGTCCTTCCAGTAGGAGCCCTTGGGCGAGGGCGCCATGCGCCATTTCGGCGTGCCGTCCGCGTTCACGACCGGAAGACCGTCCTTCACCATGTCGGCTGTGAAGGCCGTGTACCAGAAGATCTGCTGGGCGACCTGGCCTTGCGCCGGAACGGGACCCGATTCCGAGAAGGTCATGCCGTTCGCCTGCGGCGGTGCATACGCCTTCATCCAGTCGATGTACTTCTGGATCGAATAGACGGCCGCCGCACCGTTCGTGTCGCCGCCGCGCGTGACGGAGGAACCCACGGGGCTGCAACCTTCCATGCGGATGCCCCATTCATCGACCGGCTTGCCGTTCGGAAGACCGCGATCTCCGTTTCCGGCCATCGAGAGCCACGCATCGGTGAAGCGCCAGCCGAGCGACGGGTCCTTCTTGCCGTAATCCATGTGGCCGTAAATCTTCTGGCCGTTCACTTCCTTCACATCGTTCGAGAAGAACTCGGCGATGTCTTCATAGGCCGACCAGTTGACCGGAACGCCAAGCTCGTAGCCGTATTTGGCCTTGAAGGCGTCCTTATTCTTCGGGTCGCTGAACCAGTCGTAGCGGAACCAATAGAGGTTCGCGAACTGCTGGTCGGGGAGCTGGTAGAGATTGCCGTCCGGACCGGTCGTGAAGCTCTTGCCGATGAAGTCGTCGATGTCGAGGGTCGGCGAGGTGACATCCTTGCCCTCGTTCGCCATCCAGTCGGTCAGGTTGACGGCCTGCTTGTAGCGATAGTGCGTACCAATGAGATCCGAATCGTTCACCCACGCATCGTAGATGTTCTTGCCGGACTGCATCTGCGTCTGGATCTTCTCGACGACATCGCCTTCCTGGATAAGGTCGTGCGTCAACTTGATGCCAGTGATTTCCGAGAACGCCTTGGCGAGCGTTTTCGCTTCATATTCATGTGTCGTGATGGTTTCGGAGACGACGTTGATCTCCATGCCCTTGAAGGGCTCTGCCGCCTTGATGAACCATTCCATTTCCTTCAGCTGCTCTTCCTTCGAGAGCGTCGAAGGCTGGAACTCGGTGTCGACCCAGCGTTTGGCGGCGTCCATATCCGCAAAAGCCGGGACCGTTCCGAGCACCAGCGCCACGGCCGTTGCCGTGAACGTCAGGTGTCTGCGCATCGCGTTTCCTCCCGCGTCCGATTCGTTGTAACCACGCTCGCCCGGACGCGGAGCGACGTGGAATCTGCGTGGCACGCCTAGGCCCAGCGGAAAACGCCGAGCGCGTAGACGAGCGAAATGAACGTGGCCCAGTAAAGCGCGGGCTCCGTCCCGATCAGGCCGAGCCATGCGAGATGGATGTAGGCCGCGCCGAGCAACGAAATGAACAGCCGATCGCCGCGTGTCGTGCTGAGACGCAGCACGCCAACGCGTTCGCCCGAAGGCGAGACGCGCTCCCAGATCGTCATGCCGATCAGAATGAGCAGGATGACGCTGAAGAAGGTGGCCGTCTGCCAGGTCCAGGCCATCCATGCGAGGCTTTCCATCACGGCCTCCTCAGACGCGCCCAAGGGCAAAGCCCTTGGCGATGTAGTTGCGGACGAAATAGATGACGATGGCACCCGGAACGATTGTCAGCACGCCCGCCGCGGCGAGCACGCCCCAGTCGATGCCAGCGGCCGAGACAGTGCGCGTCATCGTGGCGGCGATGGGCTTTGCGTTCACCGAGGTGAGCGTGCGCGCGAGCAGGAGTTCCACCCACGAGAACATGAAACAGAAGAAGGCCGCGACGCCGATGCCGGACGCGATCAGCGGCATGAAGATTTTCACGAAGAAACGCGGGAACGAATAGCCGTCAATGTAAGCCGTCTCGTCGATTTCGCGCGGCACGCCCGACATGAAGCCTTCGAGAATCCACACCGCGAGCGGCACGTTGAACAGGCAATGCGCCAGCGCGACGGCCAGCGGCGTGTCGAAGAGGCCAATGGCGGAGTACAGATTGAAGAAGGGCAGCGCGAACACCGCGGGCGGCGCCATGCGGTTCGTCAGAAGCCAGAAGAACATGTGCTTGTCGCCGAGAAAGCGGTAGCGCGAGAACGCATAGGCGGCAGGCAGCGCGACGGAGATCGAGATGATCGTGTTGAGCACGACATAGGTGATCGAATTGATGTAGCCCGAATACCACGCCGGATCGGTGAAGATCGTCATGTAATTGGCGAAGGTGATGTCGCGCGGGAAGATCGTCATGGTCGAGACGATTTCCTGGTTCGTCTTGAGCGACATGTTGACGAGCCAGTAGATCGGCACCAGCAGGAAGGCGATGTAAAGGGCAAGGATGAGCCGCTTCATGATGCGCCTCCCTGACGCTCATTCTCGTCGCGTGTCATGACGGTGTAGAACACCCAGGACAGCAGAAGGATGACAAGGAAATAGACGATGGACATCGCGGCGGCGGGACCGAGATCGAACTGGCCGAGCGCCAGCTTGACGAGGTCGATCGACAGGAACGTCGTCGAATTGCCGGGGCCGCCGCCTGTGAGCACGAAGGGCTCGGTGTAGATCATGAAACTGTCCATGAAGCGCAGCAGGACGGCGATGATGAGAACGTGCTTCATCTTCGGAAGCTGGATCAGGCGGAAGATCGACCAGCGCGACGCGCCGTCGATCTTCGCCGCCTGATAATAGGCGTCGGGGATCGAGCGCAGGCCCGCATAGGCCAGAAGCGCGACGAGCGATGTCCAGTGCCAGACATCCATAACGACGATGGTGACCCACGCATCGCCGATATTGTTGACGTAATTATAGTCGAGGCCGATCCGGTTCAGAGTGTAGCCCAGAAGGCCGATATCGCCGCGCCCGAAGACCTGCCAGATCGTGCCGACGACGTTCCACGGAATGAGCAGCGGCAGCGCCATCAGGACAAGCGTCAGCGAAACCGTCCAGCCCTTGCGCGGCATGCACAATGCGATGAGCACGCCGAGCGGAATCTGAATGAGAAGGATGATGGCCGAAAAGAGAAGCTGGCGTCCGAGCGCCTGATGAAAGCGTTCGGACGCAAGCAGCTGCACATACCAGTCCGTGCCTGCCCAAAAAAACTGGTTGTTGCCGAACGTGTCCTGCACCGAATAGTTCACGACCGTCATCAGCGGCAGGATCGCCGAGAAAGCGACGAGCAGGAAGACGGGGAGCACCAGGAACCAGGCGCGGTTGTCGAACGGCTTGTTCATGCGTGGCCCCTAACCGGAGAAGCGTCGACGATGTGGCCGTCGGCATAGACATGAACGCGGTCGGCAATGGGCACTGCGCGCGGATCGGTCGGGATCGGTGTGTCTTCGGGCAAAACGACATTGATTTCGTGGTCTTCGAAAACCGTGCGCGCAATGCGAATGCGGCCGATATCGTCGACGCGCGTAATCCGCACCGGAAGGCCTTCCGCCCCGGTCTTAAGGGCGATGTTTTCCGGGCGAACGCCGATCTCGATCTTCCCGGCGGGAAGGGTGGGATAATCGTCCGCCAGAAAAACCGACGACGAGCCGATATGGGCAACGCGCCCCTCGATTGTCGCCGGCAGAACATTCATGCCGGGCGAGCCGATGAAATAGCCGACGAATGTATGGGCAGGCCGCTGGAACAGATCGACCGGTTTTCCGATCTGCACGACGCCGCCGTCATACATGACGACGACCGTGTCGGCGAAGGTCATGGCTTCGGTCTGGTCGTGCGTGACATAGATCATGGTGCGCCCGACCTTCTGGTGAAGCTGCTTGAGCTGGGCGCGCAATTCCCATTTCAGCTGAGGGTCGATGACGGTCAGCGGCTCGTCGAACAGGATGGCGGCCGTGTCGGAGCGGACGAGACCGCGCCCGAGCGAAATCTTCTGTTTGGCGTCGGCGGTGAGGCGCGCCGCGCGCCGGTTCAGATCACCGCGAAGATCGAGCATTTCCGCGATCTCGTGGACGCGCGCGTTTATCTCGGCTTTGGCGAGGCCGCGGTTCTTCAGCGGGAATGCGAGATTCTCGGCCACCGTCATCGTGTCGTAGATGACCGGGAACTGGAACACCTGCGCGATGTTGCGGTGCTCGGTCGGCATGCGCGTGACGTCCGTACCGTCGAACAAAACACGCCCTTCGCTGGGCGCGACGAGGCCCGATATGATGTTGAGCAGCGTCGTCTTTCCGCAGCCGGAAGGGCCGAGAAGGGCATAGGCGCCGCCGTCGCGCCAGGTAATGTCGAGCGGTTTCAGCGCATAATCGGACGGCGCCGACGGATGCGGCAGGTAGGAATGGGCGAGGCGGTCGAGTGTGATGGCTGCCATCGTCCTCTCCTATGCTGCCGCTGCCGCCGGAAGGGGAGCGGCGACAAGCCGTCCGTCGGCGCCGAACACGAACATTTTGTGCGGATCGAGATAAAGCTCGACCGGATGATCGGGCTTCAGCTCGTGAACGCCATGAGAAAGCGCGATCCATTCATCCCCGGCATGGCGCACGTGAATGAAGCTTTCCGAACCCGTGATTTCGACCACTGAAACGGTCGCATGTATGGATACGGCATCGCCGTCGAGGCGCCGCAGGTGAAGGTGGTTGGGGCGGAAGCCAAGCGTGACGCGTCCGTCCGGCACGCCGGAAAGCGGGCCGATGCAAGGCAAGGTCACATCGCCCGAAAGCCGTGCGACACCGCGCGCGATGTCCGCCGCGACGAAATTCATCGGCGGGTCGGAAAAGACTTCTGCGGTGAGGCGGTCGACCGGGCGGCGATAGACCTCAATCGTCGGGCCGAACTGGGTCACGCGGCCGCGGTCGAGCGTCGCCGTGTTGCCGCCAAGCTGGAGGGCTTCGGAAGGTTCGGTCGTCGCATAGACGAGGATCGAGCCCGTCGCGGCGAAGATTTTCGGCAGTTCCTCGCGCAATTCCTCGCGCAGCTTGTAATCGAGATTGGCGAGCGGCTCGTCGAGCAGAACGAGAGGCGCGCGTTTGACGAGCGCGCGCGCCAGAGCGGTACGCTGCTGCTGGCCGCCGGAGAGTTCGAGCGGCGTGCGGGCGAGCATGGGTTCGAGCCGCAACAGCGCCGCCGCCTCGCGGACGCGCGCATCGAGCTCGGTGCGCGGCACCTTGGCGATGCGCAGCGGCGAAGCGATGTTCTCGTAGACGCTCAAGGTCGGGTAATTGACGAACTGCTGGTAGACCATCGCCACATTGCGCGTCTGTACGGCGACGCCGGTGACATCCTTGCCGTCGAAAAGGACGCGGCCCGTGCTCGGCTGTTCGAGCCCGGCCATCAGCCGCATCAGCGTGGTCTTGCCGGAAAGCGTCGGCCCCAGCAGCACGTTGAGCGAGCCTGCCGGAAGCTCCAGCGAGACATCGTGGATGTGCGTCGCCTTGCCGACTTTCTTGCTGACGTTTTGGAGAACGAGCGACATCGTGCGCCTCACGCTGCGCTTGCTGCGCGGCCCGCGCGCATGACGCCGTCGAGCGCGGCGCGCTCTTCGGCATTTGTGCGGAGGCCGAGCTTGGTGCGGCGCCATAGGACATCGTCGGCGGTCTGCGCCCATTCGTTCTGCATCAGATAGGAGACCTCCGCTTCGGTGAGATCGGGTCCGAACCGCCGCCCGAGATCTTCCATGCGCCGCGCGCCTCCGAGAATGAGTTCGGC
Source organism: Rhizobiales bacterium Ga0077545 (assembly GCA_001464335.1). Lineage (GTDB taxonomy): Bacteria > Pseudomonadota > Alphaproteobacteria > Rhizobiales > Methylopilaceae > Flaviflagellibacter. Next base: position 177,274 of record LNEV01000014.1, on the reverse strand, counting down.
GCGCGAGCCGTAGGTGCGGATCAGGCGATGGGCATGTTCGCGCGTGAGAAACGGATAGACGCCGAGCAGCGCGCGGATCATGTCTTCGACGCCATCGTGATGAAAGTCGCCGCCTGGCAGGGCTGCCGTGGAGGTCCAGGGTTTTCCCGAGGGGAGATGCCGGGAAAGACGCGACAGGACTTCCTCCGCCAGGCGGCGATAGGTCGTGATCTTGCCGCCGAAAACGCTCAGCAGGGGCGCCTGCTGTTCGGGGGCATCGAGGTTGAGAACGTAATCGCGCGTCGCTTCCTGCGCGCTGGAGGCGCCGTCGTCGTAGAGCGGACGGACGCCGGAATATGTCCATACGACATCGGACGCAGTCACGGGCTTTGCGAAATAGTCGCTCGCGGCGGCACAGAGATAGGCGATCTCCGTTTCGCTGGCGGAGACCTTCGCCGGATCGCCCTGATAATCCTCGTCCGTCGTCCCGATGAGGGTAAAGTCCTTCTCATAGGGGATGGCAAAGACGATGCGGTTGTCGGCGTTCTGAAAGATGTAGGCGTGGTTGTGCCGGAACAGTTTCGGCACGACGATGTGGCTGCCCTTGACGAGACGTATGGACGCGGGGGTCTGAAGGCGGATCTGGTCGTGCAGCACTGCGCCCACCCACGGGCCCGCCGCATTGATGAGGCCCTTCGCAAGCACGGTGCGGCGCCCGGCAGGGCCCTCGACGTCGAGCCGCCAGAGGCCGCCGTCGCGCCGCGCCGCCACGCATTTCGTGCGCGAATTGATGTCGGCGCCGCGCGCCGCCGCGTCCATCGCGTTGAGCACGACAAGGCGCGCATCGTCCACCCAGCAGTCCGAATATTCGAATCCGGCAGCAAATTCGGGCTTCAGCGGCGCGCCGCATGGATCGCTCTTGAGGTCGAGGCTCCGCGAGGCGGGGAGGATCTTGCGGCCGCCCAGGTGGTCGTAGAGGAACAGGCCGAGCCGGAGCACCCAGCGGGGGCGCAGTCCCTCGTGATGCGGCAGCACGAAACGCAGCGGCCAGATGATGTGCGGGGCGATCTTCAGCAGGCGTTCCCGCTCGATCAGCGCCTCACGGACGAGGCGGAACTCGTAATATTCGAGATAGCGCAGGCCGCCATGGATGAGCTTGGTCGAGGCGGAACTGGTTGCCGAGGCGAAGTCGTTCTGCTCACACAGAAAAACCTTCAGGCCGCGCCCGGCCGCATCGCGGGCGATGCCGCAGCCGTTTATGCCGCCGCCGATAATGGCGATGTCGTAAGCCGTCTCGGGCACCGCGCGTCCCCTGAAATCGCGTGGCTTCTTCGTCCACGCCTTGCAGGTGACGCTAAGTGAAAATCAATTCGCGCGCAATCGGCAAAAAACGAAAGAAAAAACGAAAATTGTCTTTCTTTGGGTTAAGGCGCGGCGGGCGGACCGCCGGTCTCGATCACCTCGACCCCCTCCGCGCGGCAGATTTGCGAGACCGACTCGGAGCTTAGCCAGTCCGTGACGAAAACGTGCACCTGCGACATGTGCGCGACGCGGATCGGGGCGCTGCGTTCGAATTTCGAACTGTCGGAGACGAGGATGACCTTGCGCGAATTGCCGATGATCGCCTGGCTGACGCGCACTTCACGAAAATCGTAATCGAGGAGTGCGCCTTCGTCGTCGATGGCGGAGGCGCCCACCAGCGCGTAATCGACCTTGAACTGCTTGATGAAATCCACCGCCGCGCCGCCGATCACCCCGCCATCGGTGCGCCGGACCGGGCCGCCCGCCATGATGACCTCGATCTTCGGATGCGGATACAGCAGCGTCGCGATGTTCAGATTGTTGGTGATGACGAGAAGTCCCTCATGGCCTGTCAAAGCGCGGGCGACTTCTTCCGTCGTCGTGCCGAGGTTGAGAAACAGCGAGGAATTGTTCGGGATGAGCTTCGCGGCCGCCTCGCCGATGGCGCGCTTTTCGGCAGAGGCGACCTGGCGGCGGGCGGCATAGCCGAGATTTTCGACGCCCGAAGCGATCATGGCGCCGCCGTGCACGCGCGAGAGCAGATGCATGTCGCACAGATCGTTGAGATCCTTGCGGATCGTCTGTGGCGTCACGTCGAAGCGCTCGGCGAGATCCTCGACGCTCACGCGGCCCTGCGCGCGGGCCTGCGTGATGATTTCCTGCTGGCGGAAACTGAGGGGAGTCATGTTCATGGGCCGGACCGTACGCGCTTTCGGAATGTGCCGTCACGTGGCGGAAGTGTCCGCCACCGACGCGGCTGACGAAAGAGATGGTGATACGTCAGGCGCCCGTGTGCAATAAAGCCCGCGGTGCCGCCCGGTGCCATGGCGCGCCGTTCCCTGATGACCGATCCCGACATTCCCTTCTACGTTTTCGCGGCCGTCATCGGCGCGGCGGCCATGCATGCCGGATGGAACGCGATCCTGAAGATCAGGATCCATCCGTTTCTCGCGGCCAATCTGGTGGCATTCTTTGCGGGGTTGATCGCGCTTCCCGCTCTTGTCTGGTTCGGCTTTCCGGCGCGCGCGTCGTGGCCGTATCTCGCCGGCTCCATCACGGTCCATATCTTCTATTACTGGACGCTGACGGAGGCGTACCGGCATGCGGATATGGGGCAGGTCTATCCCATTGCGCGCGGCACGGCGCCGCTTCTGACGGCTTTTTTCTCGGTGCTGGTGCTGAAGGAGCCGATCGGCCTGATCGCGGCCTGCGGAATCGCGGTGCTCGGCGCGGGCATCGTCTACATGGCCAAGGCAGGCGGCAACAAGCTCGCCGACATGAACCCGGCGGGTGTGCGCTATGCGTTGCTGACGGCTGTCATCATCTCGGCCTACACCGTGTTCGACGGGCTCGGCGCGCGGGCGGCGGGCGACGCGCACGCCTATATCGCGGCCTATTTCGTCATCGACGCCGTTTCCGTTCTCGCAATGTCGCTGCTGCGCTTCGGCGCGCGCGATGTATGGGCGAGCTTTCGCCATTCCGCAGCGGGCTTCGCGGGTGGTGCGATGTCGCTGGGGGCGTATTGGATCTCCATCTGGGCGATGACGATCGCACCCATCGGCATCGTCGCGGCGCTGCGGGAGACGAGCGTTCTGTTCGCCGTCGGCATATCGACGCTCATCCTGAAAGAGCGCCTCAGCCTCGCGCGCGTGCTGTCCTGCCTGCTCATTCTCGGAGGGATCGTGCTGATCCGACTGTAGTTACGGCGCGGGCGCGATGTTCTTGAAGGCGCCGCCGAAGGGCGAGGGATTGGCGTCCGCCGGGGGCTGCGGTGGCGGCTGCGGTGCGGCAGGTGCGGGTGTTGCCCCCGGAGCCACATTTCCGAACGCGCCTCCGAACGGGGACGGGTTGGTGGTTGCGGGCGGGGCAGGCGTGGCGGGAGCCGGGGCACTTGCGCCCGGCGCGACATTTCCGAACGCTCCGCCGAAGGGCGACGGATTTGTGCCGGCGGGCGGCGTGCCGGGCTGAGCGGGAGCCTGCGGTGCGTTCTGCGGCTGTTGCTGCATACGGAGGCGCTGCTCTTCGAGAAGGCGCTCCTGGTTCGCGCGCTTCTCGTCCATGATCTGCATCTTGCATTCCGCGGCCTCGTGCTGGCTGCCTTTCCAGACGGCAAAACCTGCGAGCACAACGAGGAGCGCAAAAATGGTGGCCGGATGCGTCACGATGCGGCCGAGCGGATTTGTGTAAAGGGCAGAGCGCGCGGCAGCTCCGCCAAGGATGGCTTCGCGGCGGCGCGTATAGGCCTCATGCGTGATCGCGCCGATCAGGGTGACGGCGATGATGATGACGGCGAGCGCCGAAAGCGACGGGTCGGTGCCGTAGCGGATCTTCGAGGCGAGTGCCGTCGTGAACGTGTTGTCGGCGAGGATCGTAAAGACCGTGGTGTTGTAGTTTTCGAAGCTCGCGAGCAGCGTGAGAAAGGCGGCCGAGCCGATGGCCGGACGCAGGAAGGGCAGGAGAATCCGGCGGAAGGCCTGACCTGGCGTCGCACCGAGATCGAGCGCGGCTTCCGTCAAGGTCGGGTCGAACCGCTGCAGCCGCGCGCTGAAGATCAGCATCGCATAGGCGGAGATGAACGTGACCTGGCCGACGATGGTGAGGAAGATGCCGTTGAAGAACAGGTCCTGCGCGCCGCCGCCGAGCGAACGCCCGAGATTGCCCCAGAACACGATGGTCGAAATGCCGAGCACGACGCCGGGAATGAGAACCGGCGTGATGAGCACCGTGTACAGCGCCGAGCGCAGAGCAGGATTGATTTCCGACAGCGCGAGCGCGCCCGCAAGGCCGACTGGAACCGAAATGGCGACGACGCCGATGCCGATGAAGATCGAGGTGACCAGACCCTGCATCAGCCGGTCGTTGTTGATAAGAACGCTGAACCATTCTGTCGTGAAGCATTCCCAGGGCGTGACGCGCGGAAAGGAAGAAGAGTTGAACGCCGTCACAGTCATGATCAGCAGCGGGCCGAACAGGAAGGCGAAAAAGAGGATCGAATAGAAGACCGCGAAACTGCGGCCGGATGTGGCGGGCGCGCTCATCGGCCGATGGCTCCGATGGGAACGCGGAAGACCTTCATCAACAGCAGGACGAAAGTGAGGCAGGAGCCGAGAAGTATGGTCGCGTAGGCCGCGCCGCGCTGCCAGTTGCTCGCATCGTTGAACCATTGATAGACGAGCTGGGTAAACCAGAGGTTCGACGGACCGCCGATGATCTGCGGTGCCGCCAGCGCGCCCGCCGTCAGCATAAAGACGATGGTGGCGCCGGACGCGATGCCGGGTTTTGCGACGGGCAGAACGATGCGCCAGTGCACGCGCCACCACGGCGCGCCCATGTCCTGAGCGGCCTCGATCTGGTTGCGGTCGAGCGCCTCCACCGCATTGTAGATCGGGAATACCATCAAAAGTATGTACGAATATGTCAGGCTCGAGTAAAGCGCGACATCGGCGCGGATGAAATCGACCGGCGTGTCCCACAGACCCATTCCCATGCCGATCCCGTTGACGAGGCCGGTCGCGCCGAAGATGACGCGGAAGGCGAAGGCGCGCAGGATCTCGTTGACCCAGAACGGCACGATGAGGCCAAGCACCATCATCCGCGCGGCGACGCCCGTTGCGGAATGGGCGAGAATGAACGCGATCGGATAGCAGATCAGGATGTCGATGAAGGTGACGATTGCGGCGGCGAACAGGGTCTTGAACAGAACGCCGGTGTCGAGCGCGTTGAAGCTCTCGCCGTTGCCGAACAGAAAATAGCTGTAATTGCTGATCGTATAGACATCTTCCGGCCCGCCGATCTGCGCCGGGGGCAGATTATGGCGGAAGGAGTAATCGAGCATCGCAACCTGCGGAAGCGCGATGAGGACGATCACCCAGACAAGAACGCTGGCGCTGATATAGATCGCAACGCCCAGTCCGTGCCGGCCGACGAAGTCTCCGAAAATGCCTTTGATGCGCTCCAAGGCTCAGGCTCCCGCCGCGGGCATGACGGAGGAGCGGCCGGGATCGAAGTTGAGCTTTACGGCAAGGCCCGGTGCCATCAACTCGGCGCCGCCGCCGACACGCGAAACGCGAAGAGCGGCGTTGCCGGCTTCCAGGAAGAGATGGCGCTGGCTGCCTTCGAATTCCTCCTTCACGACGGTGGCCGCAATCTTTCCGCCGGGGTCGAGCATCAGCTGTTCCGGGCGCACGAACAGGACGACGTCCTGTCCGGACGCGAATTGGCGCCCGCCTGCCGAGCGTCCCACGAGCCGTCCGAGCGCCGTATCGAGCGAAACGTCGAATCCGCTTTGCGAGACGACCTTGCCGGGGATGCTGTTGGTTTCGCCGACAAAGCTCGCAACGAAAGGCGTGCGCGGCTTTTCGTAGATCGTCAGCGGATCGTCGATCTGCTCGATGACACCGGCATTCATCACCGCGACGCGATCGGACATCGTCAGAGCTTCGCCCTGGTCGTGCGTGATGTAGATGAAGGTCAGGCCGACGCGCTGCTGTATGGCGCGCAGTTCGGTGCGCATGTGCTGACGCAGTTTCAGGTCGAGCGCGGACAGTGGCTCGTCGAGAAGCAGGATGTCCGGTTCGACCGCGAGCGCGCGGGCGATGGCCACGCGCTGGCGCTGGCCGCCCGACAGTTCATAGACCTTCTTGTCGCCGACGCCGGGCAGCGCGATGAGGTCGAGAAGTTCGTCCGCACGCTTGCGGCGCTCCTTGCGCCCGACGCCACGCACTTCCAGCGGAAAGGCGATGTTGTCGGCGACCGACATCAACGGGAAAAGCGCCAGATTCTGAAAGATGAGGGCGGTTGGCCTCTTGTTGGGGCCGACGCGCTTCATGTCCTTGCCGCCGATGAGGACGCGCCCTTCGGTCGGTTCGATGAACCCCGAAATGCAGCGCAGAAGCGTCGTCTTTCCGCAGCCCGATGGGCCGAGAAAGGAGAAGAACTCGCCGCCCGCGATGTTCAGAAGCGCATTGTTGACGGCCGTGTGTTGGCCGAACCGTATGCTGACATGATCCAGCGTGACATCGCGCGTGCTCATTTCACCCCAAAACCAACTGCCCAGAAACGACGCGTGTCGAAAAGCAAGAAGCGCGCCGTGCTTGACGTCCGGCGCGCTTCCTTTTCATGGCGTAATGGCCAAAGCCCCCCGGTTCGCGATCACGCGCTCATGAACTTGTTCACGAATTCCGTGCGTGCTGCCGCATACCACGGCTCCTCCGCCGGCCAGGGATTGAGCTTGGAGAGCGCATCGCCGGGATAGGCGTCGGCGAAATTCTTCGCGTAGACCTCGCCGCCGAACTTGTCGGCGCCGATGACCGGCGAATTGTAGCCGTGCGTCTTGATGGCGGTGCCCGCCAGTTCCGGATCGTAGGCGGCCTCGATGAAGGCGTAGACCTGGTCCATGTTCTTGGCGCCGACCGGCAGGGCGAGGCCGTCGACCCACGCCATCGCGCCTTCGACCGGCGCGCGGTACATCACGGGCTCGCCCGCCGTCTTCAGCGCAAGCGGAGGTCCGTCCCAGGTCTGTCCGACGACAACGCCTTCGTTGAGAAGCCCGTTCTTCTGGGTGTCGGCGTCGTTCCAGAGCAGTTTGAGGTTCTTCTTCTTCGCGATGGCGGTCTCGGTAAGCTTGCTCCAGACCTCCTTCATCTTGTCTTCGCTCTTGTAGGCGGCCCAGATCGAGCCGGCTTCCATCTCGCCGCGGCGCTCAAGGCCAAGGCCAAGGCCGAGCATGCAGGAATGGGCCCGGCCCATTGTCTTGCCGGCATTGGCCTCGTCCCAGGTGTCGTAATAGGACGGCGCTGCGCCCGCGGGCGTGAACATGTCGGTACGCCAGGCCATGCCTTCGGTGCCCCAGATGTGCGGCAGCCAGTGCACGCCCTTGCCGCCGAAATTCCAGTGCGTCTCACCGAGCGCCATGGCCGGGTTCACCTTGTCGAGCGGCACTTTCTTCATGTCGAAAGGCTGCAGAAGGCCGAGTTCCGCCCACAGCGGGTTGCGGTTCACGGTGGGGGTGACGATGTCGAAGCCCTGGCCGTTCGTCGCCTTCAACTTGTTCAGAATGTCGTCGTTCGAACCGATGCCGGTGAAGTTGATCTTGATGCCGGTCTTCTCCGTGAAGCCCTTCGTGAAGCTCTCCGGCAGATAGTCCGACCACATCATGATGTTGATTTCGCCGGAGGAGGCGAGCGCACCCGGGCTGATGATGGCGGGCATCGCAACGGCCGCGCCGGCCGCCGCGGTTCCCTTGAGGAAGGCGCGACGGTTAACCGGCGCCCTGAAACCGAAATCCTGCATGAGACCCTCTCCGATTGATGGGCGGCTGTCCGCCGACCCGTCCGGCGTGCATAAATCGTGCCCGTGAGCGCTGTGTGACGGCTCACAAAAATGCTATTGCGGCCTCCGCAGGCGAATTAGAGCCAGCGTTCGCATTCTATGGAGCCAGCCCGTTTCATGCTGGAACGCTTTTTCGAAAAGCCGCTCGATCCGGCCCATTCGCTCCAGCAGCAGATCCAGGAGCGCATCGTCGAGGCCATTCTTGCGGGCACGCTCACGACCTATGAGCCGCTGCCCGCAACGCGCGCGCTGTCGCAAAGCCTCGGCGTGTCCCGCAACACCGTCACGCTCGTCTATGAGCGCATGGCGGAGGATGGCTATCTGACGGCGGTCAACCGGCGCGGCTATTTCGTCAACGAACGTTATGTGCGCGAGCAGCTCAATGTGCGCGTCGACGACCGTTCCTCCTCGCTTTTCGCGCATGTGAAGGGGCAAGCCGATTATGAGGCACGCTTCCGCATTCGCCCGTCGCGGCAGTCGAACATCGTCAAGCCGCGGGCCTGGCGTGAATTTCCGTATCCGTTTGTGTACGGACAGGTGTCGCCGGACAAGACCTCGATCAGCCGCTGGCGCGATTGCGTGCGGCAGGCAAGTTCGGTGCGCCACGGCAATGCATGGATGGCGGATCTGATCGATGCGGACGATCCGATGCTGGTCGATCAGGTCATCCGCCGCATGCTGCCTAAGCGCGGCTTTCGCGCGGACGCGCAGGACATTCTCATCACGACCGGCGCGCAGAACGCGGTCTATCTGATTGCCAGCCTGTTCAGCGGTCCGGGCATGCGGGTCGGGATGGAAGATCCGGGCTATGTCGATGCGCGCAACATCTTTCTCGCGCATGGGGCCGAACTTGTTCCGGTGCCCGTCGACACGAACGGAATGAAGGTCGGCTCCGAGCTTGAGGATTGCGGCCTCGTCTACGTCACGTCCGGCCACCAGTCTCCGACCAATGTGACCTTGACCATGCAGCGCCGCATCGCGCTTCTGGAGGCCGCGGAGCGCCATGATTTTCTGATCGTCGAGGACGATTACGAGCACGAGTTGAACTATGTCGGCCCGCAGCATCCGGCGCTGAAGAGTTTCGATCGCGCGGGGCGCGTGCTGCACATCGGCAGCCTGTCGAAGCCGCTGTTTCCGGGCCTTCGGCTCGGCTTTGTCTCCGCACCCGCGCCGGTGATCGCGGAGCTGCGCGCGCTGCGGCGCCTGATGTACCGACATCCGTCGGCGCTCGACCAGCGGGCGATGGCGATCTTTCTGGCTGATGGGCATTTCGACGCCCATATCCGCCGCCAGCGCGATCTTCTCGCGGCGAAGTGGAAGACGATCCTGCGCGAGATCGAACGCCGGATGACGGGCTGCGCGGTGACGATGACGACAGGCGGATCGGCGGTGTGGCTGCGCCTGCCGAAAGGCGTGAACGCCGAAGACCTGAAAGCCGAGGCGGCCTCGCGCGGCGTTCTCATCGAGCCGGGCCGCGTGCATTTCATGCGCGAGGACGCGCCGACGAATTTCGTGCGGCTCGGCTTCGCCGCCATCCCGACCGAGAAGATCGCGCCGGGCATCGAGCTGCTGGCGCAATCGCTTGCGCGCCTGACCGCTCCCTGATCGATCCGCGACGCGCTTCCGGTACGGACGCGGGGGCTTTAAAGGTCGCCGCGGACGAGAACGCGGCGCAGAATGTCGGTCATCTGTGCGAGCTCATCCTCGGTCGTGGTGAAGCTCGGCGCGAAGATCAGCGCATCGCCCGTCGCCTTGATGTGCAGGCCTTCCTTGAACAGAAGCCGCTGCGCGATGGAGCCTTTCAGGCCCGGCTTTTCGCCGGGCGTGAGCTGGATCCCCGCGAGCATGCCATAGCCGCGCAGGTCCGCGACATGCGGCAGGTTGCGCAGGCCGAACACGGCGTCGAGGAAGGTCGGAGAGAAATCCTTCACGCGCTCGAAAAGGCCCTCGTCGCGGTAGATGTTCAGCGAAGCGAGCGCCGCCGCGCAGGCAACCGGATGGGCCGAATAGGTGTAGCCGTGGAAGAATTCCGGACGGTCGCCCTCGGCGGCGTCGATGATCGTCTTCTGGATGCGGGTGCGTACGGCCACCGCGCTCATCGGAACCGTGCCGTTGGTCAGTGCCTTGGCCATGGTGACGATGTCGGGCGTGACGCCGAATTCCTGCGAGGCGAAGGCCGAGCCGGTGCGGCCGAAGCCGGTGATGACTTCATCGAAAATGAGAAGAAGGCCGTATTTGTCGGCGATCTCGCGCAGGCGCTTCAGATAGCCCTTCGGCGGAACCACGGTGCCGATGGAGCCGGCGATGGGTTCGACGAACACGCCCGCAATGGTCTCGGCGCCGTACGTCTTGCAGATGTCTTCGAGGTCTTCGGCAAGCTCGACGCCTGTCTCCGGCTCGCCGCGCGAAAAGCGCTGCTCCTCGGTCCAGGTGTGGCGCATATGGACGACATCGCTGGTGACGCCGGAAAAATCGCGCCTGTTGTTGACCATGCCCGCAAGCGATGTGCCGCCGACATTGACGCCATGATAGGCCCAGCTGCGTGAGACGAAGCGCGTGCGCTGCCCCTGGCCGCGGGCGCGGTGATAGGCGAGGCAGATCTTCATCGCGCTGTCGACGGCTTCGGAGCCGGACGAGCCGAAGAAGATGCGGTCCAGCCCTTCGGGCAGAAGTCCGGAAAGGCGTTCGGCGAGCTCGAAAGAGATCGGCGCCGCGCGCTGGAAATGAGTGGTGTAGTCGAGTTCGAGGACCTGTTTGTGGATCGCATCCGCGATCTCGCGGCGGCCGTGCCCCGCGGCGCAGCAGAACAGGCCGGACGAGGCATCGAGCAGTTCCTGCCCTTCGGGCGTCCAGTAACGAACGCCCTCGGCGCGGGCGAAGATCTGCGGTTCCTCGCGGAACAGGCGGTTGTTCGTGAAGGGGAGCCAGTGATGCTCCATGTTCAACATGCCCAAGTTCGGATCTCCTCGCGTCTTCTTCGAGAGAGCTAGAACCGCGGCCCGCCGCGCGTTAGGGCCAGCGTGGGAATTCGGCTGGTCCACATTCTGGTTCCAACGAAAGCAGATGGTGGCTCTGTCGCGCCGGCATGCGATACGGCACATCCCGTCCCGTGCCCGGTCTCGATGTGAGTCTCGCCCTTGCTGCTCTGGTGGTCGCTGTTGCCGCGCTTGTGCGCGGCGCGACGGGATTCGGCTTTGCCATCATCGCGGCGCCGCTGCTGGCCTTTGTCTGGCCGCCCCTTCTTGCGACCTCCATCGTCCTGCTGCTCGATATGGTGGCGACGGCCATGCTGATCGGCTCCGGCGCGCTGAAGCATCTGCGCCGGAGCGATGCCGTCACCATCTGCAGCTCGGCGCTGGTGGGCGTTGTGATCGGCGTGCTTGTGGTGAAGAACCTGCCGGAAGGCTCGGCCCGCCTCTGGCTCGACATCACCGTCCTGGTGTCGGCTGTTGCGGCCTTGTTGAAGCTGCGCGCCCGGGCGCTGTCGCATTGGACGGTGGGTGCCCTGGTCGGCCTTCTGCTCGGCGCGATGATCGGTGCCTTTGCGATCGGCGGCACCTTGCTTATGGCCTGGCTGATCGCGACCGACCGCGAGCCGAAGGAAATGCGGGCGCTGCTGACGCTCGTCTTCGGATTGACCGACACGTTCGCGGTGGCGCTGCGCGTGGCACTCGGCATTTTTCCGCTTGAGGCGCTCACCACGGCTGGCGTTCTCGCGCCGGTCATGATTTTAGGCATACTTCTTGGAAGCCTCGCTTTTCACAGGATCTCGGCCGAGGTCTGGCGGAGGAGCGTCGCCGTCCTGCTGATCCTGATCGCCGGGCTCAGCCTCCTTCATACTCTCCTGACTGTGTGAGACACGATGACCGGAACCGTTCTTATCACTGGTGCAAGCTCTGGATTTGGCGAGGCCTCGGCCCGGCGCTTTGCAAAGGCCGGCTGGCGCGTCGTCGGCACCGGACGGCGGGTGGACCGCCTCGCCGGTCTGAAAGATGAACTCGGCGATCTGTTCCATGCGAGCGCCTTCGACATCACCGACGACGCGGCGACCGATGCGGCGCTCGCCGCTCTGCCCGGTGCGTTCTCGGACGTGGATGTTCTCGTCAACAATGCCGGTCTCGCGCTCGGCACCGGACCGGCCCAGAACTGCGATCTCGACGAGTGGAAGACGATGATCGCGACGAATGTCACCGGCCTTGCCGCGGTCACCCACAAGCTGTTGCCGAAGCTCATCGCGCGCAAGGGCGTGATCGTGAACCTTGCTTCCATCGCGTCGAGCTGGCCCTATCCCGGCGGCAATGTCTATGCGGGCACGAAAGCCTTCGTGCAGCAGTTTTCGCTCGGTCTGCGTTCGGATCTTCACGGCACCGGCGTGCGCGTCACCAGCATCGAGCCGGGCCTGTGCGAAAGCGAATTCACGCTTGTGCGTACCGGCGGCGACAAGGAAGCCTATGACCGGCTCTACAAGGGAACGAACGCTCTCCAGCCGGGCGACATCGCGGACACCATCTTCTGGGTCGCGACACAGCCGCCGCATGTGAACATCAATTCGCTGGAACTGATGCCCGTGAGCCAGAGCTGGGCCGGCTGGCAAATTCACCGGGAGAGCTGACGCGTGGCGGGATACGATCTTGCAATCGTTGGCGCGGGCATTCTCGGCCTCGCGCATGCGCTCGCGGCGGCGAAGCGCGGAAAGAAGGTCGTGGTCATCGATCGTGACGCGCAGGCCAACGGCGCTTCGGTCCGCAATTTCGGTTTCGTCACCGTGACCGGGCAGGAAGCAGGCGATTGCTGGCATCTCGCGCGCCGCGCCCGTGAGGTCTGGGCGGAGGTCGCGGAAGAGGCGGGTATCGAGGTTCTGCAGCGCGGGCTCGTCCTTGCGGCGCGGCATCCCGAGTCGGAAGCCGTCATCGACGCTTTCCTGAAAACCGAAATGGGCGAGGGCTGCGCGAAGCTGACAGCGGACGAGGCGCAGGCCCATGTGCCGCAGCTTCGCAGCGATGCCGCGAAATATGCGCTCTACAGCCCGCACGAAATCCGCGTGGAATCGCGCACGGCCATTCCGCTAGTAACGAAATGGCTCGCGGACAAATGGGGCGTCACGTTCCGTTTCGGCGAAGCGGGGACATCGGTCGCCCCGCCTGTGATCGAGACGGCGTCCGGACGCATCGAAGCCGAGACCGCAATCGTGTGCCCCGGCGACGATTTCATCTCGCTGTTTCCCGAACGCATGTCGGCCTACGCACCGACGCGGTGCAAGCTTCAGATGTTGCGCGTCGTTCCGGCAAAGCCTGTTCTTTTCAGGACGGCGGTGATGTCCGATCTCGGTCTCGGCCGCTATCTCGGCTACGCCGATCTGCCGGAAGCCGACGCCCTGAAAAAGCGGCTCGACGCCGAGCAGGCCGAAGCCCGGGCGAACGGCATCCACCTGATCGTGACGCAATCGGCGGACGGCTCGTTCGTTGTCGGCGACAGCCATCATTACGCACCGACGCCAGATCCGTTCGGATCGAAGGCCGTCGACGATCTCATCCTCGACGAGTTCGACCGCGTGCTCGATCTTCCGGGACGCACGGTCAGCGAAAACTGGATCGGAACCTATGCCTCCGCATCCGGCCGCTGGCGCTTCACCGACAAGCCGAGCGATGATGTCCGCATCGTGGTCGTGACCGCCGGATGCGGCGCCTCGACCGCGTTCGGCATCGCAGAAGAAACAATCGCCGATCTGTTCGGCTCGCAAAGCGGAGTTGCCGCATGACCAAGTTCAAGGCCGTTGTGTTCGACTGGGCGGGCACGGTGATCGATTTCGGCTCGTTCGCGCCGATGGGTGCCTTCGTCGAGACCTTCGCGACGTTCCAGGTCGAGGTGAGCATTGCCGACGCGCGCAAGCCGATGGGCCTGCCGAAGCGCGCGCACATCGCGGCGATGCTGGCCGAGCCGCACATCGCCGAACGCTGGAAGGCGGCGCACGGCAACGTTCCCGGCGAGGCGGAGATCGACCGTGTGTACGAGGTCTTCGTGCCACGCAATGTCGAGGTCGTCACCGATTACTGCACGCTTATTCCAGGCGTCACCGATGTCGTGGCCTATCTCGGCGAGAAGGGCATAAAGATCGGATCGACGACGGGCTACACCCGCTCGATCATGGAGCGCGTCCTGCCGCTTGCGAAGGCGCAGGGGTTTTCGCCGGAGAATTTGATCTGCGCCGACGATCTGCCGCTCGGTCGCCCCACGCCGATCGGCATGTACAAATGCTTTGTCGATCTGTTGGTGTACCCCGCAGCGGCCGTCATCAAGGTGGACGACACCGAGCCGGGCATCGCCGAGGGCGTTGCGGCGGGCTGCGTCACGGTGGGCGTTGCGCTGTCCGGCAACGAAGCGGGCCTGACGGTCGCGGAGTTCAAGGCGCTCGACGAGGCCGGGAAGGCGGCGATCCGCGCGCGGGCCGGGCAGAGGCTCCGCCATGCGGGGGCGCATCACATCATCGACACGGTCGCGGATCTTCCCGCGCTTATCGAGAAGCTGTCGGGCTGAATGGGGGAGCGTCCGAACGTTCTTCTCGTCACGATCGACCAGATCCGTGCCGATGCAATTTTCGGCGCGCTCGGGGCGTGCGTGGACCTGCCGAACATCCGGCGGCTTGCGGCCTCGGGCGTCACCTTCCGTAACCATTTTTCGGTGACGGCCCCGTGCGGACCGGCGCGTGCAAGCCTTCTCACCGGTCTGTACGCGATGAACCATCGCGTGGTGCGCAACGGCGCGCCGCTGGCGGCCCATCACACAAATCTCGCGCTCGAAGCGCGCAAGGCCGGTTATGAGCCGCTTCTGTTCGGCTACACCGATGTGCAGACGGACCCGACGGATCGCGCGCCGGGCGATCCCGATCTCGCAAGCTATGAAGGCGTTCTGCCCGGCTTCCGCGAACTCGTGGAGCTGCGCTTCGATTCACCGAAAGAATGGCCCGCTTATCTTGCGTCGCAAGGCTACAGGCTGCCGGAAGAAGATGAAGATCTCTGGAAGCCAATGCCGACACGTGGCAACGCGCCGGATATCCGCGACCCGGCCTTCTACAAGGCGGAGCACAGCGACACGGCATTTCTCACCGACGAGGCATTGAAAGCCCTGTCCGTGCGGACGCGAAAGCCGTGGTTCGCGCATGTGACCTATATCCGCCCGCATCCGCCGCTCGTCGCGCCGGAGCCCTACAACCGGATGATCGACGCGGCGAAGCTGCCGGACGTGCTGCCGCGTGGACCCGCGCATCCCTATCTCGATGCCTGGTTTTCGGCGCCCGCGCAGTCCGGTCTCTTCTGGGGTTTCGACGGCGATTTCGGCCGGCTCGGCAAAGAAGCCGTTCGCGATCTTCGTGCGGTTTATCTTGGGCTGCTCGCCGAGGTCGATCATCATTTCGGGCGCGTGCTCGACTGGCTCGACGAGACGGGGCAGGCGGATCGCACCTTGGTCGTCCTTACGGGGGATCACGGCGAGATGCTGGGTGATCACGGGGTCTGGGGCAAGGATACGTTCTTCGATCCGGTCTTCCATGTGCCGCTCGTGATCCGCGATCCGCGCCATTCGAAGGCGGCGGGTTCCGTGGTCGAGGCGATCACCGAATCGGTGGATGTGGCGCCGACCATCCTCGCCGCCATCGGCGGCGAAATCCCGGCGGCGATGGACGGCACCCCGCTCCAGGCGCTGTATGCAGGCGGCGGTGACGCTCCGCGTCCGGGCGCGTTTGCGGAGTTCGATTTTTCCAATCCCGCATCGCCCACGCGGTTCGAGATCGCTCTCGGCGTTTCGCCGCTGGCGTGCAATGCCGCGATCCTGCGTGAGGCGCGGTGGAAGTATGTGCACTTCAATGGCGGGCTGCCGCCGCTGCTCTTCGATCTTCAAAACGATCCGGGAGAAGAGCGCAATGTTGCGGAAGAGCACCCCGGTCAGGTGGCGCGGCTGCGTGCGGCGATGCTCGACCGTCGCATGGCACGCGGGTTTCGCGCATTGACGGAATGGGTGCCGGGATAGTCGCGGGGACGCCTGCGCTCAGGCCTTCAGAATATCTGCAAGAGCGCGCGGTCCGGCCGGTCCGCGCGTGAGATCGAGATCGTGATCGATGTGGTGCAGATGCTCCACCATCAGTTCGGCCGCACGGCCGGCGTCTTTCGCGGCAAGCGCGGTGATGATCTCGCGATGGTCGTGCAGACCGCACGCCGAGATGGCGCTTTTGCCGTAGAGCGCAATGATGAGCGAGGAGCGGGCGACGAGCTCGCCGAGGAAGCGGGACAGAATGTCGTTACCGGCGATCCGCGCGATTTCCAGATGAAGCCCGCCGGAAAGCCGGATCGCGTTGCGGCGGTCGTCGGCGGCGATGGCGGCGGCTTCCTGATCGGTGTGATCGTGCAGATGGCGGGCATGTTCGGGCGTGAAGCGCGCGGCGGCGGCGCGCACGATGTCCGGCTCGATGAGGCGCCGCGCGTGGAAAACCTGCTGCGCGTCCTCCGTGCTCGGGCGCGCAACGAAGGCCCCGCGATTGCGCTCGAGCGTGACGAGGCCCGCAAAGGAGAGCGCCTGAAGCGCCGCGCGCACGACCGTCCGGCTGACGCCGAAGAGCTCCCCCACCTCGTCTTCCGAGAGTTTGGTTCCCGGCAGGAGCCGATGATCGACGATGGCGGCCTGGATGCTGTCGCGAACATGTCCGCTGCGGTCGGACGCGATGCGTCCGACCTGGGGCAGGGGTTCCGTGGAGCCGGTCAGCGACTCGTGTTTCATGTGTCCTTTATTCCACCAAACACCGGACGCGTCATGTCCAGATTGTATACGATGGCGGGCGCTTTTGTATGCAAATGCTCAAATCGTGGGCGACCTGCGGTTGTGGTGGCATGGCCGGCCGCTCTCTGAATTTCCAAGTTAAAACAACAGTCTAACGATCGCCGACGAGGTTGGCACGGCGATTGCGAAAGCTGGTGCAGGCTCGAACCCCAGGGGGGCGACGTGGAACCTGCTCAGATCGAGATTGCCGGTGTTACCAAGCGCTATGCGGGGGGAACCGTCGCGGTCGAGGACATCAGCCTCAAGATTCCGGCGGGTACATATTGCTGTCTTCTGGGGCCGTCGGGGTGCGGCAAGTCGACGACGCTCAGGATGATCGCCGGACACGAGACGATTACCGAAGGCCATATCCGCCTCGGCGATCATGTCGTTACCGATCTGCCGCCCGCCAAGCGCGGCACCGCCATGATGTTCCAGAGCTATGCGCTGTTTCCGCATCTCGACACCGTCGACAATGTGGCCTTCAGCCTGAAGATGAAGGGTGTCGACAAGGCCGCGCGCCGGGCCCGTGCGCTCGATATGCTGAAACTGGTGCAGATGGAGCATCTGGCCGAGCGGCGTCCGGCGCAATTGTCGGGCGGCCAGCAGCAGCGCGTCGCGCTTGCCCGCGCGCTCATCACAGATCCGCAGGCGCTTCTTCTCGACGAGCCGCTGTCGGCGCTCGATCCGTTCCTCAAGATCCGCGTGAGGCAGGAGCTGAAAAAGCTGCAAAAGCAGCTCGGCATCTCCTTCATCCATGTCACGCACAGTCAGGAAGAGGCGATGGCGCTCGCCGATCTGGTCGTCGTCATGAACGCCGGCAAGATCGAGCAGGCCGCGCCGCCGCGCGAAGTGTTCAACCGGCCGGCAACTGCGTTCGTCGCGCGTTTCATGGGCGATCACAACGTCATTACGGGCCGCGTCAGCCGCGTCACCGAATCGGGCGTCGAGTTCGATGTCGCGGGCGGCGGAACGTTCAACGCACCCGGCGTGCCGCGCGCGGTCGGTGAGCCGATCGAGATCGCCGTGCGAAATGACCGCGTGAAGATCGCCGTGCCGCCGAAGCAGGGCTGCGGCATGACGGGCCTTGTCCAGAACGTCGAATATCACGGGCAGAAGGTCCAGGTCTCGTTGTCGGCACCGGGAATATCGGGCTTCGACGCGCAGATCCCGGAAACCGAGTTCTTTGCGAAGCCGCTCTCGGTCGGAGATGCGGTTCCGCTCACCTGGGCGCCGGAAGACGTCCACATCCTCAAATCTTCCGCAACCGCCTGAATGCGGGCTTCACGACAGGAGAGAGCGACATGACCAAGAAGAATGAAACGAAGGGTGGCGTTTCCCGCCGTTCGCTGCTGAAGGGCGCGGCGGCCGTCGGCGGTCTTGCCGCGGGCTCTGGCGTCATTACGGGCTTCCCGACCATCTGGGCGCAGAATCCCATCACGCTGCGTCAGGTCGGCACCGGCGTGTCGAACATCAACGCCATCGCCGAGAAGTGCAAAGCCGATCTCGGCATCACGCTGCAGATGACGGCGCTCGATTCGGACGCCGCCGCGCAGCGCACCGTCACGCAGCCGGACAGCTACGACATCGCCGACGTCGAATACTGGATCTGCAAGAAGGTTTTTCCGGCGGGCACGCTGCAGCCGATGGATGTCTCCAAGCTGAAATATTTCGACAAGATCGTCCCTCTCTTCATCAACGGCAAGCTGACGCCGGAATCCACCATCGCGCAGGGCACGGCGCCGCACACGGTCGGTTTCGTCGAGGGCAAGGATTCCAAGACCTTCGCCAAGGAGCCGACCAACTGGATGACGATGGTTCCGACCATCTACAACGCCGACACGCTCGGCATCCGCCCCGATCTCGTCGGCCGTGACATCACGACCTGGGCCGACATCATGGACCCTGCCTTCAAGGGCAAGACCTCGATCCTGAACATCCCGTCCATCGGCATCATGGATGCGGCGATGATCATGGAGGCGATGGGCAACATCACATACGGCGACAAGGGCAACATGACGAAAGAGGAGCTCGACAAGACGATCGCGTTCCTCATCGAGGCCAAGAAGGCCGGGCAGTTCCGCGCGTTCTGGAAGAGCTTCGACGAGAGCGTCAATCTCATGTCCTCGGGCGAGGTCGTCATCCAGTCCATGTGGTCGCCGGCGGTTGCGGCCGTGCGCTCCAAGGGCATTCCCTGTGTGTACCAGCCGCTCAAGGAAGGCTACCGCGCATGGGGCGGCGGTCTTGGCCTTGCAAAACATCTCGACGGCGCGCAGCTCGATGCGGCCTATGAGTACATCAACTGGTACATGTCCGGCTGGGTCGGCGGTTATCTCAACCGGCAGGGTTATTACTCCGCCTGTCTGGACACGGCCAAGGAATACATGTCGGCGGACGAGTGGGGCTTCTGGATGGAAGGCAAGCCTGCGGAGAAGGACATCATGTCTCCGGAAGGCAAGCTGATGGAAAAGGCCGGGTCGGTGCGCGACGGCGGCTCGTATCTCCAGCGTCTGGGCGGCATCGCCTGCTGGAACTCCGTCATGGACGAGGACCGCTACATGGTCCGCAAATGGAACGAGTTCATCGCGGCTTGACGGCAATGTGCGGACCGCGCTTGGCGCGGTCCGCATTCCCTTCTGACATGCGGAGGCGGATGTGGCGGACATCACGGCGGAACATGCGGCAGTGAAGCCGGAGCCTCAATCCAGAGCGCGCTTTTCGCTCGCGCCCTTCGCATCCTATCTGCAGGCCTTGCCGCTCGCGATCGTTCTGGGCGTGTTTCTGCTGCTGCCCATCGCGACCATCGTGATGGTGAGCTTCTGGGATTACGATTCGATCCGCATCATTCCCGATTTCATGCTCCTCAATTACGAGGAGACTCTGCTGTCGTGGGTGACGTGGAAGACCTATCTCAACACGCTGAAATACACGCTCATCGTCTGGGCCCTGACGCTCTTCATCGGGTTCTGGGTCGCCTATTTTCTCGCCTTCCACGTGCGGAGTGTGGGCATGCAGATGATGCTGTTCCTCATCTGCACGGTGCCGTTCCTGACCTCGAACATCATCCGCATGATTTCGTGGATACCTTTCCTCGGCCGCAACGGGCTCATCAATTCGACGCTCATCAATATGGGCGTGATCGATGCGCCGCTTGAATTTCTCCTGTTCTCGGATTTCGCCGTCGTTCTGGCGATGGTGCATCTGTACACGTTGTTCATGGTCGTCCCGATCTTCAACACCTTGATGCGCATCGACCGCGCGCTGATCGAGGCGGCGCGCGATGCCGGGGCCAATGCGTTCCAGATCCTGACCAATGTCATCATCCCGCTGGCCAAGCCGGGCATTGCCATCGGCACGATTTTCGTCGTGACGCTGACCATGGGCGATTTCATCACGGTGCGGTTCATGTCGGGCGGCCAGTCCGCCTCGGTCGGACTGATGATCGCGAACCAGATTTCGGTGCTGCAATATCCGGCGGCGGCGGCGAATGCCGTGGTCCTTCTCGGTGTCGTTCTTCTCATCGTCGCGGGCATTCTGCGCGTCGTGAACATTCGCAAGGAGCTGTGAGATGGAAGGAGAGCGGCGCGGTCTCGGCTTCTGGGTGCTGGCCATCTTTTTTGCGGTGTTCGTCCTGTTCCTGTACGGACCGCTGACGACGATCTTCATCCTGTCTTTCCAGGGGCCCGATGGCGGGCTGACATTCCCGATGAACGGCGTGTCGCTGCGCTGGTTCCGCAATCTGTTCGAGACGCAAGCGGTCGGCGATTTCGGCGGCGCTTTCACGCGCTCGTTCGTGCTCGGTCTCATGGTGATGGGCACGACGGTGTTCGTGTCGCTGCTGGCGGGAATGGCGTTCCGCCGCCCGTTCTGGGGCGCGGGCCCTTTGTTCTATACGGCCATCGCCAGCCTGATCGTGCCCTCGATCCTCGTCAGCCTCGGCATCGGCCTTCTGTTTCAGGTCACCGGCTTTCGCCCGGCCTGGTATTCGTCGGCCTTCGGCGCGCATCTCACCTGGGCGCTGCCCTTCGGCCTTCTGATCATGTTCGCGGTCTTCAACCGCTTCAATCCGAGCTATGAGGAGGCGGCCCGCGATCTTGGCGCCAGTCCGTGGCAGACCTTCCGCCACGTGCTTCTGCCGCTCATCCTGCCGAGCCTGATCGGGGTGGGACTGTTCGGCTTCACGCTCTCCTATGACGAGTTCGCGCGGACCCTGATGACGTCCGGCTCGTTCAACACGCTGCCGCTCGAAATCTACGGCATGACGACCAATGTCACGACGCCCGTGCTCTATGCGCTCGGCACGGTCACGACGGGATTTTCGCTCCTCATCATTGTGCTGGCGCTCGGCGCCATCTATCTGTCCCAGCGAGCCCGGCGCCGGGCGGGATGATAATGATATTGAAGTTCCGATGCGTATCCTCGTCATAAACCCAAACACCACCGCGAGCATGACCGACAAGATCGGTCTTGCCGCGCAGCAGGCGGCGGCCTCCGGTACGGACATTGTTGCCGTCAACCCCGCGATGGGGCCCGTCAGCATCGAGGGCTATTATGACGAGGCCTTCGCCCTGCCGGGGCTGCTGCAGGAGATCGCCAGGGGCGAGGCAGCCGGGGCGGACGGCGTGGTTATCGCCTGTTTCGACGACACCGGCCTCGATGCGGCGCGGGCGCTGGCCGACATTCCCGTGGTCGGCATCTGCGAGGCGGCGCTTGCGGCGGCAGGGATGATTGCGACGCGCATTTCCGTCGTCACCACTTTGGCATGTTCGGTGGCTCCGATCTCGCATCTGGTTCATCGCTACGGTTTTGCCGAGCGCGCGCGCGTTCATGCGGCCGATATTCCGGTTCTGTCGCTCGAAGAACCCGGCTCGAATGCCGGGGCGCTGCTGCGCGCGAAGGTTCGAGAGGCCCTCCAGGCCGACCGAAGCGATGCGGTCGTGCTCGGCTGCGCGGGCATGGCCGATCTTGCACGGGATCTGTCGGGCGAATTCGGCGTGCCGGTCGTCGACGGTGTTGCCGCTGGCGTCAAAATGATCGAAGCCTTGGCGGGGCTTGGCCTTCGTACCTCCAAAGCCGGCGCCTATGCGACGCCGATTTCGAAAACCTACACGGGAGTTCTTGCGTCGTTCGCGCCGGATGCCATTGTGCGGCAATGACCGGATTTGTCGTTCGCGAGATGGGGGCGTCCCATCTCGATATGGCTGTCAAATGGGCGGAAAACGAAGGCTGGAACCCCGGCCTCGGCGATGCCCCGGATTTCAGAGCCGCTGATCCCGGCGGTTTTCTGATGGGGTTTCTGGACGACCAGCCCGCAACGGCCATTGCCGCCGTGCGCTACGGTGTCGATTTCGGTTTTATCGGTCTTTACATCGTGGTGCCCGAACTGCGTGGAAAAGGCCATGGCTGGGCGACGTGGCAGGCGGGGATGGAGCGGCTCAACGGACGGGTTATCGGCCTCGACGGTGTTCTGGCGCAGCAGGACAATTACCGCAAATCGGGTTTCGAGCTCGCACATCGCAATGTGCGTTATGGAGGCCGCCCGCAGACCTCCCGCGTGGCGGACGAGCGGCTTGTGCGTGTCGACAGCCAGCTCCTGCCGTCCGTCATTGCCTTCGACCGGGCGTTTTTTCCGGGTCCGCGCGAAGATTTCCTGCGCGCGTGGCTTAATCCGGAGCGCCGCACCTCTTTGGCTTATGTCCAGGAGGGACATGTCTGCGGCTACGGCACGATCCGCGCGTGCAGGACGGGCCACAAGATCGGCCCGCTGTTCGCGGAGCGGGAAGACGTGGCGGACTTGCTGTTCCAGGCTTTGGCGGCCGAGGCTCCCGAGGAGGTTTTTCTCGATCTTCCGGAGCCGAACCATGCCGCGATCGCGCTTGCCGATCGACACGCGCTCCAGCCCGTCTTCGAGACGGCCCGCATGTATCGCGGCCCGGCGCCCCAGCTGCCGCTGGAGCGCATTTACGGCATCACCACATTCGAGCTCGGCTGAACGTCACGCGCGGGCGAAGACGATGTCCTGTGCGCCGTCCCAAAGGGTCTTCTTGCCGAGGGCGAGGAGATTTTCGCGCCCTTTGGTGATTGTCATGAAGTGGTTGCCCGCGAGCTGGCCCATCTTGCTTGCGAAGCGCACGCCTCCGTAGGCGAGCAAAATCTCGGTTTCGCTGTAGCCGCCGGGATAAAGGATGAACTCGCCGGGCGCCGGATAGCTCGTCGCGTTCTCGTAGCCTAGGCCGAAATCGGTTTCGCCGAGCGGAATCCAGCAGCCTTCTCCGCTCCAGCGCACGTGGATGATGCGCTCCTTGTAGGGGAGAAGTGTCAGGAATTTTTCGCAAGTCTTGGGTGCGACATCGTGTAGAAGCTCGGCCTCGAAGGAAAAGGGGCCGGCGGTAATCGAAAGCTTTGTCATCGGGTATCCCGGCCGCTGTGCGGCGCGCTGTTCGTGCATGTCCGGGGCGATAACCGCCACGGACGTGGCTGCATAGCAAAACGTGCGGCGCACGTCTTCTCTTGCACGCGGGTTTTCGGGGTCAACCGATCTGGGAAAGGCGGCGGTTCGACGGGGCCTTCTTGGCCGCCGCGAAGGTAAGGCTTTCGGCGAGATGCTTTTCCATCTGTTCGGCGCTCATCGGGCGGGCGAGCAGATAGCCTTGGAGATATTCGCAGCCGCTGATGCGCGCGAGCTGCGCCTGCTCGTTGGTTTCGACGCCTTCCGCAACGACATCGAGATTCATGGCATCCGCAACGGCCACGAGTGCACGCACCAGCGCGGCGCTGTCGGGGTTCGTCGTGATGTCCATGATGAAGGAGCGGTCGATTTTCACCCGATCGAACGGAAAATTGCGGAGCGAGCCGATGGACGAGAAACCCGTTCCGAAATCGTCGAGCGCAACCGTGACGCCGAGACGGCGCAACTGCGAGAGCTTGCGGGCGGTCGGGATCATGTCTCCTACCATCACGTTCTCCGTCAGTTCGATCTCGATCTGGCGGGGGTCCACGTTGTAGCGCGCGAGCGTCTCGGTGAAGCTGGTAATGTAGTTCGGATCGCGCAGCTGGGCCGGGGAAACGTTGACCGACACACGCAGGCCGGGCCAGCGGTGCATGTCGGCGCAAACGCGGTTGAGAACAAAGTCGCCGATGTCCCGGATGAGGCCGGATTCCTCGGCGACCTCCACAAGCTTGGCCGGGGAGACATGCCCCAATTCCGGCGAATACCAGCGGATCAGCGCTTCGAGGCCGTTGGGCGACAGATCGTGCGAACTGGCAATAGGCTGATAGGCGACGCTGAGCTCGCCGTCCTGTAGCGCGTGCCAGAGGCGCCCTTCGAACTGCTTGCGCTCGAGCGTGCCGGTTTCCATCGACGGCAGATAGGCGACGGGATCGCGCTGCCGGGAGCTTTTGGCCTGATACATGGCCATGTCCGCCTGACGGATGAGTTCGTCGACCGGAACGCTGCCACGGCTGGTCGAGGTGTAGCCGATCGCGCAGGCGATGTGAAATTCCATGCCCAGCACCGAAAAGGGCGCGTCCATGGCTTCAGGCAGGCTCGCCGAGATTTTCGAGACATCGAGCGCGTCCGGACCGTGCAGCACGACGACGAATTCATCGCCGCCGACGCGGGCAAGACGTGCGCTCTTCGGAAGGGCCGCCCCGACCCGCCGGGCGATCTCGCAGACGAGGAGATCGCCGCCGTGGTGGCCGACGGAATCGTTGACCTCCTTGAAGCCGTTGATGTCGAGGAAGATGACGGCCAGTTCGCCCTTTGCCGACGCCTGGACATAAGTGTGCGAGGCGAGAATTTCGTTGAGGCCGAAGCGGTTTATGAGGCCGGTGAGGTGATCGCGCCGCGCGGACACGCTCGCATCCTGTTCGCTGCGGAAAAGAGCGTTCGCGAGCGTCTGTGCGCGGAAACCGATCAGCATCATGGCCACGCTGAAAATGCCGAGCGCGGCGATGAGGGGCGGAGCCGCCATGCGAAGCAGCGCGGCTCCGGGCGTGGGAGGCGTCCAGGTCAGATAGGCAATCGGGCGGTTGTATTCATTGAGAAGGGGCAGCGAGTCCTGGCCGCTGATCGGCGTTTCGTGGATCGACAGGTCCTGCAACAGAAAGCTGCGGCCAAGCTCGCCGAGACGCTCGTCGCTGAGATATTGCGCCATCGCGACAAAGGGCATGCTTGCTCGGTCGGCGGTGTCCACCGTGCTCGCCGGAACGATGCGCGCAATGCCGACGAGCGCAATGCCATCTTCGCCGCGCACGAGAATGGTCCGGGCCTGGCTCTGGGTGACGGGCGCGTCCTCGGCCGCGGTAAGGGCCGAGCGTATCGCGTTCGGCGAGAAGATCCCTCCGACCGATCCGTCTTCGACGGCCCATCCGTAATCGATGTTGCCTTGCGGCGAGACGACGACCAGCGCATCGGCGATCTGCGTGCCCGTAATGCCGGTACCGATATTGGCATCGATCCATTCGCGGTCGCCGCGGTGATAGGCCTGATAGGCCTCGTCCCACCATGCATAATCGTTGGTCAGCGCCTGCAGGCGCTGATGCAGAGTCTCGAGGCCGCCAACGACCATCGTGCGCGTCGACCTTTCGGCCTCGGCATCATGCTCGCGGGCCATCCACGCAATCGTGAGGCCGACCGTCAGGAACGTAACGACGGCTCCGACAGCAAGGCAGACGGAAATCTGGCGGGTGAGACGCATCACGCACTCTCTGGAATTACATTTCCATCATGCACATTGAGCGTTTCGATCGTCTTTAGATGTATCCTCAAAACTTAGTTAATATCGTAATTATCCATTCACCCAATCGCTTAGCCGGAAAACGCGCCAACCCCGCTGGCAGAGAACGATTGCGTAATTCCGTACCCTATGGTTTACAAAACGTTAATTGCGGTCATCGATTTTCAGGGCATCTGCGTCATGTCAGAGCGTCTTCAGGCGGATGTGGTAGATGGACGTGCTGAAACGGCACGCTGCCCTTTTCACGGTTCAGAACCGGATTTTGATTTTCAGCACTGGCTGCAGCGCGACCTCATGTGCTCGGCGGGGAAGCGCGAGTTCCGGCTCGGTCGATATCACGTCGCGATGGTGCGTAATGGCGCGGACTATTCGCGCGAGGTCGAGACCTTTTTTGCGGGCGTGCGCGAGCACAGCCGCACGGGTTTCCTTGCCGTCGTGAACGATCGTGGTCGTAGCTACGCCAATGCCGCCGAAGAACTCAAGGCGCTCGGCGCGCTGATGCAGGAAGCGGGGCTGTGCCGGAGTGCCGACGCCGTCGTCCAGGGTGAGACGATCTCCATTGAGCTTGAGGTCGAGTGCCCGGTCACCGGTCTTCCGACGACCTACAGCTTCTTCCCCGTCGCGTTCTGCCGCGGCTCGAACAATGTCGAAGATCCGCTTTACGATCCGTCCTTGAGTGCGCCGTTCATCGGCATCAATATGACGTCGGATGCGTTCGCCTTTGCGTGTCTGGTCCGCGATCAGTGCATCCGGCTCTACGGTTCAAAGCCGGACGAGCTGACCTGCATGCATGCGGCGCGCAAGCTCTTCCAGCACAGCGTGACGACGTGGCAGAACATGTCGGTCAACACGATCTCGAGCTACAACAAGCGTTCGGCCTGCCCGGAGCGGGCGGTGCACCTGTCCGATGACAGGCGGAGCTGGCTTGCGCCTCACAACGATCCAGTCTTCGCCGAGACGAAGAAGGAAATGCACAGCCACGAAATGCCGGTGATCTACGCGCAAAATCTGTGCGACAACTGGCTACGGACCATGTTCGAGGCTGGAACCGCGTCTGTCGGCCGCGAAGGACAGTCTGGCGGTATTCTCGTCGCCTGATAGTTTCCAGCCATGAGTTACACCAATTTCGATCTGGTCGAGGTGCGATCCCTTCGCCCCGACCACAAAAGCATCTACGCGAAACGCGATATTGCCGAGGGCTCGCTCCTCGGCTTTTTCGATGGCGAGGCGCGGGTGGCCGAGCTCGCGGAGCTTGAGGCGCAGAAGGGAAA
Organism: Rhizobiales bacterium Ga0077545; assembly: GCA_001464335.1. GTDB lineage: Bacteria > Pseudomonadota > Alphaproteobacteria > Rhizobiales > Methylopilaceae > Flaviflagellibacter. Next base: position 150,630 of record LNEV01000014.1, on the reverse strand, counting down.
CGACAGTTTCTTCTGGCGGCAATCGGTGCATTTGCGGATCGTCGGATCGCAGTTGCTCTATCTCATTCCCGTGAGCGAGCCGGACGGCGTCGATTATCTCAACCACAATTGCCGCGCGAACACCCGGGTCGAGGACCAGCTCTACGTCTACGCCTCCCGCGACATCCGCGCGGGCGAGGAGCTCCTCGCAGATTATCGCACCTTCAATCTCGTCAGTGAGGATATACCCTGCTGGTGTCCTGAACCGCGCTGCCTGATCTGAGGTTCCGATGTATCTGTGGCGTGTGAGCGGTGTGCTGACGCTGATTGCGATCGAAGCACTCCTGTATGGTTATACCTACCCTTTCTTTTCGCTCGCGCTCGAGAAGCATGGTCTGCCGACCTGGCTGATCGGCCTCAATGCGAGCCTCGCGGGCGCGGGTATTTTTATCGTCGGGCCATTCTTGCCGAAACTGATCGAGAAGATCGGTCTGAAGGCGGTGGTCACGGGGCAATTCGCGTTGTCCCTTGTGTCCTTCACCGCGCTTTTGTTTACCGACAACATGGTGGTGTGGTTCCTGGCGCGCTTCGTGATGGGGACCTGTTTCTCGACGCTTTGGACGACCACCGAAATATGGCTGAACGGCGTTGTCACCGACCGGCATCGCGGCCGTATCATCGGTGCGTCCGGCACGCTCTATGCGACATGCCAGTTTCTCGGACCCGTGGTTCTTGGGCAAACCGGGGTTGTCGGTACACTCCCGATTATCGCCGCGATCGTTCCGCTTGCGGTCGGCGTCGTGGTGGCGTTGGGCGTGCCGTCCGCCGTCGGCGAGGCGGAGGATGAGGATCTCGGAGACCTCAAGGGCCTGCGGCTTGCGCTGACCCTCGCCGGAAGCCTTATACTGTTCGGGTTTATGTCCGGCGTCGGCGAAACCGCGCTGCAAAGCCTTCTGCCGATCTATGGCCTGTCACATGGCCTCGACGACGCGAACGCCTCGTATCTCGTCGCCATCTTCAGCCTCGGCGAGGCTGTGCTGATCGTTCTGCTCGGCGTGCTGGCCGACCGGTGGGGGCGGGGGGAAACGCTTGCGCTCTGCACGGCGGTTGCGGTGGTGACCATGGTCGCTCTGCCGTTCAGTATGGACGTCGTGGCCTTGCGCGCCGTCATTCTGTTTGTTGCGGGTGGTGCCATTTCGGGGCTCTACACGCTTGGCGTGATCCTGATTGGGCAGGATTATCGCGGCTCTCGGCTCGCCACCGTCTCGACGGGGTTTGCGATGGCGTATGCGGCGGGATCGATCATCGGTTCGACCCCCATCGGCTATCTTATCGACATTGCCGGGCCTGAAGCCTTGCCGCTGTCGATCGCCATCGGTTTTGCGCTTCTGGGGATCGGGCTCCTGCGGCGCCGCGCATCCGCCGAAGCCTGATGCCATGAAAAACGCCTGCGCCGATGAGGGCGCAGGCGGTTCAGATCGTCTCGGCCGATCAGAGATCAGACGGCGTCCTTGGCGGCCTTGACCGGGCGCGCTCGCACGATCTTGCGGGCCGGCTTGGCCTTGAACGTGGTCGGCTCGCCGGTGAAGGGGTTGACGCCCTTGCGCGCTTTGGTGGCGGGCTTCTTGACGACGACAAATTTCGCGAAGCCGGGAACGGTGAACTGACCGTTCTTCTTCAGCTCCTTGTAGCCGACGCCGGCGAGGGCGTCGAAAACGCCCTTTACGTCGCGTTTGGTCAGTTCGGTCTCGGTCGCGATCTTCTCGATGAGCTGCGACTTGGTGAGTTGAGCGGTGGCCATGTTGTTACCTCCAGTGATTCGGAGCCTGCACATTACGTCGATTGAACGCGGAGCAAGAGCGGTTTGGCCGGGTTTTCGGCGGTTTTTTTGCAAGCGTGTGCGAATCGCCCTTGAAATAAGTGGTTTTGATGGCGGGTCCGCGCCGAACCTCTGTTTTCGTGCGGTTTTCGCACGCTCCTGTCAGGTCTGCTCGTTGCGCGCGGGGCGGGATAAAGCGACAGGGTGCCAGCGGCGTCAGATCATGTAGACGAAATCGTCCATGGGGTTGCGGCCGACCGCTTCCATTTCAGCCAGGGTGCGCCGGTCGAGCACCTGGGCGAGTGCTTCGCGTGCCTCGAGCATCAAAAGGCGGACCTTGCAGTCTTCCTCGGTATCGCAGTCCTGACAGCGCGCATAGGAGCTGCGGCTGACACAGGGAACGGCGGCAAGCGGGCCATCGAGCTTGCGAATGATGTCGCCGACGATGATCCGGTCGGCCGGGATCGCCAGCATATAGCCGCCGCCGCGCCCGGTTTTGCTCTTGAGGAAGCCGGCCTGACGCAATTCGTTGAGGATCGCGTCGAGAAACTTTTTCGGAATGCCGTGCTGCGCTGCGATGTCGGCGATGAGCGCCGACTTTCCGGGTTGCAGGGCCGCCAGATGCACCATGGCCTTGAGACCGTATTTCGCCTTCGCGGTCAGCATGGGAGACAGCTAGCGATAACGCCGGCTTTTCGCAATGGCACCGAGGAACCGAGCGAGGACTCCGAAAAACGAACGCTGCCGGAGCTTTCACTCCGGCAGCGCCGTGTCCGAAGCGGGTTTGGACGCCCGTGGGGGTGTAGGGGATACGGGAGCAGTCCACCCTCGCTTCGACCGGGAAGGGAGGGTGGACTGTGCACGCGCCTCGGCGGCGACCGCGTATGGTCGCAAGCCGAGCTCTGTTGCGTCAGGCCGGTGCATGTTCCCCCTCCAATGCCACAAGGCGAGAACTAAGCGGCCGCTGTTTCCGCAGGATTTCTCTTTGCATTTCAGACCCGAAACAAAGGGCATCTTCGTGTTGCAGCGGCTTCTTGTTTCCGATTGTAAGAAGATGGCTTCGTGATCTATACATGCCAAATGGATACCATCACGCACGAGCAGATCGAAGAGGCCTGCTGCAACCTCACCGAAGGCCAGATGGGCCTTGCCCGCGAAACAATGAACCGGATCGCCGGGAAATGGACCGGCTGGATTCTCTCCGAGCTCGATGCCGAGGGACAGCCGCTGCGCTTTTCACGCCTGCTCCAGCGGGTGCACGGGATCACCCAGAAGATGCTGACGCAGTGCCTGCGCCAGCTCGAAGCGGATGGTTTCGTCATCCGCACGCTTTACCCGCAGGTGCCGCCACGCGTCGAATATGAGTTGACCCCCCTCGGCCGGGAGCTTCTCGAGCAAATCCGTCCGCTCTGGTTCTGGCTGTCGACGAACATCGAACGGCTGGAAGAGGCCCGCCAGAAGGCAGCCCCGCGCACCGCCTTGCCGACCGGCGACGCCTCCATCGCGGCTGTCGCCCGCGCGTCCTGACGCCGTCATGTCGCTCGACGTCGTCGATCTCAGGACCTTCTATCACGGGCGCCTCGGACAGGTGGTGCGACGCATCCTGCGCGCGAAGATACGCATGCGCTTTTCCGATGCTGCGGGCCTGCGTGTGCTCGGCGCCGGGTTCGCGACGCCATTTCTGGGTGTTTTTCGCGACGAGACCGAGCGCGTTCTCGCCTTCATGCCGGCCGAGCAGGGAGTGCTCGACTGGCAGTCCGGTCGCGGCGTTGCATCGGCGCTTGTCGAGCAGGACATCTGGCCGCTGCCCGATTCAGCCGTGGACCGCATCATCCTTGTCCATGCGCTGGAGAATGCGGACGATCCGCGCGAGCTCTTGCGCGAATGCTGGCGGTGTCTTGCGCCGGGCGGAAAGCTCCTCGCGGTGGTTCCCAACCGGCGCGGCGCGTGGGCACGGCTGGAGACGACACCCTTCGGACAAGGACGTCCCTACAGCCGCGGGCAGCTCACCAATCTCCTGCGAGAGGCCCAGTTCGCGCCGCTGACCTGGAGCGATGCCCTGATGTTCCCGCCGATCGAGCGGGGAATGGTGCTGCGGTCCGCCTTATGGCTCGAACGCGTTGGAAGCTGGGGCTGGGCGCCGTTCTGCGGTGTGCACATGGTCGAGGCGGTAAAGCAGGTCTACACGCCGGCGCGCGCAAAACGCAAACCCGCCAAGGTGCGTGTACGCGCTGTGGAGCCGGTTCTGGTGCCAGGCGGTGCAGTCAATACGGGACGCTGAGCTCAGTCGCGCGGCTTTTCGTGGCGCGGTGTGGCCCATGATCGTTTCAGCAAAAACACCGCCTGCGCGCCGAACAGGTTCCAGAACCACCACGGCGCGTTCACGCGGACCGGGCGGTTCCAGTCGTCGAGAGCCACCGCGCGTTCGATCTTTGCGCCCACGGCGTCGCACAGATCGACGAAATCTCGGATCGTGCACAGATGGATGTTCTGTGTGCTGTACCAGGTTTCGGGCAGTGTCGGCGTCACAGGCATGCGGCCGCGCAGGACGATCTGCGCGCGCATTTTCCAGTGGCCGAAGTTCGGTACCGACACCACGACATGGCGCCCGATGCGCAGCAGGTTCTCCATCACCTCTTTTGGCTGGCGTGTAGCCTGCAGGGTCTGCGAGAGGATGACGTAATCGAAGGCGTCATCGGGGTAATTGTCGAGATCGGTGTCGGCGTCGCCCTGGATGACGGACAGCCCGTGCGCGACGCCCGCGTTGACGCCAGCTTGACTGATTTCGATGCCGCGCCCGTCGACCTGCTTGCGGGCGATAAGAAGCCGCAGAAGATCGCCCTCTCCGCAACCGACATCGAGCACACGAGCGCCGGGCGTGACCATGTCCGCGATGAGAAGATGATCGGGCCGGGCGCTGTCGCGGGCCGGCGAGACCGGGGCGTCCTGAACCGGAGCGCCCTGATGTGCGAGACGCGCCATAGTTACACCTTCAGCCCGCGCGCGCGGCTGCACCCGGCGAGGAAACCACGCAAGGTGGCGAAGAATTCCGGTTCGTCCAGCAGGAACGCATCATGCCCCTTGTCAGATTCGATTTCGACGAAGGACACGTTGGCTGCTGCTGCGTTGAGCGCATGGACAATGTCCCGCGAGCCCGATGTCGGAAACAGCCAGTCGGAGGTGAAGGACATCACGCAGAAACGGGTCTTCGTTCCCGCGAAGGCCGCGGACAGCGTGCCATGCTCGGCGGCGAGATCGAAATAATCCATCGCTCGCGTGATGTAGAGGTAGGAGTTTGGATCGAAGCGCTCGACGAAGGTCGATCCCTGATAGCGCAGGTAAGACTCGATCTGAAAATCGGCGTCGAAGGTGAAGGTACGCGCCTCGCGATCCTGCAATTCGCGCCCAAACTTCCGCTGCAGTGCCGCTTCGGACAGATAGGTGATGTGCGCGGCCATGCGCGCGACCGCGAGACCCTTGCTCGGCACCGTGCCTGCGTCCTGATACCGGCCGCCCTGCCAGTCCGGGTCGGCCATGATGGCCTGACGCCCGACCTCGTCGAAGGCAATGTTTTGCGCGGAGTGCTTGGCGGCGGCGGCGATCGGCACGGCAGAGAAAACCTTCTCCGGATAGGTCACGGCCCATTCCAGCACCTGCATGCCGCCCATCGAGCCGCCGATGACCGAAAAGAGCTGATCGATACCCAGATGCTCGATGAGCTTGGCCTGCGCGCGCACCATGTCGCGGATGGTGACCACCGGGAAATCGAGGCCGAAGGGGCGGTTCTTTTCCGAGTTCAGCGACGCGGGGCCCGTCGTGCCCATGCAGCCGCCCAGCACGTTCGAACAGATGACGAAGAAGTGGTCGGTGTCGATCGGGCGGCCGGGCCCGACCGCCTTCTCCCACCAGCCGGGCTTACCGGTAACCGGGTTTTCGCTCGCGGCATGCTGGTCGCCGGTCAGCGCATGGCAGATGAGGATGGCGTTGGATTTGTCCTCGTTCAGTTCGCCATAGGTTTTGTAGGCGATCTGAAGGGGCCACAGATCGACCCCGCAATCGAGCCGGAGCGGCGCTTCCGGGCCGAAGCGCACGGCGCGGCTTTGCGGGGTATCCACCTCGTGGCGAGCCGCATTCTTGACAGCAGACAGGGCCTCGGATGGGGCCATGTGGGATCGTTCCTTCGTTTCCCGCGTGCCGCGGGATAATCTTCCGCGCCTTGCGTGCTGCGCGGGGCCGGACAGCTAAGATGGTACCAAGCGGTAAAGTCAACGTTTCTTTGACAACGGGCCGGGGCGGCGTATTGAGTGCGGCCCATGACAGAAGCGCCCAAAAGCCTCGATGACCTTCGTGCCGAGATCGATCGGATCGATGCCGATATGCACCGCCTCCTGATCGAACGTGGGGCCATCATCGATGCCCTCGTCCGCGTGAAGAAGACCGGCGAGACGGGCTCGGCGTTCCGGCCCGGTCGCGAGGCCGACATGATGCGCCGCCTCCTTGCCCGGCACGGCGGCCGGCTTCCGTTTTCGGCGGTGGAACACATCTGGAGGACTATCATTTCGGGCTTCACGCATGTGCAGGCCCCCTATGCGGTGCATGTGGACGGCTCGGGAGACCGCGCCTCTTTGCAGGATCTGGCGCGCTTCCAGATGGGGTTCGACGTCCCGCTCTTCATGCAGGAGGGACCGGACGCGGTGGTCGCGGCGGTTTCCGCGTCTCAGGGCGATCTCGGACTGATCGGCCTCGGCACGAGCCGGGGCCCATGGTGGCAGGGGCTCGGTGGGCCGGGGCAGCCGGTCGTCATGGCGCGGCTGCCGTTTCTGATCTATCCCGGCCGCCCGGCGGCGGTTCCGGCGGTCGTCATCGCAAAGCCGCTCGGCAATGCGGCGGTGGATGAAATGGCCGTTGTCGCGGCCGATTTCGCGAGCGCGCCGCAGCCGGGCATTTTCGATGTGCTGGCCGATGCCACGACCGACCGATGGCGAGGTCTGATCGCCGTTGCTTCCGCTAATCTTCCCGATGGCGCGCCGCGCCTCGGCTCATACGCAAAACCCATCGACCTGATCGAAATAAACGATCAGGCTGCGGTGGCCGAATGATCTTCCGATGACCGCATCCGAACAGCGCCTTCGCCCGGTGCCGCGCCCCGGCATCCTCGACATCGAACCCTATGTTCCCGGCAAATCCGGCGCGTCAGGGCCGAACCGCATATTCAAGCTTTCCTCAAACGAGACGCCGTTCGGCCCGAGCCCCCGCGCCGTCGAGGCCTATGTCAGGACGGGCGAGAAACTGGCGCTCTATCCCGAAGGCTCATCGCGCGCGCTGCGCGAGGCCATAGGCGCGGCAAATGGGCTTGATCCCGAACGCGTGGTCTGCGGTGCGGGATCGGACGAGATCCTCAACCTTCTCGCCCACGCCTTTCTGGGACCGGGCGACGAGGGGATTTTCACCGAGCATGGTTTCCTCGTCTACAAGATCGCAATCATGGGACGCGGTGCGACGCCGGTCGTCGTGCCGGAGACAGGTTACACGGCCGATGTCGATGCGATCCTCGCCAATGTGACCGAACGGACGAAAATCGTCTTCGTGGCCAATCCCAACAATCCGACGGGCACCTATCTTCCGGCGGCGGACATCCGCCGTCTGCACGCGGGCCTGCGTCCGGACATTCTTCTCGTGATCGACGCGGCCTATTCCGAATATGTAGTCAAGGAGGATTACACCGACGGGCGCGAACTGGTTGAAGATTTCGAGAACGTGGTCGTCACGCACACATTCTCCAAGATCTATGGCCTCGCGAATTTGCGTCTCGGCTGGATGTATGGACCGACTGCGGTGGTCGATGCGGTAAACCGCATTCGCGGGCCGTTCAATGTGTCGGGACCGGCCGTCGCGGCGGGCGTTGCGGCTCTTGACGATCGCGCGCATATCGCGATGTCTGTCGCGCACAACGAGACGTGGCTCGACCGCCTCGCTCTGGAGTTTTCCAGGATCGGCCTGCACACCACGCCAAGCGTCGCCAATTTCATCTTGATCCATTTTCCCGACGAAGCCGGAAAGACGGCGGCGGAGGCCGACGACTATCTGTCCGCGCGTGGGATCATCCTGCGCCGCGTCACCTCCTACGGCCTTCCGAATGCCTTGCGCATGACGATCGGGAGCGACGAGGCAAACCGGCTTGTGGTCGCAGCGCTCTCCGAATTCGTGGGAGCGAAGCGTGGCTGAACCCCTGTTCACACGGCTGACGCTGATCGGCATCGGCCTGATCGGCTCGTCCATCGCTCATGCCGCACGCAAAAGCGGCCTCGTGGGCGAAATCGTTGTGCAGACGCGATCCGAGAAGACGCTGAAGCGTGCCGAGGAACTGCGCATCGGCGATTTCTATACCCTCGATCCCGCCGAAGCTGTGGCCGGTGCCGATCTGGTGATCGTCTGCGTGCCGGTGGGGGCGTCCGAGGACGTTGCCAAGGCCATCGGGCCGGCGCTGAAGCCCGGTGCGATCGTATCCGATGTCGGTTCGGTGAAAATGTCGGTCATCCGCCAGATGGAGCCGCATCTTCCCGCGAATGTGCATTTCGTGCCTGCCCATCCCATCGCGGGCACCGAGCATTCCGGGCCGGATGCCGGTTTTGCCGAACTCTTCCGCAATCGCTGGTGCATTCTGACGCCACCGGAAAGCACAAACCAGAACGCGGTCGAGCGGCTCGTTGAATTCTGGACGAAAATCGGCGCGGATGTCGAAGTGATGAGCGCCAAGCATCATGATCTCGTGCTCGCGATCACGAGCCATATTCCGCATCTCATCGCCTACAATATCGTCGGCACGGCGGCGGATATGGAAGACAATGTCCGCCAGGAAGTCATCAAGTTCTCGGCCTCCGGCTTCCGCGATTTCACCCGCATCGCCGCGTCCGATCCGACTATGTGGCGCGACATCTTCCTCAACAACAAGGATGCGGTGCTCGAAATGCTGGGCCGCTTCACCGAGGATCTGACCTCGCTGCAGCGGGCGATCCGGCGCGGGGATGGCGACACTCTGTTCGATCTGTTCACGCGCACCCGGGCGATACGGCGCGGCATTCTCGATATCGGGCAGGATATCGAATCTCCCGATTTCGGGCGCACACCCGCAGCCGAAGGGCACGGGTCTACGAACGGGAAATGAGCGGCAGGCCTTGCGGCTCGCCGATTACACAGATTAACCTCGTGGTCTGTCCGGCACGTGCGGATGCCGGGTGTCCTTGGGTGATGGCTGCTTCAACGGATCTTTGGGTTTTCGGCTACGGCTCCCTGATGTGGAAGCCGGGGTTTGCCTTTGAAGAGATGCGCCCGGCGCTGCTGCAGGGCTGGCACCGGGAGCTTTGTATCTATTCCCATCATTGGCGCGGCACGGCCGATAATCCGGGCCTTGTGCTTGGCCTCGACGCAGGCGGCTCATGTCACGGCGTTGCCTACCGGGTCGCGGCCGCAAAGGTCGACGACGTGCGGGCTTATCTTCACGCGCGCGAGATGAGGGGTTCAGTTTATCACGAACGCGTCCTGCCGGTGACCTTCTCGAACAGGGAGGGCACCGAGGCGCTGACTTATGTGTCCGACGAAACGCACCAGCAATATGCGGGAAATCTGACGCGTGAGGAAAGGCTTCGAATTGTACGCATCTGCCGGGGCGAGGGTGGGCCGAACCGCGATTATGTCATCAACACGGTTCTGCATCTGCGCTATCTCGGCGTTCACGACGCCGAACTCGAATGGCTTGCCGAGCAGCTTGGCGGGGTCGACACGATCGATATGGGTGCCGGTATCTGATCCTTCGAGATGCGCCTGCGGGCGCTCCTCAGGATGAGGTTTGTTATTTCTTCGGCGGTTTGATCTTGTGCGCCGGGATGCCTTCGCCGCGCGCGCGGGATTCAGCCATCAGGCGATTGCTCGCCTCCTCGATCACGCTTTGAAGCCGCGTCTTGAAAGCCTCGCCGTCGAGGCCGGGCGCGATGGGTTCGAGAAATTCAAGAACGGCCGTTCCCGGATAGCGCAGGAACGAGCGACGCGGCCAGTACAGTCCCGTATTGATCGCAACCGGCACGCAGACCGCGCCGAGTTCCGTGTAGAGATAGACCGCGCCGTATTTATAAGCGGGCTCGGCGCCCGGCGGGCGGCGCGTTCCTTCCGGGTAGATGATGATCTGACGACCCTCGGAAATGGCCTTTCGTGCTTCGACCGTCATGTCCTTCAGGGCCTGCGAACGCGCGCCGCGATTGACGCCGATCATGCCGGCCCGCATTGTGTACAGGCCGAAGAGCGGTAACCAGTTGAGCTCGCGTTTCAGGATGAAGGCGAAGTCGTGCACATAGGGCACGATGCCGAAGGTCTCCATCGCCGATTGGTGCTTTGCGGCGATGAGGCAGCCGCCGTTCGGCACATTCTCGCGCCCGCGCACTTCGAAGCGGATGCCGGCCAGGTGTTCGGTCAACCAGAGATTGATCCGCCCCCAGGTGCGCGCAACTTCGAGCGCGCCTTTCTGCGTCAAAAGGAAAGGCAGGCCGAGGATCGCGACCACCAGAAAGCTTGCATAGAAGACGGTGTTGAACACCACCGAGCGGATGAAGATCATGTGTCTGGATTGGCTGGAGGAGCTTCGTCGATGACGCGGGGAGCTATCCGCACTTCGACCAGAGCCGCAAGGTATTTCACATATTCGGACACGAGCAGTCTCAGATTGCCGGGCTCAAGCCACCATGTCTCCTCTGCGGTGGAGGCAGCGATCACCGGATAGGGGATCAGGATGACTTCGGGGATCGAGCGCTGAACTTCGAGCAGCGAACGGCGCATATGCCATCCCGAGGTAACGACGATGACGCTCTCAAATCCGTTTCGCCGAGTCCATTCACGCGTTTCAACCGCATTCCCCGCCGTGTTGAGCGCCCGGTATCCGAGATCGGCGCAGCACGAGATGAGGTTCTCGAACTGCGGCAAAACACGCACAAGCTCTGCCTTGGTCGTTGCCGGATTGACGCCGGAAATCAGAAGGCGTTTGGCACGCCCGTTTGCGAGCAGCTTGAAGGCATCAGCCAGCCGGTCCGCTGCGCCGGTCAGGACGACGATGCCGTCGCCGGTGATGGCGGTGTCGGGTTCGACGCGTGGAATGGTCGTGACGAAAACGAAAAAGCCAGCGACTAGGCCGGTCAGGACGAGCGCGCTCATCAGCGCCAGCGGCCGCACAAGGGCGTGCAGCAGATCGAACAGGCTGCGCCTGGGACGCGGTTTGTGCGGTCCTTCGATCAATCGAGCCGCCTCAGATGGGCCATCACGGTGAGACGCGAGGTGAGCATCGTCAATGCGGCGATGAACAGCGCGACCGCGAGGATGGAGAGATAGCCCGTAAAGCTCATGTCGAGACGCCCGATCAGGACGCTGGAGCCGGGTTGGCTGGCATCGCCGCTGGCGAGATCAGCAATGATAAATAGCACGATTGCAAGGCCGCCGCCGATCAATCCGCCGCGCAGGCCGAGCACGAAGAATCGACGGGCGAAGGCGCGGGCGATATATCCGTCGCGTGCACCGACGACATGCAAAACCTCGACGACATCGCGGTTGCCGGCAACCGCACTGCGCGTTGCGAAGAGTACGGACAAAGCGGTGGCGAACAGAACAAGCGCCAGAACCGCAACGCCGAAGCCCGAGAGCGCGTTTCCGGTGATCCGCAGGCGCTCGAGCCAGGCGCGGTGCGTATCGAGGCTTGCCCCGGGAACCTCGCGGGACAGGCGCGTTTCGAGCGCCGCAAAATCGGGTGTCTTGCCGTCCTCGACGCGCAGGACGATGAGACGCGGAATGGGAAGCTCGTCGAAAGCGAGGTTTTTACCCAGCCACGGCTCGAGCAGCCGGGCGGTGTCCGCGTCGGTGAAGGGCACGGCGCTGGCGATGCCATTTGTCGCCCGGGCGATCTCCACCGCTTTGGCGATGGAGGCGTTCATGTCGCGTTTTTCGGCGGGCAGGATCTGGATCGTCAGTTCGCGCAGAACCTGATCCTGCCAGTTGTCGGCAGCTTCGCGTACCACGCCCACGGCTCCCGCCGTGAGGGAGGCGAGGAAACTCATGATGGCGATGATGACGACGAGCGCGGTGCCCGCAAGCGAGCCGCCCGGCACGAGCGAGGGCGCGCGCCGGTTCTCGGCCCCTGCTGCCGGGGGCTGCCGTGGCGGCGCTTTCGCCGCCGGTCGGCCGGGAGATGGGCGACTAAGCTCGGGCATGCCCTATTCGTAGATGTGGAGACGGCCGTCCGCGAGAACGAGACGACGGGCATCGTACAGGTCCATGAGCCCGATATCATGCGTCGCGATCAAGACCGAGGTGCCGGATTTGTGCAGTTCGACGAAGAGCCTCAGAAGGCGCTTGGCGAGATGCGGATCGACGTTGCCGGTGGGCTCGTCGGCGAGAAGAAGCTCAGGCCGTGAAATCACGGCGCGGGCGATGGCGGCGCGCTGTTTCTCGCCGCCCGACAGAACCTGCGGATAGGCGTTGATGCGCTCGCCGAGGCCGACCCAGCGCAGCAATTCGCTGACCTCGGCGCGGTAATGGGCTTCCTCGCGGCCGAGCACGCGCAGCGGCAGTGCCACATTCTCGAACGTCGTCAGATGGTCGAGAAGGCGAAAATCCTGAAAGACGATGCCGATGCGGCGGCGGATATCCGGCAGCTCGGCGCGGGTGAGGGCGGCGGTGTCGCGCCCGAAAATGCCGATCAGGCCGCGTGTCGGCTTCAATGCGAGAAACAGCAGGCGCAGCAACGAGGTTTTGCCGGCGCCCGACGGGCCGGTCAGGAACTGAAACGAATTGGCGTCGATCCGGAATGTGAGATCCTTCAGGACCTCGGAGCCCGGACCGTAACGCAGGCCGACATTCTCAAAACGGATCAAAACCTGTCCTGTCCTTCATCGAACACGCCACGCGGCGGCGAACTTAACCCGTAATTAACCGCACGTGCGGAGGGTCGAAAGGAAGTCGTGCGAATTCCTCGCATGGTTTCACGCCTGACATGATTCGCGGCAACCATGCTGATCATTTGCCCCGATTGCGAAAGCTCCTACGAGGTCGAAGCGGCCGATATCGGCGCGTCCGGCCGCAAAGTGCGCTGCACGGAATGCGGCGCGGTCTGGCTTGCGCGTCAGGCTGAATCTAACCCATCGCAGGAGTTCGCGGAAACCCCCGCGCCGGACGAAGTCACCGTCGAGGACATCGACGTGTTCGACGAGGTCGAGGCCGCACCGGCGGATCCGGAGGCCGCGTTTGGCGACGATGATTTCGCCGCTCCGGCGCCCATCGAGAACATCATTTCCAATCCGGCGTTGCAGGAGGCGAAAGAAGCTTCCCGACGCGGGCGGCGGCAGACACGCCTCAGCATCGTAGGCAATTTCGCAAGCCGCCGCAGGCTCACCACGGCCGCCGTCGCCTGTCTTGCCGTTCTGGCGTGCAGCATTGTCGGCCGGGGGACCATCGTGTCGGTGCTGCCCGATCTGGCGGGGCTGTATGAGATTGCCGGAATGCCGGTCAACCTGCGCGGTCTGGATTTCGCGGACATCACCACGCAGGAGAATGTCGAGGACGGCGTGCCCCAGCTTGCCGTGCGGGGAACGATCCGCAATGTCGCGGGCGAAAGCGTCGCCGTGCCGCGTCTGCGTCTGGCTGTGGTCAACCGGACCGGCCGCGAGATTTTCGTGTGGACGGCGGTGCCTGCGCGCGGCGAACTCGGCCCGGGAGAAGAACTTCCCTTCTTCGCGCAGATCGCCTCGCCGCCCGCGGATGGACGTGAAGTGATCGTGCGGTTTGTGGGATCGCGCGACGGAGTGCAGACTGCCGCGCGATGAAAGACAATGTCCGCGTTCTTTTCGATGAGGCCGTTCTGGCCGCGCGCACCACTGCGATCGCCCGGGAGATCGCCGCGACGCCGCTCGAAAATCTTCTCGTCATTGCGGTGCTGCGCGGCAGCTTCGTCTTCGCCGCCGATCTGATCCGCGCGCTGCACCATGCCGGGATGTCTCCGCACATCGAATTCATTCAGCTGTCGAGCTACAAGGCCGCCACGGTAAGTTCGGGGACGGTGGATGTCGTGCGCGACATCGATTCCGATGTGCGTGGGCGCGATGTCATTCTGATCGACGATATTCTTGAATCGGGGCGCACTTTGGCCTTTGCGCGCAATCTTCTGCTGGAGCGCGGCGCCAGAAGTGTGCGTGCCTGCGTTCTGCTCGACAAGAAGGACAAGAGAGCGGTGGATTTCGAGGCCGATTTCGTGGGCTTCGACTGTCCCGATCTGTTCGTCGTGGGTTATGGTATGGACGCAGCCCACTCGTTCCGCGAATTGCCGTTTGTCGGCGTCGTTGAACATTCGAGTTCCAAACCATCGGATGATCCGGGGAGAATTTGAGGCATGGCACGTATTCTTGTCGTCGACGACGAGGATTCCGTTCGCAGCTTTGTCGAGCGTGCTCTGACGCTGGACGGTCATGATGTCGCGACGGCCTGTGACGGCGCGGACGCACTGGACGTTCTGGGGCGCGAGGGTTTCGAGCTTTTGCTGTCGGACATCCGCATGCCGTTGATGGACGGCATCGCGCTCGCGCTGACGGCGGGCCGCGATTACCCGGACATGCCGATCCTGCTGATGACCGGCTTCGCCGATCAGCGCGAACGCGCGTCCGATCTCGAAGCGCTGATCGAGGATGTGGTGACGAAGCCCTTCAGCCTCGCCCAGATCCGCGAAGCGGTGGCGGGTGCGCTGCAGGCGCGGCGGGCGGCCTGAGTTTTTCGCCTGCAGACCGATCCCGGACAACCGCTTTGTTTCCGGGATGACGGCATCCATCAGTCGCGCAACAGCCTTTCCAGATAATCGATTTCGCCCTGCGGCCGGTCAGGCTCGCCGATGCGGCGGCGCAGTTCTTCCAGAACGCGTCGCGCGCGCTGGGCCTCGATCTCGCCGGGGACGCGCACGTTCGAGCCCGGATCGTAGCGCCGCGCGCGTGTGGGGCGGCCGAGCGGATCTGTGTCTTCGCCTCCCGCCGCCTGCCCGCGCGGGCCCGGCTGCTGGCCCTGACCTTCCTGCTGGGCCTGCCCTTCTCCCTGCTGCCCCTGCATGCGTTCGGCCATGCCCTGCGCGCCTTGACGCAGCGCATCGAGCGCCCGGCCCTGCGCGTTGAAGGCGCGGTTGGCATCGCCTTCGCCAAGCTGGCCTTCGGCATTGCCCATTTCCTCGCCGGCATCGCCGAGCGCGGGATCGCCTTCAAGGCCCTTGCCCTCGAGTTCCTTCAGAAGCTCGTCGAGGCGCTGGCGCAGCGCGCCCTGTTCCTGGCCGAGCTGGCCGAGCGGGTTCTCGCCGCTCTGACCCGGCTCCGTGCCTTCGCCGGGCTGCTGTCCCTGTTGTCCTTGCTGCCCCTGTTGTCCGGGTTGCTGCCCTTGCCGTTGACCCTGGCCGGGCTGGCGCTCGCGGAAGGTGCGGTCGCGCAATTCGCTTTGCTCGCGGATCATGCGGCCGAGTTCGTCGAGGGCGCGGGCGGCGGCTTCGGCGCCTTCGTCCATCTGGCCGCGGGGCTGCGCGGTCTGCAAATTGTTGAGGAGTTCGTTCAGCTGCGACAGCATGTTCTGCGCCGCCTGGCGATTGCCGCTGCGCGCCATCTCCTCCATGCGGTCGAGCATGTTCTTGAGGTCCTGCGGTGTGACCATGCGCGCGCCGGGGGGCATTTGTGCCTGCTGCCCGTTCTGCTGTTGCTCCATGCGGCGCGCCATCTCGGCCATGAACTTGCCGAGCGCTTCGCGCAACTGGTCCATGAGCTGCTTGATTTCCTCGTCGGAGGCGTCGCGTTCGAGAGCTTCCTGCAGAGCCTGCTGCGCCTGCCGCAACTGGTCCTGGATACCCTGAAGATCACCATCTTCCAGCTTCAGTGCGATCTCCCAGAGATAATCGACGACGCCGCGCAATTCGTCGTCCGTCCGTGCGTACTGCAGGCGCGATGAAGCCGTACGCAGGCCGAGATAGACCGACGCCTCGGGCGTGAACCTTTCGGGAAAGAGCGACAGCGCGTCGAGCGCATCGAGAACGCGCGGTTTCGCATTGGCGTCGAGCGCCAATGTGCGGCGCTGCTCGACGAGGGCGCGGGCCAGCGGATGGGTGAACGGGCGCGCGGGAAGCTGGGTCTCGATGCTTTCGCTGCGGCCTTCCTGCCCCGGTTCGTCGCGGGCCAGAAGCGTCAGCACAACGCGCGATCCGGCCCAGGGATGTTCGGCGAGTTCGAGATTTGTCACGGCATCGCCGGAACGGGCGCGGCCCTGCGGCAGGACGAGGCGGATTTCGGGCGGGCCGTAGAGCGGGCGTGGCGTGGCAGCGGGAGGCGCGTCGTTACGTGCCGGGCGGCGGCGTGGCAGAGCGACGAGCGCTTCCGCCGAGGCGACGCCGTAATCGTCGGTCGCGGTGTAATCGAGCGTCAGCGCGCCCTTCTGGCCGAAACGGGGCGGGGCGCGGAACGCGATCGCGGGGGGCGCATCGGGCACGACGTCGAACGCCCAGGCGAAGTCGGTGTTGCCCGCGCCGGTGACGGCGATGGACGTGTCCTTGTCGAGCACGAAACGCCGTTCGCTGATGCCCTCGGTTGCGGGCGCGCGGGGGATGTTGGCCGCCGTCGGCGCCTTTTCGTCCGCGCCGAGTTCGCGGGCGCCGGGAGCGGAAATGTCCGCTTTGCCGCCCGACACGCGGACGACGACGACGCTTCCCGCAGGCACGGTATGGGCGCTTTCGGCCTCGGGGGCGACAGCGGCGCTTGCGTCTTCGTTGCGGCTCGATGTGAGGAAGATCGGCGGGCGGCCGGTGTAGGGCGGAGGCGCGACCCAGGCGTCCATGCGCGGCGGAACGCCGCCCGCGGGGGTGCGCCAGTCGAAGGCAGACAGGGTGCGTCCAAACCGGTCGTCGCCCGCGGATACGAAGGCGACGACAGCCGCCAGAAGCGCGGCGTAACGCAGCGCACGCGGATCCCGCAGGGCAAGGCGGGGATGGGCGTAGCCGGCTTTCAGATTGCGTGCGGCATCGGCGGTGCGGGCGCGATGGGCGGCCCACAGCGCGGCGGTGACGGGATCTTCCGTGCGCCCGGCCAGCGGATCGTTGAGCGCGGTGGCGGGACGATGGCGCGTGCGGCTTTCGCGGTCGATGCGGGCGAGGGCGGCGGCGCGGTCCGGCATCGCGATGCGTGCGAGCGGCGCGAGGGCGGCGGCGAAGGCGACGCCGAACACGGCGAGCACCGCGATGCGCGCGACGGGCCCGAGCGCGATGAAAAGGCCGAACCAGGAAAATGTGAGGAAGGCGAGCGCGACCAGACCGGCCGTCGCGAGGGCGGGCCACGCCCGCTCCCAGATCAGGGCGGCCTGCGAACGGCGGATCAGCGCCTCGAACGCGCGGGGGCGTTCGCCGTCCGGGTGCGAGGCGCCGGTTTCGTCCGTCATCGGGACCTGCCGCAGGGGGTGGTCGCTGCTGTCATGGCGGAAAGTCTAGCACCGCGAATGCGGCGCGCGAGGGGCATTGCGAAGTTGTGAAGAGCGAAGAGATGGCGCATGGCCGGTTCCGAGCAGGATTTGTGCCGGATGGGCGGTGGCGCGCCCCACCCGACCTCGCTTCGCGAGGCCACCCTCCCGGCGCTGGCGTTCGGGCATGACGAAACGTCTTCCGGGGGAAGAGTGGGATGCGCGAGCCTTCTGGCTCGGCGGGCAGTCCGTTGCCCCTTTTGGAGGGGCGCGCGGGACGCCGGGAGATTGACCGCTCCCGCGGCGGCGTTGGCTGTGGTTTTGGTAATGCCAACACCAGTTTGTCCTCACCTCGGGGGCATCGTTCTCACGACGTCCCGCGCGCGGTGGACTTTTGGCTTCGGACTGTTTCCGTCTGGCCTCATTCGTCCAGACGCTCCGTGGCGGGTGGTTTTCCGCCGGCTTCCACACTCCTTGGCCTCCGTTCCTGCGGGCTACGTCTTCCCGCATTCCCGGCCACCGCACTTCCGATCCACATCACGACGCCTCGAGTTGCGCCCTCCGTAATCGAAAGCAGAGATATAGGATCATAATCCTTGTGCAAAGTCAAGGATTATTCTCTCTCTACAGTCTCATCCTGAGGAGGCGCATCGCGCCGTCTCGAAGGATGGGCGGCGGGTCCGAGCTTGTGGCCCATCCTTCGACACGGCTCGTCTTCGACGAGTCCGGCTCAGGATGAGGGTTGGGCCAGAAACAGGGCCTGGGAATTCAGAGCCAGGGGGCGGGGCGGTCGAGGGCGATGATGGCTTCCGCGTCGAGGCGGGGGCGGACCAGTGCGGACTGGTTGTCCTTCACCAGCACTTCGGCGACGAGCGCGCGGGTGTTGTAGGTCGAGGACTGGGTCGCGCCATAGGCTCCGGCGGTCATGACGGCCAGAAGATCGCCCGGCTTCGGCACCGGCATCGAGCGCGACAGAGCGAGGTAATCGCCGGTTTCGCAGACCGGGCCGACGACATCCACATTGGCGTGCTCCGCGCCGGGTGCGGTCTCGCGAACCGGCCAGATGTCGTGATGGGCCTCGTAGAGCGTCGGGCGGATGAGGTCGTTCATGCCCGCATCGACGATGACGAAGGTCTTGGCGCCGCCGGTCTTCACGTAAAGAACGCGCGTCAGAAGAATGCCCGCATTGCCCGCGATGAGGCGGCCGGGTTCCAGCACCAGCTTGATGCCGAGCGGCTTGATGTGCTTCGCGACGACCTTTGCGTAATCGTCCGGCAGCGGGGGCGGCTCGTTGTCGAGCTTGTAGGGAATGCCGAGGCCGCCGCCGACATCGGCGTGGTCGATGGCGTGGCCGTCGGCGCGCAATGTGGTGACGAGTTCGGCCAGCAGCGTGAAGGCGGCGTCGAACGGGCCGACCTCGGTGATCTGGCTGCCGATGTGCATATCGACGCCCGACACCGAAATGCCCGGAAGCTTCGCCGCCTCGGCGTAGACCGCGCGGGCGCGCTCGAAGGGGATGCCGAACTTGTTTTCGGATTTGCCGGTCGAGATCTTGGCGTGGGTCTTGGCATCGACATCCGGATTGACGCGCAGCGCGATGCGGGCGGTCTTTCCGCGCACTGAAGCGATCGCCGACAGACGTTCGAGTTCGGGCTCGGATTCCACGTTGAAGCAGAGAATGTCCGCATCGAGGGCGGCGGCGATTTCAGCATCGGTCTTGCCAACGCCCGAAAAGGTGATGCGGCTGCCCGGAACGCCTGCCTTCAGCGCGCGCTGCAATTCGCCGCCCGACACGACATCCATGCCCGCGCCGAGCTTTGCGAGCGTTGTGAGGACGGCCTGATTGGAATTGGCCTTCATCGCGTAGCAGACGAGTGCGTCCATGCCCGCGAAGGCTTCCGAAAACACGCGGTAATGGCGTTCGAGCGTCGCGGACGAGTAGACATAGAGCGGCGTGCCGACCTCGTCCGCGAGCGCGGGGAGGCTGACGTCTTCGGCATGAAGGACGCCGTCGCTATAGGCGAAATGATGCATGGGAGCCGTCCGGCCCGATCACTCGACGAGCTTGTCGAGGATGAAGCGTTTTTTCGGTTTGTTGGGATCGACCGGGGCCGGGGCCACGGCGACGGGTTGCTGGCCGGCGCGCGGATCGTTGATCTGGTAATCGGGGTTCGGGTCGAAGGCGCCGCTGTCGGTCGTCGTCACCTGTGCGACGGGCGCAACGAGGCGCTCGCTCGCGACCGGTTTCGGGGAGGCGGTGAGGCCGGGCGGCGCTTCGAGCGCGCCACGGCGGCCGCAGGCGGCCAGAGCGAGCACGGCGAAGGCGACAGCGGCAATTTTCGCGGCGCGGCGCGACGGGGAAGAGACGATCATCGGGGCCGCACTTTCGTGGAAGCCGGTGGTTTCCGCAAGTGCGCTCAGGACACGCACGATTCGACTTTCAGCCGAGCTTTTTCAGCCAGGCGCGCGCCTGCCGCTTCACATTCGCGGGAGAGGTGCCGCCATAGGAGGTGCGGCTCTTCACCGATTTTTCGACGCCGAGGACGGCGAAGACCTCTTTCGTGATCTTGGGCGCTACCGACTGAAGCTCGGCCAGCGACAGGGCTTCCAGCGGCGCGTCTTTCTTGGCGGCAAGCGCGACGATGCGGCCCGTGACGTGATGGGCCTCGCGGAACGGCATTTTGAGCTCGCGGACCAGCCAGTCGGCAAGGTCGGTCGCGGTGGCATAACCCGCGCCGGCGGCGGCCTTCATGCTCTCGGCGTTCGGCACGAGATCAGAGATCATGCCGGTCATCGCGGTGAGGCACAGGCCGAGCGTGTCGAGCGCATCGAACGTGCCCTCCTTGTCTTCCTGCATGTCCTTGGAATAGGCGAGCGGCAGGCCCTTGATGACGGTGAGAAGCCCGATCAGCGCGCCGACGACGCGGCCGGTCTTGCCGCGCACCAGTTCGGCGGCGTCCGGGTTCTTTTTCTGCGGCATGATCGAGGAGCCGGTGGTGAAGCGGTCCGACAGCTTCACGAAATTGAACTGCGGGGTCGTCCACAGCACGATCTCTTCGGCCAGGCGCGACAGGTGCGTCGCGGAGATGGCGCAGGCGGCCAGAACCTCGAGCACGAAATCGCGTGCCGACACCGCATCGAGCGAATTGGCCATCGGGCGGTCGAAGCCGAGCGCCTTCGCCGTCATGTGGCGGTCGATCGGAAAGCCCGTACCGGCAAGGGCGGCGGCGCCGAGCGGGCTCTCGTTGAGACGCGCACGCGCATCGCGGAACCGGCCGCGATCACGCCCCAGCATTTCGACATAGGCGAGCAGATGATGACCGAACGTGACCGGCTGGGCGCTCTGCAGATGGGTGAAGCCGGGCATGACCGTCGCGGCGTTCTCGTCGGCCTTAAGGGCGAGCGCGCGCTGGAGACCGGCGAGGACGGTGTCGAGCTCGTCCACCGTGTCGCGGACATAGAGCCGGAAATCGGTCGCCACCTGATCGTTGCGCGAGCGGGCGGTGTGCAGGCGCCCGGCGGCCGGGCCGATCAGCTCCGCGAGGCGGGATTCGACGTTGAGGTGGATGTCTTCGAGCGCGCGCGAAAATGTGAACTTGCCGCTTTCGATCTCCTTCAGGACATCGCCCAGCCCCTTGGAAATGGCCTTCGCGTCCACCTTCGAGATGATGCCGCTCTGCGCCAGCATGGCGACATGGGCTTGCGAGCCCCGGATATCCTGAGCATAGAAGCGCTTGTCGAAGTCGATCGAGGCGTTGATCGCCTCCAGAACGGCGTCGGGGCCTTCGGAAAACCGGCCGCCCCACATTTTGTTGCTCATCTCAGGGCCCCTTCGAGGCTCTCAAAATCCAGGCTCAGGCAATGCCGGAACAGGCAGAAAAGGACACGAAATTGCGTCCGGTGCGGGTCCTCACGATTGCTGCCGTGCTCGGCGTCCTCGCGGGCGTTGGCGCGATTTACATGACAAGTATGGCTGGACGCAATGAAAGCGCCGCTTTCTGCGCCGGAGGAAGCGAGACGGTTGCGCGCATGGCGCCGCTTGCGCGGGGCGAGGTCGCGGCGGTTCTGGTGCCGCAAAAGCCGCGCAGGCTGCCGGAACTCACCTTCCGCGATAACGCGGGCAAGACGGTCTCGACGGCCGATCTCAAGGGCAAGACCGTTCTTCTGAATGTGTGGGCGACGTGGTGCGCGCCGTGCCGCGAGGAAATGCCCGCCCTGAACGCGCTTCAGGCCGAGATGGGCAGCCCCGATTTCGAGGTCGTGGCGGTCTCGATCGACTCGCAGGGCGAGGACAAGGCGCGCGACTTTCTCAGCGAGCTCAAGATCGACCGGCTGGCCTTCTATGCCGACCCGACCACCAAACTGTTTCAGGATCTGAAAGTTGCGGGGCGCGGCGTCGGCCTGCCGACGACGATCCTGATCGACAGGGACGGGTGCGAGATCGGCTATCTGCCGGGGCCGGCCCATTGGTCGTCGGACGATGCCAAGGCGCTGATCCGCGCCGCGCTCGGAAGCTGAGCTTCGGCGTCAGGCGTAAGTGTCCAGGCTGCTCGTAAGGGCGGCCGTTTTTTCCTGCACCTGCTTCTGGATGCGCTCGGTCGCCATGCGGATTGCCAGTTCGGCCATTCCGGCGCCGGCGGTGGCCGTACTGCCCATCAGATCCGCGCCGAGCGCGGCGGTGGTTTCCATCGCCGATTGGTTCATCTGCTTCATGCGGGCGCCGGGGTTCTGCTGCCAGCTCGGCGCGTACATTCGGAAGCCGTTCTTGCTGACCGTGAACGCGCCCATCCGTCAGGCGCTCCGGTCGACGACTGTGCCGACGCCGTCCGGAAGCAGGGCCTTGCCCGCTTCGACGCCCTGCGACAGAAGATCGACCACGTTCTGCTGCATGGTCGCGGCCTGTTTCAGAGCGACGATCGACATCTGCTGGGCGGTCTGGGCGCTTTGCATGCCGACGAGCGTGGCGGCGAGAGCGGCGGTGTCCAAAGAGCGTCTCCTTTGGACCCACTGTGCCGCCGCACGATGAAGCCGAAGTTAATGTGCCTTATAATTCAGACAGTACGGTCGATGCGCTCTCCGGTGCCGGGCTGGCGGGGCGCAAGGCCCTGTGCGTGCTCGGTCGCACTTTCGATCACATCTGTGAGACTGGCTTCACCCGGCGGCGAGGCGGTCGGGACAGGATTGTCGGCCATTGCGCGGCGAAAGCCCTCGAGCATGGCAGCGGCCAGACCATCGGCGATGACAGGGTTCATAGGAGTTCTCCCTGTCCCTATTATGCCGCAAATCCATGTTGTCTGACAGGCGGATAGCGGCCGTAATGTCAACAAACCGTTACTGGTAAATGTGCGCTAACCACAGAAAAGGCTTGCAATTGGGTATGTACTTACCTAAGTAAAGCCCGCAATCTTGCAAATAAGGAGGCCCCAGATGGCCAAGAAGCCCGTGAAGAAGACTGCCGCCAAGAAGCCCGTCGCCGCCAAGAAGACGGCCGCGAAGAAGGCTCCCGCGAAGAAGGCCGTTGTCAGCAAGACCGCTGCCAAGAAGACCCCTGCCAAGAAGACGTCGGGTCTGGCTTCGCTCTTCAAGCCGGTCAAGCAGTCTGTCACGATCCGCCTCGACTCCGATGTCGTTGCCTGGTTCAAGAAGCAGGCCGACAAGTATCAGACCGAGATCAACAGCGTTCTGCGCGGCCACGCGTCCAAGCGCGGTCTCTGATCCGGGTTCAGTTCCGGAGGCGCCTCAGGGCGCTTCCGGCCCCAAAAAGCCTCCTGTGCCCTGCGCGCAGGAGGCTTTTTTGTTTCGGCGGTTTTTCCATTACCGGAATGTCGGGCCGTACCCACCCGCGGCGATGGTCTTGGGCGCGCGGCCGAACCACGGCACGTCCCCACGCTTGAAAAGGGGCGTCAGCACGACCCCCGCCGCAAGGCCGCCGAGATGGGCGAGCCAGCCGACATCGTCATCGCCGCCGAAAAACGCGCTGATGGCCTGCATCGCCGCCCAGGCGAGGATGATCCAGAACGCCGTGACTTTCAGCGGAATTCGTCCGAACAGCAGGATCCACATCTTTACGCGCGGATGCAGCAGGAGATAGGCGGCGACGACGCCCGATATGGCGCCGGAGGCGCCGATGAGCGGCACTGGCGACAGCGGCATGGAAAAGACGTGCAGCGCCGTCCCCGCCGCGCCGCACAACAGATAGAAGACGATAAACCGCAGATGGCCCATCGAATCTTCGATGTTGTCGGCGAAGACGAGGATGAAAAGCATATTGCCGATCAGGTGCAGCACGTCCGCATGGACGAATTGCGAGGTGATCAGCGGCCAGAAATGCGGTGCGGCAAGCAGATCGTCCGGCAATTCGGCGGTGCCGAACATCACCGCCGGGATGGCGCCGAACCCGTAGGCCGTGCGGTCGTCGTCCGCAAAGAACAGGTTCGACTGGAGACAGACATAGATCGCCACGTTGACGGCGATCAGCGACCACGTGACGTAGGGATAGCGGATGAGAAGCCGGGGATTGTCGTCGGTGAGCGGCACGAAGACCATGCGGGACTGTCCGGCGGCCCGTGCCCGCCGTCAAGCCGGACGAGAGACGGCCGGGCCCCGGTTGGGTCTCAGCGGCCCGCGATCCACAAAGAGATCATGATGACGGCAATCGCGACGGCCTGAAGAACGACGCGCCAGCGCATCAGGCTCTGCGAACGGCCGGGCGAGCCGCCGCGCATCATGTTGAACAGGCCGAGGCAAAGAACGACGGCGACGGCCAGCATCGCGACGATGATGATGATCTTGGACGTTTCCATGAACACTCAGGGGTTCAGCCGCAGGATCGCGGCATTGAGGACGGCAGCAAAGCACACCCATACGATGTAGGGGAGAAGAAGAGCCGCCGCGATGCGGTCTTTCCGCGCGAAGGCGAGGATCGTCCAGACGATCGCCCCAAGAAGAAGCAGGATGACGACCATGCCGCCCGCCGGATCGCGCCCGCCAAAGAAGACGAAGGACCAGGCGACATTGAGAATGAGCTGGATGGCGAACGGGATGAGGGTGCGGTTGCCCGCGATCCATCCGCCGGAGGCCTCGACCACGCGCCACAGGGCAATGGCCATCATGGCGTAGAGGAGGGTCCAGACAATCGGAAAGGCGAGGTTCGGCGGGTTGAAGGACGGTTTTGCGAGGCCCGCATACCAGTCGAGATTGGGGGTCGTGACGCTCGATCCCAGCCTCGCCGCGGCGAAGCAGACAAGAAAAGCAACAAGAAGAGCGAGGATCGAGCCGAGGCGGCCGGTGCGGAAGCTTTTGGCAAAATTCATCTTTTCCTTGGCTCCCTCTAAACGTGGCAAGCAAATATTAGCCTGCATTTGACTGAATTGCTGCGCGAAACCCTCTGTTAAGGGCAACAGCGTAGGTTTCCACGGCTGGATAACGGGAAAATCCCGAACCGCCACAAGTCTTGGGGGACTCAATGCTTGCTCGCCTGCGTCGCATGCGGCCGCGTGTAAAGTTGCCGCGCGCGCTGACATCTGTCCGCGTCCGCATTTCGCTTCTCTCCATTGCGCCCTTGATCGCGCTGCTCATCACGGCTGCCACCTATTTCCTGGGGCAACAGCGGGTGAACGAGGCGGTGCACACGGCCGACCGCTATGCGGAGATTCCGGTCGAGGTGGAAAGGTTCCGCGGGCAGCTCGCCACCATGGCCGGCGCCATGGCGAACTACCGCCTGAACCCGAGCGATTCCGTGAAATCGGGCTTTGCGGTGGCAAACCGCGAGGCCGGACGGGCAGTCGAGGCCATCCGCGGCAAGACCGACGACGAGAACCTTCTCAGCGTCGTCTCCGTTCTGTCCGACGGCCTCCAGCAGACCTCGGATGCCTTCGGCAACATCGTCAAGGCGCAGGAAGTGCTCGGCACGAGCGCCAAGCCCGGCGTCGATGCGCGTCTGCAGTCCACGGGCGACGAGCTTGAGGTCAAGCTCGACCAGGAACTCAACGCGCTCGGCGAGGAGAGCTATTCGATCGCCAAGACGGTGCAGGAAGTTCGCAAGGACGAGAAGACGTTCATCATCACCGGGTCGGCGGCCGTCGCGGACGGTTTCGCTGCAAAGACCGCGCTTCTGATCGAGCAGCTCCGGCAGTCGACGCTCGACGACGTCCTGAAGGACACGCTGGTCACCAGCATCGAATCCTACAAATTGCTGTTCGACGAATGGCGCAAGGCCAAGCGTGAACAGGCTTCCTCGGGCCTCGTCGCGGCCGATGCCATCGAACAGGTGTCGATGAACACGAGTTCACTGCTCGCCTTCGGGCAGGACGGCAAGAATCTTGCGGTCGCCGAGCGCACCGAGGCGGAAAACCGCACCAACCAGATCGCGCTCGCGATCATCGTCGCGGCCGTTCTTATCTGCTCGACGCTCGGCTTCCTGATCGGGCGGGCCGTGACGCGGCCGATCGGTCAGCTCACCGACGCGATGCGCCGCCTTGCCGATGGCGATACGGACATTGCCGTCAATGCCAATGGAACGGACGAACTCGGTGAAATGGCGCGTGCCGTTCTCGTGTTCCGCGACAACGCGCTCGAGCGCGAGCGCCTGTCGAAGGACCAGGAACTCCAGCGCCAGCAGCGCGAGGATCGTGCGCGGGCCGTGGAAGAATTGGTGCGCGGCTTCGAGGAGCGCGCCGATGCGGCGATTGCGGGCGTGCGCTCTGCCGCGAGCCAGCTCGAGGGCACGGCGGCGAGCCTCGTCGATGCGTCGAGCCGGGTCGCCGAAGATGCGCGTACGGCCGGAACGGCCGCGGGATCTGCCTCCGAAAACGTCACGGCGGCAGCCGGCGGCGCCGAGCAGCTCGCGCTGTCGATCCAGGAGATCGACCAGCAGGCCGTCAAATCGACCGAGGTGTCGACCCGCGCCGTCGAGGAAGCCAACCGCACCGTCCAGACGATGTCGAGCCTTGCGGGCGCTGCGACGCGCATCGGAGAGGTCGTCAATCTCATCCAGGCGATCGCCGGACAGACAAATCTTCTCGCGCTCAACGCCACCATCGAGGCGGCGCGGGCGGGGGATGCCGGACGCGGATTTGCCGTCGTGGCGCAGGAAGTGAAAAGCCTCGCCCAGCAGACCGCCAACGCGACCGAGGAAATCGCCCGCCAGATCGGCTCGATCCAGGAAGCCTCGGGCGAGGCGGGCCTCGCGATGGAGCGTGTCTCGACCATCATCCAGGACATGTCGCAGATCGCGGCGGCCGTGGCGGGCGCCGTGGAGGAACAGAACGCAGCGGTCCGCTCGATTGCGGACAATGTGGCGCGCGCCTCCGGCGAGGCCCAATCGGGGGCCGATGCCATGCGCACCGTCGAAGGCGCGGCGGAAACCGCGCGCGGCGTTGCGGACAATGTGGCGCAGCTTGCGACCGGCCTGTCCCAGGAAGCCGAACAGATGGAAGGCGCCGTGCGCAGCTTCCTCGACGGGGTTCAGGCGGCCTGACGGCGGATCTTACCCATCCCGGCATTTCAACTCCCTTCCCGGGGGTTGCCGGGGGACTTTCCACAGAGGGTCTCGCGCCACGGCGTGCGAGAGTCTATCTGAGCACCAGACGGGCGGGCGCGCGGAGCGCCCGTTCCGCTGTTTGTGTGTGTGCGGAGATGGATTTTGGCTCTCAGCCGTCTCAAAACGCTCTGGGCGTTCGTCTATGATCTGAACAATCGGCTTGCCGCCCATGACGCATGGGCGATGGCGAGCCATGTCACGCTTGCCGTGCTTCTGGCCCTTTTTCCCTTCCTCATCGTCGTCGCCTCCATTGCCTCGCTGGTGGGCACGCCGGAACTGGCCAACGGCATTGTCGGGCTCGCCTTCGAGGGCTGGCCGCCGCAATTGTCGGCGCCGCTCGCCAGCGAGATCACCCGCGTCCTGACCGGGCGGCGCCTCGATCTTTTGACCATCGGTGTCGTGCTTCTGCTGTGGACCTCGTCCTCGGCGGTGGAGGCCATGCGGGTCGCGCTGGTGCGTGCCTATGGCGTGCCCGACATGCGCTGGTGGTACTGGAACCGCCTGCAAAGCCTCGCCTTCATGCTGCTCGGCGCGGCCGGGATGCTGCTTCTGTCGGTCTCCATCGTCCTGTGGACGCCGATCTGGGATTCGGTGACGGGGTATCTGCCGGAACTGAAAGCCGCGACCTGGAGCGCGGTGGCGTTCCGCTACACGGCCACAGGCGTTTTTCTGGCGGGCGGGCTCATCCTCGCCCATATCTGGCTGCCGCCGCAGCGCCTCGACGTCGGCTCGACCCTGCCGGGCACGGTTCTGACGCTCATGCTGTGGCTGGCGACCGCGGCCGGTTTCGGCTGGTGGCTGTCGCACTTTGCCAATTACGCGTCCACCTATGCCGGGCTCGGCGGCATCATGGCGGTGATCTTCTTCCTCTACATGAACTCGCTCGCCTTCATCTTCGGCGGCGAATTGAATGCGGGGCTCGCCATCCGCCGCCGCAAGAAGAAGGAGGCGCAGCAGGAGGCCGAAAGCGCCGAAGGCGCCAAAGCCGGAACGGCCTGAAGCGGTTCGCGTTGTCCCTTGCAAGAGGAGACATACAGTGACCCATCAACACGACACCGACGGCCCCCTGAAAGAGACTGCCGCGGAGGTGCGCCAGGGCCCGATGGGACGCCCCGTCGCGTGGGTTCTAGGCGCAAGCCTTGTGCTCGCCGCGCTCGCATTCATGTATTTCATGTCGACCGACATCGAGAACCCGCCGCCCTCGCTCGGCGTGACCAACGGGCAGACCCCGTCGACGGATGCGGTGCCCAACAACACCGAGCCGCAGCGCCTCGATGCGCCGTCGCCCTCGAACCCGCAGCAATAATCGGCTGGATCAGCGGCGCTCGTCCGCGGACGAGCGCTCCGGCGGCAGGACTTCGTAATCGGTGGTGATGATCGTGGCGTCCGGCGCGCGGGCGGAAGTTTCCGTGCGGCCGCGCGGCTTGCCGTGGCGCCAGCGATAGAACCAGTCGAGCGCGATCATGACCGGAAACACCAGAAGGAAAATGCCGGTCGCAACGACCGCAAGCGTGAGCACGAGGGCGGCCGCCCCCGCGCCGATGATCGCGATCTGCCACGCCGGGAGCTTTATGACGCGGGCCCGGAAAGTGCCGTAAGAGCGTTCGTTCATTGGTTCAGTATCCGCTGCGATCAAGGCCGATCCAAGACGGAAACCTTGGAGTCCTCTGAGAGTTAATGCCACGGGGGCGAACGCGGAGGCCACTATGCCATCCACCGCCATCGGGCGTATCGTCTACCATCCCGCGGACTGCGAGATGGATGTGACCTTCGCCGGCTCGGCCCGGACCTACACATATATCGGTGTCGAGCCCCATGTGCACGAAGAGTTCGCGCGGTCGCTTTCCAAGGGCGGGTTTTTCAACGCCCGCATCCGCGACCGTTATCCTTACCGGCGCTGGGCCGTCACAGCCCCTTCGCCTCGATCGCAAGAGCATGGACACGCTCGCCAAGCTCGGCACTGAGGGTTTCGTTGATCGCGCGGTGGGTGTCGACCCGGCTTTTGCCGGTGAAGGCGGACGCGGCGATGCGCACCCGGAAATGGGTTTCGCCGCCTTCCCGCCAGCCGCCGTGGCCCGCGTGATCGGCGCTTTCGTCGATCACTTCAAGGCTGGCCGGCTGGAAGGCGGCGGTGAGCTTTTCCTCGATACGCGTCTTGAAACTCATCTGGATTCCTCTCGGCCACTCGCCAAACCGGCGACGACGACCCATATAGGTGCCACTCGTCAACCCCTTCAATCCGCAGTGAGACCTGAAGCCGCGTTCGCTTGTCGCGAAGCCGCGCGGCCCTCATAATCGCATGATGAAACTTGAGTCCCCCTGGTTCGACAAGATCCGCGCCGCCAAGAAGCCGAAGCCCGGCGAGAAGCAGCAGGTCAAGGCCGGCCTGTGCGAACATCCCGGCTGTGCGGTGAAGGCCGAGCATCGGGCGCCGAAGGGGCGCGGCCGCGAAGGGCAGTATTTCAATTTCTGCACGGCGCACGCCCGCGAATACAACCAGTCCTACAATTATTTCCGCGACATGCCGGAAGAGGACGTGCTCGCCTGGCAGAAGGACAGCCTGACCGGGCACCGTCCGACCTGGACGATGGGCGTGAACAACAAGGACGGCACGGGCAGTCCGCGCCCGAATTCAAACCATCCGCGCTATGCGAACTGGAACTTTGCCGACCCCTACAGCTTGTTCGAAGGCGATGCGGCGCCCAAGCCCGAGGCGGCCCGGCCGCGCCGGACGCTCAAAAAGGTCGAGCAAAGCGCCTTCATGGAACTGGGCGTCGAGGAAACCGCGACCGCCGAAGAGATCAAGACGCGGTTCAAAATTCTGGTCAAACGGTTGCATCCCGATGCAAATGGGGGCGACCGCGGAACCGAGGATAAATTGCGCGCCGTGATCCAGGCGTATAATTACCTGAAGCAAGTCGGCCTCGCCTGAGGCCATTCGCCCGCCGGAGGCGACATGGGACGTGCGGTCCCATGCGAGGAGCAGATAATGGCAATTGCAGCTGAGAAGATTCCGGGGCTCCCGGATATGAAGGTGTCCGTGCGTCAGGTGTTCGGGATCGACAGCGATCTCGAGGTTCCGGCCTATTCGGAAAGCGCCGATCATGTGCCGGACCTCGATCCGGATTATTTGTTCGACCGCAACACGACCTTGGCCATTCTCGCCGGGTTCTCCAAGAACCGCCGCGTGATGGTGACCGGCTATCACGGCACCGGCAAATCCACCCATATCGAGCAGGTCGCCGCCCGCCTCAACTGGCCGTGCGTGCGCGTCAACCTCGACAGCCATGTCTCGCGCATCGATCTCGTCGGCAAGGACGCGATCGTGCTGAAGGACGGCGCGCAGGTGACCGAGTTCCGCGACGGCATCCTGCCCTGGGCGCTGCAGAACAACATCGCGCTTGTGTTCGACGAATATGACGCCGGCCGTCCGGATGTGATGTTCGTCATCCAGCGCGTGCTCGAACAATCGGGCCGCCTGACGCTGCTCGACCAGAACCGCGTCATTCGTCCCCATCCCGCGTTCCGCCTGTTCTCGACGACGAACACGGTCGGCCTCGGCGACACGTCGGGCCTCTATCACGGCACCCAGCAGATCAACCAGGGCCAGATGGACCGCTGGTCGATCGTCACCACGCTGAACTATCTGCCGCACGACAACGAGGTCGACATCGTTCTGGCGAAATCGCCGCATCTGAAGGCGAAGGCCAGTGGCCGCGAGACCGTCTCGAAAATGGTGCGCCTCGCGGATCTGACGCGCTCGGCCTTCATCAACGGCGACCTGTCGACCGTGATGAGCCCGCGTACCGTCATTACGTGGTCGGAAAATGCCGAAATCTTCGGCGATATCGGTTTTGCGTTCCGCCTGACCTTCCTCAACAAATGCGACGAGCTGGAGCGCGCTCTGGTGGCCGAATTCTACCAGCGCTGCTTCGGGCAGGAACTGCCGGAAAGCTCCGTCAACGTCGCAATGAGCTGAGAGCCTCACGGCACATAAGATGACATCGAACTCGGGTCCCGCCATCAAGCCGAAGGAACCGCCGGCCGAACCGCTGAAGCGGGCGGTGTCTGGCACCCTGCGTGCCATCGCGGGTGTGCCTGAGCTCGAAATCACGTACGCGGCGGATCGTTCGACGATCCTCGGCGGCGCGGTGCGCCTGACCGAGCCGCCGCGACGGATGTCCAAAAAAGACGCGGCGATCCTGCGCGGCCAGGCCGATGCGCTGGCGCTGAAGCTCGCCTGTCACGATCCGAAAGTGCATTCACGCCTTCTGCCCAAGGGCACCGAAGCGCGTGCCGTGTTCGAGGCGGTGGAGCAGGCGCGCTGCGAGGCCATCGGGGCGCGGCGTATGGACGGCGTCAAGGTCAACCTCGCCGCCATGCTCGACGACCGCTACACCAAAGCGAGCTTCAACGACATTTCCGACCGCGCGGACGCGCCCATCGAGGACGCGCTGGCGCTCCTGATCCGCGAGCGGCTGACGGGTGCGCCGCCGCCCGAGAGCGGCAAGAAGGTCGTCGAGATGTGGCGCGGCTGGATCGAGGAGCGCGCGGGCACGAGCCTCGACAATCTGGACGAGGTTCTCACCGACCAGCGCGGTTTCGCGCAGATGGTGCGCGACGTGCTTCAGGCGCTCGACATGGGCGACGACTTGATGTCGTTCGCCGACGACGATCTGACCGACGACAGCGACCCGGACAGCGATCAGGACCCCGGCCAGGAAGAGGGCGGGGAACGCGGCGAGGACGAATCGGAGGGCTCGCAGTCCTCCGAAGCGGAGGCGAGCGACGACGAGCCGGAATTCGGCGAGATGGACAAGGCCGACGCGCCGCCCTCCGACATGCCGGACGATGCCGATGCCGAAGAGGCAAAGGATGTCAGCGAGCCGCCGATCCGCCAGCTCTCCAACGCCGACAGCCGCTTCGTCGATTATCGTACCTACACCGAAAAATTCGACGAGGTTCTTCAGGCCGAGGAATTGTGCGACGCGGAAGAACTGGCGCGGCTGCGGTCCTATCTCGACAAGCAGCTCGTCAATCTGCAGGGCGTCGTCGGTCGTCTGGCCAACCGCCTGCAGCGCCGTCTTCTGGCGCAGCAGAACCGGTCGTGGGAATTCGATCTCGAAGAGGGCATGCTCGATCCCGCGCGCCTGTCGCGCGTTGTGACAGACCCGATGCAGCCGCTCTCGTTCAAGCGCGAGCGCGACACCGACTTCCGCGACACCGTGGTGACGCTGCTGCTCGACAATTCCGGCTCGATGCGCGGACGCCCCATTACCGTGGCGGCGACCTGTGCGGACATTCTTGCGCGCACGCTGGAGCGGTGCGGCGTCAAGGTCGAAATTCTTGGCTTCACGACGCGCGCATGGAAGGGCGGGGCCTCGCGCGAGGCGTGGTTGCAGGCCGGAAAGCCGCCAAATCCCGGCCGCCTGAACGATCTGCGGCACATCATCTACAAATCCGCCGACGCGCCGTGGCGCCGCGCCAAGCGCAATCTCGGCCTGATGATGCGCGAAGGCCTGCTGAAGGAAAACATCGACGGCGAGGCGCTGGACTGGGCGCATGAGCGCCTGCTTGCGCGGCCGGAAAACCGGCGCATTCTGATGATGATTTCGGACGGCGCACCGGTCGACGACTCGACGCTCTCCGTCAATGCGGGCAATTATCTCGAGCGCCATCTCAGGGCCGTCATCGAACGGATCGAGACGCGCTCGCCGGTTGAACTGATCGCCATCGGCATCGGCCACGATGTGACGCGTTATTACCGTCGTGCCGTGACCATCGTCGATGCCGAGGAGCTTGGCGGCGCGATGACCGACAAGCTGGCCGAGCTGTTCGAGGAAGACAAAGTGGCATCGCGCGGAGCCGGAGGCGGTCGCCGCCGCGCATGAGCCGCCTTGCTGTTCTTCTCGCGGCTCTTGTTTCGACATCGGCTGCCTGTGCCGAACCGATCGGCGTGAACGCGCAGCGCATCCTGTCCTTTTCGCGCACTTCTCCCGCCGAGACCCATTTCGGCCCGCTGCGTTTCCTCGGCGGTCTCGTCCTGACATCCGACAACGCGCAGTTTGGCGGGTTTTCAGGGCTGCGCATGGGCGCGGACGGGGCGAGCTTTCACGCGGTCAGCGACCGGGCGCACTGGCTGACGGGCCGGATTGCCTATGAGGGAGACCGGCCTTCCGGCATCGAGGCGGCCGAGCTTTTTCCGATCCGCGGGCCGGACGGACAGCCAATTGCCGGCACGCGGGGCGGCGACACCGAAGCGCTCGAAATCTCCGATTCGATTGCCTTCATCTCGACCGAAGGCCGCCATCAGGTGCTGCGCTTCGCGCTCGGCCGCGGGGCCGCGAAGGCCCGCGGCGCCAAGCTGCCCGGCGCGCAGGCCATGGCCGATCTGCGGCGCAACGCCGGGATCGAGGCGATTGCGCTGGTGCCGGACGGGCCGGAGAAGGGCACGCTGGTTGTCATCGCCGAGGAGCCGCCCGAGGCGGGCGCCGATCATCCGGCGTGGCTTGTGTCGGGGCTGACGACAAAACCCGTGCGGGCGCTGGGCTTCAAAAATCGCGATGGCTATGCGGTGACCGACATGGCGTTCCTGCCGGGCGGCGATCTTCTCGTTCTGGAGCGGCGCTACCGGCCGCTGTTTTCCTTGAACATGCGGTTGCGCCGCGTCCCCCTTGCCTCGATTGCCGAAGGGGCGGTGCTCGACGGCGAGGTGCTGCTGGAGGCAAGCCTCGGCGGTCACGACATCGACAATATGGAGGCTTTGTCCGTGCACCGCGCGGCGGACGGGCGGACCGTGCTGACCTTGATGTCGGACGACAATTTCAACCGCGCGCAGAAAACGATCCTGCTGCAGTTCGCGCTCGTGGAATGATCAGCGCGTGGTGTGCGCGGTCTCGAACGGGCGCACCCAGTTCATCAGCGCGCCATAGGGCAGCAGCAGAACGAGCGCCATTGCGACCTTCACCCAGAAATCGAAGAAGGCGAGGCTGGTCCACAGCGGCACGCTGAAGGCGCCGAAGGCGACGGGGCCGGACATTGCGACATCGCCCGCAAAGGCCAGGCTGAAGAAGATGATCGTGTCGAACGCCGAGCCGAGCAGGCTGCCCGCGAGCGGGGCGCGCCACCAGGTCTTGCGGCGCAGCCAGTTGAAGACGCTGATGTCGAGAAGCTGGCCGACGACGAAGGCCGTGCCGGAGGCGAGCGCGATGCGTGGGCTCGCCAACGCAATCGACAGGACGACGGCGATGGCGAAGCCGACATAGACGACCTTGCGGGTCGTCGCGGGGCCGAAGCGGCGGTTTGTGAGGTCGTTGACGAGGAAGGCGACCGGATAGGTCAGCGCGCCCCAGGTCAGGTAATCGGCAAGGCCGAACGCCTGGATCGGATACTGGACGGCAAAATTCGACAGCGCGACGACGGCTGCCATCGCCAGAACGGGCAGGACGAAAGGCCCTGCCCAGAAAGGCGCGCGGGCGGCCAAATCAGGCCGCCTTGGCTTCATCCGAGGCCTTGCGGATCTTGCGGCGCAGTTCCTTGGCTTTCTGCGACAGATCCTCTTCCGAGGCCTTCAGCAGAAACGCGTCGAGGCCGCCGCGATGCTCGACCGAACGCAGGGCATGTGCCGTCACACGCAGGCGGAACGACTGGCCGAGCGCGTCGGAGATGAGCGTCACGTTGACGAGGTTCGGCAGAAACCGCGTCTTGGTCTTGTGGTTCGAATGGCTGACCAGATGACCCACCTGGACGGCTTTTCCGGACAGTTCGCAGCGCCGCGACATCGCAGGCTCCATATTCTAGAATTACGGGACGAGCGGGCTTCAGGGTCTGCCTTCTCCGCAGGGAAGAGGATGTCTTCGCGCAAAAGAAGGAACGACCCGAGAGCCGAAGGCGCTCGAAGGTGGCGCTGTATAGGCGGCAAGCGAGGCAAAGGTCAAGGAAAAGGGCGCACGGAAAACGGGGCCGGATGCGAAAGTGAGTCCCCGGAGCAACGCGCTTTGCGAATTGTTCACCCTGTCTCGACGAATAACCAATCCTGCCGCATTGTTCGGCCAGAGTGAATCGTCCGCACGAGCGGCGGCGAGCGAAAAGGCGAAAAACCTGTGAGCGTGATGCGGACCAAGGCTGCGGGCATCCCCGCCAGGGCGCCTCTTGGCGTTCTGCTGGCTGCGCTCGTTGTGCCGGGCAGCGCCCTCGCCAACACCGAATTCAACGCCCGCTATACAGTGCGGCTCGCGGTTCTGCCTTTTACCTTCGCGACCGGCGTCGTGAAGGCGGTTCTTCCCGACAGCGGCCGCTACACGGTCGATTTCGACGCCAAGGGCATGGGCTTTACCATGACCGGCAAGGCCAGCGGCCTCGTTCAGGCAAATGTTCTGTGGCCGTCGACCTCGGTGACGACGTCTTCCGACAGCAATGTCTCGCGGACGATCTCGATCGCGCTCCAGCGCGGGCGCGTGCGGCAGGAGGCGGTGCATCCGCCTTTGCCCTACCGGCCGGACCGCGTGCCGGTGCAGCCCGAGCACAAACGGGGCGTGACCGATCCGATCTCCGCGGTGCTGATGCCGCAGCTCAGCAAAAGCGGGCCGGGCGAGCCCGGAAATTGCGACCGCACGCTGCCTGTGTTCGAGGGGACCGAGCGTTTCGACATCCGCATGACCTATCTGCGCACCGAGATCGTGAAGACGCTGAAGGGCTATGAAGGGCCGGCGGTGGTCTGCCGCGCCAGCTACAAGGCGATCGCCGGGCACCGCGAACAGGGCTCGGCCAAGTCGATGGAAAAGAACCGCACCATCGAGGCCTGGCTCGCGCCCATCGAGGGCACGCAGATGATGGCGCCCTGGCGGGTGTCGTTCGCGACCGGTTTCGGCATGCTGGTGCTCGAGGCCTCCGAATTCACCTCGTCTTCCGCCGCAACCAAGAAGTCCGACACCGTGAGCGTTCAGCCGGTGTCCGAAAGCGGGACGGCCCGTTAACCGGGATTTTCGAGTTATCCACATTTGTGAAATGTAAGAAGTCCACATGTGGTGGGTCAATCGTCCATTTGCCCAGATATTGCGGGGGTGAACCGGGAACATCGGCCATGAGCCGATTCGATCCGGCTCTGTTCCCGTTCCGGTCAAACCTTAATGGCAAAGGGAATGTGAACGGAACGGGATTCCAGCCGGAGTCAGCGATTCGGGCCGGGTTTGTTCCGGGCGTGTTCACGCCTACGGCGCGTTAACATAAAGAAAGGCGACGGCGCGCGCTTTCGTGGTAAAGAGACCTTCCTCATTCCCGCGCTGCACGAGCGCCCTTTACCAGTCGAAATGCCAACACGCACACTTCCGCCGCAGGAGAGGGGACGCAATGTCACCGCTGTCCTGGGGCCGACCAATACCGGCAAGACACATCTGGCCATCGAGCGCATGGTGGCGCAGGGCTCGGGCCTGATCGGCCTGCCGCTGCGGCTGCTGGCGCGCGAAGTGTACAGCCGCGTCGTCGAGAAAGTGGGCGCGGACAAGGTTGCGCTCATCACCGGCGAAGAGAAGATCAAGCCGGACAATGCGCGCTACTGGGTATCGACCGTCGAGGCCATGCCGCAGGATCTCGATGTCGATTTCGTCGCGGTGGACGAAATCCAGATCGCGGCCGACCTCGATCGCGGCCATGTCTTTACAGATCGCATCCTCAACCGGCGCGGCCGCTTCGAGACGCTGCTGCTCGGCGCCTCGACCATGCGCCCGCTGGTGGAAAAGCTGTTGCCGGGCGCCAGCATCATCGGCCGCCCGCGCCTGTCGAACCTCACCTTCTCCGGCGAAAAGAAGATCACCCGCCTGCCGAGCCGTTCGGCCATCGTCGCCTTCTCCGCCGAGGAGGTCTATGCGATCGCCGAACTGATCCGCCGCCAGCGGGGCGGGGCGGCGGTGGTGCTCGGTTCGCTGTCGCCGCGCACGCGCAACGCGCAGGTGGAACTCTACCAGTCCGGCGATGTGGAATATCTCGTCGCCACCGATGCCATCGGCATGGGCCTCAATCTCGATGTCGACCACATCGCCTTTGCCGGCGACCGCAAATTCGACGGCTTCCAGTTCCGCCGCCTGAACCCATCCGAATTCGGCCAGATCGCGGGCCGCGCCGGACGGCATCTGCGCGACGGCACCTTCGGCACGACGGGGCGCTGCGAGCCGTTCGAGCAGGATCTGGTCGAGCGGCTGGAAGGGCACACGTTCGAGTCCGTACGGCTGATGCAATGGCGCAATGCCGATCTGGATTTCGGCTCCGTCGCCCGTCTCCATCTCAGTCTTGCCGTGGCGCCGACCGAGCCCGGCCTGACCCGCGCCCCCACCGGCGAGGATGTGACCGCGCTCGAACATGCCGTGCGCGACCCCGAGGTGCGGGACATGGCGGTGCGGCGCGATGCCATCCAGCTTCTGTGGGATGTCTGCCAGGTTCCGGACTATCGGAAGACCTCGCCGCAGGCGCATGCGGAACTTGTAACCTCCCTCTATGGATTTTTGATGCGGGAGGGTAAAATCTCCGACGACTGGTTCGCGCGGCAGGTTGCCTTGAGCGAACGCACCGACGGAGACATAGACACACTCTCGGCACGGATCGCACATATCCGTACCTGGACTTTCGTTGCCAACCGGCCGGACTGGCTTGCCGATCCGGACCACTGGCAGGGAGTGACGCGCGGCGTGGAGGACAAATTGTCCGACGCGCTGCACGAAAGATTGACTCAACGCTTCGTCGATCGCCGCTCAAGTGTTCTCATGCGGCGCCTCAGGGACAAGGATATGCTTGACGCGGAAGTGAATGAGACCGGCGATGTGCTGGTCGAGGGACAGCATGTCGGGCGTCTTTCGGCGTTCCGCTTCACGGCGGATCAAAGCGCCGAAGGCGAGGACGGACGCGCGCTGCGCGCCGCCGCGCAGAAGGCGCTCGCGGGCGAGTTCGCGCGGCGTGCGGACAAGCTCGGCGCCGCGCCCGATGGCGACATCGTGCTGACATCGGACGGCACGTTGCGCTGGCTCGGCGAGCCTGCGGGCAAGCTGCTGCCGGGCGAGCGCGTTCTGACGCCGCGGGTGCGCCTTCTGGCCGACGAGACCTTGTCGGGCCCCGACCGCGACAAGGCCGAAGCGCGGCTTCAGCTGTGGATCGATGCGTATGTCGCAAAACTGCTCGGCCCGCTGTTCCAGCTGGAAAAGGCCGAAAACCTCAACGGCATGGCGCGCGGCCTTGCCTTCCAGATCGTCGAGGCGCTCGGCGTGCTCGACCGCTCGCGCGTCGCCGACGATGTGAAGGGGCTCGATCAGGAAGCGCGCGCGGGCCTTCGCACGCTCGGCATCCGTTTCGGCGCCTATCATCTGTATTTGCCGGCGTTGCTCAAGCCCGCGCCGCGCGCGCTGGCCGCGCAACTCTGGGCGCTGCATCAGAGCGGGCCGGTTCCGGGTCTCGACGAAGCGCCGGGGCTCGCCGCCAGCGGGCGCACCAGCTTCAAGGCCGATCCGTCCGTACCGAAGGATCTGTACCGCGCGCTCGGCTACCGGCTCTGTCATGACCGCGCGGTGCGCGTCGACATTCTGGAGCGTCTGGCCGATCTCATCCGTCCGGCGATCTCCTGGCGTCCGGGTGTCACCCCGACCGAACCGCCGCCCGGCGCGGCCGACGGCAACGGGTTCACGGTCACCGTGGCGATGACCTCGCTGACCGGGTGTGCGGGCGAGGATTTCGCCGCCATCCTGCGTTCGCTCGGCTACCGGATGGAGCGCAAGCCCGCGCCGAAGCCGCAAGAGGCGAAGGTCGAGGCTGCGGAGAGCGCCGTCGCCGATGCCGACGCGGAGAGCACCGCCACCGAGAACCCTGTCGCGGCGGACATTGCGGAGGCCGCTACCGAGCCTGCCGGTGCTTCCGCGTCCGAGCCGAAGGAAGGCGCGGAGATCGATCCGACGCTCGATTCATCGAGCGAAGTGCTCGCCGATTCCATCGGAGCGGCAGAGACCGCCGAACCTGCACAGGCCGAGCCTTCAGCTGAGCCTGTCGAGGTTTCGGCAGAAACCCGGACCGCCGAAGCCGTGAGTGCCGAGCCAGCCGCTTCGGAAACGCCTGCTGCGGACACGTCCGCGGAGCCGGCGATGATCGAGATCTGGCGTCCGGGACGTTTCGAGCGCGGGCGGCCGGACCAGCGCCGTGGCAGACCGCACGAAAACCGGCCGCAGGGCGAGCGGGCCGAAACGGGGGACGCCGCGGGCAAGGCACGTCCGCATCAGGGACGCCGGCACGAGCGCGACGACCATCGCCGCAAGGATGGAGAAGGGCCCGGAAAGACGGGAGGCCGGCCGAAAGGCCCCCATCAGGGCAAGGGCCCGCGCCCGAACGACAAGCGCAACGACTCGCGCCGCGACGACAACAGGCGCGACGAGAACCGGCGTTCGCCGGAGCGCCGCGAGCGCCCGGCCGACCCGAATTCGCCCTTTGCCGCTTTGGCCGGCCTGAAAGCCCAGCTGGAAGGCGACAAGCGCAGTTAACGGCGTGAGCGAGCGGCAGCGCATCGACAAATGGCTCTGGCACGCGCGGGTCGTGAAGACCCGCACGCTTGCCCAGAAACTCGCCGAATCCGGCCATGTGCGGCTCAACGGCGTGCGGGTCGGTGCTTCCAGCCAGGCGGTGAAGGCAGGGGATGTTCTGACGATTGCACTCGAGGAGCGTGTGCGAATTCTCGAAATCCGCAACTTTTCTGATAAAAGAGGCGGTGCACCTGCGGCGGCGCTCCTATATGAAGACCTCAGTCCGCCGCCCGCCCCGCGCGTTCCGGCAGAGCCTGCGGGCCTTGTGCGCGATCAGGGCGCGGGCCGGCCGACCAAGCGCGACCTTCGGCGGATAAACCTTATCAAGGGCCGCGACTGAAGGGCCGCTTGCACTCGCGCCGGTGCTCGACTAGGCAAAGATTAGAACTGGAAGAAAAAGGCTCCCGATGCCCTATGTGGTGACCGAAAACTGCATCAAATGCAAATACATGGACTGCGTCGAGGTGTGCCCCGTCGACTGCTTCTATGAAGGCGAGAACATGCTCGTCATTCATCCTGACGAGTGCATCGATTGCGGCGTGTGCGAGCCCGAATGCCCGGCGGAAGCGATCAAGCCCGACACCGTTTCGGGCCTCGAATCCTGGCTGGAGCTCAATGCCCAGTACTCGAAGACCTGGCCCAATATCAGCGACAAGGGCACCCCGCCGGCCGACCACAAGGACTGGGACGGAAAACCGGGCAAGCTCGAACTTCTGTCGCCCAATCCCGGCGACGGCAGCTGACCTTAACCTGTCTCGATGTCCCGGCAGGCCGCAGTCAGCCTTAAACGCGGCCATGATTTGCTGAAATGACATTTTTGTGGTAGGGTCCACAGAAGAATGAGGCCCTCGCGGGTCTAGGGCTCCGTCGACCACGGAGCCTTTTTTCTCGACCAGCTTTCAGGATCCGAAGCATGGCCGATGCCGTTTCCAGAGGGGATACGGGGCTTGCCCGCAATGGGTGGGCGGAAAGGACCTGACATGCCGGGAAAGCCGGCCAAATCCGCCGCCACGGCGGGCACGAACATGACCCCGAAAGCAGTTTCCGAAACTGCCGAGACGGTCACGACATCCGCCAGAAAGGCCGCGGCACCCGCGGCCGAAGCGGTCACCAAGCCGGCATCCTTGCCGGCCAGGCCGGTGAGCCGGAAGGCAGCCGGGACAGACGGAGCGCGCACAGCCACTATGACAACAGCACCTGCCGCCAAGAAGACCAGCAACCGCCACGGTTTCAAGACCAGCGAGTACATCGTCTATCCGGCCCACGGGGTCGGCCAGATCGTCGCCATCGAGGATCAGGAGATCGCCGGGTACAAGCTTGAGCTCTTCGTCATCACCTTCGCCAAGGACAAGATGACGCTGCGCGTTCCGGTCTCGAAAATCGACAGCGTGGGCATGCGCAAGCTGTCGGCCGACGATGTCATGGAAAAGGCGCTCGACACGCTGAAGGGCCGCGCCCGCGTCAAGCGCACGATGTGGTCCCGCCGCGCGCAGGAATACGAAGCCAAGATCAATTCCGGCGATCTCGTCGCCATTGCCGAGGTCGTGCGCGACCTGCACCGTGCCGAAACCCAGCCCGAGCAGTCCTATTCCGAGCGACAGCTTTATGAAGCCGCGCTCGACCGCATGGCGCGCGAACTGGCTGCCGTCGAGAAGCTGACGGATTCGGAAGCGGTCAAGAAGATCGAGGCCATGCTGGCCAAGGGTCCGAAGCGCGGAGCCGCCAAGGACGAGGCGGAAGGCGAAGAGGACGACGAGGCCGAAGCGGCCTGATCTGCTTGCCAGTGATTTTGAAAAGCCCGGCCTTGTGCCGGGCTTTTTGTTTGGCCTTTCGCTCAGCGCGATGATGCGGCGAGCGCGAGGCGGCCGACTGCGAATTCCACCTCCGGGCTCTGCCCGTCCTCGATCATCCAGACCGCCGACAGCCCGCTCCAGGCGATGATCCAGTCGAGCAGGTTTTCACGTTCGAGACCGGCGGCCTCGGCGACGATGCAAAGGCGCGACGCAAAACGCTCCGGCAGGACCGCGACGGGTGGATCGGGATCGGAGAGGTCCGGGTCGCAGAAGAGGATCGCATATTCGAACGCCCGATCGCCGCAGAGGCGCTTGGGATCGATGGCGAGCCAGCCGCGCGGTCCGAAGTCAAGCACGTTCTCATGGTGCAGATCGCCGTGGAGCGGACGCAGGTCGTGCTGGTTGGCCAGAAGGCGCTCCGCGCGCGCCGCCGCCTGGGCGAGAAAGCCGCCCTCGGCTCGTGCCGCTGGAAAGAGCGCGCGGAACCAGACGTCGAGCGGGACGAGATCGGGCAGAGGGCGCGCTCGCGGCCGGTGCAGCGCGGCAATGGCGGCACACAGGATGCGCGTTGCCTCCCCGTCCGCGCCATTGCGGGCCATTGCGGCGAGCGAGCGTGTGCCGAGGGCGCGCTCCATCAGCAGTGCGTCTTCTTCGCGTTCGAGCACGCGGGCCGCGCCGTCGCCGCCCCAATATTCCATCAGCGCGCCGCCGTGCCGTTCGTCTTCGTCGGAGGAGACCTTCAGCATGGCGGAAATCCCGTCACGCCTCACTGGCAGGAGGACGGAACCGGAGCGCGCGATGGGCTCACCATCGGCAACAAGATGCCAGCGGTCGAGCCAGACCTCGACGCCCGCCGTCATGACGTCTCGCAGGCGGTGGCGCGTTTCAGGAGGAAGGCGCGTTCCCGGGCGTTCTGCGTCAGGCCGGCGGCGCGGATGAATTCGCCCTTGGCTTCGGCAAGGCGCCCGGCGCGAAAGAGGCAATCCGCGCGGGCGGCCGGCAGGGGCGCGTAGTTGGGGAGGGCGTCGGCGGAAACGGAGTCGAGAAGCCTGAGGCCGGCCTCCGGTCCGAAAGCCATGCTGTGCGCGATGGCGCGGTTGAGATCGACCACGGCCGAGGGCCTCGCCGTTTGCAGGCGGTCGTAGAGCGCCGC
Organism: Rhizobiales bacterium Ga0077545; assembly: GCA_001464335.1. Classification (GTDB taxonomy): domain Bacteria; phylum Pseudomonadota; class Alphaproteobacteria; order Rhizobiales; family Methylopilaceae; genus Flaviflagellibacter. The sequence goes on along the minus strand of LNEV01000014.1, from coordinate 108,305 downwards.
GATCTGCCGCCAGTCCGTGTCTTCCGCGGTTCGTGCCCGGGCATGACAGGCGGCGAGGGCGGCCTGAAGCGCGTAAGGACCGTCCGCTCCACCAAGAGCCTCGGCGCGCTGAAGCGCGGCAAGGCCGCGTTCGATCAGCAGCCGATCCCAGCGGGCGCGGTTCTGCTCGGTAATCGGGATGAAAGAGCCGTCGGGCGCGGAGCGGGTGTCGAGGCGGGAGGCGTGGAGTTCCATCAGGGCAAGGAGGCCGAACGCCTCGGCCTCCTCCGGCAAGGCGGCCGTCAGGATGCGGCCGAGGCGCCGGGCTTCGCCGCAGAGCGCCGGCCGGATGAGATCTTCGCCGGCGGTCGCCGCATAGCCCTCGTTGAAGATCAGGTAGATGACCTCGAGAACCGAGGCGAGGCGCGCCTGGCGCTCCTTGCCGCGCGGCACCTCGAAGGCGAGTTGTGCATCGCCGAGCGTTTTCTTCGCCCGCACGATGCGTTGCGCGATGGTCGCCGGGCTGGACAGGAAAGCGCGAGCGATCTCCCCGGTCGACAGCCCGCCGATAAGGCGCAAGGTCAGGGCCGTGCGCGCTTCGGCCGACAGGACCGGATGGCAGGCGGCGAAGATGAGGCCCAGCACTTCGTCGCCGAGATCGTCGTCGAGCGCCGCATTCAGCTCGTCGACCGCGTCGTCCTGGGCCTCTTCAACGTCGCGGCCGATTTCGGCGTGCTTGCGCGCCAGCATTTTCGAGCGGCGGAAGCCATCGAGCGCGCGCTTCTTCGCGGCTGCCATGAGCCAGGCGCCCGGCTTTTCGGGAATTCCCTTCTCGGGCCAGTCGGCAAGCGCGCTGAGCAGGGCGTCCTGCGCAAGATCCTCGGCGGCGTCGATGTTGCGGGTGATGCGGGCGAGCGCCCCAACGAGCCGTGCCCGTTCGATCCGGAACACCGTCTCGATCGTCTCGCGGGTCGGGTCAGCGGCCATGCCCTCCGCTTAGGAAGAAGCGGAGGGCATGGCAAGCGGATCGACGGGTCTCAGGGTTTGTTCAGCTTCTCGCGCACCCGCTCATGCGGCGCGGCCGCCTCCGGCGTCAGCGTTTCCGCGAAATCCGCCATTTCGTAGAAGGGGCGGATTTCGATTTCGCTCGGCCCGGGCATGGGATTGGGACAGCGTTTTGCCCATTCGACCGCTTCCGCCATGTCCTTGACCTCCCACACCCAGTAGCCGGCGACGAGTTCGCGGGTTTCGGCGAAGGGGCCGTCGATGACGCGGCGGTCCGGGCCGTCGAAGGCGATGCGTTTGCCCTGCGACGAGGGCTTGAGGCCATCGCCCGTCAGCATGATGCCGGCATTGGCCAGTTCTTCGTTGTACTTTCCCATCGCCTCAAGCAGCTCGGCCGAGGGCAGTTCGCCGGCTTCGCTGTTGCTCGTCGCTTTCACCAGAACCATCACGCGCATGTGTGTCTCCCTTGTTCCCGAGATGCCCAACGGCTCTCTGCACCCACGTCGAACGGGCAGGCCGCCAATCGACAGCGCCGGTCAAATTTATTTGCTTGAGAGGTCTAAGGGCGGCGGATGAACCCCTTCAAGCCCTCGCGCGTTAAGCCCCAAGGGCCCCCGGGTAAAGAGTGAGCGAGGGTAAGATGGCAAGCCAAGGTGCTGTGCAAGACGGGTTCATGCGCGCGGCCATGCGCGCTCCCTTCCTCGAACGGGAGGAGGAACACGTGCTCGCGCAGCGCTGGAAAAAGGAGCGGGACGAAGCTGCCCTTCACCGGCTGGCGGCGGCGCATATGCGGCTTGTGATTTCCATCGCCGCGCGTTTCAGGCACTACGGGCTGTCCATGGCGGACCTCGTCCAGGAGGGGCATGTCGGTCTTCTGGAGGCGGCGGCGCGTTTCGACCCCGAACGCGAGGTGCGGTTTTCGACCTATGCGGCCTGGTGGATCCGGGCGGCGGTGCAGGATCACATCCTGCGGAACTGGTCGATCGTGCGCGGCGGCACCAGCTCCAACCAGAAGGCGCTGTTTTTCAGCCTGCGGCGCCTGCGCTGGCGGCTCGGCCGCAACGCCGAGCTGACCACGCCGGAAATCTACCGCCGCATCGCCTCCGTGGTCGGCGTTGCCGAAAAGGATGTGGCGCTGATGGATTTCCGGCTGTCCGGACCGGACATGTCGCTGAATGCGCCGCTCAGCGAGGGCGAGGATGACAGCGCCGCCGAACGTATGGACTTTCTCGTCGACAATGCGCCGCTGCAGGACGAGACGGTCTCCTCGCTGATCGACGAGGAGCGCCGCGCGCAATGGCTGCGGGATGCGATGCATGCGCTGACGGAGCGCGAGGCCGCGATCATCCGCGCGCGCAAGCTGGACGAGCCGTCCGTGACGCTCGAGGAGATGGGCGCGCGGCTCGGCATTTCGAAGGAGCGTGTGCGGCAGATTGAAAGCCGGGCGATGGAAAAACTGAAGCGGGCTCTGAGCGAGGTCGACCTCGCGGCCTGAGGCCTATTCCACGATCAGCTTGACGCGGTCGCCCTCCGTCAGAGCGCTTTCCGGAGCAAGGCCGTTCAGCACCTGAAAGCGTTCGAGCTGCCGGTTCGGAACGCTCATCCGGGCTGCGAGAGCGGCAATCGAGTCGGTCGTTTTCAGGCGTACAACGGCGATCCGCTGCGGGCGCACTTCCGTTGCTTCCGCGCCCGTGATGCGGCGGAAGGTCTGGATCGAGGTGCGGAAACCGGCGTCGATCTCCGGCGTCAGATTTCGTGTCGCGTAGACGATGCGATAGACGTTCGAGCCGAAGCGGATGCCGGCAAGGCGGAAATTCCAGTCGCGGCCGCGTGCGACGGCGATGGCGGCCGGAAAGCCGTTGATCTCCGTTTCCTCGACCGCCGAAATCTTCACGCCGTCCATGAGATCGTTCGCAAGATGGGCGCCGAGATTCTGTCCGCTTGGCACGAGGATGCTGTCCAGACGAAGGGCCGTGTCGTTCGGCCCGATGCCGACAATGCTGTCGGCCGAGTTCTCGAGCGTGAAATCGGCCGGCGCGGTGAAGGAAAAGCCGATGACAGGATGGATGAAGCGGTTCCCGCGCACATAGCCCTGCGAGGGATCGTCGCCGTAGACCATGCCCTCGATGGCGGTGAGGAAGCGGTTGCGGTCGCGCTCGGGCTTGTCGGGTGTACGCACATCACGCGCGGCCTGTTCGGCCAGCGACACGCGCTCGGGTGTGGCCGGATGCGTGGCCATGAAATCGACGGTTTCGCTTTCCGACGAACTGCCGAATCCTTGCGCCCGGAGGCTGGCATTGCGGCCCATTGCGGCGAGGAAACGGGCCGAGCCGTACGGATCGAACCCGGCGCGGGCCAGCGTGGCGACGCCGATCTGGTCGGCTTCCAGCTCCTGCTCGCGCGAGAAGCGGGCAAGCGCGATGCGGCTCTTGGCGAGGTTCATCGCGCCGGCTTCCTTGTCGCCCAGAACGTCCGTCACGACGCGCGAAACGAGGACCGCCTGGCGCTCCTTGTCCGCACGTGCAAAGGCGTGACGCGCGGTGACATGCGCCATTTCATGCGCGATTACGGCGGCGACTTCGGCCGTGTCGTTGGCCAGCGCGAGAAGTCCGCGCGTGAGGTAAAGATCGCCGGTCGGCAGCGCGAAGGCATTGATCGACGGCGAGTTCAGAACGGTGATGCGATAGGCCTGCCCGGGGCTTTCGGAGGCCGACGACACGCGCGCCGAAATGTCGGCCAGCAGCACGTCGAGCGCCGGGTCCGAATAGGCGCCGCCATAGGCGGCGAGGATGCGCGCATGCTCGCGCCGCGCGGGCGTGTCGGCGCCGACCACACGCGGAGCCGTGGCCGGAACAAGGCTCGCGGCCTCGCTGCCGGGGCCGGTCGCCTTTTCGAGGCCCGCGCAGCCCGACAGGACGAGCACTGCCGCCAGCAGCGCCATCCCCGAACGGCCCGAACATCTCCACCCGGCACGCATAACCCGCTCCTTAATCGGCCAATTCCACGCGATCGTCCGGCCTGGCGACGACGACCGGCCCACCCCGCCAGTCGAGCCGGCCCCGCACCCGCACCCGTTTGCCACCGAAGGTTTCAGGTTCGGCGCCCCCGGAGAATATCGGCCACTGCTTTTCGGCAATGATGAGGCTGAGCCCGCTTTTCCAATATCGCGCAAAATTCAGGTAGACGCGACCCCCGAACCGGCGGGCGGACACAACCGAGCCCTCGACGAGGACATGCTGGCCGAGCCGGTCCTGAAGCGCGGCCCCGTTCGATGCCGCCAGAACAGGGCCGGGACCGGACCAGATGCCGCGCCGGGCGGCCCGTGCTTCGGCTTCGGCCGCCAGAAGCGGCGCGAGGCACGCCCCTTCCGCCTGTCGCGCGGCATGTCCGAGCCCCTGCCGGATCAGATCCTGTTCGACGCGTTCGATGTGAAAGGCCTGGCGGCCCCAGCGGTCCGGCCGCCCCACGGCGACCGCGGAAAGAGCGGGGGCGCGCATTGCGGTGCGAAAGGATGCCCCGGCTGTCCCGGACAGGACGGTCCCTGCGAGTTTTCCTTCGCGGCCATCGGCAAGGCGGAACGTGCCGTCCGGGCGTGTCTGCGCGACCGCGACAGGCTCGTGCGCCCCGCAGTCTGCGCGCACGGCAGCCGCTCCGGCGCCCGAAAGCGCGATGCCGAACAAGGTTGTGATGATCGCCGCCGCCCGCCGTCTCATGCTTTCACATAAGGGCGAACGAGTGGGCTGCAAAGCAGAAGACCTTGTGCTAACCGAAGCTTCAGGTGGTCCCGTAGCTCAGCTGGACAGAGCGGCGGTTTCCTAAACCGTAGGTCGGAGGTTCGAGCCCTCCCGGGATCGCCACAAGATTCTTCCATCTCTTCAAATAGTTGATTATCCATAGTGGCTTAGGAGCGCGCAAGTCTCACACAAGGCGCTCACACATGGTTTTCAGAATGGCCCTCCCTTGGAAAGATCCTGTCTCCGGAATGCTGCACCTGCGGCAGCGGACGCCCCTGGATCTCGTTGATCAGGTGCGCGGAGCCTCCATTCTGCTTCCGATCGGCAAAGAGGTGGTGCGGGTGAAAATTGGTAGCGCGGTTCAAGCGTCGTTGCGGACAAAGGACGCGCGCGAAGCGAAGGCGCGGCACGCGATCGCAGACGCCGCACTTCGGATGTACTGGGATACGACGCGGAGCGAAGGCACGCAGCTGACCCACAAACAGGCCGTCGCTCTGGCTGGCGAAATCTACAAGACAGCCACGTCTTTTATTGAGAATCGTCCTCACCTCAGCCAGCATGCGATTGCCGAGGCTCGTGGCCGTGCTGAACTGCGGGACAAGATCAGGGCGCTAGGATTGGATCCCGAGCAGCTGGAAGTTCTCGTCGTTGCAGTCGGCCAAAAGCTTCCGAACGAGGTACTGGTCCAAACGCCAGATGCTCCCGACAAGTATCCTGAAGCAGTGGCAGCGGTTTTTGGGGAGGCCGCGGATGCCTGGCTTTTTCAGAAGCACCTGATTCTGGATCTCGCGAGTCGGACCATGCTGATCCGTGAGATCTGGCGAGCATATCGCTTGATGATGCGCCGAGCCGAGCAACTCGCGGGTGGCGATTATCGCGGAGATCTCAATCTTGATCGCTTTCCGGAATTCACGCTCAAGGCGGCTCCCATAACCGCTTCAGCAACCGTATTGACGTTTGATAAGTTGTTCGATCGGTGGTGCGAAAAGCAGGCAAAAATCAAGTCTCCGGCGACGATCGACCGATATACGCCGAGCATTCGATCATTCACGTCTTTCGTCAATGGTAAGGATATTTCCGCGATCACGAGCGAGGACGTTTATCGGTGGGCAGAGAAACGCCGGAGCGAGGGGGTGAGCCCCAAAACTGTCAATAAGAACGACGTCGTCGCGGTAAGTTCCGTTCTGCATTGGGCAACACGGCCGCAGGGTGGTTCGCTGCTTACATATAACGTGGCACGGAATGTAGCTCTAGATGTGCCTTCCGCCGGACCGCGCCGCGAGAAAACGTTTCGGCCGGATGAGATTTCTCGCATTCTGCGCGCGGCAAATTCAGCTTCCGCGCAAGATGGCAATACCAAGCTCCTGGCCGCAAAACGCTGGTGCCCGTGGCTGGTGGCCTATACCGGAGCGCGCATTTCGGAGTGTACCTCAATCCGCGGCGAAGACATCAGGAAAGAGAGCGACATTTGGCTTGTCGAACTGCTGCGGACTAAGGGAAACAAGCCTCGCCGGGTGCCGCTTCATGAGCATCTGATCGAGCTCGGCTTCCTCGATTTCGTTCAGGTAAGCGGAAAAGGACCTTTGTTTTATGGTCCTGTCCAAAATGGCGTAAAGACGCATCCCGCCGATCTGCGGGCTGAGTATCTGGCGCGATGGGTGCGGGCTGCTGCCGGCCTCGATGATCTTGGTATCTCGCCTAACCATGGGTGGCGTCATACATTCAAGACACGTTTGTTGGCAGAAAGTGTCCCGGAGCGCATCAGCGATGCAATTACAGGGCATTCGTCTGCTGGCGTTGCCCGCGCCTATGAGACACCGACAATCGAAATGATGGCGAAGGCGATCCAGAAGTTTCCTCGGTATCGAATTTAAGCGTTGGCGCCAGTGAAGCTGCTGAGAAACCAACCGTATTCTCTCGAAAATCACACGCACTGTTGCGCTGCTGCTCGCCGCTTCCAGTTCGATTGCCTCGTTGGCGCCATCGTTTCGGCCAGGAGCGCTCGAGCAAACGGCGGCGGCGAAACTCGCCGCTAGCCGGCTGCAGGAACGTGGCGTGCCTTCGTTGCCCGGGACGCTGTTCGTGCTCCGCAGGCGCAAGCTTACGGGGCCATCTTCTCGTTCTGGAATCCTGCCTCCGCAATCGCCTCCTCGATCATTTCGTTCGGCGCGTGGGAGTGAACGCTGACGATCTTCAACGTCAATCGACATTGATCTTGGCGTTCGGATCCACCCGCTTGACCTCGGTCTCGATTCGATCGCGTGCAGCTCTGGCAGCTCATGTCCCGCACGTTCATCTTCAGCATTCGAGGTTCCCTTCTGTTGCCTTGCCGGAACGGGGGACTTGCCACAAAGGGAAGGTCACGGCTTCGATTTCTTTCGGGGACGCCTTGACCTTCCCATGATGGGAACCTCTATCTGAGGACGCAGTGAACAATCGGAGTGGCGCCATGACCACGTTGACTGCATCCCGGAACTCCTCAGAATCGACCCTCAACCTGCGGGTGGAAGGGATGACCTGCGCGTCCTGCGTGCTTCGCGTTGAGCGCGCCGCCAAGGCTGTGCCCGGCGTCGGCGACGCGTCGGTGAATCTTGCGACCGAGCGGGTCGACGTCAGTTTCCGCGGACAGGCAAACCCGGCCGCGGTTGCAGAAGCCGTTTTCCAGGCTGGTTACGAAGTCGCGATGGAAACGCACGAGCTCTCGATCTCCGGGATGACCTGCGCCTCCTGCGTAGGCCGCATTCAGAGGGCGCTGTCCGCCGTTCCGGGAGTGGTCGACGCCGCGGTCAATCTTGCGACCGAGCGCGCCTTGGTTCGTGCCTACGCCGGAACCGTATTGACCCCGGCGCTGGTCGGCGCTGTCGAGGCGGCCGGCTATGCCGCATCGCCCATCGCGGCGGATACCTCGGCGCCTGACCGCGAGGAACTTCGCGCGCAGGAAATGAAGAACCTGCGGCGCTCGGTGGTCCTCGCCGCGGTTTTGTCGCTGCCTGTTGTCGTGATCGAGATGGGCTCCCACTTGATTCCTGCCGTGCACGACTGGGTGTTGACCAATATCGGACACCGTGAAAGCTGGTATGTGCAGTTCGCTCTCGCGACCCTGGTCCTCGCGGGTCCGGGATTCCGGTTTTTCCGCAAGGGATTCCCCGCGCTCCTGCGCCGCGCTCCGGACATGAACTCGCTGGTCGCGATCGGCGCCGCGGCCGCCTGGGTTTATTCAACCGTTGCGACGTTCGCCCCGGACGTTCTGCCGTCGGGGACCGCCAACGTTTACTTCGAGGCGGCGGCGGTGATCGTCACGCTGATCCTGCTCGGCCGCTTCCTTGAGGCGAAAGCCAAGGGCCGGACCAGCCAGGCCATCGCGCGGCTCGTCGGACTCCAGCCCAAGACCGCCCGCGTCATGCGGAGCGGAAACCCGGTCGAGATCCCGGCCGAGCAGGTCGCCGCCGGTGAAATCGTCATGGTCCGCCCGGGCGACAGGCTGCCCGTCGACGGTGAGGTGACCGATGGGTCGTCCTATGTCGACGAATCCATGATCACGGGCGAGCCCGTTCCCGTTGCCAAGGGGGTGGGTTCCACGGTGGTCGGCGGCACCATCAACAAGACTGGCAGCTTCCTGTTCCGCGCGACGGGGGTCGGCCGCGACACCGTGCTAGCGCAGATCATCCGCATGGTGGAACACGCGCAAGGGTCGAAGCTGCCGATCCAGGCCTTCGTCGATCGTGTCACCATGTGGTTCGTGCCGGCCGTGCTGGGCCTTGCGGCGCTGACCTTCGTCTTCTGGCTCACCGTCGGGCCTGAACCAGCGCTCTCCTATGCGCTCGTGAACGCTGTTGCCGTGCTGATCATCGCATGCCCGTGCGCGATGGGGCTCGCCACGCCGACGTCCATCATGGTCGGCACTGGACGTGCCGCGGAGATGGGCGTGCTGTTCCGCAAAGGTGATGCCTTGCAAATGCTGCGGGACGCGACGGTGATCGCCCTCGACAAGACCGGGACCCTGACCAAGGGACGCCCTGAGCTGACCGACATCGAGGTCGCCGACGGCATCGACGCCGACGAGATGCTGCGCCTTGTCGCCGCCGTCGAGACGCGGTCCGAGCACCCGATCGCTGAAGCGATCGTCACCGCGGCGGCAGCGAAGGGGCTCCCCAGTGCGGCGACGGAGGACTTCGAGGCCGTCCCGGGCTACGGTGCCCGTGCACGCGTCGACGGCCGTCTCGTGGAAGTCGGCGCCGACCGCCTGATGGCGAGCATCGGTCTCGACGTCGCGCAGTTTGCATCGGTGGCAGCCGGGCTGGCGAGAGAGGGCAAATCGCCGATATATGTGGCGATCGATGGGAAGCTCGCCTCCGTGATGGCCGTCGCCGACCCGGTAAGGGAGACCACTCCCGAGGCCATCCACACGTTTCACGAACTCGGCCTCGAGGTCGTGATGGTCACGGGCGACAACCGTAGGACGGCGGAAGCCATCGCCGAACGGCTCGGCATCGACAAAGTCGTTGCCGAGGTCCTGCCGGACGGCAAGGTGGACGCGGTGAAGACACTCAGGCGCGGCGGCGCCGTGGTCGCCTTCGTCGGCGACGGCATCAACGATGCCCCGGCGCTAGCGGAGGCCGATGTCGGTCTCGCCATCGGCACGGGCACCGACGTCGCCATCGAGAGCGCGGACGTCGTCCTGATGTCCGGCGATCTCCGCAACGTCCCGAACGCCATCGCGATATCGCAGGCCACGATCCGGAACATCCGCCAGAACCTGTTCTGGGCGTTCGCCTACAACACGGCGCTGATCCCGGTTGCGGCGGGTGCGCTGTTCCCGGCCTACGGCGTTCTGCTCTCGCCTATCTTCGCTGCCGGCGCCATGGCCCTGTCGAGCGTCTTCGTGCTCGGCAATGCGCTGCGGCTGCGGGCGTTCCGGCCGCCGCTCGGGAAAACGGCGGACCGCAACGTAAAGGCCGCCGGAACCGTCGCCGGCATCGCCGTCGCTCGTCAGAGATGAGAATGGGATGGTGATCCAACCGCAGCGCGCACGCTATGTCGCCGACCCTGAACGCCGGCCCCGGGCAGCTCTACGAGCTCGTATGGACAGATCGTCAACTGGAAAACTACTGGTCCCTTTGCCACATTCCACATCACACGACGAACAATAACGTGGAACAGGAAGCAGCGCGCGGACTGACGATTATCGTCGACGTCGCGTCTTGATAGACAGGAGAACGAGATGAACATTGGTCAGGCGGCCAGCGCTTCCGGCGTGTCCGCGAAGATGATCCGTTACTACGAATCCATCGGCCTGATCGCTTCCGTTGCGAGGACGCAGGCGGGTTATCGAGTGTACGCCGATGCCGACGTCCACTCGCTCAGATTCATCCGCCGCGCCCGCGACCTCGGGTTTTCGGTGGAGCAGATGGCAGAACTCCTAGCGCTGTGGCGGGACCGGAACCGAGCGAGTTCAAGCGTCAAGGAGATCGCGCTCCACCACGTTGCGACGCTCGAGCGCAAGGTCGAGGAACTTCACCAGATGATCGCAACCTTGCGGAATGTCGCCGATCACTGCCATGGCGATGATCGCCCGGACTGCCCGATCATCGAGGACCTCGCCCTGGACGCCAAGCGCAGCGATGGCCCGGTGCCTCCGGCTAGGTTCGGCGCCACCGAGGTCCTGCTTTGCCACGCGCCGGCACGGGCGACTACCGCCTCTCGCTGACGCAAGTTTCAAAGCCGCGGGGCAGCCGGATTCGCACCGCTCGGCGCCGGGTCGAGCGTCCTTAAAGGGCAAGCACGCCGCCGCCGTCGTGGTCGATCGCTTGCCAGTACTCCACTGGAGCCGGCACGCCCCGCGGGCTCCCGCCGATGGATGCTCGCCCGTTACCTGTCGCGCAGTTTCGGCAAGATCGAAGCAAGAACGCAGTCACGCCATATGAAGTGATGCGCGAAGGCACCTAACGCATGCGCGATTGTTACGGCTAACAGGAGCTTGGTCAGGACGTTGTGAACGGCGCTGAAAAGCCCGCTGACGTACATCGTCAACGTCCCGGTCACGGCCAAGGCAATGCGCAGTCCGTACAGTGACCAGTGCGCCGCGGCGGCGACTAGGCGGAACCGCGCCTTGGCGCACGGCTCCGAACGGCGCGCCAAGCGCCATGCGACGCCTGCGGCGGCCATTCCGAAAATCAGCCACCCGGACCAGGCGTGCACTTGATGCAGGAGGAGATCGAACTGATCCGGGGGCGGCCCGAATGGCCCCGTCAGGTGCGTCCGATGGATCGCCCATGAGGTCGGAATCTGAGCCAGGCAAAGGACGACCACGGTCCAATGCAACGCCTTCCGGATGGTCAGCGACACGGGCGTTCCGTACGACACTTTCTCGCATCAGACCGGATCGGCGCCACGGAACCGCATGAACGGTCGCTTCGAGCCGTCCTTGGCGAACAAGACCACGTCGTACTCGTCGGGCGGGGCTCCGGCGATTTCCATGCCCGGCGATCCGGTCGGCATTCCCGGGACGGCGAGTCCGATGGCTTCGGGCTTCTCCGCCAGCAACTTCGTCAGTGCGGCCGCCGGCACGTGGCCTTCGAGGACATAGGCGCCGACCTTAGCGGTGTGACAGGAGCCGAGCGCCGCGGGGACGCCGAACCGCGCCTTGACGGCGTCCATGTCGGAAGATTCCTGAACCGAAGTTGCATAGCCGGCCGCCGTGATGTGCTTCACCCAGGCGCCGCAGCAGTTGCAAGACGGATCCTTGTAGACGGAGACTAGCGGACGGTCCTTGGCGAGCGCCGGCAGGGCGGGGACCAGCAAGCCCGCGGCTGTCAAGATCAGCGTCGAGCGTCTGGTGAGTTGGACGTCGGTCATGTCTTTACCTCCCGTAAGAGGCGGGAGGCGTCGCCGCCTCCCGCGGTTGACGTTACGAGTCCTTCTCGATCTTCGTGACCGTGAGGGCACCGTTCACGCGATCGGCCTCGAACGTCACCTTGTCTCCCGGCTTTACCGCCTTCAGCATATCCTGCGAGGCGACCCGGAACACCATCGTCATGCTGTCCATGTCGAGTTTTTTGATCGGCTCGTGCTTGAGCGTGATCTTACCGGCGCTCTCGTTGATCTTCTTGACCTCTCCCTTCACCGGATTCGCGGCGGCTGGCAGAGCGAGCGCGACGGTCGCGGCTGCGGCAAAAACGAACTTCTTCATGATGCTTCTCCTCTCATTGTGATCATTTAACGACGATTTTGCCGTGCATCCCGGATTCCCGGTGGCCCGGGATGAGGCAGGCGAACTCGAACTCGCCAGCCTTGGTGAACTTCCAGATCATCTCACCCGACTTTTTGGAGTCGAGCCGGCGTGCGTTCGGATCGTCGTGTTCCATGTCCGGGTTCTTGCGCATCTCGATCGCGTGCTTTTCGTTCTCCTCGAACGTGGCGACGACGATCTCGTGCTCGAGCTCGCCGTTGTTCCGCACGACGAAGCGGATCTGTTCGCCCGTGCGGACTTCGATTTGGTTCGGAACGAACAACATCTTCCCGTCTGCTTCGCGCATTGCGATGTTAACGACGCGGGCGGGCTTGGACGGGTCGCCGGGTTCTCCGTAGGCGGTTTCGCCGTCGTGGGAGTGAGCGCCGCCGCCGGGGCTGGCAATTGCGGGTATGGCCATTGCCAGCCAGAGCGCGGCGGCTATATGCGAGGTTCGTTTCATCTGGAACTCCTTTTGCTGGTTGTCAGTGATTGCCGTGACCGCCGCCCTTTAAGCCGGGTTTCACGACGTTGAACTCGGTGGTGGCGGCGGGATCGTATGAGGGCGAAGCGGCGCGCTCGGCAGGCTTGGATTCACCCGTCCACTCGTAGGCGACGGTGCCTGTCGGATGCTGGTACCAGCCCGGATCTTTGTAATCGTTCGATGCGAGGCCCTCGCGGACCTTCATCACTGAGAACATGCCGCCCATTTCGATCGGCCCGAACTGGCCGAAGCCCGTCATCATCGGCAGAGTGTTGTCGGGCAGGGGCATCTCCATCTCGCCCATATCCGCCATGCCGGCCGTACCCATCGGCATGTAATCGGGCACGAGCTTCTTGATCTGCTTGGCGACTTCCTTCTTGTCGACACCGATGAAGTTGCTGATTTCGTGACCCATCGCGTTCATCGTGTGGTGGGATTTGTGGCAATGGATCGCCCAGTCGCCGGGCTCGTCGGCGACGAAGTCGAAGGCGCGCATCTGGCCGACTGCGCAATCGATGCTGACCTCTGGCCAGGCAGCTTCCTCGGGCACCCATCCACCGTCGGTACACGACACCTTGAAGTCGTAGCCGTGCATGTGGATCGGGTGGTTGGTCATGGTGAGGTTGCCGAATCGAACGCGAACCTTGTCGCCCTTGGCCGCGACGAGGTGATCGATGCCCGGGAACACGCGGGTGTTCCAGGTCCACATGTTGAAATCGGTCATCTCGGCGACGCGCGGGAGGTAGGAGCCCGGCTCGATGTCGTACGCGCTCATCAGGAAGACGAAGTCACGGTCGACACGCCGAAATGCCGGATCCCTCGGGTGGACGACGAAGAAGCCCATCATGCCCATCGCCATCTGCACCATCTCGTCAGAGTGCGGGTGATACATGAAGGTTCCGCTCTTCCTGAGCTGGAACTCGTACACGAAGGTCTTGCCCGGCTTGATGTGCGGCTGGGTTAGCCCGCCGACCCCGTCCATACCGCAGGGAAGGAGCTGTCCGTGCCAGTGGATGGTCGTGTGCTCTGGGAGCTTGTTAGTCACGAAGATGCGGACCTTGTCGCCCTCGACGGCTTCAATAGTGGGTCCAGGGGACTGGCCGTTATAGCCCCACAGATGGCCGACCATGCCCGGCGCGAACTCGCGGACGACGGGTTCTGCGACGAGATGGAACTCCTTCCATTCGCCGTTCATCCGCCATGGAAGAGTCCAGCCGTTGAGCGTAACGACGGGCTGGTAGTCCGGCCCGGTCGTCGGAACCAGTGGCGGTTGCATCGTAGGCTCTTTCATCGTCGGAGCCTCCGGGATGGATGCGCCCTGGACGCGGCCGGACACCGTGCTCGCGCTGATGAGCGCCGCGGCGCCGGAAGCGCCGAGAAAAGCGCGACGGGAAACTGTCATGTCGATCTCCTGTTTCAATGACCACCGCCCGCAGGCGCTTCGGCGGTGACGGTCGGCTCGCTGGCACCGCTCGCATTGCCTCCGCCACCGATGATCGCGTGCTCGAAGTTCACCTTGGCGAGGAAGAAATCTCGCTTGGCGTCAATGGCAGCGATGTTGCTATCGATGCTTTCCCGCGTCGTGGTCAGGAGCTCGAAGACGTCGATGAGCATTCCGTTGTATTCGAGAAGCGCCTGCTCGTTGATCGTGTTTCGCAGCGGCAGGATCTGGTTTCTGTATTGGCGCGAGATATCGTACGAGGCTCGATAGCTCAGGTAGGCCGTGCGCGCCTCCGAGCGGATGTTGATGGCCTGCTCGGTGAAGCGGTTGACCGCCTGCATGTACGTTTCGCGTGAGTTCCGGCGGGCCGTTCGACCCCCGTCGAAAATCGGAATCTCGACCGCCAGCTCGAACTCGTAGCCTTTTGTATATTCCTTTTCGATCTCGCCACCGTCCTTTGATCTCTCGGAATTGGCAAAGCCGGCGAGTTCGAAGGCGGAAACGTACCGCGTGGCGTCATCAAGGCCGAGGGAGCGGGCGAGGGCGTCGAGTTCGATGCGCGCGGCAATCAAATCGACCCTCTTGCGGATCGCCTCGACCTCAACCTGCTTGGCGGTTTGGAGCCGCGGCGGCAGGTTTGGAAGCTGTCTGGGCAGCTTGTAGTCCATTCGCGCACCCCAAAGCCCGAGATCGCGGGTCAGGGCCTCACGCTGGGTCGCAACCTCGAGCCGCGCTAGCGCCAGTTCGTTCGAGACCTCGGCATAGAAGGCGCCCGCTCGAGCCTGGTTGAGCTTGGTGGCAGCGCCGGTCTCGCCGAGCTTTCGGTTGAGCTCGGCGGCAGCTTCGGCGGAGAGACGGGCATTCTCGAGGAAGGTCACCCGCTGCTGAGCGGCGACTGCCCTGTAGTAGGACAGACGCGTATTGGCGGCGAGGCGGAAGGTTGCCTCGATCGCGCGATACCGCGCTGCCTGGAACTCGCGCTCGGCGATCTCCCGGCGGGCAGGCAAGGTTATAAGCCCGAGGATGTTGGCGACGAGGCGTCGCTCGAACTCAAGGTCGCCTTCGACAACGGCGCGGCTGATCGACACCGCCGGGTTCGGTGGCAGGCTTGCCGCCACGAATGCGGCCTCCGAGATTCCGAGCGCGTTGTATTCCGCCTGGAGCCCGCGGTTGTTGAGGAGGGCGATCTGAACAGCAGCATCCGCCGTTAACGACGTCCGCAGCAGGGTAATCATGCTTGCATGGGCGACCGCGGCGTCTTCAAGGGTCGACACCTTGATCACGCTCTTGCCGAGTTCCGCCCCGGCATAGGCGGACACGGTCGACATCCCGCCGTCCGGCGAGAAGCTGGCACAGCCCGTGAGGGACAGGGCCAAGGCGGAGAGGGAGCCGACGCCCTTCACCCTTCGTGCGATCGGGATCATTGGCCATCCTCCGACTTCGGAGCGACGCCCTTATTGATTTCGGTCCAGGGTTTGGGTTCGGCAGGCTGGTAGGTCCGCGTCCCGGCGGTGACGGGAACGTATCGTTGGGCCGCTACGGGCGCCGCCGGATCTGCCGGATCGGGATTGCTGACGAGCGCAATGGGAGCGCATGCCGACAGCGCGGCGGCAAGCGCCGCCAAGGGAACTGCAGGATTCATTTTCTTCCTCGTGGCCTCGGCGGACATGGTCCAGCCGCGTTACGGAATCGGGAGACATCGGACGAGCGCGATGAATCGCGCAGTCACGTGGTCGGCCGAAGCCAGCAGGTCAGAGAAAGCGAATAGCGTTCAGGTCGCCGCAGGGTTCAGCCGAAGGCGTGAACCAGCCTCGGGGGCCTCTTGAGGCGTGATGGCGACGAACCATTCGTTCCGACGGGCACCAGAAACCGCATGGAAGTGCCGACCGGAACCGGGACAAAGGTCGCGAAGTGGGTGGCCTCTACGAAGGAATGACACGCCATGGCGCAGCACTCCTCGCTACTGGCGGTGTTGCTGTCGCGATTATGGCCGCCAGATCCACATCCAGGCTCCGCGGCGGTGCAAACAGAGCCTGAAATGGACGCGATATCACTATGGTGATCGCTTCCGTGCTGGTGGGCAACGGCCGCACGATCGGTGGAGGATACAGCGGATGCTGCGGCGTTGAGCGGGCCGAACGCCATAGCCAGAACCATCGCGAAAGCGATGGTTCTTAATGCGAGTTGGCGAACGAATCCGAACATGGTTCCCCCAGGAGCGCCTTCATCTGCACCCTGCCAGTGTGGCAAGGTCAAGGCGGCTTGCCTGCGACGGTGAATATCGTGTGCATGCGCGGCAAAAAGGTCACAGGCCGCCCCCGGCCGATTTCTGCCAAGGTGCGTGCGTCGCCATATGGAATCCGTCGGCGAGCAACGCCATCGAGTTGAAAAGCGTTCCGGCGATGATCTCCACTACCATCATGACCGCGGTGATGAGGACGACCCAAAGGGTGCGTCGGGCATTCTCGTCGTGTGAGTTCCCCAAGAAAACGTGATCGTGGGCGAGGCTTCCGGAATGGGGGTGCTCGTGCATGGCAGTCCTATTTGGCGTAACGGCGGATGGCTGCGATGACTTCATCCGCGCCTGTGGCGCGGTCTTCAGGCGACAAATCCGGATCGGCGACGTGTTCGCGCAAATGGGATTCGATCAGTTCGTCCATCAGGCCGTCTATCGCGCCCCTAACGGCGGCGACCTGTTGGAGGAGGGCAGCGCACTCAAAGTCGCCCTGAAGGGCGCGTTCGACGGCGCCGATTTGACCGACGATCCGTCGAACGCGTGTTAGAAGCTTAGGGTTTCGAACAGTATGTGACATACTATACCCCCCTATAGTATCTTGGAGGGCGGTGCAAGAGGGAGAACGGCTTGCGAACCGTTTAGTGTTGGGAACTGCCTCCGGGCGTGATGCTGGCGGCGGCGTCCTGACATAGCTGCTCGCAACGGCGGCAGGTTTCCGCGCAGATGCGACAGTGCTCATGCATAGAGGCATGACGTTCACATTCATCGCCGCAACGCCGGCACGCTGTCGCACAGACATCGAGCATGGCTTTGATGACCTCCTCGTTCGATCCGGTACGTCGCGTTGATACCGCAGCCGCTGCGGTGCAAACGTCCGAACAGTCTACATTTAACCGTATGCATTGCGTGAGATCGGCTACCATCCTCTCGCCGAGACAGGCGTCGGCGCAGGACGTGCAGATCAAGGCGCAGTCCGCTATCGCATCGATCGCGCGTACAAGAGCGTCATTGGCGTTGCCGCGGACGTGAGGGTGAGTTGCGATCATCTGTTGGGTATGCATCGTCATCTCCTTTATGGGTGAGAGTGCCGGCATGGATTGAATCCATGCCGGCCATGTCATGAGCGCGCGGCTCCACTACTCTTTCGTGCGAGCACCGGTTCGCCGCCCGTAGTAGCTGGCTCGGGAAGCCGGCCTTTCCGGTTTCCCACTTCTCATTTGTTCTGCGACAGCCACTTCTTGAACTCGGCGATTTCCTTTTCTTGGTCTTCAATGATCTTCTGGGCCATCTTCTTGAGCTCAGGGTCCTTGCCGTGTTCGAGTTGAATCTTGGCCATGTCGATTGCGCCCTGATGATGCGGAATCATCATGTTCGCAAAGTCCTTGTCGGTGTCTCCCGTCGGCTTCATGCCGCTCATGGACTTCATCATGTCCTTGTGGGCTGCCATGTAATCCTGAGAGGCGCCCCCCATCGCTCCAATCGGTTTGTCCTGGGCGAACCCAAGGACGGGGACTGCCGCGAACGCGGCCGCGAGCGTGAGTGTCTTGATGTTCATATCGGTGCTCCTGCCCCCGCGGGGGGCGGTTAATGAAGAATTCAGTCCGCCGATGAGCGGAACGCGATTCAGAAGCAGCGAGGGGGCGGGTCAACGCCATACGGCTCAACGCCGGAGAGCGCTGACGGGATGGGCCTATCATACCGGATTAAGACGAGCGCCAAGACATCGGGCAAGTTTGGCTGGGGGACGAGGGCAAACACGCAGGCGCCGCAACAGGTGGAGCCACGGCAAAGAGCGCCGTGGTCGATGGCGGGGTGAGTGTGCTGTGGCTGCGCGACGGCGTGAACAGCGTGCGCGTCTAGACGATGCGCCGCTAAAGTCGTGATGAGAAGGGCGGCGACCAAAAGGCCGCGGAAAAGCATGTTCAGAGCGTTCGCCAAGGCTACCTCCGAACGCGTTAACGCCGGACGGTAGGTATGGTTTCTTCGAGGGAGTTCTCGGTTAACGTCGCCGACGGCATCTGGCGCGGCACGCCAGGGCCCTTTCCGCGCCACGCCGGGATTACTGCCGATTGCGACCTTCCTGAAACTCCCGCTCCTGCTGCGGCCACGTACTCTTGATGAAGGCGAGCACGTCTCGGATCTCGTCGTCCGACAGGACGCCCTCGAAAGCCGGCATCGCGCTCCAGTAATTCTTCACGATCGCGGCGACCCCCTTCTTGGTGATCAAAAACAACTGCTCGTCGGAATGGTGCCAAGTGTGTCCGGAGGCGTCGTGCGGCGGGGCAGGCAGGAGGCCGTCCGGTTGGCGTGTCTTCCAGTTCGGCTGGCCTTCCAGGTTCGCGCCGTGACACGACGCGCAGTGTTCCATGTAGAGCGCACGGCCGTGGTCTTCCGCCAACGCGTGCTGCGTGGTCGCGAGGACTGCCGCAGCCATCGCCACCGCCAACCAGCAGCGAGGCCGTGGGCAGGATCGGGGTGCCTCCCCGTTCCGGTCGCGCTCGGTCGCCGGCTTTGCCTGATCATCCGAGTCCAGGTCTATCATCTGCCGCGTCACTTTATCACCGGAAACCTGGATCCTTAGGACAGATGCTTCCAAGAGTAGTTCGAAATTCCTACGTCTACATCGGTTTGTGTCGGCCCCAGGGAGGGGCAGCAGCTATCGACGTTGCCGTCAGCCACGGGTATCAACTTAGCTCCGGGCTTAGAAGTCGCGAGATCGTGGATCGGTTCACCGCGAAGGAGCGAGCGATCGCTGCAGCGGATTCTCCCGCGTTATGACGTTCGCGGGCTTCGCGCATCTGAAACGGTGTGAGCTTCGGCCGTCTGCCCATCCTGATCCCCTTGGCCTTTGCTCGGAGGCGCCCTTCGGAAGTGCGGGCGCGGATCAGCTCCCGTTCAAATTCGGCGAGACCGCCAAGTATGGTGAGCAGCAATCGCCCGTGCGGCGTCGTTGAATCTGCCCAGGCATCGCTGATCGAGCGGAAGGCGGCTTTCCGCTCAGCAATCGCGGCCATGATGTTGAGGAGGTCTCGTGTCGAGCGGGCCAGCCGGTCGAGGCGCGTGACGAGAAAGATGTCATTTTGCTGCAAAGCGTCGATGGCGGCAATGAGTGCGGCGCGATCGGACCGCGCTCCGGATATCTTCTCCCTGAAGATGTGATCCGCGCCGGCCGCGGTCAGCTGGTCGATCTGGGCGTCGAGGGTTTGGCCTTCGGTACTAACGCGGGCATAAGCAATGATCGCCATGAAGACGGTTCACTTTTGCAACTAACTTCTGCACCGCGTAAGTGCCTGATTTTATGTGCCCGAGGTCGTGGTGCAGAAATTCTGATTTTCGCACGGCTCCATGATCAATCGTCGGGGAGCCGCGTTAGCGTCGACCCATCTCTTGGGCGACCCAATTGGCACAAATTTCCTTCTTCGGATGTGCCTTGCAGTAGGCATCATTGAAACCGACGCTCGATCCAAAGCCGACAATATCCGGTTTGCCTTCTCCGAAGCATGACAACGCAAGTCTCAGGACAGCAACTTCTGACGACGATCCGCCAGCGTCCCGCATTCCCCACATGTAAAGGGCATCATCGTCCTGATCGGCTGCCCACTTCATGCAGCTTTCTAAATTTTGTGGATTTGGCGGAGCAGTTAGAACCGGCATCGTGGCATTGGCCGCCAACGGCAGAAAAGCTGTTAATACAAGCCCGAGTGAAGCCGGTCGAACGCGCACGTTACTTCTCCGCTTGAGTGTCATCTTGTTCGAGGCAGGCCTTTAGCGCACGCAAGGAAGCACTGACCCCCAGAAGCTTAAATTTGCTGAGCGGCTCTCCATTGGCATTTGTCAGCCGAACCCCGGCGTTCTTGGAAAGCAGCCCGAAAATCACAAGCATCTTCTGTTCTTCGACCAGATCGTATGTATACGAGTTTTGCCACGCCTTCCCTCTCAGGGAGAGACGAACGCCATCATCGAAATCCAGAGAAATCTGGGCCGACCCTTTCATCAAGCTCCAGCCTTCATTGAAGAACTCGATGAATGCGCCTTCCCCTAATTTGTAGAAATTGATCCTAAATGCGCTCCCATCTGCGCCTGTGGTTTCACTCGCGCAAAAATGCAGGCCCGTCCTGTTGTTACGATTGTGCGTTGTTTCCCAATCGGAAAATCGTTGGGCGTCTATCACAGTCCAACTTGCGGCATGACTATGACCAGAGGCGAAAACCAAAATGCCCGCCAGAACGATGCTCGTAAGCGTCCACTTTCTTCGCTCGATAGCGCGGCAGTTTCTTTTGGCCATGTTGTCCCCCGCCCGCAGTCGTTGTTTCTGAATGATCGGTAATCCCTGACTGCCGAAGTGCGGCACCGAGCCAAGCGCTCGATTGCTACGATCGTCTTCAGTTCAGAGGTGACATGGGGTTGTTTCGAAGCGAGGAGACCTGCAACCAGATCTGGTCTTTCGCCTCGCTGGCCCACTCCATCGTGAAGACGGCTTCGAGTTTCCCAGCGCTGGTGAAAACCATCGCCCGGCAATTCCGATTGCCGTTGAGACCTTCGCCATTCGCCGCAATGTATCCGGGGAGTTCATACGGTGCGATCCGGCCGATCGACGAAACCGTCATGCCAGTTTGCTTCGCTAAAGGGCTTTGCTCGACGACCGACTGAAGTAGGTTTCTGGCGAAGTCGGTTTCGCAGACCGGCATTTCGCCTGGAACGAAGGTGGGTTCCGCGAGGGAGCCGAATAACGACCCTCCGCCAATGAGAATTGCTCCGATACCGCCGCCGATGATGGCGGCTTTTACTGCCGGTTTCATGTGAGTCTCCCCCAATATGTAGAATATATTCGATGGTTTGATTGCCGCCAAGCTGGTCGCGTCGCATCCCATGAAGGGGCGCGAGCGCATCGCTAGAAATCTGCGGCGGATCAGGACCGATCAGGGGCTTTCCCAGGAAAGCCTTGCGGTCGATGCAGACGTCGATCGGTCCTATATTTCCGGTATCGAGAACGCTGGCTTCAACGCGACCATCGATATTTTGGACCGTCTTGCCGCAGCGCTCGGCGTTGACGTTGCTGAATTCCTTATGAAACCGAAGGCTGGCTCAGCGGCGCCGAAGCCGCTGTCGCCCGGCCGCAAGCGGACCTAGCCACCCGCGGCTTCCTTTTCGTCTTGGAGGTTTTCGGTCTGTTCGGTCGGAAGCTCGTGGATTTCGTCCGCGTAGAGGTCGACCTCGCCGATGACCTGATGCCAGTCGACGTAGCGGCGGAACAGGGCATCGTGGTGTTCCTGGCCACCGGCCGCAGCGATGGCGGCAAACACCGTCTCCAAGGAGATCGAGCCAAAGCCGACCTTTCCACTCCGAGGCTCTGCCAGAAACGCCTGAAAGCTTTTGGCCGCAGCCTGGGCAGACGTGTTGAGGTCGGGCGCGATGAAGAGAAGCAGGGCTTCGTCGGCGAGGCCGTTGTCCAGCATGGACTGCATAAGGCAGGTCAGCCGGAACAATTGCTGGGTCGGGTTGGCGACGAGGGCAGGATCGGCGCTGTCGATGAAGAGGCCGGCGCCTGCCGCGATCTCCATGTGCCGGGGATCGATCCGGGGCACCCGCTCCCAACAGGTTTCCGTGTATTTGACCTCTATCCCGATCAGAAGCCGCTGGTCGTTGACGGTTTTGACGAGGATCAGCACATCGAGCGCGGAGTAGTCGTTGGTGAAAAGCGAATCGCCACGTCCGGGGCTGTGCTCGAACAGAATTCCGACCACCTCGCCGATTATGTCCGGCAGAAGCTCCGAGAAGACGGCCGTGGCCCGATCCAGGTCCGGTATCTTCATGGGGCCGAACAGATTGAAGGCGAGGGTCTGGCTGCTGAGCAGGTTGCGACGAAGTCGGTCGAGATCAAAGGCCGCGCCGATCTCCCGGTAATGGCTCTCGCGCCAGGCGAGGCGTCGGACCTGGTCGCTGATGAAGTTGAGGCCGTTCCGGCCGTCGGCGTGGGTGAGCATCGAGCCCACCCGGCGGCGGCGCTTGTCGTTGTCGACGAACGATCCGGCGGGCAGTCCCTTGTCGGTGCGCCAGAGCGCCGCGAGCAGGCGGGCTGCGGATTTGAACCGACTGTCGGTCGCAACGAAGGTGTCGTGCTGGCGGGCAAGGGCCTCGGGAACGATCGGCAAAAGCGAAGGCGCGACGAGTTGATTGTCCATGAATCCTCCTGATGGGAGGAATTCATTGGAGCCGATCAGAAAGGAACCAAAAGGGGCAAAATCGAAATACGGAACGCCGAGACTCGGAAACAGGATGGCTAAGTCAATGAAATATGGATGAGAAATAGCACCGCTGGTTCTAAGGCAACACCCTCCTATGGCGCGATCTCGGTTGCGATACTAGATTCTTCTGAACGACGCCAAAGCTTGGCGTTGCCCGACTGATCCGTAACTATCCTACGAGTCCTCCAAATGCCCGACACTGAATTCCCCCCGAAAGATCCTCTTCTAGAGGTCTTCTCAAAACTGCCGACGAACAAGCTGGCCATGGCGATGAGCACGGCAGTCTATTCGCCAAGCTCTGAACTTGCGAACGGCCTTCTGGCTCGCGCGGAAGAGGACCCTCATTTTGGGTCCGCGGCGCGCCGCCAGTACGAATTCCTCCGCGCCGAGGCCGGAAAGGCCGCAACGCGGCGTTCGCCGAAGAAGCCAGCGAAGGCGGACAAGCCCGCTGGGGCCGCCAATCTTTGGCTGGCGTTCGCTGAAGACGAACCCGAGCCCCCGGCCGCAGAGACGAGCGGGCATCCGCCGGTCGACATTTCCGGGACGAACTAAACATCCATCGATTTTGAAACTGCAACCCGGTCGGCATGTCGACCGGGATCGCTGATCTGTGAGTCATTACAATGAGAGATTTTGAGAAAGAACTTAACCCGCTGCACGGTGTTGATGATCCGGAAATGCGCGCTCGGATGGCTCGGGAGTTCGGGCTGGGCGAAGAGATGGCATTGAGCGGGGACTTCGGTCATGGCGATGGGTCGGAAGTGGCCTTGAACGCGGCCATTTATGGTCATGACCCTGATAGCCATCTCGGCGGCGTACTTCAGAACGAAAACCTTATCGCCGATGAAAAGGCGTGGCGCGAGACGGTGCTGGCGGAGAAGGTTCGGGCGGCGCAGTTCCTGACTCGGAAAGAAGTCGAGGCGTTGTACGACGCGACGACGTTTCTAAATCAGGAAAAGGGGCTGACCTGGACGGCGCTCATCACGATCGCCTACCAGCCGCTCGGCATCACCGATAGCGATGAAGCGGCGAAGTTGTTGACGGCCTTCCTCGATGAAGGGGCGAAGTTCATGCGTCGCACCGGAAATGAGTTTCATTGGATCTATGTCCATGAACGCAGCGATGAACGGGGGCTGCACACTCATGTTCTGGCGCATATGCCACCCAAGATGCGGGAGAAGTTCCGGGGCTGGGCGCGTGATGGCAAGCGCTCATTCTTCCGTCGTCGTTGCCCGTATGTGCGGCCCGGTGCCGTCGACTTCGTGATGAAGGAGCCAAAGACCCGGAGCTCAAAGATGCAATGGCAGAATGATCGGGTGTCGTATTTGACGAAAGGGCTCGATCCGCAGGTCCTGGCCCGTGATCCCGCAGATGGCAAGATGAAGCCGGTTCTCGACCTGCTGAAGCAGAAAAGTCATTACCGGCGGCCCGCGGGCGTGGTGCCGTTCAAGGTCCGGTGTGGGGGCTCACGAACCGTCTGGCGGTCGGCCCAAGCGGAGGTGGCGGCTGAGGGTATGCCGATCCTGTCGGCGTTTCGAGAAGAAGCTTGGTCGTATCTGTACATCGACGGTCCCGAGCTGGAATGGCCGCTTAAGGAGCATGAAGTCCGGCGCAGTGAGCGAGAGCGCCGGGACATGACCGCATCGTTTGAAACGCCTGTCGGTCCCGACTAGTGCGCCGGTCCTCGCCCCTGGGAGAGGGGCTGGCCGCTTTCGTCGGAGATGAAGCAAGGGGAGCGGCCCCGCTTTCGCCGGAGGTGAAGCTAGGGGGAGCGGCGTCCATCGCCGGGCCGTTCGTCTTCCCGGCCGGGTCGCTAACGAAGCGAGAGAGGATGAAGGAGAGGAAGGAAGGAGGGGTATTCGCAAATATAGCTCCGAACCAGTCGATGAACTACGGCATCAAACGCCACGGGTGGAGCGTTCGACAATTGTAAACGCGCTGTCGAACACCCACATAATGGACGGTTACAATGAGGTTCGCGTGTCGCCGTCCCTACATCGACTGTATGAAGAATATCGGCGGGCTTGGCGCGCCGCCCCGGCATCGGAAGATCAGTTCGCTGCGCTCCGAGAGGTCTCCGATCTAAAGCATGCGTTTATCGAGCGCGCTGTTGCTGAAGAACATTCCGTTTATACTCCGATCGCCCACAGCATGGTGACGGATGAAGTGCGTTGGTATGAGTTTTTGCTAATGTGGGAGGATGCCGAATGTCTGCCGAGCCTCCTTTACGGCGACGGCTCTGAAGACGGTGCGGATCTCAACGAAGGCTAATCGTTCAATTACGATGAGCTCGTACCCGAAGAAAATCACAGTTCGTCCACGGGATATCAAAATGAGTGATGGCGGCGAAGTAGACGACAGTGTCGTCGCGAGAGTTCTTCATTGTCAGTCAGCATGGGCCCGGCGTGAGACTTGAATTGAAAGTCTATGAAGATTGGCTGTGGTGTACGCACTGGTCTCGTCCGCACTCCAAAACTACCGCGGTAGAACACCTAACGCCTAGGGAGGGGCGCCGGTCCCCGGCGCCCCTATAGCTCTTTTGCTCCGTTGCTACGTGCCCGATTGCGCCGGAACCGCCTGCTCGATGACTTGGGCAGCCTCAGCGGGCATTCCCGACCAGCCGTGCCAGCCGACGTAAAGACCGACGGCGACGAGAAGTGCGCCCGAAAAGTATGGGGCGCGTCGTGCCGCGGTCGAGAACCAGCTGATGCGTGCCGTGGCATGGCGGACACCGATGGCCGCCGCAGCGCCGACGAGCACGAGCGTGATGGCAAGTCCGATCGAAAATGCCAGGACCATGACGGCACCGAGCGGGATCTCCTTCAATTGAAGGCAAAGGATCAGCACAGTGATCGCCGCGGGACATGGGATCAGTCCTCCCGTCAGGCCGAACAAAATAATCTGCCAGTTCGTGACGGTCTGCTGCCCTGAAAACCGCTTGCGGATATCATTGGCGTGCGCAAGCTCATGCGCGTCCTGATAGCCATCCGTCCCGAACTGAAGACCGCGCATTTCTTCGTGCAGGGGATCAGAGCCCTCGGCACTCTTGAGGAACGACACGTCGAAATCGTGGGAGTGATCCCTGTGGCCGAGCGAGAGGCGGACCATGAAGTCGTGGGGCTCCGGGATCGCTTCGACGCTCCGGATGAAGCCACCCTTGTCCTCGAAACGAAAAGTCTGCTCGCGACCGTCCGGACGCTCCGTCGTGAGCTTGACCTCCGTTGCGGTCCACGGCTTGCCACGGACGGGTGAAAACTGCCAATGCGCGCCGTCGTGTTCGTCGAGCACGAGCTTGTGAAGCCCATGGCCGGTGTCGATCATTCGGACATTCGGTTCGGAGAATGACACGTCGAATTCATGTGAGTGGTCTTTGTGGCCGAGCGTCAGACGCACCGTAAATTCATGTGGCTCCGGAATGTCCTCGACGCTCTCGATGTAGCCGCCCTGCTCGCTGAAGGAGAAAATCTGAGCGGTGCCGTCTGGGCGCTCGGTCTTTAGCTTCACCTCTCCTGCCGACCACGGCTTGCCGCGTTCCGGGGAGAAGCGCCACCGGGCCCCATGCTCGTCCTCGTGCAGCACAAGCTTGTGCAGGCCGTGGCCCGTGTCGATCATCCGGGTTTCGTCGTGACCGTGATCGTGGCTGTGGCTGTGGTCATGATCAGAATGATCGTGAACGTCTCCCGCAGCCAGCTTTCCGGCCTGCTGGTCCTTCCAGGTGCGCTGGATCATCCAGAGCGCCATCCCGATGATGATGACACCCGAGACGAACTGCAGATATGGCTCCACGGTCTCGGCATCGAGCCCCCGATAGAGGTACATCCCTCCAAGCGCGATGGCCCAGACGACGATCGTGTGCGAGACCGTCGCAGCAATTCCAAGCATCACAGCCTGAGCAACTGTGCCCCGGATCGCGATGATGAAAGCGGCCATCATGGTTTTCGAATGCCCGGGTTCTAGACCGTGAAGGGCACCGAGAAGTATCGCGCTGGGGATGAACAGCCAGGCGTTCGCCGCCCCCTGCGCGATGAGTTCTTGGAAGGGAGTCATCGAGGGATCCTCATAAGTATTTGGTGATCGTCTTGAATTCGTCGATCGGGCCGCGCTGGTCCCGGGAAAGTGCTCCGACCGTTTCCTCGAGACAGTGATCGAGGTGATCCTGAATAAGTGTCTTCTTGGCCTGCGTGATGGCCTTCTCGACGGCATGAAGCTGCTGGGCGATGTCGACGCAGGAGCGCCCGCTCTCGATCATCGCGACGACTGTTCGCAGATGTCCCTCGGCCCTCTTGAGCCGTTTGGCGATATCTGCGTGGTGGGTGTGGCTGTTCTCGCTCATTCTTTTTCCTACCTATCCCCCCCGAGGGGATATGAAAACTATGAAAATCCTATCCAGATGATAACTTCCGCCATGAAGTGCTGGCATGAATCGCATGTGCCAGTCCAACATGCTGATTTAAAAGGAATTTGGGTTCCGGTGTTGAACCGAGATTGTTGACGGATGATTCGACGCAGTTCGGCCAGTCTGGGATTGAGGATCGCGGTCGCGATAGCGGTAGCGTGCGGCCTTTTTCTCGCGCCGATCGGCATGGCGTCTTCGCATGGCCCTCAGTCGGCCATAACGGTCGCGGATGATGGTCACGGTCATTTTCATGATGTCGAAGACGTGGGCGCAGAAGATGGCCGACCTGACACCTCATTTGGCCACGGGCACAATCCAGGCGATCACTCCCACGAAACGCCTTCCACGCCGCCGGTCTGGGTGACGTCACTGCCACTCTTGACGAGGCAAACACACCGAGCCGAGACGTCCAAGCTGTCGTTGTTGCGACTTTCGCGGCTCGACCGTCCGCCAAAATCCGTTTTCTTGATCTGATCGGGGCCGCTCGCGGCCAACCTCATCTTTCAAGGAATGGACTTTCCATGCATCGACCCTTAGCGGGGGCGTTGCCGCGCATCGCGTGGCGTTCCGCCTTCATGCCCGTCCTGGGTCTCCTGATCCTGCCTCTTCTTCACGCGTCGGCGCTGGCCCATGCGGTTGCGGAAGGCGACAAAGGATACATACAGGAGATTTCAGGCACTCACATTCTGCCCTTCATCTATCTCGGCGCCAAACACATGGTGACCGGATACGATCACATCCTCTTCCTGCTCGGCGTGATCTTCTTCCTGTACCGGATGAAGCACATCGCCATCTATGTCAGCCTGTTCGCGATCGGGCATTCGACGACGATGCTGCTCGGCGTGTACTTCAACGTCGGGATCAACAGTTACATCATCGACGCGATCATCGGTCTTTCCGTGGTCTACAAGGCGCTCGACAATATGGGCGCGTTCCAGCGCTGGTTCGGTTTCCAGCCGAACACGAAGGCCGCGACCTTGATCTTCGGTTTCTTCCACGGCTTCGGACTGTCGACGAAGATCATCGAGTACAATATCTCGCCCGACGGGCTTGTGCCCAATCTCCTCGCCTTCAATGTCGGCGTCGAGGTCGGTCAGCTGCTCGCCCTCGGCGCGATCCTCATCGTCATGGGCTATTGGCGCCGGACCAACGGTTTCTGGCGTCACGCCTACACCGCCAATGTCGTCATGATGACTGCCGGATTTGTGCTGACCGGATATCAGCTCACCGGACTGTTCGTGTCCTGATCGGAGATCCTCGCATGTACAACACAGACATTCCACGCCGTGCGGAACTCCCGACATCGGCCCAATTAACGCGGTCGACGCTCATCGCGATGGCGTCGGCTGCCGTCATCCTCGTCACCATCGTGCTTCCTTCCGAATATGCCGTCGACCCAACGGGCGTCGGCCGCATGTTCGGGCTGACGCAGATGGGCGAGATCAAGGCCCAGTTGGCCGGAGAGGCGGAGGCCGATGCGATTGCTATGGAAGCCGCGTCCCGGCCTGCCGTTTCGCTGTCCGAGGCCGGACAGCAGCAGACGTCGAACGAGGAGATGGCGCAGCGAATCGACCAATTGGAAGCTTTGATCCGCCAGCAGCAGGCGCCGCAGCAAGCCGCTCCGCAGATGCCGCCCCCGCTTGCGCAACAGGAGGAGGCGGTGCAAGCGCCGCCGGCAGCAATTGCCGCTGTCCCGGCAGAGCCTGCGCCAGTGGAAGCACCGCAAGGGCGCTCGGACTCCGGCAGCTTCGTACTGACGCCAGGCCAGGGGATCGAAATCAAGCTCGTGATGCAACAAGGTGCACGCGCCAATTTTTCGTGGTCTTCGGTCGGGGGGCCCGTCAACTTCGACGCTCACGGAGACGGCGGTGGACAGTCGATCAGCTACGAAAAAGGACGCGGTGTCGAAACCGACCAAGGGGTTCTGGAAGCTGCCTTCGATGGAAACCACGGCTGGTTCTGGCGGAACCGAGGCAAGCAGAACGTCACGATGTCGCTGCAGGTCAGCGGCGATTACTCCGCGATCAAGGGTCTTCCCTGATCCGGCCAGGCTCCCCGGAATTTTCCCGGGGAGCCGTCATCTCGCCGTCCCGCATCTCGAATTCCGCAACATCCATGTCCGATCCAGCCGCATATCTGTCGCTGTTCGCGGCGGCCTTCCTCGCCGCCACGCTTCTTCCAGGATCCTCTGAGGCTGTGCTCACGGCACTTCTCTTGGAAGGATCACGCAGCCCATGGGTTCTGCTTGCCGTGGCGTCCTGCGGAAACGTGCTCGGCTCAGTGGCGAACTGGCTTTGCGGCCGATATCTCTCGACATTCCGCGACCGGCGGTGGTTTCCGGTGTCGGAACGTCGTTACGACCAGGCGAAAGGCTGGTTCGAGCGATATGGATTGTGGTCTCTGCTGTTCGCCTGGGCTCCGATCGTCGGCGACCCGCTGACGGTAATCGCAGGAGCGTTGAGAACGCCGATCGCACCCTTTATCGTTCTCGTCGGGATCGGAAAAATTGCGCGATATGCGTTTATCGTCGGGGGAGTGGCCCTATGGCAATCATGAAAAGCTGACCAGCAATGTACGGCCTTTTCGACCTCCAACGCGTCCTTTACGACAGCACTTCTGCGGCACTGCTGAAGCTTCCCGATGCGAACTTATGGGAATCGATTGTGCTGCTCGGGACGGCTTTCGTCTTCGGAGTTGCCCACGCAATTTTGCCGGGTCACGGCAAGGTGGTGCTGACCGCGTATTTCGCTGGCCGGGGCAGTTGGCGAAATGCCTTCATTTCAAGCGTGATCGTTATCCTCACGCATGTCGGCTCGGCGATAGTGTTCGTTCTGGCCGGCTTCGCGGTCGTCCAGCGGACGATCGGCGCCGCAGGACGTTCCAATGTCCTCGAAACGGCAAGCGGCGTCCTGATCTCGCTCGTCGGATGCTGGCTGCTTTGGCAGGCAATCCATCCGGCCAGGCGGAGCCACGGATCAGCTTCAACCCTTGCCTTCGTGACCGGTCTCGTGCCGTGCCCGCTGACGACTTTCGTTATGAGCTATGCCGTTGCGAAGGGAATGACAGCAATCGGCGTCATGCTGTCCATCGCCTTCGCCGCCGGAATGATCGCGACCGTCGCGGTGTTGCCCGTGATCGCCTCCCTCACGCGGGAATCATGGCTGATGCGCTGGGTCGATAATCCGTCATTCGGCATCGGATTGCGTGTCTTCCAGGGAGCGACGGCGCTTCTGATCGTTGGGCTGGGTGCGTTGAACCTGCCGCCCAGCCTCTTCGTGAACCCGGCTTGACATGACGCCCATGGTGGGGCGTATTCCACGAATGGGGACAGCGATCTCCCCACGAGGCGACATGCCGAAGTATCGCGTTCCACTCTTCAAGAAAGGAACGCGCCTGTGCCGTTGCCGAACACGATCACCTCCGACAAGCTGTCCCGACTGATCGGGACACCACGTTGCCCGCCACTCATCGATGTACGTGACAACGATGATTTCGATGCCAATCCGCACCTCGTTCCGTCCTCGCTTCGTCGTCCGGCACGAGGCACAGAATCGTGGAGCGCCGAATTTCGCGGCCTTCCGGCAATTATCATCTGCCGCGATGGTCTCACCGCCAGCCACGGCATCGCCGCCAGGCTTCGAAGCGACGGTATCGCCGCGGAAGTGCTCGATGGCGGTATCGAGGCCTGGCGATCTGCCGGCCTGCCAGTCGTGTCGTTGGCCAACCTTCCAATCACGCGGGATGCCGTCGGACGCACGGTATGGGTCACGAGGGCGCGGCCGAAGATCGACCGCATTGCCTGCCCGTGGCTGATACGCCGGTTCATCGACCCTCAGGCCGTGTTCCTGTTTGTCCCTCCATCGGAAGTGACCTCCGTCGCGGAGCGGTTTGACGCAACGCCGTTCGATATCGAGAACGTCTACTGGAGCCACCGCGGCGACAATTGCACGTTCGATACAATGGTCGAGGAATTCGGCCTTGGCACCGAGCCGTTGCTGCAACTTGCGACCTTGGTCCGCGCCGCGGACACTGCGCGGCTCGATCTTGCCCCAGAAGCCGCCGGACTGCTTGCCGCTTCGCTCGGGCTCTCGCGCATGTATGCGGATGATCTTGAACAGCTCGACGCCGGTTTCGTGCTGTATGATGCGTTCTATCGCTGGTGCCGGGACGCCACCGACGAGACGCACAATTGGCCCACCAACAAAGGGAGGGCCTGACATGACCGGCGCCTCCAGCACCGTCCCGCACATCCCCGAAACCGTGCGGAGTTATCCAACGCTGTCGGAAGCTGTTTCCGTATGGACACGCGTGGCGCTACTCAGCTTTGGCGGTCCCGCCGGGCAGATTTCGGTGATGCACCGGATCATCGTCGAGGAAAAGAAGTGGATCGGCGAGGCGCGTTTCCTTCACGCGCTGAACTTTTGCATGCTGTTGCCCGGCCCCGAAGCGCAGCAGCTCGCTGTTTACATCGGTTGGCTGATGCACCGCACGATGGGCGGTCTCGTTGCCGGTCTTTTATTCGTCCTGCCCGGCGCCGTCGCGATCATGATCCTGAGCTGGATTTACGCAATCTATGGGAATGTCGGGGCTGTCGAGGCATTGTTCTTCGGATTGAAGGCGGCCGTGCTGGCGATCGTCTTTCAGGCCGTCATCCGCATCGGAAAACGCGCCTTACGCAACAATGTGATGTTTACCATCGCTGGTCTGTCATTCATCGGCATCTTCCTGTTCGACGTCCCGTTTCCCTTGATCATTGTCGCGGCGGCGCTGATCGGCCTTGTCGGAGGGCGTCTGGACATTCCGGCGTTTCGTGGAGGAGGAGGACACGGGTCCAGCGGCCCCGAGGTTTTGGCCGATGCGGATACGGCGCTTGGCGAAGATGTCCCGGCGCATGCGCGGCCGAACCCCCGCTGGTCGATTGGGGTCGGAATCACACTGATTGCTCTCTGGCTTGCTCCGACAGCGGCGCTATTTATGGCGGCGGGACCTGACGATATCTTTACTAAGATCGCGGTGTTTTTCAGCCAGATGGCGGTCGTTACGTTCGGTGGTGCCTACGCCGTTCTGTCGTACGTCGCACAGGCCGCTGTGGAGACTTTCGGCTGGCTTGAGCCGGGTGAAATGTTGGACGGGCTTGGAATGGCCGAGACGACTCCGGGACCTCTCATTATGGTGACGCAGTTCGTCGGATTCATGGGTGCTTTTCGGGATCCTGGCACTTTGTCGCCGCTTCTGGCAGGCACGTTAGGAGGCCTTCTGACGACCTGGGTCACGTTTGTTCCATCGTTTCTGCTCGTCTTCCTCGGTGCACCATACATGGAAGGACTGCGCGCGAACAAAGCCCTCTCGGCAGCCCTCGGCACGATCACCGCCGCCGTGGTCGGTGTCATCCTTAACCTCGCCGTCTGGTTTGCGCTTCACGTATTGTTCAAGGAGATGTGGGCGTTCACAGCTTACGGGATGAAGCTGGATGTACCGGTCCTCGGTTCGCTCGACATCGCCGCGCTGTTGCTTTCGGTTACGGCGTTCCTCGCCATATTCCGGTTCAAGCTTGGTATGGTTTCCGTTCTTACACTCTGCGCCGCGAGTGGGATCGGCATATATATATACGGTCGTCTGATTTAATGCGGAAAATCGAAATGAAGGGGGCTTTGACCCGAAAACGCATCCGAATTGACCAGAAGCCACAGTGTGTTGCCGCACGCGGCGGTTCTAACCCTATACCCTGCCACATGAGGAGCTTGATACGACTTGACGAACCGCACACGACTCTCACACAGTCGAATTCGTAAGCGCTTCTAGGCATTTGATTTATCAACGTTTTGCGGAGGCAGCGGAGGGTCGAGCCCTCCCGGGATCGCCATTCAAAAATTCATCCGCAAACAGTTAACGCTCTTCAGGGACTTGGAACGCGCCTGCTTGCACGCAGGACGTTCACACATGGCTCGGAGAACGGCGTTACCCCTGGAAGCATGGGCACCGATTATCCGGGCAATTGTTCGGCCGATGTATGAACCCGGACGTTCCGTTCTGATCAGTGCAAGGCCCAGTTCTGAGGGCGTGCCCGCAAATCTTCGCCGTCGCAAGCCACCTGACGGCAGCCAGCGGAACCCGCGGCCTATTTCGAGGTCTTGTGACGGCGCACGCGTTCCGCCGCCATGCGCGTCAGGTTTGAAATGCGACGCTGGCGTATCAGGCTTGCAAGCGGCTTTCCGCGCCAGGGCGTTGTCTCGCGCAGGGCCAGATAGTCCTCGAACAGGGGATGTCGGCAGTTCTGCGAAATGGGCTTGTCGGGGATGAAGTGCACGATGCGTGCGTTTTCAAAGTCGGCGCGCGTCAGCGGTTCGTGCGAGAAAAAGTTCCAGGTGCGGTCGAGCGTTGTGATTTGTCCGTCCAGGACGAGGTTCAATGCATCCTGATCCGGCCAGTAATCTGTGCGCTTCTGTGCCAGGTGTATGCATCGTTGTCCGATCTCGTCTTTGCGCCATGCTGCAAGATCGAAAAGAAGGACGCCCGAATTGTAATATGGCGCGGCGTCGGGACGGTTCAGGCGGGCATTGGCCATCTGCAAGACATCCGGCCGGCATTGATCGAGGACCGCAGCGGTCGACATGCCGCCAAGAGGCGTGTCGAAGATCGGCCTGATCGGGTTCATCACAAGGGTGTCGCTGTCCAGATACAGAAGCATCCCATCGTCAGGAACAAGATCGGGGAGAAGAAGGCGGATATAAATGGCGGTGCTGTAGAAGCTGACCGGCAGGGCCCGGATATGCGCGGCCGCAGACGCCAGGTCGATATGCTCGTAGCGCAGACCGTCCGCACAGATGCCAAGGGCATCGACGGTCGCGGTGCTCAACCCATCTCCAATCAATACGATTTGCGCCTCGCCGACATCCCCGTTTCGAGCGATGGAACGAAGCATGACGCCTGCCATTTCGGCATAACCTTCATCCGTTGCGCAGGCGATCAGCATGAAGGTTTCCCGGAGGCCAGGTCGACCGGTTTTATGCCGAGAATACGGAAGCTCACAGGACCATGCTTCTCGCGTTCCTGTCGGTCGGCTGTCGCGCGCAGGAGGCGCGACGGGCGTGCCGTTACATGCAGGACGCGACCCTCCAGATCGCTGAGGGCGGGAATTCTGAAAATCAGATCCTGTAGGCCTGCATAAGGAAGCAGCTTTCGATGGCGCAGAACGCAGATATGCCGGTCGGGAGTCGTCAACTCCCAGTCGATTCGGCGGCGCGGCTTCGGCATGTCGACGCGCAGGGTGATCTCGAATGAAATCTCGGAGTACCGAAAACCCTCGACGAGAGCTTTTTCGCCCAGGGATGTGCCTGCTTCACGTTTGAAAACCGGACGCGCAAGGTGGGGGCGCTGGATCGCTTCAGGCGCGCGCGCGAGCGCATGGCGGCTTTTCCAGAGGCGGAACTGTTTCACCAGGCCACGCGCCATGGCAATGGGAGTGTTGAAATCGGTTCGCGGTTTGCATTCCAGAAGAGCGAGCTTTGCCGACACCCCCTGCCGATCCGCTGTCTGAACAAAACGCGTGTAAGCATGCCGTGGCACGGGCGTGCCGATTTCAGTTACCAGATAGGACAGAGCTGCGGCCGTCGGGACAGTGACCCGCCGATCGCGGACGCTGTGTAATAGTGCGTTCCAGTCGACCTCCTCGCTGCGCAGGATGCGGTCTACATCGACCAACCAGTCGCTGTGCGTGTGTGCATCAAGCGCGCCGTGGGCGATCGCAAGCGCGATGCGATCAGATGCGGCCGGGACACGCACGGAGATGCCCTCCAGCGTGCCGGGAAGCGAGCGCTCCCAAAGACGATCCTCATCCTGAGCATGGCCGTGCGTAAGAGGATAGGCAAACTGGTGAACGTCGATGTCGCCAAAATCGCCCTTGAAGAAATTCATCGCTCGGTATGTGCGCGCACGGCCCAGAAGACGCAGCGGTCCGGCGCCACTGGCGGCGTTCCACCCATTTTCGAGCATGATCGCGAATGCCTTTTCGATCTCTTCTGTCCGCACGAGGATATCGACATCGTGGGATATGCGGCTGCGCTGCGCCGTCGGATCCAGCGCAACGCGGCTCGCGCCCTTGAGGAGCATGAGCGAGATGCCCGCATCGGCAAGTGTTTCAAGAGCGCGGGAGGCCTCCCGCAGCGCCAATCGCGATTTGGTCCACAGAAGTCTCTGGAGTCCGACAAGCCGAGGATGTGCCGGGGAGACTGCTAGCTTTTTTCCGAAACGCCCGGACAATGCTGTCAGAAGACGCTGCTCGCGGAAAGAGATCGCGTCGATATCGTGTGTCGCCAGCCATTCGAGGCCGGCTGCCAGGGCGATATCGTCATCCTCATGCAGGACTGCCTGAAGCAGAAGATGCAAGTCTCCTTGCGGCCAAGACCAGCCGTAGTCGGGGAACCGGCGTGTCACGGCGCGGGGAGCGTTCATAAAGCCTTCCCCTTCCTGCGCTGCAGCGCAAGCCAGGCCACGCGGGCGTATCCCTTGTCGCGCTCATCCCGGCCATAGGAGATGCTTCCAGGATGAACGCGACGAAGCGCGAGAACCTCGTCCAGCATATCGAGGCGCATGCCGAGACTGCGTGCGCGCGCAAACCAATCGATCATCTCACCCCGTTGTCCCGGTGGATCGAGGATCGCTCCGATGTCGCACGCGGCGTGACGGTGCATGGCGAGCGTAATCCGGGACCAGCCCGCATTGACGGCAGGACCCTTCAGCGGGAGACCGTCCTGCCGAAAGGAACGCATATGTGCAAATACACCGCTGCAGAGCGGATTCTCGGAGAGGTAGGCGATTTGCGTCTGCATTTTTTCCGGGAGCCAGAGGTCGTCCGCATCGAGCATTGCGATGATCGGATACGCCGACAGGGCGATGGCGGCGGTTGTGGCGGCGCCGGGACCGAGATTTTCCTGGCGGTGAATCCTGAGTGGGCCAATGCCGGGTGTGCTGGCCGCAATCTCCGCCGTCGCATCCGTGGATCCATCGTCCACAAGGATGATTTCACCCGCGGGAAGCGTCTGGCTGAGAACCGATTCAAGGGTTTCCCGAATGGTCGCTGCCGCATTATATGCCGGTATAAGTACGGAATATCCCGTCCCGATCATCGCAGTGCCGCGTTGCGATCTTCGAAAAGCTCAGAAAAATCGAAAAATTTCGGGATATTTGCCATCGCGCTTTTGCGCCGTCGCTGTGCCGAGAGAAGGAGTGCGCGAATGAAGTATCGGCGTGCTTCATCCGTGGATTTCGTCGTGTTGCCCGCATGGCGGCGATAGAGCACCGAAACGTTCTCGACCAATCGGTATTTCAGCGGTTTTTCGAAGAAGCGAAGGAGAAAATCCCAGTCCTCCGACTGCGTCATGCTTTCGTCGAAGCGAAGGCCGTCAAGCGCGTGCTTGCGAAAGAGGGCGGTCGTAAGACTGATGCCGTGCAACGTACAGGTTCGGGCGCTTGCCGAGGGCTGGAAACGCGTGTCGTCGATATCATCGACGAGGGTCATGCGTGAATAGGTCATCGCCAGATCCGGATCGCTTTGGAAGAGCGGAATTTCTTCGGCGAAACGGCCCATGACGCAGATATCGTCGGAATCGAGAAACGTGACGAGATCGGCCTTGGAATGGATGTTGTCGAGTCCCGTATTGCGTGCGCGGGCAACGCCCGCCTTATGCTGCCTGACAAGCCGGATTTGCGGGTGTGTCACAGAAAGCCCGGCTACGATGTCGGCTGTTCGGTCTGTCGATCCGTCATCGACGACGATGATGTCGAGGTCGGCGTCAGCGTGTTGCCGAAGCAGCGAGGAGATCGCCGTCTGTATGTATAGCTCCCGGTTGTTGACGGGGATGATGACGCTGACTTTCATGTGCCCGCTTTCTGGATGAAAGTCGCGATCTGATCCGCGATTTCCCTGGGGTGCCGGCCGAGGTCCATGCGAAAGCACGGCAGCCTGTTCACGACGTCACTGAAAAACCGAAAGCCGCTCTCGCGCTCGCCAGGCATCTGGTAGATGGACGATGCGGCAAACTCGACGATCGCCTC
The DNA here is from genome assembly GCA_001464335.1 of Rhizobiales bacterium Ga0077545. GTDB lineage: Bacteria > Pseudomonadota > Alphaproteobacteria > Rhizobiales > Methylopilaceae > Flaviflagellibacter. Next base: position 71,504 of record LNEV01000014.1, on the reverse strand, counting down.
CTTGCGCGCGAGTGGAGAAAAATGCGTATGGTCGCCGCCCGTCACCCGGGGCACGACGAGCGCGCCAATGTCGAGATAATCAGGTTGGGGGGCTGTCGTGAGATCGCGGATCGTGAACTGGTGCTTTCCCTGCCAGTTCAGTCGGCCGCAATTCCTGGCTGCGTCCAGCTTCAGTCTTTGAATGCCTTCGGGGTCCTGTTTCAGGGTTGAGAACAGGGGGTAGGCGCGAATGACGTCTCCAGGGCTCAGGAGAACATAATCGTCTCCCATGCTTTCCAGCCCGTTGAGCAGGCCTGCAATGACGGTTCCGGACTTTCCGCTTCCACCTGCGCCGGCAAGGAGTATTCCCCGTCCATCAAGGCCAAGAGTTCCGGCATGAGCGAGCCGCATTCCGCGTTCGGCATAATGCCAATGCAGGAAGGGCCGGAGCGGCGCACCGGCCTCCCAAGGCGGGAAGGCGCCCGGGGCTTTGAGCAATTGTACGGCAATCTGCGATTTGGGATCGTAGGCATGCCAGTGGTCTAGGTCATAAAAATAGGAAGCGTGGAGCCGCTTTTGCGACAGGGCCTGCGCAACCTTGTGAGGCTGGTAACGATCATGCGGTGACCAGGAGGCCGGTTCAGGGAAAGTGCCCTCAGGATACCCGATGAAGACCGTGAGGCCTGCTTCGGGAAGATCCGAGCGGGATGTCTGGATGAAACTCGTTTCCGCCGCGCGCGTGAGCATCTCGTCTTGCGAAAAAAGTCTGATCGAAAGCCCGGGCAATGCAATGCGGCGTTCCTGCATCGATCCGTGGCGTGTTCCGCCGACCTGTTCGATCAGGGCTTCGACATACGAAGCGACTGTGTCGGTGCGGACCACAAGCGGTTGGCTTCGCTCGGCCGTTTCCATTCTCAGTTCTGTTTGAGAACCGGCCAGCCGACGGGTTCTTCGACATCGTGAATCGGATCGGCAAGAAAAAGATCGGCAAGGTCGTCGAAGACAAATATTTCGGGGATTTCCTTTGCGCCCCTGATTTTTTCAATCAAGCCGGCTGCCGGGGCAACCTCGATGCCGGGTTCCCGAATCGTCAGCAACTGATGATCGAGGAGTTTACGCAGAAAGTCCTCCAGACCGGCCGAGGAATAAGGGGCGGCCGAATCCAGCAGTGCCTGGGGTCGCGTGCCCGCCGACAGGGCTTCCCAGAGCCCGCAGGCGCTGTCGGAAAAGCTGAAGTATTTGCCGCAGCTTAGATCCAGAACGACGATGTCGCCGTCGAAGTCTTCGGCGACAATGTCGCGGCTCGCGATTTTATACTGCTGCGCAAGCAAATCCGTTCCCTCTCTCCTGCCCATTACCGTGCGAGGCAATTACAATACGGGTTCACTCACACTGACTCCTGATACAGCCGGCCCAATTTCGGAGGAAGTCGCCGCTGAACTTATGAACGCAAATAGAATCGGTCGATGCCCGCAGAATGTCCCGGGATCATCGCCAGTCTTTTAGGCGGGATCGAATCCTGAAAAGACGCGCCGGCGCCCTTCCAAGAGAATTGACGGCTACGCGGCGCCGGAACAGAATGGCGTGTGCTCTTCGATGCGGCTCCCGAGGTTCGGGGCTTTCCGTTTCGTGCCTGCCTTCGGACGGCTGCAGCCGCGCTGGCGCTTGTTCTTGCGCCTCTTTGCGCCAATGCGGTCGCGGCAGAGCTTGAGCTGCGGGGAGGCGAGGCGCCGCCGCCTCTGGTGCTCGATGCGCTGGATGGCGCCAGGACCGATCTTCTTACTTTCCACGACCGCATCGTCCTCGTTCACTTCTTCGCGACATGGTGCGAGCCCTGCGTCACCGAAATCGCTGCGCTGAACCGCCTGGTCGACCGGACGGGCGGCGCGCGCCCGACCGTGCTCGCGGTGAATGTCGGGGAGATCGATGCGCGCGTGCGGACATTCACGCGCGACAACCCGGTCCGCTTCACGATCCTGATGGACCGTGACCGTTCGGCAATGAAAGCCTGGGGCGTCGAAGGCCTGCCGACGACATTTGTTCTGGACCGCGATCTTGGCGTTCGTCTCGCCGCCACCGGCGATGTCGATTGGGATCGGCACGACGTCAATCGAAAACTCGAAGAACTTGCGAACACATCGAAACCGCAGCCGGATCAACCGGCGGCCAGCAACTGAAAAAGGGAGTACGCACATGATCAATCGGCGCGATGTTCTGAAGACAGGTTTTGCCTGTGCTGCGGCCTCTCTTGTGCTGCCGCGCTTTGCCTGGGCCGAAAGCGCGACCTTTGCACCGGCACCGGGGAAATGGCGCGTGTTCGACATCAAGACGCAGATCGACATTCCGGCGGCCGGCGGAAAGGTCCAGGCCTGGATCCCGCTTCCGTCCATGACAGAAGACGACTGGATCGAAGCCGGCGAGAACGACTGGAAAACGAACGCCGCGACGGCCGAAGTGGTGGCCGATCCGAAATACGGTGCCAAGATGCTGCACGTCGTCTTCAAGGACGGTGAGACGGCTCCGGGCGTCACGTTGAAAAGCCGCTTCTCCGTTCAGGACCGCGCGGCCGATCTCTCCGTGAAGAAAGACATTGCCCCGCTCAGCGATGCCGAGCGCGCGCTCAACCTCGAAGCGACCGATCTGATGCCGCTCGACGGCATCGTGAAGGAAACAGCCGAAAAAATCGTCGCCGGGAAGACGAGCGATCGCGAGAAGGCGGAGGCCGTCTACGAATGGGTGGTCGCCAATACATTCCGCAATGCCAAGACGCGCGGCTGCGGCACGGGCGATGTGGCGTCCATGCTGAAATCCGGAAATCTCAGCGGCAAATGCGCCGATCTCAACGCTCTCAACGTCGCGCTTTTGCGCGCGGCGGGCGTTCCGGCGCGCGACCTGTATGGCATTCGCGTCGCTCCGTCGAACTTCGGCTACAAGAGTCTTGGCGCGGGGTCCGCGACGATCACCAAGGCGCAGCATTGCCGCTCTGAGGTCTGGCTCGAAGGGCAGGGCTGGGTCGCGACCGACCCGGCGGATGTGCGCAAGGTCATCCTTGAAGAGCCGCCGGGCAACAATTCCGCCGATGCGCCGAAAGTTGTGGCCGCGAAGAATGCGCTGTTCGGCGGCTGGGAAGGAAACTGGCTGGGCTACAATGTGGCCCATGATGTCGTTCTGCCCGGATCGACACACAAGGTCGCGTTCCTGATGTATCCGCAGGCCGAAGTGGCGGGCGCGCTGCTCGATTGCCTTGACCCGGACAATTTCAAGTACACGATCACCTCGGCCGAAGTGCTGGCCTGACGCGTGCACAATGCGGGCGCCCTCCGAGGCGCCCGCATCCTTACTTTTTGGCGAATAGATCGCCGGAGTTTCCGATGAGCACAGATGTTCTCGATCCCGCCGCGCCCGTGGCATCCGTTCCGCGCCTGACGAGCCTCGCGCATGGCGGCGGGTGCGGCTGCAAGCTCGCGCCTTCCGTGCTTCAGGAGCTTTTGCGCGATCAGCCCGCTGCCGGTCCGTTCAAGCAGCTTCTTGTCGGTACGGAGACCGGAGACGATGCCGCCGTTTGGCAGGTGGACGAAAAGACCTGCGTCGTCGCCACGACCGATTTCTTCATGCCGATGGTCGACGATCCGCACGATTTCGGACGCATCGCCGCGACGAACGCGATTTCCGATATTTATGCGATGGGCGGCAGGCCCATCATGGCGCTCGCCGTGCTCGGCATGCCGCTCGACAAATTGCCCATTGAGGTGACGCGCGAAATCCTGAAAGGCGGAGCCTCGATCTGCGCGGAGGCGGGGATTCCGGTCGCGGGAGGGCACTCCATCGACGCGCCGGAGCCGATCTACGGGCTTGCGGTGATCGGTCTCGTTGCGCCGGAAAATCTGCGGCGCAACAGCGGGGCGAAACCCGGCGATGTGCTGATCCTGACCAAGGCTCTGGGCGTCGGCGTCTATTCCGCCGCGTTCAAGAAGGAAGCTTTGTCGGGAGCGGCCTATGACGACATGATTGCCTCGACAACGCTGCTCAACCGGATCGGCGCGGAACTGTCGCTCAATCCGCATGTGCATGCCATTACGGATGTCACCGGGTTCGGCATTCTCGGCCACGGCCTCGAAATGGCGCGTGGTTCGGGCGCGACGTTGCGCGTCGCATTCGCCGATTTGCCCCTCCTGCCCGATGCGGAGAGGTTCGCGAAGGAAGGCCGTGTCACCGGCGCGTCCGGACGCAATTGGGCGAGCTACGGCGACGGCGTCGTTCTGCCGGGCGGAACGGCGGACTGGCAGCGCCATCTGCTGACGGACCCGCAGACATCGGGCGGTCTTCTGGTCGCCTGCGCGCAGGAAGATGCCGCGCGCGTTCTGAAAGAAATCTCCGACGCCGGGTATCCGTACGCGCGCATCATCGGAACGGTCGAGGAAGGCGCGCCGAAGGTGATCGTTACCTAACCCGTTTCGTCGATCCGCATCTTGCGGCCCCAGACATCGAAAAACTCGCCTTCGTTGAGGACAAGCCGATCCTGATCGAGGCGGGTTTCGAGAAGGCGCAGTTTCACGCGCGCCTCGGTGTCGGGAAGCGGGCCGCCATTCTCGTCACGCTGGGCAAAAAAGGCCGCGCCGTCCCAGCTCACACGCGCGCCGCGCAGCATGTTGACGACATCGCCCCAATCCATCTCGTCGCCGATGATATGGACAAAGCTCGAGCGCAGCGGTTCGACCCGCGGTTCGGCAATCCGCACCAGAACGATCAACGCGGTGAAGGGACCTTTGCGAAAGCTCTTGTGAAGCCAGGCGTCGAAATCGGTTCCGAGACCTCTAGAAGTCGACACGCGGCGTCTCCGGGAAGTAGCGGTCGAACAGATCGTAGAAATCGGTTCCCGTCTCGGCGCGGTACCAGGCTTCGAAGGCGCGCAGTTCGACGAGCGCGGGAGATTGCGGCTCTTCCTCGGTCTCCTGCTCCTGCGGGAGTTCGTTTTCCGTGAGGCACGTAAAGACGGGCGTCAGGCGGTCCAGAACCTCGTCCTGACGTTCGGTCCGCTCGGTCCAGCCGAGTTCGCGGCACACCGCCATGCGCGCGCTTGCTGCGGATTTTTCCGGGTCCGCATCGCCCGCAAGGGCGCTGGCAATCGCGCGAATGAGATTGAGCCTCCGGTGGGCGCTGGCGCGCTCGCGCGCGAGTTCGTCGATGCGCGCCGCGGCGCGCTTGCGGTAGGCCGCTTCAACGCGATGCGCGTCCGCGGCGGCGCGCTCGAACGCGGAAATAAGGTCAGCCGCTTGCGTCATGGGCTTTTCTCGTGAACTGGCGGAAGAGAATGGGAGTCGAACCCACCAGAGACCGTCTGACGGCCCCTCCCGGATTTGAAGTCCGGACGCCCCACCGGGGACGCTTCTCCTCCAATGTCGCTTTCGCCCGCGCCGAACAGATCGAGACGCCGGCGGTTGATGCGTCGCAGATCGCCGCGGCGGAAGCTGACGCCGTGACGGTCAAGGAATTCAAGTATCTGGATAGCGACCTTTCGGCCATTGTCCAGCACGTCGCGGAACTGCGCGGCGTTGAAGCCCTCCGGGTTCTCGTCCGCCAGCCGTGCCGCGATATGTACCATTTCGCCGGTGGCCGTGCGCAGGAAGAAATGATCGTGGGCCAGTTCATGGACATCGCCGCGCCGTGCCACGAGTTTGAACAGCCGCCTTATCTCCTCTTCCGGGCGACCGAGGAGATGGCCGATGTCGCGCACGCGCGGCGGCCGAAAGCGCTCCTTGCCGCCGATGAGAGGCGCGATCCTCGCCCATTGTTTTTCATCGTCCTCCGTCAGGCGAACTTCGTGTTCGGGAAGGCGGATCCAGGAGCTTTCGACGACGAGCCTGCGCGCCGCAGCGAGTTGTGAAAGCGCAGCGCGGAAAACGGGTGCCGGAAGGCGCGGAACGATGGCGAGGCGCAGGCGCTCGAGCCCCATGCCGGGCAAATCGGGAGCCTCGTCGTGGTAGTGCCGCAGCGTTTCGATGACGGACTTTGCAAACAGATCCCAGTTATCGGGCAGCAGAACGTAATTCGACCCCCCGACCGGAATATGGACAAGGCCAAGCCGCGCCGAAAGCTGCGTCATCGTTTCAGGAGCGAGAGCGCGATCGCGGGAAAAAGCCGTTGCGTCGGCATGATAGGGACCGTGCGACAGGAGGGTGGACAGCGCCTCGGCCGGGTCCGGTCTTGCGAGGGCTGCGAGTTGCGCCATCCGTTGCTGGCTGCGTCTTTTGCGCTGCGGCGGACGAAGATCGACGAAACGCCCGCCGCCGAGCGTGCGGGAGGCCGAGGCATCGCGCAGGACAAATCGGTCGAGCGCGGCGGCCGCGATGGGGCGATCGAGCACCATCTGTACGGGCGCGGTCTCGCCCGGCGCAACCGGATTGTCGCCGAGAAGGACCACATGCGCGCCAACCTCCACGCTGGCGTGATGAAGGCGCACCGGCATCCACATCGTGACGGGCTTTGTTTCCGAGGAAAGAAGTGTCAGCTCGGCATCGACCCGCGACGTCGGCGCGTGCAGGTGCGCGGCAAGTATCATGTCGCCTCGGCGGATCGCCTGTTTCGAGATGTCGGAACCGGCCACATTGAGCGCGCAGCGATCTCCCGCACGACCCGTATTCGCGGGCTGGTTCTGCGCATGGATCGAACGCACGCGGGCGGCGATTCCGGACGGCGAGACGACGAGATGATCGCCGGTCTCGACGACACCGGAAAGCACGGTCCCCGTAACGACGGTTCCGATCCCGGTCAATGTGAAGCTGCGATCGACGGCAAGGCGGAACGCGCCATCCGCGTGCCTGACGCCGATCTCGTCTGCGCACAGACAAAGCTGCGCTGCGAGCGCATCGAGCCCCAAGCCGGTGGAGGCCGAGACCGGGAACACAGGCGCATCTTCAAGCTCAGTTTCGGCGAGAAGATTGCGAATGTCGCTCGTGACCACAGCGATGCGCGCGTTGTCGACGAGGTCGCTCTTCGTCAGCGCGATCACGGCGCGGCCGATGCCGAGAAGCCGGGCGATGGCGAGATGCTCGCGCGTTTGCGGCATGATGCCGTCGTCGGCGGCGACGACGAGAAGCAGCATGTCGATGCCGGATGCTCCGGCCAGCATGGTATGGACGAGCTTTTCATGCCCGGGAACATCGATGAAGCCGATCACGCTTCCGTCGGGCTGCGGCCAATAGGCGAAGCCGAGTTCGATCGTGATGCCGCGTTCTTTCTCTTCCTTCAGCCGGTCGGTGTCCACGCCCGTCAGTCTTGCGACGAGCGATGTCTTGCCGTGATCGATGTGCCCGGCCGTGCCGACGATCATCCGGCGAGCTCCTTCGCGCGGGCGATCTCGTCCTCGGTGAGACTGTCATGTGCGGCTTTGATGAATCGGGGAGCGAACTGGCTTGCACCACGCTCGGCCTTGAGAAGGAGCGACAACGCCTTTACGCCGTCGCGCTCGACGCCCTGACCGAGCAGGTAGGCGGCTCCGAGCATGGCATCGGCGTCCGCATCGCCCGCTTCCGCGCCGAGGCGCCACCAATGGGCGGCCTTCTCCGGCGAGCGTTCGACGCCGAGGGCTTCGTGATGGAGCATTCCAAGGCGCGTCATGCTGTGCGCGATGCCGGCTTCTGCCGCCGCTTCCGACAGGCTCATCACGTCGGGAAGATCGGCCTTGTCGCCACGTTCCAGCAGCATCCAGGCGAGCATGTCCTGTGCGGGCGCGTCGTTCTGGTCCGAGGCGGCGCGATACCAGCGCAATGCGCTGTCATCGTTCTGCTCGACGCCTTCGCCCTTGAAATAGAGCGCCGCCAGATTGCGCTGGCCAGCGGCATATCCCGCTTCGGCCGACAGAGTGAGCCAACGCAAAGCGAGCGCCGGATCGCGCGGGACGCCGAGGCCTTCGGCGAAGCACGCGCCGATATTGTTCTGCGCCCGCGCGTCTCCCGCATGCGCGAAGGGCCCCCAGATCGCCAGCGCGGTCTCGTAATCTCCGCGCGCCGCAGCCGCCTGCGCCTCGTCCATACCAAGCGGGGCGGAAAGCGGTGCTTTTTTGCCGAAGACGCGGTCAAGAAGCGCCATTGCGGGTCCTCGATGCAAGCGCGGGGAGCATGGTTGCGAAGGCCGCCTCATCGGCAAGACAGCGCAGATCGAAGATGAGGGCACCATCGGAAACACGGCCGATCACCGGCACCGGCAGGGCACGAAAGCGGGCGGCCAGATCTTCGACGGCGCGGCCGGACGCCTTGCCGCGCGGCCGCATCGCGATCCCGCCGCTCGCCATGGTTTCGAGCGGCAGGGCGCCGGAGCCGATCTGGCTGGCACAGTCGATCGCGGCGACATCGAAGTCCATGCCGATCTGTTCGGCGATGCAGGGAACAAGGCGTTCGGCCTGTGCGCGCATCTCGGCGGCGGGGCGTGTGAAAAGCCGCAGGGTCGGCAGGCGCTCGTGCAGACGGTCCGGATCGCGGTAGAGCTTGAGCGTCGCTTCCAGCGCGGCTAGGCGCAATTTGTCCATGCGCAGCGCGCGCTTCAGTGGATTCTTCGCAAGACGTGCGATGAGGTCTTTTCGTCCCGCCACGATGCCGGCCTGCGGACCGCCTAGCATCTTGTCGCCGGAAAAGGTCACGAGATCGGCGCCGCCTTGAAGGGCGTCCTGCACCGTCTTTTCGTGGCGAAGGCCGTAGCGCGCCAGATCGATCAGGGTGCCGGAGCCGAGATCGTCGACGAAGGGAATATCGTGTTCGCGGGCGAGATGCGCGATCTCGGGTGCCTCGACCTCGGCGGTGAAACCCTGAACGAGGTAGTTCGATGTATGGACCTTCATCAGAAGGCCGGTGCGGTCTGAAATCGCTTCGCTGTAATCTTTCAGATGAGTGCGGTTCGTCGTTCCGACCTCGCGCAGTTTCGCGCCCGCGCGCATCATGATGTCGGGCATGCGGAACGCGCCGCCGATCTCGATGAGCTCGCCGCGCGAGACCACGGCCTCCTTGCCCTTGGCGAAGGTGTTGAGGACGAGGAGGACCGCCGCGGCATTGTTGTTGACGATGAGCGCATCTTCGGCGCCGGTGAGTTCGCGGATGAGGCCGCGCACATGGCTGTCGCGCTCGCCGCGTTTTCCGCTGCCGATGTCGTATTCGAGATTGGTCGGAGACTGCATGGCGCTCACCACCGCGTCCACGGCCTCTTTCGGCAGCAGCGCGCGGCCGAGATTGGTGTGGAGGACGGTGCCGGTCAGGTTGATGACCGGGCGCTGCGACGGGCGATCTTCCGAGTCGAGGTGCTCCGCGGCCAAAGAGGCGATCAGCGCAACATCCACGTTCGGCTGGCGGCGTTCGCGAAGGACATCCAGAACGCCCCGCACCGCCCGCGTGACGGGAAAGCGTCCATACTGGGCGGCCAGTGCCTCGCTTTCCGGACTGCGGAGAATTTCATCGACCGATGGCAGGCGGAAATGTTCGGTGCGGTTCATATCAGGCTCCCTCCGGGAGACATCCGAATCAATAACCAAGAAGAAATGGGTTCACGCCCGCGCGTTTCCAGCCGGCTTCGGCGACGAGGAGATCGAGGCCAAGACTTGCGACATCGTCGGCGACGGGATCGAGTTCGGCGTCCTTGCTGTGGTAGAGAATTTTCACATAGGTGCGGCACTCGTCGCAGGTCTCGGCCTTGATCGTGTCGGCCACGCCCTCGATGACCTGATACGCGATGCCCTTGGTGGAGCCGCAGGAGACACATTTGACGCGCACATGGTTCCAGCGCGTCGCGCATTGGGCGCATTGAATGTAGCGGGCGTTTTCCACCGTGCCGAACGACATGACCGCGCTGGAGACCGGCGGTCCGCCGCAGCAGGGGCACACACCGTCGGAAACGGGCTGCGGAAGCTGCTCGGGCAGGCGCGCGGCGCGCAGCGCGGCAACGACCTGAAGCGCGGCTGCGACGAAGACATGCGCGGCGACCTCTTCGACCGGAACGGCATCGCTCAGGACCGCGGCGACCATGACACGGCGCGCATCCTTGTCGGCCGTGAACGCCTGTTCCAACGCCGCGCGGGCGGCATCGGGCATGTCGAGCAAGGAGGCGCGGGTCAGCAGTTTATCGAGCGCCGCATAGGTCTCGGGCGCGTCGGCAAGCTCTTCGCGCGGAAGGACCGGCATTCCGTTGCGGGCGCGCGGGCGCAATTGATCGAGCGAGGGCAGGGGCGGCGCGGAAATGTCCCTGACCAGTTCGTCCTGCGCGCGCGAAAGGCCCGCCAGGAAGTTCAGATAGGGTTCGAGCTGGTGGCCCGGCGCAAGCGCGGCAAAGCGCATGGCGCGCAGCGCGAACATGGTTTCCGGGTCGGGGAGCTTTACGAAGGGGGGCTTGTCGCGATCGGGAATGCCGACCTGCTCGAAATCGTCCAGACTGTCCTGTTCGCTCATCTCATCTCCTCACGAACCACACGGGCCACGTGGACCGGAGGCAGGCGGCATGTCCGTCTGCCTCCGTTTTTTCTCATTCCGCGGGATGCAGGTCACGTGGACGTCCCGGCGGCGGCTTCTGCCGCTCGTCGATGACGCCCTTCTGCGCTTCCTCGCGGAGCCAGCGGCGATGATGGCGGAACGCCCACCCACCCGTCACGCGGCCTTCCGTCATCGAACTGATCGTGCCGCGGACATAGAAGGCCGCGTAGATATGGACGATGACGACGAGCATGATGGCGACCGCCGCAAGCGCATGGACGATGTGGCCGACGCGCTGCTGGTCGATGGTGAAGCTTGTGCCGAAATATTCGTACCAGATCACGATGCCCGATCCGAACAGGACGAGGATGACCAGCGTCATCGTCCAGAAGATCAGTTTCTGGGCTGCGTTGTAACGACCAACTTCGGGCAGGTTTTCTTCGTTGCCCGACATCGCATCGCCGACATGGCGCATCCAGTGCGTGTCGCGTTTGTTCCAGAAGTTGTGCTTCAAGACCTGCAGGAACAGGATCGCAAAGCTCACCATCAGGACGACGCCGATCCACGGATGCAGCATGCGCGTCATGGAGCCGCCGCCGAACAGGCTGGACAGCCAGAACATGCTCGGATGGAACAGCGCCAGCCCGCTGAAGGCGAGCAGGATCAGCGAGATCGCCGTGACCCAGTGATTGACGCGCACCCGGCCTTCGGTGCGATCGACCGTCGTGCGCTCTTCGCTGCGGCGAACCGTGCGTTCGTCATTGTCCCTGGCGACCATGGGCGGCCTCCTCGTCGATGAGATGCTCGGCCTCACGGTCTTCCGCACGGCTGACTTCGTTGCGGCGCGCAATGGTCGCGTGCACGAAAGCGAAGGTCGCCGCGAAACCCAGAGCGGCAAGGCCCGCATATTTGGTGACACCCTTCCAGAGTTCGACCACCGGACTGATGACCGGATCCTTCGGAAGATTGGCGTAGAGCTGCGGCTGATCGTTGTGATGCAGCACATACATCACATGCGTTCCGCCGACACCCGGCGGATCATAGAGGCCCGCATTCGCAAAACCGCGCGATTTGAGATCGGTGATGCGGCCATTGGCGTGCTCGATCATGGCGGCCTTGGTGCCGAACACGATCGCGCCGGTCGGGCAGGCCTTGGCGCAGGCCGGGGCCTGCCCGACGGCCACGCGATCCGAGCACAAGGTGCACTTGTACGCCTTGTTGTCGGCCTGGCTGATGCGCGGAATGTTGAAGGGGCAACCCTTCACGCAATAGCCGCAGCCGATGCAGTTTTCCGACACGAAATCGACGATGCCGTTGTTGTACTGCACGATGGCGCCGGGCGCCGGGCAGGCCTTGAGGCAGCCCGGATCCGCGCAATGCATGCAGCCGTCCTTGCGGATCAGCCATTCGAGATTTCCCGTGTCGGGATTGTCCCATTCGGTGAAGCGCATCAGCGTCCACGTATTGGGCGTGAGATCGTGCGGGTTGTCGTAGACGCCCGTATTGATCCCGACTTCTTCCTTGAGGTTGTTCCACTCAAGACACGCCGCCTGGCAGGCCTTGCAGCCGATGCATTTCGACACGTCGATGAGCTTCGCGACCTCGAAGTCGTGACGCACATCCGGCGGCCGGAACGTGGTGGCCGAGATGCGGGCAAAATCCTGACTCTGTAGTCCAGCCATTGCCGCCTCCTTAAGCCACTGCCGGTCCGTTCGACGGTTCCACGTTCACGAGGAACGCCTTGAATTCAGGCGTCTCGATGTTCGCGTCTCCGACAAACGGGGTGAGGCTGTTGGGGCCGAAGCCCTTCCGCGCCGCACCGGTGAAGCCCCAATGGAGCGGAATGCCCACCACATGGACGGTCTTGCCGTCGCAGATGAGCGGCTTGATGCGCTTTGTAACGACAGCCTTGGCATGAACCTCGCCGCGACTGGACGAGACCTTCACCCAGCCGCCCGCCGTGATGTTCTTCTCCGCCGCCAGCTCATGGCTGATCTCGACGAAGAATTCCGGCTGCAGCACCGCGTTGACCCAGACGTGCTTCGTCCAGAAGTGGAAGTGCTCGGTCAGGCGGTACGAGGTCGCGGCATAGGGGAACTTGTCCGATGTGCCGAGCGCCGCCATGTCCTCCTTGAAGATGCGCGCGGCGGGGTTGCCGCGGATCTTCGGGGCGACAAGGTTCGCGACCGGGCTTTCGAACGGCTCGTAATGCACCGGGAAGGGGCCGTCCCGCATCATGCCGCGGGTGAACAGGCGTGCCGTTCCCTCCGGGTTCATGATGAACGGGCCGACGTCCTGCGGCTTTGCCGTCGGGGCGATGTCGGGCACGTCGAAGCCGGTCCAGCGTTCGCCGTTCCATGAGATCAGACGGCGTGTCGGATCCCAGGGCTGGCCGTTGATGTCGGCCGAGGCGCGGTTGTACAGGATGCGGCGGTTGGCCGGCCACGAGAACGCCCAGTTGGCGTACGCACCCGTGTCGCCCGGATCGCTGGTGTCGCGCCGGGCCATCATGTTGCCCTTCTCGGTGAAGCAGCCGGAATAGATCCAGCAGCCGCACGCGGTCGAGCCGTCGTCGCGGAGCTGCCCGAACGTGTCCACCTGCTTGCCCTTCTCGAGCACGATCTTGGTCGGATCGAGCGGATCGGTGACGGTGGAAACGACGTAGCCGTTCATTTCCTTGGCCAGCTCGTCCGCCTTGGGATCCGCCGGATCGCGATAAGGCCAATGCACGTTGAGGATCGGATCGGGGAAGGCGCCGCCTTCCTTGCGGTACAGATCCTGCAGACGCAGGAAGATATTGGCCATGATCCAGGTGTCGTGCTTGGCCTGGCCGGGAGGCGCCGCCGCGGGCCAGTGCCATTGCAGCCAGCGCCCGGAATTGACGAGCGCGCCTTCGTCCTCGGCAAAGCACGAGGTCGGAAGCTCGAACACTTCCGTCTGGATGTCTTCCGGCTTCACATCGTTGAAGACGCCTTCATCCTTCCAGAACCGCGCCGTCTCCGTTTCGAGCGGATCCATGACGACGAGGAATTTGAGCTTGGCGAGCGCCTCGGCGTTCTTGTTGCGGTTGGCCAGCGAGAGCAGGGGGTTGAAGCCCTGGCAGAAATAGCCGTTGACCTTGCCCTGATGCATCAGTTCGAAGATGCGCAGCATGTCGTATGCCGGCACGTCGAGCTTGGGCAGCCAGTCGAAGGCGAAATCGTTCTCGGGCGTCGCCGCCTTGCCGTACATCGCCTTCAGGAAGCTCACCATGAACTTCCGGTAATTCTGCCAGTAGCTCATCTGGTTGGGGCGCAGCGGCTTGAACCCGCGTGTGCTCATATAGGCGTTGAAGTCGACCTCTTTATCCGTGGCCAGAGTGAGATAGCCGGGAATGAGATTCGACATCAGGCCGAGATCGGTGAGGCCCTGGATGTTGGAGTGCCCGCGCAGCGCGTTCATGCCGCCGCCACGCACGCCGATATTGCCCAGCAGAAGCTGGATCATCGCCATGCCGCGGATGTTCTGCGAGCCCTTGGAATGCTGGGTCCAGCCGAGCGCGTACATGCTCGTCATGGTCTTGTCGCGCGCCGAGCACTCCGAGATCATTTCGCAGATCGTGAGGTACTTGTCCTTCGGCGTGCCGCAGATCCGCTCGACAAGCTCGGGCGTGTACTGCGCGACATGCTGCTTCAGCAGCTGGAACACGCAGCGCGGATGCTGAAGCGTCTCGTCGACGGTGACGAAACCGTCAGGGCCGACTTCGTACTCCCAGCTCGAGCGGTCGTAATCGCGCTTTGCCTCGTCATAGCCCGAGAACAGGCCGTCCTGATAGGAGAAGCCCTCCTTGACGATGTACGAGACGTTGGTGAACGCCTTGACGTAATCGTGCTGGATCTTGTCGTTCTCGATCAGGTAGCGGATGACGCCCATAAGGAAGGCGATGTCCGTACCCTGACGGATCGGCGCGTAGAAATCGGCAACCGAAGCCGAGCGCGTGAAGCGCGGATCGACGACGATGAGCTTCGCGCCGCGATTGGCTTTCGCTTCGGTGACCCATTTGAAGCCGCACGGATGCGCTTCAGCGGCATTGCCGCCCATGATGATGACGAGGTCGGTGTTCTTGATGTCCGTCCAGGAATTCGTCATTGCACCGCGACCGAATGTTGGGGCGAGACTCGCCACCGTCGGTCCGTGTCAAACGCGTGCCTGGTTATCGAACGCCAGAATACCGGTGCTGCGCACCGTCTTGTAGGTCAGGAAGGCGGTTTCGTTAGTCGTTGCGGAGGCGGCGAGGAAACCCGTCGTCGTCCAGCGGTTGACCGTCACGCCGTCCTTGTTGGTGGCAATGAAGTTCTTGTCGCGATCATCCTTCATCAGGCGGGCGATGCGGGTGAGCGCCTCATCCCAGCTGATCGTGCGGAAATCGCGCTCGCCGGGCCCGCGATAGCGAGGCTCCTTCAGGCGCGTTTCGGAATGGATGAAATCCAGCAAGGCCGAGCCCTTGGGGCAGAGCGTGCCGCGATTGGTCGGGTGATCCGGGTCGCCTTCGACATGGATGACCGCCGGCGTGGCGTTCTTCGAATTGTCGCCAAGGCTGTAGAGGATCACGCCGCAGGCCACCGAGCAGTAAGGGCAGGTGTTGCGGGTTTCCGTGGTTCGGGCGAGCTTGTAGGGTCTGACGGCCTGGGCCTGGGCCTCTTCGGCCCCGCCGAAGCCGAGCGCGGCGATCGCCGTCCCTCCTGCTCCTATGCCCGCGCCGCGCAGAAACTGCCGGCGCGAAATATCATGCAGCATGCGTTATGTCCTCCCAACGGACCACGGTTCTTAATTAGAACAATGTAATTGTCCGGGAAGGACGTCAAGTTGATCGCGCGGCTGCCAGCGCATCTATTATTTCAGCGAAGTCAGAACAGGTCCACATCTCCGTCTTTGTTCAGAGAATATGCAAATCAATCTTGAGAAAATTTCGGATATCGTAAGTTTATCGAATTTTCTTTCTATGAATCGACAAAATTTAACTGTCGCCTGCGACAGAATAGCCGACGTGAATTCTTCATCCAAATCTCGATTGATACGCCCTATCGGTTGATCGGATGCGTTTATTCATGCCGTTGCAGAGAAGAACATAGCTGGACACAGGCTCAGCTTTCGAGCTTTGGCGATGCACTGAAATTACTCGGGCTCCGGGAACTTTCCAGTGGCTTGTCACGTTTTCGCGATACCTGTCCTCGGTGCGAGGCGCAAATCTGGAGCGCCCCAAATGTCCCTACGATTCGTGTTCGTTCCGGTTTCGCTTCTCGCTTTGGCCGGAGCCGCCCAAGCCCAGGTACCGACGACAAACTTCTCCGATTTTTCCCGCGCGGACGTGGTGGACGCAAGCGGCGCCGCAATCGGCGCGCTGCGCGATGTCGTGGTCGATGGCGGCGGCCGGATCGAGGCGATCCTGATCGGGCAGGGCGGCGTTCTGGGCATCGGCGAAACGCTGAAGCTCATGCCGACCGACACGCTTCCCGCGATCGTCGACGGCAAGATCCGGCTGGATGGCCAAACCACGGACACCATCGCCGCCCTGAAAGATTATTCCGCAGCGGAAACGGAGAAACAGGCAGAGGGATCTCCGCCGGTGTCCGGTGCGAACCAGACCGCGCCCCAGAGCGCGAGCGCAAATGTGCCGGTGGCACCCGCGCAGGTCGATGCGAAGGCAGACACGTCGCTGCCGCCGACACCGGAAAATGACGCGGCGGCAGGAAAGGCCGCTGCCGATTCATCCCGTGCGCCGGCAGCCTCGCCGACCTTGGGCGAAGAAACCGCGCAGGGTTCCGGCAGCGGCGGCATGGCGCCTCAGCAAGGAACCGGGACGGGCTCAACGCAGGCCGCACCGGCCGCGAATGAGAATGCACAGGCTCAAGAGGGCAATGCGGCAGGTTCCGATCCGCAGCTCAACCAGCAGTATGGCCGCGACATGCAGCCGGACTCCAACAAAACGGAGGATAGCAGTTCCGGCCGGGCGGCAACGGACGCGCAATCTGCAGGCCAGCCGGCTTCGGACACAGGCACGGCTGCCCCACCTGCACCGGCCGCGCCTGCTCCGGCATCATCCGTTCCCGCCGCGCCCGACATGGCAGCATCCGACACATCGACATCGTGGCGCATCGGCAAGATCGTTGGCGCGCCGGTGATCGGCGATCGCGACGGCCTGGAGGTGAAGGATGTCCGCCTCGGAGCAGGCGGGGCCGAAGATGTCGTGCTGTCGCAGACAGGTCAGCCGGACACGACCGTTGCTTTTTCCGGTCTCAATCTCGGCGGAACCGCTGATGAGCCCACGGTAGCCCTGACCCTTCAGCCGAGCACTCCTGCGCCTGAGCCCGTCCGGCCGTAGTGAGTCGACGGCGCCTGTGTAGGGGCGCCGTCACAAGGGTGTCACGCCTCGCGGCTTGATTGCGTCCCTTTCGCGGGAGACGCGCATGGCGCTGGTCGAGATCAATCAGGGAGAGCCGGAGGCGCCGTGGTACGACGCCGACGGGCTGTCCGAAACGCCGGTGATCCATCCATCTGCCACCGTGCTGCGCACGCGCGTCGGGCCGTGGACCTCGATTGCGCGCGGATGCGAGATCCTCGACAGCGATTTTCTGGATTTTGCCTATGCGACGCCGAATGTGCAGATCTTCAATGCCGAGATCGGCAAGTTCTGCAACATCGCGACCAATGTCCGTATCAACCGGACCAACCACCCGATGTGGCGAGCCAGCCTGCATCACTTCACCTATCGCTCGCGCTGCCACCATATGGGCGAGGACGACCGCGAAATCTTCGACTGGCGGATGAAGAGCCGTGTCGTCATCGGACCGGATGCGTGGATCGGGCATGGCGCCATCATCATGCCGGGCGTGCATGTCGGTACGGGCGCGGTGATCGGCTCGGGCGCCATCGTCACGAAGGACGTGCCCAATTATGCGGTCGTCGTCGGGGCTCCGGCGCGCGTCATCAAGCGCCGCGTGGACGAGGTGACGGAAGCCGCGCTCCTGCGAATCGAATGGTGGGACTGGAGCCATGCGGAGCTGAAGGAAGCAATGCCCGATTTCCGCGCGCTGGATGCGGCGGCTTTCGCGGCAAAATACGACGCGCTTCCGTCGATGATTCGCGCGATCTAGGCAATTCCAGCACAAGCGGGCGCAGGTGTTGCGTCACCGCAAATGTCTAGCGCTCGACGACGAGTTCCACCCGGTCGGCCACGAAACGCGACTGTGTCGCCTGAATGCGCTCGCCTGCCATGTCGACATTGATGCTGTTGACGACCAGCAGCGTGCGCCCCGGCGGAATGTCGAGCGACTGCGCTTCGCCCGCATCGGCCGGACGGGCGGTGATGCGTGTGGACAGGCGTTTGTAATCGTCGATGCCGAGCTTCTTGTAGGCCTTGGTCAGCGAACCCTTCGTGGCAAACATCTGATCGAGACCGAGAAAACGCGGCAGCGGGAAAAAGCTGCGGGCGAGCGAGAGCGCCACGCCGTCGGCACGGTTGATCGTGTGCATTTCCAGAACCGGGGCGCCCGACGTGACGCCAAGGGCGGCCGCGATCACGGCGTCGGCCGTCCCGTGTTCGGCCGACACGAATTCGCCGCGTGCCTCCTTGCCCGCTTTGGCCATGATCTCGGAGAAACGGGTCTTCAGGCCGATCGGATAGGCGAGCGGCCGCGCCTCGACGAAGGTTCCGCTGCCCTGCGTCGCGCGCACCAGCCCGCGCTCGGCGAGCGCCGACAGGCCGCGCCGAACGGTGTGGCGGTTGACGCCGAATCGTTCGGCAAGCTGCTGCTCCGGCGCGACCCTGTCTCCCGGCAAAAGACGCCCCGAAGAAATGTCCGCCTCGATGGCGTCGGCTACGCGCCGCCAGGCGGCGACACCGCGGTTGGGGTCGAAAGCCAAGGATTCTGAGGTGCTCATTGTGTCATAAAATCTTCATTGGACTTCCGCGTCGAGTTGTCTAGTTTAATAGACAACATGGACGACAGACCTATGACAGACATCCAGAAGAAGCGCCAGAGTGCGATGGGCGTCTGCGCTCGCGCCACGGCGGAGGAGATTGCCGCCGCGCTCGACAGGATCGGGCGCCCCGAGACCGCCAACGAACTTCGCGCGCCCGAAGCGGGCCTCGTGATGGCGCGTGCCCGGATGGGCGGAAACGGTGCGCCGTTCAATGTCGGCGAAGTGAGCGTCACGCGCGCCGCCGTCCGGCTGGCCAGCGGCGAGACGGGAATAGCCTACCAGCTTGGGCGTGACAGCAAGAAGGCACGCGACGCGGCGCTGCTCGATGCGCTTTTGCAGACCGGCCGGGCTGCCGAGGTCGAGGCAGCGCTGGCGCCAATACGTACGCGAATCCAAGAAGACCAGAACCTCAAGGCGCGCCGCGCGGCGGCGACGAAGGTGGACTTCTTCACGATGGTGCGGGGAGAAGATTGATGAGTGTTGCCTTCAGCAATCCCGTCTTCGATTCGCAGCGGGTGTTCCGCACCGCGATGAACGCGCTCGCCCGGCCCGGCAAGCTTCAGCCCTTCGATGCCGGCGTGCGCCCCCCCGAGGGACTGCCGGCCGAGATTGCCGCGCTCGCGCTGTCGCTCGCCGATCACGAAACGCCGCTCTGGCTCGATGCGGCGCTGACGCAATCGACCGACGTTCTGGACTATCTGCGTTTTCACACCGGCGCGCCCATCGTCCGTCATCCGGTCGAAGCTGCTTTCGCGCTTGTCTGCGATCCCGCGCTTTGCCCCGCTCTGATGAGCTTCACGCTCGGCACGGCCGATTATCCGGACCGCTCGACAACGGTGCTGATCCAGACCGACACATTGCGGTCGTCCGATTCGCATACCTTGCGCGGGCCGGGCATTGCGGGAACATCGGTGCTGCGCGCAGAGCCTCTGCCGCCCGGTTTCGTGCGGGAATGGGCCGAGAACCGGCGCTATTTCCCGCGCGGCGTCGATGTTCTTTTCGCCGCGGATGGGTGGCTTGTCGGCCTGCCGCGTACGACCGAATTCACTGGGGCCTGACACATGTATGTTGCCGTCAAAGGCGGAGAAGCGGCGATCGCCAACGCGCATCGGCTTCTCGATCATGAGCGGCGCGGAGACCGCGGCGTGGCCGATCTCTCGCTGGCCCAGATCCGCGAGCAGATGACGTTGCTCGTCGACCGCGTCATGACGGAGGGGTCGCTTTACGATCCCGATCTCGCGGCGCTCGCGATCAAGCAGGCGCGCGGCGACATCATCGAGGCCGTCTTTCTCGTGCGTGCCTTCCGGACGACCTTGCCGCGCTTCGGCTATTCGGTGCCGGCGGACACAGGCGCGATGCGCGCGGTGCGGCGGGTCTCCGCGATCTACAAGGATCTTCCCGGCGGGCAGGTTCTGGGGCCGACATTCGATTACACACATCGCCTGATCGACTTTCTTCTTGCTGCGGGTGCGGAGCCTCCCGTGCCGGACGAAAGCGAGAAGGTGCTGGAGCCCATGCCGCATGTGACGGGACTGCTGGACCGCGAAGGCCTGATCGAGCCGGAAAGCGCCGAAGAAGAAGGCGCCCCGGTCTCCGATCTCACGCGCGAGCCTCTCGATTTTCCGGCCCCGCGCGATCTGCGCCTGCAGGCGCTGGCGCGCGGCGATGAAGGTTTCGTTCTGGCGCTCGGATATTCGACGCAGCGTGGCTTTGGCCGTACGCATCCTTTCACCGGCGAAATCCGCATCGGCGACGTCGAGATCGAGTTCGTGCCGGAAGAGCTCGGCTTTGCGGTTCCGCTTGGCGATGTTGTGCTTACAGAGTGCGAGATGATCACCCAGTTCAAGGGATCGGCGTCCGCGCCGCCGCAATTCACGCGCGGTTATGGCGTCGCGTTCGGGCGCGGGGAGCGCAAGGCGATGGCGATGGCGCTGGTGGACCGGGCGCTGCGGGCCCGCGAATTCGGCGAGGATGTGCAGGCGCCTGCCCAGGACGAGGAATTCGTGCTCGCCCATTGCGACAATCTGCAATCGACGGGTTTCGTCGAACATCTGAAACTGCCGCATTATGTCGACTTCCAGGCGGAGCTCGGCCTCGTGCGGAAGATGCGCGCCGAATATGAAGCGCGTCGGGACGATGCCCTGGAGGCGGCGGAATGAACGAGACCGTGAGCGCTTCGGGCTACAATTTCGCCTATCTCGACGAGCAGACGAAACGCATGATCCGCCGCGCGATCCTGAAAGCGATCGCGATCCCCGGCTATCAGGTGCCGTTCGCTAGCCGTGAAATGCCGATGCCTTATGGCTGGGGCACCGGCGGTGTGCAGGTGACGGCCGCGATTCTCGGGCCGGACGATGTGCTGAAGGTCATCGACCAGGGCTCGGACGACACGACGAACGCGGTCTCCATCCGCTCCTTCTTCGCGCGGACATCCGGCGTCGAGACGACGACGAAGACGGACGAGGCGACGATCATCCAGACGCGCCACCGTGTGCCAGAGAAAAAGCTTCGCGACGATCAGGTGCTCGTCTATCAGGTGCCGATTCCCGAGCCGCTGCGTTTCCTCGAACCGCGCGAAACCGAGACGCGCCAGCTTCATGCGCTTGCCGAATATGGCCTCATGCATGTGAAGCTCTACGAGGACATCGCAAAGCACGGGCACATTGCGACGACCTATGCCTATCCGGTCGAAGTCGCGGGGCGTTATGTGATGGACCCGTCGCCGGTGCCGAAATTCGACAATCCGAAGATCGGTAATTGCGCGGCGCTTCAGCTCTACGGCGCGGGCCGCGAAAAGCGCATTTACGCAGTCCCGCCGCACACCGAGGTGCGCAGCCTCGATTTCGAGGACCATCCGTTTCGCGTGCAGACATTCGATGAGCCCTGCGCGCTGTGCGCCGCCGAGAACGTCTATCTCGATGAGGTCGTTCTCGACGACCGCGGCGGGCGGATGTTTGTGTGTTCGGACACCGATCATTGCGAGGAGCGCCGCGAAGCCGGCCATCGCGGTGCGCTATCGGGACAAGCGCCCTATGGGGAGGCGGCGGAATGAGCCCGCTTCTGTCAGCGCGCAATCTGCGCAAGAGCTTCGGGGCGCGGACCGCCTGCGCGGATGTTTCTCTCGATCTTCACGAAGGCGAAGTTCTCGCGGTGGTCGGCGAATCCGGTTCCGGCAAATCGACGCTGCTCGGGCTTCTCGCCCGCGATGTCGAGGCCGATGGCGGCGAGGTGCATTACCGCTTCCGCGATGGCGAGGTCCGCGATCTTCAGACGCTTTCGGAAGCCGATCGCCGTGTGCTGACGCGCACCGATTGGGGTTTCATCCGTCAGGATCCCACGCAGGGACTGCGCATGCCCGTCTCGGCCGGCGGCAATGTCGGCGAACGGCTGATGGCGATCGGCAACCGCAATTACGGAAACATCCGTGCGACAGCCGCCGACTGGCTTTCGCGCGTGGAGATCGAAACGGCACGCATGGACGACAGCCCGAAGACGTTTTCGGGCGGCATGCGCCAGCGTCTGCAGATCGCGCGCAACCTCGTCACGCATCCGCGCCTCGTCTTCATGGACGAGCCGACATCCGGCCTCGACGTATCTGTACAGGCGCGCCTGCTCGATCTCATTCGCGGGCTTGTGTCCGAGCTTGGGCTTGCCGTCATCATCGTGACCCACGACCTCGCGGTGGCGCGGCTTCTGTCGCATCGCATCATGGTGATGAAGGGCGGGCGTGTCATCGAGACCGGATTGACAGACCAGGTGCTCGACGATCCGCGCGAGCCTTACACGCAGCTTCTCGTCTCTTCGGTGCTCGCGGCATGAACAGTCAGCCTCTCGTCAAGCTTTCGGACGTCTCGAAGGCCTTCACGCTGCATCTGCGCGGCGGCGTCCGGCTCGACGTCGTCGATCGTGTGTCCTTCGAGGTCGCGCCCGGCGAATGCGCCGTGCTCGGCGGGCCGTCCGGCGCGGGGAAATCCTCGCTGCTCAAGATCATCTACGGCAATTACCGCTGCGACCGGGGGCACGTTTTCATTCGCGATGGGGCGGAGTTCGTCGATGTCGCGAAGGCCGAGCCGCGCCGCGTTCTTGCGCTGCGCCGGGACGTCATGGGCTATGTCAGCCAGTTCCTGCGGGTCATTCCGCGTGTCGGTACACTGGAAATCGTTGCCGCTGTCGGCCGCGAAAGCGGGCTCGACGCCGACGAGGCGCGAAGCCGGGCGCGGCGTCTGCTGTCGGATCTCAACGTGCCGGAGCGCATGTGGGATCTGCCGCCCGCGACGTTCTCCGGTGGGGAACAGCAGCGCGTCAACATCGCGCGCGGTTTCATCGCCGATCTTCCCGTGCTTCTGCTCGATGAACCGACCGCCTCGCTCGATGCGGCCAACCGCGACGTCGTCGTGCGGCTGATCGAGGAGAAAAAGGCGAAGGGGACCGCGATCATCGGCATTTTCCACGACGAGGATGTGCGCGAGCGCGTGGCAAGTCGTGTCGTCGATGTGACACGCTTCCGGGCTAAAGCGGCGTGAGCGGACAGAGAATCACGATGAACGAGAACAGCTTCCTGATCGACAATGCGACGATCGTGCTTGCCGACCGCGTGCAGCGCGGCTGGGCGGCGATCGCAGACGGTCGTGTGGTCGAAACCGGCGAAGGCAAGGCGCCCGAGCGCGGCGAGGACTTCGCCGGCGATTATCTCATTCCCGGCCTCATCGAACTGCACACCGACCATCTCGAAAGTCATTACGTGCCGCGCCCGAAAGTGCGCTGGAACACGATGGGCGCGGTTCTGGCCTATGACGCGCAGATCGCCGCATCCGGCATCACGACGGTGTACGATTCGCTGCGCTGCGGCTCGGACCTCGACGGCGGCGGCCTCGGCGGCGATCTGATGCAGCTTGCCGAAGCGCTCGAAACCGCGCGGCGCGGCGACCTCTTCCGGGCCGAACATCTCACGCATCTGCGCTGCGAGGTTCCCTCGCCGGACGTGACGGACTCGCTCGCGGCTTTTGCAGAGCTTTACCCGGTCCATCTCATTTCCCTGATGGACCATACGCCGGGCCAGCGGCAGTTCCGCGATCTCGAGAAATATCTGATCTATTACATGGGCAAGCGCGGCGGTTCGGTCGAGGAGTTCAGGGCGCAGATGGATGCGCGGGTCGCGCAGAACGGCGCCCACAGCGCCGTCAATCGCCCGAAAGTCATTGCCTTTGCCCGCGAGCAGGGCATTCCGCTCGCAAGCCATGACGACACCACGCTCGACGAGGTCGCCCAGACGATCGAGGAAGGCGTGGCGCTGGCCGAATTTCCGACCACACTCGAATCCGCTCTGGCGTTGCGCGAGCAGGGCATCGCGGTGATGATGGGGGCGCCGAATTTCATTCGCGGCGGTTCGCATTCCGGAAACCTCTCGGCCGTCGAAAGCGCCGAGCGAGGATGTCTGGACATTTTCTCCTCCGATTATGTGCCGGGAAGCCTGCTGATGGCCGCGTTCCAGATGCCGGACCGGGTCGCCGGAATCGATCTTTCGGCGGCGATCCGCACCGTGACGAAGGCGCCGGCCGTGGCCGCCGGACTGCATGACCGCGGCGAGATCGCCGAAGGAAAGCGCGCGGATCTCGTGCGCATCGCGCTTGCGGGAGGTGTTCCTGTCGTGCGCCGAGTCTGGCGCGAAGGCGTTCGGGTGCTGTGATGGCGGGTGGCTTCGTCTTCGTCGTCGGCCCCAGTGGCGCGGGCAAGGACAGTCTCATCGCCTATGCGCGTGGCGCGTTCGCGGACAATGCGCATGTGATTTTTCCGCGTCGTGTCGTGACGCGGCCGAGTTCGGAATTCGAAGATCACGACAGTCTCGACGAGACGGCGTTCGCGCAAGCCGAGCAGGAAGGGGCTTTCGCGCTGTGCTGGCGCGCCCACGGCCTTGGCTACGGGATCCCGAAAGCCGCTCTCGACGAGGTGAACAGCGGGCGTGTCGCCGTCTGCAATATTTCGCGACGCATGGTGCCCTGGAGCCGCGTGCATCTGCCGAATGTCGCGGTCGTGGAGGTCACGGCCCCGGTCGATGTGCTGGCGGCCCGCCTTGCGGGGCGCGCGCGCCTCGAAGATGGCGATCTCGTCGCGCGGCTGACGCGGTCTCTCGAAGTCTGGACTCCGGTCGATGCGAGCATCGTCAACGACCGGACGATCGACGAAGCAGGCGGCGAACTTGTCGCTTTCATCGCCGGACATCACAAGGGCATAAGCACCGGCAAGACGCCGATGGAGGACAGGCTCGTCCCCCGCTTCGGCTGAGAAAGGGAGGAACATTGAGTATCGTAAGCTCGATCGAGGAACTCGAAGCCATCTACGGCGTCACCGGCGTGCTCGCCGAAGCCTCGACGGCCAAAGTGACAAACCGCATCACGCCGCATTACCGCGCCTTCATCGAGACTGCGCCCTTCGCAGCGCTGGCGACCTCAGGCCCCGAAGGTCTCGACTGCTCGCCGCGCGGCGATCTCGGCGGATTTGTACGCATCCATGACGACCGGACCTTGATGATGCCGGACAGGCGCGGGAACAACCGAATCGATTCGCTACGAAACATCGTGCGGGACCCGCGCGTCGCGTTGATGTTTCTCATTCCCGGTCATGGCAATGCGATTCGTGTCAACGGACGCGCGCAGGTGAACGTCGATCCCGATCTGTGCGCGAGTTTCGCGGTGGACGGCAAGGCGCCGCGTTCGGTCATCGTTCTCCATGTCGACGAGGTCTACTTCCAGTGCGCCCGCGCCATCGTGCGTTCGGAGCTCTGGAACCCGGAACGGCATGTCGATCCGAAGGGCCTTCCCACGCCCGGCGACATTCTGCTGGAGATGAGCGAGGGCCGGGTCGGCGGAAAGCCCTATGACGAGGCGTGGCAGGCCCGCGCGCAGGCAACCTTGTGGTGAGGGTCGTCCCGGACATCGCGTGGCGATGATCCGGGACCGTTGTCGATGATGCTGCGATCCCGGCGCGCGCTGCCGCGCGTCCGGGATGACGCTCTCAGATGAAGCGGGCGCGGATGCGCTGGCTGACGATGTCGAGCAGCGAAACCGTCACGACGACGATGAGCAGAATGGCGCCCGCCTGTTCATACTGAAACGAGCGCATGGTCTCGTTGAACGTCATGCCGATGCCGCCGCCGCCGACAATGCCGATCACGGTTGCCGAGCGTACATTCGATTCAAAGCGGTAGAGCGTGAAGGAAATCCACAGCGGCAGCACCTGCGGGATGACGCCGTAGACGATCTCCTGAAGCTTGGTGGCGCCTGTGCCGCGAATTCCTTCCACCGGTCCGTGGTCGATGGCCTCGACGGCTTCCGAGAACAGTTTTGCGATCACACCCGTCGTGTGCAGGAACAGCGCCAGCACGCCCGCGAAGGGGCCGAGGCCGACCGCCGCGATAAAGATCAGCGCGAAGACGAGTTCGTTGATGGCGCGCAGCGCGTCCATCACGCGGCGAACGGGAAAGGTGATCCAGGCGGGCGCGATGTTGCCGGCGGACAGCAGCGCCAGCGGAATGCCGAGAATGACGGCCAGCAACGTACCCCAGATGGCGATCGCCAGCGTTTCGAGCATGCCCTTGAGATAGAACTCCCATTCCGCGAAATCCGGTTTAAAGAAGTCCTTGCCCAGGTCCGCCATGTTTCCGGCGTCGCGGGCAAGCTGCGCCGGGTTCATCTCGGCAGAATGCCAGGCCCAGACGAGAATGCTGACGCCGACCGCGAGCAGGACCGTCTTGGTCACGATCCCAATGACGGACATCGGAGCGACAGGCATTTGCGGCGGGGAGATCGCGGAAGCGGAACCGTTCGTCGTCATCACATGTCTCCGGATAAAAAAAGGGAGGGACCCTTGGGTCCCTCCGCCGCGCACAGCGCGTTGTTACATGTTCGGGACGCTGGTGGAGAGCTTGTCGAGATCGGCGAGCTGCTTCTCGATCTCGGCGACCTTGGTCTTCTTGTCGTCGGCGGCAAGCTTCTCATTGCCTTCGATCTTCAGCTTTTCCTTGAACAGTTCGAGCTGACGGATCGGGTAAAGCTGCGCGTTGGACGAAGGAACGAACACGCCCCAGCCATCGGACGTGCCGGCGAGGACTTCGCGCTGACGCTTCACTTCGTCTTCGCTGCCCAGACGGCCATAGCTCAGGAAGAAGGAGTGGATCTTCGCCTTCAGCTCTTCCGGGAGATCCTTGCGCCACACGAGCGGATCGGACGGAATGAGCGGCGAACGCCACACTTCCTTCACCTTCGCGGCGTCTTCCGGACGCGTCTTGGCGAGGCGGTCCATGCTTTCGGTGTTGTTCGTGGCGAAATCGACCTGCTTGTTGGCGACGGCCAGCGCATTGCCTTCATGGTTCGAGACAACGACGCGCTTGTAGCAATCGTTCGGGTTGGTCTTGTTGAGCGCGAACACATAATAGCTCGGCACGAGGTTGCCCGAGGTCGAGTTCACGTCGCCGTTGCCGAAGTTGAACCCCTTCGAGCAATCGAGCACGTCTTTCAGCTCGTTGACGTCCGAACGGCCCGCCTGCGTGATGATGAGCGAGTAATAGCCCTTGGTGCCGTCCGGCTTGGTCGTCTGCACGAACACTTCGCCATTGGCGCGGTCAACCGCTTCCATTGCCGATTTGTTGCCGTACCAGGCAAGGTCGACCTTCTTGAAGCGCATGCCTTCGATCACGCCGGCGTAATCCTGCGCGAAGAACGCCTTGACCGGGATGCCGATGGCCTTCTCGAGATCCTTCAGAATCGGCTCGAAGCTCTTCGACAGTCCGGCCGAGGATTCGGTCGAGATGATGCCAAAGTTGAGCTCCTTGATTTCCTGCGCCGAAGCCGTGCCCGCAAGCGCGAGCGCGGCGAGGCCGCCCAGAATGAAATTCTTCATTTTAAAGTCTCCGTGTCGGTCAGTTGACCCGGGCGATTTGCGCCTCGGTTTGTGTACGCATGACAAAGCTATGCGTGTCCGGTTCCGGGCCGCTCTGGCCCGGCAGGATCAGTTCTTCGGCGGAAGCGCCGTAAAGCTCGGTGAGGAAAGAGGGCGTCAGCTTTTCCGCCGCTCCATCGAAGACGATCTCGCCCGCGCGCATGGCGATCACGCGGTCGAAATAGGCGCGCGCATAGTCGACCTGATGCAGCGAAACGAGCAGCGTGATGCCCTGCGTGCGGTTCAGCTCGGAGAGAAGATCCATGACGCGCTTGGCGGATTTCGGATCGAGCGAGGCGATGGGCTCGTCGGCGATGACGATCTTCGCGCGCTGGACAAGGGCGCGGGCGATGGCGGCGCGCTGCTGCTGGCCACCGGAAAGCGCTTCGGCGCGCTTGAAGGCGTGCTTCTCGATCCCGACCTGCGCGAGCGCGGCGTAGGCAGCCTCGCGATCCTCGCGCGCATACAGGCCGAGCGTGCCGCGCAGCGGCGAAATCCGTCCGAGCGATCCGACGAGCACATTCGTCATGACCGACAGGCGGTTCACGAGATTGAATTTCTGAAAAATGAGGCCGATCTGGCGGCGAATGCGGCGCGCGTCCTTGGTCAGCGCACCATTGCGCTGGATGGCTTCGCCGAACACTTTGACTTCACCGCAATCGCTGATCAACAGCCCGGAAGCGAGGCGGATCAGGGTCGATTTTCCGGAGCCCGACGCACCGATCAGCGCGACGCGCTCGCCGGGAGCGATGCGCAGATCGAGTTCGCTGACGGCCATGACCGAGCCGTAGGACTTTGTTATGCCGTCGATCGACAGAGCATAGGACATTGGACGAGTCTCCAGAAGCGCCTGACTCCTAGGAGCCTCGCATGACGCTTGAATGACATTTCCGGAGTGTGGTCGCATTCCTTTCCATGCCCTGTATCGGCGCAAGCGATGGATCGAGCGAGTTCCGCGGCGGCAGGGCCTTTGAAACTCGCAGAGAGGATTTGATGTGCTGAAAGTCCTTACCGATTCCGATTATGACCTCGTGCCGTGGAAGAACGGCGGAGGCGTCACGAAGGATGTCTTCCTGTATCCGCCCGGATCAGCGCATGAGGATTTCGAGATCCGGCTCAGCCTTGCGCCGATCACGGCCGAGGGGCCGTTTTCGCGTTTTCCGGGGATCGACCGTCGCATCACGCGACTGAGCGCGGCCGGGCTGGTGCTGGAATTCGAGCACGAGGCGATAATACTGCCGCGGCTTCAGCCGTTGTTCTTCGACAGCGTGCTGCAGCCGCAGTCGCGCCTGCCCGATGGCCCCGCGCTTGTTTTCAATGTCATGACGCGACGCGGCATCTGGCAATCGGAGGTCAGGACGCAGGAAAACGCGCGCGACATCGAGGTGCACGCGCCAGCAGGCGGATATGCGATCGCGTATGCGGTGACGGGCACGTGGAAAGCGGACGGGGGAAAGGTCCTTTCGGCGGGAGAAACGCTTTTTCTGCAGGATGAAGCCGTTGCTGCCTTGCGGTCTGCGGGCGGGGATATGCTGACGGCGCAGATCTTTCCCGGTCTCAGCCGATCTCCTCGCGAATGATCCTGACCGCCTCGGGCGTCAGCAGCCCTCCGCCCCAGCCGAGCTTCGGCAAAAGCTCCGCGGAGCCGGGATGGGCGAGAACGGCGGTCGCGGTGGCAGCAACGGGAGCGAAGGATTTCCAGTCGATGCGGACGGGAGTGAGTTCCTCGCGCGTCCCGGCATAAGGACCGGTGCCCGTCAGAAAACGGTAGATTTCGCGAACGATCTCGATGCGCGAGCGCGTCTTCATGGCAATGCCGAGCAATGCCTGAAGCGACAGGCGCGTACGCACCCCCGCGCGGCTGGGCGGGGCTTCGGGCGGGTGCTCTCCAAGCGAGACGGCGAGGAGAAGCCCCACAAGGTCCAGCCCCGCAAAGTGCGCGCTCATCGGCTCGACAAGGCGGGGATTGCAATCCATGAAATACGGAACATCCTCCTTGAGGAGATAATCCACCGACAGCGCGCCATGCCAATCGAGGTGACGGGCGACCTTTTCGAGTTCCGCGCGCACCTGCGGGCGATGGACGCTTTCCTTGATCGCCTCGCCGCCGCCCGCGCCGCGCACGATCTGCCGGTAGAAATGCATGCCGACAAAACGCCCCCGGTCGAACACACCCTGCGCATGTTCGAGCGGCGCGTCCACGAGGTCCTGAACGAGGAGCATGCCGGGTGTTCCCAATTCCGCCGCGCGGGCTTCGGCGGCGTCCTCGGCCGTCCGCACCATGTGAACGCCCCGGCTTGCGGTGCTGACCGGGCGTTTCAGAACATAGGGAAAGCCTGTGTCGGGAATAGACTCCGGTCCATCGATGAAGTGCGTCTTGGGCTGCGGCACGCCGAGCGTGTCGAGGAGGGTGTAGAACTTCCCCTTGTCGAGACCGGTCTCGTAAGCCTCGAAGCTGGGCAACGCCACGCCGACCCTCGTCGGCAACAGATGAGCCGCCCTGGCGAAAATGAGGCCCTGCTCATGGATCGGCAGAAGGACGTCGATCCGGCGCTGCCGCAGAACCTCAAGCGCGAAAGCAAGATAAGCGTGCGGCTCGGTTGAGAGAGGCGGGCAGCGGTGGAGCTGCGCGACGAAGCGCGAAAACCGGCAGATGCAGTGCAGATCCGGGTCCATCACCTCGATGTGATGGCCCGCAAGGCCAAGAGCGGTGACGGCTTCCCGCGCCGAGGTCGAGGCTCCTTCACTCAGGAGAATACGCAGGGAGCGGGCCATTGGAGGTCAGTCTCCGCACAAGGGTGCCAAGTTCGTGCACTCGGCCCGGCAACGGTATCACGGCCGAGTGACGTGCCAAGATGTTGACCGGCAAAGGACACTCGGGGATGGCAGCGCCAGAGCGCGGATGCCCGGCGACTTAATTCTTGCCTCTGCCACATTCGTGCGCGAGGGAAGGGGTTCGCAAGTCCTTCTGTTCTTTCGCAGGCGTTTTGGCCTTCTCCGCCATGATCCCCGTTTACCCTGTCGCTTTGCTGCGCCGCCTTCTCATTGTCCTGGCCCTCTTCGCGGCCGTGGCAGCGACGGCGTTCGCGCAGGAGGAAGAGAGCCGCCGGCTCGACGCCGTCAAAGTTACGCTCGGCGAAATCGAACAGCATCTTTCGTCAGGCTCCTTCGACGACGAGGCGCTTGTCGCCGTCCAGGAGCGGATCGAGGCGGCTCGCCGCGACATTGCGGCGGCTACGGAAAGTCTCGGGCCCCGCGCGCAGACCCTCCAGACGCGCCTCGATCAGCTTGGCGCAGCGCCTGCCGAGGGGCAGCCGCCCGAAAGCCCGGAACTGACGCAGGAGCGGCAGGCGCAGATCGACGCCAAGAAGCCCGTCGATGAAGTGTTGCGGCGGGCGAGCGCGCTCAACATCCAGGCCGACCAACTCACCGAGAATGCGTCGCGCAAGCGCCGCGACCTCTTTGCGACGCGCGTTCTTGTGCGAACGACTTCGATCCTGGATCCGGGCCTGTGGGGTGCGGTGATCGATGAGGGCCCGCGCCGGTTCGCGGCCGTCTCGGCGCTTGTCGACCAGTGGCGCGCCCTGATCTCCGAGCGCATGAATGTGCGCACGGGAAGCATTCTGTTCGGGGCGCTGGCAATCGCACTGTTCGTCGCCTGGCCGCTGCGTAAATGGGGACAGAAATTCGGGCAGCGCTATTTCGCGGAAACGACACCTGCGACACGCCTGCGCCGTTCGGCGGGTGCGTTGTGGATCGCGCTGATCGTGACGGCGGCGCCGTCCATCGCGGCCGTGCTCATATTTTACGGATTGAAGGTGCCGGGCTTTGTGCCCGAGCGTGCCGAACCCTTCATCGGCAATCTTCTGCGGATTGCGATCTTCACCGCGGTCGTCGCCGGATTGACGCGGGCTATTTTCGCGCCGACGCGGCCAAGCTGGCGCCTGCCGCAGATTTCGGACGAGGTCGCATATGCCCTCGCGCCCTATCCGATCTGGATCGCGATTGTCTTTGCGCTGTCGAAGGCGCTTCTGGCTCTGTTGAACGTGACCGGCGTCGGCCTGTCGACTGTCATGGCGATCAACGGCGCGGCTGCGCTTCTGATGGCGCTTTTGTTCGCGCTTGCGCTTCGCGTCGGACGGGATGGCGATGCGGACGACAGCGCAGACGACAAGCCCGCCGAGCCGCCGATCGAGGACAATGTCGTGTTCTCGGTCTTGCGTCTGGTGTCGTGGGGCGCGTTCGCCGTCATCATTGCTGCCCTCGTCATCGGCTATCTGGCGTTCAGCTATTTCCTTGCCCAGCAGATCCTGTGGATCGGCGTCCTCGGCGGCCTTCTGTACATATTGCTCGCGCTCGTCGACGATCTTCTGACGGGCTGGGGGCCGAAAAGCCGCGTCGGCCGCTTCGCGCATTCGACGGTCGGCCTGCGCAACGGGCGCTTCGAACAGATCTGCGTGCTCGTTTCCGGCGTGGTCCGTTTGTTCCTGATCGTGATGGCGCTTCTTCTGATCGCCGCGCCCTGGGGTGTCCAGTCGGGCGATGTGACGGGCTGGGTGGGGCGCGCCTTCAGCGGCATTGCCGTCGCGGGCTTTTCGATTTCCTTCTCGGCGGTGTTCGGCGCTTTTGCGCTGCTCATCATCGGCGTCGTTGCGACGCGTTCCATCCAGAGCTGGCTCGACAAGAGCTATCTGCCGCGAACCAAGCTTGACGATGGCCTGAAGAATTCGATCCGCACCGCGACCGGCTATGCGGGTGTTCTTCTGGCGGCAGGCCTTGCGGTGTCCTCGCTCGGGTTCGGGCTCGATCGCCTGGCCATCGTGGCCGGCGCCCTGTCGGTCGGTATCGGTTTCGGTCTTCAATCGGTCGTGTCGAATTTCGTGTCCGGCCTCATTCTTCTGGCCGAGCGCCCGATCAAGGTCGGGGACTGGGTCTCCGTCGGTACGGACGAAGGAAATGTGCGCAACATCTCCGTCCGTTCGACGCAGATCGAGATGTTCGACAAGAGCATGCTGATCGTGCCGAATTCCGATCTCATCACCAAACCCGTCCGCAACCGCACACTTCAGAACCCTCTTGGAGTGGTGAAGGTTACGGTGGGCACGGGGCATGACGCGGACGTGATGGAAGTGCGCGACATCCTGCTGCACGCCGCCGCGGACAATGGCTCTATTCTCCGCAAGCCGGTGCCCGAGGTTCTGATCACCGGCACCACCGATATAGGTGTGCAATGGCTGCTGACCTGCTCGGTGCCGACGCCGCGTCAGGTCGGCACCGCCAAGGGTGACCTTTACTTTGCTGTTCTGAAAGAATTTCAGTCCAGAAAGATCCGTATTACGGCGTGATGCCGTTCTCTTATCCGTTCGAGGTCATCTTGATCCGCTCTTCCGCGTTCCGCCTGTCCGGCTTTCTGAATTTCGCCGCCGTCGCCGGAGCGGTCTTTCTGTCGGCCTGCACGGCGAAGACGACCATGCCGGACAAGCCGAGTTTCTATCTCAATCTGTCGGCGCCGGGTTCGGAGGTCGATTCGCAGGCGGCGGCTTCAATGATTTCGGGCTACCGCGCGAACAACGGGCGCGGCCCGCTGACGATCGATCCGGTTCTCACCCAGATTGCCAAGGCCCACGCAAACGAAATGGCCCGCAAGACCCGCGTCGGCCACGATGTCGGTTCGGGCAACCTCGATGTGCGGGCCCGCGCGGCGGGATATCGCTATGCGCGCATTTCCGAAAACGTGGCAGGCGGTTACCAGACGTTGGCGGAAGCCTTTTCCGGCTGGCGCGACAGTCCCGATCACAAGAAGAACATGCTGATGCCGCAGGCCACGCGGATGGGCATAGCCGTCGCGCAGGCCCCGGGGTTCAAATACAAGGTTTTCTGGGCCATGGTGGTGGCCGAACCAGACACGGCACCGGCTCAGGCCCTTGCCGGTCCGCCGCCGGTGTTTCCCGGCGCCTATTGAGCCTCAAGGCCCCAAAAGAGAAGCTGATGTTTCGTCGGTCCGCACCTGTTTTCGTCGTCGCGCTTGCTTTGCTCCTGCCAGGCATGGCGGCGGCCAATCCTGCTCTTGTCGTCGACGCCGACAGCGGGCGGGTCCTGCACGCCGAGGACGCGACGCGATCCTGGTATCCGGCTTCGCTGACCAAGCTGATGACGACCTATGTCGTCCTGTCCGCCATCCGCGAAGGGCGCGTCACCGGCGACACGCCGCTGCTCTACACGGCGGCCGCGCAGGCGCAGCCCGCGAGCAAAATGGGTTTTCCGGTCAATACGATCCTGACCGTCGACAACGCCCTGAAGATCCTGATGGTCAAATCGGCCAACGATGTCGCCGTGACGCTGGCCGAAGGCGTCGGCGGCAGCGTGCCGGCCTTTGTCGATGAGATGAACCGCACGGCGCGCGGCCTCGGCATGACGCAGAGCCGCTTCAGGAACCCCAACGGCTGGCACGACCCGGAGCAGGTCACCTCCGCGCGCGACATGGCGATTCTTGGCCGCGCGCTCTACCGCGATTTTCCGAGATCGGCATCGCTCTACAAGATCGCCGCGCTCCAGCTCGGCAATCGCACCATCCGCGGCCACAACGCGCTGCTGACGCGCTTTCCCGGTGCGGACGGCATGAAGACGGGCTTTACCTGCCCGTCCGGCTTCAACCTTGTCGCCAGCGCCCAGCGGGGCAAGCGCCATCTCATCGTAGTGGTGCTCGGCCATGCCAGCGCAAACGAGCGCACCGAGCGTGCGGCCGCGCTGCTCGAGGCCGGTTTCGGCAAATGGACGTTCTGGCGCACCGGCCAGGAGGTGGCGACGCTTCCTGTGGTCAACGGCGCTGCGCCCAATCTGCGCGCCGAAGTCTGCGAGAGGAAGGCGGCTCCCGCGGCGGTCGGCGAGGTCGAGGACGACGGGCGCCATATGGTCGAGGCCCGTTCGCAGAACGCGGCCCTGTCGGGTCTCGTGACGTCCAATTACGCCGCCGAGCCGAAGCAGCTTCTTCTGCCTCCGGCGCCGGTCGTGCCCGTGCCGATTTTCCTTGGCCCGAACCCGAACGGAAAGCCGGAATATATCGCGCTCGCGGACAAGCTTGCGCCCGTGGCCGCCGCCCCGGCCGTGCCGGAGCCGAAACCCAAAAAGGCAGCGCCGAAGCCGAAGAAGACCGACGCGAAGAAGCCGGCTGCGGCCAAGCCGAAGACAGAGCAGAAGAAGCAACCCGAAAAGAAGGCGCAGGCGCAGCAGAAGCCCGCGGCACAAAAAGCCGCAAAACCCGCCCCACCGCCGCCGGCACCGAAGCCCAAGCCGAATTGAGCGTGCCCGCCGCAGCCTCTCCCATTCCGCTGGTCGTACTGACGGGATTTCTTGGAGCGGGCAAGACCACGCTTCTCAATCGCCTGCTGGCCGATCCGTCCATGTCGGGCACGCTCGTTCTGGTGAACGAGATCGGAGAAATCGCGCTCGATCACCTGTTCATGGAAGAGGTGGCGGGAGATGTCGTGGCGCTGTCGGGCGGCTGTCTGTGCTGCACGGTGCGCAGCGATCTGCTGGCCACGCTGGAGGATCTGCTCGCCCGGCGCGATGCCGGCGAGATACCCGCGTTCGAGCGCGTGGTTCTGGAAACGACGGGTTTGGCCGATCCGGTGCCGGTTCTGCATTCGCTCGTTCTGCATCCCTATATCGCCCTGCGTTTTACCCTCGACGGCGTTGTGACGGTCGTGGACGCCGTCAACGGCCTGTCGACGCTCGAACGCTTCGAGGAAGCGCGCAGGCAGCTTTTTCTGTCCGACGCCGTCGTCGTGACGAAAACCGACATGAGCGCGGCTGCGAATTCATGGCCCGCGCTGAGGGCCGAAATTTCCCGCCTTGCCCCGGGGCGCCTGATCCTCGATGCGGCGCGCGGCGAGGCGGTGCCGGCACGCCTGTTCGGCGCGAGCGGCGCACAGGCGGCAGACCGAGAAGCTCTCGCGGCGTTCGCGGGAGAGGGGACGTCAACGGCCCATCGCGACGGCGTGCGCACGCAGGTTCTTTGGAGCGATGCGGCTTTGCCGCCGCAGGCGTTCGGCATGTTCACCGATCTTCTGCGCTCGCAATACGGAGAGAAGATCCTGCGGCTGAAGGGCCTCGTCCGCACGAGCGAGGATCCCGAGCGTCCGGTCGCGATCCACGGCGTCCAGCACATTTTTCATCCGCCGCGCCGCCTTCCCGCCTGGCCCGACGAAGACCGCCGCACGCGCATGGTGGTGATCGCGCAAGATCTCGACACCGATCTCATCACGCGACTCTACGATGCGTTTGCGGGCGTGCCGGGGCTCGATGCACCGGACCGCACGGCCCTGCTCGAAAATCCGCTGGCCCCGCCCGGACTTGTGCGCCGCTGAGGCTTGCTTTCATGCGCCCACGCGGGTTCACTGCCCGCGAGGAAACGACAAAGACAGGACAGACGTGTTCGAACGCCTGCGAAAAGATTGGGCGCTGCTCACCGGCGCCTTGCGCACCTTGCGCAAGATGAAGCCCATCACCCAGAACAGGGAACGCACCTTCCCGGATGTGATTGCCGAGCTTGCGGCCCAACACGGCGAGCGCCCGGCGTTGATCTCGACGCGCGAGAGCTTCAGCTACCGCGAACTCGACGCGCGTGCCAACCGTTACGCGCGATGGGCACAGGCCAACGGCGTCGGCAAGGGAGAGGCGGTTGCTCTCCTGATGCTGAACCGCCCGGATTATATGGCGATCTGGCTGGGTATCACGCGCGCCGGCGGTGTCGTTGCGTTGCTGAACACCAATCTCAGCGGGCAGGGCCTTGCCCATTGCATTGACATCGTGACGCCGAAACATGTGATCGTCGGCCCCGATCTCGACGCGAACTTCTCCACCGCGCGCGGGCTTCTGAAGACAGCGCCTCGCGTCTGGACATACGGCTCGCCCAGCGAGGCGCGGCTCGACGAGGCGGTGGAAGCCTTTTCCGGCGACCCACTCGACGCGCAGGAAAAACCCGCGCTGACGATCGAGGACCGCGCGCTGTTCATCTACACCAGCGGCACGACGGGCCTGCCCAAGGCGGCGAACATCAATCATTACCGTCTGATGGCGATCACGCATGGCTTCAGCGGTGTGATGAACGTGCAGCCGGACGACGTCATGCTCGACGTTCTGCCGATGTATCATTCGAACGGCGGCGTCATTGCGACCGGCGCAACCCTTGTCGGCGGCGGCGCGGTCATCATCCGCGAAAAGTTCTCGGCGCGCGATTTCTGGGACGATGCGGCGCGCAGCAAGGCGACGCTCGTCTTCTACATCGGCGAGCTGTGCCGTTATCTTCTCAACGCCCCGGAGAGCGCCTCCGAGCGTAAGCACAAAGTGCGCATGTTCTGCGGCAATGGGCTGCGCGGCGATGTGTGGAAGGAATTTCAGGCGCGTTTCGCGGTTCCCAAAATTCTCGAATGGTATGCGGCGACCGAAGGCAATGTCGCCGTGTTCAACTGGGACGGAACGCCCGGCGCGGTGGGGCGCATTCCGTGGTGGATGGAAAGCCGCTTCAGCGTGAAGGTGGTGCGCTTCGATGTCGAGAAGGAAGAGCCGGTGCGCGGGCCGGACGGTTTGTGCATCGAGGCAGAGCCCGGAGAAGTGGGCGAGGTGATCGGCGAGATCGTCAACGATCCGCAGAAGCCCGCCAATCGCTTCGAGGGCTATGCCGACAGCGAGGCGACGAAAAAGAAGATCCTGCGCGATGTCGTCAAAAAGGGCGATGTCTGGTTCCGCACCGGCGATCTGATGCGCAAGGACGAGAACGGCTATTTCTATTTCGTCGATCGCATCGGCGACACGTTCCGCTGGAAGGGCGAGAACGTCTCGACGATCGAGGTCTCGCAGGCGCTGACCGATTTTCCGGGCGTCGAGGATGCCATCGTCTACGGCGTGGAAATTCCGGGCAATGACGGCCGTGCGGGCATGGTGACGGTCGTCGCCGACGGCAGTTTCGATGTGGCGGGTTTTGCCCGTCACGTCAGCGAACACCTGCCTGAATATGCTCGGCCCGTTTTTCTCCGGCAGACCGGCGTCATCGACGTCACGGGCACCTTCAAGCAGCGCCGTCTGGAATTTCAGAAGGACGGCTTCGATCCGGCGAAGGTCTCGGATCCACTCTTTTTTCGCGATCCCGTTCAGAACACGTACATCCCTATGTCGGACGATCTGCGGGCGCGCATCTGTGAGGGACAGGTCAGATTATGAACACGCATTTTCGCGATCCCGATCGTGTCGAGCCGCGTGCCGTGGTGTCGTTCTGGCGCGCGGCGGGGCCGGGCCGCTGGTTTTCGAAATCCGCGACGTTCGATGCGGAGGTCGGCCGCCGGCTCGGCACGCTGCATTTCTGGGCGGCGGCCGGAATGCTCGATCATCTCGCACATACGGCCGAAGGCGCGCTCGCGCTGATCATTCTGCTCGATCAGGCGCCGCGCAACATGTTCCGGGGCACCGCGCGTTCGTTTGCGACGGACGGGCATGCGCGCGACATTGCCCGCTTCGCCATCTCGCGCGGTCTCGATCAGCGCATTCCGAAAAAGATGCGTACCTTTTTCTATCTTCCGTTCATGCATTCGGAGGATGAGCGCGATCAGGAATTGTGCCTTGCACTGTATGAGAACATGAACGATGCGAACGGCGCGAAATGGGCGCAGGAGCATCTCGACATCATCCAGAAATTCGGTCGCTTTCCGCACCGCAACGAGGCGCTCGGCCGCGCGACGAGCCACGCCGAATTGCAGTTCCTGAAGGACGGCGGCTTCTCGGGCTAGAGCGGCAGATTCCCGAACCCGCTGGTGTAGCGGGCGATGTGCGCGGTGTAGCCCGCCGCCGTTTTGAGACAGCCCGCCACTTCGTCGTCGGTCAGTTCGCGCACGCGTTTCGCCGGTGCGCCGAGGATCATCGAGCGCGGCGGAAACACGCTTCCCTGCGTCACGAGCGCGTTGGCCCCGACAAGCGAATGCGCGCCGATGACGGCACCGTTCATGACCGTCGATCCCATCCCGATCACGGTGCCTTCCTCGACCGTGCAGCCATGCACGATGGCGCTGTGGCCGATCGAGACATTCCTGCCGAGTTTTATCGGAAAACCGGGGTCGACATGCATCACCACCCGGTCCTGCACGTTCGATCCCGCGCCGATATGGATGCGCTCGAATTCGGCGCGCAGAACGGCACCGAACATCACGATCACATTGTCTTCCAGCAGCACATCGCCGACGAGAACCGCGTCGGGTGCGATGAAATGCGGGCCTTCGGGGAGGATGGGGCGAAGGGCCCCGAGCGTGTGCAGCGGCATGAGGGGCCTGATAGCAGATTGCCGGTTCGCGCGCACCCCTGGAGCCAAAGCCGCGGCTGCGGCGTTACGTTCAGGAACAAGCACGGGTGCCGCCATGAACGCGATCGACAAGGATCTTCTGATCGAACGGTTCGATCTTAGCGAGGCCGGACCGATTCCAAACAATCAGCGCCTGCCGGTTCTCGTCTATCGCGGCGTCATGGGCTGGAGCGACAGCGCACATGCGTTCGAGCGCCTGTTCCAGCGCAATGGCTGGACCAGATCATGGCGCAACGGGCTGTATGATTTTCACCACTTCCATTCGACGGCACATGAAGTGCTCGGCATCGCGACCGGCTCTGTTCGCGCGCGCATCGGCGGCGACAGCGGGCCTGTGCTCGATCTGAATATGGGAGATGTCATCCTTCTTCCGGCCGGGACGGGGCACAAATCCGAAGGCAGCTCGGACGATCTTTTGATCGTCGGCGCCTATGATGCCGGGCGTGACTGGGATCTGCGGCGCGGGGCCGAAGACGAGCTGAACGAGGTGCGGGCCAACATCGCCGCACTTGCCGACCCCGGGCGCGATCCCGTGACGGGGCAGCCTCTCGACAGTTGAAGGGTCAGTCGGCCATTGCGGTGGAGGCAGGGCGGCTCGTCGCGACGCCAAGGCCTGTCAGCAGCGGAACGTCCGCGCTCTCATCCACGGTCGTCGTGCGCATCGTGCGGTTGCTGCGGTAGACCTCGCGGCCCTCCGCATCGACCAGCACGAAGTCTTCGCCCTCGTGGTGAATTTCGGCCACTTCGACCGTGTTCGGGAGCGCCGCGCGGCGGCTTTCGAGGCGATCGCCCTTGGCGGCGACGTTGGAGGTGACTTCCGGAGCTGGCGCGACACCATAACCTGCATCGGCGGGGCCGGGTGTCAGCGCGATATAGACCGCGGCGCCCATAAAGGCCGTAACCACCACGCCGGTCGCAATTTTCGAGATCGCTTTCATCGGAAGCCTCAACCCTCTCGCGGGATATCTCCCGCCCTCGCGACATAAACTCGCGGAAGCAGGAATTGGTTTCCTGCGGCGTCAGGCGAGTTTTTCGGACAGGAAGCCCAGCACGTTCTGCGGCGGGATGTCGGAGGCGATGAAGGAGCGCCCGATGCCGCGTGCGAGGATGAAGGTCAGCCGCCCGCCCGACACCTTCTTGTCCTGCCCCATCAGATCGAGGAGATGGGCCGCATCGCCGACCTCGCCGGGAATATCCTGGATGCGGGTCGGCAGCCCCACCGCCTTGAGATGGTCGCGGACGCGGTCTGCATCGTCCTCGGAGGTGAGGCCAAGGCGCGCGGAAAACTCGAAGGCCAGCGCCAGACCGATGGCAACCGCCTCGCCGTGGACGAGACGCGTGCCATCATAGGCGACGGCGGCTTCGAGCGCGTGCGCGAAGGTGTGGCCGAGATTGAGAAGCGCACGGTCTCCGGTTTCGAATTCGTCGCGGGCCACGATCGAGGCTTTCGATGTGCAACTCGTCGCGATCGCCTTCGTGCGCGCCTCGCCGCCGGCAAAGACCTCGGTCCAGTTCTTTTCGAGCCACGAGAAAAAGCTCAGGTCGTCGATCAGCCCGTATTTGACGACCTCGGCATAGCCCGCCCGGAATTCGCGCGGCGACAGCGTGTCGAGGACGTCCGTGTCGGCCAGAACGAGACTCGGCTGGTGGAAGGCGCCGATGAGGTTCTTGCCGGCTTTCGTATTGATGCCCGTCTTGCCGCCAACGGAGGAATCGACCTGGGCCAGCAGCGAGGTCGGGATCTGGATCGCCCGGACGCCGCGCCGCAGGATCGCGGCGGCAAAACCGGCTAGATCGCCGATGACGCCGCCGCCCAGCGCGATGACGAGATCGCCGCGCTCGATCTTCGCCGCAAGAAGGGCGTTGCTGACCTCTTCCAGATGCCGGAAGCTTTTGGTGCTTTCGCCGGGCGGAAGCACGATGTCGGAGGCGGCGAGACCTGCGGCCTCAAGGCTTGCGCGGACGGAATCGAGATAAAGCGGGCCGACATGCGCATCCGTCACCACGGTTGCGGCGCGCGCCCCGAGCGCCTTCGCGTCCGCGCCGACCCCCGTCATCAGGCCCGATCCGATGCGGATCTCATAGGAGCGCTCGCCGAGCGCGACCGGAACGGTGACAAAGCCGGTAGTGCTCATGCGGAATCCTGTTTCTCTTCGGAAAGATGCTGACCGATTTCGCGCAAGGTCTCGGCCACCATGGCCTCGTGAGGCACGTCCTGCGAGATGACGGTGATGTCGGCAAGCGCGTAGATCGGCTCGCGCTGGGCAAGCAGATCGCGCAAAATCTGTTCGGGATCGCCGTTCTTCAGAAGCGGGCGTCCGCCGCGTTTCTTGACGCGCTTCAGCAGCACATCGACCTCGGCCTTGAGCCAGACCGAAATGCCGCGTGCCCGCACCTTCTCGCGCGTGCCGTCATCGATGAACGCGCCGCCCCCGGTCGCGATGACGGAAAGGCCCTCTTCGAGAAGGCGCGCCACGACGCGCCGCTCCCCGGCGCGGAATTCCGGCTCGCCGTGCGTCGCGAAGATGTCGGGAATGCTCATGCCCGCGGCCTTCTCGATCTCGGTGTCGGCATCGACGAACGGCAGATCGAGGGCTTTGGCGAGGCGGCGGCCGACAGAGCTTTTGCCCGCGCCCATCATGCCGACAAGCACGATCGAGCGGCCGTTCAGGAGCGCGCGGGCCCTGGCGCCTTCTTCCTGAAGTTTCTCATCCGTGTTCGGGGATTGCGCGGCGGCCGTCATGTTCGTCTCCGGGCCGGTGGTTTCCACCAAAGCTCGCCCCTCCGCAAGGGCGTTGCGTTCCCGGTCCCGGCGTGATTCTTAATCCCGGAGGTGAATCCTTGAGGCCGGGAGGCCGGTCCTACCCCCATGCCGAGCACATTTCGACTCTTGCGCAATCTTGCCGTTCTGGGCGGGATCGTCTTTGCCGTGGTCTGGGCGCTCGCGACCTTCGTCGAGCCGACGCCCCGGGAAATGACGGTCACGGTGCCCATCGACATCGACAAATGACCGCGCGTCACGTCGAGAGTTTCCTCGAAATGCTGTCGGCCGAACGCGGTGCGGCGCACAACACGCTTGAGGCCTATCGCCGGGATCTCGACGATTACGCCGATTTTCTCGTCTCCCAGGGCCGCGATGCTCTTACGGTGACGGCGGAAGACGTGCGTGGCTGGCTGTCGGATCTGGCGGCGCGCGGCTTCGCGGCCTCCTCCGCCGCGCGGCGGCTTTCGGCGGTGAAGCAGTTCCACCGCTTCCTCTACACCGAAAACATCAGGGGCGATGATCCCGGCGCGGCGCTGACGGGGCCCAAACGCGGGCGCCCGCTGCCCAAAGTGCTCTCGGTGAAAGAAGTCGACGATCTCCTGACCGCGGCAGCCGAAGGCGCGGATGACGAGGAGAAGCCACTGATCGAACGTCTTCGGGCGGCCCGCATGTCGGCGCTGCTCGAAATCCTCTATGCGAGCGGGCTTCGTGTGTCCGAACTCGTCACGCTTCCGCGCTCGGCCGCGCGGGCGGGCACGCAGATCCTGTCGATCCGCGGCAAAGGCGGCCGCGAGCGCCTTGTGCCGCTGACCGAGGCAGCGCGGCGCGCGGCGAAACTTTATCTCGACCTGCTCGATGCGCGGCAGGAGAAGCCCGCCCCGTTTCTTTTTCCGGCTCTCGCGGAGAACGGGCACCTGACACGGCAGGCTTTTGCCCGCGATCTCAAGGCCGTCGCGATCCGCGCGGGCATCGAACCGAAGCGTGTCAGCCCGCATGTCCTTCGCCACGCTTTTGCGAGCCATCTTCTTCAGAACGGGGCGGATCTGCGCTCGGTGCAGCAATTGCTCGGCCATGCCGATGTCGCCACCACACAGATCTACACGCATGTCCTGGACGAGCGTCTGGCGAGCATGGTTCGCGACCTTCACCCGCTCGGCGATTCGGACTAAGCTTGACTTGGCGGCGATGTGACAGCAGTTTGCGCGCCGCTCGCCCGGGCCTCTCGCGCTCCGTCGGTCCGGAGCGGACAGAGGCTCCAAAAAACGCATGCGCAGCTATCTCGATTTCGAAAAACACGTCGCGGAACTCGAAGCCAAGGTCGACGAGCTTCAGGCGCTCGGTGCGAGCGGCGAAGGCGTCGACGTGGAAGATGAGATCGGCCGCCTGCGGTCCAAGGCGGACGAGGCGCTGGTCGATCTCTACGGCAAGCTGACGCCCTGGCAGAAGACGCAGGTCGCGCGGCACCCGAACCGCCCGCATTTCCTCGATTACATTGCGAGCCTGTTCGAAGATTTCACCGAACTTGCCGGAGACCGCAAATTCGGCGACGACGCCGCAATCGTCGGCGGCTTTGCCCGCTTCTACGGCGAGAGCGTGCTGGTGATTGGCCATGAGCGGGGCTCCGATACGGAAAGCCGCCTCAAGCACAATTTCGGCATGGCGCGTCCGGAGGGCTACCGCAAGGCGGTGCGCCTGATGGAGACCGCCGATCGCTTCGATCTGCCGATCATCGCGCTGGTCGATACCGCCGGCGCCTATCCGGGCATCGACGCCGAGGAGCGCGGGCAGGCCGAGGCCATTGCCCGCTCCACCGAAGCCTGCCTCAATCTCGGCGTGCCGAACGTGGCGGTCATCATCGGAGAAGGCGGCTCCGGCGGGGCCATCGCGCTGGCCACGGCAAGCAATGTCCAGATGCTGGAGCATTCGATCTACAGCGTGATTTCGCCCGAAGGAGCGGCCTCGATCCTGTGGCGCGATTCGGCCCGTGCGGCGGATGCGGCCGCAAATCTGAAGATCACCGCGCAGGATCTGCTCCGGCTCGGCATCATCGACGGGATCATTCCCGAGGCGGTTGGCGGGGCACACCGCGATCGCGACGCGACGATCGCCTCCGTCGGACGCGTGGTCTGGCAGGCTCTGGAGGGGCTGAGCGGGATGGACCGGACGGAAATCCGCAATCACCGCCGCGAGAAGTTCCTCGCCATCGGCCGCCACATACCCGCTTAACCTATTGTTAACGCAAGGTTAACGAGACAGTGCGGCAGGGCGGGATTGCAGTAACTCTTCACTGGGGGTAAATCTCACTCGTCTGAGGGAGACAAGGCACGCGCATCCGGCGCGAGATATAGAGTTCCCATGACCCG
Organism: Rhizobiales bacterium Ga0077545; assembly: GCA_001464335.1. Lineage (GTDB taxonomy): Bacteria > Pseudomonadota > Alphaproteobacteria > Rhizobiales > Methylopilaceae > Flaviflagellibacter. Next base: position 27,707 of record LNEV01000014.1, on the reverse strand, counting down.
TCGCCCGCTCTTCGTTCTGGTTGCTCTCGGTCTCGCCGCGCTCGCGCTGGGCGGATGCCAGACCGACACGGTCGTTGCCAAGGGCGCGAACAGGCATCTCCAGCAGATCCCCAACAAGACGCTGGCCCTGATGAAAGAAAAGGGCATGACGCGGCGCGACCCGATCCTTGTGCGTATCTACAAGGAGGACAGCGAGCTCGAAATCTGGAAGCAGAACGAGAAGGGCCGCTACGCGCTTCTGAAGACCTACGAGATCTGCCGCTTCTCAGGGACGCTCGGGCCGAAGAAGACCGAGGGCGACGGCCAGTCGCCCGAGGGATTCTATCAGGTCTCGATGGGCCAGATGAATCCGAACTCGCAATACTACCTGTCGTTCAATCTCGGTTTCCCGAACGCGTTCGACCGCAGCCACGGGCGCACCGGCGCGCATCTGATGGTTCATGGCGATTGCCTCTCCAAGGGCTGCTACGCCATGACCGACGAGCAGATGGGCGAAGTTTACGCGCTGGCGCGTGAGGCGCTCAGCGCCGGGCAGCCGAGTTTCCAGGTTCAGGCCTTTCCGTTCCGCATGACGGCCGACAATATGGCCCGTCGCCGCAACGATCCGAATTTCGAGTTCTGGAAGAACCTCAAAGAGGGCGCAGACCAGTTCGAGGTGACGAAGCTCGAGCCGAAGGTGAATGTCTGCGATCGCAAATACGTCTTCAACGCCGACGCCAAGGACGGCGCCTTCGAGCCGGGTGCGGCCTGCCCCGTTCACGAGGTCAATCCGCTGATCGCGTCCGCCGTCTCCGGAAAGCAGCGTCAGGACACCGAGAAGTTCGAGAAACTGGTGTCCAGCGGGCTTCAGACAGCCGAGGCCTACACGCCGCAGAACGGGCGTCTGCGGCGCTCGTTGAAGGATCCGATCCACCAGCCGAAGCCGGCTCCCGCATCCGTCGTCATGACGTCGGATGCCGCCGCCCGTACACCGCAGTCGAGCTTCGCGCTGGCGATGGCCGACACGCAGAGCGCGGTGCCGATGCCGGTTCCCTCTCCCTATTCGGAGCAGCAGGAAAAACCCGCCAAATCCACCGGTGCATTCGCCTGGCTCCGTGGCGGCAAGTCGACGGAAACGACCGGCTCGACGACGCCCGCCGCGGCCGCTCCGCAGACCGCTTCCGCGCAAACCCGCCGCGGCGTCGAGCCCGATCGTGCGATCACCGCTTCACTGGCGCCGACATCCGAAGAAAAGCCGTTCTATTCGCGCTGGCTCGGCTTCATGGCCAAGCCGCAGGCCGAACAGCCGCCCGCGCCGCGTCCGGCCGCCACGCGTCCGGCGTCGTCGCCTGCCCCGCGCGCGGTCGTCGCTCCTCCTGCGCCGGCCCCGCGCGCGTCTCAGGCTCCGGTTCCGGCCGCACAGCAGACCACGCCGCCTGCCGTAGAGACCCAGCCTCAGGCCGCCCCTTCGCCTCCGCAGGCGCCGGCCTCCCGCGCCGACGCAGCGTTCCAGCAATTCGGCGCACCGCAGATCGTCAATCCGGGCTCGTTCCAGTAAGGACGCCGCGTTCCGACCAATAAAAAAGGGCCGCTGATGCGGCCCTTTTTGCGTTCGGGATCGGGCGGTCAGAACCGGCCGTGGCAGTGCTTGAACTTCTTGCCGGACCCGCAGGGGCAGACCGCGTTGCGCGAGACCTTGCCCCAGGTCGACGGATCGTTCGGATCGGCACCCGGCGGAAGGCCTGCTTCCTCGATCTCGTCCTCGCCTGTGAACGGATCCAGATGATGGGCTTCCATCTCCGGCAATTCCGGCACCGAAGGCGCCTGCTGCACTAGTTCGACACGCGCGAGCTGGCCGGTCACATATTTGCGGAGCTGGCCGAGCAGGGCCTGGAACAGCTCGAACGCTTCGGTCTTGTATTCGTTCAACGGGTCGCGCTGTCCATATCCGCGCAGGCCGATGACCTGACGCAGGTGATCGAGCGTCGCCAGATGTTCGCGCCACAGCCCATCAAGCGTCTGCAGCACGACGGCCTTTTCGATCTGCCGCATCACCTCGGGTCCGAAGCGCGCGGCCTTCGCGGCCATCATCTCGTCGACGGCGTTCTTGATGCGCTCGCGGATTTCCTCGTCGGCAATGCCCTCCTCGGCGGCCCAATCCTTGACCGGAAGCTGGAGATTGAAGTTCTCCTCGACATCGCGCGAGAGGCCTTCGGCGTCCCACTGTTCCGCATAGGCGTTTTCGGGAATGCGCGCGCTGACGATTTCGTCGACGATGGAATGACGCATTTCGCCGATGGTCTCGGCGAGGTCGGTCTCGTCGATCAGCTCACGGCGCTGTTCGAAGATGACCTTGCGCTGGTCGTTCATCACGTCGTCGTATTTGAGGAGGTTCTTGCGGATGTCGAAGTTCCGCGCCTCGACCTTCTTCTGCGAACGCTCGACGGCCTTGTTGATCCACGGATGGATGATGGCCTCGCCCTCTTTGAGGCCGAGCTTCTGCAGCATGCCGTCCATGCGGTCGGAGCCGAAGATCCGCATCAGGTCGTCCTGTATGGACAGGAAGAACTTCGAGCGGCCCGGATCGCCTTGACGGCCCGAGCGGCCGCGCAGCTGGTTGTCGATACGGCGGCTTTCATGCCGCTCCGTGCCGATGATGTAAAGACCGCCGGGGCGCGCGTGTTCGCGGCCCTTCTCGTCGGTGACGGTTTCACCGGAGGTGAGCACCGCCTCGCGGAAACGCGCGATTTCGGCGGATGTGTCGTCCGTCGTCTGCGCGCGGCGTTCCTCGTCGAGGTTTGCCGTTTCCTGCGCAAGCCGCATGTCAAGATTGCCGCCGAGTTTGATGTCGGTGCCGCGGCCCGCCATGTTGGTGGCGATGGTGATCGCACCCGGAACGCCCGCTTCGGCAACGATGAAGGCTTCCTGCTCGTGGAAGCGCGCGTTCAGCACTGCGAACTGGCGGCTCGGCTTGCCGGTGCGGGCGGCGGCGTAGAGCATTTCGGGGGCGGCGGGATCGGCGAAGTCGATCTGCTTGAAACCGGCCTGCTTCAGAAGGTCGGCAAGAAGCTCCGATTTTTCGATCGAGGCCGTGCCGACGAGAACCGGCTGCAGACGGTCATGCGCCCGTTCGATCTCGGCGATAACGGCTTTGTATTTTTCCTCGACCGTCCGGTAGACCTCATCGTCCTCGTCGAGGCGCGCGACCGGGATGTTGGTCGGGATCTCGACCACTTCGAGGCCATAGATGTCCATGAACTCGTCGGCCTCGGTGAGGGCCGTGCCGGTCATGCCGGCGAGTTTCTTGTACAGGCGGAAATAGTTCTGGAAGGTGATCGAGGCGAGCGTCTGGTTCTCGGGCTGGATCGCCACATGCTCCTTGGCTTCGAGCGCCTGGTGCAGGCCTTCCGAATAGCGGCGTCCGGGCATCATGCGGCCGGTGAATTCGTCGATGATGACGATTTCGCCGTTGTGGACGATGTAGTCCTTGTCGCGCTGGAACATGCGGTGCGCGCGCAGCGACTGGTTGACGTGGTGAACGATCGAGACGTTCTCGATGTCGTACAGGCTTTCGCCCTTGAGAAGGCCGGCCTCTTTCAGCAGGTCTTCAAGAAATTCGTTGCCGGCTTCGGTGAGCGCCACCGAGCGCTGCTTCTCGTCGACTTCGTAATGTTCGGGCTGAAGCTTGGGAATAAAGGCGTCGACGGCCTGGTAAAGACCCGAGCGGTCTTCGAGCGGTCCGGAAATGATCAGCGGCGTGCGGGCTTCATCGACGAGGATCGAGTCCACTTCGTCGACGATGGCGAAGAAGTGCGGCCGCTGCACCATCTGGGCGACCTCGTACTTCATGTTGTCGCGCAGGTAGTCGAAGCCGAGTTCGTTGTTGGTGGCGTAGGTGATGTCGCACCGATAGGCGGCGGCGCGTTCGCCATCGTCGAGGCCGTGGACGATGATGCCGGTCGTGAGGCCGAGGAAGTTGTAAAGACGGCCCATCCATTCGGCGTCGCGCCGGGCAAGGTAGTCGTTGACCGTCACGACGTGGACGCCCTTGCCGGTCAGCGCGTTGAGGTAGACCGGCAGGGTGGCGACGAGCGTCTTGCCTTCGCCGGTCTTCATTTCGGAAATGCCGCCTTCGTGAAGCACCATGCCGCCGATCAGCTGCACGTCGAACGGCCGAAGCCCGAGCACGCGGCGCGAGGCCTCGCGCACCGTCGCAAAAGCGGGGACCAGGAGGTCGTCCAGCTCCGTGCCGTCGGCAAGCTGCTTGCGAAACTCGACCGTCTTCGCCTTCAGGGCCTCGTCCGAGAGCGCCTTGAACTCCTCTTCGAGCGCGTTGATCTCGGCGACCTTGGGGCGGTAACCTTTGAGGCGACGCTCATTCGAAGAGCCGAAAAGTCGGGAAAATACGCCAAGCATCAAAGCCTCGTGAATGTCGCCGCCGGAGCGCGATGTGATCGGCCTTCCAGCCGCAGGGCCCGGCGCCGAAAGGCGGCACAGAGAGATAGAGAGAGAACGCGGGCGTTCGGTCCTTGGAAAAACGGTCCGGCGGCACGTCGGACGGGGGAGAATTATGAACGCCCCCGAGGGTTGTCAATGCGCCCCGTTTTGGGCAGTGTCCGCCGCCAGCGGTGCTTGGTGCCGCCTTACGAGGTTTCGCTACCCATGATGAGTGATCGTTCCACAGGCTTTGGCCGTTTCCTGCGAGCGTCGGCCGTTCTTTCTGTGCTGGCCGTGACCTCCGCAAACGCCCAGGATGCCGCGCCCAAGGCCGACCCGAACGCCGTCGTCGCGACGGTCAACGGAGAAACGCTGACCGAGCGCGAACTGGAGATTGCCCTCAGCGAGATCGCGCCGGGCGTGGCGCTCGACGAGCAGAAGCGCGAGCAGGTCATCGGCTTTCTCATCAATGTGAAGCTTGTGGCCAAGGCCGCGGAAGACGCCAAGCTGGGTGAGGGCGAGGATTTCGCCGCCCGTGTCGAATTCCTGCGCGAAAAGGCGCTGATGCAGGTTTTCCTCGAGAAGGCCGGCAAGGATGCGGTGTCCGAGGACGCGATCAAGAAGCTCTACGCGGACACCATCAAGGACATCAAGCCGGAGCAGGAAGTCCGGGCGCGTCACATCCTCGTCGAGACTGAGGACGAGGCCAAGGCCGTCGAGGCGCGCCTTGCAAAGGGCGAGGATTTCGAGGCCATCGCGAAGGAAGTCTCCAAGGATCCGGGTTCCGGCGCGCAGGGAGGCGATCTCGGTTTCTTTCTGAAGGATCAGATGGTTCCGGAATTCGCTGATGTCGCCTTCAAGCTCGAGCCCGGCAAGGTTTCCGCGCCGGTGAAGTCCCAGTTCGGCTTCCACATCATCAAGGTCGAGGAAAAGCGCGAGCGCGCGGTTCCGAAGCTTGAGGAAGTGCGTCCGCAGATCGAGGATCATCTCTACAAGAAGGCGCAGGAAGAGGCTGTGAAGAAGCTGCTCGACCAGGCCAAGGTCGAGCGTCCGGCGCCAAAGAAGCCGGACGAAAAAGCAGCTCCCGCGCCCGCGCCGTAGCATCCATGGCCGCCAAGGTCTCGCCTCTTGCGCCGAAGAGCTTCCCGGCGATGCCCGCGCTTGCGGGCATCCGCATGGCGACCGCCGAAGCCGGCATCCGCTACAAGGGCCGCACCGACGTCCTGCTGATGCTGTTCGATCCCGGCACGACGGTGGCCGGGGTTTTCACGAAATCGCGTTGCCCCTCCGCCCCGGTGGACTGGTGCCGCGAAGTGCTGAACGGCGGCACCGCGCGGGCTCTCGTGGTCAATTCCGGCAATGCGAACGCCTTCACCGGCAAGAAGGGCCGCACGGCGACGAAGCTCACGGCGGAACTCGCGGCCAAAGCGGTCGGATGCCGGGAGGATGAGATTTTTCTTGCCTCCACGGGCGTGATCGGCGAGCCGCTGGACGCCACGAAATTCGATGGGGTGTTGTCCACCCTCGCCGGATCGGCCGCTCCCGATGGCTGGGAGAAGGCGGCCCGCGCCATCATGACGACGGACACCTTCCCCAAAGGGGCGAGCGTGACGATCGACCTCGGCGGCACCCGCGTCACGGTGTCCGGTGTCGCCAAAGGCGCGGGGATGATCGCGCCGGACATGGCGACCATGCTCAGCTTCGTTGCGACCGACGCGCCCGTTTCCGCCCCGGTTCTGCAGTCCATCCTGAACGGCGCGACCTCCACGACCTTCAACTGCGTCACGATCGACGGCGACACATCCACATCCGACACATTGCTCGCCTTCGCGACAGGCGCGGCGGGCGGTGCACCGCTGACCGATGAGGGCGATCCGCGCTTTTCCGCTCTGAAAACGGCGTTCGACATCGTCCTTGCCGATCTTGCGCAGCAGGTCGCGCGCGACGGCGAGGGGGCGACGAAATTCGTTACCGTCCATGTCGGGGGCGCCGAGAGCGACGCTTCTGCCCGCCGGATCGCGCTCTCGATCGCCAATTCCCCCCTCGTCAAAACCGCGATTGCGGGCGAGGACGCCAATTGGGGCCGGGTGGTGATGGCCGTCGGCAAGGCCGGAGAGCCGGCCGACCGCGATCGCCTCGCCATCTGGTTCGGGCCGATCCGCGTCGCCGTCGAGGGCGAGCGCGACGCCGGGTACGACGAGGCCGAAGTCTCGCGCTACATGAAGAACCAGGACATCGAGGTGCGCGCGGAACTGGGGCTCGGTTCGGGGAAAGCGCGCGTGTGGACCTGCGACCTCACGGCCGAATACATCGCGATCAACGCGGATTACCGGTCCTGATCCTCAGGGTTTCAGGTCGAGCATCGGCAGCATGGCCGGTTAACTTTTCGGGGCGATAGTGCATCCACCGGTGACAAGAACGCTTCTTCTGGTTGCTGCCTGCGCGCTCGTCGATGCCGACGGGCGGGTTCTTCTGGCGCAACGTCCCGAAGGCAAGCCGATGGCGGGCCTGTGGGAATTTCCCGGCGGGAAGATCGAAGCGGGCGAGACACCGGAGGAAACACTGATCCGTGAGCTGGCCGAGGAACTGGGAATAAAGGTCAAATCAGACTGTCTGGCGCCGCTGAGTTTTGCGAGCCATGCCTATGAGACGAAGCACCTTCTCATGCCGCTTTATGTGTGCCGGCGCTGGGAAGGGGAGCCTCGCCCCCTGGAAGGACAGACACTGACCTGGGTGGAACCGAAGCGGCTGAGGTCTTATCCGATGCCGCCCGCGGACGAGCCCCTCATACCGGCCCTCATCGATCTTTTGTGAGGGAGTGGAGCATGACAGGTCTTTCCCGGCGCATCGGAGCTTTCGTCCGTGACGACAGCGGCGCGACCGCGATCGAATATGGACTGGTCGGCGTCCTTGTCTCGGTGGCCATCATCAGCGCTCTTCTGCTCGTGCAGTCGTCGCTGCTCGACATCTATACCTTCGTGCAGGACGAGATGCAGAAGGCGGTCGGCGGCTGACCGTCAGCTGCCGGGTTTGACGCCCGTCGAAATCTCGATTGTGCCGAGCGCGTCCGCAAGGCGCGCCTTCGCAGAGCCCGGCCGCAGCGGCTTTTGCTGGCTCTCATGGGGCGACCAGCCCGAAATCCAGACGATCTCGACCGTCGCGCGCAATTTGCCGTCGGGGTCGGAAAACCCTTCCCGATAAATGTCGTTAAGCCGCGCCAATGTCTCGCGCCGCAGCGGCTTGCGCGTGCGGTCGAGCAGGGGATTGGTGGCCCCGAGCGCGCGCAGATCGCGGAACAGGCCGAAAATATCGCTGTAGCGGACGGTGATCCGCTCCGAATCGACAACCGGAAGGCCAAATCCCGCCCGCTGGAGCAGACCGCCGAAATCCTGCACGCTCGCAAACGGGATGACGCGGGGGCTGATGCCGCCCGTCGTGTCGGTTTCCGCCTCCGCGAAGGCCTGCCTGAGCTCGAACAGGGTCTCGCCGCCGAGAACGGCCGCGAGGAACAGGCCGTCCGGCTTCAAAGCGCGGCGGACCTGCACGAGAAGGCCCGGAAGGTCTTCCGCCCAGTGCAAAGCAAGGCCCGAAACGACGAGATCGAGCGATTCGGCCTGAAACGGCAGCGCCTCGTTCTGAATCGAAATATCCGCGTCCGCCCCCTCGACCGCCCGCAGCACGCGCCCGACCTTCGGCACGCGCCCCAGGGCCTCGGCCACATCCGTGCCCGGGCTCAGCAGATCGACGGCGAGCGGAAAATCGCGCAGCACGGGATCGAGCCGGTCGGCGATGTCCTCGGCGATGCGCGGCAGAAGAACCTCGTCGCGCAGCCCCGCCTGCCGGGCGCGAAGGGCACGGATGCGGCGCAGGGACTGGTCGAAAAGGCGGGGAGGTGACATGGGCCGCATATGCGCCCGCCTTGCGCCAAAATCAATTTTCGCGTCTCGTCCGCGCATGGAAATGAGCGGGATTTTCGGTGGCCGAATGCCGGGGCTGGTGCGCCGCACCGGGCGCATGGCGCTGGATTTTCTGCTCCCGCCGCTCTGTCTGGCCTGCACGAAGCCCGTGTCCTCGCCCGGAGCGATCTGTCCGCGGTGCTGGACGGGCATGGATTTCATCACGCGCCCTTATTGCGAGCGTCTTGGAACGCCGTTCGAAACCGATCTTGGCGCGGGCATCCTTTCGCTGAAGGCCATTGCCGAGCCGCCGGTTTTCGGCCGGGCGCGGGCCGTCGCGCGCTATGACGGCACGAGCCGTTTTCTCGTCCACCGGCTGAAATATTCGGACCGCCTCGATCTCGCCGATGCGATGGGGGGCCTGATGGCCCGTTCCGGAGCCGAAGTGCTCGACGGCGCCGATGTTCTTGTGCCGGTGCCGCTTCACGTGCGGCGCCTCTTGGGACGGCGCTTCAATCAGGCCGGGGAACTTGCCAAAGCGGTTGCCCGGCAGAGCCAAGTGCCCGTGCGGTGCGATGTTCTGGTGCGCCGCAAGCCCACCCGAAGCCAGGTCGGTCTTTCCCTGACCGAACGCGCGCGCAACGTCACCGGCGCCTTTGCGGTGCTGGAGAACCGCCGCGCGGACGTTCAAGGCAGGCGTGTCGTTCTCGTCGACGACGTGATGACGACCGGCTCGACGCTCAACGCCGCCTCCCGCGTTCTCAAGAGGTCGGGGGCGGCCAGCGTGGATGTGCTCGTTTTCGCGCTTGTCGCGGAGCGGGTCTGACCTCATATCTGTCGGTGTCAGATGAGGTTTGCACGCTTATGGCCGCTGTCACGATGTACACGAAACCCTATTGCCCCTACTGCGACGCCGCACGCGATCTTCTGGAGCGCAAGGGCATCGTGTTCAGCGAAGTCGACATCGGCGGAAAGCCGGACGCGCGCGCCGAAATGATCCAGCGTTCGGGCGGCCGCATGACGGTGCCCCAGATCTTCGCCGGAGATCGCCATCTTGGCGGCTGTGACGACATCTATGCTCTCGACGCGCGCGGCGAACTCGACACGGCTCTGACCGCGTGACGCCAATGGCAGGTTCGCAAGCCTTCATTGCCGCAATGGTGCAGATGCGCACCGGGCAGAATGTTGCCGCCAATATCGAGGCGGCCTCCGCGCTGATCCGCGAAGCGGCGGAATGCGGCGCGCAATACGTGCTGACGCCGGAAATGACGACCCTGCTTGTCCGCGACCGCGAGCTTCTGCTCGCCCGCATCACGGATGAAGCGCATGATACCGGCCTTGCGGTCTTTCGTGCGCTGGCGCGCGAATTGAACATCTGGCTTCACATCGGCTCCATGGCGGTGCGCTTCGACGACGAGCGCGAACGGGTCGCCAATCGCAGTTTCCTCATTTCTCCGGACGGCGAGATCCGCAGCCGCTACGACAAGATCCATATGTTCGACGTTGATCTCGACAACGGCGAAAGCTGGCGCGAATCGCGTACCTACCAACCCGGCGAGGTTGCTGTTTCGGCCGATCTTCCGTGGGGACGGCTCGGGCTGACGATCTGCTACGATCTGCGGTTCTCGGCACTCCACCGTGCGCTGGCCGAAACGGGCGCGGATTTTCTGGCCGTTCCGGCGGCCTTCACGCGCCAGACCGGCGAGGCACACTGGCACGTTCTGTTGCGCTCGCGCGCGATCGAGACCGGATGCTTCGTCTTTGCGGCGGCGCAGGGCGGCGCGCACGAGGATGGCCGCGAGACCTTCGGGCACAGCCTCATCATCGACCCGTGGGGCCGCATTCTGGCCGAAGGCGGCGCAGAGCCCGGCGTTATTACGGCCAGGATCGATCCCGGGCTCGTCTCCGAAGCGCGCCGCAAGATTCCGGTTCTTGAGAACGGGCGGCGGTTTTCCGTTTCCTCTCCGGATGTCGTTCGTCTCGACGAGACGGCGCCATGATCCATTACACTCTCGCCTGCGACAAGGCCCATACATTCGACGGCTGGTTCCGTTCCTCCGAGGATTATGCGCGGCAGGAGAAGAAAGGGCTTTTGTCCTGCCCGGTGTGCGGGTCGGCCAAAATCGGCAAGGGCCTGATGGCGCCGAATGTCGCGACGTCTGCCGAGGAGGCTCCCGCCGGCGGGCAGGTTCTTCTGGGAGAGCGCGAGGCGCATGTGCGCCGCCTTCTGAAAGAGGTGCGCGACGAGGTGACCCGCAACGCCGAAAATGTCGGGCCGCGCTTTGCCGAGGTGGCGCGCCAGATGCACGACGGCGAAATCGAGAAGTCCTCCGTCTACGGCATCGCCTCGAAGGATGAGGTGCAGGCGCTCAGGGAGGACGGCGTGGAGTTCCATCCGCTCCCGCACATTCCCGACGAGAGCAATTGAGTGTCCGTGCATCCGGTCTTTACCGAAGCCGAAATGGCCGAACTTCGGCGGGCCAACGATGTTCTCCGAAAGATCCCGCGCGTGCGTATGCTTTCGGCCCCCGCGCGGGCCATTGCCCATGCGCTGACGCTGCTTGCGATCACTGTCGTGCGGCCGCAAATCCGGCGTCTTGGCCTCACCGTCGAGAACCGGCGCGTTGCTGCTCTCGGGCGCGAGGTCGGCGTGCGGGTGCTGCGTCCCTGCGGCGCTGTCCGGGGCGTGCACCTCGATATGCACGGCGGCGGCTGGTGCACCTGCACGGCCGAGGTGAACGACCGCCCCAATGCCGAGCTGGTGCAGGCACTGGGCATTGCCGTCGTCAGCGTGGAATACCGCCATGCGCCGAAAGCGCGCGTGACCGAGATCATCGACGATTGCGAGACCGCCGCCGTCTGGTTGTCCGAAAACGTGCAGGCTGACTTCGGCACCGATGCGCTGACCATCGGCGGCGACAGCGCCGGGGCTCATCTGGCGGCCTGCGTTCTGCTGCGGCGCCCCGGCCTGTTTCGTGCCGCCATGCTGCATTACGGTATTTACGATCTGTCCGGCTCGGAGGCGTTTCGCAACGCGCCGCGCGACACGCTCATCTTTCACGGCCCGACCATGCTGGCCTGTCTCGAAAAGCTGACCGAAGAGCGCACCGAGGACGAGCGCCGCGATCCGGAAATTTCACCGGCCTTCGCGGACCTCGGGGGCCTGCCGCCGGTGCTGATGATCGCGGGCGATGGCGATCCTCTGGTCGAGGAAAGCCGCCATCTTCATGCGCGCTGGCAGGAGGCGAACGGCAATTCGGAACTTCTGATCGTTCCCGAGGCGCCCCACGCCTTCAGCCGCCTGCCCATCGAGGTCGCGAAGAAAACGCATGACTACGCGCACACATGGCTGGCGCGTTACTTCCCGGCGGCCAGCCAGTAATTCACGCCGGTGTCGCGCCCGAGCCGCCATTGCCCGCGCAGCGGATCGAAGATCATGCCGGTCACGTCGGATACATCCAGCCCCGCGTCCGTACAATAGGTTTTCAGTTCGTCGGGTGTGACGAACTTCTTCCAGTCATGGGTTCCTGCCGGCACCCAGCGCAACACATATTCCGCGCCGACAATGGCAAGCGCGAAGCTTTTGGGCGTGCGGTTGAGGGTCGAGAGCAAAACCATACCGTCCGGCTTCGCAAGACCCGACAACGTGTGCACGAACGCGGCGGGATCGGCCACGTGCTCGATGACTTCGGAGGCGATCACGGCGTCGAAACGTGCATCTTCGGAGAGCAGGTCTTCTGCGGTCGCTGTCCTGTAGGCGATGTCGAGACCTGCTTCCGCCGCGTGTGCCCTGGCTATTTCGATGCTTTCGGGCGCGGGCTCGATCCCGGTCACCTTCGCGCCGAGGCGCGCCAGCGGCTCGGCCAGAATGCCGCCACCGCAGCCGACATCGAGTACGCAAAGGCCCTTCAGGCTCTTCAGGTTTTCACGGGCGAGTGAAAAACGCTCGATCAGGCGGTCGCGGATATAGCCGACGCGAACCGGCGTCATCTTGTGAAGCGGCCCGTAAGGCCCGTCCGGATTCCACCATTCCTCGGCCAGAGCCGCAAAACGCGCCACTTCGTCCCGGTCGACGGATCCTGTCACGAAAGCCTCACATTGCCTGCGACTGACGGTCCCGAGAGGGCGATTGCCCTCCGGATGCGCCGCCGTTATGTATACGCGCCTTTTTCGAGGCGCCACCCGCTTCGGGAAGCGCCGGAAACCTCAATCGAACCTGCCGGACCCTTCAATGGCCCGCATAGTGATGAAATTCGGCGGCACGTCGGTCGCCAACATCGAACGCATCCAGAATGTCGCGCTGCATGTGAAGCGCGAGGTCGAGGCCGGCCATGAGGTCGCGGTCGTGGTTTCGGCCATGGCGGGCGTAACGAACCAGCTTGTCGCCTGGTGCAAGGAAGCGATGCCGAACTATGCGACGTCCGAATATGATGCGGTGGTGTCGTCGGGCGAGCAGGTGACTTCCGGCCTTCTGGCCATCGCCCTCAACAATCTGGGCATCAAGGCCCGCTCATATCAGGGCTGGCAGATCCCGCTGCGCACCGATTCGACCCACGGTTCGGCCCGCATCCAGGGCATCGAGGGCGATGCGCTCTCGAAAGACCTGTCCTCGGGCACGGTTGCCTGCATCGCCGGCTTCCAGGGTGTTTCGCCCGAAGGGCGCATCGCGACGCTCGGGCGCGGCGGCTCGGACACCTCGGCGGTGGCGATCGCGGCCGGCATCAAGGCCGACCGCTGCGACATCTACACCGATGTCGACGGAGTCTACACGACCGATCCGCGCATCGTGCCGAAGGCGCGCCGCCTGCCGCGGGTCGCGTTCGAGGAAATGCTGGAAATGGCCTCGCTCGGGGCCAAGGTGTTGCAGGTTCGCTCGGTCGAGCTTGCGATGGTTCACAATGTCCGGGTGTTCGTGCGCTCCTCCTTCGATGCGCCGGACGCCCCCCAGATCGGCCCCGGCGGATTGCCGCCCGGAACGCTCATTTGCGACGAGGAAGAGATCGTGGAACAGCAGGTCGTCACGGGCATCGCCTATTCCAAGGACGAAGCGCAGATCACGCTTCGCGGCGTTCAGGACAAGCCGGGCGTGGCCGCGGCCGTGTTCGGACCGCTCGCCGAGGCTCATATCAATGTTGACATGATCGTCCAGAACATCTCGGACGACGGCACGACGACGGACCTCACCTTCACGGTGCCGGTTGCCGATTACGAGCGCGCGATGGCGACGCTCCGCGCCGGCAACGGCGCCATCGGCTATGCCAAGATCGATGGGGCGAGCGATGTGGTGAAAGTGTCGGTGGTCGGCATCGGAATGCGCTCGCATGCGGGTGTCGCGGCCAAGGCTTTTGCGGCGCTGGCGGCGAACGGCATCAACATCCGCGTCATCGCAACCTCCGAGATCAAGATCTCGGTGCTGATCGATACCGCGCATACCGAACTTGCGGTTCGTACCCTCCACTCGATATACGGGCTGGATCAGGCCTGAGCGTCTGACCCGGCGTCACGGCGGCGCCGGATACGGAGATTGCGCTCATGCGAGGTGCATATGGCGGTCCGCGCGTTCTGCTGCGGCGCCTTCGCGAGGTCATGGCGGAGCCGGTCACCGCTCAGGACAAGCTCGACCGGATCGTCGTTCTCATCGCGGCCAACATGGTTGCGGAAGTCTGCTCGACCTATGTGCTCCGCGTCGACGGCGAGCTTGAGCTTTACGCCACCGAAGGCCTGAACCCGGAGGCGGTTCACCAGACGACCATGGCGCGCGGCGAGGGCCTTGTCGGCCTTGTTGCCGGAGCGGGCGAACCGCTCAACATCTCCGATGCCCAGGCGCATCCGGCCTATTCCTACAAGCCGGAGACGGGCGAGGAAATCTTTCACTCCTTCCTCGGCGTTCCGATCCTGCGCGCGGGCAACACGCTCGGCGTGCTCGTCGTTCAGAACAAGGCGCACCGCACCTATTCCGAAGAGGAAGTCGAGGCGCTTCAGACCACGGCCATGGTGCTGGCCGAGATGATCGCCTCGGGCGAGCTTTCGGCGATTGCGCGGCCGGGCGCCGAGCCGGCCGTCCGCCGGCCGATCCAGGCCAAGGGCGTGCCGCTGGCGGAGGGCATCGGCCTCGGCATTGCGGTTCTGCATGAGCCGCGCACCGTCGCGGTCGAAAACCTGATCGCGCAGGACGTGACGAAAGAGGCCACGCGTCTCGACGAGGCGGTGGAGAAGCTCCGCGTCCTGCTCGATGAAATGCTGAGCGGGGACAATGTGGCGCCGCAGGGCGAGCACCGCGACGTGCTTGAAGCGTTCCGCATGTTCGCGCATGACCGGGGCTGGGTGCGGCGCATGCGCGAAGCCGTGCTGCAGGGCCTCACCGCCGAGGCGGCGGTGGAGCGCGTGCAGTCCGACACCCGCGCCCGCATGCTGCGCGCCACCGACACCTATATCCGCGAGCGTCTGCACGATCTCGACGATCTGGCTAACCGGCTGCTGCGCATTCTGACCGGCCGCGATCATGGACCGGCGGAGGAAATGCCGAACAACGCGATTCTCGTCGCACGCTCGATGGCGCCGGCCGCCCTGCTCGATTACGACCGAACAAAGCTGCGCGGCCTTATCATCGAGGAAGCCGGCCCGACGAGCCATGTCAGCATCGTCGCGCGGGCCATCGGCATCGCGACGGTTGCGCAGATCACCAACATCGCAAGCATGGTCGAGCCGGGCGATGCGCTCATCGTCGACGGCGGCACCGGCGACGTGCATGTACGCCCGCCCGAAGACGTGCAGAAGAATTACGCCGACAAGGTGCGCCTGCGGGCGCGGCGTCAGGCGCAGTACCAGAAGCTGCGCGACCTTCCGGCCGTAACGAAGGACGGCACCGCCATCAGCCTTATGATGAACGGCGGTCTTCTGGTCGATCTTCCCTATGTGGAGGAAACCGGCGCGGCAGGCATCGGGCTGTTCCGCACCGAGCTTCAGTTCATGGTGTCTCCGACGCTTCCTCGCGCCGGCGAGCAGGAGGCGCTTTACCGCAGCGTGCTCGATTCGGCGGGCGAGAAGCCGGTCATCTTCCGCACGCTCGATATCGGCGGCGACAAGGTTCTTCCTTATCTGCGCAAGATCGAGGAAGAGAACCCGGCGCTTGGCTGGCGCGCGATCCGGTTCGGGCTGGACCGGCCGGGCATTCTGCGCTCGCAGGTTCGCGCACTGGCGCGCGCCGCGTCCGGACGCACGCTTCGCATGATGTTTCCGATGGTGGCGACCTGCAGCGAATTCGACGAAGCGCGCGAGATCGTCGAACGCGAGCTGACGCATCTGCGAAAATGGGGGCACGAACTGCCGCAGACGCTGATGCTCGGCGCGATGCTGGAAGTGCCGGCGCTCCTCTTCGAGCTGGACGAATTGTTCGACCGTGTCGATTTCGTCTCCATCGGATCGAACGATCTCATCCAGTTCATGTATGCGGCCGATCGCGGCAATTCGCGCGTGTCGGACCGCTTCGATCCGCTCGGGCCGAGCATGGTCCGCGTCTTCAAGAAGATCGTGGACAAGGCCATCGAGAAGGACAAACCCGTCACGGTCTGCGGCGAGCTTGCCAGCAATCTCATCGGCGCCCTTGTGCTGATTGGCCTTGGGTATCGCAGCCTGTCCGTATCACCCGCCGCGATCGGTCCGCTGAAGGCCATGATCCGCAAGACGAAGCTGGCGGATGTCCAGAGCGCGGTCGCCGATCTTTTGCGCAACGACGACGATCAGGCGCGGCAGCGCTTCATCGATCTCGCATCCGTCGCCGACGCGTCCTGAGCCATGCTGCCGGGCGAAAAACTTGATGCACTCGTCCGCCGCTTCGAGGCCATCGACGCCGAGCTTGCGCACGGTGCGCCCGATGGCGCCACGCTCGTCAAGCTGACGCGCGAGCGCTCCGAGCTTGCAGAGATCGTGGAGGCGGTGCGCGGGTGGAAGGCGCTGGTTGCCGAGATCGCAGAGCTGAAAACACTCTCCGAAGACAGTTTGGCCGATGGCGACATGCGCGATCTGGCGCGTGAGGAATATGACGAGAAGGCTGCGAGCCTCGATACCGTCGAACGGGCCTTGCAGCTCCTTCTTCTTCCGCGCGATGCGGCGGACGAGCGCGGCGTCATTCTGGAAGTGCGCGCCGGAACGGGTGGCGACGAGGCGGCGATCTTCGCGGGCGATCTTTTTCGCATGTACAGTCGTTACGCCGATCTTCAGGGATGGAAAGTCGATGTGCTCTCCGCCAGCGAGGGCACGATGGGCGGCTATCGCGAGATCATCGCCGTCGTCGAGGGGCGCGGAGTTTATGCCCGTCTGAAGTTCGAATCGGGCGTTCATCGCGTGCAGCGCGTCCCCGACACCGAGACGCAAGGGCGTATTCACACCTCCGCAGCTACAGTTGCGGTTCTCCCCGAGGCCGAGGAGGTGGATGTCGACATTCGCGACGCCGATCTTCGGATCGACGTCTATCGCGCGCAGGGCGCGGGCGGCCAGCACGTCAACAAGACCGAGTCCGCCGTCCGCATCACGCATATGCCGAGCGGCATTGTCGTCGCCGTTCAGGACGAGCGTTCGCAGCACAAGAACAAGGCCCGCGCCATGGCCATGCTGCGCGCCAAACTGTTCGACCAGCAGCGCACCGCGCAGGACAATGCCCGCGCCGCCGACCGCAAAGGGCAGGTGGGCTCGGGGGACCGATCGGAGCGCATCCGAACCTATAATTTTCCGCAAGGCCGCGTGACGGATCACCGGATCGGGCTGACGCTCTATAATCTTCCTGAGATTGTCGAAGGCGGCGGGCTCGGCGAAGTGGTCGACGCGCTCGTTGCTGAACATCAGGCGCGGCTGCTGGCCGCCGAGGCGGAAGGGTGACGACGCGAAAACAATTACTGTGTGAGGCCGTCGAGCGGTTGCGGATGGCCAAGATCGAGACGCCGGAACTCGATGCGCGCGTTCTGCTCAAGGACGCCCTGAAGCTGAGCGATGCCGAATTGATCGCCGCCCAGGACGCGACGGCTTCGCCCGAAGGCGAGATGCTTTACCGAAATCTCGTCTGCCGCCGCATCTCGGGAGAGCCAGTGGCCCGGATTCTCGGCCACCGCGAGTTCTGGGGGCTGCGATTCGAGCTCGGGCCGGACACGCTCGTTCCCCGACCGGACACGGAAACCCTGGTCGAGGCCGCACTCGCGTCATTCGGTCGCGCGGACGCCCCGCGCGTTCTTGATCTGGGAACCGGGACCGGCTGCATCCTTCTTGCCATTCTGCATGAACTCTCTCTTGCAACCGGAACCGGCGTGGATATCTCCCCCGAGGCCGTGGAAACGGCCCGCCGCAACGCCAAAAACCTCAATCTTTCCGGCCGCGCGCACTTCGTCGTCTCGGATTGGGATCAGAGGATAGACGAGCAGTTCGACCTCATCGTCAGCAACCCTCCTTATATTCCATCAGGCCATATTCCTGAGCTTTCCGAGGAAGTTAGGCTGCACGATCCCATGCGTGCCCTCGACGGCGGCAAGGATGGGCTGATCGCCTATCGAGCGCTTGCCGCATGTGCGCGGCGACGCCTGGCGCCAAACGGGGTTCTCGTCGCCGAACTTGGGATCGGGCAGGAGGCGGATGTTGCGGCCCTCATGCGAGATGCGGGGCTCAAAGTGGATGGTCCCGCGCGCTCCGACCTTGGAGGCGTGCCCCGAGCCCTTGTTGTGAGGGGCTGAAATTCCCACTTGGAAAGAAGAGGCGAGCGGGTTAGGTTCGCCGCAATGGAGAACCACAGCGCCGATACATCCGGCAGCACCGACCCAAGAGGTCAAGGTTCTGAGACATTTGTCGCACATCATGGCTGATCAAGATTCAAAGGGTCGGCTTTGATACGAGCGATACCCGGCTTCGCACAGGGGCCACGAACCGGGTTTAACGAATACCGGCGATACGTCGCGGAGGCCGTGCAGGGCCGACCATCAGGTCTGCCTGCGGAGTAAGCCGTTTGCCGGGAACGGGGCTTTTAACAGCAAAGATTCGAGAGCCATGAGGCAAGGTCAGCAGCAGAAGCGTATGCGCGGTCGTAGCAACAACAACAACAATAATAACAACAACAACCGCAAGGGCCCGAACCCGCTCAGCCGCAGTTATGAATCCAACGGCCCGGATGTGAAAATCCGCGGCAATGCGGCCCACATCGCCGAGAAATACGTCCAGCTCGCACGTGACGCCTCGTCGTCCGGCGACCCGATTTCGGCGGAAAACTATCTTCAGCATGCCGAGCATTATTTCCGCATCGTCGCGGCGGCTCAGCAGCAGTTTCCGCAGCAGCAGGTCTATCAGCGTCCCGACGAGGATTCGCGCGACGAGGACGGCTTCGAGGACGG
Source organism: Rhizobiales bacterium Ga0077545 (assembly GCA_001464335.1). GTDB lineage: Bacteria > Pseudomonadota > Alphaproteobacteria > Rhizobiales > Methylopilaceae > Flaviflagellibacter. The sequence goes on along the minus strand of LNEV01000014.1, from coordinate 9,028 downwards.
CGACGGCCAGCAGCCAAACAGCTTCGACGGACAGGGCGAACAGCGCCCTCAGCAGGGTGGATATCCGCCCCACGCGCCGCAGCCCTATTCCGACAATGGCCAGCAGCGCCGGGACTTCCAGCCGCGTGAGAACCGCGAGCCCCGCGAAAATCGTGAACCTCGCGAGGCCCGTGAACAGCGTGAGCCGCGTGAAAACCGCGAACCTCGCGAAAACCGCGAGCCGCGCGAGAGCCGGGAGTACCAGCCCCGCGAACCGCGCCAGCCGCGCCCCGTGAACGGTGATGTGCCGGCTGGTCTGCCGGCCTTCATCACCGGTGGGCAGGAACAGCCGGCTCCCGAGGAGGCCGCCGAGAATGGTGAAGGCGCCGGCCGCGGCCGTCCCCGCCGCCGGATGGGGCGCTACGCCCGCGGCGCTGGCGCCGAGCAGGGGGCTCCCGAGGGAAGCGCTCCCAGCAACGAGCCGGAAGTCGCTCCGGGCGAATAAAATTTCCAGTTTTTTGAGAAAAGCGCGGCATCTCTCCGATGCCGCGCTTTTCGTTTGAAGGGGGCCCCGCGCCACCATGAAGCTTCGCCGTGTTCTTGCTGTCGCCGTGGTTCTTCTTGCTCCCGTCGTGTGCCTTGCCCTTGTGATGCACGGTTTTTCGATGGCGGCGTCTCTCGCCATTCGTGAGCGGGGCCTGGCGCCGACGGATCACAACGCGATCAAGCACGCCTATGCGGCGGCCGAGGTCTATTCCTGGCTTCGCCCGCTGCGCGGAGCAGACAGCGCGGCGAAAGCGGTGATCTGGCTCGGCGAGACGAACGAATGGGCCGAACGCTATGTCAAACCGCAGGTCGACTGGTCGCCGGAGACCTACAAGGATCTTCGCAACAATCTGTCCGGCATCGAAGCGGCGGAATGGCTTTATGAGCAGGAAGGCTTCACCAGCCCTTTCACGCGGCTGCGGCTGATCGGAAAGCTGGCCGTCGACGGCGATCTTGCGCCGCTTTACACCGATCCGCGCATTCCGCCGCTGCCCCAGCAGACCGACGACGGCACGGCCGTTCTCAAAATGCAGGAGGACGAGGCACAATTGCGCGCGCAGTTCGCCGCCGATGTCCGGGCCAAGGCGGATGCGCTGCGGGCGGATCTCGGGCTCTAGAGAAGAACCACGCTGTCGTCGGGGCGAATCGTGCCCGGCGTGACGACTTCGGCGTAAACTCCGCAATCCATATCGCCGCGCATGGTGCGGATCGTGCCCATCACATCGACATCGCGCACGCCGCGCGCGGGATCGACATGCGTTGCAAGGCAGCGCTGGATCATCTTGACGGCCTTGAACTCGGCTTCGGGCCCGACGCGGAAACGCTTTCCGATCCATGTCGCCTCGACCCACGGATCGAGGCCTGCGACATGCACATTGCCGCGAAAACGGATCGGATCGATCTGTGCGCCCGCTTCGCGGCCGATCTCCTCGGCGCTCGCAAGATTGATGAAGGAGACGACCCGTTTGGCAACGTCCGAGAAGCTGTGGCCGGGTGAGGAGAGTACTTTCAGCGGCCCCCGCTGTTCCTCGCCCATATAAGAAGACAGGAAACTCTCGATGAGGGCCTGTCCTTCGGACGTCGACAGATCGCCGGTCACCTGGCCACCCTCATGGCTCAGGGTCAGCGTTCCGGCCGCCTCGTCGTAGCGGCTCTCGACGAGGGCGAGTTTCGGATTCTTCATCCAGCAGAGAAATTTTATTTTCGGAAACCATGCCGGGGCCTCCGGATCGAAGCCCGACGGGCCGTTCTCGACCGCAAATGCCCGGTCGGCGGGGAAGGTCCGGCCCCGCTCCAGCCTCACCTCGGACAATGTCTCGGCAGACAGGCCTTTGACCGGGTAGCGCTGGAGGGATTTGACCGAAATCATTGCTGCTTGCCTTTTTGCGTGACGGAATGCGGGCCGGGATGCGCCCGGAGGGAAAAATTCAGGCTGCCCGGGTCCGGGCACTTTCCCCCCGAGGAGACCGCACCCACATAGTCACCAACGGCCGCCTCTTGGAGGGGCCTCGGATCAAATGCGCCGGACCGGGCTTGGACAAGCCGGCCGGAGGAGGGTTCCCGGATGAACATCGAAAAATACACCGAACGTGTGCGCGGATTCCTGCAATCCGCGCAAGGCCTCGCGCTTCGCGAAGGCCATCAGCAATTCCTGCCCGAGCATATTCTGAAAGTGCTTCTGGACGATCCGGAAGGGTTGGCGGCCGGTCTGATCGACCGGGCGGGCGGCCGCTCGCGCGAGGCCTTGGCCGAAACCGAGGCCGCGCTCAAGAAGCTTCCCAAGGTCGAAGGCGGTTCGGGCCAGATCTATCTTGCCCCCGCGACGGCGCGCGCCTTTCAGGCGGCGGAGGACGCGGCCCAGAAGGCTGGCGATTCGTTTGTCACGGTGGAGCGGCTCCTGCTTGCCCTTGCGCTCGACAAGACCTCGGAAGCCGGAAAGGCGCTCGCGAAAGCGGGCCTGACGCCGCAAAACCTGAACGCCGCGGTGGAAGAGCTGCGTCAGGGCCGTACAGCCGATTCCGCTTCGGCGGAAAACGCCTATGAGGCGCTGAAACGCTATGCGCGCGATCTGACGCAAGCCGCGCGCGAGGGCAAGGTCGATCCCGTGATCGGGCGTGACGAAGAAATCCGGCGCACGATTCAGGTTCTGGCACGCCGCACGAAGAACAACCCGGTTCTCATCGGCGAGCCCGGCGTCGGCAAGACCGCCATCGTCGAAGGCCTTGCCACGCGCATCGTCAACGGCGATGTGCCCGAAAGCCTGAAAGACAAGAAACTGCTCGCGCTCGATATGGGCGCGCTCATTGCCGGTGCGAAATATCGCGGCGAGTTCGAGGAGCGGCTGAAGGGCGTGCTGCAGGAAGTGCAGTCCGCCGCCGGGCAGATCATCCTGTTCATCGACGAGATGCACACGCTTGTCGGCGCGGGAAAGACGGACGGCGCGATGGATGCGTCGAATCTTCTGAAGCCCGCGCTCGCGCGCGGCGAGCTGCATTGCGTCGGCGCGACCACTCTCGACGAATACAGGAAGCACGTCGAAAAGGACGCCGCTCTGGCGCGGCGTTTCCAGCCCGTCTTCGTGTCGGAGCCGACGGTCGAGGACACGATCTCGATCCTGCGCGGCCTGAAAGAGAAGTACGAGGTGCATCACGGCGTGAAGATTTCCGATTCGGCGCTGGTGGCGGCGGCGACATTGTCGAACCGCTACATCACCGACCGTTTCCTGCCGGACAAGGCCATCGACCTGATGGATGAGGCGTCGTCGCGCCTGCGGATGCAGGTCGATTCGAAGCCCGAAGAACTCGACGAGCTCGACCGCCACATCATGCGGCTGAAGATCGAGCGCGAGGCGCTCAAGAAGGAAAACGATCAGGGCTCGAAATCGCGGCTCGAATCGCTTGAGGCCGAGCTTGCCGACCTCGAAGAGGAGGCTGCTGTGCTGACGACGACCTGGCAGGGCGAAAAGGATCGCCTTGGCCGGGCCCAGAAAATGAAAAGCGATCTCGACCAGGCGCGCAGCGATCTTGAACAGGCGCAGCGCAACGGCGAACTCGGCCGTGCGGGCGAACTGCGCTACGGCATCATCCCGAAGCTCGAAGGCGAAATCGCCGCGCTCGAACAGTCCGAGAGCCGCGCCATGGTCGAGGAGGTCGTGACACCCGACCACATCGCGGGTGTCGTCTCGCGCTGGACGGGCGTGCCGGTCGACAAGATGCTGCAGGGCGAGCGCGAAAAACTCCTCAAGATGGAGGAATCTCTCGGCCGCCGCGTCATCGGGCAAAGCGAGGCCGTACATGCGGTCGCGACCGCCGTGCGCCGTGCGCGCGCCGGGCTTCAGGACCCGAACCGGCCCATCGGCTCGTTCCTGTTCCTCGGCCCGACCGGCGTCGGCAAGACGGAGCTGACGAAAGCGCTCGCCGAATTCCTGTTCGACGACGAGACCGCGCTCGTGCGCATCGACATGTCGGAATACATGGAGAAGCACTCTGTCTCGCGTCTCATCGGCGCGCCTCCCGGCTATGTCGGCTATGAGGAAGGCGGTGCGCTGACAGAGGCCGTGCGGCGGCGTCCATACCAGGTGATCCTGTTCGACGAGGTCGAAAAGGCGCATCAGGACGTGTTCAACGTTCTCCTGCAAGTGCTCGACGATGGACGCCTGACGGACGGGCAGGGGCGGACGGTCGACTTCCGCAACACTCTGATTGTCATGACGTCCAATCTCGGCGCCGAATTCCTGGCCGATCCGCGGCAGCCGATTGGCTTTGGTCTGCAAGGCGACAAGGGCGAGCGCGTCGTATCCGACGAGGAGGCGTATGGCCTCGTCATGGATGCGGTGCGCCGCCATTTCCGGCCGGAGTTCATCAACCGCATCGACGAGATCGTCGTGTTCCACCGCCTGCTGCGCGAGCAGATGGGCGCGATCGTCGACATCCAGTTCAAGCGGCTGCAGAAGCTGCTCGAGGATCGCAAGATCGTGCTTGAGCTCGATGCGGCGGCGCGGAACTGGCTTGCGGAGAAAGGCTACGACCCGAGCTATGGCGCGCGGCCTCTGAAGCGCGTGATCCAGAAGAACGTGCAGGACAAGCTCGCCGAGGAGATCCTTGCCGGCACGATCGAGGACAATTCCTCGGTAAAGATCACGGCAGGCCCGGACGGCATCCAGATCGACCATCCGAGCGAAAGCGCGGCGGCCTGACAACGCCATTACAGATGAAAAGGGCGGCCTCTCGGCCGCCCTTTTTTATGCGCAGGCCATGGCGGCGGCTTGCCCCACGGAAATCACGGTGAGCGATTGATCGCGCCCATCCCGGGCGGTCCAGCGGATCGACTGTCCGGGACAAAGCCCGATCAAAGCGGCGCCAATGGGGGTCAGAACGGAAATCCGGCTCTGCGCGATGTCGGCCTTTCCGGGATAGACGATCTCGACTTGCCGCGCCTCCGCTTCGCCTGCACGGAAGACGACGGCGGAGCCCATGCGGACCGCGTCTGCGGGCAGGGCTTTATCCGTGACGATTTTTGCGCGCTCGAGCTCGGAGAGCAATTGCTCGGCAGCAGGAACGCGCCCGAGCGCTTCGCTCGCAAGTCCGGACAGGCTGTCGAAGTCCGATTGTCCGATGACGATCTTCGGTAAGCGGGGCATGTCGAATACCTCTTGTTCTTCCGCCGCGAGGCAGCGGGAATTCGCCGTGAAAACGGCTCAAGCTCTGGTGTGAAAGCGCCCGTTCGGTGCGGGACGTGCTGGAAACGATCGAACGGCACCCGGTCCCCACGGCTCGCGGGCGCGGGCGAACCGGGGGTTAATGTCCCGCGATGGGGAAAATCCGCAATTGCATGCGGCTGACGGCCGGTGTTTCGATCATGCGCACAAGCATGTCGCCTTCTGCCGCATTGTCAATGGCGCCGTGCATCGACATCTGTACCCGTACGTCAACCTCGTTCTGCAAGGCTTGAAACATGTCGCTGATGGGCACCGCACCGCCGCCGGGAATCGGTGAGGACGAGATCCGCAATCTCGTCCATACGTTTTACGGACGCGTGCGCGAAGACGATGTCATCGGGCCTGTCTTCAGCCGCGCGGTCGGCGACTGGGACGAGCATCTGGCCAAATTGTGCGATTTCTGGTCGTCCGTCGTGCTGCGGACGCGGCGCTATGAGGGCAGGCCGATGCGGGCGCATCTTATGCTGCCGGACATCCGTGCCGAACATTTCGACCGCTGGCTCGATCTTTTCGAAGCGACGGCCCGCGATGTTCTGACGGCAGAGGCCGCGGGCGTCTTCATCCAGCGCGCGCGCATGATCGCCGACAGTTTCGAATTCGGGATTGCCAATCAGCGTGGTGAACTTGCCGCGCCGCGCCATGTAAAGCGGACGAGCTGATCAGCCGCCGCTCTGGTCCAGCCGGGTGAGCTGGGCGGAGCCGGTTCCCGTGTTTCCGGTGAGCGTGTCGATGCGGTCGCGTTCGCGCTGGAACTCGGTGAGCACGGCGCCTTCGAGCTCCTGCCCGCGCGGCACCTTGATGCGCATCGGATTGACGAAACGGCCGTTCACCAGAACCTCGTAATGAAGATGCGGGCCTGTCGACAGGCCGGTCGAGCCGACATAGCCGATCACCTGACCCTGACGCACGCGCTGGCCTGCTTTCAGGCCGCGCGCGAAGCCGGTCATGTGTGAATACGCCGTCTCGTAGCCATTGGCATGACGGACCTGGACCTGATTGCCGTACGCACCCTTGCGGGTGGCATGCTCGACGACGCCGTTGCCGGCGGCATAGATCGGCGTGCCGCGCGGCGCGGCCCAGTCGATGCCGGTGTGCATTTTCGAATAGCCGAGGATCGGATGCCGCCGCATGCCGAAGCCCGAACGCAGGACGGCCTGGCCGATGGGCTTGCGGACGAGGAACTTGCGGGCCGAGCGGCCTTCCTCGTCGTAATAATCGACCGTCCCGTCGGGCGTCAGGAATCTGTAGTAACGCCGCGCCTCGCCGCCCGAGATGAGCGCAGAGTAGAGAATTTCCGGCTTGCCGTCGATCTGCCCCGCATCGTCGCTGGCGTACAGAACCTGGAAGCTGTCGCCGCGTCCGGCCTTGCGCTGGAAGTCCGTGTCGTAGCTGAACACGCGAACGAGTTCGTCGACGACGGGTTTCGGCACGCCCTTCGTCAGCGCGGTGGCGTAGAAGCTCTTGTAGAGGCTGGTGCTGCCCGCCGATGCGGTCTCCTCGTCGCTGACGATTTCGCCTTCCTGCGCGATTTCGGGGGCATCGGCCACCGACACATAGCCGCCTGTATCCGACAGCGCGACAATACTCTCCGTCTTGCCGGAGACTACAATGATGCGCACCGGCTGCTGGGGCCCGTTCGGCGTCGGGGCCATCAGGATGCGCACGCTTTGTCCGGGCTGAAGGCCGAGGGTGCCATACCCCGACTGGGCCCCGAAGGCGGCGGCGATGTCGCGCGCTTCGTCTTGCGAGGCGCCTTCGCGGATCAGGATTTCGGTGAGCCGTTCGTTCGACTGGACGGTGACGACGCGTTCCCCGTCCTCGCCCGCCGTCGCCGTATGTGCCGACGTCTTTGCAATAACGGTCATGTTGGAGGCCGGCATGACCGGCGTCAGCGCGGCGCTTTCCTGGCCAGGTATCTGGAGGCCGCCGAAGGCCGACTGGAAGTCGTTCCCGCGAACCATCTCGATGGAGGCGGTGTCGCGCACGCTCGCCAAGACCTCTTCGAGCGGGGTCGTCGGTCCGTCATCGATGCCGATCTTCATCCCGTCGAGATTGCTGACGACATAAGAGATATCGCCGTCCGCCGCGGGCTCCGCGTCAAGAGCCGGCAAGGGCTCGTCGTTCTCAGCAAACATGGCTGCGGGGTTGAAGGACGGAACCTCGACGTTGAGAGAGGTCAGCGACAGGTTGGCCGAGATGCGGGTGACCGGGCGCGTGCGAACGACCTCTCGGTTGCCGACCTTGGTCGTCGTCGACACACGAAATGTCTGCCGGTCTTCGTCCATGCCGCGGCCGAGCGCGATCTGGTCTCCCTTGCGGACAGCGTTGGTGCCGCGCAGCGCGCGGTTGCCGTTGGGATCGAGGCGGGCAAAGACGCCAGGGCTCGCGCTCGTGGCGACGCCATCGAGCGATGTCGCGATCGCCGCTCCGAGCAGGCCCATGCCGAGCACGCCGGCAAGAATCGTCGACGCGAACCAGCGAATGTTCACCGAGCGGCTGGAGCCGGGGTCTTCTCCGTCGGTGCGCAGCGGCGGCTCGTCGCCGATCTCCACTGCGCGCACGCGGTTGAAAGAGTCCCTGTAGGCGCGAGCGTGCAAAGGTCCCTGTCCTCGTTCGAATTCGAAACCCGCCACCCCTGCGACGGACAGTGCTGAAAGACTAGCGAAAATCTTTATGGCCTCAATGGGGCTCTTCGGGTCTGCGCCGCAATCGAAGGGGCGGGAAAACTTCACACGAAACGGGGCTGACTCTTGCGCGGCGCAGGGGCGATTCCTACGTTTTGCACAGCCTGACGGGGCCAGTTTGAAGCGAGTTTTCGACCGGCCTGCCCTTCGATCAGAGGGGCGGAAAAGAAACTGTCGCCTCATCGTCATTTTTTTGAAAACGCGAGTTGACACCCGATCAGGCCGGGGACTATATAACCCCCACACCGGACGCGGCGCCGCTGAGCGGCCCACACGACGGTGTCTCATTGAAAGGCTGTGAGGGCCAAAACTTCCTGGGAAACCAGGGAGCAATTTTGCTCCTCGCGCTTTAAAGTGTGAACAGAATTTTCGGCAGCCTTGGTTGCCACCGCTCTTTGACATTTAAATCGGAAGAAAGAGAAACGTAGGCGGCGGAGTCCTTGCGGACCATCGATCCTCGGATCGAAGGTCATCGAAGCGAGACTTTGGCCATCACGTTTTCTCAAGGTTCATGTCCAATCGCCGTGAGGCGACAGGATGTAACCTCGTCAAGTAAAACGTGACCAGGCCAGTAAAAAATCTCAATTCAACCTGAGAGTTTGATTCTGGCTCAGAACGAACGCTGGCGGCAGGCTTAACACATGCAAGTCGAGCGCCCCGCAAGGGGAGCGGCAGACGGGTGAGTAACGCGTGGGGATCTGCCTCGTGGTACGGAACAACTCAGGGAAACTTGAGCTAATACCGTATAAGTCCTTCGGGAGAAAGATTTATCGCCATGAGATGAACCCGCGTCTGATTAGCTAGTTGGTGAGGTAACGGCTCACCAAGGCGACGATCAGTAGCTGGTCTGAGAGGATGATCAGCCACACTGGGACTGAGACACGGCCCAGACTCCTACGGGAGGCAGCAGTGGGGAATATTGGACAATGGGCGAAAGCCTGATCCAGCCATGCCGCGTGAGTGATGAAGGCCTTAGGGTTGTAAAGCTCTTTCGCTGGGGAAGATAATGACGGTACCCAGAGAAGAAGCCCCGGCTAACTTCGTGCCAGCAGCCGCGGTAATACGAAGGGGGCTAGCGTTGTTCGGAATTACTGGGCGTAAA